>NZ_CP086206.1:4800000-6016129 GCF_020790195.1 Pseudomonas sp. HN8-3
TCTGCCTCGACAGTAGCAGCCGGTAACACAAACCGGTTTTGGTAACCTTCCTGCTCACCTCTTTTGCGACGACGCACTTCGCTGCGCTTGCGCTTCCAGGCCTTGAAATTGCCGTCCACCCACAGCGAAATAATCACGCTGTCACGGGTAACTCGCTGAAACTCACGCAGTATTGTCAGCCTGTGCTCCGCTTCACCGATGTGGTGCATCAAGCGCATGCAGAAAATACTGTCGACGGAGTTATCTGGCAAATCGATATCAAAGGCAGATGTCTGCAAAGGGCGTACCCGTTTCACCACCTCCGCCGGTTGCGCGGTGGTGGCGATCTTCAACATCGACGCCGAATTGTCAGCCCCGATAATCACACGGTTGGGTTTTTCGGCCAGCAACGGCCAGAAACGTCCAGCGCCACAAGGCAGGTCCAGCACCAGGCCCGGCTCACCGGCCATGGCCAGTGCACCACGCGCCAGTTGCTCGTCGCGTTTGTGGGACAACCGGCGAGCCAGATTGTCCTGATGTTTGAGCAAATATTGTTGCGCGTGTTGATCGTCGTACTTTTCGGAAAATTCCAACTTGATTGGGGAAGGCATCGTACGTCTCCGGTAACTGATGCCTGCAACCTTAAGCAGTTAAACGTAATCAACAGGTCAACTCATTGTGAAAATCTTGTCCTGTCCAACTGCATACATTTCAAGACTTTACAGAAACATTCAGTAGCATCGGGCCATCTTCGCTGAAAAGCAGGCAGTCTGCATCCGCAAAACGACAGACTGAACGGTCAGCTTTTGACCTGACTCAGCTCCACATGAAAACGGCAGCCATTGGGCTCCATCGTCGTCAGGCTCACGCTCCAGCCCTGGCTCTCGCAGATCCGTTGCACCAGCGACAGACCAAGCCCCAGCCCCTCGCCACGGTTCTCGCTGCCGCGCACAAAAGGCTCGAACATCGCTTCGCGCTTGTCTTCAGGAATGCCCACGCCAGAGTCCTCCACCACAAAACCACTCGGCTCCAGCGTGAGGCGGATAAACCCTTGCTCGGTGTAATGCAGTGCATTGCGCAACAGGTTACCCATCACTGCGTGCAGGAACGTAGTGTTGTAGCGAGTATCCAGAGGATTGCCAGGGCAGTAGATCAACTCAAGGCCTTTTTGCTCGATGGGCCCACGCCAGATCCCAAGCAAATCTTCGGCGACCTGCGTCAGGTTGACCTGAGCCGACATGGCAGCATCATCGTGTTTGGCGCGGGCCAGCATCAGGAAGGTCTGCACTAGTTCACGCATTTCCTCACAGGCCCGCGCGATTCGCTGGACCTGGTTACGGCCGCGTTGATCGATGGCGGGGTTTTCCAGCAGCAGCTCACAGGAGCTGGCCAACACCATCAAGGGCGTGCGCAACTCATGGCTTACATCGCTGGTAAACAACTGCTCACGGGACAACGCCTGCCGCAGGCGACCCAGCGTGGCATCGAACGCCACCGCCAGCTCGCCCACTTCATCGGCTGCATAATCCGGTGCCAAAGGCGGCGCCAGCCCTAATAACTGGTCACGATGCCGCACCTGGCGAGCCAGGCGCACTACCGGCGCCATCACCTTGCGGGCCAGCACCCAGCCGAGGAACACCGCCAGCGCCAGGCTGAGCACGAACCCCACCAGCACCACGGCAAACAGCACGCGCTCGCGCTCTTCAAAATCGCTTTGATCCTGCAACAGCACATAACGCCGACCGTCGATCACCTCGACCATGGCGTGGTACGACAGAGACTCGCGAAATACTTCGTGGAAGCCCGGGTCCAGATGCCGAAGATCCTTGGGCAACTCGAAATCGCCTTGCCCGCCGCTGAAGTAAAACAGCTGGTCCGGCTCCGGCCGATGTCGCCAGTCTTCCATGCTGTCCATCAACAGCAGGCGTTGCAGGTCACCGCCCAGGCCCGCCGAGATCAGCTTCTCTTCCACCAGGTGCACCGTCGCAACGATCCCCATGGCGAAGGCCCCCGCCACCAACGCACTCATCAAGGCAAAGGCGATGATGATCCGTTGGGCAAGGCTTTGTCTAAACTCCATCACGGCCCTCGGCCAAGCGATAACCCACACCGTGCACCGTTTGCAGCAACGGCTTGGCAAAGGGCTTATCGATCACCTGGCGCAATTGGTGAACGTGGCTGCGCAGGCTGTCGCTGTCCGGGCAGTCATCGCCCCACAGGGCTTCTTCGAGAATTTCCCGGCGTAGCACGTGCGGGCTCTTCTGCATCAGCACTGCCAGCAGTTTCAGGCCGACGGGGTTGAGCTTGAGCAGGCGCCCTTCGCGGGTGACTTCCAAGGTATCGAGATCGTAGCTCAGGTCACCCACCTGCAGGGCGCGGCGGCCACCACCCTGGGCACGCCGCAACACCGCCTCGATCCGCGCGGCCAGTTCCGACAAGGCAAATGGCTTGAGCAGGTAATCATCAGCCCCGGACTTGAAGCCTTGCAGGCGGTCATCCAGTTGATCGCGTGCGGTGAGCATGATCACCGGCGTATCGCGCCGTGCGTCTTCGCGCAGGCGTTTGCACAGGGTGTAGCCATCGATGCCAGGCAGCATGATATCGAGCACGATCAGGTCGTAATGCTCGGTGGCCGCAAGGTGCAGGCCCGACAAGCCGTCCTGCGCACAGTCCACTGTGTAGCCTTTGAGCCCCAGGTAATCGGCCAGGTTGGCCAGAATATCGCGGTTGTCTTCAACCAATAAAATTCGCATGGGCAGTGTCTCCGTACGCGGTAACAGCCGTGTTGGCTCGCGCAGCTTAAGGCCAAGCGGGGCTCAGGGATAGAGCTGAAAGGCCCACTGATGAGGGTTTTCAACTGATTACAGGGACAAACGAGTTTTTCACTATAGCTTCACAAACAGACCACAGTGTCAGGGTGAAGATCGCGCCCATCGATCTAAGGAACCTGGACATGGGCTTTCTCAAAACAGCGCCAATGCGCTATTTGCTGTTGATAACCGCTGCCTGGTTATTGGTTTTCCTGCTCACTCGCAGCGTGTTGCTCGTGACTCACCTGAATGAAGTGGGCGGCAACTTGCTGCCGGTGTTTGGCGTGGGTCTGGTCTACGACCTGGGCTTCCTCGCCTATGCGGCCTTGCCGCTGGGCTTGTATTTGCTGCTCTGCCCACCCGCACTGTGGCGCCGCCGCGGCCACCGCTGGTTCTTGCAGGCGCTGCTGACAATCAGCCTGTTCGCCATGCTGTTCACCTCGGTGGCCGAATGGCTGTTCTGGGATGAGTTTGGGGTGCGCTTCAACTTTATTGCGGTCGACTATCTGGTGTATTCCGATGAGGTGCTGAACAACCTGCTGGAGTCTTACCCGATCGGCAAGCTGCTGAGCCTGCTGGCAATGCTGGCGATCCTCATGAGCCTGGCCCTGCGTAAACCCTTCAATGCCGCCATGGCGGCACCTTCGCCGGCACTGCGTGGCCGTTTGGTCAATGCCCTGGGCCTGTTGGTGGTCGCCGGCCTCAGCCTGCAACTGATCAGCCAGGACAGCCCGCGTACCCAGGGCGGTAACGCTTACAAGAACGAACTGGCCAGCAACGGCCCTTATCAATTCTTCGCTGCGTTCCGCAATAACGAATTGGACTACACCCAGTTCTATCAGAGCCTGCCCACTGACGTGGTCGCCCGGCAACTGCGCGCCGAACTCAGCGAGCCCAATGCGCGCTTTATCGACCCGGACCCGCTGGATATTCGCCGCGCCATCACCAACCCGGGCACACTGCGCAAGCCCAACATCGTGCTGGTCACCATCGAAAGCTTCAGCGCCAAGTACATGGGCAGCAACGGCGATCAACGCAACCTCACGCCCAACCTGGATGCGTTGCGCAAACAAAGCCTGTACTTCAATAACTTCTATGCCACCGGGACACGAACCGACCGGGGCCTGGAAGCCATTACCCTGGCGATCCCACCCACGCCAGGCCGCTCGATCGTCAAGCGCATCGGTCGTGAAAGCGGGTTCGCGAGCCTCGGCCAACAACTCACGGCCATCGGTTACGACAGCGTGTTTGTCTACGGCGGTCGCGGTTACTTCGACAATATGAACGCGTTTTTCAGCGGCAACGGGTATCGGGTCGTGGACCAAAGCAGCGTGCCCGAGTCAGAAATCTCGTTCAAAAATGCCTGGGGCATGGCCGACGAAGACCTGTTCAAACAGACGCTTAAACTGGCCGACGCCGACTACGCCAAGCAACAGCCGTTCTTGCTGCAACTGATGACGACTTCCAACCATCGCCCCTATACCTACCCGGATGGGCGCATCGATATCAAATCCGGCAAGGGTCGCGATGGTGCAGTGAAATACACCGACTACGCCATCAACCAGTTCCTTGAAGCTGCACGCCAGAAACCCTGGTTCGACAACACCATTTTTGTGTTCGTCGCCGACCACACGGCCGGCAGCGCAGGCAAGGAAGACCTGCCGATCACCAACTACCAGATCCCGTTGTTTATCTATGCGCCCAAGCTGATCGACGCACGGGAGTCCGCGCAACTGGCCAGCCAGATCGACCTTGCGCCGACCTTGCTGGGCCTGATCAACCTCAGCTACGAGTCGACGTTCTTCGGCCGTAATCTGTTGCAAGACAACCCGCTGCCACCGCGGGTCGTGGTGGGCAACTACCAGCATCTGGGCTTGTTTGACGGCAAGGACCTGGCAATCCTCAGCCCGCGCCAAGGCCTGCGTCGCCATGACCAGGCTCTTGGAGAAAGCCAGGAGTTGCGCGTCGGTAGCGATGACCCATTGATCCAGCGGGCAATTACCTATTATCAGGCCGCCAGCTACGACTACAAACAGCAACTGCTGAGCTGGAAAGCGCCCAAGGAAGAAGCTCCAGTCTTAAGCAAACGCTAATCAAAAAGCCCCGTGCAGGTGAGCACGGGGCTTTCTCACCAAGGTTCGTGATGAAATCCTCCTCTTCTTTACCGGTTTCCAAACCGCTCAATTTCTGGCTGTGCCTGGGCCTGCCTGCCGGCGCCGCAGTGGTCTTGCTGTTGCTGGAACTGACCTCATTGGACATGGACCTGGCCAGGCGCTTCTACAGCGCGGAGGCTGGCGGCTTCATCGGCCGCTATAGCTTCTTCCTTGAAGACATCCTGCATGATCGGGCCAAGCAACTGGTGATTCTGTTTTCGGTACTGGCGATTCTGGGGCTGGTCGGCAGTTTCATTCTGCAACGACTCAAGCCGTACCGCCGCGAACTGGTGTGCCTGGTGCTGTCGCTGGGAATGGCGACGGCCTTCGTGGCGCCGTTGAAAACCATCACCGCCGTGCAATGCCCCTGGAGCCTCAAGGAATTCGGCGGCCAGGAAACCTACAGCGAACTGCTCAGCCCGCGCCCGCCTACCGATAAACCTGGCCGCTGTTGGCCTGGCGGACATGCAGCTACCGGTTTTGCCTTGTTCGCCTGGTTCTTCGCGCTGAGGGATCGGCGACCACGGCTGGCGCGCAACGCGTTCATTTTTGCCGTCAGCCTGGGCAGCGTCTTCTCCGTCAGCCGTATGCTGCAAGGGGCACACTTTTTTTCCCACAACGTGTGGACAGCGATTTTTTGCTGGCTGATTTGCCTGGGTTTGTATTGCCTGTTGCTGTACCGGCCTTCACGGCAAGCCGTAATGCCGATCAGTTAAGCGAATGCAATGCTCAACGCAACGAAGATCAAATGTGAGAGCTGGCTTGCCTGCGATTGGCATGGGTATCAACACAACTTTACAGTCGCCAACAGTAACCACGATGCGAAGCGAGTCGCTTTTGATCTGCTTTTGATCTCAGGCGCCCCGTTAAACCACGCTGGCCGGAATTCGACAGGGATTTGGGGGGTAAACCGGCAGGGATGCCGGTTTAGCCGCCCCGCGCCATGGATGGCGCGTGGCGGCGGCCCCCCAAATCGCTGTCGGATTACGGGCACACCGAGCCTAGGCGAGGTGCCGAGTGGTGGGGCAAGAGCGTTTTGCTTACTTTGCCGCTTTTGCAAAGTGAGCCGCCGTCAGGGCGGAACCCTAAGTGGCCGTTACCGCAGGAATGGATATGTACTCGGTATAACTGTGTCGGCTGGCAGGCCGCCATCGGGAGCAAGCCCCCTCCCACATTTGGATCGCGGGGTGTCAGGTAGATAGGCGTCGGCTGTCAGGCCGCCAGCGGGAGCAAGCTCCCTCGCCACAGGTCGAGTGTCATACCGAAGTTGAGAGATACAACCGCTCACAAAAAAGCCCCGCCTGCATCACTGCAGGCGGGGCTTTTTATAGCGCCGGGTAAGGCTGGCTTACATCATGCCGCCCATGCCACCCATGCCGCCCATATCTGGCATACCGCCGCCAGCTGCGCCTTCAGCCTTCGGCTTGTCAGCGATGGCAGCTTCGGTAGTCAGGATCAGGCCACCGATGGAGGCTGCCGCTTGCAGCGCGGAACGGGTCACCTTGGTAGGGTCCAGGATGCCCATTTCGATCATGTCGCCATAGACGCCAGTCGCAGCGTTGTAACCGTAGTTACCTTTGCCGTTCTTGACTTCGTTGACCACAACGCTTGGCTCGTCGCCGGAGTTGGCAGCGATCTGGCGCAGCGGTGCTTCAACGGCACGACGCAGCACAGCGATACCAACGTTCTGGTCGGCATTGTCGCCGGTCAGGTTGGTCAGGGCTTCCAGAGCACGGATCAGCGCAACGCCACCGCCAGGTACCACGCCTTCTTCAACGGCTGCACGGGTTGCGTGCAGGGCGTCTTCAACGCGGGCCTTCTTCTCTTTCATTTCAACTTCGGAGCCAGCGCCAACCTTGATCACTGCAACGCCGCCGGACAGCTTGGCCAGACGCTCTTGCAGTTTTTCACGGTCGTAGTCCGAGGAGGTTTCGGCAACCTGGGCACGGATCTGCGCGATACGGGACTCGATGTCGCCTTCAACGCCAGCACCGTCAACGATGATGGTGTTTTCCTTGGAGATGGTCACGCGCTTGGCGCTGCCCAGGTTTTCCAGGGTGGCGCTTTCCAGGCTCAGGCCGATCTCTTCGGAGATAACGGTACCGCCAGTCAATACGGCGATGTCCTGCAGCATGGCCTTGCGACGGTCGCCGAAGCCTGGAGCCTTGACGGCTGCAACCTTGACGATGCCACGCATGTTGTTCACAACCAGGGTCGCCAGGGCTTCGCCTTCAACGTCTTCGGAAACGATCAGCAATGGGCGGCCGGCTTTGGCAACGGCTTCCAGTACTGGCAGCATTTCGCGAATGTTGGAGATCTTCTTGTCAACCAGCAGGATCAGCGGGTTGTCCAGCTCGGCAACCATGGTCTCTGGCTTGTTGACGAAGTACGGAGACAGGTAGCCACGGTCGAACTGCATGCCTTCTACAACCGACAGTTCGTTTTCCAGGCCCGAGCCTTCTTCAACGGTGATCACGCCTTCTTTACCGACTTTTTCCATGGCTTCGGCAATGATGTCACCGATGGAGCTGTCGGAGTTGGCGGAGATGGTGCCGACCTGAGCGATGGCCTTGGTGTCGGCGCATGGCTTGGACAGGTTTTTCAGCTCGGCAACGATGGCGATGGTCGCCTTGTCGATGCCACGCTTGAGGTCCATAGGGTTCATGCCGGCAGCGACGGCCTTGTAGCCCTCGTTGACGATCGCCTGAGCCAGTACGGTAGCGGTGGTGGTGCCGTCGCCTGCGTCGTCGTTGGCACGGGAGGCAACGTCTTTGACCAGCTGCGCGCCCATGTTCTCGAAACGGTCTTCCAGTTCGATTTCTTTGGCGACGGAAACGCCGTCCTTGGTGATGGTCGGAGCGCCGAAGCTCTTCTCGATGATCACGTTACGGCCTTTCGGGCCCAGGGTCGCTTTTACTGCGTCAGCCAGGACGTTGACACCGGTGAGCATTTTCTTGCGGGCGGAGTCGCCGAATTTAACTTCTTTAGCAGCCATGATCGATATTCCTTAAATACTTTGTAGTAACGGGAAAATGAGCGAGGAAATCAGTCTTCCAGTACGGCGAGAATTTCGTTCTCAGCCATGACCAGCAGGTCTTCGCCGTCTACTTTCACAGTGTTGCTGCCGGAGTAAGGGCCGAAAACAACCTTGTCACCCACTTTCACGGCCAGTGCGCGTACATCACCGTTCTCCAGGGTCTTGCCTGGGCCAGCAGCGACGATCACACCGTGGTTGGCTTTTTCAGCAGCCGAACCTGGCAGAACGATCCCGCCAGCGGTTTTCTTTTCTTCTTCGCTGCGACGGATTACGACGCGGTCGTGCAGAGGACGAAGCTTCATTGTCGATCTCTCCTAATTGTGTTTTTCATCGGCCGGTATCAATTCCGGCGGGTTAAATTCCGGCGGTGCCGGTCGCGGCTCGCTGGGCGAGACGCGGAAGTCTGTCTGATGTCACCACCAGAAACCTTGCGGTGACCGTTACATAAGGGCGCATACGCTTATTACAAGGGGGCCGGGAGGAAATTTTTTCTCAGATCGCTCCCCGGGCCAATGCAACACGGCACCCGAAGGTGCCGTGCCAGTGAAGCAGTTATTTGTTGTCGCGGTGTTCGAACTCGCCTTCGATCACGTCGCCTTCACGCCCCAGCGGTTGACGCGGGGCCGGGCCGCCACGGGGTTGCAGGTCGTCGGCAAACGCGCGTTGGCGAATCGCCGCTTCTTCGGCGCGCTGGCGCATCTTGCCGGCCAGCAGTTTGCGGGTAAACGGCAGCAGCAGGACCAGGCCGAGCACGTCGCTGATAAAGCCCGGCAGGATCAGCAGGCCACCGGCCAGGGCCATCATCAGGCCCTCAAGCATGGTCTGGGCCGGCAGTTCGCCGCGGTTCAGGCTTTCACGGGCACGCAACGCCGTGGCCAGGCCTGCCACGCGCAGCACCAGGACGCCGAGCATGGAGCCTGCGATGATCAGCAGCAGCGCCGGGAAAAAACCGATCGCACCGCTGACTTTGACGAATACGAACAGCTCCAACACCGGGAACAGCAGAAAGAGCAATAAAAAAGGGCGCATCAAATGGTTCCTCAACGCAAGAATGCCTTGCCAGTTCACCTTAGATGACGTCGCCATTGTGTGAATTCAAGCGTCGGCAGTGGTTTTTTTCGGCCACACCGCGGCGTGAGCCAATGAAACCAGGGCCTCGCGTACTTGTGTCGGTGTGTTGCAAGGCGTCTCGAAAGGCAACCAATGCAAGCTTTGGCCAATACGCAGGTGCATGCCTTCGCTGTCGATGCCGGCCAACTGCGCAGGCTCGCCAGTCGGCAAACCGCTGAGGTCGACGTAATGGGCGATGGCCTTGGTGTGATCGCTGTTCATGTGCTCGATCATGCTGCGCTCGGCCTTGCCGGCGAACGGATTGGCCAGGGTCAACTGGTCGACCCAGTGAATCGCACCAAACCCACCGATATAACGGTGGCGCACCGGCTTGAGCACCCAGAAATCGAAATCGTGGGCCTTGTGGTAGTTGGCCGAATCGGGGAAGTAGCGGTAGTAACGCTCGGCGGCCGCTTCAATGGCTGCGCCGTCTTCCAGTTTCTCGGCCTCGGCCAGGTAGGTCAGACGCCCCACGGCCTGCACATCATCAGCCTCGCGCTCACCCACCAGCAATGAGCACTTGGGGTCTTTTTGCAGGTTATGGGTGTGCTGGGCGATGCGGCTGATCAGGATCAGCGGACGGCCCTGCTCATCGAGGCAGTAGGGCACGACCGAGCCGAAGGGAAAACCGGGCATGGCTTTTGACTGTGTGGCCAAAGCCCCACGGTATTCCTTGAGCAACAGCTCTCGGGCGTTCTTGGCAACGTGCGCGCTCAACGTATGACTCCTCGGGTGTTCCGCCGCCCATGGCATATGGGAATGGATCTCAACACAAGGTAATCAATATCCGCGCAGGTTGCCAGAGTGGCCGACGCAGCTTTTACCAGGCCACACCAAAGCCTGCGGTGTAGCGAGTCTTGCTCAGGCTGCTCTCGGAACTGCCGCTGACCTCGTTGCGCTCGGCCTTCAAGTTGAGCGAGGCCCACTCGGTAACCTTGTAGCGCAGGCCCATTTCCGCATCCAGGGAATACTCGGACGGCCCGGCAAGGGGTTTGCCCAATTCGCCGTTGGTGAAGAACTCGACGGTCTTGCCCACCAGGTAGCGGTTGTAGTTCCACTTCATGGCCAGGGAATAGAAGTTGTCCTTGCCGCCGTCGGCGTATTCGTAATCGGTGCGGTTGACCAGCGAACCGAGGGAGAACGCGCCCAGTTCATCGTCCCAGAACTGATAGCCCGGGCCGGTACCGACAACGCGCTGACGGGCCAGGTCTTCGACCTTGTCGCGCTTGTAGGTCAGGCGGCCCTGCCAGAACCAGTGCTCGGTGATGAAGCGGTCCAGGTTGTACTCCAGCGCCCAGTTATCGGTGGTGGTAACGTCGTCCTGGAACTCGCGGTTGTATTCGCCCTTGCCCGTATGACGCCATTGGCCATGACGGGCCGAGGTCTTGAAGTCGATGTCGTAGTCGTTGGTGTCTTTGTCGGCACGCTTGTAGTCCAGCGCCAGGTCGACGTTGCCCTTCCACACCAGGTCTTCGATCACTGGCTTGGGCTTCATGATCTGTTGGATGCTTGCCAGGTCGACCGTCTTGGGTGCCTCGCCATTGGCCAGCACCACCTTGCCGTCATCTGACGCCTGCAACGACTTGGCCTTTTCGCCGCTGTAGGCGTCCTGCTTGACCAGCAACTCCTGATCGCTTTCCAGGGTCTTGACCTGCTTCCAATCCACCGGGATCGAGCCTGCGTAGGTGGTTTGGATCAGCAGTTTGCCACCGTCGAAGACTTTGATCTTGCCGGTCAGCCGGTCGCCGTTTTTCAACCAGACGGTATCGGCGAGCAAGGGCGTGGAAGCACTGAAAACAGCAAGGCACAACAGGGTTCTGGACAACATAAGCAGATACGGGGCTCAGGGGTGGCAAAAAATAGGGGCGTTATAGTGTTACATGGCTAGAACTGACTCAAGGATTTATATTGAGTTCAATGCTCATCGTCATGTTTACAGACGTTTCTGACAAAACCGCGACGATCTCAACGGATATCCCCATAGTGAAGCCACCTGCCGATACGCCGCAAAGCCCCGCCGAAATGCGGCGTACCGCGCTGTACCTGACCTTGTCGCAAGTGCCCGAAGGCTGTGTGGTGAGCTACGGCGAGCTGGCTCACCTGGCGGGTCTGGGCCGTGCCGCCCGATGGGTCGGGCGCACCCTGAGCCAGTTGCCCGAAGACACCCGATTACCCTGGCATCGGGTGTTGGGCGCCGGTGGTCGGATAAGTCTGCCGGCGGGCAGCGCCTCAGGCGACGAACAACGTGCGCGTTTGCGTAGCGAAGGCGTCACTATCTTGAACAATCGTGTTGATATTCAGCGCCATGGCTGGCGTCCGGTAGAGCACAGCGGTTAGAGTGCGCGCTTTGTTTCCGCAAACCTGAGGCAGACTCCAGCCCATGCCCCGTAAAACCTGGCGCGCCGCGCTCGCCGCCTATGCCAGCCCCTCGACATTAGTGCTGTTGTTGCTCGGCTTCGCCGCCGGCATGCCTTACATGTTGGTGTTCTCGACGCTTTCAGTGTGGCTGCGTGAAGCCGGTGTGGCCCGCGAGACCATTGGCTATGCAAGCCTGATCGGCCTGGCCTACGCCTTTAAATGGGTCTGGTCGCCGCTGCTCGATCAATGGCGCTTGCCGTTGCTCGGTAAACTGGGGCGTCGTCGCTCCTGGCTGGTGCTGGCCCAATCGCTGGTGATCCTCGGATTGATCGGCATGGGTTTTTGTGACCCGCAAAAACACCTGTCCTGGTTGATCGCCATCGCGGTGATCGTCGCCTTCGCGTCGGCCACCCAAGATATCGCCGTGGATGCCTACCGCCTGGAAATCGCCGACGACAGCCGCCAGGCCGCCCTGGCCGCGAGCTACATGTCCGGCTACCGCATCGCTGCCCTGCTGGCCACCGCCGGCGCGCTGTTCTTTGCCGAAGGCTTTGGCTCCACCGGCTTCAACTATAAACACTCGGCCTGGACCGGCACCTATGTGCTGTTCGGCGTGTTGATGGTGCCGGCGTTGCTCACCACCTTCCTCATGCGTGAACCAGATGTACCACTGCGCACCCAGTTGCAGGCCGGCCGCTACAGTTTCATGCACCAGTTGGTGTCGGTGTTTGTGCTGATCGTGCTGTTGGTCTCGGTGCCGGCGATGTTCACCCAGCTGTACAACACCGACTTCGCCAGCGTGCTGTTCCAGGGCGTGAGCCTGTGGGAACTGCTGATGGAAGACCGCGCGTTCCTGCGCGCCATCCTTTATATCATCCTCACCACCCTGTGCCTTTCGGCCATGGGCCGTCGGGGCCTGGCGCCGGTGCTGACGCCGGTCAACGACTTTATCCTGCGCTATCGCTGGCAGGCGCTGCTGCTGCTCGGGCTGATTGCCACGTATCGCATGTCCGACACGGTGATGGGCGTGATGGCCAACGTGTTCTATATCGACCAGGGTTTCACCAAGGACCAGATCGCCGGAGTGAGCAAGATCTTCGGCTTGATCATGACCCTGCTCGGCGCCGGCATGGGCGGCCTGTTGATTGTGCGGTTCGGGATCCTGCCGATCCTGTTCATCGGTGGCGTGGCCTCGGCCGGCACCAACCTTTTGTTCGTGATGCTCGCCGACATGGGCCCCGACCTGCAGATGCTGATCGTCACCATTTCCCTGGACAACTTCAGTTCGGGCATGGCCACCTCGGCGTTCGTGGCGTACCTGTCGAGCCTGACCAACCTCAAGTTCTCCGCTACCCAATATGCGTTGCTCAGCTCGATCATGCTGTTGCTGCCACGCCTGATCGGCGGGTATTCGGGGGTGATGGTGGAGAAGTTCGGTTATCACAACTTCTTTATGATTACTTGCCTGCTGGGGGTGCCGACGCTGCTCCTGATTGCATTGCACTGGTTCCAGGAGAACCGGCGCGCCCGGCTTAATCCACCACAGGAAGACTGATACGACTCGGTCAATGTGGGAGCTGGCTTGCCTGCGATAGCGATGGTGAACCCAACGCCGCTATCGCAGGCAAGCCAGCTCCCACACAAGCGACGGTTACGACAGATACGCCCCACCACCTCACGCCTGTACTCCAGCAGCAACCGCCCGTACAATCCCAAGTCATTTCAAGTCCAAGCAACCGACAACGGCCTACCATGCGTACCAGTCAATATTTGCTCGCCACACAGAAAGAAACGCCTTCCGACGCGGTTGTGATCAGCCATCAGCTGATGCTGCGCGCCGGCATGATCCGCAAACTGGCCTCGGGCCTGTACACCTGGTTGCCCATGGGCTTGAAGGTGATGCGCAAGGTCGAAGCCATCGTTCGCGAAGAAATGAACGCTGCCGGCTCTCTGGAAGTGTTGATGCCGAGCACCCAACCGGCTGAGTTGTGGCAGGAATCCGGGCGCTGGGAAGAGTACGGCCCTGAGTTGCTGCGCTTCAAGGACCGTCATGGCCGCGATTTCTGCGCCGGCCCGACCCATGAAGAAGTCATCACCGACCTGATGCGCAACGAGTTGAGCAGCTATAAACAGTTGCCGCTGAACCTGTATCAGATCCAGACCAAATTCCGCGATGAAATCCGCCCGCGCTTCGGCTTGATGCGTGGTCGCGAATTCATCATGAAGGACGCCTATTCGTTCCATGCCGACCAGGCTTCCCTGCAAGCGACCTACGACCGCATGCACCAGGCCTACTGCAATGTATTCACGCGCCTGGGCCTGAAGTTCCGCCCGGTTGAAGCGGACAACGGCTCCATCGGCGGTGCCGGCTCCCACGAATTCCACGTGCTGGCCGAATCCGGTGAAGACGATATCGTGTTCAGCAACGGTTCCGACTACGCGGCGAACATCGAGAAGGCCGAAGCCATACCACGTGAAACCTCGCGTCCTGCTCCCACCGAGGAGCTGCGCCTGGTCGACACGCCGGACACCAAAACCATCGTGGCCCTGGTGGAGAAATTCAATCTGCCGATTGAAAAGACCATCAAGACCCTGATCGTGCGCGCTGAAGAAGAAGGCAAGCTGATCGCCCTGGTGATCCGTGGCGACCACGAGCTCAACGAAATCAAGGCCGCCAACCAGCCTGGCGTAGCCAGCCCGCTGGTCATGGCCACCGATGCCGAACTGCGCGACGCCATTGGTGCCGGTGCCGGTTCCCTAGGCCCGCTGAACCTGCCGCTGCCGATCATCATCGACCGTTCCGTCGAGCTGATGAGCGACTTCGGTATCGGCGCGAACATCGACGACAAGCACTACTTCGGCGTGAACTGGGAGCGTGACCTGCCGGTTCCGACCGTGGCCGACCTGCGCAACGTCGTAGCCGGTGACCCAAGCCCGGATGGCAAGGGCACCCTGGAAATCAAGCGCGGCATCGAAGTCGGGCACATCTTCCAGCTGGGCAACAAGTACAGCAAGGCGATGAAGTGCGAAGTGCTGGGCGAGAACGGCAAGCCGATCACCCTGGACATGGGCTGCTACGGCATTGGTGTTTCCCGCGTGGTCGCCGCTGCCATCGAGCAGAACAACGACGAGAAAGGCATCATCTGGAGTGACGCTTTGGCGCCGTTCCAGGTGGCCCTGGTGCCGTTGCGCTATGAAACCGAGCAAGTACGCGAAGCCACCGACAAGCTGTACGCTGAACTGACCGCTGCCGGTTTTGAAGTGCTGCTCGATGACCGGGACAAGAAAACCAGCCCGGGCATCAAGTTCGCCGACATGGAACTGATTGGCATCCCGCACCGGATCGTGGTCAGTGACCGTGGCCTGGCCGATGGCAATCTGGAATACAAGAGCCGGACCGAAGCGCAAGCCCAACCGTTGCCGGTGGCTGACGTGCTGTCTTTCCTTCAGGCGCGTATTCGTCGCTGAAAACCAGATCAAGAGAAGTCATGTTCAAGCGAAACACCAAAGCCCTGGGGGGCGCCGCCTTGTGCGGCGCCCTGCTGGTCAGCGGCTGCGCCAATCAGATGTCGCAACGCAGTGAGCACGAGGAGCGGGTCGAGCGTAAATTGCTCGATCACAGCCTGCAGATCGATGTAGGCGAACCCAAAGTGCTGGAGCTGCCGCAACGCCGGGTTCGCATTCATGAGCAGAAGACCTTCGAGGTCACCGAATTCGAAGTCACCCGTCGTTACGATCGCTACACGCCCTACCAGCCCTGGCGCAAACTCTATGAGATGCCGCTGGGTGCCGTGGCGTTGGTCGCGGGCGTGGGTGCCAACGTGGCGAATATCTTCGCCCTCGGCAACCTGCCCACGAGTGTGACGCGAGACTGGCTGAGCTATGGCGTGGACGGCATCAACCCGTTCATGAACGTGCAATCCCATGGCCGTGCGCAACAGAACCTGGCAGCTATCGATGAAGTCCAGCGCGACAAGCGCCTGGAGTATTCGAGCCTGCCGTGGAGCGAGCGCCCGGTACAAGTCACTGCCGGCAAGCAGACCCATGAGCTGACCACCGACCGCAACGGCATCCTGCGCCTGAACCTGTTGGACAGCCCGTTTGCCGAGCAGGACCTGAACCGTGTCACCACCTTGAAGATCAGCGTGGCAGATGGTCAGGACGATGTGCACACAGACTCGACCCTGGCGGTCAGCAACTCCCTGCGCGGCAAATTGCTGGAAGCCCATGGCCTGATCTACGACGACCTGGAAGATGACGAAGTGAACCAGTGGGTGCACCGCGTCAAGCGCCTGTCGGAACTGGGCCTGGAAGAAGAAGCCAGCGAACTGGAACAAAGCCTGATCGAGCTGACCCGCAATGATCCGGAATTGCAGCAGGAGTTTGTGCAGGCACTGACCAAGGATGCGGGGCGGTTGGTCGCAGATCCTGGCGCACGCTGATCGCGCAATACCTGTGAAGATCAAACTGTGGGAGCTGGCTTGCCTGCGATAGCGGTGTATCAGTTAAAGCATTCTTGACTGACACTCCGCTATCGCAGGCAAGCCAGCTCCCACATTTGTTTCGGGTTTCTACCAGGAGAACTCGAGCTGTTCGTTTCCGCCGCTCAAGTCCAGCAACCGCACCCCAATCCCCAGCAATCGCACCGGTTTCCCCCCGCGATTAAACGCCTGGGTCAGCAACTGCTGATAACTCTCCAGATCCCGCCCTGCCCCCGCCTGCTCCAGCGTCGTCTGGGTAAAGTCATGAAACTTCACTTTGACGAACGGCTTGCCCGCCCGGTAGCTGCTGTCGATGCGCGCCATACGCCCCGCGAGGGTTTCCATCAATTCGGGAAGTTTAGCCAGGCAGCTTGAAAGATCCGGCAAGTCCACATCGTAGGTATTTTCCACACTGATGGACTGTCGACGACTGTCGTTTTGCACCACGCGATCATCAATCCCACGGGCCAGGCTCCAGAGTCGTTCGCCAAAACTGCCGAATTCGCGCACCAGCGCCAGTTTGTTCCACTCGCGCAGCTGCAAGCAGTCTTCGATGCCCAGGCGCGCGAGCTTATCGGCGGTGACCTTGCCAACGCCGTGCAGCTTGCTGACCCGCAGCTGCGAGACAAAGTCTTCGACCTGGTCCGGGGTAATCACGAACAGGCCGTTGGGTTTCTTCCAGTCGCTGGCGATCTTGGCCAGGAACTTGTTCGGCGCCACCCCGGCAGACACGGTGATATGCAGCTGGTTGGAGACCCGCCGACGGATGTCCTGGGCAATACGCGTGGCGCTGCCGCCAAAATGCGGGCTGTCGGAGACATCGAGGTAGGCTTCATCCAGCGACAACGGCTCGATCAAGTCGGTGTAGTCGCGAAAGATCGTCTGGATTTCCTTCGATGCTTCTTTATAGGCATCCATGCGCGGCTTGACGATGGTCAGGTCGGGGCACAGCTTCAAGGCGTGGCGCGACGACATCGCAGAACGAACTCCATACGCACGCGCTTCGTAGTTGCAGGTAGCGATAACCCCCCGCCGGTCCGCCGAGCCGCCCACAGCCAAGGGCTTTTGCGCCAGGCTCGGGTCGTCACGCATCTCGATGGCGGCGTAGAAGCAATCACAGTCGACGTGGATGATTTTGCGCTGCGTCATATAAACGGGGTGTGAACCAACGGGTGGCCAGTATCGCATTCACCCCTGTATATAGCACCAGTAGTTTGATTCTTCCTTCCAAGTGGTAGGAAGTTTCCCCGATGAATTTATTTTCTCAATCGAATTCAGCCTTCCGATAGAGCTGAAAGCCTCAGCCTGACTGGCCCGAAGCGCTTCATGACCCCGCCTTGGAGAGCTAACCGATTGAACCACAAGCGCTTTTGTTTGATTTACAGGTTGACACACTCGCGTTCCTCTGTAGAATGCCGACACACAGACGCGGGATGGAGCAGTCTGGTAGCTCGTCGGGCTCATAACCCGAAGGTCGTCGGTTCAAATCCGGCTCCCGCAACCAAACATCAAAAAAGGCTACTCGAAAGAGTGGCCTTTTTTGTGCTCGCGTGTTTTCTCCCGCTGCGCCTGAAAACACCGCCAACACTTTGATTTCAGAATAATTCGCGCTTATTTGGTCCATCGGCTCATTAACGGTTGACACCTCGCCGCTTGGCTGTAGAATGCCGCCCACAGACGCGGGATGGAGCAGTCTGGTAGCTCGTCGGGCTCATAACCCGAAGGTCGTCGGTTCAAATCCGGCTCCCGCAACCAAACATCAAAAAAGGCTACTCGAAAGAGTGGCCTTTTTTGTATCCGACGAAAAAGTTCTTCTGAAACAATGGCATGGCATCTTTCATGAAACCGTAGTCGGTTTGTAGAGTCCATCTCATTGCACGCTAGGCTCAATGCTCAAGCGCTACCCTCTACGACCAATGGCCGCAGTCGCCGACCCCGGTGATCCGCGTTAATATTTGTAATTATTTTGTCCATAGGGATTGGTAACTTGGCCGGATACCCCCATCCTGTCGCGCACAATCCACGAGGTGATTGATGCGCGCCAACTCGTCTGAACCACAAGACACCGTCACAGCAGAACAACCGATCACGCCGACCCGCTTGCGATGGCTGGATTTGTTGAGCAAGTATCGCCAGCCCATTGGCCTGGCCGTAACGCTGCTGCTGTTTGCAATCGCCCTGATCGCCTGCCGACACCTGCTGCTGGAACTGGACCTCTACGCACTCCACGATTCGATTCTGGAAGTGCCCAAGCCAGCCTTGCTCGGTGCGTTTGCAGCGGCAGTCGCAGGTTTCATTATCCTGCTTGGTTATGAATTTTCCGGCGCACGCTATGCCGGCGTGAAGTTACCCGCCAAGACCCTGGCCCTGGGCGGCTTCACCGCCTTTGCCATCGGCAACGCCATTGGCTTGTCGATGCTCTCGGGCGGTTCGGTGCGCTACCGTTTATATGCACGCCACGGCATCGGCGCATCGGAAGTGGCGCACATGACCGTGTTCGCCAGCCTGGCTCTGGGCTGTGCTCTGCCGCCACTGGCCGCATTGGCCACGCTGAGCAATTTGCCGGCGGCTTCGACTTACCTGCATTTACCGCAAAGCCTGCTCGGGGGGATTTCCGGCGCCGTGTTGGTGTTGTCGGCCATGCTGTGCATCGGCATCTATCGTCGTCGCCTGCCGGAACAGCCCTACCCCGATAACCTGCTGGTCAAGGCCGGGCGTCGCACCCTGCGCCTGCCGGGCCGCCGCCTGACCTTCCTGCAGTTGATCATCACCGCCCTCGACGTAGCCGCTGCCGCTGCCGTCCTTTATATGCTGTTGCCGGAAGCACCGCCCTTCGGCCCGTTCCTGCTGGTGTACCTGCTGGCACTGGCCGCCGGTGTGCTCAGCCATGTGCCGGGGGGC
Organism: Pseudomonas sp. HN8-3; assembly: GCF_020790195.1. Classification (NCBI taxonomy): domain Bacteria; kingdom Pseudomonadati; phylum Pseudomonadota; class Gammaproteobacteria; order Pseudomonadales; family Pseudomonadaceae; genus Pseudomonas; species Pseudomonas sp. HN8-3. The sequence goes on from NZ_CP086206.1 coordinate 4,818,830, forward strand.
GTGGGTGTATTCGAAGCGATCCTGCTGGCGGCCTTCGCCGACAAACTCGGTGCCGCGCCCCTGGCTGCCGCCTTGCTGCTGTACCGGATGATCTACGTGGTATTGCCGCTGCTGATCGCCTGTGTGTTCCTACTGGTCAACGAGGCCCAGCGCCTGTTCCAGACCCAGCAAAGCCTGCGGGTGGCGTCGGGGCTGGCAGCGCCGGTATTGGCCGTCCTGGTTTTTTTGTCCGGCGTGGTCCTGCTGTTTTCCGGCGCCACGCCAGAGATCGACTCACGCCTGGAAAACATCGGCTTCCTGATTCCCCACCGCCTGATTGACGCCTCGCACTTTGGTGCCAGCCTGATCGGCGTGTTGTGCCTGTTGCTCGCCCAGGGCCTGCGTCGACGTTTGTCGGCGGCCTGGATGCTGACCATGGTGCTGCTGCTGGTCGGCGCCCTGCTCTCGTTGCTCAAGGGCTTCGACTGGGAAGAAGCCAGCCTGATGACCATGACCGCGGTGCTGCTGGCGATCTTTCGCCGCTCGTTCTACCGCGCCAGCCGCTTGACCGAGCTGCCGTTTTCGCCGCTTTACCTGGTGGCCAGTGTCTGTGTACTCGGCGCCTCGATCTGGCTGCTGTTGTTCGCCTATCAGGATGTGCCTTACAGCCATCAACTGTGGTGGCAGTTCACCCTCGACGCCAACGCCCCCCGCGGTTTGCGCTCGTTGCTGGGCGCTGCGGTGCTGCTGGTGATCGTATCGCTGACCTGGCTGCTGCGCACGGCGCGCCCGGTCATCCACTTGCCCACCCCGGAAGAACTGGAGCGCGCCAGCAAGATCCTGATGGCCTCGTCCCAACCCGACGGCGGCCTGGCGCTGACCGGCGACAAGGCGCTGCTGTTTCACCCCAACGATGAAGCCTTCCTGATGTACGCCCGTCGCGGGCGCAGCCTAGTGGCCTTGTACGACCCGATCGGCCCGACCCAGCCGCGCGCCGAGATGATCTGGCAGTTCCGTGACCTGTGCGATATCCACCACGCAAGACCGGTGTTCTACCAGGTACGCGCCGAGAACCTGCCGTACTACATGGACATCGGCCTCACCGCGATCAAGCTGGGCGAGGAAGCCCGCGTCGACCTGAAACGCTTTGACCTGGAAGCCAAGGGCAAAGAGATGAAGGATTTGCGCTACACCTGGAACCGTGGCACCCGGGACGGCTTGTCCCTGGAAATCTTCGAACCGGGCCAGGCGCCGATGGATGAATTAAAAGTCATCTCCGATGCCTGGCTTACAGGTAAGAATGTGCGGGAAAAAGGCTTCTCCCTGGGCCGTTTCAGCGACGACTACCTCAAGCACTTCCGTATCGCGATCATTCGCTTCGAAGGGCGCCCGGTAGCCTTCGCCAACCTGCTCGAGACCTACAATCATGACCTGGCCAGCCTTGACCTGATGCGCGCCCACCCCGACGCGCCCAAGCTCACGATGGAATTCATGATGGTGGGCCTGATTCAACATTATAAGAACCACGGCTACGCCCGCTTCAGCCTCGGTATGGTGCCGCTGTCGGGCTTGCAACCGCGCCGTGGCGCACCGCTGACCCAGCGCCTGGGCTCGATGGTGTTCCGCCGTGGCGAGCAACTGTATAACTTCCAAGGTTTGCGCCGCTTCAAAGACAAGTTCCAGCCCGACTGGGAACCCCGTTACATGGCCGTGCCCGCAGGACTTGATCCGCTGGTGGCACTGGCCGATACCGCCGCCCTGATCGCGGGCGGCTTGACTGGATTGGTGAAACGCTGATGATTCGACGCTCCTGGCGGTATGTATTGGCCTTTGTAGTGCTGCTCGCGCTGGTCGTGGCGGGTGGTTTTTGGTACTGGAATCGCCCTGCCCCGCAACCGACCCTGGAGCAATTGCCCCAGGCCGATGGCTCGGTAATGACCCGCGTCACCCCCGCCAGCGCCGCCAAAGCCCGTGTGGCTGTGGCCGTGATGGCCGATGAAGCGCTGACCGACAGCCAACTGGTTGCCCTGAGCCAGGGCGGCGCGGCGCAAATCGTTCAGGTGATCCTGCCTAAGGATGACTGCAAGCTGCAGGAACAAGCGCTGCAAGGCGCCCTGGCCCAGCTCAAAGGCCCGGCGACCCTGGTCAGCGGCATCGGCCCTGGCGCTGCGCTCGCCTGGCGCTGGCTGGCCACTCAGAATGATGACAAGGCTAACGCGATCTCCGTCGGCTTTGCCCTGAAACAGGAAGGCTGCAACGACCCGCTGCCCACGACCTCTGCCCACGGCAACTGGCTGGTGGCGTGGAACGACAATCCCGACGATGAAAGCGCCAGCTTCGTACGTGACACGCCGCGTGCCACCACCAGCATCAGCGACTACGACATTCATTACCCGCAAGTGCTGAACAACGAGCTGCGCAAGCAACTGGTCGGTTCGGACAACGGTGGCCTGGCGATTCCCGTGGTGGAAGTTCCTGCCGGGCAGGCCAAAGACACCGTGACCCTGTTCCTCTCCGGTGACGGCGGCTGGCGTGACCTGGACCGCGATGTGGCCGGCGAGATGGCGAAGATCGGCTACCCGGTGGTCGGCATCGACACACTGCGCTACTACTGGCAGCACAAGAGCCCGGAGCAAAGCGCCAAGGACCTCACCGAGTTGATGCAACACTATCGGCAGAAGTGGGGCACCAAGCGCTTCGTGCTGACCGGTTATTCGTTCGGCGCCGATGTACTGCCGGCCATTTACAACCGTATGCCGGAAAACGAACAGCAGCGCGTCGATGCGATCATCCTGTTGGCATTTGCGCGCACTGGCAGCTTTGAAATCGAAGTGGAAGGTTGGCTGGGCAACGCCGGCAAAGAAGCCGCCACCGGCCCGGAAATGGCCAAGCTGCCACCTGAGAAGGTCGTGTGCATCTATGGTGCAGAGGAAGTCGACGAGAGTGGCTGCACCGACAAGACCGCAGTGGGCGAAGCCATGAAGCTGCCGGGCGGGCATCACTTCGATGAGAACTACCCGGCGCTGGCCAAGCGCTTGGTGGATATTATCGTCAAGCACCAGGCCAAAGCCGAGTAGCTCCAGGCTGCACACAGGACCCAATGTGGGAGGGGGCTTGCTCCCGATAGCTGAATGTCAGTCAATGATTTAGTGACTGATGCACCGCTATCGGGAGCAAGCCCCCTCCCACATTTGTCTTGCATTGTCAGGAATATCTAACGTGGTTCGATGTGGGCAATCATCAGCTGCACAGTCTCATTGCCACGAAACTCATTCACATCCAGCTTGTAAGCCAACTCCACCCAACGCACCGTCGGGTTCGGCCACACCTCGCGGTCCACGCCGAAGGCGATGCCATCAAGCTTCACTGACCCGCATTCGCTCTTGAGCACCACCTTCAGGTGCCGCTCCCCCACTACCCGCTGCTCCACCAACTGGAACACACCGTGAAACAACGGCTCCGGAAAGTGTTGCCCCCAAGGGCCGGCGTGACGCAGGGCGCGGGCCAGCTCCAGGTGGAACTCTTCCACGGCCAAGGTGCCGTCGGAGAGCAGGCGGCCGGTGAGGTCCTCTTCACGCAGCTGCCGACGCACTTCGGCATCGAAGGCTTGCGCAAACAGCGGGAAGTTCGCCTCGGGCAGGGTCAGCCCGGCGGCCATGGCGTGACCGCCGTACTTGCTGATCAGGTTGGGATGCTGGCTTGCAACAACCGCCAGCGCATCGCGGATATGAAAGCCTTGCACCGAACGCCCAGAACCCTTGAGCAGGCCGTCGCCCGCGTCAGCAAAGGCAATGGTCGGGCGGAAGTAACGTTCTTTCATGCGCGACGCGAGGATGCCGATCACCCCCTGGTGCCACTCCGGGTCGAACAGGCACAAACCGTACGGCCTCGACTCCACCGGCAAGTCCTTGAGCTGGGCCAGGGCCTCGCGCTGCATGCCTTGTTCAATGGATTTACGGTCCTGGTTCATGCCGTCCAGTTGCGCGGCCATTTCCCGTGCGGCGCCAGCGTCGGTGGTGAGCAGGCATTCGATGCCCAGGCTCATATCATCCAGGCGCCCGGCCGCGTTCAGCCGCGGGCCGAGGATAAACCCCAGGTCGGTGGAGGTGATGCGAGCGTGGTCGCGCTTGGCCACTTCCAGGATCGCCTTGATGCCAGGCCGCGCCCGACCGGCACGAATGCGCTCCAGGCCTTGATGAACAAGGATGCGATTGTTGGCGTCAAGCGGCACCACGTCGGCGACGCTGCCCAACGCCACCAGATCAAGCAGTTCACCGATGTTCGGCTGGGGTTTGTTGTCATACCAACCCAGGCTGCGTAACCGCGCGCGCAGGGCCATCAACACGTAGAAGATCACGCCGACACCGGCCAGGGCCTTGCTGGGAAACGTGCAGCCCGGCTGGTTCGGATTGACGATGGCGTCGGCGGCCGGCAGTTCATCGCCGGGCAAGTGGTGGTCGGTGACCAGCACCTTCAGCCCCGCCGCTTTCGCCGCCGCCACGCCTTCGACGCTGGAGATGCCGTTGTCCACGGTAATCAGCAACTGGGGCTCGCGCTGCAACGCCACCGCGACGATTTCCGGCGTCAGGCCGTAGCCGTACTCGAAACGGTTGGGCACCAGGTAATCGACATGGGCCGCCCCAAGCAAGCGCAGGCCCAGGGTACCTACGGTGCTCGCCGTGGCGCCATCGGCGTCGAAGTCACCAACGATCAGGATGCGTTGGCGCTGCTCCAGGGCGGTCACCAGCAAGTCCACCGCCGCGTCGATCCCTTTGAGCTGCTGGTAGGGAATCAACCGCGCCAGGCTCTTGTCCAGCTCAGCTTCCGATTGCACCCCGCGCGCGGCATAGAGACGGGTCAACAGCGGCGGCAATTCACCGAGAAAAGGCAGGACGGCGGGCAATGGGCGGGGATCGATACGCATGGGGTGACGGGCGCTTCTCTTCTAATACATCGGTTAAACACAGATATTGAACGCAACAAAGATCAAGTGTGGGAGCTGGCTTGCCTGCGATGGCATCCACTCGGTGTGTCTGATGTACCGAGTGGTATGCATCGCAGGCAAGCCAGCTCCCAACTTTTCAACCGCGCTCGCCAACCAGCCATTGCAGTTGCACTTCATGCTGGCCACGGTCGTCGGTCACGAAGATCGTACCTTCGCTGATCATCACATCCCACTTGATCACCCGCGGCATGTCCTTGGCCAGGGTCTCCAACACTTCCTGAGGCACGGCAGCGATGTGCACGTTCTTCAGGTTATTGGCCACCGGCACTACCTTGCCTTCCCACACACGCAGGCTGCCATAGGCCAGCAGGCTGGTGCGCTCGGTGCGGCGCGAGCACCAGGTCAGGCGATCGGCATCCGGCTGGCCGACTTCGATCCAGTGCAGGACCCGATCATCCAGGCTTTTTTCCCACAGGGCTGGTTCGTCTACATCCGACAGGCCACGCCCGAACGCCAGTTGCTCGTTGTACCAGAGGGCGTAGGCCAGCAGGCGCACGGTCATGCGCTCTTCGGTTTCCGAAGGGTGGCGGGCAATGGTCTGTTTGACACTCTCGTACACCGAACGGTCGAGGTCGGTGAGGTTGAGTTCGAACTTGTAGGTCGTGGACGGCTGGGCCATGAACGGGCTTCTAAAGACAAGGAAAGGCGGCCAGTCTAACCGATGGCGAGGTCATTCAACGAATACTGCGCTGCATCCGGGCGGCTCGCCTATGTTAAAAAGCAGGACACCATCGTCCCGCGCTTGTAAGGATCCCCATGTCGCTCAACGCCAAACCACTTGCCGGCCTGAAAGTCATCGAACTGGGCACCCTGATCGCCGGCCCGTTTGCCTCACGCATTTGCGCTGAATTCGGTGCCGAGGTGATCAAGGTCGAATCCCCGGACGGCGGCGACCCGCTGCGCAAATGGCGCAAGCTGTATGAAGGCACCTCGCTGTGGTGGTTCGTACAGGCCCGTAACAAGCAGTCGCTGACCCTCAACCTCAAGCACCCCGACGGCCTGGCAATCCTCAAAAAACTATTGGCCGACGCCGACATCCTGATCGAGAACTTCCGCCCCGGCGTGCTGGAAAAACTCGGCCTGAGCTGGGAAACCCTGCACGCTCTGAACCCCAAGCTGGTGATGGTGCGCCTCTCGGGCTTCGGCCAGACCGGGCCGATGAAGGATCAGCCAGGGTTTGGTGCCGTGGGTGAATCCATGGGCGGCTTGCGCTATATCACCGGCTTCGAAGACCGCCCGCCGGTGCGCACCGGGATCTCCATCGGCGACTCGATTGCCGCGCTGTGGGCGGTGATCGGCGCGCTGATGGCGCTGCGTCATCGCGAGGTCAACGGCGGCTTGGGCCAAGTGGTGGATGTGGCGCTGTACGAAGCCATCTTCGCCATGATGGAAAGCATGATTCCCGAGTTCGATGTGTTCGGATTTATTCGCGAGCGTACCGGTAACATCATGCCCGGCATTACACCGTCTTCGATCCACACCAGCGCCGACGGCAAGCATGTGCAGATCGGCGCCAATGGCGATGCAATCTTCAAGCGCTTTATGGCGGCCATCGGCCGTGACGACTTGGCGAACGACCCACAATTGGCCAGCAACGATGGGCGCGACAGCCGCCGCGACGAGCTGTATGGCGTGATCGACCGCTGGGTCAACTCGCTGCCGCTGGAGCAGGTGATTGAGCAACTGAACAAGGCTGAAGTACCCGCCAGCCGTATCTACAGCGCCGAAGACATGCTGGGCGACCCGCAATTTCTGGCCCGAGAGATGTTCCTCAAGGCTCAGCTCCCGGACGGCAAGCACTTCAAGATGCCAGGCATCGTGCCCAAGCTTTCGGATACACCGGGCAGTTGTGAATGGGTGGGCCCGCAACTGGGTGAACACAACAATGTGCTGCTCAATGCCCTGGGCTACGACGCGGCGGCTATTGCGCGTCTGCGTGAGAATGGCGCGATCTGAGAATCGCGGGCAAAAAGAAACCCCGAGCAGTGGGGAGACAACTCGGGGTTAAACGTGGCCTTAAAAAGGCACGCACAGCAAGCGACAAACACCGGAGCACAATGATTGCTCTTGCTGTTACGGACTCTGACTGACCGCCGCGTAGGAAGGTTCCGAAGAAAAATAATGTTTCATGCGAGTGCGCCGCCACGGGTTTGGGCAGCATTGCGCAAGGCAGCAATGACCGAGGGTTCCAGGCGCCCTTCGGCGATTTTCACGTCGCGAAGCAGGCAATCCGCGACATCCACCAGCGCACGCTTGTCGGACAATTGCGCGCGATCGACATCGCGCTCGACCACAATCGCGCCGCCGGGATTCTTTACGGTTACCAGGCAGTCTTCCCGCACACCAGAAGTGGTCAGCGTAACCTGATAAGGGCTCAGTGCTTCACTGAGCAATAGGTGGATACTTTCCATCTCGATCACCACTCAATCATTCGAAAAAGGTTCGAAAAACAAAAATGTCACGAAGAGGCTGACATTCAAGTGACCCGTGCTCAAAGCAGAAAGTTCTACCTTTTGTGTAATCCACTGCTTGAGGAAAACGAGCATGCACGGAAAAGATGACAGAGAAAAAACACAGGCTCACACGCTAGAATCCCTGGATTACCTGGGAGCCTGCCTTGAGAGCTGCGTCTGAAACACCTTTGCGCGTCGTCATTGCCGACGATCATCCGATTTTCCTGATTGGCCTGCGCGCCGTGCTTGAGCGTGACCCGCACATCAGCATCGTCGGGGAGGCCAACTCGCCGCAGGTCCTCAATGCGTTGCTGCAAGACTGTGCCTGCGATGTGCTGGTGACCGACTTTATGATGCCTGCCGAGCCCCATGCCGACGGGTTGCGCCTGATCGACCAACTGCGCCGACACTACCCGGACCTGCCGATTGTGGTGGTCACCATGCTCAACAATGCCGGTTTGTTTCACTCGATTCTGGCATTGGGCGTGATGGGCCTTTTGAGCAAGGCCAGCCTGGCCGATGAACTGCCGCAGGCGATTCGTCAGGTCCGCCAGCAACGCACCTACGTGGCCCAGACCATTCGCCAGGCGCTGAGCCTGGCCGGAGAAGTCGGTGCCGATCGCCTGCACTCCCAGGAACAGTTGTCACCCCGGGAGCTGGAGGTGATTCGCCTGTTGGCCACTGGCATGACGGTGGGCCAGATCGCCGCGCACCTGCATCGCAGCAAGCAGACCGTCAGTGCGCAAAAAGTCAGCGCCATGCGCAAACTTGGGCTTGCCAATGATGCCGCTCTGTTTATTTATGTGCAGGAACACGGGCTGGCCTAGCCTGGAACGCAATCCATTGCTTGAGCGCCTCGGCCTCCATCGGCCGGGCAATGAAGCAGCCTTGCAACCACGCCGCCCCCAGCTCACCCACAGCGTGGTAGTCGGCAGCACTTTCAACCCCGGTGACGACCACGGCGATATCCAGACGCGCGGCCATGCTCATGGCCCCCGCCACCACCGCCGCCTTGCGATCGTCATCGGCCATTCCGCAGGCAAACGCCGGGGGGATTTTCAGTTCGGTGAAAGGCAACTCCAGCAAATGCTGCAAGCTGGTGCCACCCATGCCGAAATCCCCGATGGACAACTGGCAACCCAGCATCCGCAGGCGCAGCAAGCCAGTGAGGTGGGCACTGTCGGTTTTCAGCGTTGAGGTTTCCACCAGCTCCAGGGTGAGGCTATGGGCGGGTATGCCGTGAAGTTGCAGCAGCCCCTGCAATATTTGTGGGAAGTGTGTGCGCTCAAGCATACGTCCGGGAATGTTCACCGCCACCGGCAGCACCTGGCCGGTCTCGCCCATGACCTGGTTGGCCAGGCCAAGTGCCTGTTCCAGCACATGCCAGGTAAAGGCCTCTTCCATGCCGGCAAACTCCAACACCGGCAGGAACTCTTCGGGCAGCAGCAATTGAGCGTGCGGCAACTGCCAACGCGCCAGCGCCTCCACCCCTTGCAACACCCCGGCCTGGCTGACGATGGGTTGGTACCAGACCCTGCCGCAGGCTGCGATAGTGGCCTGGCTGACATCCGCCGACGGTGGCAGTTGTTCTCGCGCGCTCAACCCCAGCAACTGGCGCACACGCTCCCAGGACAGCACCGCTGGCCCCGGGCGCAAGTGCCGCTGACAATCGGCCAACACCTGCCCGATCAGCGTTGCCGAAGCCGGCTTGGGCAAGCACGCCAGCACGTTGAGGCCCAATTGCCGGGCCATGTTCGCCACGCCTTCGAGCACATCGGGCTCAGCATTGCTGAGCAGAACCAGCACTTGAGCCAAACGGCGCTCGGCGAGTTCGCGGATCAACTCCAGCCCATCGCCCTGCTCCAGATACAGATCGCAGATGGCGACATCCACCGGGCCTTTGCTGTCCAGGGACTGGCGAGCCGTTTCGACATCTTCAGCAGTCAGTACATTGAACACGCCATTGGCATTGAGCATCTGGTGCAGTGCCATCAGCTGAAACGGGTTGTCTTCGAGGATCAGGACATTGAGAGAGCGCATGGGTCATGGAGTCGGTACTGGGAAAAGTCCTTCACAGTAGCCATAAGACGCGAAGCGTCCCATAGGACGTGTCCGAAATGCTGTCGAGCGGAGCGCACAACTTGGTTGACGCCACCGCTAACCACGATGCGAAGCAAGCCGATCTTGATCTTGACCTGCTTTTGATCTCAGGCGCCCCGTCAAACCACGCTGGCCGGAATTCGACAGGGATTTGGGGGGTAAACCGGCAGGGATGCCGGTTTAGCCGCCCCGCGCCATGGATGGCGCGTGGCGGCGGCCCCCCAAATACCTGTCGGATTACGGGCACACCGAGCCGGGCAAGCCCCCTCCCACATTTGGGACCAATACCATCAGTTAGATACTCATCTGCTGCCAAGCCGTCACGGGAGCAAATCTCCTCCCACATTGCATCGCGTCAGCTATCAGTCCAGATAAGGCTGCAGATCGCGACGAAACACCTTCAACACCTCAGACAACCTCAACCACGGCTCCTCAAGCTCAGCCCCACGCTGCTCCCGCGCGCATTGCTCAAGCACCACACAAGCCTTGGCCAACGGCAGCGCATCCACCAGCGAACAAATACCCTTGAGCCGATGCAGCGCCGCATTCAAGCGCGCCACATCACGCTCGGCCAATGCGCTGGCCAATACCTCATGCTCGTGGTCCAGGCTTTTTGCCAGTTCTTGCAACATGCTATGCAGCACAGGCCCGTCAGCCTGGGTCATGGTACGCAGGGCCTGGATATCAAACGAACGCTGCGGCGCCACCCGCGCCAGCACGCGCGTCCAATCCTCCAGAGTCACCGGCTTGACCAGCAGCTCATCCATACCCGCGTCCTCGCAGCGTCTTTGTTCATCTTTCATCGCGTTCGCCGTGCAACCGATCAACGCACAACGGGGCCGTTGTTCTTCGGTTTCGATACGCCGGACCGCCTCGCTCAAGGCATAGCCGGACATACCCGGCATCTGGCAATCGGTCACCAGCACGTCGAAACGCTGCTCACGCCAACGCTGCAACGCGGCCTCGGCCGAATCCAGAGCAATCACCTGATGCCCCAGGAACTGCAACTGCTGCGCCAGCACCAAGCGGTTGGCCGCCAAATCATCCACCACCAGCACCGACAGGCTACGCCCCGCTGGGGGCAACGCTGGCGCTGGCGTGGCCGGCACATCGTCGGTGCTGACCCGATCAAGGCGCAGGTCGATGCACACCTCGGTGCCCTCACCCACCACGCTTGCCAAATGAATGCGACCGCCCATCAACTCCACCAATTGCTTGCAGATACTCAGGCCCAGCCCGGTGCCGCCATGTTCCGCCGCGGTCAATGCGCTCACTTGGGTAAACGGCTTGAACAACCTTGGCTGCTGTTCGGCGCTGATCCCCGGGCCGCTGTCTTCGACGCACAGGTGCAGGTATTCGGTATCAGACTCATCCCGCTGGCAGGTGACGCTGAGCCGCACCCCGCCCTGCTCGGTAAACTTCAGCGCATTACCCAGCAGGTTGTGCATCACTTGGCGTAAACGCAGCGGATCGAACCAGTAATAGCCCTTGGCCGCAGGATCAAACGCCAGGGTCAAATGCAGGCCCTTTTTTTGCGCCGTGGCTTCGAACAGACGCTGGATGCCTTCGAAAAAACCCTTCAACTCGGTGGTTTGCGGAACCAGTTGCAGGTGACCGGCCTCGATCTTGGCCAGGTCCAGGCTGTCGCCCATCAGCGCGATCAGCTCGCGCGCCGAACGATGGGCCACCTGTAATGCTTCAGAGACGGGCTGGCCGCTTGCCAGGCAGCGTTCCTGCTCCAGCTCGAGCAAACCGATGATGGCGGTCATGGGTGTGCGAATTTCATGACTTAGCGCAGAAAGAAATGCACTTTTGGCGTAGTTCGCTTCGTCGGCAGCCTGGCGGGCATCCATCAGTTGGTGCTCCAGGTCTTTGCGTTCGTTGATATCGATCCAGCCGCCCAGCAGCCCCTGCAAGCGGCCCTGGGCATCGAAGAACGGAACCGTCCACTGGTAAACGTGAAAGCTGCCGCCGTTGAACTCCAGCTCGCGATCGACAAACAACGACTGTTGCGTGGCCAGTTGTTCCATATGGCCGGCGTGCAGGCGCGCCGCCGTGGCCTCGGGCATTACCCCGCTTTCCATCAGCGTCAGCCCCTGAATCAGCTCAAGCCGGGTCGCCAGTTGCTGTTCATAGCTTTTGTTGCAGGTCACCAGCCGCCCGGCCAGGTCGCGCACAAACAGCGGGTTGGGCATGCCGTCGAGCAACGCGCGTTTGAACGCCAATTGGTCATTGAGCCGCTGCTCGGCCTCCAGCCGCTGGCGAATCTGACGCTTGAGCCGGCTGTTCCACACCAGCGATACCAGCACAAACAGCAGCGCCGTGGCCACCATCCAATACGCCCAGGGCGGCACCCGTTGCCAGGCCGGTAGAGGGATCGCCACAGCGCCGATCCAGCGCAGGCGCAGTGCGCTCAACTCGGCCACCGGCAAGGCTTCCAGGGCCTTGTTCAGGATACTCAGCAGCTCAGGCTGGTCCTTGCGTACCGACAAGCAATTGGATGACCACTTGCCGTCGACACTGCGGCCAATACGCAAGCCTTCCTGGGAGTAACTCTGGACCTCCACCTCAGTCTGCAACGTGGCAGCGGCCTCGCCCCGTTGCACCAGTTCGCGGGCCTGGGCGTAATTGTCCACCAGGCGCAGCTTGATCTGCGGGTGCATCTGGCGGATATAACTCTCCAGCACATGGCGCGCCGGCAGCGCCAGGACCTTGCCTTCCAGCTGCTTCAACCCAGTCAGCGGTGTGACATCGGCGCGTTCGACGAACACCCAGCCGGAGCCGCCAAAGCCATGACTGAAGTCAAGCAGCGCCCTGCGCTCCTGATTCGACGCCAGGGTGGTGTTCATCTGCGCCCTGCCGGTTTCCAGCCATTCCAGGGTTTGCGCGGTGGAGTGCACCTCTTCGAAGACAAACTGCAAACCGGTCATGCGCGAAATGCGGTGCAGCAGGTCGACATTCAAACCCACCCAGTGACCGTCCTTGTCCTTGAATATGTAAGGTGACATCTGCTGCGCCACCACCACGACATGGGAATGCTGCAACAGCCAGGTGCGCTCCGAGGCCGACAATTCAACGCGCTCACCCCTGAAGCCGACGCCGAGCCCTGTGGTCCAGCGGCCCAGGATCTCCCGCTGCACCGACTCGTCAATGCTCGCCAAGGCGCGGTTCATCATCGCCCCCAGCAATGGGTCGGCCTGGCGGGTGGCGAAAGCAAAGCCGATGGGCGCCAGCCGACTTTGTTCCTTGATCTGCAACCCCAGGTAAGGCCGCAGCGATTTGTAGGCCCGCACAATCACTTCATTGCCGATAAACGCATCGGCATCACCTTGCTTGAGCGCCTCCAGGCCGCTGTAGAGGTTGGGCGCGAGCATGATGTGGCTATCGGGGTAGGCCGCCTGCACGTTGTGCACATTGGCGTAGCCATCGAGCAATACGACTTTCTTGCCCGCCAGGTCGTCCTCTTGAAGCTCATCGCGACGCAGCACCACCACTGACCGATCGGGCATGTAGTCCTGGGTGAACTGCAAGCCGGGCACATCGCGCTCATAGCCGTTGGCGCTGGTCAGGATATCGATGGCTCCACTGCGCAGCGCCTCGACCGCCTGGGCCCGCTCGGCAAAGCCCAGCACCTGCATCGGCACCTGCAAGCGCGCGCCGACCAGGCTCAGGTAATCGGCACTGATACCCTGGTAGCGGTTGCGGTCGCGGGTGATATCGATCGGCTGATAGTCATCAATGGAAATACCCACCTTCAACGTCCGATGCGTCGCCAGCCACTGCTGCTCTGCGGGCGCCAGGGGCAAAGGCTCAAGCGGGATAAACGCCGGCACCAGCTTGAAAGGCAGGCTGACGGCCGCCAGGCTTACCGGTAGTTGGGTAAGCCACAGCATGCACATCAGCCGCACTGTCCATTGAATCAAAACCTGCACCGATTTGGCTTCCTTGATTGGGCGAAGGAACAAGTATGGCTCGCCAAAATAAAAAAGCCCGTCACGAGGACGGGCTTGGCCGACTGCAAAAAAGCTAACTGCCGGATGTAATCTGATCAACCGCGGGCATCAGAGCGGCTTGCCACGATTGCCATGCTGGCTGACAAACGCCTGCACCGCCTTCAGGTCGTTAGCCAGCACGGTGCAGCGCTCTTCACGCTCGAACAGGTCGGCCAGGTGCTCCGGCAATTCCAGCGCCTTGCCAACACCGGCCTTCTCCACCGCTTCGGGGAATTTGACCGGGTGCGCGGTACCCAGGATCACCATTGGAATATCCAGGCTACGGCGGCATTCGCGCGCAGCCTTCACGCCGATAGCCGTGTGGGGGTCGAGCACTTCGCCGGTCTGGGCATAGACCTCGGCAATGGTTTCGCACGTCTGCGCATCGTCCACGGCCAGGGAGTCGAACAACTTGCGGGTTTCGGTCCAGCGTTCTTGTTCGACGCTGAAACCGCCACCCTGCTTGAAGCTGCTCATCAGCTCGGCCAGCGCCGCGCCATTGCGACCGTGCATGTCGAACAGCAAGCGTTCGAAGTTAGACGACACCATGATGTCCATGGATGGCGACAGGGTGGCGTGCAGGGTTTCCTTGACGTACTGGTTGCCGCTCATGAAGCGGTGCAGGATGTCATTGCGGTTGGTAGCAACGATCAACTGATTGATCGGCAGGCCCATGTTGCGTGCCAGATAACCGGCGAAGATGTCGCCGAAGTTGCCGGTCGGCACCGAGAACGACACCGAACGCGCCGGGCCGCCCAGCTGCAGGGAGGCGTGGAAGTAGTAGACGATCTGGGCCATGATCCGCGCCCAGTTGATCGAGTTCACCGCCACCAGGCGTGTGCCCTTGAGGAAGCTCTGGTCAGCGAAGCTGTTCTTGACCATTTCCTGGCAGTCATCGAAGTTGCCTTCGATGGCGATGTTGTGGATGTTCTCACCGAAGATGGTGGTCATCTGGCGACGTTGCACCTCCGACACGCGCTTGTGCGGGTGCAGGATGAAGATGTCGACGTTTTCGCAGTGCTTGCACCCTTCGATGGCAGCCGAACCGGTGTCACCGGAGGTGGCGCCGATGATCACCACGCGCTCGCCGCGCTTTTCCAGCACGTAGTCCAGCAGGCGCCCCAGCAGTTGCAGGGCGAAGTCCTTGAACGCCAGGGTCGGGCCGTGGAACAGCTCCAGCACCCACTCGTTGCCGTTCAGCTGGCGCAAAGGCGCGATGGCGCTGTGGGCAAACACGCCGTACGTCTCTTCCAGGATCTTCTTGAAGTCCGCATCCGGAATGCTGCCGGTGACGAACGGGCGCATTACCCGGAACGCCAGCTCGTAGTACGGCAGGCCGGCCCAGGAAGCGATTTCTTCCTGGGTGAAGCGTGGCAGGTTTTCCGGCACGTACAGGCCGCCGTCGGTGGCAAGGCCTGCCAGCAGGACGTCTTCGAAATTCAGGGCCGGTGCCTGGCCGCGGGTGCTGATGTAACGCATGAGTGGCTCCTCTAAAACATTCTCGAACAGAGGCCGCCGAAGGTGCGGGGCCCCTGGAACAAATCGGTTAGTTCAAGTGCTCGACGCGAATGCGCACCACCGGGCCGACCACACCTTGCAGGGCTTCGAGGGCGTGGATGGCATCGTTGATATGCTGCTCGAGCACGCGATGGGTCAGCAGGATCATCGGCACCTGGCCGTTTTGCTCCTCGACTTCCTTCTGCATGATCGATTCGATGTTGATACCGCGCTCCGACAGAATGCTGGCGACCTGGGCCAGCACGCCCGGATGGTCCTGGGCCTGGATGCGCAGGTAGTAGGCGCTTTCGCAGGCTTCGATCGGCAGGATCGGGTGGGCCGACAGCGAGTCCGGCTGGAAGGCCAGGTGCGGCACGCGGTTTTCCGGGTCGCTGGTCATGGCGCGAACCACATCCACCAGGTCGGCGATCACCGACGAAGCGGTCGGCTCCATGCCGGCACCGGCGCCGTAGAACAGGGTGGAACCGGCGGCGTCACCGTTGACCATCACCGCGTTCATCACGCCGTTGACGTTGGCGATCAGGCGGTCGGCTGGAATCAGCGTCGGGTGCACACGCAACTCGATACCGGCCGGGGTGCTGCGCGCCACGCCCAGGTGCTTGATGCGGTAGCCCAGGGCTTCGGCGTAATTCACGTCGGCGGTGGTCAGCTTGGTGATACCTTCGGTGTAGGCTTTGTCGAATTGCAGCGGGATACCAAAGGCGATGGAGGCCAGGATGGTCAGCTTGTGTGCCGCGTCGATGCCTTCCACGTCAAAGGTCGGGTCGGCCTCGGCGTAACCCAGGGCCTGGGCTTCGGCCAGTACGTCTTCGAAGGTACGGCCTTTCTCGCGCATTTCGGTGAGGATGAAGTTACCGGTGCCGTTGATGATGCCGGCCACCCAGTTGATGCGGTTGGCAGACAGGCCCTCACGGATCGCCTTGATCACCGGGATACCGCCGGCCACCGCGGCTTCGAACGCCACGATCACGCCCTTCTCGCGAGCCTTGGCGAAGATCTCGTTGCCGTGCACGGCGATCAGCGCCTTGTTGGCGGTGACCACGTGCTTGCCGTGCTCGATGGCCTTGAGCACCAGCTCGCGGGCCACGGTGTAGCCGCCTACCAGCTCGATGACGATATCGATCTCAGGGTTGGTGGCCACGGCGAATACATCGTTGGTAATCGCAATACCGGTCGTTTCGAACTGAGGCTTTGGCGAACGCGTGGCAATTTGCGCCACTTCAATCCCGCGACCTGCGCGGCGGGAAATTTCTTCAGCGTTACGCTGAAGTACGTTGAAGGTACCGCCACCGACGGTCCCTAACCCACAGATGCCTACTTTGACCGGTTTCACTGAAGAACTCCCCATGAAACGGCCGACGCTAGGTCGGCCGTGAAAACAGCCGCACAACTGCGGCTCTCAATTAATGACCCGTCGACAGTTCGGCGGGTCATGATCGTCAAAGGCTCGACGATTAATGCTTACTTGGCACCCAGTGCCAGTTTGGCAACTTGCGGCGCCGGCTGGTAGCCCGGAATCACCTGGCCGTCGGCCAAAACGATGGCCGGTGTACCGTTCACACCAATGGACTGGCCCAGGGCGAACTGCTTGGAAACCGGGTTGGCGCATTTGGCCGATTTGATTTCCTTGCCGTCGACCATCTTGTCCATGGCGGCCTTCTTGTCGGCCGAGCACCATACGGCTTGCAACTGCTCGTCACCCGGCGAACCCAGGCCCTGGCGCGGGAACGCTACATAGCGCACTTCCACACCCAGCTTGTTCAGTGCCGGTATCTCGGCGTGCAGCTTGTGGCAGTACGGGCAGGTGGTGTCGGTGAACACGGTGATGTGGGTCTTGGTTTCGCCGATGGCGGGGTAAACCACGGTTTCAGCCACCGGGATGCCGTTGATCAGCTTTGACACGCCCAGGCGCTCGGCCTTCTCGGTCAGGTTGACCGGCTTGCCGTCCTTGAGCTGGAACAGGTAGCCCTGCACGATGTACTGCCCATCGGCACTGGCGTACAGCACACGGCTGCCCTTGAGCTTGACTTCATACAGGCCGGCCATGGGGCTGGCGCTGATGCTTTCGATCGGGGTGTCGAGCGCCAGGTTGGCCAGGCTCTTGCGAATGGTCTGCTCGGCCGCATCATCGGCGACAGCAAAGGTGGAAACCAACGCAATGGCTGCGGCGGCAATAATCTGGGTCAAGCGCATGGGAACTCCTGAAGGCAGAGGCAGGGACGGGAGCAGAATACTGATCTGGAACACAACGGGTGCCGTCCCCTTTGCGAACCGGCAAAGCCTACCACAGTTGGGCGGGAGGGCAGACCGCGACAAGTAAAATGGGCCATTTCTGACGTTTTTATCCGCGCGGGTGATGCTTGGCGTGCATATCCTGCAAACGTGCGCGTGCCACATGGGTGTAGATCTGGGTTGTGGATAAGTCGCTGTGCCCGAGCAGCATCTGTACCACACGCAAATCGGCACCATGGTTGAGCAAATGGGTGGCGAACGCATGGCGCAGTGTGTGAGGCGACAGGGCCTTGCCGATTCCAGCCACTTTGGCCTGGTGCTTGATGCGGTGCCAGAAGGTCTGGCGGGTCATCTGCTCGCCGCGCAGGCTGGGAAACAGCACATCACTGGGGCGCCCACCGAGCAATTCGTGGCGCGCATCGCGCATGTAGCGCTCGACCCACACAATCGCCTCCTCGCCCATGGGCACCAGCCGCTCCTTGCTGCCCTTGCCCATCACACGCAATACGCCCTGGCGCAGGTTGACCTGCTCCAGCGTCAGGCTGATCAGTTCGGTCACCCGTAGGCCGCAGGCGTAGAGCACTTCCAGCATGGCGCGATCACGTTGGCCGATGGCTTCGCTGAGATCCGGCGCAGCCAGCAAAGCCTCCACGTCAGCTTCCGACAAAGACTTAGGAAGAGGCCTGCCTAATTGCGGCATATCGACTTGTAGAGTTGGATCGGTCGCGATGAGCTTTTCCCTCAACAGGTAGCGATAAAAGCCACGCACGCCGGAGAGAAACCGTGCGGTGGAGCGCGGCTTGTAGTTCTGCTCCAGGCGCCAGGCCAGGTGATCGAGGATCAGCTCGCGCCCGGCGTTGATCAGCTCAAGGTTTTTTTCCTGCAACCAGCCATTGAACAGGGCCAGATCACTGCGGTAGGCCTGGCGCGTGTTATCCGAGAGGCCTTTTTCCAGCCAGAGGGCGTCGAGGAAACGGTCGATCAAAGGGTGGTCGATGGCGGGCATGGGTACTCAAAGCGGCGCAGCATGGGGGCTGTGCGAATTATTTAGTGAACTGTGACAAGGGCCGCTAGTCTTTCATAGCCCGCTACTTCAAGGAACAGGAAGCTTCAATGAATGAACAACAGATTTTGCTGGCCTTTGGTGGTATTGGAGTAGCGGCGCTGGGCTGCCAATGGCTGGCCTGGCGGCTCAAGTTGCCGGCGATCCTGTTTCTGTTATTGACGGGTATTTTGGCGGGGCCTGTACTGGGCTGGCTCGACCCGCAGGAGATGTTCGGCCCTCTGTTAATGCCGTTGGTGTCCCTGGCCGTGGCGTTGATCCTGTTCGAAGGCAGCCTGACCCTGCACCTGTCGGAATGGAAGGAAATCGGCAGCGTGGTGCATCGCCTGGTCACGGTCGGTGCCCTGTCGACTTGGGCGGTGATCACCCTGGCCACGCACTGGCTGCTGGGCTTTGACTGGATGCTCGCCCTGCTGTTCGGCACCCTGACCCTGGTGACCGGGCCGACCGTGATCGTGCCGATGCTGCGCGTGGTACGCCCCAAAGCCTCCATCGCCAATATCCTGCGCTGGGAAGGCATCGTCATCGACCCGATCGGCGCGCTGCTGGCGGTAGTGGTCTACAGCTTCATTATTGCCCGGGCTTCGGGCGACGGCTTGAGCCATAGCCTGCTGACCTTTGGCGGCGTCATCCTCTGCGGTAGCCTGTTCGGGATCGCCGGCGGCTGGGTACTGGGGCAGATCATGCGCCGGCAGTGGTTGCCGGAATACCTGCATAACCTCGCGACGCTGGCCGGTGTGCTGGGCATCTTTATCGCTGCCAACCAGGTGATGCATGAGTCCGGCCTGCTGGCGGTCACGCTGATGGGCATGTGGATGGCGAACATGAAGGGTGTGGATGTAAGACACATCCTGCACTTCAAGGAAAACCTCAGTGTGCTGCTGATTTCCGGGCTGTTCATCCTGCTGGCGGCGCGCCTGGACCTGAATGCCTTGATCGCCCTGGGGCCATTCGTACTGATTCTGCTGGTGATCATCCAGTTTATTGCACGCCCACTGAACGTAGCGCTCTCAACCTTTGGCTCCGGACTGAACTGGCGCGAGCGTGCGCTGCTGGCCTGGATCGCACCACGGGGGATTGTGGCGGCGGCGGTGTCGGCGATCTTTGCGATTCGCCTGGATGAGGCAGGGCATGAAGGCGTGTTATTGCTGGTGCCGCTGACCTTCGCGGTGATCATCGGCACCGTGGTGCTGCAAAGCGCCACGGCACGCCCCTTGGCGCGCCTGCTGAAAGTCGCCGAGCCTGCGCCCAGCGGTTTCCTGATCGTCGGCGCGAACGGCCCGGCGCGGGCACTCGGCAAGGCGTTGCAACAATTGGGCAGCCGCGTGTTGCTGACGGATTCCAGCTGGGAAAATATCCGCGCCAGTCGCATGGAGGGCCTGCCGACCTACTTCGGCAACCCCGCCTCCCAACATGCCGAGTCCCATCTGGATCTGGTCGGCCTGGGGCATTTGCTCGCGCTCTCCCCGTCCGGCGAGCTGAACGCCTTGGCGACCATGCGTTTTCGCCATGATTTCGGCCATCGCCTGTTCGCCCTGGCCAGCAGCCAGGAAAGCCGCCGCACCGACAAACACAAGGCCAGCCACGAACACCGCGGCCACCTGCTGGGCAGCCAACCCCTGAGCTATACCAAACTGGCCAGCCTGTTGGGCCAGGGCGCCGAACTGTATAGCACCAACCTCACCGACGGCTTTGGCTGGGAGCAGTACCAGGCGTTGCACGGGGAGCGCGCCACCTTGCTGTTTGCCCGGGACACCAGCGGCTGGGTGCATGTGGTCACGCCCGAGAGCAGCTTGAAGCCCGCGGCCGGCTGGACCCTGCTGGCGGTGATTCAACCGGAGAACGGCAGCGCCACGTAATCAGTCGGCAAACCCAGGCAGTACCGGTACAGGGCGTTTGTCCGCGTCAATCGCGACAAAGCTGAACACGCCCTGGATCGCCTTTTCACGGCCATCAGCGCTCATGCTCTCGACAAACACTTCCACTTCAACCTTGAGGCTGGTGTTGCCGACTTTGATCACCCGGCCGATCAGCTCAACGATGGAGCCGGCCGGGATTGCGTGATTGAAGTCGATACGGTCGGTGGAGACCGTCACCAAAGGCAAGCGACAGAAGCGCGTGGCGGCGATGAACGACACTTCGTCCATCCATGCCAAGGCGGTGCCGCCGAACAGGGTGTTGTGGTGGTTGGTGGTCGGCGGGAACACGGCCTTGGTCACGCGGGTGACGGACAGGTCGGTGCGGCGCTGAATTTCTTCGAGACGGGTGGTCATGGTCAATACCGGCAAATGGACAAATTTCAGACACAAAAAAGCAGCCCGTAGGCTGCTTTTTTCTGCATCGGGAAGCTGGACTTAAGCCAGTTTTTCCTTGATGCGAGCTGCTTTACCGGACAGGTCACGCAGGTAGTACAGCTTGGCTTTACGTACGTCACCGCGACGCTTGACGGCCATGCTGTCGATTTGCGGGCTGTAGGTCTGGAAAGTACGCTCTACGCCAACACCGTTGGAGATTTTACGAACAGTGAAAGCACTGTTCACACCACGGTTACGCTTGGCGATTACCACGCCTTCGAACGCTTGCAGACGCGAACGGTCGCCTTCCTTCACTTTCACCTGAACGACAATGGTGTCGCCCGGGGCAAAGGTAGGGATCTCTTTGGTCATCTGCTCTGCTTCGAGTGCAAGGATGATTTTGTTAGTCATGCTGTGCTCCTAAGGTAAGTCAATGGACCTACCATCGATACGTTGTTAACTATCGTCCCGCGCGAGGATGTATTCCTCGAGCAGCTTCTTCTCTTCTCCAGAAAGCGAGCGGCTTTCCAGAAGATCGGCGCGTCGTTCATAGGTCCGACCAAGGGACTGCTGTAAACGCCAACGCCGGATATGTGCGTGATTGCCACTTAGCAATACGTCGGGAACACGCTGATCCGCATACACCTCCGGTCGGGTGTAGTGCGGGCAATCCAGCAAACCATCCGTGAAGGAATCCTCCTCCGCAGAGTCCACATGCCCTAAAGCTCCAGGCAGCAGTCGTGTAACCGCATCTATCAGGACCATTGCCGGCAGCTCGCCACCAGACAATACATAGTCCCCAATCGACCACTCTTCATCGACATGAGCTTCAATAAAACGCTCGTCAATGCCTTCATAGCGACCGGCAATCAGGATCAAACTTTCCTCATTCGCCAGTTCGCGTACCGCCGCCTGTTTCAGCTGACGGCCTTGAGGGGACAGGTAAATTACCTTCGCCTTCTCCCCGGCGGCTGCCTTGGCCTGAACCAATGCATCTTCCAGGGGCTTGATCTTCATCACCATGCCCGGGCCACCGCCAAATGGGCGATCGTCCACAGTGTGATGTCGATCCGTCGTGTAGTCTCGCGGGTTCCAACAGGTGAGCTGCAACAGCCCCTGTTTCACCGCCCGACTGGTGATGCCGTACTCGCTGATGGCGGAAAACATCTCGGGAAACAAACTGATCACTTCAATGCGCAAATTAGCCACGCTTAGAAGTCCGCGTCCCATTCCACCTTCATCTCGCCCGCTGCCAGGTCGACGGCCAACACGCATTGCTCGGTATAGGGCAACAGGCGTTCGCGATCATCCAGGCTGCCAGCGCAAGGCTTGACCACCATTACATCATTGGCGCCGGTTTCCAGAAGATGATCGATTTTCCCCAGCAATTGCCCGAGTTGATCGATAACCTTCAGACCTTCGAGCTGGTACCAGTAGTACTCGCCGTCGGTCAATTCAGGGAACAGGTTGCGCGGCACGCAGATCTCATAACCGGCCAGAAGACGAGCTTCTTCACGGTCATCAAGACCCTTGAGCTTTGCGACCAGGAACTTATCGCTCCCGCGTCCACTGACCAGCTCAACCTGCTTCACACTCCCCTCGCGCTTGAGCGTCCAGGTTTTGTACTGCAACAGGTTTTCAGTCGGATCAGTAAAGGAATACACCTTCACTTCGCCGCGAACGCCATGAACAGAGTAAATCTTGCCGATAACGATCAAATCATCAGCAACAGCTGGCGTCGCGTTCATATTGCTCAGGCTGCGGCCTTAGCCGAGTCCTTCAACAGTTTTGCAACGCGCTCGGATGGCTGTGCGCCAACGCTCAGCCAGTAGGCTACGCGCTCTTGGTTCACGGACAGACGAACTTCTTGACCACGAGCAACAGGGTTGAAGAAACCAACCTGTTCCTTGTGCGAACCGTCGCGCGGGTTGCGGCTGTCGGTTACGGTCAAGTGGTAAAACGGGCGCTTTTTGGAGCCGCCAAGGGCAAGACGGATTGTTAGCATGTGAACATCGTTCCTGTAGTCGGTGCTGCAAATCTAAATGCACAGCGGGCATAGGTGCCCGAAAGGCCGCATATTCTAAGGAATATCCGGACTTTTGCAAATGTCTTTTTCTGGCGCCTATCAGCGTGCCATTCAGATCTGCTATAGAGCCGTCGGTTAAAACGGCGAGTCAGCGCCCGCCAACGGCGGGTTTGCTGGAGATCCCACATCCCTGTGGGTCGGAGCAGGAGCCGGGCTCCCGCTCGAATACTTTACATTTTCGGCATGCCGCCGCCGGGCAACATACCGCCCATGCCGCGCATCATCTTGGCCATCCCGCCTTTGGCGGAGAATTTCTTCATCATCTTCTGCATCTGCTTGTGCTGCTTGATCAAGCGACCGATGTCCTGCACCTGGGTGCCGGAACCCATGGCGATCCGGCGCTTGCGCGAACCGCTGATCAGCTCAGGGTCGCGGCGCTCGGCCGGGGTCATGGAGTTGATGATGGCTTCCATCTGCTTGAACTGCTTCTCTGCCGCGCCCTGGGCATTGCCCATTTGCGCCAGGTTCACACCGCCGATGTTGGGCAGCTTGTCCATCAGGCCGCCGAGGCCGCCCATGTTCTTCATCTGTTGCAACTGGTCACGGAAGTCTTCGAGGTCGAAGCCCTTGCCCTTCTTCAGCTTCTTGGCCAGCTTGTCGGCCTTGTCCTTGTCGAGCGTGGCTTCGGCCTGTTCGATCAGGCTGAGCACGTCACCCATGCCGAGGATACGCGAGGCGATACGCTCGGGGTGGAACGGTTCGAGCGCGTCGCTCTTCTCGCCCATACCGATGAACTTGATCGGCTTGCCAGTAATGGCACGTACCGACAGCGCGGCACCGCCGCGTGCGTCGCCGTCGACCTTGGTAAGGATCACGCCGGTCAGCGGCAGCGCATCACCAAAGGCCTTGGCGGTGTTGGCCGCATCCTGGCCGGTCATGGCATCGACCACGAACAAGGTTTCGACCGGGTTGATCGCGGCATGCAGCGCCTTGATCTCGCCCATCATCTCTTCGTCGATGTGCAGGCGACCGGCGGTATCGACGATGACCACGTCGATGAACTTGAGCTTGGCTTCTTTAATAGCCGCGTTGGCAATGTCGACCGGCTTCTGGCTCAGGTCGGACGGGAAGAAGGTCACACCCACTTCGCCCGCGAGCATTTCCAACTGCTTGATGGCCGCCGGACGGTACACGTCGGCCGACACCACCATCACGGATTTCTTCTTGCGCTCTTTAAGGAAGCGCGCCAGCTTGCCGGCGGTGGTGGTCTTACCCGCGCCTTGCAGGCCGGCCATCAATACGACGGCTGGCGGCACGGCGCTCAGGTTCAAGTCTTCGTTGGCCGCGCCCATCAGGCTTTCGAGTTCGGCCTGGACGACCTTCACGAAGGCCTGGCCCGGGGTCAGGCTGCGGGACACTTCGGTGCCGACCGCGCGCTCTTTGACCGAGTTGACGAAATCCTTCACCACCGGCAAGGCCACGTCGGCTTCCAGCAACGCCATGCGCACTTCACGCAGGGTGTCTTTAATATTGTCCTCGGTCAGCTTGGCCTTGCCGGTAACGTGGCGCAGCGTCTGCGAGAGACGGTCAGTCAAGTTTTCAAACATGCGCGATCCTTTCAGGCCCTACTCATCGAAATGCAGGTAGACCGAGGTAATGGCGGCCCAGGCTGTGGTCAATCGCTATTAAAAACAGCGCTCGCCGAGCCTGCGGCGTGGGCAGGTCGCGGATTATAGCGAAGACTGCGCCCATGCACACCCGCTGTCTGGCCCGGGAGTCTTTCTTGCAGCGCAGGTGTGTGCCAAACTCAACGCCTTTCGGGCTTGCCTACCAGGATTTATGCTCCCCTTGTCACCCAGTTTGCTACCCAGCCTCGCCGCCGCCATTCTGTATGCCGCTGCGACTCTCTATCAGGGCACTCGTCTGGCCCAAGGCGCCAAAGCGGACAAACGTCTGCTCGTCGGCCTTGGCGTGCTGGCCCTGCTGGCCCATGCCGCCAGCCTGTTCACTCACCTGATGACGCCGGTGGGCCTGGGCCTGGACTTTTTCAGCGCCGCCAGCCTGATCGCCGCGGCCGTCATCGCACTGACACTGCTGGCCTGCTACCGCATTCCCGTCGAGAACCTGCTGGTGCTGCTATACCCCTTGGGCGTGCTGACGGTATTGCTGGCGCAGTTCACGCCCACCGGCACCGTACAGGTGATCGATGAGGAGCCCGGCATCCTTGCCCACATCCTGTTGTCGATCCTCGCCTACGGCATGTTCACCATTGCGGTGTTCCAGGCCCTGCTCCTGTTGCTGCAGGATCACCAGCTCAAGCACAAGCACCCCTCAGGGCTGATCAAGAACTTCCCGCCGCTGCAAACCATGGAAAGCCTGCTGTTCGGATTCCTGTGGGCCGGTTGGACCCTGCTGTCGCTGTCGCTGATTTCCGGCTGGCTGTTCGTCGAGAACCTGTTCGCCCAGCACCTGGTGCACAAGACCCTGCTGGCGTGCCTGGCCTGGGTGGTGTTCAGCGTGCTGCTGTGGGGCCGCAACCGCCTCGGCTGGCGTGGGCACAAGGCAATACGCTGGACCCTGGCCGGGTTCTGCCTGCTGATGCTGGCCTATTTCGGCAGCAAGCTGGTTCGCGAATACATCCTGCATATCTGACGGGCAGCGATCATGGATAACTTGCCTTTGGAGCCGATGCTCGCCGTCATTGCCTTGCTGATTTTATGGGCGGCGCTGTTTACCGCCATCGAAGCAGCACAACAGCATCTGTTGGCCCTGCGCCCCGGTACCCGCCAGGGCGATAAGGCTGCCGCACGCCTGAGCTTCCCGCGCCATAGCCTGATTCTGTGCAACAGCCTGTGCCGCGCCGCCGTGGTGATCCTTTGCACGCTGCTGGCAATCTATGCCTGGGCGCAGAACGGCCCATGGCTGGGTTGGCTGATCTCTTGTGCACTGCTGCTGATTCTCGCCGACTACCTGCCTCGCATCCTGGCCACCCGCCATCCGCAAGCGGTGTTGGGTTTCGGTAACGCCCTGCTGGGCGTGCCGCTGAAAATCCTCTACCCGCTGGCCTGGCTGCTCAACGGCATCAGCCTGTTGCTGCTGCGCCCGTTCGCGCGCAAGTCCGGTGTGGTGAAAAACAGCGATGAGCCGCTGCCGGACCATGACGACCAAGCCCCGCCTGAGGCCGACGAGGACCGCGCGCCCGGTATGCCCGGCATCCACGCGCTGGATAACATCACCGTCAACGACATCCTGGTGCCCCGCAGTGAAGTGGACGGCATCAACCTGGATGACTCGATCGACGAGATCATCGAGCAGCTGCGCAGTTCCCAACGCACGCGCCTGCCGGTGTTCCACAGTGATATCAACCAGGTCGAAGCGGTGCTCAACACGCGCCAGGTCCAGCACCTGCTCCCCGACGCCAGCCTGACCAAAGAGGCGCTGCTCGCTGCCTGTCACGAACCCTATTTCGTTCCGGAAAGCACTCCGTTGCAGCTGCAACTGCTGAATTTTCACAAGCAGCAACGGCGCCTGGGCATGGTGGTGGACGAATACGGCGAAGTGCTGGGCATCGTTACCCTGGAAGATATCCTGGAAGAAATCGTCGGCGAGTTCGAAAGCGATCAGGCTGTGGATAACCCCCACATCGAGGCCCAGCCCGATGGCCGCTACATCATTGACGGCGCCGCTTCGATCCGCGAACTGAACAAAAGCCTGGGCTGGCACCTGCCCAGCGACGGCCCCAAGACCCTCAACGGCCTGGTGACCGAAGCGCTGGAAACCATCCCCGATTGCGCGGTGTGCCTGAAGATCGGCCGCTATCGCCTGGAAATCCTCGAAACCGAGGACAACCGGGTGAGCAAGGTGTTGATCTGGCATACCAGCCATGTGCCCGTGGCCGCCTGACCTCAGCAGGCTCAACCCGGTCAATGTGGGAGCTGGCTTGCCTGCGATGCAGGCGACTCGGTCCTTCAGTTGAACCGAGGTGATGCTATCGCAGGCAAGCAAGCTCCCACATTGATCCAGTTCCAGGCCATAGATCCTCACCAGCCCCTTGTTGGATCCTTAGCCCCCTTCCTATAATCCATCCGGCTTACCCAAGCCCCGCCCGACCGCGTGCTACCCGCACTCAGCGTGTCCAGGCACCGCTTTATCATGTCCGACCGGTGTTTGCTCCCATCCCGAGCCGCCCCGCGCACAACCCTGATCCATGGGTGTTCGACCAATAATAATCCGCGTCCAAACGCGCAATGACCGTCAGGGATACTGCCATGAGCACCACCTACCAAGAGGCTGCGACCGCCGCCCCGACCAATTCGACCGCCCGCGTCGCCACGGCGAGCATCGTCGGCACCGCCATTGAGTTCTACGATTTCTATATCTACGCCACAGCTGCTGCGCTGGTCATCGGCCCGGTGTTCTTTCCCCAGAGCTCCGGTACGGCGCAGATGCTGGCGTCGTTCCTGACCTTTGGCATCGCCTTTATCGCACGCCCGCTGGGGTCGGCGCTGTTCGGCCATTTCGGCGACCGTATCGGGCGTAAATCCACTCTGGTGGCCTCGCTGCTGTTGATGGGTGTGTGCACCACCTTGATCGGCTTGCTGCCCGGCTATGACAGCATCGGCGCCTGGGCACCGATTCTGTTGTGCGTATTGCGCTTCGGCCAGGGCCTGGGCCTTGGCGGGGAATGGGGCGGCGCGGCATTGCTGGCGACCGAGAACGCACCCAAAGGCAAGCGCGCCTGGTTCGGCATGTTCCCGCAACTGGGCCCGTCGATTGGCTTTCTGGCGGCCAACGGTTTATTCCTGATCCTGGCCATGAGCCTGAATGACGAGCAGTTCCGTAGCTGGGGCTGGCGTATTCCGTTCATTCTCAGCGCCGCACTGGTGATGGTGGGCCTGTATGCACGCCTGAAGCTGCATGAAACCCCAGTATTCGCCAACTCCGTAGCCAAAGAAGCACCGGTGAAGGTGCCACTGGTGGAACTGTTCAGCCAACATTGGCTGCCGGTGCTGCTGGGCGCTGCGTCGATGGTGGTGTGCTACGCGCTGTTCTACATCACCACGGCGTTTTCCCTGAGCTACGGCGTTTCCACGCTGGGCTACAGCCGCGAGACGTTCCTCGGTTTACTGTGCTTTGCCGTGCTGTTCATGGGCTTGGCGACGCCGCTGGCAGCGCTGGCCAGTGATCGTTATGGACGTAAGCCGGTGCTGATCGTTGGGGCGATCCTGGCGATTCTCTCGGGCTTTACCATGGAGCCACTGCTGACCCACGGCTCGACCTGGGCCGTGGCGCTGTTCCTGGCGTTGGAGCTGTTTCTGATGGGTGTGACCTTCGCACCGATGGGTGCCCTGCTGCCGGAGTTGTTCCCGACGCGTGTGCGTTATACCGGTGCTTCGGCGGCGTATAACCTGGGTGGGATTGTCGGGGCGTCTGCAGCACCGTTCTTCGCGACCAAGCTGGTGGCGATGGGTGGGCTCAGTTATGTCGGTGGGTATGTGTCGGCGGCAGCGTTGCTGAGTTTGATTGCGGTGCTGTGCCTGAAAGAGACGCGGGATAATGATTTGAACAAGGTCGCCTGATAAACCGCTATCGGGAGCAAGCCCCCTCCCACATTCGACCGCATTCCAAAGGTTATACGCGGTTAAATGTGGGAGGGGGCTTGCTCCCGATGCTTTTAGAGCTCTACAACAACCGCTTGGGAGGCCCGCGTCGCCTTGGCACGAGCCGCTTCAATCGACTCATCCCGCGCCAACGCCACACCCATGCGGCGCTGGCCGTTGACCTCTGGCTTGCCAAACAGACGCAACGCCGTGTCCGGCTCGCTCAATGCCGCGCCGAGGTTGGCAAACGCCGTCTGGGTCGATTGCCCTTCCACCAGGATCACCGCCGACGCCGAAGGCCCGAACTGACGGATCAATGGGATCGGCAAGCCCAGGATGGCGCGAGCGTGCAGCGCGAACTGCGACAGGTCCTGAGAAATCAGTGTGACCAAACCGGTGTCATGTGGGCGCGGCGACACTTCGCTGAACCACACCTGATCGCCCTTGATGAACAACTCCACACCAAACAGGCCACGGCCACCCAGGGCTTCGGTTACCGCCTTGGCAACGCGCTCGGATTCGGCCAGGGCGATCGGGCTCATGGCCTGTGGCTGCCAGGACTCCTGATAGTCGCCCTTCTCCTGACGATGGCCAACCGGCGCGCAGAAGGTGGTGCCGCCAATGTGGCGCACGGTCAGCAGGGTGATTTCGTAGTCGAAATCGATAAAGCCTTCGATGATGACTCGACCCTTACCGGCACGCCCGCCTTCCTGGGCGTAATCCCAGGCTTTCTGCACGTCATCAGTGCTGCGCAACAGGCTCTGGCCCTTGCCCGACGAACTCATCACCGGCTTGACCACGCAGGGGAAGCCCAGGTCCTGGACGGCCTTGCTGTAGTCTTCGAAGGTGTCGGCGAAGTGGTACGGCGAGGTCGGCAGATCCAGTTCTTCGGCGGCCAGGCGACGGATGCCCTCACGGTTCATGGTCAACGACGTGGCGCGGGCGGTCGGGATAACCGTGAAGCCTTCAGCCTCCAGTTCCACCAGAGTGGCGGTGGCGATGGCTTCGATTTCCGGCACGATGAAGTGCGGCTTCTCCGCCTCGATGACTGCACGCAGCGCCGCACCGTCGAGCATGTTGATCACGTGGCTACGGTGCGCCACCTGCATCGCCGGCGCGTTGGCGTAGCGATCCACGGCGATCACTTCAACACCCAGGCGTTGCAGTTCGATCACCACTTCCTTGCCCAGCTCACCGCAGCCACACAGCAAAACGCGGGTCGCGGTTGGCGACAATGGAGTTCCGATTCGGGTCATCTCAGGTCCTCAGGGGAGCGGATCATGGGGAGAAAGGCCGGCATTTTACATGAACTGCAAGAATTGGCCTCAGTTGGCGACGGCACGCTTGCGCAGGCGCCAAGCCATGATCAACCACACCACCGTGACCCCGGCGAACTTCGACACCAGCGCCGTGCCCGCCACCGCCGGCGTCAGCGCGCCGATCAAGCCGAAGAAAATAAAGGTGTCGAGGGGAATGCTCAGTGCCGAACTTATCCACAGGCGATCATGCAGCGGGCGTTTGGTGATGCTGAACACCAGCCAGTCGATGCACTCGGACACCGCGAACGCCGTAGCACTGGCCAGGGCGATGGACGGGTCGGAAGTGATATACGACAGCACCAGCGCCGCCAGCATGGCGATGATCGCGCCGTGGCCGAAGCGGGTTTGCACCATGTCGCGAAGGATAAATACCAGGCCACCCCAGGCGGACCAGATGACATCCAGGTGCGGGGCGGTGGAGAAGGCGAAGTTGATCAGCACGACGCTGCTGATGTAGGCGATCAGGAAAAACATGGATGAATGACCTGTGAACAAGGGACACAGGGTACTTCACAATTAGACATATGTCGTCTGGGAGGGCCTCATCGGGGGCAAGCCCCCTCCCACATTTTGATCTGTGAACACATTCAAGTGTGGGAGGGGGCTTGCTCCCGATAGCAATCGATCAGGCACCCGAGCTTTTGGGCGTCATCCACACCATCCCACTGGCCACCGCCCGCTCATGACACAGCCCCAGCACCACCCGGCGCTCGGCGTTATCCATGCGGCCCCAACGCGTAATCTCATCCACGCTACGCTGGCAACCGGTACAGATATCGTCCTCATCCAACGCGCAGATACTCACGCATGGCGAGGCTACAGGCCGTTCAACTGCACTCATTCTTCCTGCTCAACCAAGTCTCGGGCATAGCGCTGCGAATTGTGCACATAGTGCGCGGCGCTGGCTTCGAGCATACGTTTCTGCGCCTCAGTCAGCTCACGTACCACCTTGCCCGGGGAGCCCATGACCAGCGAGCCATCGGGAATTTCCTTGCCTTCACCGATCAGCGAGTTCGCGCCGATAATGCAGTGCTTGCCAATCTTGGCGCCATTGAGAACCACCGCGTTAATGCCGATCAGGCTGTAGTCGTCGACGCTGCAGCCGTGCAGCATGGCGTTATGGCCGATGGTCACGCCGGTGCCGAGGGTAAGCGGGTAGCCCATGTCGGTGTGCATTACGCTGCCGTCCTGCACGTTGCTGTTCTTGCCGATCAGGATCAGTTCGTTATCGCCGCGCAACACCGCGTTGAACCAGACGTTGGCGCCCTCCTCCAGCTTGACCTTGCCCACCAGCGTGGCATTGGGTGCGACCCAACTGTTGGGATGGGTCTCGACGCGGGCATCGCCCAGGCGGTATTTCATGGTTTTCCCTCACGGCTTGCCATTCATGCGATGGCTTAGATATTGATAAAACTCTTGGGCGGCTGGTGCAGGCTGATCTTGGCGTCGTCATAGAGCAGATTGATCAGCTCGACGATCATGATCGCCGTCAGCCCCCAGATCTTGTATTCACCGAAGCGGTAGCTGGGCACATACCAACTTCGGCCCTGGTAATCGATCCGGTGGGTATGTTCGCGTGGGTCCTGTCGGAAAAACTCCAGGGGCACACTGAAGACTGCGGCGATTTCGGCGTCGTTGGCCAGGTATTCGACGTAGTCAGGGATCACGCCTACATAGGGCGTTACACGGATGCCGTGCAGGGAAATCAGCGGGCTCAACGGGCCTATGACCTCAACCAGCCCCGGCGGCAGGCCGATTTCTTCTTCGGCTTCGCGCAAGGCGGTAAAGATCAGGTCCGGGTCTTCAGGGTCACGCCGCCCACCAGGAAAGGCCACTTCGCCACCATGGGTCGACAGGCCGCTGGCGCGCAGAGTCAGGATCAGCTCAGGTTCGTCAGTGCGGGTAATCGGCACCAGCACTGCGGCCTCGGGGAAACGCCCGTCAGTTTCCAAGGTGTGAGGGGTGTGATTGCTTACCCGGCGAAGTAGCTCGTCCAGCATGAGTCATCTCGGTCTGTTGGCTACCTTGCATCATGCACCAAAGCGTGCGGGCGCCCAAGCCCAAAACCCGGTGCATGTCGCGAAACGACAACTTGCAGGAACGCCCGGCACCAAGCCAAGATGTGCCCATTCTCCAGGAACCCCAGCATGAATTTCTGCAGCCAGTGCGGTAAACCGGTTACCCAACGTATTCCCGAAGGCGACGCACGCCTGCGTTTTGTGTGTGATCACTGTTCGACCATTCACTATCAAAACCCCAATATCGTCGCCGGCACCGTACCGGTGTGGGGCGATCAAGTGCTGCTGTGCCGCCGTGCCATCGAACCGCGCTTGGGTTACTGGACCCTGCCCGCAGGTTTCATGGAAAACGGTGAAACCGTCGAACAGGCGGCCATGCGTGAAACCCTGGAAGAAGCCTGCGCCCGCGTGCGCAACCTGAGCATCTATACCCTGATCAATGTGCCGCACATCAGCCAGGTGCATATTTTCTACCGCGCCGAGCTGATCGACCTGGATTTTGCCGCAGGCCCGGAAAGCCTTGAAGTGAAGCTGTTCGATCAAGCTGATATCCCTTGGTCCGAGCTGGCTTTCCGCACGGTCGGGCGTACCTTAGAATGCTTTTTCGCTGACCGTCGCCAACAGGTGTACCCGGTGCGCAGCGAGTCGGTCCCACCGATGACACGCCCAACCAAATAACCTTCCAGGCAGCACCTTTATCAGGGATACCGTTTCAATGCGTTGGTTGCTTGCTCTTATCTGCCTGTCGTTTGCCACGCTGTCCCCAGCCTCTACGGTGGAAACTCTCGGCGGTAAAACCGTCGAAAAAGTCCTGGTACTCAAGTCCGCGCACCAACTGCAACTGATCAACGACGGCAAGCCCCTCAAGACCTATCGCATTTCCCTGGGCAAGAACCCCAAGGGCCACAAGCTGATCGAAGGCGACCGCCGTACCCCCGAGGGTTTCTACTGGATCGACTGGCGCAAGACCAGCGACCGCTTCAACCTGGCCATGCACATCTCCTACCCGAACATCAGCGACGCCGCCCGCGCCCGCCGCGAAGGGGTAAAACCGGGCAGCATGATCATGATCCACGGCACGCCCGACACCGAAGACTACCCGGAACAGTGGTTTCACACCCTGGACTGGACCGACGGCTGCATCGGCATGCGCAACGTAGACATGCGCGAAGTCTGGAGCCTGGTCAAAGACGGCACCATGATCGAGATTCGGCCGTAATCTCGTACCGTTCGTAAATTAATTCGAAAATAATTCCTGCCTCCAGCAGCGCCTGCCGGTGAATACCAGTTCACCGCGCGGGACAGTGCACTTGTGCGCGACACAAAGACCTCTCTAATACCACTTGATACCAAGCCCTATTAAAGCCCCCTGAAACCGGGGTTCGCACCGTTTTGGCAGCATTGACATGGTATTTAAGTGGTATTAATTTCCGGCCATTACCGGGCGACAACACTCCAATAACGCATCGGAAACCTGACAGATGAATCCCATCCTGGCCCTGCGCCCCGACGACAAGCAATCCACGCCGCTGTACCTGCAACTGGCTCGCAGCCTTGAAGCCGCGATCCATGCCGGCCAGTGGAAATCCGAGCAGGCCCTGCCCTCGGAGCGTGCGCTCAGCGAGCAGTTGAGCATCTCGCGGGTCACTGCCCGTAAAGCGCTGGAAGTGTTGCTTGCCCAGGGCCTGATCCGCCGCAGCCAGGGCTCCGGCACCTTTATCACGCCGCGCCTGGAACAACCCTTGTCGCGCTTGTCGGGGTTCAGCGAAATGCTGCGGCTCAAGGGCTTTGTGCCCACCTCCCAGTGGCTGGAGCGCGACATCACCCCGCCGACCCACGAAGAGCTGATCCGCCTGTGCCTGTCGCCCACCGACAAAGTGGCGCGCCTCAAGCGTTTGCGCAAAGCCGATGACACGGTGATGGCGATTGAAATGACCGCCATGCCCGCCTCGGTGTTGCCGCACCCGCAAGCCATCGGCAATTCGCTGTACGAATACCTGGAAGGCATCGGCAAGCCCATCGTGCGCGCCCTGCAGCATATCCAGGCGATCAACGCCTCGGACGAGTTCGCCAAGCTGGTGGGCATCGCCCCCGGCACCGCCATGCTGCTGATGACCCGCGTGGGCTACACCGCCGACAACACGCCGATTGAAATCACCGACACCTACTGCCGCAACGACTACTACGACTTTGTCGCAGAGCTGCGCCGTCATGACTACTCCGCCGAATTGCGAATTTAGAGAACTGCCCATGTCAGAAGACAATATCCTCACGCCCAACGGCTGGATGCGCGGCCGCCTGGTGCACGAACACGGCAAGGTGGTTGCCATCGAAGGCACGCCTTGCGACCCGGCTGACAACGACCTGCCCTACCTGCTGCCAGGCTTTATCGACCTGCATGTACACGGCGGTGGCGGTGCCGACATCATGGAAGGGGCGCAGGCCTTCGAGACCATTACCCGCACCCACGTGCGTTTTGGGACCACCTCGCTATTGGCCACCACCATGACGGCGCCGGTGGAAGAAATCACCAGCGTCCTCGGTGAACTCGGCAGGTTCTGCGAGCAACGCCCGACAGGCAGCGCCCGGGTACTGGGCGTGCACCTGGAAGGCCCCTACATCAACCCGGGCAAACTCGGCGCCCAACCCAACTTCGCCCACACCGCGTTGATGGCCGAAGTCGAAGCCTATTTGCGCCTGGCGCCAATTCGGGTAATCACCATCGCCCCGGAAATTGCCGGCCATGACGGCCTGATCCGCGCCCTCAGCCAACGCGGCGTGCGCATGCAGATCGGCCACACCCTGGGCAGCTATGAAGAAGGCGTCGCCGCCCTCGCCGCCGGCGCCACCAGCTTTACCCATTTGTACAACGCCATGAGCCCGCTGCATCACCGCGAGCCAGGCATCGTCGGCGCCGCGCTGGCCCACGCCCAATACGCCGAGCTGATCCCGGATCTGCTCCATGTGCATCCCGGTGCCATGCGCGTGGCCCTGCGCTCGATCCCATGCCTGTACTGCGTGACCGATTCCACCGCCGCCGCCGGTATGCCCGATGGCGAATACAAGCTGGGCAGCCACACCGTGACCAAATGCCTGGGTGGCGTACGCCTGGCCGACGGCACCCTGGCCGGCAGCACGCTGACCATGGACCAGGCGCTGCGCAACCTGGTGAAAATCGGCCTGCCCATCAGCGAAGCCTCACAACGCCTGTCGCAATTTCCTGCGGACT
This sequence comes from Pseudomonas sp. HN8-3, assembly GCF_020790195.1. Classification (NCBI taxonomy): domain Bacteria; kingdom Pseudomonadati; phylum Pseudomonadota; class Gammaproteobacteria; order Pseudomonadales; family Pseudomonadaceae; genus Pseudomonas; species Pseudomonas sp. HN8-3. The sequence goes on from NZ_CP086206.1 coordinate 4,853,658, forward strand.
ACCTGGGCCTGGAAGAACGCGGCCGCCTGCAACCCGGCAGCTATGCCGACTGCGTGCGCCTGGACCGCTCCCTGACACTCACCGACGTAATGGTCGAAGGAGAAACCATTGACTTCAAAAATGCTTGAAGAGGCCCTGGCCTCCTGCGACGCCGTTGCGGCACAACTGCAACGCCTGAATCCGCTGCTGGAAGAAGTGGCCGGTCGCCTGCGTCGCCAGCCGCCGCAAGTGGCGATGACCATTGCCCGCGGCAGCTCCGACCACGCCGCCAGCTACTTCGCCTACCTGGCCATGCAGCATGTGGGCATCCCGGTGGCGTCGTTGCCGATGTCGGTGGTGACCCTGTTGCAGGCGCCGATGAAAGTCAGCGGCCAGGTGGCGTTTGGGTTCTCCCAGTCGGGGCAGAGCCCGGACCTGGTCAACAGCCTGCGACTGCTGCGCAAGCGCGGCGCCCTGAGCATCTCGCTGGTGAACGCCGAAGACTCGCCGCTGGAAGCCGCCTGTGAATTCCATGTGCCGTTGTGCGCCGGCCCGGAACAAAGCGTGGCCGCGACCAAGAGCTTTATCGCCACCCTCAGCGCCAGCGCGCAATTGATCGGCTACTGGAACCAGGAAACCGAGTTGCTCCAAGCCTGCCAGGCGCTGCCCGACGGTTTGCGTGAAGCCGCCAAGCAGGATTGGACCCAAGCTATCGATGCCCTGCGCGACTGCCAGCAATTGATGGTAATCGGCCGCGGCGCCGGGTTTGCAATCGCCCAGGAAGCAGCGCTCAAGCTCAAGGAAACCTCGGCGATCCAGGCCGAAGCCTTCAGCAGCGCCGAGGTACGCCACGGGCCGATGGCCTTGATCGACGAAAACTACCCGCTACTGGTGTTCGCCCCACGCGGCGCCGAGCAGCCCGGCCTGTTGAGCCTGGCCGCCGATATGCGCCAACGCGGCGCCCGCGTGCTGCTGGCCGCACCGGACGATATCGCCGAACGCGACCTGACCCTTAGTCGCGCCGAACACCCGAGCCTGGACCCGATCCTGGCGATCCAGAGCTTCTACGTGATGGCCGCCGGCCTGGCTGAGGCACGGGGCATGGACCCGGACCAGCCGCGCCACCTGAGCAAAGTCACCCGTACGCACTAAAGCGGCGTTTTCCTGATGAGTACCGTGCCCATGCCCAACAACAATAATCCATTGACCTTAAGCGCCCCCTTGAGTGGGCCGGTGCTGGCCCTGAACAGCGTCCCCGACGAAGTGTTCGCCAGCGGCGCCATGGGGGACGGGATTGCCATCGACCCGTTGAACGATTGCCTGCATGCGCCCTGTGACGGCGTGATCATCCATGTCGCCCGCACCGGTCATGCATTGACCATCCGCGCCGACAACGGTGCCGAAGTGCTGATGCACGTGGGCATCGACACCGTGGAGCTCAATGGCGAAGGCTTTGCCTTGCTGGTGAAGGATGGCGCACGGGTGAGCGAGGGCCAGCCGTTGGTGCAGTTTGACCTGGACCGCATTGCGCGCCAGTGCAAAAGCCTGGTGAGCCTGATCATCCTGACCAACAGTGACCGCTTCGAACTGCAACCCATCGCGAGCAAGACCGTGAAGCTCGGTGAATCACTGATGCGGATTGCCCTGCGTACATCCGCACCGGTTCAAACCGCTGTGGATAACTCGGTCGCGCAAGTGAGCGCCACGGTGCGCATCAGCCACCGTGGCGGCTTGCATGCGCGCCCTGCCGCGCTGATCCGCAAGACTGCCCAGGGCTTCAGCAGCCAATCGCAGCTGCACTTCGGTGATAAGACCGCGGCTTGCGACAGCCTGATCGGCCTGATGGGGCTGGGTATTGGCGAAGGTGACGAGGTACGGGTGACCTCTCGCGGCAAAGATTGCGAGGCGGCGTTGCAGGCCCTGGTCGCCGCGTTGTCGGTGGCGGTTTACGAGGAACACCACGCACCAGTCGCCGCCACGCCACGCCGGGCGAATACCGAAGCCAATGTGCTGCAAGGCGTATGCGCGGCACCCGGTCTGGTATGTGGGCCATTGTTCCGCCTGACGGGCATCGAACTGCCGCAAGACAGCGGCAATCATAGCGTCGACGAACAACTGCAACGCCTGGATGCCGCCCTTGAGCAAGTGCGCGGCGAAATCCGCAGTACGCTGGGCCAGGCGCGCCAACGCAAGAACGTCGAAGAAGAAGAGATCTTCGCCGCCCACCTCGCCCTGCTGGAAGACCCGGCATTACTCGACGCAGCCACCGCTGCCATCGAACAAGGCAGCGCCGCCACCCATGCCTGGCGTGATGCGATCCAGGCCCAATGCGCCGTGCTGCTGGCGTTGGGCAAACCACTGTTTGCCGAGCGCGCCAATGACCTGCGAGACCTTCAACAACGGGTGCTGCGTGCGTTGCTGGGTGAAGCCTGGCATTTCGAATTGCCGGCGGGGGCGATTGTCAGTGCCCATGAGCTGACACCTTCGGACTTGCTGCAACTGAGCGAGCAACACGCCGCTGGCATCTGCATGGCCGAAGGCGGTGCGACCTCCCATGTGGCGATTTTGGCCCGGGGCAAAGGCCTGCCGTGTCTCGTCGCCCTGGGCAATGAAGTGCTTGATGTGCCCCAAGGCCAACGGGTAGTGCTCGATGCCGCCAACGGCCGCCTGGAACTGGCCCCCAGTGAAGCGCGCCACGCCGAAGTTCACCAGATTCGCGAAACACAGAAATTACGACGCCAGCAACAACAGGCCCAAGCCCGGCAACCGGCACTCACCACCGACGGCGTGACGGTTGAAGTGGCGGCGAATGTCGCCTCCAGCGCCGAAGCCCAGGTGGCGTTTGACAACGGCGCCGATGGCGTCGGCCTGCTGCGCACTGAATTTCTGTTCGTCGACCGCCGTACCGCGCCGGATGAGCAGGAGCAACGCCAAGCTTATCAGGCCGTGCTGGATGCCATGGGTGACAAGTCGGTGATCATCCGCACCATCGATGTGGGTGGCGACAAGCAGCTCGATTACCTGCCGCTGCCCGTCGAGGCGAACCCGGTGCTGGGCCTGCGCGGTATTCGCATGGCCCAGGTGCGCCCTGAACTGCTCGACCAGCAACTGCGCGCCCTGCTGCAAGTCTCGCCGTTGGCGCGCTGCCGCATCCTGTTGCCGATGGTCAGCGAGGTGGATGAACTGCTACAGATTCGCCAGCGCCTGGATGAACTGTGCGTGGAGCTGGAGCTGACGCAGCGCCCCGAGCTGGGCGTGATGATCGAAGTGCCCGCCGCCGCGCTGATGGCCGAGCAGTTGGCCGAACACGCGGACTTTTTATCCATCGGCACCAATGACCTGTCCCAGTACACCCTGGCGATGGACCGCGACCACGCAGGCTTGGCCGCCCGCGTTGATGCGCTGCATCCTGCCTTGCTGCGGCTGATCGCCCAAACCTGCACCGGTGCGGCGAAACACGGGCGTTGGGTCGGCGTGTGCGGTGCCTTGGCGTCTGACCCACTGGCCACGCCAGTACTGGTCGGCCTGGGGGTCAGTGAGCTGTCGGTAAGCCCGCCGCAGATCGGCGAAATCAAGGACCGCGTCCGCCACCTGGACGCGGCGCAATGCCGGCAACTGAGCCTTGAGCTGCTCGACCTGAGCAGTGCCAAGGCCGTTCGCCAAGCCTGTCAACACCACTGGCCGCTGAGCTGAAAACAACAAGAATAGGGAGACACGCCATGTACCAACACTTTATCGAAGGCCTGCAACGCCTGGGCCGCGCCCTGATGCTGCCGATTGCGATCCTGCCAATCGCCGGCCTCTTGCTGCGCCTGGGCGACACCGACTTGCTCAACATCGCGGTGATGCATGATGCCGGGCAGGCGATCTTCGCCAACCTGGCGCTGATCTTCGCCATCGGCATCGCCGTGGGCTTTGCCCGCGACAACAACGGCACCGCCGGCCTGGCCGGGGCGATTGGCTACCTGGTGATGATCTCGACCCTCAAGGTGATGGATACCACCATCAACATGGGCATGCTCGCCGGTATCGCCAGTGGCCTGATGGCGGGCGGGCTGTATAACCGCTTCAAGGACATCAAGCTGCCGGAGTACCTGGCGTTCTTTGGTGGGCGACGCTTTGTGCCGATTGTCACCGGTTTTTCGGCGGTGGGCCTGGGCGTGATCTTCGGTCTGATCTGGCCGCCGATCCAGCACGGCATCAACAGCTTTGGCGTGTTGTTGATGGAAAGCGGCAGCCTGGGTGCGTTCGTGTTTGGCGTGTTCAACCGCCTGCTGATCGTCACCGGGTTGCATCACATCCTCAACAATATGGCGTGGTTCGTGTTCGGCACGTTTACCGACCCGGCAACCGGCGCGGTGGTGACCGGCGACCTGACCCGCTACTTTGCCGGCGACCCGAAAGGCGGCCAGTTCATGACCGGCATGTTCCCGGTGATGCTGTTCGGCCTGCCGGCTGCGTGCCTGGCGATGTACCGCAATGCGTTGCCAGAGCGCCGTAAAGTCATGGGCGGGATCTTTCTGTCGATGGCGCTGACTTCGTTTTTGACCGGGGTGACTGAACCAATTGAATTTGCCTTCATGTTCCTGGCACCGTTCCTGTACCTGATCCATGCCGTGCTGACGGGCCTGTCGATGGCAGTCACCAATATGTTGAATATCCACCTCGGGTTTACCTTCTCCGGTGGGTTTATCGACATGGTGCTGGGTTGGGGCAAGTCCACCAATGGCTGGCTGGTGGTACCGGTGGGCCTGGCCTACTCGGTGATCTACTACACGGTGTTCAGCTACTGCATCCGCCGCTTTAACCTCAAGACACCGGGGCGTGAAGATATCCAGGTGGTGCAGGCTGAAGCGATGAGTGATAACCAGCGTGCCACGGCATATATCCAGGCGCTGGGTGGTGCAGAGAACTTGCTGAGTGTGGGTGCATGCACCACGCGGCTGCGGTTGGACATGGTTGATCGCAACAAGGCGGTGGATGCTGAACTGAAAGCACTGGGCGCCATGGCTGTAGTGCGCCCGGGTAACGGCGGGAGTTTGCAGGTGGTGGTTGGGCCGATGGCCGATAGCATTGCTGATGAAATTCGTTTGGCCATGCCAGGGTTTGTTGCAGCGCCTGTAGCGGTTGCACCTGTGGATAAGCCCCTGACGGTGAATGTGCAAGAGGCCGAGCAATGGCTGAATGCGCTGGGTGGCCGAGGGAATTTGCGCCAGCTGGAAGCTGTGGCGATGACCCGGTTGCGGGTGGAGTTGGGGGATGATTCGGGGTTGTCTGAAGCTCAGCTCACTGCGCTCGGTTGCCAAGGTGTGAGTCAGCTTGAGAGCGGTGTTTGGCACTTGTTGGTTGGTGACAAGGCCTCTGGCTTGGGTGAGGCGTTGGAGCGGTTGGTCAGTGGCCGTGAGGTCGGCGCCAGGGTTTAGAGCTGTAGTGGCTTTTCTGGCCTCATCGGGGGCTTGCTCCCGATTGGCCCTCACAGGCGCCTGATTACTTCTGCTCAGGCACCTCAACTAAATCCAGCACCCGATCCACCATCAACTGAATACCCTCCACCATCCGATGAATCCCCAGCACGGCATCACGCTGCGGACCGTCGACATCAAAAGCCAGATGACCCGCCAGTGCCTGCACGGATGCCAGGTCTTGGGAAGCATTGGCGAGCAGGGTTTCGCTGTTCAGACTGGGTATTACGGTGAAGATCTGGTCGGACGGTAAATCACCAGCTTGGCGGGACTCGGCTTGAGATGAGATTGAACCAGTTAGCAAGTTGTCGCTGATCATCATTAAACTCCATATGGAATAGGCTCCTAGTGATTTTTCAGGCTTGCAGTCCCGGTCACTGAATTGGCAGCGACTCGAGAAGGTTAGTTGTGCGAGTTCCGACGGACAACCTGAAAGGCTTGTCGGAAAGTTCTGAGGCGCTTGCACCGACGCCATCGCAGGCAAGCCAGCTCCCACATGGGATTGATGTACGGTCTGACAACGGGGTCAAATGTGGGAGCTGGCTTGCCTGCGATTGGCACTTACAGCCAACAAAAAACCCGCTGACCAAACTGGCCCAGCGGGTTTCTTGTTTATGCAGCCAGCCGATCAAAAATCCGCCAACTGCCACACCTCATACGCTGGAGTCTCATACGGGTGGCTAAGTTTGAGAGCAGCCACAACAGCCACAATCAACTCATCCGCCACCACCAGCTCAACCTTCCATTCCTCAACCACTTCAACCTGGCCGACCTGCCCGATAAACGGCTGACTGCCGTCCAACGCGCGGAATTGGCCCTGGCCCAGCACTTGCCAGGCGCAGCTGTCGTAGTCGCCGATGCGCCCGCCGCCGGCTGCGAAGACGGCGGTTTTCACCGTCTCCACATGGCTGTCGGGCACGAAGAAGGCGAGCTTGTACACGGCCTTAGTTCACCCACACGCGCGCGTTGCGGAACATGCGCATCCAGGCGCCGTCTTCGTTCCACTCTTCCGGGCGCCACGAGTTCTGCACGGCGCGGAATACGCGCTCCGGGTGCGGCATCATGATGGTCACGCGGCCGTCGCGGCTGGTGAGGCCGGTAATGCCGCGTGGCGAGCCGTTCGGGTTGGCCGGGTAGCTTTCGGTGACCTTGCCGTGGTTGTCGACGAAACGCAGGGCCACGGTGCCGGACAGGTCGGCTTCAAGCAGCGCTTCTTCGCTGGCGAACTCGGCATGGCCTTCACCGTGGGCGATGGCGATTGGCATACGCGAACCGGCCATGCCTTGCAGGAAGATCGAGTTGGACTCCTGCACCTGCACCATGGCGACACGGGCTTCGAACTGCTCGGAACGGTTGCGCACAAAGTGCGGCCAGAACTCGCTGCCCGGGATCAGTTCGCTGAGGTTGGACATCATCTGGCAACCGTTGCACACACCCAGGGTGAAGCTGTCGTTGCGTTCGAAGAAGCCCTGGAACGCGTCGCGAGCACGGCTGTTGAACAGGGCCGACTTGGCCCAGCCTTCACCGGCACCCAGCACGTCGCCGTAGGAGAAACCACCGCAGGCCACCAGGCCTTTGAACTCGTTGAGATCAACGCGACCGGCGAGGATATCGCTCATGTGCACGTCAATCGCATTGAAACCGGCGCGATCGAACGCCGCGGCCATTTCCACCTGACCGTTGACGCCCTGCTCACGCAGTACGGCAACCTGTGGGCGAATGCCCTTCTTGATGTAAGGCGCGGCGATGTCCTGGTTGACGTCGAAGCTGAGCATGGTGCTCAGGCCCGGGTTGTCTTCTTCCAGGATCACGTCGAATTCCTGCTCGGCGCAGTCGGCGTTGTCGCGCAGGCGCTGGATCTGGTAGCTGGTCTCGGCCCACTGGCGTTGCAGCAAGCGGCGCTGACCGGTAAAGACCGTGTCGCCGTTGAACGAGATATTGACTTCGCCGTTGTTGATCGGCTGGCCAATCACCGCCACGCATTCGGCAAGGCCGGCAGCGCTGAATTGTGCGAGTACGTCCGGAGTCGCGTCCTGGCGAACCTGGATCACGGCGCCCAACTCTTCGTTGAACAGGATGCCGTTGATTTCGGCAGCATCCTCGGCAACGCTGTCGAGCACGATATTCAGGCCGCAGTGACCGGCGAAGGCCATTTCGACAACGCTGGTCAGCAAACCACCGTCGGAACGGTCGTGGTAAGCCAGCAGGTGACCGTCGGCGTTGAGGCCCTGGATCACGGCGAAGAAGGCTTTCAGGTCTTCGGCGTCATCGACGTCCGGTGCCTGTTTGCCCAACTTGCCATGGGTCTGCGCCAGGATCGAGGCACCCATGCGGTTCTGGCCACGTCCCAGGTCGATCAGGATCAGGTCGGTGGTGCCCTTGTCCATGCGCAGTTGCGGGGTCAGGGTCTGGCGGATGTCGGTGACCGGTGCGAAACCGGTGACGATCAGCGACAGTGGCGAGGTGACGCTCTTGTCGGTGCCTTCATCATTCCAACGAGTGGCCATGGACATGGAGTCCTTGCCCACCGGAATGGTGATACCCAGTTCCGGGCACAGCTCCATGCCGACAGCCTTGACGGTGTCGTACAGGCGCGCATCTTCACCGGGGTGGCCGGCAGCGGACATCCAGTTGGCCGACAGTTTGATGTCGGACAGCTTGCCGATACGCGAGGCGGCTATGTTGGTGAGGGTTTCACCAATGGCCATGCGGCCCGACGCCGGTGCGTCCAGCAGGGCCAGCGGCGTGCGCTCGCCCATGGCCATGGCTTCACCGGTATACACGTCGAAGCTGGTGGCGGTGACGGCAACGTCGGCCACCGGCACCTGCCATGGGCCAACCATTTGGTCACGGGCAACCAGGCCAGTGATGGTGCGGTCGCCGATGGTGATCAAAAAGCTTTTGCTCGCCACGGCCGGGTGGTGCAGCACGCGCTCAATGCTGTCGGCCAGCTCCAGCGTGCTTGGGTCGAAATCATCGCCCAGTTCGTTTTCACGTACCGCCGAACGGTGCATGCGCGGGGCTTTGCCCAGCAGCACTTCCAGCGGCATGTCTACCGGGCTGTTGCCGAAGTGGCTATCGGTAACCGTCAGCTGCGGCTCGGCAGTGGCTTCGCCGACCACGGCAAACGGGCAACGCTCACGTTCGCAGATGGCCTGGAAGCGTGCGAAGTCTTCAGGGCCGACGGCCAACACGTAACGTTCCTGGGATTCGTTGCTCCAGATTTCGTGCGGGGCCATGCCCGGCTCGTCGTTTGGAATGTTGCGCAGTTCGAAACGGCCACCGCGGTCGCCATCGTTGACCAGTTCCGGGAAGGCGTTGGACAAACCGCCGGCGCCGACGTCGTGGATGAAGCTGATCGGGTTCTTGTCGCCCAATTGCCAGCAACGGTCGATGACTTCCTGGCAGCGGCGTTCCATCTCAGGGTTTTCGCGCTGTACGGAAGCAAAATCCAGGTCTGCCGAGCTGGTGCCGGTGGCCATGGAGGAAGCCGCGCCGCCGCCCAGGCCGATCAACATCGCCGGGCCGCCGAGCACGATCAGCTTGGAGCCGACCAGGATCTCGCCTTTCTTGACGTGTTCTTCACGGATGTTGCCCATGCCGCCGGCCAACATGATCGGCTTGTGGTAACCGCGCACTTCATCGCCACGCGGGGTGGTGATGGATTGTTCGAAGGTACGGAAGTAACCGGTCAGCGCCGGACGCCCGAATTCGTTGTTGAACGCGGCGCCGCCCAGGGGGCCTTCGATCATGATGTCCAGCGCGGTGACGATGCGCTCAGGCTTGCCGTACGGCACTTCCCACGGTTGTTCGAAGCCCGGGATCTGCAGGTTGGACACGGTAAAACCGGTGAGGCCCGCCTTGGGCTTGGCGCCACGGCCGGTGGCGCCTTCGTCACGAATTTCGCCGCCAGACCCGGTGGCTGCGCCCGGGAACGGGGCAATCGCGGTCGGGTGGTTGTGGGTTTCAACCTTCATCAGGATGTGCACCGGCTCCTGCACCGCGCCGTACTGGCGGGTTTCCGGGTCCGGGAAGAAGCGACCGGCGACGGAGCCGACGATGACCGAGGCGTTGTCCTTGTAAGCCGACAGAACGCCTTCGCTGTGCATCACGTAGGTGTTCTTGATCATGCCGAACAGGCTTTTTTCCTGGCTTTGGCCGTCGATATCCCAACTGGCGTTGAAGATCTTGTGACGGCAGTGCTCGGAGTTGGCCTGGGCGAACATCATCAGTTCGATGTCGTGGGGGTTGCGCTTCAAGCCGGTGAAGGCGTTGACCAGGTAGTCGATTTCGTCTTCGGCCAGGGCCAGGCCCAGCTCGGTGTTGGCCTTCTCGAGGGCGGCGCGGCCGCCGCCGAGCACGTCAATCGCGGTCAGCGGCTTGGGCTCTGCGTGGCTGAACAGGCCGGCAGCCTGTTCCAGCTGGCTGACGATGATCTGGGTCATGCGGTCATGCAGGCTGCTGGCGATCAGCTCGGCTTCGGCATCGCTGAACTGGCCAGCGACGTAAAAGGCGATCCCACGCTCCAGGCGCTGGATTTTATCCAGGCCGCAGTTGCGGGCGATGTCACTGGCCTTGCTCGACCAGGGCGAGATGGTGCCGAACCGCGGCAGAACCAGGAACAAGCGGCCAGTCGGCTCTTGAACGGGAACGCTTGGGCCGTACTTCAGAAGGCGTGCCAGCACTTGCTGTTCGTCGGCGGTCAAGACGCCGGTAACGTCGGCGAAGTGAGCAAATTCAGCGTAAAGGCCTGTAACAGCTGGAACCTTCTGGCTCAGTTGCTCAAGGAGTTTGCTGTGGCGAAAGGCAGAAAGGGCAGGAGCGCCGCGCAGGATCAACATCTTCGGGACAGCCTCGGGAAGGGGTGTGCTTTGAGGCCGTGCATTCTAGCGTAAACCTTCGCCAACGGCACCCGAAACGGCACCGGTGGCCGCTGCCGAACGTCAGTTGGCAGGGTTTGCACGGCATCGGCAGGAAATCCGCGGTGTCGAGGGCAGTTATTTTAACCGTCACAATGGCGCTCCAGGCCGCGTTTCTGCGGGCTGCAGCACAGTTTTAACCGCGCTAGCAGACAAGTGCAGCGCTGTCGAGATATGGCGCCACGGGCCGTTTGCGTATACTGCGCAGATGTTCTCCCCAACTGTTTTGCGCCCGCGATGGGTCAAATGGCTCATCGCCACCCTGCTCTTCCTGACGCTCAGTGCCTGTGTTGATAAGCCCAGCACGCTTGAGCGAATCAAGGAGGATGGCGTATTGCGGGTGGTCACCCGGAACAGTCCGGCCACGTATTTCCAGGACCGTAACGGGGAGACCGGGTTCGAATATGAACTGGTCAAGCGTTTTGCCGACGAGTTGGGCGTGAAGCTGGAAATCGAGACCGCCGACAACCTCGATGACCTGTTCGGTCAGCTGGGCAAACCCAACGGCCCGGTTCTGGCCGCCGCCGGCCTGGTCAGCAGCGAACAGCGCCAGCAGCAGGTGCGTTTTTCCCACCCGTACCTGGAAGTGACCCCGCAGATCATCTATCGCAACGGCCAATCGCGCCCCACCAATGCAGCCGATCTGGCGGGCAAGAAGATCATGGTGCTCAAGGGCAGCACCCACGCCGAACAGCTTGCGGCGCTGAAGAAACAGAATCCTGCAATCGAATACGAAGAGTCCGACGCCGTTGAAGTAGTCGACCTGCTGCGCATGGTCGACGAGGGGCAGATCGACCTGACCCTGGTGGACTCCAACGAAGTCGCCATGAACCAGGTGTACTTTCCCAATGTGCGCGTGGCGTTCGACCTCGGCAATGCCAGCAACCAAAGCTGGGCCGTGGCGGCAGGCGACGACAACAGCCTGCTCAACGAAATCAACAGCTACCTGGACAAGGTCGAGAAGAACGGCACGTTGCAGCGTCTGAAAGACCGCTATTACGGACATGTCGACGTACTCGGCTATGTGGGCGCCTATACCTTTGCCCAGCATCTGCAACAACGCCTGCCCAAGTACGAGAAGCACTTTCGTGCCTATGCCAAGGCAGAGAAAGTCGATTGGCGGCTGCTGGCAGCCATCGGCTACCAGGAATCGCTGTGGCAACCGACGGTCACCTCCAAGACCGGCGTGCGCGGCCTGATGATGCTGACCCAGAACACCGCCCAAGCCATGGGCGTGTCCAACCGCCTGGACCCCAAGCAGAGCATCATGGGCGGCGCCAAGTACCTGGCCAGGATCAAGGATGAGCTGGACGACAAGATCGCCGAGCCCGACCGCACCTGGTTTGCCCTCGCCGCCTATAACGTCGGCACCGGTCATCTGGACGATGCACGTATCCTGGCCAAGAAAGAAGGCCTGAACCCGAACAAGTGGCTGGACGTGAAGAAGATGCTGCCGCGCTTGTCGCAGAAGCAGTGGTACAGCAAGACCCGCTATGGTTATGCGCGTGGCGGGGAGCCGGTACATTTTGTAGCGAACATCCGGCGTTACTACGACATTCTTACCTGGGTGACCCAGCCGCAGCTGGAAGGCAACCAGGTGGTGGAAGGCAACCTGCATGTGCCGGGTGTGGACAAGACCAAGCCGCCGCAGGACAGCCCTCAACTCTGATCACGACAGCCCGCACACTGCAAATCCCTGTGGGAGCCGGGCTTGCCCGCGATGGCGGCCTGACAGTCAAGGTATTCGGCGCCTGACACACTGCTATCGCGGGCAAGCCCGGCTCCCACATTTGATCATCGTAGCCTTATAGGCCGGTGAGCAGATGGACCACGCCGCCCGCCAGTACCATCACTGCGGGTACACCGGCAGCCTTCAACGCCGACTCATCCAACCCACCCACCTCCTTCAATTGCACCCTCACACGCGTCAGCGCCACGCGCTGCTGTGACGTAACGTTCCCCTCCCCGCCCAATGCACTCAGCACCTCGGCCGACAACAGGCTCGGTGTCGGTGCGGCAACCGAATCCGCCACCAAATCAGGCGTCAGGGCTTTCCAGAACGCCCGCTGCAATTTCTCGAACATGCTCAGTGCTCCACGACAGATGATGTTTCAACGGTGGCCGCGTGGTACAGGCGCAGGGCCTCACGCACTTGATTGGCTTCTTCCAGGCCCAGCACCTGGCGGGCGATGATCTGGCAGTCGTGCAGGTCCAGCTCACGCACGGTGGCCTTGATGGTCGGGATCAGCGGCACGCTGACCGACAGCTCATCCACGCCGAGCCCGATCAATACCGGCACGGCTACTGTTTCGGAGGCCAGCGCGCCACATACCCCCACCCACTTGCCGTGGGCATGGGCCGCTTTGACCGTGATGTCGATCAGGCGAAGTACCGCCGGGTGGAAACTGTCGGCCTGGCTGGCCAGACGCGGGTGGTCGCGGTCCATGGCGAGGGTGTATTGGGTCAGGTCGTTGGTGCCGATGGAGAAGAAATCCACATGAGGCGCAAACACATCCGCCATCAGCGCTGCGCTGGGGACTTCGATCATGATGCCCAGCTTCGGTAACTCGGTCAGCCCAAGCGCCAATGCCTCTTCTTCGAGCATCTTGCGCGCCAGGTGCAGCTCCGACAGCAGGCTGACCATCGGCAACATGATATGCAGTCGCGCCAAGCCTGCACTGGCAAGGATCGAGCGCAGCTGTTCACGCAGCAGTTGGGGGCGCTCCAGGCACAGGCGAATACCGCGCAGGCCAAGGAACGGGTTGGTCTCGCTCTCCATCGGCACATAGGCCAAGGGTTTGTCGCCGCCCACATCCAGGGTGCGCACCACCAGGTTGCGCTCGCTGCCAAGGGCACGGGCGATGGCGCTGTAAGTGCCAGCCTGTTCTTCGGCGCTCGGGGCGCGGTTGCGGTCCAGGTAAAGGAACTCCGAACGCAGCAGGCCCACGCCTTCCCCGCCCAGGGTCAGGGACTGCTCCACTTCCTGCAACGAGGCGACATTGGCGGTGACTTCAACGTGATGCCCATCGCGGGTGACCGCCGCCCGTGAGGCCTGTGCCACCTCACGTTGCAGTCGCAGCTTTTGCTGTTGGCGAACCGCCTGCAATTGTTCGATTTCAGCCAGGTCCGGCTCCAGATGCAGTTCGCCTTTGTCGGCATTGAGCAGTACCCGTTTGCCGTTGGCCAGGGCCAATACCTGGCTCGGCACCCCGCAAACAGAGGGCAGGCCCAGCGCGCGGGCAAGGATTGCCACATGACTGGTAGCGCCACCGGCGACCGTGACGAAGCCCAGGACTTTACCGGTATCCAGGCCGGCGGTTTGTGAGGGTGTCAGTTGCTCGGCGACCAGGATGGCGCACTCCGGCAGCTCCATGGATCGCTCGGGCACGCCCAGGATCAACTTGAGCACGCGCCGACCAACGTCGGCCAAGTCCGCTGCACGTTCAGCGAGCAGTGCCTTACCCAAGCCCTCGAAGAGTTGGGCGGTCGCCACTGTGGCGCGGTTCCAGGCAAAGGCGGCACTCTTGCCCTCGGCCAGCAGGCTATAGGCTTGTTCAAGCAGGGTTGGATCTTCGAGCAATTCCTGATGAGCGCGGAAAATTTCGGCTTGGGCACTGCCGGCCGCCTTGGCTTGCAAGTCTTGCAGCGCCTCGCTTGCCGCCCGTAGGCCACGCGCCAATGCGGCCCGCTCAAAGGTTTCTCCGACGCCAGCTTCGGGAATATCGAGCGCCGTCTCAGCCACTTGGACGACCTGGCCGAACGCCGAGCCCGGCGATGCGCAGACACCTCGTAACACGGTGGCCGAGGACGCCGGCGCGGCGCGCGTGTTGATTTTCTCGACCGCTACCGGCAAGGTCTCGCCACAGCCGTCGAGCAATAACGCCACCAGGGCCTGGATCGCCGCCTCGGCATCTTCGCCCGCCGCGCTCACCTGCACGCTGTCGCCCTGGCAGGTCTGCAGCGCCATGATCGCCACCAGGGACTTGGCATTCGCACTCTGGGTTTGCTTGTGCAGGTAAATGCTCGAGTTGAACCCTTTCGCCGCCTGGGCAAGCACCGCCGCAGGCCGGGCGTGCAAGCCATGAGCGTTGGGCACAGTCAGTGGCTTGGAGAACAGCGCGTTACCCTGCTCCTCATCCAGCTCGGCAGATACCTGCCCGGGCGATACTCGCAACAGTGGCTGGCCGGCCTCGACCAACGCCCGGTCTGCCACCAACAGCTCAAACGGCTCGCCGCTCACCACCAGCATCAAGGTCAGCAGACTGCGTGCATGGAGCGCCACATAGTCGGCATCGAACTCTATCAGCGGCTGCCCAGCCTCCACCCGCTGGCCTTCCTCGACCAGACGGGTGAAGCCCTGGCCAGCCAGGTTCACGGTGTCCAGACCGATATGCAGCAACACCTGCACGCCGTTGTCGTCGGTGACACTGACCGCATGACCGCTGTCCTGAATGTTGCTGATCACCCCGGCCAACGGCGCGCAGAGCGTCTGCGAGGTCGGGTCGATGCACAGCCCGTCGCCGATCACGCGACCGGAAAATACCGGGTCGGGTACCTGATCCAGCGCCAGCAGGACCCCGGACAGGGGCGCCAGCAGTGTCAGGGGTTTAGATGGGGTCATGACTTCACCTGTTGTTGTGTTTTTTAAATATCATTGGGAGCTACCGAATTACTTCCACCAATACTCGACTTGTACACCCATGTTCGAGCCATGCCGCGCAGTGCCATAGGCACCGGTATCAGATAATGCCGAACCCGCCGCCAGCTCATTGGCCGCACGCTTGGCCGCCTGGTTCCAGGACGCATAGGTGTAATACAACCGCACTTCCGGCCGAGCCCAGAACTCAGGACCTTTGGGCGACCAGGTCGGAGCGAACGTGAATTTGCTCAACTTGCGCGTGCCCCCCGTGGCGTCAACCTGATCGTGACCCAGCTCAGCGACCAGTTTGAATTGCTCGCTGATGGCATACGCCGGGCGCACGCCGAGGGAGATCCAATTCTGGTCCTGGCGCCCTGGGCGCACGTCTTTCTGGTACACCGCTTCAACTTGCCCGCCGAAACGCGGGGTCACCTGCCAGTCGAAGAACTCCACTACCCGGTAGCTTTTGCTGCTCCTGTCGAACGCGGTATTGCCGGTATAGCCCAGGCCGGTGCCTGGGCCTTCGCCGTACTGGAGGGCAAACTTGTTCTTGCCCCCCAGGAATGCAGCTTGTACATGCTGCGCGGTCAGCGCCCATCCGCTGTTGGCGTCACGCCCGCCAGCCTTGGCGATGTAGCTCAAGCCAAGCTCCAGCTCGCCGCCAGGGTTGGTATTGAAACCTGCGACGTTGAAGTCGTGACGGGTGGCGTATTCCTTCTGGTACAGGTTGTCCTTGCGTGACAGCGCGTAGCTGTATTTCAAGCCGCCGATCAGCACGTCCTCGATTCCCCCTCCGGTGGCGCTCTGGTTCCAGTAGTAGAAGTCGGAAATATGGATGTCGTTACGCTTGTAGTAACGCCGCCCGGCCCACAGCGAACCGCCATTGAGGCTGGGCAGGTTGGACCATTGCGCGTACATCTGCGGCATACGCGCCGAACCGTTGTTTTCGCCCTGGAATTTCAGGGCACGGTCGTACTGGTTGTAGAGGGAAGCCATGGCATCGACGCTGAACACCGACCCGTCATCGAGGGTCAGCAGGTCCTGGCGCAATTCCAGCTCAGCGTATTGCTCGCATTCGTTGCCCAAGCGGTACTTGGTTTGCGCCCCCGGTAGTTGGAAGCATTGCTGCTTGCCACTGCCCGTCGATGTGCCTGCGCCGCTGCGCAAGTAACCGGCGAATTCCAGAGCCTGGGCGCCAAACGGCGCAGCGAGGCAAGAGGCGATAAGACCCAGCTTTATTTTTGTTTTCATGAAGCGCTCCTTTTATTTTTATTGTTATTTCTTACTGTCTTGCGTGACGCGATCGCCCGTAGGGCGGCTTAGCCCTTGAGGTGCAGCACAAACGATTCGTAAGGGCGCAACACCACCGTGCTCGTGCGCACCGGGCAGTCGGGGTAGTTGCTGATCAGCAAACGTTGTTCGCACGCCGCGTTGATCACCTGATCGGGCAATTGGATTTCGCACGGCGTGCCGTAGAAGTTGTTGAGCACCAGCAGGCGCTCGCCCTGGCCTTCACGCAGGTAGGCCCAAACCTTGGAATGGTCTTGCAGCAGCGGGCGATAAACGCCTTGCTGGATCAGAGGTTCGCGGCGCCGCAGGGCGATCAATGCTCGGTAGTGATGCAGCACCGAGTCCGGGGCATCCAGCTGACTTTCGACATTGATGCGCGCGGCGTTGTCCGGGATGCCAATCCAGGGCTCGCCACGACTGAAACCGGCATTGGCCTGGCTGTTCCACTGCATCGGCGTACGCCCGTTGTCGCGGGACTTCTGCATGATCGCCGCCATGCTCGATGCTTCGGACTCTCCCGCATCGCGCTTGAGTCGGAAGATATTCAGGGTTTCTACATCGCGGTATTGTTCGATCCTGTCAAAGCCCGGGTTGGTCATCCCCAGTTCTTCGCCCTGGTACACATAGGGTGTGCCCTGGAGGAAGTGCAGCGCGGTGGCAAGCATCTTGGCCGAGACCACGCGATATTCGCCGTCATCACCAAATCGCGAAACCACCCGTGGCTGGTCGTGGTTACACCAGAACAGCGCGTTCCAACCGCCACCGGCCTGCATGCCTGTCTGCCAATCAGAGAGAATCTGCTTGAGTTGCAGGAAATCGAAATCGGCCTTTACCCACTTTTGCAGGTTGGGGTAATCGACTTTCAGGTGATGGAAGTTGAAGGTCATCGACAGCTCTTTCGAGGCCGGATTCGAGTAGCGAATGCAGTGTTCCAGGCGGGTGGACGACATCTCGCCCACGTTGATCAGGTCATGGCCGTCGAAGACTTCGCGGTGCATTTGCTGCAGGTACTCGTGCACATGCGGGCCGTCGGTGTAGAAGCGGCGGCCGTCGCTGGTGTCCTCGGGGAAATCGGCGGGCTTGGAGATCAGGTTGATCACGTCCAGGCGGAACCCACCCACGCCTTTGTCACGCCAGAAGCGCATCATCTTGAACACTTCGGCGCGCACCTTGGGGTTGTCCCAATTGAGGTCGGCCTGGGTGTGGTCGAACAGGTGCAGGTAGTACTGGCCAGTCTGCGCTTCGTATTCCCAGGCCGAGCCGCCGAACTTGGACTCCCAGTTGTTCGGCTGGTCGCGCCAGATGTAGAAGTCGCGGTAAGGGTTGTCGAGGCTGCTGCGTGCCTGCTGGAACCACTCGTGCTCGACGGAGGTGTGGTTGACCACGATGTCGAGCATCAGCCTGATGCCGCGCTTGGCCGCTTCGCTGATCAGCAAGTCGCAGTCGGCCATGGTCCCGTAGCTGGGGTCGATGGCGTAGTAATCGCTGATGTCGTAGCCGTTGTCGCGCTGGGGTGAGCGCAAAAACGGGGTGACCCACAGGCAATCCACGCCCAGCCAGTGCAAGTAGTCGAGCTTGTCGACGATGCCCAGCAGGTCACCGGTAGCGTTACCCGCGTGGCTGTGGAAGCTTTTGGGGTAGATCTGGTAGATCACCGAGTGTTGCCAGGTTTGCATGGTGGGTTCCTTCAGTAGAGTTGGGTGCTGGCCCGTCTGGCCTCATCGCAGGCAAGCCAGCTCCCACACTTGAATGTGTTCACAAATCACTGTGGGAGTTGGCTTGCCTGCGATAGCGATCTTCAGGCGACCCGGTAACCAGGCCGAATGATCTTCATGCTCAACAGGCAAGTCAGCGCAAACGGCACGACCATCGCCACGATCATGCCGATCACAAACATTGGAATCGCACTCGGTACGATCGAGATAAACCCGGGCAAGCCACCGACGCCGATGGCCGAAGCCGTCACCTTGTTCAGCGACAGGAAAATACTGCCCAGCGCCGAGCCCAGCAGAGCGGCGTAGAACGGGAACTTGAAGCGCAGATTCACCCCGAACATCGCCGGCTCGGTGATGCCGAAATAAGCCGAAATTGCCGAGGTGGACGCCATGCTTTTGTCCCGCGCATTGCGGGTCATGTAGAACACGCCCAATGCGGCGCTGCCCTGGGCCAGGTTGGACATGACGATCATTGGCCAGATAAAGGTGCCTCCCTGGGTCGAAATAAGCTGCAGGTCGACGGCCAGGAACATGTGGTGCATACCGGTGATCACCAATGGCGCATACAGCAGGCCGAAAATCGCCCCGCCAATCATGGGTGCAATCTCAAACAGGGTGACCAGGCCTTCGGTAATCAGGATGCCGAGGTGGCGGGTGACCGGGCCGATGATCGCCAGGGCCAGCACGCCGGTAACAACGATGGTGGTGATCGGCACGACCAGCAATTGAATCGCATTCGGTACCCGCGCCCTTAGCCACTTCTCGATCACGCTCATGACGAAGGCGGCCATCAGGATCGGCAGGATCTGCCCCTGGTAACCCACCTTCTCGATCTGGAACCAGCCGAAGATATCGAAGTACGGCAGGCTCTGGCCGTCGAGGCCGGCGACCGCCTTGCCGTAGTTCCAGGCGTTGAGCAGGTCGGGGTGCACCAGCATCAGGCCCAGCACAATGCCGAGGATTTCACTGCCGCCAAAACGCTTGGCTGCCGACCAGCCCACCAACGCCGGCAGGAACACGAACGAGGTGTTTGCCATCAGGTTGATCAGGCTCCACAGGCCATCCAGGTTCGGGTAGGCCTCCAGCAGGGTCTTGCCTTCGATGAACATGCCCTTGGCGCCCATCAGGTTGTTCACGCCCATCAACAGGCCGGCGATGATCAGCGCGGGCAGGATCGGCATGAACACATCGGAAAACACCCGCACCAGACGCTGCATGGGGTTGGTCTTGTCGCCGCCGGCTTTCTTCACGTCGGCAATGGTTGAGGCGGCCAGGCCGGTCAGTTCGCGCAGGGCGGCATAGACCTTCTCCACTTCGCCGGGGCCGATCACCACCTGGAACAGGCCGCCGGTAAAGAACGAGCCCTTGACCAGATCGACCTGGTTCAACGCATTGCCGTTGACCAGGCTTGGGTCCTTGAGCGCCAGGCGCAGGCGGGTCACGCAATGGGCAGCTTGCTCAAGGTTATCGCGGCCCCCGAGGTGCTCGAGAATCTCGCGGGCAGTAGACGAATAGTCGTGGCTCATGCTCGTTTTCCACTGTGATTGTTTTTATGGGTGGCAGTCATTGGCAGCACGCCGAGGAGGGAAAAGTACTCGTCTGTACGAGTTAAATCAACAACTCGTCTGTACGAGTTACACTTTTGTTTATATGTGGGAGCTTACTGTCAGACTTTTCCCTCGCCTGCACGGCTATCCAATGGACAAACCCCACCTCTGCCACTAAGGTTCCTGCCTTGAATGCAAGCCAGGCACAGAGCCATCTCATGAGCAAATACAACCAGATCTATACGGATCTGCTTGCCAGCATCACCACCGAACGCCTGCAACGCGGTACGCGCCTTCCCTCCGAAACCGAACTGATGGACGCCTACCAGGCCAGCCGTGGCACCGTGCGACGCGCCATCGAGCAGTTGCAGGAGCGTGGCTTTGCGCAAAAAATCCATGGCAAGGGCACCTTTGTGTTGTCGCCCAACCCGATCGAGTTCCAGTTGGGCGGCATCGTCAGCTTTCACGAGACCCACGCCGACCTGGGCGATGACGTACGCACTGACGTCGTCGAGTTCACCCAAATCCCGCTGGAAGGTTCTTTGCTGCAACACATCGAAGCCGAGCCCGGCACGCTGATCACCCGCGTCAAACGCGTACGACGTATCGGTGGCAAGCGCGTGATCCTGGACATCAACCACTTCGTTGCCGACCTGATCCCCGGCCTGGACCACTCGATTGCCGAGCAGTCGATCTACGCGTTTATCGAGCAAACGCTGGGGCTGCAGATCAGCTATGCACAGCGCACCATCGAAGCCCTGCCGCGCAGCAAAGACGACCAGGCGCACCTGGACCTTGATGGGCAAAGCCATGTGATCGTGGTGAGTAACCAGACGTTTTTGCAGGACGGGAGGCAGTTCGAGTACACCGAGTCGCGGCATACGCTGGATAAGTTTTACTTTTCGGATATTGCGCGGCGCTGAGCTGGACACAACGATGAATATTCCACACAAATGGCGTGAACAATTCCCCTGTGCGCTCATTGAACAACAGGCCATTGGCGAATCGCGGGCCGACGTCTTTCGTCTGCGCCAGAACGACGTTACAGATCTGTTCCTGAAGTCCGAGCCCCTCGAGGAACTTGGTGAGCTTGCAGACGAAATCGATCGACTGCGGTGGCTGCGGCAAATGAATCTGCCTGCGCCTGCTGTCGTGGATGAAGTCACAGAAAGCCATCGCCATTGGTTGCTGATGACCACCGTACCGGGACGGGACTTGGCCAGCGCCCACGAGCTTTGCGCCGAGCAAATCATCAACATCCTGGCAACAGCGCTACGCACCCTGCACCAGCTACCGGTCGCCCTCTGCCCATTCGATCACGCCCTTGAGCGGCGCATCACACGTGCACAGGAGCACGTCAGCGCCGGCCTGGTGGACGAGACGGATTTCGACGACGAACGACTAGGCCAAAGCGCTGAGGATGTGTTTGCTGAACTGGTGGCGACTCAGCCAAGCACTCATGATCTGGTAGTGACCCACGGCGACGCCTGCCTGCCGAACTTCATGGCGGCAGACGGTCACTTCAGCGGTTATATCGACTGCGGACGCCTGGGGGTCAGTGACCGTTATCAAGACCTTGCCCTGGCTGCGCGAAGTATTGAACGCAACCTGGGGCAGGCATGGGTGAAACCCTTTTTTGAGGTTTATGGTGTTGAGCCCGACGAGCAGCGTATGAAGTTCTATTGTCTGCTGGATGAGTTTTTCTGACGCTGAGCGTACTGTCGATACGCATCTCTAAGTTCAAGTCGGTAACACCGTCACTTAAGATTCAGGAAGGGCACAAAGCAACCCTGCGGCGAGGGAGCTTTCTCCCGCTGGGCCGCGAAGCGCCCCCTCTTCTTCTGGCGAAGCAGCTTGTTACCGTTGAGTAACACAGCGGCCTGACAAACAGATTCAACCTTACGTAGAATGCCTCCGTGGCTATGGAACACCTTCCTTCTAACCTCCTATGATCTAGGGGTTTCGCTCTCCACACTACGCCTGCTACTTGCAGGCGTTTTTACATCAGCTGTAGCACGACGCTACAACTCGTCCACGCCGGCGGCCAAGGGAGAAAATCAAGCATGAATCAGGGGTTGTTCCTGCGTCGCCGTTGCAAAGTTTACGTTCCGGTGGGCACTGGCGGTGCTTCGCGCGCTCAGGTCGCGTCGGCTATCCGGGAAGTAGCGGCGTTCCGATGTGTATTGTCAGAATCTCTGATTGAGCAAATCGGCAAGTTATCAGCGACAGAACTCAAGTACTGGCTGCGCGAAATTGTTGGGGTCCTTCGGCGGGAAACTGGCGCTCATGTACATCACAGGCCGTTTTACCCTGGCTTTCCAGAGCAGGTTATGATGACCTCAGAGGCCGAGTTGTACCTTAACGCCGTCATTCACTACTTCACGCTTCTACGTTTACCACCGACCGAATACTCCCGACCTGCGATGCTTGAAGGCAACTTCATATCTCGCGTTATCGAACCGGGAAGCGTCTCTGAGTTCGAGTCACTCCTTGAACCGCTGATTGCATCGCGCACCTCGCTGTCCGAAGAGGAAACTGCCGATGTCGTCTGGTTTATCCGAAAGTACAAAAGCGATGTGTTCCGACTGTTGCCTGAGACCGTACCGTTTCGGGAAATCCGTGCGCAGGTTGGCGGCGCACTTTTCCAGCATGTACCCGGCGATGCACGGGCTGAGGCATTTCTGGAGCGGAACGTCGACACTGCGACTGACGTACTACGACTCGCGGTCGCGCTAAATGGAGGAGACGTGTCACTTGCGACAGCGTTGACACGTTTCACTGCGATGAAGCGCTCAACGCGCCGCCTGCTGTTGCGCCTGCTCGACCGGATACCCAACGCTGCAGAAGGTGTGATGCGGCATGCTGAGCAATGGAAACGCCTGGCTGAAGTACTGCATCCGGGCGACTACGCCGGTAAGTACCCTCAAGCATTAGCCGCCATCACGGCAGCACGTCGCAACGAAGCACCAGCTTCATTTGGATCACGCGTCGAAACATTACTTGCCCAGCGTCACATCACCACCCTTACACCCATACTCCAAAGCCGTCCTGGCGAGTTCGCACGACGGCTGGACGTGACCCTGCGGCGCGCGACGGAACCAGAATCGGTTCTCGACGCGTTCGAGGCGGTTGCGACACAAGTGTCCTCACCTGTTCTGCTGCAGCTACTGGCCCAGGTACGGGCTCCGCGCCCCCTGCCTCTGCGAGCCTTCACACCGAAGGGTGCATTCGCCAAAGTCTATGGCATCAAGGATCGACGCGAACCTCTCGCCCCCGATGTGTTGGCTCGTGCGACTAGAATCTGCGAGGACGCTCTAGTATCGCGTTTTGCGTCGCTACCGCCACTAGGCCGTTGTTTCATCGATCCAGCATTACGCGAATACAGGGTACCGCTGGCGCAGCGTGCTTCATCGAAGTCACTACGTACGCTGGTGCGAGGCAGTCGGTTGCCTATACCTGACACACGCTTCATTCGGCTGTTCCTGTGGTGGAAGAACGGCCGTGAGCGCACGGATATCGACTTGTCCGCCGCTTTTTTCGACGCCAACTTTGTGTTCATGGAAACGGTCGCCTACTACAACCTAAAGAGTTTAGGCGGCTACCACAGCGGCGACATCGTCGACGCGCCCGACGGGGCTTCGGAGTTCATCGACCTAAACCTTGATGTCCTCGTCGAGAAGGGTGTTCGCTACGTTGTCACGTCTATCAACTCATACACCGAGCAGCCGTACTGCGATCTTCCAGAATGCTTCGCGGGCTGGATGGCCCGCGCCGACACGGCGTCGGGTGAAGTATTCGAGCCGCGCTCCGTGTTCGACCGTATCGATATCGCGTCCGACACAAGGATCTGTCTGCCATTCGTGATGGACTTGCAGGAACGGGGCATGATTTGGGCCGATCTGGGGCTCACTTCATCTCCGCGGTGGAACAACGTGCAGAACAACCTCAGTGGGGTATCGTTGATGCTGCGAGCTTTGGTACATACACCAAGGCCGGACTTGGAGACGCTGTTCGATTTACATGTTCGAGCACGGGGAGAACGAGTGGCTTCACCGCACCAGGCACAGCAGGTGTTTGCGCCGGATCAAGGGATAACACCGTTCGATACGAATTTGATTCGATCACAGTTTCTTTAATAGCTACGTCAGCCTTTGCCGCTCATTGAAGCAACAACTCTTGCTTCGAAGCTTTTTATCCAAAAACAAAAAAGCCAGTCAGTCATAACTGGCTGGCATTGGCTAAGCCCCTTCCTGCGCTAGTCCGAATTTAGCGCTGTACTCTAATCAGTGAAGGCACCCTATCACTCCCACTCGAATATAAACAGTCAATACTAACCCTGCCCCACGGACAATTCCGCCCAAGTACGGAGTTTTATTTGCTTACTGTAGATCAAGCGAGCGTCTGCGCTTTTTCTGTCGATGAGAGTGGTAGAGCAACCGGATCGATTTTCGGCACGATTCGTGAGATAACGTAGACTGAGTTTTGCGAAAGGACGCTCAAGATCAATGTTTCCGTACGTTGCCACCTACCTGCTTTTCGCCTGCATGCTCGCGGTCCTGGACCGTCTCAGTGATCGCCCGTTGTTCATTCGAACTCACCTCAAGCATTTGCCATGGAAGCTTAACTACAACTTCAGATGGTGGAGAACCCAAGAATATTGTGCGGCATTGATTCAGTTATCAATTGCCGGACTGCTCTTTCTTTTGTTTTGGAACACTCTCGGAGGAGCAAAATACACCCGTGTGGCGCAAGGTCTGTTTGTCTTGATTTGCGTGAGCTCGTCTGTACTTTCTATAAAGCAGTTTCAGTTGATAAAGAGATTCAAGGCTCACGTGTGGTGGATGACAGGCCTAGCAGCCTTGGGAACAGTTGCACTGAGCATCGTAGCAAGTGCGTATGCAGATTCATTGATAGTCAACTGGACCCGCATCGAGGCCGCACAGTTTCCTCTTGCCCAAAAGGCGTTATCCGCCTTAATCCTTATAGCTCTATGGGGTTACGTCGTGACCGTCCTGATCAGCTTAAGCGTAGGAATTGTTGCTTTTTCAATGACCGTGACACAACCCGCTTTCATGCTGGAAACCAAGAAAAAGCACTTGAAGTTCAAAAATTGGAACCAGTACAAACCCGGTTTGGAGCAACGAAGACATTCCAGGCTGCTCGTGACCATTTGGAGTGGGGCAGCTTTTACCGTGGCCATCCTGTTGAATTCTTGGGTTTCTATCCTGGGTCACGCAGAAGAAGGCCTCCAAGACGTAATGATCTTTGCCTCATTTCACCTCCATCCTGAAGACTGTGGAATTCAGGGTAGAACCGCAGACACCTGGGCTGCCCTTGTCGCCGAAGGTCGAACAGTGATCGCAACACCTGCCGCTAATGGTTACTCGTACGAAACCATGGGGTGCAAAATACAGCCTGCGAAACTCGTTACTGCAGTACAAAAGAAGTGAAGTGGATCCACAACGAACGCAAAAAGGGGACTTGTTTATTTCTCGCACGCTAAATCAGTCCCCTTTTCTTTGCTCGATTGCCGAGCAGTCGATCTACGCGTTTATCGAGCAAACGCTGGGGCTGCAGATCAGCTATGCACAGCGCACCATCGAAGCCCTGCCGCGCAGCAAGGACGACCAGGCGCATCTGGATCTCGATGGGCAGAGCCATGTGATTGTGGTGAGTAACCAGACGTTTTTGCAGGACGGGAGGCAGTTCGAGTACACCGAGTCGCGGCATACGCTGGATAAGTTTTACTTTTCGGATATTGCGCGGCGGTGAATTCTACGCGCGGGCTTGGGGTTAGCAGCTGGAGAACCGCTCCCCTTAGTCGATGGCATAGCCCCGTCGCTGATCAAACTCGAGATATTTTCGGGTGATCGCAGGATCATCTGAGCGCCCCTCGACAGTGTCCGTCGTCACCAAGCCATTCAGGCCCTGGACGCAATGAATAGCGGCTTCCCATGCGTCGGGCTCCACGGGCGGCTCAATAAAGTCTTTTAAGTACGCATCCAGAATGCCCTTATCAGGCGTCTCGATTTCTTGACTCAAGGCAGACAGATAGGCCGACTTATCCGTGCGGCCCCAATTAATCGAGAACCCTGCGCGATGACAGAGGACTGAATGAACCACCAGCATTGTTCTTCCATTGCCATCAAGGAATGGATGCCCGTAAGCGAAAAAACCCATCACCAGGCCGGGTGACTTTTAAGCACAACCTTGTTCTGCCCCAAACGAAGCCCTTCTTCAACGGCTCTTTTGGCTTCGTACGGAAGACAAAAACAGGTGCCCGCTTTGGAAATCGCCAAGTCAGGAGAGGTCGCCATCCTGTCACTGCCTGCCCACGGATAAAGATCACCAAACAGAAGTGCGTGGACTTTTAAAAAATCGCGATACGTGATCGTGCTTTTCTTCGCCAAATAGGCCATCGCGTCAGCAAGGTTCGCCGTAAACAGGTCATGTTCAAGCTGCTTGACGATGTTCAGGTCTTTTTCACCGACAACGTTTCTGAGATAGCCCTTCGCGTCAAAGTCCTTGAATGGGTCAAATACGCTGCTTTTCCCTCAAGTAGTTGGTAAGCAGATGAACCGCTTCCAGACCAGTGACTTTTTTCTCTTTCTTCAGCGCGATGACCAAGTTCTCTATGACGTCAGTCTGAACATCGTCTCCCGCCAACCGAGAAACATTTTCTGCCCACTCATCGGCGTAAGTCCGGATGTAAGCGACCTGACATGCGTCCGCCAGATCCATCACGTAACGCCGTAGTCCAGACTCAGGAATGATCAACGCACCCGTTTTCGGATGACGCCGGACCGAACTTTTCGGTTTACGGGGAGAGGCGAGTTCATTGACATAAACCACTGACCGTCCACCAAGCGATAACTTGCGTCGAATTCGGCGGCTACCCTTTATGCAAATCCTTGCATCCTTTGACACGACCAAACGCCCGGCGCCGGACTTGGCGACCTGCACAGAAGCACTAACGCCAAGCCGCTGAAATACCTCAACGGCGAGCGCTTCAAGGTCAGCCACAGGAGTCACAATGCCAGTATCAGGGCAACGAGAAGCTTTGGCGTAGATGCCAATGCCCATGCGCACAATCACGCCTTTGCGCATTAACTCGTCCAATGCGACAGAAACCTGTGAATGCCCGCCAAGCGCAGCAACATCCATGCGCAGGATCACGTTTCCCAGCACGCCCTCAATGGCAGTCTGCATACGCTCTTCCAGCTTCAAGTACAGACCTCCGGCAATAGCTTCTCAGAATCACTTCAAAGGGGTGCCAATCGATGCAGTTCGATTATGGGCAAGCGTAGGCTATTCTCCAACCCCCTTTTCAGTACACACTAAAAACACAAACCCCGGCCATCAGGCCGGGGTTCTGTTATTCAGCACTCACCTGCTATTGCAGGATCATTCCCACTCAATCGTCGCCGGCGGCTTGCTCGACACGTCATACGTCACGCGCGAAATGCCTTCGATTTCATTGATGATACGGCCGCTGACCGTCTCCAGCAGTTCGTAAGGCAGGTGTGCCCAACGCGCTGTCATGAAGTCGATCGTCTCTACGGCACGCAGCGCAACAACCCAGGCGTAACGACGACCATCGCCTACAACGCCAACCGATTTCACCGGCTGGAACACCACGAACGCCTGGCTGACCTTGTGGTACCAGTCGGCCTTGCGCAGTTCTTCAATGAAGATGTGGTCGGCGCGACGCAGCAGGTCGGCGTATTCCTTTTTCACTTCACCGAGGATACGCACGCCCAGGCCCGGGCCTGGGAATGGGTGGCGGTAGACCATGTCGTACGGCAGGCCCAGTTCCAGGCCCAGACGGCGGACTTCGTCCTTGAACAGCTCGCGCAGCGGTTCTACCAGCTTGAGGTTCATTTCCTCAGGCAGGCCACCCACGTTGTGGTGGGACTTGATCACGTGGGCCTTGCCGCTCTTGGCGCCGGCCGACTCGATCACGTCTGGGTAGATGGTGCCTTGGGCGAGGTACTTGATGTTGTCCAGTTTGTTGGACTGGGCATCAAAGACGTCGATGAAGGTACGGCCGATGATCTTGCGCTTCTTCTCCGGGTCGGACTCGCCGGCCAGGTTGTTGAGGAACTGCTCCTCAGCGTTGGCGCGGATCACCTTGACGCCCATGTTCTCGGCGAACATGGCCATCACTTGCTCGCCTTCGTGCAGGCGCAGCAGGCCGTTGTCGACGAATACGCAGGTCAGCTGGTCGCCGATGGCCTTGTGCAGCAAGGCAGCAACTACCGAGGAGTCCACGCCGCCGGACAGGCCGAGCAACACGTTGTCGGTGCCGACCTGGGCGCGCACCTGGGCGATGGCGTCTTCAGCGATTTTCGAAGGGGTCCACAGGGCTTCACACTCGCAGATGTCGAGGATGAAGCGCGACAGGATGCGCCCGCCTTGCTTGGTGTGGGTCACTTCCGGGTGGAACTGCACGCCGTAGTAACGACGCTCGTCGCTGAACATGCCGGCGATCGGGCAGCTTGGGGTGCTGGCCAGAATGTGGAAGTCTTCCGGCATCTTGGTGACCTTGTCACCGTGGCTCATCCAGACGTCGAGGCCGAACAGGCCGTCGGCGTCGATGTGGTCTTCGATGCCGTCCAGCAGGCGGCTCTTGCCGACCACGTCCACACGGGCATAACCGAATTCACGCAGCTCGGAGCCTTCCACCTTGCCGCCCAGTTGTTCGGCCATGGTTTGCATGCCGTAGCAGATACCGAACACCGGTACGCCCAGGTCGAATACCGCTTGCGGGCAACGCGGGCTGTTGGCTTCGTGCACGGACTCGGGGCCACCGGCGAGGATGACGCCTTTAGGGGCGAATTCGCGGATCGCTGCGTCGTCCATGTCGAACGGGTGCAGTTCGCAGTACACGCCGATTTCACGCACGCGGCGGGCGATCAGCTGGGTGTACTGGGAACCGAAATCGAGGATCAGGATGCGATGGGCGTGAATGTCGAGGGCCATGAAGTCAGTCTCGTCTAATGAATCAGAAACAACTCGGGGCTGAAAGAACAGCCCCGGTTACTTAACATTTTGCTGGAAGGCTCAACCTACACGGTAGTTTGGCGCTTCCTTGGTGATCTGCACGTCGTGGACATGGGATTCAGCCATGCCTGCGCCGGTGATCCGTACGAACTCTGGCTTGGTGCGCATTTCTTCGATGTCGGCGCTGCCGGTGTAGCCCATCGAGGAACGCAGGCCGCCCATCAGTTGATGGATGATCGCGCTCAGGGTGCCTTTGTACGGCACACGGCCTTCGATACCTTCCGGTACGAGCTTCTCGGCGCCTGCCGAGGAGTCCTGGAAGTAACGATCGGAAGAACCTTGCGCCTGGGACATGGCGCCCAGCGACCCCATGCCACGGTAAGCCTTGTACGAACGGCCCTGGAACAGTTCGATCTCGCCAGGCGCTTCTTCGGTACCGGCGAACATCGAGCCCATCATCACGCAGGAAGCACCGGCCACGATGGCCTTGGACAGGTCACCGGAGAAACGGATGCCGCCGTCGGCGATCAACGGTACGCCAGTGCCTTCAAGGGCAGCGGCGACGTTGGCGATAGCGCTGATCTGCGGCACGCCCACACCGGCGACGATACGCGTGGTGCAGATCGAGCCAGGGCCGATACCGACCTTGACAGCGTCAGCGCCAGCTTCGGCCAGAGCCTTGGCGGCAGCGCCGGTGGCGATGTTGCCGCCGATCACTTGCACGTCAGGGAAGTTCTGCTTGACCCAGCGCACGCGGTCGATCACGCCTTTGGAGTGACCGTGGGCGGTGTCGACCACCACCACGTCAACACCGGCAGCAACCAGCGCCGAAACGCGGTCGCCCGTGTCTTTACCGGTGCCGACTGCTGCGCCAACACGCAGACGACCCTGGTCATCCTTGCTGGCCAGCGGGTAGGCCTTGGCTTTTTCGATGTCGTTGACGGTCATCATGCCCTTGAGGGCGAATTTGTCATCGACGATCAGCACGCGCTCGATGCGGTGCTTGTGCAGCAGTTCGCGCACATCGTTCTTGTCGGCGCCTTCCTTGACAGTAACGAGGCGCTCTTTAGGCGTCATCACTTCACGGACGGTGACTTCAAGGCGGTTCTCGAAACGCACGTCACGGGAAGTGACGATGCCGACCAGGTCGCCATCGTGCAGCACCGGGACGCCGGAGATGTTGTGCATGCGAGTGAGTTCGAACAGGTCACGCACGGTGGCGTCGGCTTCGATGGTGATTGGATCTTTCACCACACCGGCTTCGTAACGCTTGACCTTGCGCACTTCGGCAGCTTGCTGCTCGATAGTCATGTTCTTGTGGATGATGCCGATGCCGCCTTCCTGAGCCATGGCAATGGCCAGACGGGCTTCGGTGACGGTGTCCATGGCAGCGGAAACCAGGGGAATATTCAGCTCGATGCCACGGGTTAGGCGGGTCTTGAGACTGACTTCGTTAGGAAGCACCTCGGAATAACCGGGCACTAGGAGAATGTCGTCGAATGTCAGAGCTTCTTGGCTGATACGCAGCATCGCGGGGGCTCCCGAGCGGGAAAATGGAAGCGCGCCATTATATACATGCACCCTGCCCGGCTCAATGTAAAACTCTGACAAACTTGGTAATACTGATAGAAGGATTAAAGCTCGACTTTGACCCAGCTCATTTTCTGGTCCAACCAATCGGCAAATTCGTCGATAAAGCTCTGCTTGAACCCCGCCTCCGCCCAGTTGTTGAAGATGAACCCCAGGTTGGAAAACCCGCATTCCTGCAGGAACAGAAAGCCGTTGATGTCATCTTCATGCCCACACAGCGGGCAGGTGAAGTTGTCGGTGTGACCAGGCATCCAGTCTTCCAGGCTTTCGAACAGCGCCTCGCCAACTTCCTTCAGGCATTCCGGGCAGCCGGCTTCTTCAAGGAACCCCTTGGCCGGCGTGTAGATGCAACGCTTGTAGATGATCTCCAGGCCATTGACCGGCTCGTTGAACGGCAGCGCTTCAGGGTGCAGCACCACGGCGCGGGCACCATCGGCCAGGGCGTAGCCCATGCGGTTGCCGGTGCGCCCGCAGGTAGTGAGTTCTTCCTTGATGATGTTCTTGCGCACCAGCCAACGCACGATCGCCCGGGCGCGGGGTTCGTGGACGGGCAAGGTGGAGATTTTCGGGACAAGGATGCTTTGGGAATTCATGGGAGTCCTGCGGTGTGGCTATTGGCGCCATCGCGGGCAAGCCCGGCTCCCACAGTTGATCGCATTCCAATGTGGGAGCCGGGCTTGCCCGCGATGACGCCCGGGAGGACGGCAGCTTAATCCCTGAAAAAATCAGGTCAAGTACTCACATACCGCCCGATCAACGCAATACCACTGGCCAATACCAACCAGGTCACCAACCGCACGAACGCCTCACGGGACAGCCGCATCGTCAGCCTGCGTCCACACCACAGCCCCAGGGCCATCGCCGGCAACAGGCAAACCGCCAACATCAATAACGGCAAATCTGCATACACGCCGGCAATCAGGAACAGACTCAAACGCACGACCGTGCTGCAACTGATCAGCGCGCTTTGCGTGGCCCGCGCCGCGTCCTTGGGCAAACGGCTGTTCAGGTAAATCGCATATAAAAAGCCGCCACTGCCGAATAGCGCACCAAACAGCCCCCCAACAGTGCCCATGGGAATCGACCAGCCCGCTGCCAGCTCAGTCGGCCGCGCCTTCACCGCCAGGCTGTAAATCGCGTAGGCGCTGATAAACAGGCCCATCAACAGCAGCAACAGGTCCGAATGCAGGTTGAGCAAAAACAACACGCCCAGGCTGCAGCCGACGGCCATGCAGGGCAGCAACCGCAACAGTTCTGGTTTGTTCACATCGCGCCGCGTTTGCAGCAAGCCGCCAAACGCCGCGACAAAGTCGAGAAGCACCAGCAACGGGATGATCTTCGACAGCGGCATAAACACAATCAGGATCGGCCCGGCGACCAAGGCCGTCCCGAACCCGGCAATGCCAAACACCACATAGGCCAGCACCACACCCAGGCCGATCACCAGCCAATCCACAGCCCCGAACGACCACTGACTCATCAACTCAACCAGGCTCATGGGTTATCCCTTGTTGGGCATGGCCTTCACTTTAGCCATTGTCGACTGTTGCGACTAATATCTTCAAAGCTAGCCACTCATCTCAAAAAGGCATGACTCGTGATCTCCACGCGGCAACTGCGTTACTTCGTCGAAATCGCCGAGAGCGGCAGCTTCAGTGCCGCGGCCGAACGCCTGTTTGTGGCGCAGTCGGCCTTGAGCCGGCAGATCAAGGAACTGGAAAATCAACTGCAAACCCCATTGTTCGAACGCACCGCACGCCAACCGCGGCTCACAGCGGCCGGTGAAGCGTTCTACCCACGGGCGCGCAATTTGCTGAGTGAGTTGCTCAAGGCCAGCGAAGTGGCGACCCTAGTAGGCAATGGCCAGCTTGGCACGCTGCGCCTGAGTCACTCGAGCACAGTGCCGATGAGCGGCGCGTTGTTGCACGGCATCAGCACCTGGCTAGAGCGCTGCCCTGGAGTATCGGTGGATATCGCCAAGCTCTCCTCCGAAGCCCAGTTGGAGGACATCGCCGAGGGTCGCCTGGACGTCGGCCTGCTGCGCTTGCCCGTACTGCGCCAGCGCGACGGCGTGCGTGTGCTGCCGTTGTACACGGAGCCGTTGGTGCTGGCGGTGCCGCCGAATCATCCGTTGGCGCGCAGCGACGCGCCGGTGGAGTTGGCGCAGCTAAAGGACCAAGCGTTTATCTCGATCCCCCATCCCCAACGCGGCGGGCTGAGTTATCTGTCGGCCGAACTGTGCATGCGTGCAGGATTTTTCCCCAGGGCCGCACGGGTGATGTCGCGCAAGACCACGCAGTTGCAATTGATCCAGGCCGGTTTCGGCATTGCCTTGTTACCAAAATCCATGCAGTACATCGCCCCCGCCAACCTGCACTTTTTACCCCTGGCCGACCCGGACTGCCATAGCACCGTGGCCCTCGCCTGCGCGCAGGCGCCGAACGCGCTGGTAGAGCAGTTCTGTCAAACCCTGCACGAATGCCTATAAACTGCCGCCCATGATTAAAGATCCTTTTGCCCGTCTGGGCCTGGACCGCGAAGTCCTGACTGTCAGCCAGCTCAACGGCCGCGCGCGGGTGTTGCTGGAAGACGTGTTCACCAATATCTGGGTCGAAGGCGAAATCTCCAACCTCGCCCGCCCGGCTTCCGGCCATGTGTATTTCACCCTCAAGGACAGCGGGGCCCAGGTGCGTTGCGCGCTGTTTCGCAACAACGCTGCACGCGTGCGCCAGGCGTTGAAGGACGGCCTGGCGGTCAAAGTGCGTGGCAAGGTCTCGTTGTTCGAGGGGCGTGGCGACTATCAACTGATCCTCGACACCGTGGAACCTGCCGGCGATGGCGCGCTGCGCCTGGCCTTCGATGCCTTGAAGGAAAAGCTCAGCGCCGAAGGCCTGTTCAGCGCCGAGCGCAAGGTGCCGCTGCCCGCGCACCCGCGGCGTATCGGCATCATCAGTTCGCCGACCGGCGCGGTGATTCGCGACATCATCAGTGTGTTCCGCCGCCGGGCGCCGAACATTGAACTGACACTGATCCCGACCGCTGTGCAGGGCCGCGAGGCGATCCCGCAGATCGTGCGGGCGCTCAAACTCGCCGATGCCCGCGGCTTCGACGCGCTGATCCTGGCCCGTGGCGGCGGCTCACTGGAAGATCTCTGGTGCTTCAACGAAGAAGCCGTGGCCCGAGCGGTGGACGCCTGCGTCACGCCCATCGTCAGCGCCGTCGGCCATGAAACCGATGTGTCGATCAGCGACTTCGTGGCGGACGTGCGCGCTCCGACGCCCTCCGCCGCCGCCGAGTTGCTGGCACCGGACGCCAGCCATCTGGTGCGCCAGGTAGACAACCTGCATCGGCGCCTGGTGATGCTGATGCGTAACCGCCTGAGCCACAGCCGCCTGCGCCTGGAAGGCATGGCCCGGCGCCTGCGTCACCCGGGCGAGCGCTTGCGCCAGCAGGCACAACGTCTGGATGACCTGGACATGCGTATGCGCCGCGCCTTCGAGCGCGGCCTCAATACCCGTCGCGAGCGCTTGATTCGCCTGGAGACCCGCCTCGCCGGCCAGCATCCGGGCCGCCAATTGGCGCTGTTGCGCCAGCGCCTGGACAGCCTCGCCGAACGCCTGCCCCGAGCCATGCGCGAAGGTCTCAAGGCCCGACGCCTGCAACTGCAAAGCCAGGTGCAGACGTTGCAGGTGGTCAGCCCGCTGGCGACCCTGGGCCGTGGCTACAGCATCCTGCTGGATGAACGCGGCCAGGCGATTCGCAATGCCGCACAAACCCACACCGGCCAGCGCCTGACCGCGCGCCTGGGTGAAGGTCAACTGCAAGTGCGGGTGGAAGACAATCACCTGACCCCCGTCACCCTTTCGCTACTGGATTGATTGATGCCACGTCTACTGAGTTTGTTGCTGCTGTGCCTGTCCATGAATACCTACGCGGACAGCTATATCACCCGCACCTTGAACAAACCGGTGCCCGGTGGTGTGGCCGTGGTCGAACTGGGACCTGCCGCCACGGCGCCCAAAGCCACATACCAAGGCAAACCGGTACTGGTGGTCAAAGAACAGGACAACTGGCTAGCCATCGTCGGTATCCCGTTGACGGTCAAGCCTGGTAACGAGCGCATCAGCAGCGGCGGGCGCAACTTGCCGTTTATCGTCGGTTACAAGAAGTACCCGGAACAGCGCATCACGCTGAAGAATAAAAGCCAGGTCAACCCTGACCCGGCCCAGCTCAAGCGCATCGAAGGCGAATTGGCGGTACAGCTCAAGGCTTACCGCAGTTTCAGCCCCACCCTGCCGAGCAACCTGGTGCTGGACAAACCGGTGAACGGCCCGTTGTCGAGCAAGTTCGGGGTGCGGCGCTTCTTCAACGGCGAAGAGCGCAACCCACATTCGGGCCTCGACTTCGCCGTACCGGCCGGTACGCCGATCAAGACGCCCGCGAACGGCAAGGTGATTCTGGTTGGCAATTACTTCTTCAATGGCAACACGGTATTCGTCGACCATGGCCAGGGCTTTATCAGCATGTTCTGCCATATGTCGAAGATCGACGTGAAGGTGGGCCAGCAACTGGTGCGCGGTGCGGTCGTGGGCAAGGTGGGTTCGACCGGACGGGCGACGGGGCCGCACATGCACTGGAACGTCAGCCTGAACGATGCACGGGTTGACCCGGCTATCTTTATCGGCGCATTCCAACCCTGAAACACGCGATTGCGCGCCCCATCACCGGCGCGCAATTAAAACCAGATATCAACTTCAAAACCAGCATAAAATCTCGTTTATTCTGCGCAGAACAGAACTTATCTCAATTTTTATCGACTGCTTGCCATCTTTCACCCCTGCGGTTAGGGTTGAGCTTATGAAAACCTCTCACACCCTCATTCAGCTTCGCCAGCACCGCAGCCTGTGCCTCGTCAGCGCACGACTGCCAGGCTGAATCGATCTGCCTCGTCCCAAGCTTTCTCCCCAAAAACAGTTTCACGGCAGGCCGCCTTTTCTCGGCCCCTACAACAAAGGATTTCCCGATGAGCATGCTCAAAGACCCGTCGTCGAAGTACCGCGCGTTCCCGACCATTGATATTCAGGACCGCACCTGGCCATCGAAGACCATCACCACCGCGCCGATCTGGTGCAGCTCTGACCTGCGTGATGGCAACCAGTCGCTGATCGAGCCGATGGACGCCGCGAAAAAGCTGCGTTTCTGGAAGACCCTGGTATCTGTAGGCGTGAAGGAAATCGAAGCCTCGTTCCCGGCCGCCTCGCAAACCGACTTCGACTTCGTGCGCACCCTGATCGAAGACAACCACATCCCCGAGGACACCACCATCCAGGTGCTGACCCAGGGCCGTGAAGACTTGATCGCACGCACCTTCGAATCCCTGCGCGGCGCCAAGAAGGCCATCGTGCACTTGTACAACGCCACGTCGCCGTCGTTCCGCCGCATCGTGTTCAACCAGGACAAGGATGGCATCAAGGCTATCGCCGTCAACGCGGCCAAACTGTTCGTCAAATACGCCGCCCAACAGCCTGAAACCCAGTGGACCTTCGAATACTCCCCGGAAACGTTCAGCGCCACTGAGTTGGAGTTCGCCAAGGAAGTCTGCGACGCAGTGATCGAGGTGTGGAACCCGACGCCCGAGCACAAGATGATCCTCAACCTGCCGGCCACCGTTGAATGCGCCACACCGAACATCTATGCCGACCAGATCGAGTGGTTCGGTCGCCATATCAACCGTCGTGACAGTGTGATCATCAGCCTGCACACCCATAACGATCGCGGCACCGGCGTCGCCGCCACCGAACTGGGCCTGATGGCCGGCGCCGACCGCGTCGAAGGCTGCCTGTTCGGCAACGGCGAGCGTACCGGCAACGTCGACCTGGTGACCGTGGCCCTGAACATGTACACCCAGGGCCTGGACCCGCAACTGGACTTCTCCGATATCGACGGTGTGCGCAAAGTCGTTGAAGAGTGCAACCAGATCCAGGTGCACCCGCGTCATCCTTATGTGGGCGACCTGGTACACACCGCGTTTTCCGGCTCCCACCAGGACGCGATCCGCAAAGGCTTCTCCCAGCAGAAAGACGATGCGCTGTGGGAAGTGCCGTACTTGCCGATCGACCCGGCGGACATTGGCCGCAGCTACGAAGCGGTGATTCGTGTAAACAGCCAGTCGGGCAAAGGTGGCATCGCCTACCTGCTGGAACAGGAATACGACATCAGCTTGCCGCGTCGTATGCAGATCGAGTTCAGCCAGGTTGTGCAGGCCGAAACCGACC
This sequence comes from Pseudomonas sp. HN8-3, assembly GCF_020790195.1. NCBI lineage: Bacteria > Pseudomonadati > Pseudomonadota > Gammaproteobacteria > Pseudomonadales > Pseudomonadaceae > Pseudomonas > Pseudomonas sp. HN8-3. The sequence goes on from NZ_CP086206.1 coordinate 4,890,077, forward strand.
GCGTGGGCCTTGAGATGACTGCGCCGCAGATCTACGCCTTGCTGCAGCGTGAATACCTGCAAGCCAACACCCCGTACGCGCTGGTCAGCCATCGCCTGCAGGAAGAGAACGGCAACAGCTTTGTCGAGGTGGAAGTTTCCGGCAAGGGCCAGGGCGAAACCAACCTGCACTGGAAAGGCAAAGGCAACGGCGCGCTGGAAGCCTTGGTGGCCGGCCTGCCGATTGGCGTGGAGATCATGGACTACAACGAACATGCCATCGGTGCGGGCACCAATGCCAAGGCGGCCGCCTACATTGAACTGCGCGTGAACGGCGAACGTCCGGTGCATGGTGTGGGCATTGATGAAAACATCACCACCGCCAGCTTCAAGGCGCTGTTCAGTGCGCTGAACCGCTCGCTGAGCCAGTTGGAAGCCAAAGCGGCGTAATCGGCTGCTGAAATGTGAAAGGCCCCTGGGTGTGAATCCAGGGGCCTTTTTGCTTTGGGGTTATGGTGGCGCTGATGGCCCTATCGGGAGCAAGCCCCCTCCCACATTTGAATGTATTCGCAAATCAAAGTGGGAGGGGGCTTGCTCCCGATAGCGGTTTATCAGACAAACTGAAAGCTATCGGCATCCAGGTTCGCTGGAAACCTGGTGCGATAAGCAGCCAGCTCCGCTGCATCCAGAATCACCTGGAACACCCCGTCCGCCTCCCCTGCACTCAGCAAGGTTTCACCCTGGAAATCCAGCACCTGGCTGTCGCCTGTATAGGCAAATCCTTTGCCATCCGTGCCTACCCGATTCACGGCAGCCACATAGCACAGGTTTTCAATCGCCCGCGCCGGCAACAAGCGGTTCCAATGCTGACGACGTGCACCGGGCCAATTAGCGGTGTACAGCAGCAAGTCGGTGTCCTGGGCATCGCGACTCCATACCGGGAAGCGCAGGTCGTAGCAAATCAGTGGGCGAATGCGCCAGCCCTTTAACTCAAACTGCACCTGGCGTTCGCCGGGGGTGTAGTGATCGTGCTCACCGGCCATGCGGAACAGGTGACGCTTGTCGTAATGCAGCACCTCGCCATCCGGCCTTGCCCACAACAGGCGGTTGCGGTGGCTACCGTCGGCGGCCTGGATAATCACGCTGCCAGTGATCACCGCGTTGTATTTGGTTGCTTGCGCCTGGAGCCAGTGATGGGTCGGCCCCTTTTCCGGCTCGGCGAGGGTGGCTGACTCCATGGAGAAACCGGTGGTGAACATCTCCGGCAGTATGATCAGGTCCGCACCATTGGCCTGCTCCAGCAGCAGCTCAAAATGCTCAAGGTTAGCCTGACGGTCATGCCACACCAGGCTGGTCTGAATCAGGGCGATGTTCAGATTGGGCAGTGCACTCAGATCACGCATAGCTTTTCGGCTGCTTGTTGCAGCGTCTCCTCGCGTTTGGCAAAGCACAGACGCACCAGGCGCTGGCCTTGGGGTGGGTTCTGGTAGAACACCGAGACCGGTATGGTCGCCACGCCGTGTTCGCGGGTCATCCACAAGGACATGGCAATGTCATCCAGGTCTGGGCGAATCTGTGAGTAATCCACCAGTTGGAAATAAGTGCCGCTCACCCGGGTAAAACTGAAGCGGGATGGCCCCAGCAGGTCGCAAAACATGTCGCGCTTGGCCTGGTAAAAGGCCGGCAGTTCTTCGACATGCTCCGGGTGATCAGCCATGAAGTCAGCCAAAGCGTACTGCAAAGGGGTCACGCCGCAAAAGTTGACATATTGATGCACCTTGCGCAGTTCGGCAGTCAGAGCCGGCGGCGCGACCACGTAACCGGTTTTCCAGCCGGTCACGTGATAGGTCTTGCCGAAGGAGCTGACCACGAAGGCGCGCTGATACAGCTCCTGATGGGCCAATATGCTGACGTGAGGCACACCGTCGAACACCAGGTGTTCGTAGACCTCATCGCTGACCAGGTAGATATCGCGGTCGCGGATCAGTTCGGCCAACTGGTCCAGCTCGGCGCGGCTGATCAGCGCACCAGTGGGGTTATGTGGCGAGTTGATGATGATCATGCGGGTGCGCGGCGACAGCGCCGCCTTGATCTGCTCGAAGTCGAGGGCAAAACCGTCCAGACTCAGTTGCACATGAACGCAACGACCACCGGCCAGCTCCACCGAGGGCTCATAGCTGTCGTAGCTGGGGTCGAACACGATGACTTCATCGCCACTGCGAATCACCGCCTGGATCGCGCAGAAGATCGCCTCGGTGGCGCCAGGGGTGATGGTCACCTCGCTGTCGGCATTGACTGTGGCGCCATAACTGCGAGCAATCTTGGCGGCCACCTGCTGACGCAACACGGGCAAGCCGGTCATGGGCGCGTACTGGTTGTGACCCAGAGCGATATGCTTGCCCACTGCATCGAGTAAACCTTGCGGGCCATTGAAATCCGGGAAACCCTGGGACAGGTTGAGCGCGCCGGTTTCAGCGGCGAGTTGCGACATAGTGGTGAAAATGGTCGTGCCGACATTCGGCAGCTTGCTGGTGATCATCGGAGGCCCCTGCAGGTGAGCCCCAAGTTTTAAGCTGCCAATTGCATCGGGTCAAGGCACAAACGGTCGCGCACAAAAAAGGGCTCCAAAGGAGCCCTCTCTTGCAGCGTGTCGCTTACAACGCAAAGCTGCCGTTATTTCTTGTCACGGCGCTTCTTGTCGGCCTTCTTGTGGTGAGTCATCAAACGACGCTTCTTGTTCACCTGACGGTCGGTCAGTGTGTTCTTGTTGCCTTCGTATGGGTTCTCGCCACCCTTGAACTCGATACGGATCGGCGTACCGACCAGTTTCAAGACTCGGCGGTAAGTGTTTTCCAGGTAACGCACGTAGGACTTGGGCACCTTCTCGATCTGGTTACCGTGGATCACGATAATCGGCGGGTTGGCACCACCCAAGTGGGCGTAACGCAGTTTGATCCGACGGTTGTTGACCATCGGCGGTGCGTGCTCGCCCACGGCGTCTTCGAGGATCTGGGTCAGACGGTTGGTCGGCCAGCGGGTGACCGCGGACTTGAACGAGTTCTGTACCGAGGCGTAGAGGTTACCCACGCCAGTACCGTGCAGTGCCGAGATAAAGTGGATATCGGCGAACTCGACGAAGAACAACCGACGCTGCAGTTCGATCTTGACGAAATCGCGCTCGCTCGGCGTCATGCCGTCCCACTTGTTGATCGCGATCACCAGGGCCCGACCGGCTTCCAGGGCAAAGCCCAGCAAGTTGAGGTCGTGGTCCACCACGCCTTCGCGGGCGTCCATCACGAAGATCACCACGTTGGCGTCTTTGATCGCTTGCAGGGTTTTGACCACGGAGAACTTTTCAACTTCTTCGTGGATCTTGCCGCGCTTGCGCACACCGGCGGTGTCGATCAGCGTGTACTTCTCGTCGTTACGCTCGAACGGGATGTAGATACTGTCGCGAGTGGTGCCGGGCTGGTCGTAGACGATAACGCGGTCTTCACCGAGCATACGGTTGACCAGGGTCGACTTGCCGACGTTCGGGCGGCCGATGATAGCGATCTTGATACCGTCTTTTTCGCTCGGGCCAGGAATGCGCTTGGCTTCCTCGCCTTCAGCGACGATCTCTTCCTCGCCCTCTTCTTCCTCGACATCATCCTTGGGGAAGTCGCGCAGGGCGATTTCCAGCATCTGGGTGATGCCACGGCCGTGGGCACCCGCGACCGGGATCGCATCACCCAGGCCCATCGGGCTGAATTCGGCACGGGCCGCCTCAGGATCGATGTTGTCGATCTTGTTGGCGACCAGATAAGAACGCTTGTTGCGCTTGCGCAGGTGCTCGCCAATCATCTGGTCAGCGGCGGTATAGCCCGCGCGGGCGTCCACCAGGAACAACACGACATCGGCTTCTTCAATGGCCAGCAGCGACTGCTCGGCCATTTTTTCGTCCATGCCATGCTCGTCACCGGAGATACCACCGGTGTCGACAATAATGTAGGAGCGCCCTTGCCACTTTGCCTCACCGTATTGGCGATCACGGGTCAGACCGGACAAGTCGCCGACAATGGCGTCGCGAGTCCTGGTCAGGCGGTTGAACAAGGTGGACTTGCCGACGTTAGGTCGGCCCACCAGGGCGATTACGGGAACCATGCGGCTCTCCACTTCGTTATTTCAGAAAATACAAAAGCCGCTGCAGGGCAGCGGCTGGTGCTCGGGGCAGCATCGTCAGATGCCGCATGCCCCGCAAAAGCAGGGCCGCCTGGGTGTTACCCCAAGCATGGTTCTTACTTGATGGTCAGGGCTTCCAGCTTGCCGCCGTTGCCATACACATAAAGCATGTTACCTACCACCAGCGGACGCGCACGCAGGCCGTCGCTGTCGATACGTTGGCGACCGACAAAGCGACCATCCACCTGGCTCAGCAGGTGCAGGTAACCTTCAAAGTCACCGACTGCTACGTAGCTGGAGAAGACTTCCGGTGCCGACAGTTGGCGGCGAGCCAGCGAGTCGTTGCTCCACAGTGCAGTGGTGGAACGCTCATCGACACTTTCAACGGTGCCGGAGGCCAGGCTCACGTAGACGCTGCCAAACCCTTGGGCGACACCCGCATAGCTGGAAGCATCACGCTGCCAGTTGATGCGGCCGCTTTGCAGGTCCAGCGCGGCAACACGGCCCTGATAGGTGGCCACGTAGAGGGTTTCACCCGACAGCAGCAGGCCACCGTCGATGTCCACGACGCGGTCCAGCTCGGAACGGCCTTGCGGGATAGCCACACGGGTTTCCCACGCCGGCACGCCGTTCTGGGTATCCAGGGCGACTACTTTACCGGTCGACAGGCCAGCCACAGCGAGATTGTTGGTCACAATCGGACCACTGGTACCACGCAGGGTCAACACCGCCGGGGTGCTGTCGTACAACCAGCGTTGGTCGCCAGTGGAGGCATCCAGACCGATTACGCGGTCATCCTGGGTCTGCACCACGACGATATCGCCGTTGGTCGCTGGCGCCGAGAGCACTTCACTGGTCACGCGAGCGCGCCATTTCTCTTCGCCGGTGCTGGAGTCGAGTGCGACCACATCACCTTTGAGCGTACCGATCAGCACCATGCCGTAGCCGACACCCACACCACCGGAAACCGGCAGCTCGAGGTCTTTCTTCCACTTGACGTCGCCGTTCATGCGATCCATGGCAACCACGACGCCAGTGGAATCAGTGGCCACGATGTTGTCGCCGTCGATCGCCGGCTGCAACAGGTTGTAGAGGTCGCCCTGCCCGTCACCAATGGATTGGCTCCATTGTTTTTGCAGGACCACTTCTTCCTTGAAGCTGGTCAGCTCGGCAGGTGGCAGTTCTTTTTTGCTGTTGCTGCTGCAACCCGCGGCCAAAACGGCCAGAGCCAGCAATGCTGCATGTTTCCAACGGATCACGTCACGCATCCCCTTTGGCCAAGTCGTCGAGCTTGATTTGTAAGCCACCGACCGCCGCTTCATCAGACAGCGCCGCCTTGGCTTTTTGGTACGCAGCATGGGCTTCGTCGGTACGACCCAATTGGACCAACAGGTCGCCCTTGAGCTCTTCGCGAGTGGCCACGAATGCCTTGTCAGCATCGCCGTCGAGCAGTTTGAGTGCTTCGTCAGCCTTGTTCTGTGCCGCCAATACCTGTGCCAGGCGCTGACGTGCGATTTCACCCAGGGTCGGGTTGGTCGGCTTGTCGGCAATGGCCTTCAGCTCGGTGGCTGCGTCATCCAGCTTGCCGGTATCGACCGCGACTTTCGCGACGAACAGGCTGCCGTACTGGGCGTAGGTGCTACCGCCGAATTCGTTTTTCAGCTTGCCGGCCAGGTCTGCCACCTGTGCAGGGTCAGGCTTGCCGTCCGGCGTCAGGGTAGTTTCCAGCAATTGCTGGTAAACGATCGAGGCGCCCTGGGATTGGTTGGCCTGATACTTGGTCCAGGCTTGCCAGCCGAACACCACCACTAAAGCCAGCAGGCCGCCAGTGACCAGGGGCTTGCCGTTACGCTGCCACCAGTCCTTGAACTCGGCCAGTTGCTCATCATCAGTACTCGACACCCCAATACTCCTTAATCGCTAAATTCGGCTGTTCGACAGCTTCAACCCTGCACGACGCAGGTGGCCAAGTGCGCAGCGAGCGCATCAAAGGCAACGTTCTGTTGTTCACCCTGGCCACGCAGGGGTTTGAAACCTATCACTTGCTGGGCCAATTCGTCATCGCCAAGGATCAGTGCGTACAGCGCACCGCTCTTGTCAGCCTTCTTGAACTGGCTCTTGAAGCTGCCGGCGCCGGCATTGATCTGCAGGCGCAGGTTCGGCAGTTGGTCGCGCACCTTCTCGCTCAAGGCCAGGGCGGCCAGTTCGGCAGCCTCGCCAAAAGCGCACAGGTACACGTCCACCTGACGGGAAATTTCTTCGGGAACCTGTTCAAGGGTTTCCAGCAACAGGATCAGTCGCTCGATACCCATGGCAAAGCCCACGCCCGTAGTCGGCTTGCCGCCCATTTGCTCGACCAGGCCGTCGTAGCGACCACCGGCACACACGGTGCCTTGGGCGCCGAGCTTGTCGGTGACCCACTCGAATACGGTCTTGCTGTAGTAGTCGAGGCCACGCACCAGCTTGGGGTTGATCACGTAGGGAATCCCCGCGGCATCCAGGCGAGCCTTGAGGCCCTCGAAGTGCACGCGGGATTCGTCGTCCAGGTAATCGGCCATTTTCGGTGCATTGACCAATACGGCCTGGGTGTCGGCGTTCTTGGTATCCAGAACGCGCAACGGGTTGGTTTTCAGACGGCGCTGGCTGTCTTCGTCCAATTTATCCAGGTGAGCCGACAGGTATTCGACCAGGGCTTCGCGATAGCGGCCCCGGGACTCGCTGGTACCCAGGCTGTTGAGTTCGAGCTTGACCGCATCGCGGATGCCCAGTTGGCCCCACAGACGCCAGGTCAGCACGATCAGCTCGGCATCGATGTCCGGACCGTCCAGGTTGAAGACTTCGCAACCGATCTGGTGGAACTGGCGATAGCGGCCTTTCTGCGGGCGCTCGTGGCGGAACATCGGGCCGATGTACCAGAGCTTCTGGGTTTGGCCACCACCGGTGATGCCATGTTCCAGTACGGCGCGCACGCACGCGGCAGTGCCTTCCGGACGCAGGGTCAGGGAGTCGCCGTTGCGGTCTTCGAAGGTGTACATCTCTTTTTCGACGATGTCGGTCACTTCACCGATGGAGCGTTTGAACAGCTCGGTGAACTCGACGATCGGCATGCGGATCTGCTTGTAACCGTAGTTATCCAGCAGGCGCGCGACAGTGCTTTCGAAGTAGCGCCACAGTGGCGTCTGCTCCGGCAGGATGTCGTTCATGCCACGAATGGCTTGCAGAGACTTGCTCACATCAAATCCTTAAATTCGTTCAATCAGCCGCGAGCGATCAGCGCTGCGTCAGCGGCGACCTTCTCGGCCGCTTTCTCGCGGATCAGCTTTTCCAGCTCATCCACCAGATTGTCATTCGTTAGCTTCTGCGACGGCTTGCCGTCGATGTAAATCAAATTCGGCGTACCACCGGTCAGGCCCACATGAGCCTCTTTGGCCTCACCCGGCCCGTTGACCACACAACCGATGACTGCGACATCCAGCGGCACCAGCAGGTCTTCGAGGCGCAGCTCCAGGTCGTTCATGGTTTTCACCACGTCGAAGTTCTGCCGCGAGCAGCTCGGGCAGGCAATGAAGTTGATACCACGGGAACGCAAACGCAGGGATTTGAGAATGTCGTAGCCGACCTTCACTTCCTCTACGGGGTCTGCCGCCAGGGAGATGCGGATAGTATCGCCAATCCCTTCGGCGAGCAGCATACCGAGACCCACCGCAGATTTCACTGTGCCTGAGCGCAAACCGCCAGCTTCAGTGATACCCAAGTGCAGTGGTTGCACGATTTCCTTGGCCAGCAGGCGGTAGGCTTCTACCGCCATGAACACACCGGAGGCCTTTACGCTGACCTTGAAGTCCTGGAAATTCAGGCGCTCCAGGTGCTCAACGTGGCGCAGTGCCGACTCGACCAGCGCCGCCGGGGTAGGCTCGCCGTATTTTTTTTGCAGGTCTTTTTCCAGGGAGCCGGCGTTCACGCCAATGCGGATCGGAATCCCACGATCACGGGCAGCGTCCACCACGGCGCGCACGCGGTCTTCGCGACCGATGTTGCCCGGGTTGATACGTAGGCAGTCCACACCCAGCTCGGCCACGCGCAGTGCAATCTTGTAGTCGAAGTGAATGTCGGCAACCAGCGGCACCTTGACCAACTGCTTGATGCGGCCGAAAGCCTCGGCGGCATCCATGTCCGGTACGGAAACCCGCACGATGTCTACGCCGGCCGCTTCCAGACGATTGATCTGGGCGACGGTGGCGGCCACATCGTTAGTGTCGCTGTTGGTCATGCTTTGCACTGCAATGGGGGCATCGCCCCCCACGGGCACCGAGCCGACCCAGATCTTGCGCGATACGCGACGTTTGATTGGAGATTCGCCGTGCATGACTATTGTCCCAACTTGAGGCGAGCGGTCTCGCCACTGGTGAACGGCGCCACGTCTACAGGCTGGCCGTTGTAGGCCACTTGCGCACCACGGGCAAAGCCCAGACGCAGCGTCAAAGGAGGCTTGCCGCCCTGGTCAAGCGTATCTCCCTTACGCTTCAAACCGCTGAACAGCACTTTGCCGTTGCCATCGGTGACCTGCGTCCAGCAATCAGCGATGAAGGTGATCTGTACGCGCCCGTCACCGGCGATCAACGCAGGGGTGGTCGGAGGCGACATTGCTGGCGCTACCGGTGCGGCTGGCGCAGGCGTCGCGGGTGCGGGTGCGGGTGCCGCAGGAGCTTGAACCACGGGTGCTGCCGGGGTCACCGGCGCCTGTACCGCCGCAGTGTCAGCAGGCGTGGTGCCCACTTGCGGCGCCGGCTGCTCAGCCGTAGCCGGCACTTGCGGTGCGGCCTGCCCTTCGGCAACTGCCTGGTCTTCCGGCTCGTCCAGCGGATGAATCTGGGTGGTGCCATCGGCGCTTTCGACTTCGACGTGCTCCATGGCGTTGCTGGTCAGGTCTTTGTTGCGCTGGGAGGCCTGGTCTTGCCACCAGACGAAACCGCCGCCGACCACGGCAACCAGCAGCAACAGGCTGACAATCCGCAAAATCGTGTGGGAAACCCGCGTTGGCTCTTCGATGCGCCCAAGGCCATGGACATTGCTGCCTTGGGCATCGGTACCGGTGAACTGGTCGAATTCCTGCACCAGCACCGCCTGGTCAATACCCAGCAATTTGGCGTAGGCGCGAATATAGCCACGGGCAAAGGTGTGCCCAGGCAGCTTGTCGAACGCGCCGGCTTCCAGATTGGCCAGGGACGTGCTGGTCAAATTGAGCTTGAGGGCCACTTCCGCCAGCGACCAACCATTGCTTTCGCGGGCCTGACGCAAGGTTTCGCCTGGGTTTACGCGATTAGCTGCTACATCTTCCGGGTGCGCGGCTTTCATCATTGCTCCGACAGGTATTGCTGATATTCCGGCGTACCGGGATAGAGTCGTTCGAGTTGCTGGCCAAAACGTGCGGCCGTGTCGTGTTCTTCATGAACCGTCGCCAGGCGCACACCGAGCAATAGACTACGTGCATTTTGCCCGCTGAGCAGGCTAAAACGCTCGTAATAGTCTCGTGCCGGCACATAATGCCTGTCTTCGTAAGACAACTCAGCCATTTCGAGCAAAGCCCGTGGCTGGCGACTGTTCAGATGCAGGGCTTTTTCCAGCTGCTGACGCGCGCTGTCGCGCTGACCCAGGCGCATCGAGGTCACCCCGAGGTTCTCGAACACCCGCGAACGCTCAGGATAAAGAGTATCGGCGCTGGCTTGCTGGAAATAAGCGGCGGCTTGGTCATACCGTTTCTGCTCGAACAGGAAACTGCCATAGTTGTTCAGCAACCTGGGATCGGCAGGACGGGAAGCCAGGGCCTTGCTGAAATAGCGGTCGGCCAGCTCAGGCTCTGCCTGGGCCTGAAACACCAGAGCCAGTGCGGCGTTGGCATCGGCATCCGCGCTGTCCAGTTCAAGGGCCTTTTTCAGCGGCACCTTGGCTTGCTCGCTCATACCTTGACGCAAATACCCCAAGCCCAATTGCACATAGGCAACCCGCGCCTCATCACGGCCTTTAGTGGTGTGCAAAGGGCTGTCATGGCCCGATGAAACACAACCGGCAACGAGGCCGGTAAGCAGTAAAAGCAGCGCAAGGCGCAAGGGCATAGAGATCCTCTCTCAGATTCGATTCACAGCAATTTGCGGCAAATCTTCGGCGGCGTTAAGTTCGCGCACGGCGATATAACGTTCGCTGCGGCGGGTGCGGTCCATCACCTGCCCTACCAATTGGCCACAGGCGGCGTCGATGTCTTCACCACGGGTGGTGCGTACGGTGACGTTGTAGCCGGCCTGGTGCAGTTGATCCTGGAAACGGCGGATGGCGTTGTTGCTCGGCCGCTCGTAGCCAGAATGTGGAAACGGGTTGAACGGGATCAGGTTGATCTTGCACGGCGTGTTCTTGAGCAACTCGATCATCTCGACCGCGTGCTCGACCTTGTCGTTGATGTCCTTGAGCATGGTGTACTCAATGGTCAGCACACGCTTCTCACCCAAGGTCGCCATGTAACGCTGGCAAGATTCGAGCAGCATCTTAAGCGGATACTTCTTGTTGATCGGCACCAATTGGTTACGCAATGCGTCATTCGGTGCGTGCAACGACAACGCCAGGGAGACGTCGATATGCTTGGCCAGCTCATCGATCATCGGCACCACGCCGGAGGTCGACAGGGTCACACGGCGCTTGGAGATGCCGTAGCCCAGGTCGTCCATCATCAGGTGCATGGCCGCAATCACGTTGTCGAAGTTCAGCAGCGGCTCACCCATGCCCATCATCACCACGTTGGTGATGGCACGGTCGACGGTCGCCGGGACGCTGCCAAAGGATTTGTTGGCAATCCACACCTGGCCGATGACTTCGGCGGCGGTGAGGTTGCTATTGAAGCCTTGCTTGCCGGTGGAGCAGAAACTGCAATCCAGGGCACAGCCTGCCTGGGACGAAACGCACAAGGTGCCGCGTTTGCCCTGGGGAATGTACACGGTCTCGACGCAGCTGCCGGACGCCACGCGCACCACCCATTTACGGGTGCCGTCGCTGGAGATGTCCTCGCTGACAACCTCGGGACCACGCACCTCGGCAATGGCCTTGAGCTTGTCGCGCAGGGCCTTGCTGACGTTCGTCATGGCGTCGAAATCGTCGACGCCAAAGTGGTGAATCCACTTCATTACCTGACCGGCACGGAAACGCTTCTCCCCGATTGAGTCGAAGAATTTCTCCATTTCCGGCTGAGTCAGACCCAGCAGGTTGGTTTTAACAGTCGATGTAGTCATGGATTCACCCTCACTCTTTAAGCCGATGCTTAGCGAGCGGTTACTTCAGTAGCAGCGAAAAAGTACGAGATTTCGCGAGCAGCAGCGGCTTCGGAGTCCGAACCGTGAACAGCGTTGGCATCGATGGACTCAGCGAAGTCAGCACGAATGGTGCCGGCAGCCGCTTCTTTAGGGTTGGTAGCGCCCATCAGCTCACGGTTCAGAGCGATAGCGTTTTCGCCTTCCAGAACCTGAACAACAACAGGACCGGAGATCATGAAGGCAACCAGGTCGCCGAAGAAGCCACGAGCGCTGTGCTCAGCGTAGAAGCCTTCAGCTTCAGCCTTGGACAGTTGCTTGAGTTTCGAAGCTACAACCTTCAGGCCGGCTTTTTCGAAACGAGTGGTGATCTCGCCGATGACGTTTTTTGCAACAGCGTCAGGCTTGATGATGGAGAAAGTACGTTGAACAGCCATGGTGTAACTCCAGAAACGGTAATTTACGAAAAATTAAACCCGCGAATTATACGCGGGTTATTGGGTATTGCCTAACTGCGTAAAAAGGCGGCTCAGTCTGCTTCTTCGATCCACAGGCCTTGAATCGCCTCCAGGACCTTTTCGCCACCCCGGTCAGGGATGTCGTCAAAATCCGGCAGCGCCATTACGAGGTTGCGCAGCTTGACGAAGTTCACGGTAAGAGGATTGACCTCAGGGTGAGCTTCGGCAAGTTGTATAGCGATTTCTTGTACATCAACCCATTTCAGGCTCATGACAGTTCCTTGAATCAATGCGGCGCTTCGGCGGCATGGTTGAGCGAATATTTCGGAATTTCAACGGTGAGGTCTTCAGTCCCCACTTTCGCCTGGCAACTCAGACGCGACGTCGGCTCCAGCCCCCACGCCCTATCAAGATAGTCTTCTTCCAGGTCGTCAGCCTCATTAAGGCTGTCGAAACCTTTACGAATGATGCAGTGGCAAGTGGTGCAGGCATTGACGCCACCACACGCACTTTCAATCTCGATATGGTTGTCGTGCGCGACGTCAAGCAGGGACTTGCCGGTCTCTGCCTCCACGACCATGCCATCCGGGCAGTGTTCAGCGTGCGGTAGAAAAGTGACCTGCGGCATCAGTTATTCCTCGATTTCATTCAGGTTGCGGCCCGCCAGTGCGGCTTTCACCGTCTGATCCATACGACGGGCGGCAAAGGCATCAGTCACTTGCGACAGGCGCTTGGTCTGTTGCTCGATGGCGTAACCATCGTTGCCTTTCATCAGTTCGGCCAATTCCTGCATCTGCAGGTCGATGACCATGCGCTCTTCGGCATCCAGCAGGCGCTCACCGTCAGCCTCAAGAGCACCCTGCACCGCTTCGAGCAGGCGCTGGGCATCCACTTGCTGCTCACGCAGTACGCGGGCAACCTTGTCGTCACCGGCATACTGGAACGAGTCCTTGAGCATCTTGGCGATTTCGCCGTCGGTCAGGCCGTAGGACGGTTTGACCTGGATGCTGGCCTCAACGCCCGAGGCCAGTTCACGCGCAGCCACGCTGAGCAGGCCATCGGCGTCGACCTGATAGGTGACGCGAATCTTCGCTGCACCGGCCACCATCGCCGGGATGCCGCGCAGTTCAAAGCGCGCCAGGGAGCGGCAGTCGCTGATCAGCTCGCGCTCGCCTTGCAGCACGTGAATCATCATGGCCGTCTGGCCGTCTTTGTAGGTGGTGAAATCCTGGGCACGGGCGACGGGGATGGTGGTGTTGCGTGGAATCACCTTCTCCATCAGGCCGCCCATGGTTTCCAGCCCCAGGGACAGCGGGATCACGTCGAGCAGCAGCAATTCGCCACCGTCGCGCTTGTTGCCGGCCAGGGTGTCGGCCTGGATCGCAGCACCGATGGCGACCACTTGATCCGGGTCGATTTCAGTCAGCGGCTGGCGACCAAAGGCTTCGGCGACGGCTTCGCGCACGCGCGGCACACGGGTCGAACCGCCAACCATGACCACGGCCGCCACATCTTCCAGTTCAACACCGGAGTCACGTACGGCACGGCGGCAAGCCCTGAGGCTGCGAGCGACCATCGGCTCGATCAGCGCATCGAAGGCCTCACGGGTCAGTTGAGCCGACCATGAGCCGTAGCAAACCTCTACAGAGTTGGCGTCCGTCAGTGCTTCCTTGGCCGCACAGGCAGTTTGCAGCAAATTACGCTGCGCGCCCGGGTCCAGGTCGGCAGACAAACCGGCGCTGGTGATGATCCAGCCGGCGATGGCGTGGTCGAAGTCATCGCCGCCCAGGGCACTGTCGCCACCGGTGGCCAGCACTTCGAAAACACCGCCGGTCAGGCGCAGGATCGAAATATCGAAGGTGCCGCCGCCCAGATCATAAATGGCAACCAGGCCTTCAGCGTGCTGATCGAGGCCGTAGGCCACAGCCGCAGCGGTCGGCTCGTTGAGCAGGCGCAGTACATTCAGGCCCGCCAGTTTCGCCGCGTCCTTGGTGGCTTGGCGCTGGGCGTCATCGAAATACGCCGGAACGGTGATCACCGCCCCGACCAGCTCGCCGCCCAAGGTTTTTTCCGCACGCTGGCGCAGCACCTTGAGGATATCAGCCGACACTTCGACCGGGCTTTTCGGGCCCTGGACGGTGTCGATAAACGGCATATGGGACTCACCGCCGACAAAGCGGTACGGCAACTGGTCGCCCAACTGCTTGACGTCGGACAGCCCACGACCCATCAAGCGCTTGACCGACAGCACAGTGTTCAGGGGGTCCGAGGACGCGGCCAACTTGGCCGACTCACCCACTTCGGTACGATCAGGGTGGTAACGCACGGCGGACGGCAGGATCACCTGCCCATCGGCATCGGGCAGAGGCTCGGACAGGCCACTGCGCAAGGCAGCAACCAGGGAATTGGTGGTGCCCAGGTCAATCCCGACCGCCAGGCGACGCTGGTGCGGTTGAGGGCTTTGGCCGGGTTCGGCGATTTGCAGTAGGGCCATGGTAATCAGGTCTTATCTGTCTATCAGGCGTGCATCACGGGCAGCACTGGGTTAATCGTCGAGGCGCTCTTCTAGCTGGCGCACTTCGTAGGTGAGCTTGTCGAGGAACTGCATACGCCGCATCAGGCGCTCGGCCTGTTCACGTTGCGCAGCATCATCCCAACAGGCCGCAAAGCTTTCGTTGAGCTCGTCCTGGGCAGTTTTCAGACGACGTTTGAAGACCGCGACACCCGCCACATCGGCTTCGTCCTGCAGATCTTCGAGCTCTTCACGCCATTGCATCTGCTGCATCAGGAAGTCCGGGTCATGCACGGTGACTTCCATCGGCAACTCACCGCCCTTCATCGCCAGCAAATAGCGCGCGCGTTTGGGGGGGCTTTTGAGCGTCTGATAGGCTTCGTTGAGGCTGGCCGATTGCTCCAGGGCCAGGCGTTGCTCACGCTCGGAAGCGTCGGCAAAGCGGTCCGGATGCACCCCACGCGCCAGTTCTCGATAGCGCGTGGCAAGCTGCTCGAGGTCCAGCCGAAAGCTCGGCTGCAGCTCGAATAAAGCGAAATGACAAGGAGTACCCACGAGTAGCCTCAGATGTTGAAGCTTTCGCCGCAGCCACATTCACCGCGCACGTTGGGGTTGTTGAACTTGAAGCCTTCGTTCAACCCTTCCTTGACGAAATCGAGCTCGGTGCCGTCCAGGTAGGTCAGGCTCTTGGGGTCGATGATCACTTTCTCGCCGTGACTTTCGAACACCTGGTCCTCTTCAACCACCTCGTCGACAAACTCCAGCACGTAGGCAAGGCCGGAACAGCCCGTGGTGCGTACACCCAGACGAATCCCCTCACCTTTACCGCGCCCATTCAGGGAGCGGCGAATGTGCTGCGCAGCCGCTTCTGTCATGCTGATAGCCATCGTTGACTCCTTACTCGTCGCCAAATGCTTAGATCAAGCCTTTCTTCTGCTTGTAGTCGCGAACCGCCGCCTTGATGGCGTCTTCAGCGAGTACGGAGCAGTGGATTTTCACTGGCGGCAGGGCCAGTTCTTCGGCCAGCTGGGTGTTGCTGATGGTGACAGCCTCATCCAGGGACTTGCCTTTCATCCACTCGGTCGCAAGGGAACTGGAGGCGATGGCCGAACCGCAGCCATAGGTCTTGAACTTGGCATCTTCGATAATGCCCTGTTCGTTGACCTTGATCTGCAGGCGCATCACATCGCCGCACGCCGGAGCGCCGACCATGCCGGTGCCGACATCAGGATCTTCCGCGTTCATCTTGCCGACGTTGCGCGGGTTTTCGTAGTGGTCGATGACCTTTTCGCTGTAAGCCATGGTACTGAATCCTCACTCATCAGGGCCGCTCTGGAACCCTGTAGAAACGCCTGCGTTTACCGCCACGTTCCTACAGAGCTTGGGTGGCGGCTTCTATATTTAGTGTGCCGCCCACTCGATCTTGGAAATATCGACACCGTCTTTGTACATGTCCCACAGCGGCGACAGAACGCGCAGCTTGTTGACGGCTTCGCAGACCTTCTGCGCGGCATAGTCGACTTGCTCTTCAGTGGTGAAGCGGCCGAACGTAAAGCGGATCGAGCTGTGTGCCAGTTCGTCGTTGCGGCCCAGGGCGCGCAATACATACGAAGGCTCAAGGGATGCCGAGGTACAGGCCGAACCGGACGAGACCGCCAGGTCCTTGAGCGCCATGATCAGCGACTCGCCTTCGACATAGTTGAAGCTCAAATTCAGGTTGTGCGGTACACGGGCAGTCATGCTGCCGTTGATGTACAGCTCTTCAAGGTTCTCGACCTGCTTGTAGAAGCGATCACTCAGGGCCTTGATACGTACGTTTTCGGCAGCCATGTCTTCCTTGGCTACGCGGAAGGCTTCACCCATGCCGACGATCTGGTGGGTCGCCAGGGTGCCCGAACGCATGCCGCGTTCGTGGCCGCCACCGTGCATGGTCGCTTCGATGCGCACGCGTGGCTTGCGGCTGACGTAGAGAGCGCCGATGCCTTTAGGGCCGTAAGTCTTGTGGGCCGAGAACGACATCAGGTCGACTTTCAGCTTGGACAGGTCGATATCGACCTTGCCGGTAGACTGAGCAGCGTCGACGTGTAGCAACACACCCTTGGAGCGCGTCAGCTCGCCGATGGCGGCGATGTCGTTGATGGTACCGATTTCGTTGTTCACGTGGATCACGGAAACCAGGATGGTGTCTTCACGCATCGCGGCTTCGATCATCGCAGGGGTGACGATACCGTCGGTGGTGGGCTCAAGGTAAGTCACCTCGAAACCTTCACGCTCCAGTTGGCGCATGGTGTCGAGGACAGCCTTGTGCTCAATCTTGGTGGTGATCAGGTGCTTGCCCTTGGTTGCGTAGAAATGCGCCGCACCCTTGATAGCCAGGTTGTCGGACTCGGTAGCACCGGACGTCCAGACGATTTCACGCGGGTCAGCGTTGACCAGATCAGCGACCTGGCGACGCGCGTTCTCGACCGCTTCCTCGGCCTTCCAGCCGAATACGTGGGAACGGGAGGCCGGGTTGCCGAAGTTTCCGTCAACCAGCAGGCATTCGCTCATTTTTTGCGCAACACGCGGATCAACCGGGGTGGTCGCTGAGTAATCAAGGTAAATCGGCAATTTCATGGACTTTCTCCTAAATCAGGCTGGCTGGCACGCCGTTAGCTCTTCGGCTGTCACTCGACGGCGGACGCTTCGATCTTGTCCAGACGCGGCGCCTTGGTATTGCAACGGCGCTGGTCCTGACGCTGGGCTACTTCTTGCACCTCACGGCGAGTCACAAGATCAGCCAAGCTGATACCACTCAAAAACTCATGGATCTGCAGGCTCAAGTCACACCACAAGTGGTGTGTCAGGCAGGTGTCGCCGGCGTGGCAATCACCCAAACCCTGGCATTTGGTGGCATCGACGGATTCGTTGACCGCGTCGATCACCTGGGCCACCTGAATGCCCTGCATGTCGCGGGACAATTGATAGCCACCACCTGGACCACGAACGCTGGAAACCAGATTGCTGCGGCGCAATTTGGCGAACAGCTGCTCGAGGTAGGACAGGGAAATGCCTTGGCGCTCGGAGATATCGGCCAGGGACACCGGCCCAGTTTGCGCGTGCAGGGCCAGGTCAAGCATGGCGGTCACCGCGTATCGGCCTTTTGTAGTCAGTCTCATGGACAAGTACCAAGGTGTTTCAGAATGGGAGCAAGTATGCGATTCCCGAGTATTTAAGTCAACTATAAGACCTAGTACTTTAGTCAGGAATACCCGTAAAAAGGGCGCGCGAATCATAGCAGGATGGGGTGGGATGGACCAGCGGGAACAGGGCCTGGCAGAGATCTCGAGACCAATGGAGATCAAAATGTGGGAGGGGGGCTTGCTCCCGATGACTGAATGTCAGTCACTTATCAGTTAGCTGACCCACCGTTATCGGGAGCAAGCCCCCTCCCACAGGGATCTCTGGCGGCCTTGGGACTTCAGCTTGCCTTGGTGGCGGCCTCGTCCTTGATCTCGGCGAAGTCCTCTTCGCGCAACTCAGGCAGATCCTTCGCACAGTATGGGCTGCCCAGATCCTTCAGCGCACCACACATACCGTCCAGCTTGCCGTCCACTGCTTGCAGATGATCAAGCAGCTGACCAATGGCGCGAGCCACCGGATCGGGCATGTCTTCGCTGACGCCATAGGCGTCAAAACCGATCTTCTCGGCCATGGCCTTGCGCTTGGCCTCCTGCTCGTCGCCGACCTCTGGTTTGACGATGATGCGACCCGGAATACCCACCACAGTGGCGCCAGCAGGTACAGCCTTGGTCACCACGGCGTTGGAACCTACCTTGGCACCGGCACCCACGGTAAAGGGCCCCAGCACCTTGGCGCCCGCCCCCACCACCACACCATTTTCCAGGGTCGGGTGACGCTTGCCTTTATTCCATGTAGTACCGCCCAGGGTCACACCTTGGTAAAGCGTCACGTCATCACCGATCTCGGCGGTCTCGCCTATGACAATACCCATGCCATGGTCGATAAAGAAGCGACGGCCCACCTTGGCGCCCGGATGAATCTCGATGCCGGTCAACCAGCGACCGAAGTTCGACACCAGCCGGGCCAGCCATTTCCAGCCCATGCCCCACAAGGCGCCGGACAGACGGTGAATCCAGATCGCGTGCAGGCCCGGATAGCAGGTCAGCACTTCAAAGGCGTTGCGCGCCGCCGGGTCACGATGGAAAACACTCTGGATATCTTCTCGCAAACGCTCGAACATTTTTAATCCTTCCGCTTAAGAAGCTCACCACGGGCCGCTTTCTGGGTTTCCGTGAGGATGCCACGCAATATATTCATCTCCGCCCGGCTCACCGAGCTGCGACCGTACAAACGACGCAGGCGCGCCATCAAGTGCCGTGGCTTTTCAGGATCGAGGAATTCGATGGCCACCAGGGTTTGCTCCAGGTGCTCATAGAACCGCTCCAGCTCGTCCATGGTGGCCAGCTCACCACTTTTGGTCGACGCCACTTCGTCCTTTTCCACTTTGCTCGGCTGGCCGGCAGCAGCCAGCCAGGCCATGCGCACTTCGTACGTCAACACTTGCACCGCCGCCCCGAGGTTCAGCGAGCTGAACTCAGGGTCTGAGGGGATATGCACGTGATAATGACATCGCTGCAGCTCTTCGTTGGTGAGGCCGGAATCTTCACGGCCAAATACCAAGGCAATTTCGGCACCGCCGATGGCCTCTTCCACCACTTTGGTGCCGCACTCACGCGGATCCAGCAGCGGCCAGGGGATACGCCGATCGCGAGCGCTGGTGCCGAGCACCAGGTTGCAGCCGACCAGAGCCTCTTCCAGGGTGGCGACGATCTGGGCGTTTGCCAGCAGGTCATTGGCGCCGGATGCACGGGCATCGGCCTCGTGGTGCGGGAACACCCGCGGTTCGACCAGCACCAGGCGCGTCAGCCCCATGTTTTTCATGGCTCGCGCCACCCCGCCGATATTGCCGGGATGACTGGTATTGACCAAGACGACACGAATGTTTTGCAGCAAGGGAGGCGCTCTCGGACACGGGAAAGGGGAGCAAATCTTACAGAACAGCCTAAGGTTATGCCATGAAAGCTAACGTCGTCCTTCACCTGAGGAAAGTTTCTGCTAGAATGCCCGGCTTTCTTTAACAACCTTAGGTGACACATCCATGCAGCCCATGCTGAATATCGCGCTGCGCGCCGCCCGCAGCGCCAGTGAATTGATCTTCCGCTCCATCGAGCGCCTGGATACCATCAAGGTCGACGAAAAAGACGCCAAGGATTATGTATCCGAGGTGGATCGCGCCGCCGAACAGAAGATCATCGACGCCCTGCGCAAGGCCTACCCTACCCACGGCATCCTCGGCGAAGAAACCGGCCTGCACAAAGGTAGCGGCGAAGGCGAAGACTACCTGTGGATCATCGACCCACTGGATGGCACCACCAACTTCCTGCGCGGCATCCCGCACTTTGCCGTGAGCATCGCCTGCAAATACCGTGGCCGCCTGGAACACGCTGTTGTGCTGGATCCGGTGCGCCAGGAAGAGTTCACCGCCAGCCGTGGCCGTGGCGCCCAGCTCAATGGTCGTCGCTTGCGCGTCAGCGGTCGCACCAGCCTGGAAGGCGCCCTGCTGGGCACCGGCTTCCCGTTCCGTGACGACCAGATGGACAACCTGGAAAACTACCTAGGCATGTTCCGTGCCCTGGTTGGCCAGACCGCCGGTATCCGCCGCGCCGGTGCAGCCAGCCTGGACCTGGCCTATGTCGCCGCCGGTCGTTTTGATGCATTCTGGGAATCGGGCCTGTCCGAGTGGGACATGGCAGCAGGCGCCCTGCTGATTCAGGAAGCAGGCGGCCTGGTGAGCGATTTCACCGGCGGTCACGACTTCCTGGAGAAAGGCCACGTGGTTGCCGGCAACACCAAATGCTTCAAGGCCGTACTGACGGCGATCCAGCCGCACCTGCCGGCTTCGCTGAAGCGTTAAGCGAGCGAGCACAAAAAAGCACCCCTAGGGGTGCTTTTTTTATGCGTGGGATTTAGCAAAAAACCAATTCCAACTGCTCAATACAATCCAATGTGGGAGCTGGCTTGCCTGCGATGACGGGCTGCCAACCAAGTGATTAGTTGCTGACCCACCGCTATCGCAGGCAAGCCAGCTCCCACATTTGGATCGAAGCCAGGCCTGGGGATTACTGCTGGTTCTGACCCAGGATCAGACGACCTTCTTTGTCGACTGGAATCTGGCCGCCTGGATCACGCTCCATACGCACAGTCCCTTCCTTGCCATCCAGATTGTAACGCACGTCATAACCGACAACCTTGTCGCTGATGTCGTTAACAGTGTTACAGCGGGTTTGCGTGGTGGTGTAGGTATCACGGTTCTGCATGCCTTCCTGAACCTTGTTACCGGCGTAACCGCCACCGACCGCACCGGCCACGGTGGCCAGTTTCTTACCATTACCGCCACCGATCTGGTTGCCCAACAGGCCACCTGCAAGGGCGCCGACCACGGTACCGGCGATTTGATGCTGATCCTGCACCGGACGTTGCCGGGTCACAGTGACGTCCTTGCAGACCTCACGCGGGGTTTTGATCTGGGTTTTAACCGGCTGTACCGCCAGTACTTGCGCATACTCAGGGCCGCTTTTTACCAGGCTGTAGGTGGCAACAGCACCCCCGGCAGTCACACCGACAGCACCCAATACCGCACCAACCAGCAACGACTTGTTCACGTTGAACCTCCTGACCATCACAAACGGATCGAAAGATCCGCGCTATACCCAGCCTTGGAGCAAAAAAAAAGGCGCGAGTTCAATACTCGCGCCCTTCTTGTAACAGCCGATCAACTAACGCCCATCAAGGGCGGTCGTCGACCTCCTTGCCAGTAGCAGCAGGAGGGATCAAGTCTTCGCTGTTGAGGTTGAGCCAGATCAGCACCACGTTGGCAATGTAGATCGACGAGTAGGTACCCGCCAGAACACCGATGAACAGCGCCAGCGAGAAGCCCCACAGGTTGTCGCCCCCGAAGATCATCAGCGCGGCGATCGCCAGCAAGGTGGAGATCGACGTCGCCATGGTCCGCAGCAGCGTCTGGGTGGTGGAGATGTTGATGTTCTCGATCAATGTCGCCTTGCGCAGCACCCGGAAGTTCTCACGAACCCGGTCGAATACCACGATGGTGTCGTTGAGCGAGTAACCAATGATCGCCAGCACGGCCGCCAATACGGTCAGGTCGAAGGTGATCTGGAAGTAGGCCAGGATCCCCACGGTCACGATCACGTCGTGGATCAGCGACACAATGGCGCCGACACCGAACTTCCACTGAAAGCGGAAGGCCAGGTAGATCATGATGCCGACCAGCGCCATCAGCATGCCGAGGCCGCCCTGGTCGCGCAGCTCTTCACCGACCTGCGGGCCGACGAACTCGACGCGCTTGACCGATGCCGGGTTGTCGCCGCCGACCTTCTGCAAGGCCTCCGCTACCTGGTGACCCAGTTGCGGGTCTTCGCCAGGCATACGCACCAGCAGGTCAGTAGTGGCGCCGAAGCTCTGCACCACCGCCTCGTGATAGCCGGCCTTGACCAGCTCATTGCGCACCAGGGTGACATCGGCCGGCTTCTCGTAGGTCAGCTCGATGAGCGTACCGCCGGTGAAGTCCAGCCCGTAGTTCAGGCCCTTATGGAACCAGCTGAACAACGCCAGAACGGTAAGGAGCACGGTGACGCCGAACGCAACGTTGCGAACGCCCATGAAGTTGATTGTACGTAACATGGCAGCCCCTTAAATCCACAACTTCTTGAAGTCACGCCCGCCAAAGATCAGGTTGACCATTGCGCGGGTCACCATGATGGCCGTGAACATCGAGGTAAAGATACCCAGGGACATGGTCACCGCAAAACCTTTGACGGGGCCGGTGCCCATGGCAAAGAGAATCCCGCCGACCAGCAAAGTGGTCAAGTTGGAGTCGAGAATCGCGGTAAATGCCCGGCCGAAGCCTTCGTTGATAGCACGCTGCACGGTCATGCCGGCGGCGATCTCTTCACGGATACGCGAGAAGATCAGCACGTTGGCGTCAACCGCCATACCCATGGTCAGCACGATACCGGCGATACCCGGCAAGGTCAGCGTCGCGCCCAGCAGCGACATCAGCGCCAGCAGCATCACCATGTTGCCCGCCAGTGCGACGGTGGCGATAACGCCGAAGAAGCGGTAGATGGCGATGATGAACAGCGACACGAACAACATGCCCCACAGCGCCGCATCCACACCCTTGGTGATGTTGTCGGCACCCAGGCTCGGGCCGATGGTACGCTCTTCAGCGAAGTACATCGGCGCCGCCAGGCCACCAGCACGCAGCAGCAGCGCCAGCTCGGAGGACTCACCCTGGCCGTTCAGGCCAGTGATGCGGAACTGCGCACCCAGCGGCGACTGGATGGTCGCCAGGCTGATGATCTTTTTCTCTTCCTTGAAGGTCTGCACCGGCACGTCTTTCTCGACGCCGTTGACCATCTGCTTGGTATAGGTGGTAACGGGGCGCTGCTCGATGAAGATCACCGCCATGCTGCGACCGACGTTGCTGCGCGTGGCGCGGCTCATCAGTTCGCCACCGTGGCCATCCAGGCGGATGTTCACTTCGGGCGTACCGTGCTGCGAGTCGAAACCGGCCTTGGCATCGGTCACCTGGTCACCAGTGATGATCAAGCCACGCTCGATCAACGCAGGAGGACGATTGCCCTCGCGGAACTCGAACTCTTCGGAGGTCGCACGAGTGGCACCCGGCTCAGCTGCAAGGCGGAATTCCAGGTTGGCGGTTTTACCAAGGATACGCTTGGCTTCAGCAGTGTCCTGTACACCCGGCAACTCAACCACGATACGGTTGGCGCCCTGGCGCTGCACGATCGGCTCGGCCACACCCAGCTCGTTGACGCGGTTACGTACCGTGGTCAAGTTCTGCTTGATGGAGTACTCGCGGATCTCGGCGATCTTGGCCGGGCTCATCGCCAGGCGCAACACAGCCTGACCATTCAAGTCGGCCGGAACGATGTCGAAGTCATTGAAATTCTTGCGGATCAGCGCACGGGCCTGCTCGCGGGAAGCTTCGTCAGCAAAACCCAGCTGGATGGCACCGTTGAGCTGCGGCAAGCTGCGATAACGCAGTTTCTCTTTGCGCAGCAGGCTCTTCACGTCGCCTTCATAGACTTTCAGACGCGCGTCGAGGGCCTTGTCCATGTCGACTTCCAGCAGGAAGTGCACGCCACCGGACAAGTCCAGGCCCAGCTTCATCGGGTGCGCGCCAATGCTGCGCAGCCATTGAGGCGTGGTCTGTGCCAGGTTCAATGCAACGACGTAGTCGTCACCCATGACCTTGCGTACAACGTCCTTGGCCGGCAATTGGTCTTCTTGCTTGGTCAGGCGCAACAAGCCGCCTTTGGAACCAGCTGCCAAGGTTGCCGCTTTAACCTGGATGCCCGCGTCAGTCAGCGCTTTGCTAGCGCGTTCCAGATCAGCCTGATTGACCTGCAGCGAAGTGCTGGCGCCAGAGATCTGGATCGCCGGGTCATCAGGATAGAGATTGGGAGCGGAATAAATAAAACCGATCGCCAGCACCGCCAGGATCAGTACGTATTTCCACAGAGGGTATTTGTTCAGCATCACGCCGCCCGCTTATAACGCGGGGCGCCTTGCGCGCCCCGTCGATTGGTAAAGGTTGTTACTTAGATCGCTTTGAGCGTGCCCTTAGGCAGCGTGGCGGCGATGGCGCCCTTCTGGAACTTCATTTCTACGGTGTCGGAGACTTCCAGTACCACGAAAGCATCGGAAACCTTGGTGATCTTGCCGGCGATGCCGCCAGTGGTCACGACTTCGTCGCCTTTTTGCAGGCTGCCCAGCAGGTTTTTCTGCTCTTTGGCGCGCTTGGCCTGTGGACGCCAGATCATCAGGTAGAAGATGACCAGGAAGCCGACCAGGAAAATCCACTCGAAACCACCGCCCATAGGGCCGGCAGCAGCAGGCGCAGCGGCGTCAGCCATGGCGTTAGAGATAAAAAAGCTCATTTAGCACTCCAGTTGCAAATAGTGAATCTTAGGGTCGGAAAACTCAGTCCAAGGGCGGCACAGGGAGCCCGCGCTTGGCATAGAAGGCATCGACGAAGGCGGCCAATGTACCCTGTTGAATAGCCTCGCGCAAACCAGCCATCAGGACTTGGTAGTGACGCAAATTGTGGATGGTATTCAACATGCTACCCAGCATTTCCCCGCACTTGTCCAGATGATGCAGATAGGCACGGGAGAAGTTCTGGCAGGTGTAGCAGTCACAGGTGGGATCCAGCGGCGAATCATCATGGCGATGGAACGCGTTACGGATCTTGAGCACGCCTGTATCGATGAACAGATGCCCATTGCGGGCATTACGGGTTGGCATCACGCAATCGAACATGTCCACACCGCGGCGCACACCCTCTACGAGATCTTCCGGTTTGCCAACGCCCATAAGGTAACGAGGTTTGTCAGCGGGCATCAGGCCCGGCAGGTAGTCGAGCACCTTGATCATTTCGTGCTTGGGCTCGCCCACCGACAAACCGCCGATGGCCAGGCCGTCGAAGCCGATCTTGTCGAGGCCTTCCAGCGAGCGTTTACGCAGGCTTTCGTGCATCCCGCCCTGGACAATCCCGAACAGGGCCGCGGTGTTGTCACCATGGGCGTTCTTCGAGCGCTGGGCCCAACGCAGGGACAGCTCCATGGAGATGCGCGCCACGTCTTCGTCAGCCGGGTAAGGCGTGCACTCGTCGAAAATCATCACGATGTCGGAGCCCAAGTCGCGCTGGACCTGCATTGACTCTTCCGGGCCCATGAACACCTTGGCACCGTCCACCGGCGAGGCGAAGGTTACGCCCTCCTCCTTGATCTTGCGCATGGCGCCCAGGCTGAATACCTGGAAACCACCGGAGTCGGTGAGGATCGGGCCTTGCCACTTCATGAAGTCATGCAGATCGCCGTGCTTTTTGATCACTTCCGTGCCCGGGCGCAGCCACAGGTGGAAGGTGTTGCCGAGGATAATCTCGGCACCGGTAGCGACGATGTCGCGCGGCAACATGCCCTTGACGGTGCCGTAGGTGCCGACCGGCATGAACGCCGGGGTCTCCACGGTGCCGCGCGGGAAGGTCAGGCGACCGCGACGGGCCTTGCCGTCGGTGGCCAACAATTCAAACGACATACGACTCATAGTTGTTCCTCTGGGCCGCGTGGCGCCGGGTTACGGGTGATAAACATCGCATCACCGTAGCTGAAAAAACGGTACTCGTTGGCAATGGCGGCCTGGTAAGCAGCCATGGTTTGCGGGTAACCGGCAAATGCCGACACCAGCATCAAGAGCGTGGATTCGGGCAAATGGAAATTGGTGACCAGGCAATCGACCACATGGAATGGCCGGCCCGGAAAAATAAAGATATCAGTGTCACCACTGAACGGCTTGAGCACGCCATCACGCGCCGCACTTTCAAGTGATCGTACGCTGGTGGTGCCCACGGCCACCACTCGCCCGCCGCGCGCCTTGCACGCATTGACCGCGTCCACGACGTCCTGGCTGACCTCCAGCCATTCGCTGTGCATGTGGTGGTCTTCGATGTTCTCCACACGCACCGGCTGAAACGTACCGGCCCCCACGTGCAGCGTCACATAGGCCGTCTCGACGCCCTTGGCGGCAATCGCATCCAGCAGCGGCTGGTCGAAATGCAGCCCGGCAGTCGGCGCCGCTACAGCGCCGAGGCGCTGTGAGTACACCGTCTGATAGCGCTCGCGGTCCGCGTCTTCGTCGGGGCGGTCTATATAAGGAGGCAACGGCATATGGCCGACGCGATCCAGCAACGGCAGCACTTCTTCGGCAAACTTGAGCTCGAACAAGGCATCGTGGCGCGCAACCATCTCGGCTTCGCCACCGCCATCAATGAGGATGCTCGAACCCGGCTTGGGCGACTTGCTGGAGCGCACATGGGCCAGCACACGATGGCTGTCCAGCACCCGCTCCACCAGAATTTCCAGCTTGCCGCCGGAAGCTTTCTGGCCGAACAGCCGCGCCGGAATCACCCGGGTGTTGTTGAAAACCATCAAATCGCCCGGGCGCAAATGCTCAAGCAAATCAGTGAATTGACGGTGTGCGAGGGCACCGCTGACCCCGTCCAGGGTCAGCAGTCGACTGGCGCGACGCTCGGCCAAAGGGTGGCGAGCGATCAGCGAATCAGGGAGCTCAAAAGTAAAGTCAGCAACGCGCATGATGGGGTTCGTCTAGCAGGGCCGGGAAGTCTAGCGGAAATAGTGAAAATAGACCATGAAACGTGATTGACCAACGGTAATCTCATCTCTATACTTCGCCGCCATTGAGCCCTGATGGCGGAATTGGTAGACGCGGCGGATTCAAAATCCGTTTTCGAAAGGAGTGGGAGTTCGAGTCTCCCTCGGGGCACCATCTTAAAGAAAGACCTTGAAATTCAAGGTCTTTTTTTTCGCCTGTGAAAAAGTGCCGGGCGTGGCAGTGGGGGGTTAGTGAGACCATGGAATTGATGCTTGAAGCGGTTGCACTGTTCGCCCTGAAGCTGGCGCATGAAACCGAGGACGGCAGCCCGCTGCTGCGCGATGATCCTGCAATGGATGGCTATGAGCGTGAAGTGTTTGGGTTGTTGGTGCGCCAGGGAAACTTGGCTGAGATCCAGTTGAAGCTCGATGAGTGCATCACCCAGGCGTTGATTGCATTGGGTGGAGCGGACAGCGTGCTCGGGCGTGAATTGCTAAAGCTATCCACCCCTGTGCAAAACATCTCTCGCCTTGATGAGTTGATCTGCCCGCTGACCGTTCTAAAGGGCTATCTGAAAGATGTGCAATGAATCGGTGATCAGCATAACGGCCAGGTACACCATCAATACCGCCACCCCTGCATCCAGCCAACGCCAGACCGCTGGCTTGCGAAACAATACTGTCAGCCGCTGACAGCACAGCGCCAACACCACAAACCACACGAGTGATGCCGTCATGGCGCCTGTCGCGAACAGTGCCTGTTGGCCCGCAGGTTTCGTGGCCCCGATAGAACCAATCAGCACCACGGTATCCAGCCATGCATAAGGGTTGGCAAAGCCGAGTATGACCGCCGAGCGCAACAGCCCTCTTTGCGAATTGCCGCCTTGAGCATCCGGCATGGACTGATCCCGGATACAAGCCAACAGACGCTGGCCACCAAACCAAAGCAGATAGGCCGCTCCGGACAATAGCAATAGCGCCATCACCTCAGGCCGACTTCCCAATAACGACCCTAAACCCGTGACCCCGAAAGCGATCAGGAAAATATCGGCCAATACGCAAATGGCGACAACGCCCCAGATCGGCCCGCGACCGACACCTTGGCGGATCACCAGGGTGTCTTTCGGGCCTGGGGCGGCGAACAGTCCGATGCCCAAGAGCAAACCTTCGATGTAAAGGGCATTGAAGTGAGGAAACATGGACTGTTCGAGCCCTCCAGGACTATTTAGCGCAGTTGAATCGGCTGATTACCGAAACCGGTATGACGAGCATTCACCGTGCTGCCCAGGTCAATGGGTTTCTGGCGGTAAAAGGTCGTCAGCAACTGGTCCGGATTGGGGTTTGCAAAGTAAATCAATGAGCTTCTGGCGACCGGTTTGCTGGGCGCAAGTACAGCATGGTAGGCGGCAGGCACGGCATGATCGGAGAGCTCTGTCAGCAAGGAGCCGGCCAGCACCGCGACCTCGTTCTCCAGAAGGCGTACAGGTTCCAACGATCGTCCCTTCATCAAGACCAGCCCTTCGCGGGTAGGCTTGATAAACGAAAGCATATGCCCGTCTTCATGAGGATCCTGAGCAAATTTACGAGAATGGTCTTTGGCCTGTGGACCGTAGACACACAACTGGATATACGATGCCGCGCGAAAGGGGGCCAAGGGTGCCACGCCAAATTCCTCGCAAATGCCATCCATCACCCCCTGGGCCAACTCGCTCATCTGTCGTTCAAAACTGCCGACTGCGGCAACGAAAGTACTTCGGGTGAATTCGAAAGCGGTTCTTTTTGAAGCGTGCGCGGGCCAGTAACAAAACCGCTCGCACAGGTCAGGGTGATCCTCGACAAGGGAGTACTCGGCGCCAAAAGGGAAAAACCCATCCGTGTCCTGGGCAAAGGAAAATTCATCCTTGATGGCCTGGGGAATGGCCGAATACCCATCGATGATCTTTTTGTAGTCCTGCAACATCGCATCAGGAATTTGCAGAATGCCAAAGCCTGATCGGGCTATGGATTCGCAGCATGCTTTTAATCGAGACATAGCTATACCCAAAGATAGTTGTAAAGGAATGCAACACACACTAGGTTCGCAAGCATGCGAGAAACCGCGACACTGGATATAGCCAAACAGAAAGGGACCGATCCATGTCCTTCACAACGGCGCTAGCAGGTTGCGAGTGTGCAGGGCTCACTACACGCAACGGCGAGCAAGTTGTCCTTTTTGGCGAACAAGATGATGATTTTTCAAGGACGGGGATCAACGTACGGATATGAGCATCAAAACCCGCGACACACTCCGAGCACTGGTCGTAAGACGCAGCCGGGAACTGGGCAAATCCATGACAACCCTGGCCAAGGAAGCCGGTATTTCGCGTACCTATCTTTACGGATTAGCGGGTGGCATTTCACAGGATCCCTCGGTACGCACCCTGATCAAACTGGCCAAGGCGCTGCAGGTGTCCCCGTTATTGCTGTTCCGCTACTTCGCCGATTTGGCAGGCGCACCGGTCGATACCCATTCAATGGCAACCACCAACCGAGCCATCGGCCTGCATGATCTTGGCGACATTGTGGTGTTTAACGCCGACGTCACCACGCCCGACCAAACCGTCGTGCTGCCTGGCGAAACGTTTCAGAAAACCTGGGAGATCCAGAACGTCGGTACCCGCCCCTGGCGCGGTCGACGATTGGTTCGAGTGGACGGTGAATACGTCATCGCCCGTCGCACGGCTACAGGCGAGCCCCTGGAAGTGGTGATGGACAGCCACCTGCGCAGCCTTAACAACGAGGTACCGATTGCCGAAACCCTGCCCGGCCAACCGGTGCATATCACCGTAGAGTTTGGAGCGCCGAAAGAGACCTGCACGGTCACTTCGATATGGCGTATCGAAGATGAACACGGGCGCCCCTGCTATGGACCTGCATTCATCCTGCATGTGATTGTCAATGTCATGGCACGCTGAAAGCAGCCTTATTTGCGCCCTTCCACCGCCATCCGTACTGCCAACCCCATCAACACTGACCCCATCACCCAGCGCTGCACCACCTGCCACCCCGGCCGAGTCACGAAGAACACCGCGATGGAGCCGGCCATACAAGCAATCACCGCATTGACGCTGACGCTGATGAAAATCTGCAGAGAGCCCAACACCAACGATTGCAACAGCACGCTGCCATGGCCGTTCGGTTCAATGAACTGGGGCAGCAGCGACAGATACATCACCGCCACCTTGGGATTGAGCAGGTTGGTCACCACGCCCATGGTGAACAACTTGCGCGGGCTGTCCTTGGGCAAGTCCCGCACCTGAAACGGTGAACGCCCGCCCGGCTTGACCGCCTGCCACGCCAGGTACACCAGATACAGCGCACCGCCGAACCGCAGCACGTCGTAGGCAAGCGGCACCGCCATCACCAGCGCGGTGATACCCAGCGCCGCGCACACCATATAGATCAAAAAGCCCAGCGCCACCCCGCCAAGTGAGATCAGCCCTGCGGTGCGCCCCTGGCAGATCGAGCGGGAAATCAGGTAAATCATATTCGGCCCGGGCGTGAGCACCATGCCGAGTGAAATCAGGCCGTAGGCAAGCAAGCTGGATATATCGGGCATTGTTTAGCTCCTGGATTTTTATGCTGCCGGCGTAAAATCCTTCGCCAGCACTGTAGTGTTACGCGCCATGCTAGAGCCTTGCAGGCTCAGCCGTTAGATACAGATCCGCGAGCAAAACGCCATACACCAGCGGCACCCTTCAACCAGGACAGGCACATGATCGACTTCAACAACAAAGGCTTCTTCAAGCTCAAACAAAACAACGAATACGCCGAACGCGTTTCGGCCCTGCTGATGGACGGCGAAGAAGTGGTCGACGCGTACAAGGCCATGCGCGACGGCGTGGTCTTCACCACCAAGCGCATCATCGCAGTGAACGTGCAGGGGATTACCGGCAGCAAGAAGGACTTCACTTCGCTGCCGTACAAAAACATCGTGGCGTATTCAGTGGAAACGTCAGGGACGTTTGATCTGGATTCGGAGCTGGAGATTTACTTTTCGTCGCTGGGGAAGGTGAAGTTCGAGTTCACTGGGAAAACCTCGATTGTGGAGATCTCGCGGCTGATTTCAAAGCATCTGCTGACCTGAACCTTGGGCAAAAAAAGACCTTGGCGCACCAAGGCCTTTTTTTTGCCTACACGATTCAACAGATGTACCAGATCATAATGTGGGAGGGGGCTTGCTCCCGATGGCGCCCTCCCATGAATACATGATCCGCCGAACACTTGAAAACTCACACCCCACGCCTGCGCAAATATCTGCGATACCAACCCACTCCCAGCAACACCGTAGCCAGCATCACAACCCCATTACCCACCAACCAAAATCCAAAATTTCGATTCTGTTGCGCATCCCCCTCATAAAACGGCCCGAAATAAGCCGACACTGCCACAACCAATCCGTTAAACACCGTCAGCGCCACCACAACCATCCCGATCACAAAGAGCACGCCCTTAACCACCTTCATATGACTTTCCGAAACCATATCTCCCTGGACTCGTGATAGTCCGAGAACGTCCCCTCAATCGAAAGCCCCAACTGAATACGCGGATAACTCAGCCAATTCGTCAACCGCCGCCCATTCCAAAGGTCAATGTGGTCACCACTGCGATTGCCAGACGTCTCATTCCCTCGGCGCCAAAAGTCTTTGAAAAAGATAATGCCTTGCTGCCCCGCCAACACCTCTTCGAAATCCTCAGGTTTTATCTTCTTCGGGCGCTGCAAACCGGGGATATTCGCGTCACTTAGAGCTTTGGCCATCTCCTCAGCTGCCAACACATGGCCCTCACTCTTGGCATGCTGCCAACAATAGCGCACACCTCTCTACCTGCTCAGGTCGGCGCCTGACCTGCGCAGTGCTACGCCCAGGTTAATGGCGCATTGGTCACTGAAATTTTTGGCGCCGTTGGTTCTACAAGGGGCGGCGTCTCCGAAGATTTCCGGATGGTTTTTCCATAGGGAGTTGAACGTCAGCATTAAGCGCTTCCATCGCGTATTTTTCACACGAACGTAGCAAACGCTTTGCCGCTAATACTGAGGTCAGTCGCAAATCAGAACGGTCCTACTTGCGTGTAGGCTTTGGATGCAGGCCAAGGCTCATAATGTTAATGAAAGGCCTAAAATCACGTGCTGTGAAACATGAGGACGGGTGCATTTGTCCTGGTTATATTCAAGGCGCCTGTAAATCAGCAAATGGTGCACAAGTGACCCGAACATCCATCATCAAAATAGACCTGAGCCGCATCCAAAACCCCAAAGAACTTCACGCCACACTGTGCACTTCACTCAACTTCCCCAACTGGTATGGCCGAAACTGGGATGCCTTTTGGGACGCCATCAGCGGCTTGGTAGAAATGCCGGAGACGCTTGAGTTTTCTGGTTGGGATATTTTTTCAGAGCACCTACCCCACGATGCCAAGATGCTGCGGCAGTGCTTGGCTGAGCTTGCGACCCATTACCCGGAGCTTGCGTCGCGGGTTCGCTATTGATGCTTGAGCCTAATGACAACCGACGGCGATACCTTAAGCCGAACCCAGTTCAATGTGGGAGCCTGCGCTTAACTGACTGGCATGACGGCAAGCCCCGCCACCTTCTGATCGCGTTGTGCCCGGTGGTAGCCGTCAGCCTGGGCAGCTCACTTGGGCTGGAATGTATCTAAGTACGCCAAGATATTTTCAATCTTCTGCGGATCACTGATTCCCCAGAAAATCATCCGCGTCCCACTTACCACCGATTTCGGGTCTTCGATGTAGGCCGTTAGTTTGTCCCGCGTCCAAACCACTCCCGAATTCTTCATCGCATCCGAATACTGATAGTCCGGGGTCGTACCGGCAGGTCGGCCGATAATGCCGTTCAGCTGCGGCCCAAAACCGCCGCGTGCACCTTCACCGATGCTGTGGCAGCCGCCGCAGGTCTTGGTGAAGAGTTTGCCGCCCGCTTCGGCGTCGCCAGCTGCAAACGCGGGTGCAGCGACAACGGTGAGGGCGAGGGTCAATAACACGTACTTCATCAGGGTCTCCCTATGGGTTATTGCCGTCAATTATGCCTGCTTGAACGGCCGCTCCCCCAGCCGTTCCACCAGGCGCACCAGATAACCGTCCGGGTCTTGCACGATGAACTGGCGCTGCCCGGCCTCTACGTCGCCCGCGCGGTACCAGGCATCCTCGACGTTACGGAACAACGGGCGGCCGATCTCCGACAGGCGCCGCAAGATAGGCGCTATGGCAGGCACGTCGATTTGCAAGTTGATGCCACGCCCGAAAGGCTGCTGCAAGGGCGCGGTCAACCACTGCCCGGCGTGCGGCTCGTATTGTTCCAGCATGATTTGCGCACCGTGCAGGTCGAGGTAGGCAAAGCCTTCTTCAGCGCGCTGATAGGCGATGCCGAAACCCAACTGGTCAACCCAGAATGCCAGGCTGGCACCGAGGTGGGTAACGATGAGTTCTGGCACGAGGGGATTACGCTTAAACATGGCATTCCTTGGACGTCGCAGTGGCGCTTACCTTAACGGATTATCGTGCTGACGGCGTGGGGCAAGACCACATGCTGGAACCAGCCGAATGACCACCCATCGTTTAAAAAACATCCAATCGAACCTATATACCCAACCCCCACTCCACCTTACTGAACCCCTGATGGTGGAGTAAGGATCATGGCTCAGCCATCGATTTTAGTATTGGAAGACGACGAGATCATTCGGGCGTTAATGGTGGATGTGCTGGAGGATTTCGGTGCGGTGGTGACTTCATTCCCTTCGGCGGATGAAGGGATGATTTATCTGGAGCGGGGCGACGACCCTGTGGACTTGATTGTCAGTGATATTCAAATGCCCGGCCTGCTCAATGGCTACGACTTGAGCCGCGTAGTGGCTCATCGCTGGCCTGAGGTGCAGGTGGTGCTGACTTCCGGCAATACGAAGATCGCCACTCAATTGGGCAGCTCGGTGCGGTTTCTGCCTAAACCATGGAGCACCGATCACTTGCTTGAGTGCGTGCAAACGGCGTTGACCCAGCAGGGACCGCCCATGCATTGATAGCGTCGCGATATCATCCGGACCGAACTCGTGGCGTGCCGTGGGGTCATTTGGAATACAGGGAGCGACTTTTCTGATCCACTGGTCAGCCTTTTCGCTTCTTGCGCTCAGCTGACGACAACGAGTTGTGTAGAATTGTCGCCCATTTTCATGCGTCATTCCTGGCCGACAGGCCCACAGTTCGAGCTCATTGAATGCACTCACAGGCCCATGACGTTGGTGCGCCATCCTTGCTGGAAACGTTACGCACGGGTACCGGCCTGTTGCATGTCGCGTTGGAAAAGCGTTTGCCGTTTTTTTCCGAACGCCTGGATGCCCAGTGGTATCGGCGATTGCTGCAGGCGTACTACGGTTTTTATCAACCCATGGAGGCGGCGCTGTACGACGGTGGCCTGATTCCGGATGGAATTGATATTGCGTCACGTGTGAAAACGCCGACGCTGGTTAACGATCTGCGCGCTCTGGGCCTGGATAGTCCCACCCTAGATGCCCTTCCCCGCTGCACCCAACTCCCCGCGCTGGACACTCCTGCCGCTTGCCTCGGCGCCCTGTATGTACTGGAAGGTGCAACGCTCGGCGGCCAGGTATTACGCCGGGAGATGGCGTCACGCCTGGCGATCGAAGCCGACAACGGCGGTGCGTTTCTCGATGTCTACGGTGCCGAGACCGGCCGGCGCTGGAAAGACTTTCTCGACTACCTGGCTCATCAGCCACTGGATGCGAGCGCTCGAGCGCGCGCAGTGATGGCTGCCCGGTCCACTTTCAGCGGCTTTGAGCAATGGCTCGAACGCCAGGAGGTACTGCTATGAAACCCGAAGATTTTGAAGAGCTGCTTGCCAACTGTGCCGACGAGCCCATCCGCTTCCCCGGGGCAATCCAGCCTCATGGCGTGTTGCTGACGCTGTCGGAGCCTGAGCTGAACATCATTCAGGTCAGTGCCAACGTCGGCACCTTGTTCGGCCACACGCCCGAGGCCTTGTTGAATCAACCGTTGCACACGTTGATTGGCAGTGAACACGCTCAGGTGGTGCAGTCGATGGCCGAGCACAATACCTTTATCGACGCCCCACCCCTGCATGTCACGCTCAACGGTGCTCAGTTCGAAGGTTTGCTGCATCGTCATCAGAACGTGCTGGTGTTGGAATTCGAACCCTTGCTCGCGGATTTCAAACCCCAGGTACGCAATGGTCTCACCAGCAACCTGAGCAAAATGCTGCAACGCCTGCAATCGGCCAAGACACTGCAAGCGCTGTACGCCATCAGCGTGGATGAAATCCAGGCCATGACCGGTTATGACCGAGTGCTGATCTATCGCTTCGAAGACGAAGGCCATGGTCAGGTAATCGCTGAAGCCTCGACGCCGGCCATGGAATTATTCAACGGCCTGTTCTTCCCCGCGTCCGACATCCCCGAACAAGCCCGTGAGCTGTATCGCACCAACTGGCTTCGGATCATCCCGAATGCGTCCTACGAACCCGTACCGCTATTGCCAAAATTGCGCCCGGACACCGGCCAACCGCTGGACCTGAGCTTCGCTACCCTGCGCAGCGTGTCGCCGATTCACTGCCAATACATGCAGAACATGGGCGTGTTGTCGTCCATGAGTATTTCGCTGATGAAGGGCGACAAACTCTGGGGCCTGATCAGCTGCGGCAACCGCGAGCCGCTGCTGGTGCCGAACGATCT
This sequence comes from Pseudomonas sp. HN8-3, assembly GCF_020790195.1. Taxonomy (NCBI): domain Bacteria; kingdom Pseudomonadati; phylum Pseudomonadota; class Gammaproteobacteria; order Pseudomonadales; family Pseudomonadaceae; genus Pseudomonas; species Pseudomonas sp. HN8-3. Next base: position 4,925,512 of record NZ_CP086206.1, read on the forward strand.
GCGTATGACCTGCCAGACCATCGGTCAGGTGCTGTCGTTGCAGATCAGTGCCATGGAAGCCTTGGAGTTAAGCCGCCAGCGAGAGGAGAAAGTCGAAACCCTGGCGTTACTTGATCGGGCGATGAAAGCCAGCGACGACAATGTGTTCGACAGCCTGGCCCACCACGGTAAAAAACTGATGGACCTGACCTTGTCGGGCGGTGTGGCGATCATCGAAGACAAGCAGTTGCACCGTTACGGCAACTGCCCGGAACCAGCGCAAATCCGGGCGCTGCACAAGTGGCTGCAAACGCTGGGCCAGCCGGTATTTTCCAACCACAACCTGGCTTCGGTGTACCCACCGGCCGCCGAGTATCAGGCGGTGGCCAGTGGTGTGCTCGCCATGAGCCTGCCCAAGCCTGTGGATAACGGTGTGTTGTGGTTTCGCCCGGAAGTCAAAGAGAACATCAATTGGAGCGGTGACCCGAGCAAGCCGCTAAATCTGGAAACTTCTGACACTGGCCTACGCCTTCGCCCACGCACGTCGTTTGAAATCTGGAAAGTGGAAATGGCCGGCATTTCCACCAAGTGGAGCCACGGCGACCTGTTTGCCGCCAATGACCTGCGCCGCTCGGCCCTGGAAAATGACTTGGCCCGCCAGGTGCTGCGCGAACAACAAGCGGTGCGTGCCCGTGACGAGCTGGTCGCAGTGGTTTCCCACGACCTGCGCAACCCGATGACAGTTATTTCCATGCTCTGCGGCATGATGCAGAAAGCCTTCAGCTCCGACGGCCCACACACCTCACGGCGGATTTCCTCGGCCATCGACACCATGCAACAGGCCGCCGGGCGCATGAATGTGCTGCTGGAGGACTTGCTCGACACCTCGAAAATCGAAGCCGGACGCTATGTGGTCAAGCCAGTTGCGCTGGACGTCAGCCAGATATTTGAAGAGGCATATTCGCTGCTGTCGCCACTGGCCTCGGAAAAAGGTATCGACCTGTCGTTCAACGCCGAGCCTGGCCTGCAGATCAGCGCCGACCCGGAGCGCTTGTTCCAAGTGCTGTCGAACCTGATCGGCAACGCCATCAAATTCACCCCCCGCCAGGGCAACATCGGTATCAGCGCCATGAGCAACGGCGAAGAGATCGTGTTTTCGGTACGCGATTCCGGTGAAGGCATTGCGCCGGATCATTTGCCCCATGTGTTCGACCGCTATTGGACCCAGTCCGAGAACAATCCCACCGGCAGCGGGCTGGGGCTGTATATCACCCAGGGGATTGTCCAGGCCCATGGTGGTCGGATCGAAGCCGACAGTGAATTGGGGCGCGGCAGTGAATTCAGGTTTACGGTGCCTAAGCCTGCTTGAGACACACCAAATTCCTACTAGCCAAACATATGGTTACCTATGGCCGGGAACGAAAAACCCGGCCAGCCTCACTCAATCAGTGCGCACTCAAAGGGAGTATTGATGCGACAACAGTCCTCCAATTGAGTAAGGGGTTTTACCATGTTCATCGGCAATTCGTTTCACAGCTTCAGCTATAACATCCAGCAAGGCTTAAAAGATAACCAGCCTCCAGCCAATCCCGCACCAACTTCTTCGCCGCTTGACGGCCCCCCACAGGGGCAGGACACGCAACCAAAACCCAAAGGTTCGGGTATGACCTCTCTCGGAGGAGGCAAACTGACTTAAACCGTTACGGGTCACCGGCAACAAGTGCAGTGCAGTGCAGCGCACCGCGCTGCACTTGCGTTAACAAAACACTGACATCCTCTGCGTTATCCTCTCCAGTCCCACTTGGTATGAGCTGCATTTTTCATGCGTCAACCCGACATCCTGCCTGCCGTCATCGCAGGTCCCCTGCTAAGGCGCCTTGAACCGCAGCGCCTGGTTATCTGGTTGGTGGGCAGTCGCGCCCTGCCACTGTGCTTGAGGCTGCAATTACCCCAGGGCGAGACGCTGAATATCCCGCTCGATGCAACGCACTGCCAAGTCGTGCCCGTCGGGCGCCATGCCGTTATCCACTTGATCGACGTAGCGCTGAGCGACGCTCTGCCCCAGGACGAGGTCATCGGTTACGACCTGATCGTCGACGGCATTGGCATTGCACAATGGGCGCCGCACTTGCTGTATGCCGACGCCACAACGCCGAGCTTCGTGCTGCATAGCCGCATCAACCACTTGGTACATGGCTCCTGCCGTAAACCCCATCACCGTGCAGATGAAGGTTTGTTGTGCGTCGACCGCCTGTTGGCGCAGGCCCGCACCCCGCTCGAACGCCCCGCCTTGCTGATGATGAGCGGCGACCAGGTCTACGCGGACGATGTCGCCGGGCCCATGCTGCGGGCCATCCATGCGCTGATCGCGCACCTGGGCCTGTTCGACGAGTTCCTGGAGGGCGCCGTGGTGGACGACAGCGTCAGCCTCTATGGGCATCGCGCCAGCTATTACCACCGCGCCGACCTGCTTCCGGCGCTGGACAGTAACGAGACCCTGCGCGAACGCTTTTTCGGCGGCGTGAAGAAGCCGATCTTCACCAGCAGCACCGCTGACAATCACCTGGTGACCTTCGCCGAAGTCATCGCGATGTACCTGCTGGTCTGGTCGCCCACCCCGTGGACGCTGATCACACCACGACCGCCGCAACTGAGCGCGCAAGAACAACTGCGTTATGCCCGCGAACAAGTGCAGATCGATCAATTGCGCACCGGCTTGCCGGGGGTAGCCCGGGTGTTCGCCCACTTGTCGACGCTGATGATCTTCGATGATCACGACATCACCGACGATTGGAACCTCAGCGCTCAGTGGGAGCAAACCGCCTACGGCCATCCCTTCTCCAAACGCATCATCGGCAATGCCTTGCTGGCGTACCTGTTATGCCAGGGCTGGGGCAACCAACCCCAGGTGTTCGGCGAACTGCTGACCCAGACCCAGGCACTGACTGGCCAGGCGCAGGGCAATCATCTGGACGCTGCTGCCCAGGATGATCTGCTGGAGGTGCTGCTGAAATTCCAGCAATGGCATTACGTTTTGCCCACCACCCCTGCCCTGGTGGTACTCGATACCCGTACTCGGCGCTGGCGCAGCGAATTTACCCTCAAGCAACCTTCCGGCCTGCTGGACTGGGAAGCCTTGAGCGAACTGCAACAGGAGCTGCTCGACCATCCGTCGGCCATTATCGTCTCGCCTGCGCCGATCTTTGGCGTCAAGCTGATCGAAACGGTGCAAAAGGTCTTCAGTTGGTGCGGCTTCCCACTGCTGGTGGACGCCGAAAACTGGATGGCTCATCGCGGCGCCGCCCAAGTGATCCTGAACATCTTCCGCCACTCGCGCACGCCCGGTAACTACGTGATCCTCTCCGGCGATGTGCATTACTCGTTCGTCTACCAGGTGCTGATCCGTCACCGCAACGGCGGCCCGAGGATCTGGCAAATCACCAGCAGCGGCATCAAGAATGAGTTCCCGCCGCGCCTGCTGGAATGGTTCGACCGTCTCAACCGCTGGCTGTATTCCCCACGCTCGCCGCTCAACTGGTTTACCCGCCGCCGTACCATGCAGGTAGTCCCGTATATTCCGGACCATGCCGAGGCGGGTGAGCGGCTGTGGAATAGCGCGGGAATTGGCCAGGTGTTTTTCAATGAACAGGGCCAGCCGGATGAGATTTACCAACACAACGCGGATGGAAAGCCTCGAACAAAGATGCTGGCGCCCGAACCATAGCCAAACGCCACTATCCGAAAGCAGCACATCCGCCCTATTCAAACCGTGCAAGCAGCGAGGTAGAGTAGCGCCAGCCACGGAGTATCGGCGTCACCAATAATAACTGGCCCCTAGGGGGCGTTCTCAATTAGTTTCCCCGCCGCGTTGTCGCCTTAAAGCGGGCCAGGCAAGGCGCAGGCCGCAGGGAATGGTTGTTCCCTTTCCAAGGCCTGCAACGCAGGCTGGCCCGCTTTAAGGCACAACCCGAAGGGCCGGGCCTGCTGTTGTGCAGGGCTGCGTTGCTCGAAGCTTATTTGGAATGACCAAACCACGCTTCTCGCGCCTTGCCCTGCACAACAGCAGACCCGGCGCGACGGGGAAACTAATTGAGAACGCCCCCTAGAAGCCAGCCCTTGCAGGGAGCGCGCTGATGGACGATACACCCGGCAACGAGCCACTACGCAATGACTTTTCCGAACTCAACGCCGACCTGCTGCACGCCATCATGGAACTGGTCAGTGACGGGATCTGGGACTGGAACGCCACGACTGGCTACGTCTACCGCAACCCCGGCTGGTACGAAATGCTCGGTTACTCCCGAGACTCGCTGGAAAACAACGTGTTCACCTGGGAAAGCGTGATCCATAGCGAGGATTACCCGCGCGTGATGGCGTTGTTTGATGACTACATCAGTCAACGTTCGCCCCTTTACCGCGCCGAATACCGCTGCCGGAAAGAAGACGGCACTTACCTGTGGATCGAGGATCGTGGCTACATCATTGCACGCAACCCCGACGGCTCAGTGGCGCGCATGGTGGGCGCGCACCGCGACATTCATACGCGTAAATGCTCCATTGAACGCTTGCAAAAGCGCAACCAATCCCTTGAAGCACTGGTGGCAGAACGTACCCTTGAGCTATCGCGGGTCAATCAACAATTGCAGATACAGCTGGACGAAAACCGCTCCCTGGCCGAGCGCGACGCGCTGACACGCATCGCCAACCGTTATCGCCTGGAAAAATGCCTGCTGGAAGAATGCGACCGCGCCGAACGCTTTCGTGTGCCCCTGGCGCTGGTGGCGATGGACATCGATGACTTCAAGCCGGTCAATGACCGATACGGTCACGGCGTCGGTGATCAGACGCTGATAGGGGTGGCGGAACGTCTGGAAAGCTGCGTACGCACAACTGACCTGCTGGCTCGCTGGGGCGGCGATGAGTTCATGGTGGTGCTGCCTGCAAGCAACCTGGACACGGCGAAGGAATTGGCCGAAAGGATTCGCCGTGCAATCAAACAGTCGCCTATCGTCAACGACCTCAACGTCACCCTGAGCCTGGGGATTGTAGAGCGGCGCATGGGTGAGTCTCCCGCCGCGCTGGTGGCAAGGGCTGACCGAGCGCTATATCGGTCCAAGGCGGCTGGCAAAGATGGGGTGTCGGATTAATGCAGACAAGCGCTCCTTCCGATTTGGAATGACCCGGCGACTTTATTTCGTTTGCGGCAAGGCCCGGTGCGCGGCTTAGATAAACCACGCCCAGCCTTGTCGAGTACGCGATTCATGAGCCACGCCAGCATCAGCCAATCGATTTCCATCGTCCATCCCATCAGCCTCAGCCACGGTAAAAACGCTGAGGTGTGGGACACCGCGGGCAAACGCTACATCGATTTTGTCGGCGGTATCGGCGTGCTCAACCTGGGCCATTGCCATCCGGGCGTAGTGGCGGCGATTCGCGAGCAAGCAACCAGGCTTACCCACTACGCATTCAACGCCGCACCGCATACGCCCTACATCGAGTTGATGCAACGCCTGACGGCGTTTATCCCGGTGCACTACCCGGTCAGCGGCATGCTCACCAACAGTGGCGCGGAAGCGGCGGAAAATGCGTTGAAGATCGTCCGCGGCGCCACCGGGCGATCGGCGGTGATCGCCTTTGATGGAGCCTTCCACGGCCGAACCCTGGCGACCCTCAACCTCAATGGCAAGGTGGTGCCTTACAAGCAGAAGGTCGGCGTACTGCCTGGCCCGGTGTATCACCTGCCGTACCCCAGTGTCGATAACGGCGTGACCTGCGCCGAAGCGCTGAAGGCGATGGACCGTCTGTTCAGCGTGGAAATCGACGTAAACGATGTGGCCTGTTTCATCATCGAGCCGGTGCAGGGCGAAGCCGGTTTCCTCGCTCTCGATATCGAGTTTGCCCAAGCCCTGCGGTGCTTTTGCGACGAGCACAACATTCTGCTGATTGTCGATGAGATCCAGTCCGGCTTTGGTCGCACGGGGCAGCGCTTTGCCTTTTCGCGCCTGGGCATCGAACCGGATCTGTTGCTGCTCGGCAAAAGCATCGCTGGCGGCGTGCCGTTGGGTGCTGTGGTGGGGCGCAAGGCGCTGATGGACAACCTGCCCAAGGGCGGCCTCGGCGGCACCTACTCCGGCAACCCCATCGCCTGCGCGGCGGCACTGGCTACCCTTGAGGCGATGACCGATGAACATCTGCAAGCTTGGGGGGCACAGCAGGAGGCGGCCATTGTCAGCCGCCATGAAAGCTGGCGCTCACAACAACTGTCGCCCTACCTGGGCCGCCTCACCGGCGTCGGCGCCATGCGTGGTATTGAACTGGTGAATGTCGATGGCACTCCGGCCTCCAGGCAACTCACTCAGTTGCTGGGCCTGGCGCGAGACGCCGGCTTGCTGTTGATGCCCAGCGGCAAGTCGCGGCACATTGTGCGCTTGCTGGCACCGTTGACCATCGAGCCTTGGGTGCTGGAGGAGGGCCTGGATATTCTCCAGGCGTGCTTCGCGCAACTGGACCAATAACGTCACCTGCCCGAACCTGTCTTGACCTGATCCCCCACCCCGCCGAAAATGCCCGACGTTTTTGTCTCCCCGTTTACTACGCAGTGAAATTTTAATGCCTGATTCCTACACCGCAGAATCCGCCGAAGAATCCGTAACCGCCTTGCATGCCAAAGCCGAATACGAAAACGCCATCAATCTTTCACAGCATGTGCCAGCGGCCAAGATCATCAGCGAGATGGTGCTGGACGCGTTTCATACCTCCAAGGAAAGCGACCAGATCCGCGAGCTGCGCATCGCCATCCGCCAGGCCCATGACGCCTTCGACGATGACAAAGCCTACGACCTGATGGGCCAGCTCAAACAATTGAAGGACGCCGAAGCCGCCGATAACGCCGCCCTCGAAGACCTGAGCAGCAAGTTCTCGATCAGCCGCATCCTGTCCAGCTTCAAGGACGATCCCCAGTTTCAGGAACTGGTCTATGGCCTGGCCCTCAAGGTGCTGAACCAGTCGCATCAGGCCATCAGCAACCCAAGTGCCGGCAAGGGCAAGGCAGCACGTGCCAAGAAAGAAGCCGAAGTGTTTGTGATCAGCAAGGATGGCATCAGCGTCACCCTGCCGCTGCGCACACCGCGCTCCAGGCTCAGCGTGGACCGCGAAGCATTCGAGTTCCTGGGGTTCAACTTCGTCGGTGAAGGCGACGAGGCCGAACTGGAAGTGGAAAGCTTTGTGGATAACGCCGGTAATGAACAGCCGTTGAGCCGCAAAAGTGTGATTACTGCGCTGCAGCAGCAGACAGCGTTTGACGGCTACAGCATTGCCCAGCAGTAACGCGGCAACACCGCTGGACTAAACATCACGTTCAAGAGATAGCACACTGTGGCGAGGGAGCTTGCTCCCTCGCCACAGTCATGGCTGGCTGCAGGTAATGTTTCAGCCAACAGGCGCGATCTGCGCGGCAAACACCTCGCGAAAGCGTTCCATCTCCTGCTGGTTGCCCACTGTCACCCGCACCCATTGCGGCCAGTTCTGCCATACGCGCCCCACCAGCACATTCTGTGCGGCCAGCCGCTCAACCACCTGCTCGGCTGGTTGCTTTACATCGATCATGAAGCAATTGCTCTGGGAAGCCGTGCAGCTAAAGCCCCGGCCTTTGAGCCAGGCGACTGTCTCATCACGCAACCTGGCATTGAGCGCTTTGCGTTGGCCCACCAACGTGGTGTCCTCCAGGCTGGCACGTGCGCCCAATAGGCTGGCAGCGGCCGGGACGTTGTCACCGCCGAACACCGCCAGCCGCTCCAGCAGCGCCGGATGACCGATTGCCAGCCCCAGACGCGCTCCGGCCATGCCGTAGATTTTCGAGAACGTACGCAGCACCAACAGATCGTCGTGGTCGTTGACCCAACTCACACAGCTGGGTGCATCGCAGAAGTCGATATACGCCTCGTCCACCACTAGCACGCTGCCTTTGGGTTTGTTCGCCAGGGCTTGGCGGATGGCCTCGGTAGGGGTCAGGGTGCCGGTGGGGTTGTTGGGGTTGCACAGGTACAACATGCCGGCCTGTGGGTCTGCCGCGAGCATGGCCGGTACATCATGGGCATGACCGGCGTCGAGGTTCACTTCATGCACCGGTGCCTTGATCGACTCGGCCGCCTGACGCACAAGTTCATAGGACGGTGTCGCCATGACCAGGCCGCGGGTTTGGCTGGTAAACGCCAGCACCGCAAAACGCAGGGCCGCCATCGAGCCGGCAAACACCGCGACGTTTTCTTCGGCAACCCCCTGCTGGTGGGCAAACTGCGCGGCCAAGGCGTACATGTCCGGGTAGGGATAGCGCCCAGACGCTGCAATCGCTCGCTGCATCGCCTCACGGGCGGCGTCTGAAGGGCCGTAGGGGCTTTCGTTGTAGTTGAGCCGTACCTTGTCGGATTGAGCCTGCACCGGGCTGGCAACCGCCCAATCCAGCTGGCCAAGTACAGGTAACGCCGCCCCAAGCGCGAGAAGGGACCTACGGCTGAAGCTGACCATGGTGACTACTCCTTGTCGAAGTGCGAGGGATTCGCACAGGTCGGATATAACGGTATGACGAGAAAGCAGTTGCCTGATTTAGCGGCGGGACGTATCCCTGCACTCAGTACTTTATTGTCAACGCGAGCCCATGCAACACTTGCGCTGCCGCGGGCCTGGAACTAGACGTTCTGCCGGGTATGGACTGATGACTAAATGGAAGTGGTGAGCACTTGATACACAGACGAGAAAAAACCGAGCACTTGAAGAGCAATATCAAGTACTTGATCAAAAGTCGTGGCGAAACCCAGCTTTCGTTAAGCAATGCCGCCGGCGTGACCAGGACGACCATCTACAACATCCTGGAAGGCAAGGTCGTCAAAGTGCAACAGTCGACCATTCGCAAGATCTCTGATTTCTTCGGCGTTTCGTACGAAGAAATCGAGACCGTCAACTTTGAAGCCAAGGAAGTCATCGAAAGCAATGTTTCCCCCCTGGGCAACAAGAACCCGGCGGCAGTGCCTGTACTCAAGGAAAGCCTGCTGATGCAGAACCTGGGCAAGCGCATCGGCGAACTGGCCACGCTTTACCCACTGACTTACTACTTCGGCAACTCCTGCAACTTGATCGGCGTTCGCCTGGAGCATGCGATTCCCGGCATCAATGAGCCGGGGGACTTGCTGATCGTGCAGAAAGGCGCATCGAGCGACGATAAAGAAAAGCTGGTGTACGACCGCGCCACCAAGAAGCTGTTCATCACCCTTGAACCCTGCGGCAACTCAGACCGCTTGTGCGTCATCGGCGATATTCTTGAGGAGCGCTTCAATGACAACCTTTGAAGGCGCCGTGGAAAACAGCAAATACAAGTTGCTGGGCTTTGAAAATGACAAGCGCCTGGCAGTGATCATGGTGATCGCCACGGGCAAGGTCGTCAAAATCAAGCTCAGTGAGGTGCTCAACAGCGAAATGATGGACAACTTCAACAAGCTGGAAATCAAGAACCTCTACAAGAAGTTCTATTCACAAGCAGGAGCACTCACCGCCTACGACATTAACGACCGCAATGAAAACTCGTGGATGATCTACATCATCCTGAACCTGTTGCTGTTCACGTTTTACATCTTCACCAGCATCGCCGCGACCAAACCGATCTACCTGGAATCCATGGGCATCATTGTGACGCCGGGCACTTTTTTGTACCCGCTGACCTTCTTGATTGTGGATCTGCTGAACGAGAACTTCGGCCTGCGCCTGGCCCGGCGAGCCATTATGTTTGCGTTTGCCAGCAATGCGATGATCATCATCCTGTTGTATGGCTCAACGTTCCTGCCGGGGCTGCCGGGCTGGAAACTCGATGGGCCGTATAACGACGTGATCCTGCAAGTGTCGTCGGTGCTGGTGGCCTCTTCGGTGTCGTTCCTGGTCTCGGAGAATATAAACTCCTACCTGCTGTGCAAGATCAAAGAACTGACCAACTCCAGGTACCTGTACCTGCGGATTTTCTTCAGCACCTTCTTTGCGGTGATCATCGACAGTTTTCTGTTCTGCTTTATTGCCTTCTACGGCGCCATGCAGACCAGCGATATCCTGAGCATGATCTATGTGCAGATTGCGATCAAAGTCGGTTTTGCGTTCTTCAACATCCTGCCTGCCTATGGGGCGCGCTCGTTGTTCAAGCGCTACCTGACCACTGCCAACACATGAAACCTATGTGGGAGGGGGCCTGCTCCCGATGGTGGTGGGTCAGCTAAGAATGTATTTGCCTCGACACCGCTATCGGGAGCAAGCCCCCTCCCACATTTGGACTTCATACATCAGGTAGAGCCTGGCGGGCCTTGGATGCGGTTACTTCAGTTGCAACTTGTGCTTCAGGCTCTGCATGACATCCGCCTTGTTTTGCAGGTAGTCATTCAAGCCCCGGGCACGCAGGTTGCACGCATCGCAGTTGCCGCAGCCGGAGCCAATGACGCCGTTGTAGCAGGTCAGCGTCTGCTCGCGCACCAGTTCCAGTTGGTTGTGGTAATCGGCCAGGGCCCAGGTTTCGGCCTTGTTCAGCCACATCAACGGGGTGTCGAGGCTCACGTCGTATTCCATGCCCAGCTTGAGGGCCTGGTTCAATGCCTTGACGAACTCGTCACGGCAATCGGGGTAGCCCGAGAAGTCGGTTTCGCACACACCGGTAATCACGGCCTCGGCCTTGACCTGGTAGGCGTAGATCGCAGCCAGGGTCAAGAACAGGATATTGCGGCCCGGCACGAAAGTGCTCGGCAGGCTTTCGCCTGAGCTGTTAACGGTCGGTACCGGAATGTTGTCACGGGTGAGGCTGCTGATCGCCAGCTCATTGAGCAGCGACACATCCATCACTTTGTGCACGGTGGCGCCCAATTGCTTGGCCAACTTGCGGGCCACTTCGATTTCCGCCACATGGCGCTGACCATAATCGAAGGTGATGCAGTGCACTTCGTCATACTGCTTCAATGCCTGGATCAGGCAGGTGGTCGAGTCCTGCCCGCCACTGAAGACCATCACGGCTTTTTTACTCATTGCATTGCTTCCTGCATTTGTAGAATTGGGGTGTAGGAGCGAGGCGGGCGGCTAGCCCTTGCTCACGAAAAACGTCAACGATAACGCAGCGTATCCGGTTTAGCGCAGCGCTCAATAAAAAACCCCGCGCGTCTTTCGAAGGCGGGGCTTTTTTACTGCAAGACCACTCAGTGCGCGTAGGTCAGCAACAGCTCTTTCGGTACCTGGAAATCCAGGGACATCATCACGCTGAGCGCGGTGATGGTGAAGATCGAGAACACGAAGAGCTTGCGCGCCCAGACGGTGTCGTCCACCGCCTTGTAACCGGTCCAGGCCATGTACAACCAGTACATGCCCATGGCGGCGGCTACGGCGAGGTAGCTCATGCCGGCGTAGCCACTGAAGGTCAACATCAAGGTCGCCACGAGGAACGCCAGGATGTAGAGCAGGATGTGTTTCTTGGCCACCTGAATGCCACGCTTGACCGGCAGAACCGGAATCGACGCAGCCAGGTAGTCATTGAAGCGGAAAATCGCGATGGCGTAGGAATGCGGCATCTGCCAAAGGCTGAACATCACCAGCAGCACCAGCGCGGCCATGTCGAAGCTATTGGTTACAGCCACATAACCAATCACCGGCGGCATCGCCCCCGACAGGCTGCCCACCAGCGTGCCGTGAACCGACTTGCGCTTGAGGTACAGGCTGTAGAGGCCGACATAGATGACAAAACCGATCACGGCAAACAGCGCCGCCAACGGGTTGGCCACCTTGTACAACAACACTACGCCCGCAACACCCAGGATGGTCGCGAAGATCAGCGCCAGCTTCAGGGAAATAAGCCCCTGGACCAGCACTCGATTCTTGGTGCGTTCCATCTTGATGTCGATGTCACGGTCGATGCAGTTGTTGAACACGCATCCGGAAGCAACCACCAGGGACGTACCGATCATCGCAGCCAGGAAGATGGCCAGATCGACATGTCCCTTGGAGGCCAGGAAGAAACCGCCCGCCACAGAAAGCACGTTACCGAAAATGATCCCCGGTTTGGTGATTTGGATAAAGTGCTTAAGCGACATCGGGTCTTACCTCACTTCGCCATCATGTAGGTGTGGATGCTGAACATGATCCACAGCGACAGACCAACCAGCAGAACGATCACCAGGCCTGCGAACACAAACGCGATCACATTCTCGCGCTGCTCTTTGGAGCGATCCAGGTGCAGGAAGTACACCAGGTGCACCAGGACCTGAATCACCGCGAACGCCAGGACGATCATCAAGGTGATCGACTTCGGCAAGGTTGGGTACATCACCAGGCCGAACGGGATCAGGGTCAGGATGACCGACAGGATGAAGCCGATAGCGTAAGACTTTACGCTGCCGTGGCTCGAATCGTGGCTGTCATGGGAGTGTGCATTAGCCATTACAGAGTCCCCATCAAGTAAACGACGGTGAATACGCAGATCCAGACCACGTCCAGGAAGTGCCAGAACAGGCTCAGGCAGCTCAGGCGGGTCTTGTTGGTGTTGGTCAGGCCGTGTTTGTTGACCTGATAGATCATCACCGCCATCCACAGCAAACCTGCGGTTACGTGCAGACCGTGGGTGCCGACCAGCGTGAAGAACGCCGACAGGAAACCGGAACGGCTAGGACCGTAGCCTTCGGAGATCAGCAGGTGGAACTCGTTGATCTCCATGCCGATAAAGCCCAGGCCGAACAGGAAGGTCAGGCCCAGCCAGGTCAGCACGCCCTTCTTGTTGCCTTTGTAGAAGGCCAACATGGCGAAGCCGTAGGTGATCGAACTGAACAACAGCAAGGCGGTTTCGCCGAGCACGTAAGGCAGTTCGAAGATGTCGTGGCCCGACGGGCCACCCGCTACGTTGTTTACCAGTACCGCGTACACCGCGAAGATCGACGCAAACAAGATGCAGTCGGTCATCAGGTAGAGCCAGAAACCGTAGACGGTTATTGGCCCCGAGTCGTGGTGATGGTCATCGTGCCCATGGTCATCGACATGGGCGTGTCCAGCATTGGTCACTAAGTTCGACATGGTTTAAGCCTGTTCCAACGAGGTTTCTACACGGTTGGCCGGAATCTTCTTCTCGGCTACCAGGCGAGCGTGCTGCTCGGCTTCGATGCGTTCGATCGTTTCGACCGGCACCATGTAGCCTTGATCATCACGGGCAGCGTGAATGATGAAGTAACCGATAGTGCCCACCAGGCTCGCGATTGCCAGCCACCAGATGTGCCAGATCATCGCGAAACCGAACACGGTCAACAGCGCACCCATCACCACGCCAGTGGCGGTGTTGTTTGGCATGTGGATCGGCTCGTAGTGCTTGGGCTTCTGGTACGCAGTACCGTCTTCCTTGGCTTCGGTGAAGGCATCAATGGTGTTCGCAGTCGGGATCACAGCGAAGTTGTAGAACGGTGGTGGCGACGAGGTCGACCATTCCAGGGTGTGGCCGTTCCATGGGTCGCCGGACTCGCACATGTTCTTCTTGCGATCACGCACACTGACGTACAGCTGGATCAACTGGCAGGCGATGCCCACAGCGATCATCACCGCACCGAACATGGCAACGTACAGGTACGGTACCCACTCAGGGTTGGTGGTGGCGTTCAGACGACGGGTCATGCCCATGAAGCCCAGTGCATAGAGCGGCATGAACGCGACGAAGAAGCCCGAGATCCAGAACCAGAATGCAGCCTTGCCCCAGCCTTCGTGCAGCTTGAAGCCGAACGCTTTCGGGAAGTAGAAGCTGAAACCAGCGATGTAGCCGAATACCGCACCACCGATGATCACGTTGTGGAAGTGCGCGATCACGAACAGGCTGTTGTGCAACACGAAGTCAGCACCCGGGATGGCCAGCAGTACGCCGGTCATGCCGCCAATGGCGAAGGTCACCATGAAGCCCAGGGTCCACAGGACCTGGCTGGTCATGCGCAGACGACCGTGGTAGATGGTGAACAGCCAGTTGAATAGCTTCACCCCCGTCGGGATGGAAATCAGCATCGTCGCCAGGCCGAAGAAGGCGTTGACGCTGGCCCCCGAGCCCATGGTGAAGAAGTGGTGCAGCCACACCATGAAGCCCAGTACGGAGATCGCGCCCGATGCGTAGACCATCGAGTGGTGACCGAACAGGCGCTTGCCGGTAAAGGTCGAGATCACTTCGGAGAAGATACCGAACGCTGGCAGGATCAGGATGTACACCTCAGGGTGACCCCATGCCCAGAACAGGTTCACGTACATCATTGGATTGCCACCAAGTTCATTGGTGAAAATGTGGAAATCCAGGTAACGGTCAAGCGACAGCAGCGCCATGGTAGCGGCAAGGATCGGGAACGAAGCCACGATCAGCACGTTTGCCCAGGTACAGGTCCAGGTGAAGATCGGCATGTCCATCAGTTTCATGCCAGGGGCGCGCATTTTCAGGACGGTGGCCAGGAAGTTGACCCCCGTCAATGTCGTCCCGAGTCCTGATAACTGTAGGGCCCAGATGTAGTAGTCCACACCCACGCCCGGACTGTATTGCAAGCCCGACAATGGCGGATACGCAACCCAACCGGTCTTGGCAAATTCGCCGACGCCCAGGGAAACGTTGATCAGCACCACGCCGGAAACCAGCAGCCAGAAGCTCAGGGAGTTCAGGAACGGGTAGGCAACGTCACGCGCACCAATCTGCAGCGGCAAGGCAAGGTTCATCAAGCCGGTGAAGAATGGCATCGCCATGAAGATGATCATGATCACACCGTGGGCGGTGAAGATCTGGTCATAGTGTTCAGGTGGCAGGTAGCCAGGCGAACCCTCGGTGGCCATGGCCAACTGGGTACGCATCATGATGGCGTCGGCAAAACCACGCAGCAGCATGACCATGGCAACGATGACGTACATGACGCCGATTTTCTTGTGGTCGACCGAGGTCAGCCACTCGGTCCACAGGTAGGACCACTTCTTGAAGTACGTAATACCCGCAACCAGTGCCAGACCACCCAGCGCGATCATGGCGATGGTCACCATCACGATCGGCTCGTGGAATGGGACCGCGTCCCAACTTAATTTACCAAACATCGTTTACTCCTCTGCCCCAGCAGTTGAATGCGCGCCTGTATCAGAACCTTCAACCGCGGCCACTTCTTTCTTCTCGTGCTTGACCGGCTTGCCTGGCTTCATACCTTCGTACTTGTCGACGATTTTCTGAAACAGGTCCGGCTCATACGCGGAGTACAAGGCGACAGGGTTGTTCTGGCTTGGTTTGGTCAGGGCGTCGTATTCAGCTTGATCAAGCTGTTTAGGTGCGGCCTTGACTGCAGCTACCCAGGCGTCGAAATCTTCCTGGCTTGTCGAGATCGCTTTGAATTTCATGCCGGTGAAGCCAGCGCCGCTGTAGTTGGCGGAGATGCCTTCCATTTCAGCTTTCTGGTTGGCGATCAGGTGCAGGCGGGTCTGCATGCCTGCCATCGCGTAAATCTGGCCACCCAGTGCAGGGATGAAGAACGAGTTCATCACGGCGTCGGAGGTGATCCGGAAGTTAAGCGGGGTGTGCTCCGGGAAGCGGATCTCGTTGACGGTGGCGATACCCAGGTCCGGGTAGATGAACAGCCACTTCCAATCCAGCGCGACCACTTGGATGTTCACAGGCTTCACGTCGGATTCCAGTGGACGGTACGGGTCCAGAGCGTGGGTCGACTTATAGGTGATGTAACCCAGGGCGATAATGATGAGGATCGGGACCAGCCACACCGCGATTTCGATCTTGGTGGAGTGCGACCACTTCGGCGCGTAGGTGGCGCTGGTGTTGGACGCGCGGTATTTCCAGGCGAAGGCGAAGGTCATCACGATCACAGGAACCACAACCAGCAACATCAGCAGGGTAGCGGTGATGATCAGGTTTCGTTCATCCAGACCGACCTGTCCTTTTGGGTCGAGCAAGGTCCACTTGCAGCCTCCCAGCATTAAAAACATGCCAAGCAGCGGCAAAAAGCCTAGTAATCGGGGGTACCTGTTTTTACTCATCTCACGACCTCTAAAGCAGCTTGCGCAATGCAGTTGGGTTTTGATCGCCAACACTTCACCCTGCCAAGGGTTGGCATTTCTCTTCGATTGAATAAGAGCCTGCCCGACACGTCATAACTGTACGTTTCACGGACCTGCAGTGAGTTCTTATTCGATTTCGTGGCTAAAGGCCTTGTTACAGACCAATTCCATTTGGTGCGGATAGTTGAAAGGCTGCCGGAACCTGGGGTCGCACAGAGCCTTCCATCTGCTCCTCGACCGCTCCAATGCTCAAATATTGAACAGCACCGGACATTCAGTGCGGGCGATTGTAGTTAGCTAGCGATGTATAAACCATGTCTTATAAAGAAATAATTTTTATCGATTCCAGCAACAATCCTTCACCAAAGTTGCAAAGATTCGCGATCTTATCGCGTTCGATTCTCAACAAAAACCACAAAAATTGCCGTGTTATTGGGCAGATTGCCACTTCCCTTACAGCCTGTAAGGGCATGACCAATGGATGCAAGTGCCCATAAACCAAGGGATTCGCAGATCCATCAAGCTCTCCAGACTCGCGCCCGTCACGGCACGGCCAGGCCCACGAACTGACAGCACAATTTGTGCGCCGGGTGCAAATTTAAGGGTCGATTCGGCGGGTCAGAAACGTCCTGCGACAGCGTCCGTGTGACAACATGTCGCACGCTGCGCGCACCTTAAGTTGCCCCTCGTCACAGCGCTTTCACAAATCCCTACAAACCAAAACGCTCCGGCCTACTCAAGAAGGCCGGAGCGTTTTGTCGCTGCGAGGGGTCAGGCTTTGGGATGACGGTTGCGGTAGATACACAGGGGTACCAGGACCACTGTCAGCACGAACGCCACCAGCGCCCATTGGGCCAGGGACAGGCCGAGGATCGGCGGGTAAGGGGTGCTGCAGAAACCATCGACCTGGAACCCCAGGGGAAACACTTTGGCCAGGGGCAGATCATCGACGATCGGTTGCAACACATCGATGCCGCAGCTGACCTGAGGAAAGAACTGGGTGTACACATGGTGGCCGGCGGCGGCCACGCCGCCCAAGGCGCTGAGCACCACCAACCCTTCAAAGAAGGTCACCGCGCCTTTGGTGCGCATGGCGGCACCGATAAACGCGAAGACCGCAATCAGCAGCAAGGCATAGCGTTGCAGGATACACAGCGGGCACGGCGCTTCGCCCAGCACCACTTGCATGTACAGCGCGCCGCCAATCAGCGCCAGGCAGATAATGCCCAGCAACACCAGAAAGCGCCGCTCCCTGCCCAAACGCATGTCGTCAATCATCCCCGTCTTTCCCTTTCTCTGATTATGGTTGTGCCTGATGGCAACAAGTTTACACACAGGCAGTGGTTAAAACAGAGAGGGGTTAACAGCGGATTAATCATGGTAAATGTAGTGATTATGCGGACGCCACCGCGGGCAAGCCCGGCTCCCACAGAGAACGCATTCCAATGTGGGAGCCGGGCTTGCCCGCGATGATGCCGATACGGTCAATGGGCTAAAATCTATTCAAGCGCCGCCGCCGGGCCGAAGAACTCATAGCGAGCCTGCTTATCCGGCACACCCAGGGCCTTGAGGTGACGCTTGATCGCCGCCATGAAGCCCTTGGGCCCCAGGAAGTACGCATCGATATCACGGTCTTCGGGCAACCAGGCCGCCAGTTGCTCCTGATTGAGCATCCCGATCTTGTCCGCCGCCGGGCTGATACCGTCATCCTCGGCGTAGCAGTAGAAGCGCTTGAGCTGCGGGTGCTTGGCCGCCAGGGTGTCCACCCAGTCACGGAACGCATGCACCCCGCCATTACGCGCACAGTGAATAAAGTGCACCGGCCGCTCGCTCGCCAGGGCTGCTTCGAGCATCGGCAGGGTTGGCGTAATGCCCACCCCGCCGCTGATCAGCACCAGCGGCTTATCGCTGGCAGCCAGGGTGAACTCGCCCGACGGTGGAAACAGGTCAACCGTCGCGCCAACGTGCATCTGGTCATGCAGGTAGTTGGACACTCGCCCGCCGGCTTCGCGCTTGACGCTGATGCGGTACATGCCGGTATCGGTGAGGGCCGACAGGGAATAGTTGCGACGCACCTCTTCGCCGTCGAGGACCAACTTCAGGCCGATGTACTGGCCGGGCTCGGCAGCCAGGATCGGGCCATTGTCCACTGGGGCAAAATAGAAGGAGATGATCTCGTCACTCTCCTCCACGCGCTTGACCAACAGGAATGGTCGCGCCCCCCGCCAGCCGCCGGGCGCCTGGGCTTTTTCGTCGTAGATGGCCGCTTCGGCACCGATCAAAATGTCCGCCAACTGGCCGTAGGCCGCGCCCCAGGCACTCATCACCTCAGGGGTGGCAATCTCGCTGCCCAGCACTTCGGAAATAGCCCGCAGCAAGCAGGCACCCACAATCGGGTAATGCTCCGGCAGGATCTGCAAGGCCACGTGCTTGTTGATGATCTTGGCCACCAGGTCACCCAACTGGTCCAACTGGTCGATATGCCGCGCATACATCAGCACGCCATTGGCCAAGGCCCGGGGCTGGTCGCCGCTGGCCTGGTGGGCCTGGTTGAACAGCGGGCGGACTTCGGGATACTCGGACAGCATCATGCGGTAGAAGTGGGTAATCAGTGCTTCGCCGCCGCTTTCCAGCAGGGGCACAGTGGATTTGACGATGGCACGGTCTTGGGCACTTAGCATGGCAGACTCCTGGGTCTTTTTACTCATTACCTTTAGGCAGTCAGTATTCGTGCCAACTAATAAATCCTTAATTTTCAACATCTTAAATATTTTGTAGTCAATATGACTTCTTACGCTTTATAGTCATATCGACTACAAGGAGTCATTATGACTGCAAAATCGCTGCTCACCGCCCTGCTGCCGCTGGTCGCCGACCTGTCCCGCGAATTGCCCGAAGGCGAGCGCTACCGCCGCCTGCTGCAAGCCATGCGCGCCCTGCTGCCGTGTGATGCCGCCGCGTTGCTGCGCCTGGATGGCGAATGGCTGGTGCCACTGGCGGTGGATGGCTTAAGCGCCGATACCCTGGGCCGCCGTTTCAAGATCAGCGAACACCCGCGCTTTGAAATATTGCTCAGCAGCCCCGGCCCTACCCGCTTCGACAGCGACAGCCAATTGCCCGACCCCTATGACGGCTTGGTCGCTGGCTTGCACGGCCACCTTGAAGTCCACGACTGCATGGGCTGCCCGCTGTTTATCGACGACCAGCCCTGGGGCCTGCTGACCCTTGACGCCCTCGACAACGAACGCTTTGAACGGGTCGAACTGGACGCGCTGCAAGCCTTCGCCAGCCTGGCCGCGGCCACGGTCAATGTGGCTGAACGCATTGAGCGCCTGGCGCTACGGGCCGAGGACGAGCACCAGCGCGCCGAAATCTATCGCCAGGCCAGCGGTCAGCAGCACAAGGAAATGATCGGCCAGAGCAAAGCGCACAAACGGCTGGTCGAGGAAATCAAGCTGGTGGGCGGCAGCGACCTGACCGTGCTGATCACCGGCGAAACCGGGGTCGGCAAGGAACTGGTGGCCCAGGCGATCCATGCCGCGTCATCGCGTGCCGACAAGCCGATGATCAGCCTCAATTGCGCCGCGCTACCGGAAACCCTGGTAGAGAGCGAGCTGTTCGGCCATGTGCGCGGTGCTTTCACCGGCGCGTTGAATGAGCGACGGGGCAAATTCGAACTGGCCAACGGCGGCACGTTGTTCCTGGACGAAGTGGGTGAACTGTCATTGAGCGTGCAGGCCAAGCTGCTGCGCGTACTGCAAAGCGGCCAGTTGCAGCGCCTGGGCTCGGACAAGGAACACCAGGTGGACGTGCGCCTGATTGCCGCCACCAACCGCGACCTTGCCGAAGAGGTGCGCAATGGCCGCTACCGCGCCGATTTCTACCATCGCCTGAGCGTGTACCCGCTGCAAGTGCCGGCGCTGCGTGAGCGCGGACGGGATGTGCTGCTATTGGCAGGCTTTTTCCTCGAACAGAACCGGTCGCGCATGGGCCTGGGTAGCTTGCGCCTGACCAGTGACGCCCAGGCGGCGCTGCTGGCTTACAACTGGCCGGGCAATGTGCGCGAACTGGAACACCTGATCGGACGTAGCGCGCTCAAAGCCTTGGGCAACTGTCGCGAACGCCCGAAGATTCTCAGCCTGAGCGCCCAGGACCTGGACTTGCCTGACATCAGTGCAGCGGTGATTGATGTACCAGTGCAAGCCGCGCCCATCGCCACTGGCGACCTGCGCCAGGCCACCGAGCACTATCAGCGCCAGATCATCAGCGCCTGTCTGGAACGTCATCAGCACAACTGGGCCGGCGCCGCCCGCGAACTGGGCCTGGACCGCGCCAACCTTGGGCGCATGGCCAAGCGCCTGGGCCTGAAATAGACCAGGCAACTCGGTTAAATGTGTTTCGCTTGGAAAACCGGGTTTACCGGTTTGGGTTTACGAAACACCAATACATTCCCCAACATCACCAGCACCAGCCCCACCAACGCCGGCGCCGTCCACTGGTAGCCCTCGGCGAATGCGGACACATTCAACGCCACCACCGGAAACAGCACGGTGCAATATGCCGCTTTTTCCGGCCCCATGCGGCCGACCAGGGTGAGGTAGGCGGTAAACCCAATCACCGAGCCCGGGATCACCAGGTACCACAGCGCACCGATATACCGTGCGCTCCAGTCCATCTCGAAGGGAATGCCACGCACTGCGCAATAGGTCGCCAACATGGCTGCCCCATAGGCCATGCCCCAGGCATTGGTGGTCAACGGTTTGAGCCCGGCCTTCTGTTGCAGGCTCGACAGCATATTGCCCGCCGAAAAACACAGCGTTCCCAGCAGCGCCAGGCCCAGCCCGAGCAAGGTCTGCGGGCTGGCGGTATGCCCGGCCAGTTCCGGCCAGAACAGAAAGCCCAGGCCCAGCAGCCCCAGCGCGCCGCCCGTCAATACGTTACGTGCAACCCGCTGGCCGAAAAACACCCGGGCATTCAGGGCATTCCACAAGGTCGCCGTGGAAAACACCACGGCGACCAGGCCACTGGGGATCCACTGGCTGGCGGTGAGAAAGCACATGAAGTTGACGCAGAAAAGGCACAGCCCTTGGGCCAGGCAAATCAGGTGCCCGCGGCGGTTCATCACCTGCAATTTGCGGCTGAGCAGCAACAGCGCGAACAGCACCAGCGCCGCCAGGCCGAAGCGATAGACAATCGACACGGGAATCGCCACCACGCCCAGTTGCCATTTGAGCGCGATCCAGGTGGTACCCCAAATCAGCACCGTGAGTAAGTACAAGAAGAGGTTCATAGCAGGCTCCGACGATTGAGCCACAGTGTTGCGGTTAATCGCCCTGAGGTTCTTGCACATTCTTGCGCTTTTGTCGGGTGACGGGCTCACAGCGCTCGCCGCCGGGAGTAGGATGCAAGGCGTCGGAGAACACACCATGCCAGAGCTGGAATCGCTGCACGTCTTTCAATCCCTCAACCGCTCGCCCCACGCACGCCTGGAAGCCTGCGCCGAGCTCGGTGACGGTTTGTCTGCGGCCGTGTGGAGCAACCACCACGATGCCCAGGACTATCAGGCGCCCAGCCATCACACCTTGTCCTGCTATATCGGCGGCGGCACTGGCACCTTTCGTCGCGACCGACCGGGTACCAAGGGCGGCCCCGACAAATTGTGCATTCTGCCGGCCGAGCACCAGTCGGCGTGGGTGATCAATGGCGAGATTCGCCTGGCCCACGTGTATTTCAGCCCGGAGCAATTTGCCCTCGGCTGCGTCACCCTGCTGGACCGCGAGCCGCGGGAATTGCAGTTGCGTGAGACGACCTTCCTTGAAGACGCCCGCCAGGCCCGGCGCTTTCACCAGCTGATTAGCCTCAACTGGCTCGAACCCGCAGAGCGCTTGCTGACCAGCAGCCTGGCCCATGAGTTGCTCAGCCACACCCTGCTCAACCAGGTCGGCGTACGCGAGGGCCTGCGCCTCAAAGGCGGGCTGGCGGCGCACCAACGGCGGCGTCTGGTGGAGTACATCGACCACCATGTCGAAGACCCCATCAGCCTCGGCCAGTTGGCATCAATGTGCGCGCTGTCGGAATACCATTTCGCCCGGATGTTCCGTCAGAGTTTCGGCGTGCCGCCCCATCAATACCTGCTGGCACGCCGTCTGGCGCGGGCGAAGACCCTGCTGCGCAGCAGCACGCTGCCCCTGGGTGAGGTGGCTTTGAGGTGCGGTTTTTCCAGCGCCAGCCATTTCAACCAGCGCTTTCGCCAAGCCTTGGGGGCCACCCCGGGCGAATACCGCCAGGCATTACGCGCCTAGGCCATCAAGCCCAGCGTCGTCGCCTTGGCCACCGCCTGTGGCGTGAAGATGGCGCATGAATGGGGTGGATAGGGCGTTATCAGAAGAGTCGATGAACGCAGCACAACTGTTGCGTAATTAGTAACAGTCCTTGTCCTGAACTGCTATTACTCATTTTGTTACAAGCGACTATTCTTACCTCGCTTTCAGGGCAAATGGCCCGCTCCCTGCTTGGGGAGAACAGCAGATTTACAACGGATTGATCCCGTATTCAGTCTGTTACCGGTGTTCACTGACGTTGATTTGTCGCTCCTTGATCCAACGTCTTACTTCGGCCGCTGCTTATGCAGCGGCCTTTTTTATGCCTGAAATAAAACGGGGCGTCATCGACGCCCCGCGAGATTCAGTGATGTTCCGGCAATGATCAGAGGCTGAACTTCTGCAAGTTGGCCATCATCTCCTTCAATGCCTCAATGTTGTCCTTGGGATGTGCAGCACCTTCGAAATCACAGATCTGCTGCCAATGCGCCGCCACTTCGTCCGGCGAGAAGCCCGCTTCGGGATCAAACCCCACCCCCAGGCTGCGCTCCCAACGGGTCTTGCCGATCCAGCCGCCACCCACTTCGAACAACCCTGAAGTTTCCTGGCAGGCTTCACTGCCCAAATACACCACCAACGGGCTGACCAGTTCCGGCTTGAGCCGCTCGAATACCTGGGGCGGGATCAGCCCTTCGGTCATGCGCGTACCTCCGGTAGGGGCGATGGCGTTGACCAGGATATTGTTCTTGCGCCCTTCCAGCGCCAGGGTGCGGGTCAACCCATACAGGCCCAGCTTGGCCATGCCGTAGTTGGACTGGCCGAAGTTGCCGTAGATGCCTGACGTGGAGGCGGTGAAGATCACCCGGCCATAACCTTGCTCGCGCAGATGGGGCCAGGCGGCACGCGTAACCTTGTAGGCGCCTTCGACATGCACCCGGTAAACCAGATCCCAGTCGCTGTCGTCCATCTTGTGGAAAGTCTTGTCGCGCAGGATCCCGGCGTTGTTGACTACCACGTCGATCCGGCCGAAGACATCCAGAGCGTTCTGTACGATCTTGTCACCGTCAGTGACCGAATCATGGTTGGCCTCGGCAATGCCGCCTGCCGCGCGAATCTCTGCTACCACCCGGTCGGCCGCCGAGGCGTTGGCGCCCTCGCCCTGGGTGGAGCCACCCAGGTCATTGACCAGCACTTTGGCTCCGTGCCTGGCGAACAGCAGTGCATGAGCACGGCCCAGGCCACCGCCGGCACCGGTGACGATCACGACCTTATCCTGGAACTGCACTGATTCACTCATACCGAACTCCGCTGGCGACAATGGGAATAGGCAGAGTGTCACGCACAGCGCCTTTGGTCACAATAAAGACGGCCGAGGCTGAATGGTGCTCGATAAGGCAGCAGGATGATACCCGCTGGAGAAGCCAGGCTCAGGAATAGACCGCTTGCGGCGAAGGCTGGCCGATGCGATCACGAAAGGCCTGGTAATGCCTGAGCACCTGCACCGGCGCCTCGATCTGCGGGTAATGGCCGATATCGGCCAGCAATACCGTGTCGGCGTGGGGCACCAGTTGCTCAAAGCGCTCGACCATATGGCCGCCGGAAATCGGGTCCACCTCGCCGTCGATCACCCGCATCGGCACGCTGCCGTGCTGCATGGCGGCCACCCAGCGATCACGCAGGCGTCGACGCTGGGGAATGTAGGCGATCAGTTTGTGCAGGATACGCGGCCCGTCATTGCAACTGATCAAACTCCAGAAATCATCCAGAGCGCTTTCACTGGGCCGCGTTCGCGGGCCGAATATCTGGCTGAAACTGCTGGCCAGGGCATTGCGCCCGTAAGCCCGGCCGATCATCCAGCCCAACGGGCTGAGCAATAACTTTTGCACCAGGGTGGGACGGTGGGTTTCCGGGAACAGCCCGCCGTTGAGAAAGACGCAACTGGCCATCTGGAACCGGCCTTCGTAATGCCGGGCAAGTAACTCCTGGGCGACGCTGTCGCCGTAGTCATGGGCCAATACATGCACCGGCTGCTCCACTCCCAGGTGTTCAAGCAACGCCTGTTGCAAGTCGGCTTGCTCCAACAGGCAATAGTCGTGGTTCAGGGGCTTGGCCGAGTCACCAAAACCGAGCATGTCGCAGGCAATCACCAGATTGCGCTGGGCCAGGGGCTGCCACAGGTAATGCCAATCCCAACTGGCGGTGGGGAAGCCATGAATAAGCAGCAGAGGCGTGCCCTGCCCGGCCACCCAGTAACGCAGGGTACGGCCACGAAAGACGAAGTCCTGGCCGCGTTTGCGCCAGGCTCTGAGCGGTATCTCGGCGAGTGGCATCAGCTTTTATACCCGGGGTTCTGGTGGTCCAATTTGCGCAGCAGCGCCGGCCAGGCCAGCGCACCTCCCATACCTTGGGCGCTTTTTGTGACAGCCGCCACCATCGCCTTGGCGCCAGCCAGGATTTGCGGCTCGATGGCAATCAGCTGCGCTGCGCCGTTTTGCGCCAGCACCTGGATCTCGCAGGCGCGCTGGAAGGTGAACATCATCAGGAAGGTATCGGCGATGGTGCCAGCACAGGTCAGCAAGCCGTGGTTATGCAGCATGAGGAAATTGTTTTGCCCAAGGTCCGCCTGCAAACGGGCTTTTTCCTCATGGTTCAGCGCTACGCCTTCGTAGGCGTGATAGCCGAGGCTGGACAGCACAAACAGCGACTGCTGACTGATGGGCAATACGCCTTGCTTTTGTGCGCAAACCGCCACACCGGCAGCGGTGTGGGTATGCAACACGCAGGTCACGTCATGACGCACTTCGTGGATGGCGCTGTGGATGGTATAGCCCGCGGGGTTGATCTCGTAGGGGCTGTCCATTTGCTTGTTGCCGGCCTGGTCAACCTTGACGAGGCTTGAGGCCGTGATTTCGTGGAACATCAGCCCATAAGGGTTGATCAGGAAATCTTCCGTGCTCGGCACCTTGGCCGAAATATGCGTGAAGATCAGATCATCCCAACCATGCATCGCCACCAGGCGATAACAGGCCGCCAGGTCAACGCGGGTTTGCCATTCGGCAGCACTGACCTGGGCTTTGATGTTTTCTGGCGATGATGCAGGGGCTAGGCTCACGGCAACGTCCTCCTTGGCGCACTTGTTATTGTGTCTAAGTGAGAGCCAGTCTAGTCAGACGCCGTGGCACAAGGAGTTGCCTTCGCAGCCAGCTTGATGACTGAGCGAGTCAGCCAAGAGAATAGTACAACGGCCGCCCCTTCGCTCAACCGCGCAGCGCGACGACCAGTTCAGCCAGCCAAGGCTCGGCGTCGGCTTCCGGGGTCACGCTTTCGCTGGCGTCCAGGCGCAGCATCGGCAGCACTTCACGCACGCCCAACTCGCCGAACAGTTCGCGCATTTGCTCGCCGCCACCGCAGAACGTATCGCCATAGCTGGCGTCACCCAGGCCGATGACCGCGCCCGGCAGCCCGCGCCAGGCGGCGGGGAGTTGGTCGCGAATGCTTGAGTACAGCAGTTGCAGATTATCGGGCAACTCGCCCATGCCGGTGGTCGAGGTCACCGCAAGGAACGCATCGGGAGCAAACGCCTGCACCTCGCCCAGGCTGGCGCGAGGGTTGTGCCAGGCTTCAAAACCGGCGTCCTTGAGGATTTTTTCCGCATGGCGAGCGACTTCTTCAGCCGTACCGTAGACCGAGCCGGAAAGGATGGCGACTTTCATCAATCTGATCCTGTAGTTGAGTCAAAGCCTGGGATATTAGCAGTCTGTGCCGATAATTCAGCGCGCAGCGTGCAAGAATCAAGACTTGCCTTAAACTTGCACCGTCAAACACAAGCCATGGACCGCTCAATGATTAACGCCAAGCTGCTGCAAATGGTCGTCAATGCCTCAAACGATGGGATCGTCGTTGCCGAGCGTGAGGGCAAGGACAAACCGCTGATCTACGTCAACCCTGCGTTCGAACGCCTGACCGGCTACACCCTGGACGAGATCCTTTATCAGGACTGCCGCTTCCTCCAGTCCGGTGACCGTGACCAGCCGGCACTGATGGCCATTCGTGAAGCCCTCGACAACGGCGGCGCATGTCGCGAGATCCTGCGTAACTACCGCAAGGACGGCACTCACTTCTGGAATGAGCTGTCACTTTCGACGGTGTACAACGAGGCGGACAGGCAAACGTATTTCGTCGGTGTGCAAAAAGACGTCACCACTCAAGTCAAGGCGCAGCAACGCGTCGCCCAGTTGGAAACGCAGTTGGCCGAGCTTAAAAACGAGCTCGCGGCGCTCAAGGCGACGAGTGGAATTAACAAACTGTAAAAAACCCAGTCTTTAGAGCGATAATGGCTTTTTAATGCCTCAGCCTTGAGCTAGATCAATGCACCGCGACACGCTTTTGACGCAGGACGAACTGGACTTTATCCAGGACATGCAGCACAACCCGCAGCTCAATCTGCGGGATGCGTGGTCGAGCCTGACGGTTAATGGCGGCGCGCAGATTCGTGATTTGCTCACGCGGCTGGCCGCTCACGACCAAGTCACCATCCAGGCCCAGTTCGACAACCAGCAGCTCACCTTCCCCCTGCGCTTGGTGGAAGATGAGTTTCATGCGGTGCATCTGCGCCTGGGCGTGCCGAGCATTTTCGAAGACGGGCCGATGATCCGCCCGTGGCGCCTGGCCCTTGAAGCGCCCGTGGCGTTGGAAAACGTCAAGGGCTACCCCAGTGCATTGTGGGTGCACGAAGTATCATTCAAGGGTGTACTGGTAGAAGTGCGCGGCCGGGCGAAACCGCCCAAGACCTTTTCCCTGTGGTTCAGCCCTTCCGGCTACGAACGTATCGCGCTTCGCGGCACGCTGGAGCGGGAAACTGCCCGAGGCCTGTTCGCTTACCGCCTGAGCCAGAGTGATGCAGATGAGACCGAGCGCCTGCGCCAGTTCATTCTGCACCAGCACCGCCTGGTTCATCCCCACGTGCACGCCTGAGTTCAGGTATCCAGGTGACCACTGAGAAACTGCTGCAAGCGGCGCTGCATCAAACGTCCGTCATTGCCCAGGCAACCTATCGATGAGCCTGCCAGGCTGTGCTCGGCGAGGTCCGAGGCATCGCCAGCCAACAGCAACGGGCAATTGAGCGTCAATGCCAGGCGACTGAGCCGCGAAGGCAGTTCTGCACCGGGAGAATGGTTGGAAAACAGCACCAGGGCTTGTGGCCGAGTTCTCTCGCAGACCAGCGTCAACTCATCGAGCGGTTGGCCAACACCCAGGACTTTTACCGCGAGCTTGTCGCTGGATATCAATAAACCCGCGACCAATAGTTCCAGCTCACGACACTCGCCGGCAATGGCGGCCAGCAACACCCTCGGTGCCGGTGAAGCACACGCCAATTGCAGCCGTTGAGCGGTGCGCGAACGCAGGAAGTTGTCGAAAAACAGCCATTCGCTGGCTTGGCCAAAACGCCCCTGGTGACGCAGCAGTTGCTGCCAGAGGGGCATCATGATGTCCTGAAATACGACGGTGGTTGAATAAGCGCTGAAGATTTGTCCGTACAACTGCCCCAGTTCACGATCATCAAAAGCGCTGATGGCCACCCGCAGTTGCGCCTGCCACTGCTGCCATTCCAGTTCGATATCGCTGCGTGACGCCGTGGCCAGCTCGCCGGGCCGTTGATCACGCGCCAGGATCTTGCCCACTTTGCTCACCGCTACGCCGCGTTCGATCCAGTCAAGAATGCGATGAACCGTGTCGATATCGGTGCTTGAGTACAGCCGATGCCCACTTTCGGTGCGAACGGGCTGAATCAAGCCATAGCGACGCTCCCAGGCACGTAAAGTCACCGGGTTAACGCCTGTAAGTCTTGCCACTTCACGAATTGGAAACAGCACTTCGGGGTCAGCGTGACTATCAGGTGATGCTTCAAGAGACGGAGCAATGATTTGGGGCATCAGCTGTCAGCAATATCCATATGGATTTGTATCTTATTTAACGCCCATTGATGCCCATGATTCAAGATCTACGGCGATCCATCCGAAGTTTCTGGCGTATTTCGGCAAAACAGGAATAATCCTTGCCTGTTTTTTACGTCGCTGCAGCACCCCGCAGCCTCGTTCGTGCGCCGCTTACCCGGCCCAGCGCACTCGATACCTGGAGATACACCATGTCTACCTCACCCGTCACATTGATGGTTGCGCGCCGCGTCGCCAAAGGTCGCTACGAAGAATTGATGGCTTGGCTGCGCGAAGGCGAGCAATTGGCCACTGACTTCCCGGGTTACCTGGGTTCCGGCGTACTCGCCCCGCCACCCCATGATGATGAGTTCCAGATCATCTTCCGCTTCGCCGATGAGAAAACCCTGCACGCCTGGGAATTTTCCGCCTCGCGCAGCGCCTGGCTGAGTCGCGGAAGCGAGCTGTTTGCCAACCCTTGCGAGCGTCGTGTCAGCGGTATCGATGGCTGGTTTGGTGCCGTAGGGGCACGCCCGCCGCGCTGGAAACAGGCGGTCGCGATTTGGCTGGCGTTCTTCCCGGTGTCATTGTTGTTCAACTTCGGTCTCGGCCCGCTGCTTGGCGAGTTGGACCTGTTCAGCCGTGTACTGGTCAGCACCGCCGCCCTGACGCCGCTGATGGTTTACCTCTTTATTCCGCTCTCGACGCATCTGTTGGCGAACTGGCTGCACCCCTCGCCACCGCGCAAAGTCACCGAAGCCGCCGTATGAGCACAGGGGCCGGGTCGCTGGTATAGTTTGCGTCTGCCAGCGACTTGAGCCTCCCATGATTGCAACCCACGCACCGATCCTGATCACCGGTGCCGGCCAGCGCGTCGGCCTGCATTGTGCTGAGCGCCTGTTGGATGATGGCTACTCGGTGATTTTCAGTTACCGTAGCGAACGCCCAGGTGTGCAGGCGCTACGTGAACGAGGGGCCATCGGCGTATTTGCCGACTTTTCCAGCGAAGCCGGGATTCTTGCCTTCATCGCGCAGCTGCAAACCCATACCCAAAGCCTGCGTGCGATCATCCACAATGCTTCGGCCTGGGTCGCAGAAACACCGGGCGACGAAAGCCGCGCGTTTATCGATATGTTCAGCGTACACATGCTTGCGCCGTACCTGATCAACCTGCATTGTTCACCCTTGCTGCAACGCTCGACACCTGCCGATATCGTGCACATCAGCGATGACGTGGTGCGCAAGGGCAGCCGTCAGCACATCGCCTATTGCGCCACCAAGGCCGGCCTCGACAGCCTCACGCTATCGTTTGCCGCGCAGTTCGCGCCGCTGATCAAGGTCAACGGTATCGCGCCGGCCATGGTGATGTTCAACGAAGGCGACGACGCGGCCTATCGCGCCAAGGTCCTGGCCAAGTCGGCCCTGGGCATCGAGCCCGGGCCTGAGGTGATCTACCAGAGCGTGCGTTACCTGCTGGACAACCCCTATGTCACCGGTACCACCCTGACCGTCAACGGCGGGCGGCATATCAAGTAAGCCGTTTGCGAGGATGTTGTATGACCCTTTCCCTGCCCCACCACTACCGCGAAATCCTCAAGGGCCTGGGCGAAGACCCAGAGCGCGAGGGCCTGCTCGACACGCCCAAGCGTGCCGCCAAGGCCATGCAGTACCTGTGTCATGGCTACGCGCAGAACCTGGAAGAAATCGTCAACGGCGCGCTGTTCGCCTCCGACAATGACGAGATGGTGATCCTCAAGGACATCGAGTTGTACTCGTTGTGCGAGCATCACCTGCTGCCCTTTATCGGCAAGGCGCACGTGGCCTATATTCCGACCGGCAAGGTGCTGGGCCTGTCTAAACTGGCGCGCATCGTCGACATGTTTGCCCGGCGCCTGCAGATCCAGGAAAACCTTACGCGGCAAATCGCCGACGCCATCCAGGACGTGACCCAGGCTGCCGGCGTGGCGGTGGTGATCGAAGCCAAGCACATGTGCATGATGATGCGCGGCGTGGAGAAACAGAATTCAACCATGAACACCTCAGTGATGCTCGGCGCCTTCCGCGAATCGAACACCACGCGCATGGAGTTCCTGCAATTGATTGGACGGAGCAAGTAGCAATGCCACAACTTCAACCAGGCATGGCGCGCATCCGGGTCAAAGACCTGTGCCTGCGCACTTTTATTGGCATCAACGAGGACGAAATCCTCAACAAGCAGGATGTGCTGATCAACCTGACCATCCTGTATGCCGCCCAGGACGCCGTGCGCGACAACGATATCGACCACGCCTTGAACTACCGCACCATCACCAAGGCGATCATCGCCCATGTGGAAGGCAACCGCTTCGCCCTGCTGGAGCGCCTGACCCAGGAATTGCTGGACCTGGTGATGAGCAACGAATCGGTGTTGTACGCCGAGGTGGAAGTCGACAAGCCCCACGCGCTGCGCTTTGCCGAGTCGGTTTCGATCACTCTAGCCGCCAGCCGCTGATACTAAGTGAGCCCTATGAACGACCAACAACGCCTCGAACTTGAAGCCGCCGCCTTTCGCCGATTGGTGGCCCATCTGGATAGCCGCAAGGATGTGCAGAATATCGACCTGATGAACCTGGCCGGCTTTTGCCGCAACTGCCTGTCCAAGTGGTACAAGGCCGAGGCCGATGAGCGCCAGATCGAGGTCAGCCTCGATGACGCCCGTGAAGTGGTGTACGGCATGCCGTACGCCGAGTGGAAAGCCCAATACCAGCAAGAAGCCAACGCCGACCAACAGGCCGCGTTCGCCAAAGGAAAACCCCATGACTGATCTGAACACCCTGCGCGCCAGCCTCAACAGTGGCGAACACGTCTTTGCCGACACCCTGGCCTTTATCGCCGACGGTTACGACTACCAGCCACAAGCGTTCACCAATGGCGATGTGGAAAACGCAGCCGGACAAAACGAAGGTTCGTGCAAGACCCTGGGTTTGGCGTTGCTGGAAGGCTTGAGCGATCAGGAAGCGTTGCTGGCGTTTGGCGAGCATTACCGGTCGGTGGTGGCGACGCCTGAGGGCAGTGACCATGGCAATATTCGGGCGTTGATTGCCCATGGGTTGGATGGGGTAAAATTTGCCGCGCAGCCCCTGGCTCGCAAATCCTGAGTCAAATACATATCCAAATGTGGGAGGGGGCTTGCTCCCGATAGCAGGTTTCAGCCAAGTATTAGTTGGCTGACACACCGCTATCGGGAGCAAGCCCCCTCCCACATTTTTTTGCAGCGTTGTTTAGAACGAAGCGTCCTTCAAACCATCGAGGTAGCGCTCGGCATCCAGGGCCGCCATGCAACCGGCGCCGGCCGAGGTGATGGCCTGGCGGTAGACGTGGTCAGCCACGTCGCCGGCAGCGAAAATGCCTTCGATGTTGGTCGCGGTAGCATTGCCTTCGCGGCCGCCCTGCACCACCAGGTAGCCATCTTTGGCTTCCAGCACGCCTTCGAACAGCGAGGTGTTCGGGGTGTGGCCGATGGCGATGAATACACCGTCGACTTTCAATTCGTCGAAGCTGCCATCGTTGTTCTTCAGGCGCGCACCGGTCACGCCCATGTTGTCGCCCAGGACTTCATCCAGGGTGGCGTTGAGCTTGAGGATGATCTTGCCTTCTGCCACACGGGCATGCAGCTTGTCGATCAGGATCTTCTCGGCGCGGAAGGTCTCGCGACGGTGAACCAGGGTCACAGTGCTGGCGATGTTGGCCAGGTACAGCGCCTCCTCCACAGCGGTGTTACCACCACCGACCACAGCGACCGGCTTGTTGCGGTAGAAGAAACCGTCGCAGGTAGCGCAGGCCGAAACCCCCTTGCCCATGAACGCTTCTTCCGATGGCAGGCCCAGGTAACGAGCACTGGCACCGGTGGCGATGATCAGGGCGTCACAAGTGTAGACGCCACTGTCGCCGGTCAGGCTGTAAGGCTTCTTGGAGAAGTCGACCTTGTTGATGTGATCAAACACGATCTCGGTTTCAAAGCGCTCGGCGTGCTCTTTCATACGCTCCATCAGCACCGGGCCGGTCAGTCCGTGGACATCGCCCGGCCAGTTGTCGACTTCGGTGGTGGTGGTCAACTGACCGCCCGCCTGCATGCCGGTGATCAGCAGCGGCTTGAGGTTGGCCCGGGCAGCATAGACGGCAGCGCTGTAACCGGCAGGGCCGGAACCGAGAATAATCACTCGCGAATGGCGGGTATCAGACATGACTCGCTCCTATCGACCGCCCGGACTACAAGGCGGCTGGAATAAAAAAGGGACCACGAAGCACTTGGGGAAGGCTTGAACTCGCAGGCCCTGAAAATAATGGGTGCAGCGTATCGAGGGGGGCAAGATTAAGGAAATACGGAATAACAATCCAGCTCATAGGTGGTCTCTATGCAGTCGGCCCGATTAATCGACGCCATTGCTCCCCCTAATGTTACTGATGATGTCGCCGCTTTCGCCCACGATACAAAGCCGGTAAGGTCGGCGCGTTCGTCATCCTGCTCGGAGTTCACCATGCCCGCCCCCGCTCTTTCCGGTCCGCAATACCTGCGTGAAGGCCTCAAACTGGTGTTGAGCCCCGGCTTGCGCTTGTTTGTGCTGCTGCCGCTGGCGATCAACCTGGTGCTGTTCG
Source organism: Pseudomonas sp. HN8-3 (assembly GCF_020790195.1). Classification (NCBI taxonomy): domain Bacteria; kingdom Pseudomonadati; phylum Pseudomonadota; class Gammaproteobacteria; order Pseudomonadales; family Pseudomonadaceae; genus Pseudomonas; species Pseudomonas sp. HN8-3. The sequence continues at coordinate 4,958,441 of NZ_CP086206.1, forward strand.
TCGGCTTGATCTATTTCGCCGGCCATCAGTTCAGCCTGTGGGTCGACCATCTGATGCCGACGCTGCCCAGTTGGCTGAGTTTTCTGAATTACCTGTTGTGGCCATTGTTTGTGGTGTTGGTGGTGCTGATGGTGTTTTTCACCTTCACCATGCTCGCCAATATCATCGCAGCGCCGTTCAACGGCTTTCTCTCGGAGAAGGTTGAAGTGGTGGTGCGCGGCACCGATGACTTTCCGGCGTTCAGTTGGGGTGAATTGATCGCCATGGTGCCGCGTACCCTGGCCCGGGAAATGCGCAAGCTGGGCTACTTCCTGCCACGAGCTATCGGACTGTTTATCCTGTCGTTCATTCCAGTGATCAACCTGATCGCTGCGCCGCTGTGGTTGCTCTTTGGCGTATGGATGATGGCAATCCAGTACATCGACTACCCGGCCGACAACCACAAACTGGGCTGGAACGAGATGCTCGCCTGGCTGCGCCAGAAGCGCTGGCAGAGCATGAGCTTCGGCGGTGTTGTCTATCTGGTGCTGCTGGTGCCGGTGGTCAACCTGCTGATGATGCCGGCGGCAGTCGCCGGGGCGACGTTGTTCTGGGTGCGTGAGCAAGGTGCCGAGGCGATGACGCAGCAGGCCGTGACCCCGTCATAAATCCATCATCACTCAGACACAATGGCGACATGGCCCGCGGTGACACTGTGGGTCATGACGACAGCCTCGCTTCACATCACCCTCATTACCGAAACCTTCCCGCCGGAAATCAACGGCGTGGCCAATACCCTTGGCCGCCTGTGCGAGGGTTTGCGCTCGCGTGGTCATCAGGTCGAACTGGTGCGTCCACGCCAGGGCGCTGATCAGAGCCGACCGAGTGACGATCAACTGCTGCTGTGCCGCGGCTGGCCATTACCCGGTTACCCAGGGCTGCAATGGGGCCAATCGTCGATGCGCAAACTGCTCAGACGCTGGAGCCGCCAGCGCCCGGACGTGTTGTATATCGCCACCGAAGGGCCGTTGGGTTTATCCGCTCTGCGTGCGGCGCGGCGTTTGGGAATCAGTGTTGTCAGCGGCTTTCATACCAACTTCCAGCAGTATTCGAACCAGTACGGCTTGAGCCTGCTCAGTCGCATGGTCACCCATTACCTGCGCTGGTTTCACAACCGATCGAGCCTGACCCTGGTACCAAGCGCCAGTCAGCGCCTGGAACTGGAGCGTCGGCATTTTGAGCGCCTGGGGATGTTGGCCAGAGGCGTCGACAGCCAATTGTTCCACCCCGCCAAACGCGACAGCGCTCTGCGGGAAAGCTGGGCCTTGAATAATGAGCAAATCGCAGTGCTGCATGTAGGGCGGCTGGCCCAGGAAAAGAACCTGGGCCTGCTCAAGCGCTGTTTCGAGACCTTGCAGAACAGATACCCCTTGCGTCAGATGAAACTGATCATCGTCGGTGATGGACCACAACGAGCAATGCTGGAAAAGGACCTTCCCGAAGCAATTTTCTGCGGTGCCTTGCGCGGTGAAGAACTGGCTCGTCATTACGCGTCCGGCGATGTGTTCCTGTTCCCCAGCCTGACCGAAACCTTTGGCAATGTGGTACTGGAGGCCATGGCGTCAGGGTTGGGGGTGGTGGCCTACGACCAGGCTGCCGCCACACAGCATATTCGTCACGGCTACAACGGGGTGCTGGCGATGCCGGGTGACGAAAATGCGTTTTGCGACGCCGCCAATTGGCTGCTGGAGGACGCGGAAAGTTTACGCCGTATGCGCCTCAATGCGCGTCAACACGCGAGCCGCCAGGGCTGGCCAGCGATTGTCGAACAGTTCGAGCAGCAGTTACGAGGTGTGTGTGGGGAACATTTTATCGTCCCAACACAGCCGCACGCAGGCTGAAGACTCAGCAATGACTGTAAGTCACTTCACCTGCCTGACAGACGAGCCCCCGAGTAATGGCCCAGGCGTTAGGCTTTTTCGCGCCAGAGCGCCTGAATAAGCGCCCCCACACAGGATATTTCTGGAACGCTGCAGGATTTATCACCACCCACATGACACCTGTCTTACCAGGGGTGTCTTTTACAGATCGCACCCAAGAGGCAGGCATTCATGATGGAAACTTAAGAGATAACTATGTCGACACTGATAAACGAATCCATGGTTCCACGGTACCCGACTACCGATACCTTCAGCCAGAGGCCTACGGGGCCCGACAATGGCTGGTACCGCCGGCAGCAACCCCCACGTCCCGACTACGGCTGGCATCGCCCGCAGCAACCTACACGTCCCGACTACGGCTCGCATCGCCCGCAGCAACCTACACGTCCCGACTATGGCTGGCATCGTCCGCAGCAACCCTCACAACCCGATTACGGCTGGCATCGTCCGCAGCAACCCACACAACCCGACTATGGCTGGCATCGTCCGCAGCAACCCTCACAACCCGATTATGGCTGGCATCGTCCGCAGCACCCCACACAACCCGATTATGGCTGGCATCGTCCGCAGCAACCCTCACAACCCGATTACGGCTGGCATCGTCCACATCAGCCCACACGCCCCGACTACGGCTCGCATCGTCCACAGCAACCCACACATCCATACGACCAAACCCTGACGCAGCCAGTACGCCCCTATTGATCAGCCAACCCCAGGAGATACGGAACATGTCAATTTATGGAATGGGTGTACGCAATGGTGTCAACATGCCAACCGCGCAATGGACCCAGCAGCAACAATGGCTGGATCAAGCCCGTGCTGAACCGCCAATCTACGGCCAGCCTGGCCATAAAGACACGCTCAAGACTGATCACAGTAAAGAGTTGAATAAGCGACCAGAGTATTAATCGCTAAAGAGAAGAAACTCCCTGTGACGCTCACAGGGAGTCCAGCCTTTTACACCAGAGTGGTCAACGCGTCGCGACTGAAGGGCAAGATGTCCCCTTCACGCCCTTCGCGCACCTTCACGGCCCAATCAGGATCCACCAGCAGCGCACGCCCTACGGCCACCAGGTCGAACTCATCGTTATTCAGGCGCTCCAGCAGCTTTTCGAGGCTGGCAGGTTGCGCGACCTTGTCGGTGTTGACCATAAATTGCAGGAACTCGCCATCCAGGCCAACACTGCCCACGGTGATAGTCGGCTTACCCGTGAGCTGACGCGTCCAGCCAGCCAGGTTGAGGTCGGAGCCTTCAAACTCCGGCTCCCAGAAACGGCGAGTGGAGCAGTGGAAAATATCTACGCCGGCCTCAGCCAATGGCTTGAGGAACTCACCCAGCGCCTCAGGGGTTTGCACCAGGCGTGCGGTGTAGTCCTGCTGCTTCCACTGCGAGAAACGCAGGATGATCGGAAAATTCGGCCCTACAGCAGCACGGGTGGCCTCGATCAGCTCAATGGCAAAGCGCGAACGGTTGGCCAGGCTGCCACCGTATTCGTCGGTGCGCTGGTTGCTGCCCTCCCAGAAGAATTGATCCACCAGGTAACCGTGGGCGCCATGGATTTCTACACCGTCCATGCCGATCGCCTGGGCGTCACTGGCAGCTTGGGCGAAGGCGTTGATCACGTCCCTGATGTCCTGTTGCGTCATACCGTGCACAACCACGTTGCCGTCCTTGAGCTTTTCCATCGGGCCATAAGCAGGCACGCTGGCATCAGGCTCGGTGCCAATACGGCGCACGCTACCCACATGCCACAACTGCGGGACAATCTTGCCGCCTTCGGCGTGTACCGCGTCGACCACTTTCTTCCAGCCGGCCAGCGCGGCCTCACCGTAGAAATGCGGGACGTTGGGGTAGCCGTTGGACGCCCGGTGATCGACCACGGTGCCTTCAGTGATGATCAGGCCCACACCGGCCGCCGCACGACGACGGTAGTACTCGATGACCTTGGAGTTGGGTACACCACCCGGAGAGAACGAACGGGTCATGGGCGCCATGACCACGCGGGTCGACAGTTGCAGTCCACCGAGTTGGAAGGGTTTGAACAAGGCTTGGACAGGCATGGAGCACTCCACCAGGACGGGATTTATGACGCGGATAATATGGCGAGTGTGCAGCGCTTAGTAGCACTATTGATCTGGGTGATTAAAGGGGTAGAAGTAGCCGAATACCTGTAGGAGCGAGCTTGTTCGCGAAGAATCCGGGAACACGCGTTAAGTCAGGATCAACGCGTTATCGTTGGCGATCTTCGCGAGCAAGCTCGCTCCTACAGTGGGTGTGTTTCAGCTCAGGGCTTTTTCGATGGCCTGCATGATAGTCGGGTCGTCCGGGGACGTACGCGGCGAGAAGCGCGCGAGTACCCGGCCATCTTTACCCAACAGGAATTTCTCGAAGTTCCAGGTGATGTCCCCTGGAAACTCGGCGCCCTCACCTGCCAGCAAGCGGTACAGCTGATGACGATCCGGGCCGTTGACCTCGAGCTTGCTGCCCAGGGGAAAACTCACCCCGTAGTTCAGGCTGCAGAACTCGCGGATCTCTTGTTCGGTCCCCGGTTCCTGGCCTGCAAACTGATTGCACGGCAAGCCGAGCACCGTGAATCCCTGGTCCCTGTATTGCTGGTAGAGGTTTTCCAACGCCGCGTATTGCGGGGTCAAACCACATTTGGACGCCACATTGACCACCAGCACAACCTGGCCCTTGAAGGGCGCCAGCGGTAGCTCTTGTCCGTCCAGGGCTTTGAGTTTCAGATCGTGGAAAGCACTCATGACGAACTCCAGATATCCCATATTCTTTGCATTGCAGCTCTCGGAGCTTACAACCGGCGAGTCTTCAATCATAGACGCCGGTGACAAAACTCGCCTGCAGGTTACTGAGCGGTCGGCCAGGGCAGAATCGGAATCGCCGTCACCGCGTTCTGCGGGCTGCCTTCGATCAGGCGGTCGCTGTAGACCAGATACACCAGGGTATTGCGCTTCTTGTCGAGGAAACGCACCACCTGCATGGTCTTGAACACCAGGGAGGTGCGTTCCTTGAAGACTTCGTCCCCGTCCTTGAGTTCGCCCTTGAAATGGATCGGGCCAACCTGGCGGCAGGCAATCGAGGCCTCAGCGCGGTCTTCGGCCAGGCCCAGGCCGCCTTTGACGCCGCCGGTCTTGGCACGCGACAGGTAGCAGGTCACGCCGTCAACCTTGGGGTCGTCAAACGCTTCGACCACAATCCGGTCGTTAGGGCCGACAAACTTGAACACCGTCGAGACCTGGGCGATTTCTTCGGCCGAGGCCAGCAGTGGCATGAGCAATAACAGGCCGAGTAATCCCTTCATTACACGCATCGGGTATTCCTTTCGTTTAAACCAGGATGAGGTTATCGCGGTGCACCAGTTCCGGTTCCGCCATGTAACCCAAGAGTCCGACAATCGCGTCAGACGATTGTCCAATAATCTTCTGTGCTTCAAGGGCGCTGTAGTTGGCCAGGCCACGGGCAATCTCGCGGCCGTCCGGCGCGACGCACACCACCATTTCGCCACGGCGGAAGCTGCCCTGCACCAGCTTGACGCCCACCGGCAGCAAGCTCTTGTTGCCTTGGGACAACGCCGACACCGCGCCCTCGTCCAGCACCAGGGTGCCACGGGTTTGCAGATGCCCGGCCAGCCACTGCTTGCGCGCTGCCAGCATGCCGCGTTCCGGTGATAGCAGCGTACCGATGCGCTCACCGGCCTTGAGGCGATCCAGCACACGCTCCAGGCGCCCACCAACGATGATGGTATGGGCACCGGAACGCGCAGCCAGGCGAGCGGCGCGCAGTTTGGTCTGCATACCGCCACGGCCCAGGGCACCGCCGACACTGCCGGCGACCGCATCCAGTGCCGGGTCATCGGCGCGGGCTTCGTAGATCAACTGGGCATCGGGGTTGTTGCGCGGGTCGGCGTCGAACATGCCGTCGCGGTCGGTGAGGATCACCAACAGGTCGGCTTCCACCAGGTTGGCCACCAGCGCAGCCAGGGTGTCGTTGTCGCCGAAACGGATTTCGTCTGTGACCACGGTGTCGTTTTCATTGATGACCGGGATGACCTTGAGCTCCACCAAGGCGCGCAAGGTGCTGCGGGCATTGAGGTAGCGCTTGCGGTCGGACAGGTCGTCGTGGGTCAGCAGGATCTGCGCCGTGTGGCGGCCGTGCTCGGCAAAGCTGGACTCCCAGGCTTGCACCAGGCCCATCTGGCCGATGGCCGCGGCGGCTTGCAGTTCGTGCATCGCGCTGGGTCGCGCGGTCCAGCCGAGGCGGCTCATCCCGGCGGCAACCGCCCCGGACGACACCAGCACCAACTCGACACCGGCCTCATGCAAGGCCACCATCTGCTCGACCCAGACGCTCATGGCTGCGCGATCCAGCCCCTTGCCATCGGCCGTCAGCAACGCACTGCCGATCTTCACGACCCAGCGCTGCGCACCTGTCACTTTGCTCCGCATCATCTTCAACCTTAGAGTGAGGGCCGCGCGACCCAGCGCCGCCCATAACGTTATACCCGGATACCAAAACGCCGCTCCAGGGAGCGGCGTTCAAGTTTATCGCAACGAATCAATCGCGCACGTAAATGATTTCCGGACCGTCTTCATCATCCACGTCTTCTTCGTCCCAATCATCGTCGCCGATGTCATGGACCGACTTCACGCCGCTGCGGCGCAGGGCACGCTGGTCGTCCAGGGCCTGCAACTGGGCACGGGCTTCGTCTTCGATCTGCTGGTCAAGCTCGGCAAGCTCGGCCTTGAATACCGGGTCGGCCGCCAGGCGGTCGGCTCGGTCTTCCAGGTAACGCATGATGTCGCGGGTCAGGCGTTCGGTGCCTTCTTTGGCAATGGCCGAGATCACATAGACCGGGCCTTCCCATTCCAGGCGATCGACGATTTCCTTGACGCGCTCTTCGTGCTCTTCCTCAAGGATCTGGTCGCACTTGTTCAGGACCAGCCAGCGATCACGCTCGGCCAGGGCCGGGCTGAACTTGGTCAGCTCGCTGACGATCACTTCGGCGGCATCCGCAGCGCTGGTGTCATCCAGCGGCGCCATGTCGACGAGGTGCAGCAGCAAACGGGTGCGGGACAAGTGCTTGAGGAAGCGAATGCCCAGACCAGCACCGTCGGAAGCCCCTTCGATCAGGCCAGGAATGTCGGCAACCACGAAGCTCTTCCAGCGGTCGACGCTGACCACGCCCAGGTTTGGCACCAGGGTGGTGAACGGGTAGTCGGCGACCTTCGGCTTGGCGGCCGATACCGAGCGGATGAAGGTACTTTTGCCGGCGTTCGGCAGGCCCAACAGGCCCACGTCGGCGAGTACTTTCATTTCCAGCTTCAGGTCACGCTGTTCGCCCGGCTTGCCCGGCGTGGTCTGGCGCGGCGCACGGTTGGTACTGGACTTGAATCGGGTGTTACCCAGGCCGTGCCAGCCGCCCTGCACAACCATCAGTTTCTGGCCGGCCTTGGTCAGGTCGCCAATCACTTCCTGTGTCGCGGAATCGATGATCGTGGTGCCGACCGGTACGCGCAGTACCAGGTCTTCACCTTTTTTGCCGGTGCAGTCGGTGCTGCCGCCGTTGGAGCCACGCTCGGCATCGAAGTGCCGGGTGTAACGGTAGTCGACCAGGGTGTTGAGGTTTTCGTCGGCCATCATGTAGATGGAGCCACCGTCACCGCCGTCACCGCCGTTCGGACCACCGTTTTCGATGAATTTTTCGCGACGGAAACTCATGCAACCGTTACCGCCGTCGCCTGCTTTTACTCGGATGGAAACTTCATCAACGAACTTCATAACAAAACGCCTCTCGCCGCATGGACGAGCTTAAGAAACCAAGACATAAGACTCTTGCAAAAATGAGCGCAGCGACCTCAATCAGCGACCGCAAACTTGCGCCTGAGCTCATCACAAACAGCTTTGCAAGAGACTCACTCCACAAACGAAAAAGCCCCGTCGCAAGACAGGGCTTTTCCAGCGATCTCGCAATTAAGCTGCGACAACGCTCACGTAACGGCGGTTGAACGCGCCCTTTACTTCGAACTTGATCACGCCTTCGATTTTAGCGAAGAGGGTGTGATCTTTACCCATGCCAACACCGTAACCGGCGTGGAATTGGGTGCCGCGCTGACGCACGATGATGTTGCCCGGAATGATTTTCTGGCCGCCATACATCTTCACGCCAAGGCGTTTGGCTTCTGAGTCGCGACCGTTACGGGTACTACCACCAGCTTTTTTGTGTGCCATGAGTCAATTCTCCTAGTGAGGAATTAGGCTGAAATTAAGCCTGAATACCGGTGATTTTGATCTCGGTGTACCACTGGCGGTGGCCCATACGCTTCATGTGGTGCTTACGACGACGGAACTTGATGATGCGGACTTTATCGTGACGACCTTGGGAGATCACTTCAGCCACAACGGTAGCGCCAGCAACAACTGGAGCGCCGATGTTCACGTCATCGCCATTGGCGACCAACAGAACGCGATCAAAAGTAACGGATTCGCCAGTAGCGATTTCCAGTTTTTCGATCTTCAGGTATTCACCTGGGGCGACTTTGTATTGCTTGCCACCAGTAACAATTACTGCGTACGACATGGTATTTCTCCGATAATCCTGCTCACCCAGCGCTTTATAAGAAGAGGTATTGGCTGGCATGGCTGCATGGGATGGACGTCCCGAATGCAATTGCGTAAGGCAGGTGCTGCCCAGGAAGTTCAGGGTGCGCGATTGTACGCAAGGTAAATGGGTGTTGCAAGGGGCCGCCAGTCGCCTTGAAAGCGTAACGAGCGAAGGGAAGACAAGGAAAAAACAGGCGAGGAAGCGGAGTTTACTGGTTGTAAATGAGCATTCCGAGCCTGTTTTTGACGCAGGATTACGCGCGTAGAGCCGAAGGCTCCCAGCCTGCAGTAGCTTTCATGGTGACTGGGCGCGCCTTGACACTGCGGGGTCAGGGTCCTAGCATGCCGCGCAACCCTTCTGGAGCGACTGTCGCTGATGCAACCCCAAGCTTTCTACCGCGCGGTCGCGGACGATTTTAGCGCCGTCGACGGCATCATCAAGCAGCAGCTGACGTCTAAAGTGCCGCTGGTCTCCAAAATTGGCGACTATATTACGTCGGCGGGCGGTAAACGCCTGCGTCCTTTATTAGTGCTGCTGTGTGGCAAGGCGCTGGGCCGCGAAGGCGATGACCTGCGCTTGCTGGCTGCGACCATCGAGTTCCTGCACACCGCCACCCTGCTGCATGACGACGTGGTCGACATGTCCGGCATGCGCCGTGGCCGCGAGACTGCAAACGCCATGTGGGGCAATGCGCCCAGCGTGTTGGTGGGCGACTTCCTGTACTCGCGCTCGTTCGAAATGATGGTCGAGCTGGGCTCGATGCCCGTGATGAAGATTCTTTCACAGGCCACGCGCATCATCGCCGAAGGCGAAGTGTTGCAGTTGTCCAAAGTCCGCGACGCCAGCACCACCGAAGAAACCTATATGGAAGTGATTCGCGGCAAAACCGCGATGCTCTTCGAAGCGTCCACCCACAGCGCTGCCGCGCTGTGTGGCGCCACTGCCGAACAGGCCGAAGCCCTGCGTACCTTTGGCGATCACCTGGGCGTGGCGTTCCAACTGGTGGATGACCTGCTCGACTACAAGGGCGATGCCGAGACCCTGGGCAAGAACGTCGGTGACGACCTGGCCGAAGGCAAGCCAACCTTGCCGCTGATCTACACCATGCGCGAAGGCACGCCGGAACAGGCCGCCCTGGTGCGCAAGGCCATCCAGAAAGGCGGGATCGAAGACCTGGAGGCCATCCGTGCCGCCGTCGAAGCCTCCGGTTCCCTGGAGTACACCGCGCAACTGGCGCGTGACTACGTGGCGCGGGCGATCCAGTGCCTGGAAGCCTTGCCGGCCAGTGAATACCGGGATGCATTGGTGGAACTGAGTGAGTTTGCGGTCGCCCGCACTCACTGATTCCGCGTTGATTAATGTGGGAGCTGGCTTGCCTGCGATGACGGTAGTGAACTCACCATCGCTATCGCAGGCAAGCCAGCTCCCACATTTAGATCGCATTCACCACTGACCTCCCCGCTCTCGCCGCAAAACCCTATATAATGTGCGACTTTTAGTCATCCCTGAATCTCAAGGAGCTTTAGTGAGCACGTTGCCACCCTGCCCGAAATGCAATTCCGAATACACCTACGAAGACGGCACCCAACTGGTCTGCCCGGAATGCGCCAATGAGTGGTCCGCCAATGGCGAGGCCGAAGTGGCCGGCGATGAGACCGTGAAGAAAGACTCTGTGGGCAACGTCCTGCAGGACGGCGACACCATCACCGTGATCAAGGACCTCAAGGTCAAGGGCACCTCACTGGTGGTCAAGGTCGGCACCAAGGTCAAGAACATCCGCCTGTGCGACGGAGACCACGATATCGACTGCAAGATCGACGGTATCGGCCCGATGAAACTCAAGTCCGAGTTCGTGCGCAAGGTCTGAAGCTGCTGCATCCATCCCGCGCCCGCCGCGGGATGGCGTTTCGCCCTCCTGATTGATCGAAAACAATATCCACACAAAAAAACCCGGAAACCGCCAATAGATACTTGCTATTCTACGAATAAGAATTATTCTCATTGAAACTCATCAAGGAGAACGACCATGACTTATTTGATAGATGCCTGGCTGGATCGCCCCCACCCTTACCTGCGAATCCTGCATCGGGAAACCGGCGAAGTCTGTGCGGTGCTTGAGGAAGAAGCGCTGAACGAACTACAGGACCAGGGTGACCTGGACGTCAATGGCCTGAGTTCCAGTGAGCCTGGAGTACTGAAAGAAGTGGTGAGGAATTTGTTTCTGTTCTGCTATGCCCGAGCATTGCGCCCGGCGACCGACTTGAATGGCAAGTTCCATCCATGAAGAAACTGGCAAATGCCTGTTGGGGCGAACGCGTTCGTCCCAACAGGTAACCAGCAGGTCTTACAGAACGTCGAGCAGCTCGACGTCGAATACCAGAACGCTGTGCGGCGGGATGCTGCCAACGCCTTGAGCGCCGTAAGCCAGTTCGCTCGGCACGTACAGACGCCATTTGCTGCCGGCATTCATCAGTTGCAGGGCCTCGGTCCAGCCGGCGATCACGCCGCCAACCGGGAATTCTGCAGGCTGGCCGCGCTCGTAGGAGCTGTCGAACACAGTGCCGTCGATCAAGGTGCCGTGGTAGTGGGTACGCACTTGATCTTCACGGGTCGGCTTGGCGCCGGTGCCGGCAGTCAGCACTTCAAATTGCAGGCCGGAAGCCAGGGTGGTGATGCCATCACGCTTGGCGTTTTCAGCCAGGAAAGCCAGGCCGGCACCCGCGGCGGCTTCAGCCTTGGCAGCGGCTTCGGCTTGCATGATCTCGCGGATCACTTTGAAGCTGGCAGCCATTTGCTCCTGGTCAACACGGCTCGGCTGGCCTGCAAATGCGTCGGTCAGGCCGGCCAGGATTGCGTCCAGGCTCACGCCCGGCGGCGGGTTGTCGCGCAGTTGGTCGCCCAACTGACGGCCGATACCGTAGCTGACGCGGGTTTCGTCGGTGGACAGATTAACTTCGGACATGAAGAGGCTCCGCTGTAGGACAACAGGGTTTCCCGCGCTGCCCAGAACTAAAAGGGCCCGCAGACTAGCACACAAGAGCAGCCCATGATCAGCCCCCTCCCCGGCTACCAGAGCGCCAGGTCGTAGGTCAGGTACACCCGGTAGTTGTCCCGATCACTGGCATAAGTCGAGCGGTAAGTGGCCTTGCGCAACTCCACGCCCAGTCCTTTGAACGTGCTGTCCTGGACCACATAGCGCAGATTCGTGTCGGACTCCCACTCACGCGCCTCGCGCCCTTTGAACTCGCCGTTTTGCCCTTTGTAGTAGCGGGTCATGAAACTCAAGCCCGGCAGTACCGCCGTCAAGTCATAGTCGTAGCGCAGCATCCATGTCTGCTCACCAGCCTGGATGAACTTGCCAACACCGGCGTTACTGAAGGAATACACCGTCGACACGCTGGCATACGGCAACGCTGTGTCGCCGCTGACTTTCTGATAACCAACACCCAGCGCCTGCGGGCCCAGGCGGTAAGTGAACAGACCGCTGAACATGTCACTGTCGACCTCGCCGTTACGCGCCTCACCCGCTTCGTTACTAATGAAGTAGCGCAAGTCGCTGGTCAGTGTGCCGCTGCCCAACGGCTGCTTATGCACCAGGCCAAAGAATTGCTGGCGATAGAATTGGCGCATTTCACCGTAGTACCAGGTGCCGCTGAGCTTCGGCGTAAACGCGTAGCTAGCGCCGGCAAAATCGAAATCACTACCCTTTTTTCCGCTGTAGCCCTGGGGATAGATATCCACACTGTCAGTGGAGTTACGCAACTTGAATTTGTCCAGGTGCCCAGCGTGCAGGTACAGGTCACGAATACCACTGTATTCCACTTGTGTGCCCTGGAAGGTCTGCGGTAACAAGCGGCCATCGTTGTGCACCAGCACCGGGATTTTCGGCAGCAACGTGCCGGTTTTCACCACTGCATCGCCCCAGCGCATCTTGGCCGTGACGCCCAGGCTGGAAAACTCACTGGCCGCATGACCATCGTCGTGCACAGGTAACAAGCCCGTCCCGGCGTGCGTCGGGCTAGAGTCGAGACGCAGGCCCGCCAGCCCCAGGGCATCCAGGCCAAAACCCACGGTGCCCTCGGTATAACCAGACTGAAGATTAAGCAGAAAACCCTGAGCCCATTCCTTGCGGTCTTCACCACCGTCGCGGTAACCGTCGTTGAAGTAGAAGTTGCGCAAGGTCAATCGGCCGTGGGAATCATCCCAGAAACCCTGGGCCATCAATGTCGGTGACAGGCTCGCCAGCAGCCCCGCCGAGACCATTCCCCCTTTCGTGAAAAACTCACGCATAAACCATTCCTCAATGCCGTGTTGTGTTTTTTATGGGCAGTTGCACCGCGCGGCAGGCTGGACGGCATGTCGCGTTGGAGCGGACACTAACGGCTCGTCGACAGCCCCACAACGTTATGCGAGAAGCGCATCAGGCTATGCGTGAAGTACCGGCCGCCCTTCCCAACCGACAGGAAAAACACGGTGAACCTCAAGCAACTCGAAGCCTTCAAAGCGATCATGGCCACCGGCTCGACCATCGGCGCAGCAACGCGCATGGGCCTGTCGCAATCGGCGGTCAGCCGCCTGCTGAGCCAGTTGGAAGAGCACTTGGGTTTTGCCTTGTTCCTGCGCAAGAAGGGCCGCCTGATGGCGACGCCCGAAGCCGAGGAACTGCTCGCCGAAGTCGCCGGACTGGTGGATGGCATGCAACGAATCCAGCGCCTGGCCGACGAAATGCGCGTGGGCCGCTCACGCAAGAGCCTGCTCAAGGTCGGGGTGCCCACCAGCATGACCCAGGAGCTGTTGCCGCGCATCGTGGCGCAGTTTCTCAAGGAGCATGACGACATTGTCGTGGAACTGCTGACCGGTTCTTACGACACGATCGAGCGTGCGGTGCTGGACCGTTCCGCCGACCTGGGCTTTGTACGCCTGCCCACGGAAATACCTGACTTCGATGTCGAGCCGGTGCTGCAAACCGAAGGCGTCTGCGTGATGCCCGCCGACCATCCGCTGACCCGTCACGCCTGCATCGAAGTGCAGCATCTGCGCGATGTGCCGTTGGTGATGCTCGGCCGGCAACGGGCATTGCGGGCCGAGCTGAACCAGGTGTTTCGTGCCGCCAACCTCACGCCGCAGGTGCGGGTCGAGGTGCACTCGGTCGGGGCTGCGTGCAGCTTCGTTGCCGAGGGGCTGGGGGTGTCGATCGTCAATGGTCTGCTGGCCAGCCACTTCCGGCACTTGCCCATCGTCACCCGCCCGTTTCGCCCGGCGCTGCCCTACGCATTCGGCCTGGCGTTTCGCGCCAATGAGCCCAGGTCGCAGCTGGTGAACGCGTTTGCCGAGCATCTCAAGCAGCGTCTGTCCGCACAAAACGCATAGCCCAACCCAACCCACGCATAACGTTGTCGCCGCGAAAACTTTGCCCTAGTGTCCGCCCCACACGTGTCACCCCTATAACAATAACGGCGCAAGCCGGGGCCACTAGCATGAGCGAATCCCAGAGCATCCCCACCCAAGCAGCGGTGGGAAATACCACGCAACGCAAGCAGATCAATCCCGCCATCATCCTGCTGAGTATCGTCCTGCTCGCAGTGGCGTTTACCTACGCCGTGAACTCGGGCACGTTCCAGCGCCAGAATGGCCTGGTGATCCCGGGCTCTTACCAGGTGCTGGAAAAACACGACTCCCTGAGCCAACTGTTCGCACTGGAACCACGCAAAGCCGGCGACACCGTGGCGCGCCCGGTGTCCCTGGTGGAAGGCTTCATGGCGATTCCCCAGGGCATCGAGAAGCGTGCGGCACTGATTTTCATGGTGCTGTTCATCGGTGGCATGTTCGGCGTGCTGAACAAGGCCGGGGTGATCGACGCCGGGCTGGAGCGCATGCTGGGTCTGACACGGGGCAATATCTATGTGCTGGTGCCGTGCCTGATGCTGGTGTTTTCCGCCGGCAGTACCTTCATGGGGCTGGCCAAGGAATTTATTCTCATCGTGCCGTTGATGGTTGCCATGGCTAATCGGCTGGGGCTGTCGAACCTGATCGGGCTGGCCATCGTCACGATCTCAGTCAAGATCGGCTACCTGGCCTCGATATCCAATCCAGTGGCGCTGTCCGTGGCCCAGCCGATGGTCGGGCTGCCGATCTTCAGTGGCCTGAGCATGCGTGTGCTCGCCTACTGCAGCTTCCTGCTGGTGGGCATTGCCTTCGTGCTGTGGAGTATTCGCAAGCACGGTTACGATGCCACGGCGCAGATCACTTTCGAAAGTACGCCGTTGCCCCTGCGCCATCTGATCAACCTGATCGTACTGCTGACGGGCATCGCTTTCCTGGTCTACGCCTCCAACCGCTGGGGCTGGAAATACCATGAGCTGTCGGCGTTCTACCTGCTGCTGACGCTGGCCTTCAGCGTGATCGCCGGGCTCGGCGCCAGCGTTGCCGCCAGTGCCTTTGTCGATGGAATGAAGAAGGTGCTGATCGCCGGCGTGCTGATCGGTCTGGCTACCGCCGTGGAGATCATCCTCAGTACCGGCCAGGTCCTGGACACCATCGTCAACAGCCTGGCCAACCTGGTGGGCGACCATGGTCCGATCGTGTCGGCCTACGGCATGTTCTTCGCACAACTGGGGCTGGATGTGCTGATCCCATCCACCTCCGGCCAGGCGGCGGTAACCATGCCGATCTTCGGGCCCTTGGGTCAGTTGTCCGGCGTCAGCCCGCAGACCACGGTGTTCGCATTTCTGATGGGCAATGGCCTGACCAACATGATCACCCCCACGTCCAGCGGCCTGCTGGTGCTGTTGGCCACCGCCAATGTCGGTTGGGGCCAATGGGCGCGCTACATCCTGCCGCTGTTCCTGATCTACGCCGTGCTGGCGATGGTGTTGCTGGCCATTGCGGTAATGAGCGGGTACTGAATCGATGAGTGTTCTCCCCATGCATATTCTGCACAACCAAATGATCCGGATGCGTGACGGCATCCACCTGGCCACTGACATCTATGTGCCGGAGTACAGCAATGGGCCGTTTCCGGTGGTGATCGAGCGCACGCCCTACGACAAGAGCAAACCCTCCCGCTCGGAAAAACAGCTCGACGGCCAACACATCTCCCGTGAGCAAATGGCCGCACGGTTTACCGAGCAAGGCTTTGTCGCAATTTTCCAGGACTGCCGTGGACGCTACGCCTCCGAAGGCACATTCACCAAATACACCGCCGAGGGCGAAGACGGTTTCGACACCCTGGCCTGGATCATCCAACAGCCCTGGTGCAACGGCAAGATCGGCAGTATGGGCTTGTCTTATGCTGCCCACACACAACTGGCGATGGCTTGCCTGCACCCGCCGGGCCTGAGCAGCATGGTGCTCGACAGCGGCGGCTTCGCCAACGCCTACCATTGCGGGATTCGCCAGGGCGGCGCCTTCGAACTCAAGCAGGCCACCTGGGCCTTTCGCCAGGCCAAGGAAAGCCCTGCTGCCCTGGCCGACCCGTTGGTTCGTGAAGCGCTGGAACAGGAAGATATTTATCAGTGGTTCACGCGTATGCCATGGCAACCCGGGCAATCGCCCCTGCGCCATGTGCCGGAATACGAAGCCTATGTGTTGGAGCAATGGGCTCAGGGCACCTTCGGTGAGTATTGGCAAAAGTCTGGCCTCTATGCCGAAGGTCACTACGCACGACTGCCCGATATCCCGGTGCTGTTCATGTCCAGTTGGTACGACGCCTACGTCAGTTCGACCCTGGCCAATTACCGCGCCTTCACACTCCAAGGTACGGCCAGCCAACGACTGGTGATGGGCCCGTGGCTGCACGGCGACCGTAATATCAGCCACAGCGGCGATGTGGAATTCGGCCCGCAAGCCGCCTTTGACGGCCAGGTCGATCAGGATTGGCTCAGTTGCCGACTGGCCTGGTTCGAGCAATCCCTCAAGCCGTCGCCGCGAACCACAACGGCCAGCGTACAGGTGTTTCTGATGGGGGGCGGCAGCGGTAACCGCGACGAAAACGGACGCCTGCACCATGGCGGCCGCTGGCTGCACACCACGCAATGGCCGCTGCCCGGCAGCCAAACACTGACCCTCTATCTGAATGCACACAGGCAGTTGAGCCACACGGCACCTGTCGAGGCTGACGCCCACTTGAGTTACCGCGCCGACCCGGCCCACCCGGTCCCGACCATCGGCGGCGCGCTAACCTCCGGTGCCCCCGTGTTTGTCGGCGGAGCCTTCGATCAACGGGAGCGCCTCGATTTTTTCGGCACCCAAGGGGACAACCGTCCCCTGGCCCAGCGCGATGACGTGCTGGTGTTCCAGACCGAGCCGCTCGACGACGACCTGATCGTCGCCGGTGACGTGCAGATCGAGCTGTGGATCGACAGCGATGCACCCGACACCGACTTCACCGCCAAACTGGTGGACGTGTACCCGCCCAGCGCCGACTACCCCGAGGGCTTTGCGATGAACATCACCGACGGCATCCGCCGCTGCCGTTATCGCGACTCATGGGAACAACCGACGGCCCTGACGCCGGGTGAGCGAGTGAAAGTGCTGATCGAGCCTTTCGCCACCTGCAACCTGTTCAAGCGCGGCCATCGGTTGCGCCTGGACATCGCCAGCAGCAATTTCCCGCGCTTTGACGTCAACCCCAACAGCGGCGAGCCTTCAGGCCAGGCCAGCCACCCTCGGGTTGCCCACAATAATGTGCACCTGAGCCACGCCGCCGCCTCCTGCCTCAGGCTTACCGTGGTGCCCAACACGGCGGAGTCCTGAGCGCATCGGATCGCCATTGCTGCACGGTAATGGCGACCCTTCGTCACCCCGCAAGAAAAGTACTTCAGAATCATCCTTTGCCGCCGATACAGCCCTACACATCTTGGCTGGCTCAAACAACAACACACCGTCCAGCAGACAGACATCACTCTTCAAGGAGCTTTCGATGAACAGCTGGTTCGGTAACATCAGCGTCAATCTCAAACTCGGCCTGGGCTTTGGCCTGGTGCTGGTCCTCACCTCGATCCTGGCGCTCACCGGCTGGACCAGCCTGGGCGGCCTGATCGACCGCAGCAACTGGATGAGCGACATCACCCAGCTCAACGCCTCGCTGACCAAGCTGCGGATCGTACGCCTGCAATACATGCTGGCCAATGGCGACGAAGCCGTGGCGCAGAATGTGCAGACCAGCCTGGATGCCTTCGCAGCTCAACAACAGAAATTGCTGGACAGCTTCAAGAGCCCGGAAAACCTCAAACTGCTCAATGACCAGAAAGCCGTCATCACTGCTTACCGCCAGTCCCTGAACAAAATGCGCGAGGCCTACCGCAATGGCAACGCTGCGCGCGACGTCATGGGCGCCAAAGCCGATGTCGCCAACGCACAAATCAATGCACTGGAAACCAGTGTGCAGCAGGCGCCCGATAGCCCGGAGCGCTTCACGCAATTTCTGGCCGTGACCCAAGCCAAGAATGAGTTCCAGCAAGCTCGCTACGAAGTGCGCGGCTATACCAATAGCCCCAACGCAGAAACCGAAGCCCGCGCTGCTGCGCAACTGGAAAAAGCCGTCGGCGGTTTGAAGGGCCTTAGCGCGGCGTTCGGTACCGGCCAGCAAAACGCATTGTCCGCACTGGAAGCCGCCCTCGGTGCCTATCGCAGCGCCGTGCAGAGCTACAAGGCAGCCAACGCCAACATCGTCACCGCCCGCGCCGAAATGACCACCCAGGGCGCCGATATCGTGACGATCAGCGACAAGCTGTACGACATCCAACTGGAACGTCGCGACGCTGAAAGCACCCAGGCCCGCAGCCTGCAATTGATCAGCACCTTGTTGGCACTGCTGGTCGGCGTGATTGCCGCCTGGGTCATCACCCGTCAGATCACCCGCCCGATCCAGGACACCCTGGCGGTGGTGGAGCGCATCGCTTCAGGCGACTTGAGCCACAACATCCAGGTGACCCGTCGTGATGAGCTGGGCGTATTGCAACAAGGCATCCAGCGCATGGGCACGACCCTGCGCGAGTTGATCAGCGGCATCCGCGATGGCGTGACCCAGATCGCCAGCGCCGCTGAGGAGCTATCAGCCGTGACCGAGCAAACCAGCGCCGGTGTGAACAGCCAGAAGATCGAGACCGATCAGGTGGCCACCGCCATGCATGAAATGACCGCTACCGTGCAGGAAGTTGCGCGCAATGCCGAGCAGGCGTCCCAAGCCGCCTCCGACGCCGACGGCCAGGCCCGCGAAGGCGACAAGGTGGTGGCCGAAGCTATCGCCCAGATCGAACGCCTGGCGGCCGAAGTCGCCCGCTCCACCGACGCCATGACGCACCTGCAACAAGAGAGCAACAAGATCGGCAGCGTGATGGACGTGATCAAGGCCGTGGCCGAACAGACCAACCTGCTGGCCCTCAACGCCGCCATTGAAGCCGCGCGTGCCGGTGAAGCCGGCCGTGGCTTTGCCGTGGTCGCCGACGAAGTACGCGGCCTGGCCCAGCGTACACAGAAATCCACCGAGGAAATCGAAGGCCTGGTGGCCGGCTTGCAGAACGGCACCCAACAAGTCGCCAGCGTGATGAACAACAGCCGCAGCCTCACCGACAGCAGCGTCGAACTGACGCGCAAGGCCGGGGTATCCCTGGAAAACATCACCCGTACGGTGTCGAATATCCAGTCGATGAACCAGCAGATCGCAGCGGCCGCCGAACAGCAAAGCGCCGTGGCGGAAGAGATCAGCCGCAGTATCGTGAATGTGCGGGACGTGTCCGAGCAGACGGCGACGGCCAGTGATGAGACAGCCAAGTCGAGTGTGGAACTGGCTCGATTGGGTAGCCAGTTGCAGCAGATGGTCAGTCATTTCCGGGTGTAGAAACCAAAAAGCCGCCTCGATCTAGACCGAGGCGGCTCCACCTCTCAGACCTTAACGGTCATCGAAGCTGTCCCGCAGGAACTTCCATACGTGATACGCACGCAGGCAGTTCACTACGAGGTTCCATGTACGTCGTGCAAACTTAGACATACTCGGCCCTCCGTGAGTTGGGCCTTACCTCCAGCGCACTTACCGGCACATGTGGGCCTTTGGATGCACACCAGTGCTCCTGTGAGGCGGCTGGGTTTATGGTCCTCCCGCGTGAATCCGGCACGGATTACTAGCCCGTGGCGGGCGGTCCAAAATTTGCGCGCGAACCCAGCCAACCTACTTCACGACGAACACAGAACGAGGGCGATACTAGCTCAGCACTCTGCTCCAAGGTGTAACGAACAACGGCCAGCTAGCCTTAAAATCTGTTGCTGTTTTTTGCAAAGTTAAACAACACAAAAGATCAATGCTGCCGTGAAAAACTCTTGTTCGTCTGGTGTTGCATAACGCCCTAAAGCAGCAGTAGTATTGTGACCACGCCAGTGCTCCTGTGAAGCCGCAACCCCAGCCACTAACTGGGTTTGCAAAAAAAACCGCCTTACCAAGGCGGTTTTTTATTGCCTGCCATTTGCCACTTAGCCCTCGCTGTCCTCGACAAACACCAAGCGATTCCCGAACGGATCCCGGATGCTCATTTCCCGCGATCCCCAAGGCGTTTCCTCGACCCCAGGCTTGGCATAGCGGTAATCCTTGCCGAGCAATTGCTGCTGGTACGCATCCACCCTTTGCGCCTGGATCCGCACCGCCGCGCCCGGCGAAGCATCGCCATGGTGCTCGGACAAATGCAACACGCACTCACCCAGCGACACTTGCAGGTACAACGGGAAATTCGCCTCGAACCGATGCTGCCAATCGACCTTGAACCCCAGGAAGTCGACGTAGAATTCCAACGCTTTGGTCTCGTCGAAAATCCGCAGGATGGGGGTGACTTTTCCTAAGTGCATGGCGACCGCTCCGTGTATGAGAACGCCCACTATAAAGACGAAAAGCCGCCACGCAAATCCCCACTGCGCGCCAGGAATCGCCCTGGCCGCTGGCCGTTGGCCTGCCCATTGCTGTAGCTCAGTACGCCGTTAACCCACACACCGTCGATCCCTTCCGCTGCACGTTGCGGTGTGTTGAAATCTGCCACATCACGCACCCGCAACGGGTCGAACAACACCAGGTCGGCCCAGTACCCTTCGCGGATTTCGCCACGCTCGGATAAGCCAAAGCGCGCTGCCGACAGACCAGTCATCTTGTGCACCGCCGTGTGCAACGGGAACAAGCCGACATCGCGGCTGAAGTGCCCCAGCACCCGCGGGAACGCCCCCCACAAGCGCGGGTGGGGAAACGGATCTTCGGGCAAACCATCGGAGCCCACCATCGACAACGGATGGGCGAGGATGCGCCGCACATCGTCTTCGTCCATCCCGTAGTACACCGCTCCCGCCGGTTGCAGGCGACGGGCAGCGTCCATTAGCGAAACGCCCCACTCGGCAGCGATAGCCTGCAGATCCCGCCCACCCATTTCGGGGTGCGGCGTCGACCAGGTGATGGTGATGCGAAACGCGTCGGTCACCTGCTTGAGATCCAGGGTCGAGGAGCTGGCGGCATAGGGATAGCAATCACAGCCCACCGGATGGTTTTTTGCCGCAGCTTCCAGGGCCGCCAACAACTGCGGACTACGCCCCCAGTTACCGGCACCAGCGCATTTAAGGTGGGAAATAATCACTGGCACCCTGGCATGTCGGCCGATCAGAAACGCCTCATCCATTGCCTCCAGCACCGGCTCGAACTCGCTGCGTAAATGCGTGGTGTACACCGCACCATAGGCCGTCAGTTCCTCAACGAGTTGCAACACTTCATCGGTCTCGGCGTTGAATGCGCTGGCGTAGGCCAGGCCTGTGGATAACCCCAGGGCACCGGCCTCCAGGCTCTCTTGCAACTGCACGCGCATGGCCGCGATTTCATACGGTGTGGCGGTGCGATGCAGGTCATCCATATGGTTGCTGCGCAGCGCGGTGTGGCCGATCAATGCCGCAACGTTCACTGCCGGATGGGCGCCTTGCACTGCGTTGCGATAATCGCTGAACCGCGGATAACAGAACTGCTCACGGCTGCCCAACAAGTTCATTGGGTCTGGCGGGTCACTGCGCAAACTCACCGGCGAAGCGCTGATGCCACAGTTGCCGACAATCACCGTGGTCACGCCCTGGCTGAGCTTGGGCAGCATCTGCGGCTGGCGGATCACCACCGTGTCATCGTGGGTGTGCACATCGATAAAGCCCGGCGCCAATACCCGGCCATGCGCATCGATGACATGCGCGGCCTCGTTGGCGGACAGGTCACCCATCGCCTGGATGCGCCCACCGCGCACGCCCACATCGGCGACAAACCCTTCGGTGTTGCTGCCATCAATGACCAGCGCCTGGCGAATCAGCGTGTCGTATTTCATATCAGTCTCCAAGCGGCAGGCTGTCAGGGCCGCCGCGGTAATCATCCAGGGCCAGCTTGATCCGGCGCAGGCGTTCCTGATTGTCGTCCGGCAAGGCCAGCGCCAGCTCGGTGGCAAGCAGGTCGATGGCCAGTAACATGCCGTAGCGGGCGGCGGTGGGTTTGTAGATAAAGCTGGTCTCCGCCGGTTGCAGCGGCAGCAACACATCCGCCAGTTCGGCCAGGGGTGAGTCCGCGAGGGTGAGGGCAATAATCCGCGCGTCGTAGTTGCGCGCCAGCTTCACCACATCCAGTAATTCGGGCGTACGGCCGGTGAGGGAACAGACAAGCAAGGCATGTTGCGGGCCCAGGGTCGCGGCCGTGACGCGCATCATCACCGGGTCATGGCAGGCGGCAATCGGGTAGCCCAGACGCACCAGGCGCACTTGCAGTTCATCGCTGCACAGGCTGGAGGGGCCGCCCATGCCGAACGCGTGAATCATCCGCGCCTTGCCCAGCAAAGTGACCGCATCGGCAAAGCTGTGCTGGTTGAAACCGGACAAATGCTGGCGCAACGTCGCTTCGATATCGCCCAGGATTTGCCGATGAAAGGCCGACTGTTCCGGCAGCCCCGCCGGGTCCAGGAAGCGACTGCCCACGCCACTGGCCTGAGCCAGTTGCAGGCGCAAATCGCGCAAGTCACGGCAGCCGACGCTGCGGGCAAAACGCGACAAGGTCGCGGTGCTGACCTCGGCCCGCTGAGACAACGCCTCCAGGCTGGCCGAGGCGGCAAAGCCCACATCCTCAAGCATCAACTTGGCGATACGCCCTTCGCCGGCGCTGAACGAGTCCTGGCGGGCGCGGATCTGGTAGAGGATGTCCATGGAGGCTCCGGTTAGAGGGTCAGGCTCATAAAACCAGTGACAAGCCGTAGGTCAGACCGAAGGCGACCAGCGAAATCAGGGTCTCCAGTACGGTCCAGGTCTTGAAGGTCTGGATCACCGTCATATTGAAGTATTCCTTGATCAGCCAGAAGCCGCCGTCGTTAACGTGGGAAAAAATCACCGAGCCCGCGCCGGTCGCCAGCACCAGCAATTCAGGGTGTGGATAACCCAGGCCCAAAGCAACGGGCGCGACCACCCCGGATGCAGTGGTCATGGCAACGGTGGCCGAGCCCGTGGCGATGCGCATCAACGCAGCGAACAGCCAGCCCATCACCAGCGGCGACAAGTGGAACGCGTGGGCCAGGCCGAGGATTTCATTGGTCACACCGGCATCCACCAGAATGCGATTCAAACCACCGCCCGCGCCCACCAGCAAGGTGATACTGGCGGTCGGCGCCAGGCATTCGTTGGTGAACTTGAGAATCGACTCCCGGTTGAAGCCCTGGGCCAGGCCCAGGGTCCAGAAACTCACCAGGGTCGCCACCAGCAGGGCAATTACCGAGTTACCGATAAACAGCAGGAACTGATTGAAACCGCTGCCCGGGGTGGAAATCACATTGGCCCAGCCGCCGATCATCATCAGTACCACCGGCAACAGGATGGTGCCCATGGTCAGTGCAAAACTGGGCAGGCGAGTACGCGGTTCGCGCTCGATAAACTGGCGCTCCAGCGGGTTCTCGGCCGGCAGGTGAATATGCGGCACGATGAACTTGGCGTAGACGGGGCCGGCGATGATCGCCGTGGGGATACCGATCAAAATCGCATACAGCACCGTCTGCCCGACCGAGGCGTTGTAGGCCAGCACCGCCATCATCGCCGCCGGATGTGGTGGCACCAGCGCGTGTACCACCGACAAACCGGCGACCATCGGCAGGCCGACCATCAGGATCGATACGCCCACGCGCCGCGCCACGGTAAAGGCAATCGGCACCAGCAGCACAAAGCCGACCTCGAAAAACAGCGGCAGCCCCACCAGGAACGCAATGCACACCATCGCCCAGTGGGCGTTGCGTTCACCGAAGCGGTTGATCAGCGTACGCGCCACCTGCTCGGCGCCACCCGACTCGGCCATCATCTTACCGAGCATGGTGCCCAGCGCCACCACCAGGGCGATATGCCCCAGGGTTTTACCGACGCCCGCCTCATACGACCCCATGATCGTGTCCGCCGGCATTCCGGCCATCAGCGCGAGGCCGATGGACACCAGCGTAATGACGATAAACGGGTTGAGTCGGTAACGTGCAATCAGCACGATCAATGCAATGATGGCAATGGCAGCGTATGCCAATAGCCCGAAGCCCGGTAATGCGGCCATGCGGTACTCCTCGGAAAGGGTCACGTCGAATTGGTTGTGAAACTCATAAATCATTACCGAGGAGTACTTTCAATTTTCATGAAAGTAATTTTCGCCCACGGACAAGCGTTGTCGCATGGAGATATGTCCAGCGCCAGCCCATGAAAATACGGGGGATGTTCTTACATGAAGATCAGGAATGCCGGAAACTCAAGCGCCGCCCTTGAGTCATAGAATGCGCATCCACTCATGCTCAGGAAACCGCCCATGATTCGCACCACACTCGTCGCCAGCGCCCTGCTTCTCTGCTTGGGTGGCACAGCGTATGCCGCCGACAATGCCGCGTTGAAAAAATGCATGGACAGCGCCAATACCACGGCAGACATGGTCAATTGCAACGCCAAACAAGCCAAGGTGCAGGACGAGCGCTTGAACCGCGCCTACAAGACCGCCCTGGCCGCCCAGGACGGCGCGCACAAGCAGCAACTGCAAGACGTGCAGCGCCTGTGGATCAAATACCGCGATGCCAACTGCGCCTTCGCCGGCAGCGCCACCGGCGGCACCATTGATCAGGTCAACGGCTCCGGCTGCGTGCTGGACATGACCCAGACCCGCGCCCAGGAGCTTGAAGACCTGGTAGGCCCCTGACTGCTGGAGCCGGTCTATTGTGGCGAGGGAGCTTGCTCAGTCATGGTGAACCCTGGCGCGCTTGAGCAGCTTCTTGCAGCGCTCGGATAAATGCAGCACCCGCAGATGCTTACCGGCCTTGGCATAGCGCTCGCGCAACGTCATCAGCGCAGCGATCGCCGAATAGTCGACAACACTCAGGTGGCGGCAATCCAGCGTCACCTGGGCCGGGTCATTGGCCGGGTCGAATTGGTTCAAGAACGGCGTGGTCGAGGCGAAGAACAAGGTGCCATGCACCCGGTAAAGCTTGCTGCCGTCGGCCTCCAGATGTTCATCGGCGTACAGCTCTCGCGCCTGCTGCCAGGCAAAATTCAACGCGGCGATGACGATACCGCACAGCACCGCGGTGGCCAGATCCGTGAACACGGTGATGATCGTCACCGCCATGATCACCAGCACATCATTGAGCGGCACCTTGTTGATCACCCGCAACGAGGCCCAGGCGAAGGTCTGCTGCGACACTACAAACATCACGCCCACCAGCGCCGCCAGCGGAATACGCTCAATCAGCGGTGACAGAAACAGAATGAACAACAGGATCATCACCCCGGCAAACACCCCTGAGAAACGCCCGCGCCCACCGGAGCTGAGGTTGATCACGGTTTGCCCGATCATCGCGCAACCGCCCATGCCGCCAAACAGGCCCGAGACCATATTCGCTGCGCCCAGCGCCACGCTCTCACGGTCGGGGTAGCCACGGGTCTCGGTGATTTCGTCGGTGAGGTTGAGGGTCAGCAGGGTTTCCAGCAGGCCGACCATCGCCATCAGGAACGCGTAGGGCGCGATGATGCCGAGCGTGTCGAAGGTCCAGGGGATTTGCGGCAGGGCGAAGGTCGGCAAGCCACCGGCGATATGCGCCATATCGCCCAACGTGCGAGTCGGCAGGCCAAGCAGGTACACCGCCAGACCAACGCCAAGGATCGCCACCAACGCGGGCGGCACGGCGCGGGTCAGGCGTGGCAGCAGGTAGACAATCGCCATGGTCACCACAACCAGGCCCGCCATCACATATAAGGGCGTGCCGCTTAGCCAGCGTTCGCCGCTCTTGAAATGTTCCAGTTGCGCCAGCGCAATGATGATCGCCAGGCCGTTGACGAAACCGAGCATCACCGAGTGCGGCACCATGCGCACCAGCTTGCCCAGGCGCAGCAGGCCGAAGGCGATCATGATCAACCCGCCCAGCAGTACTGTCGCCAGCAAGTATTCCACGCCGTGTTGCACCACCAGCGCAACAATCACCACCGCCATCGAGCCGGCTGCGCCCGAGACCATGCCCGGGCGGCCGCCGAACAAGGCAGTGAGGGTGCAGATGATAAAGGCGCCGTAGAGCCCCATCAGCGGGTTGAGGTGGGCCACCAGGGCAAAGGCGATGCATTCGGGCAGCAGCGCAAAAGACGTGGTGAGGCCGGCCAGGGCGTCGGCGCGCAGACGGGTGAGGTTCATGGAGTACCGGGGAATTGCGAGGGATGAGGCGAGGAATGGTACGGAATTGCGGCGAGTGGGGCTAGCCTCCAGAACTGAGTGGCCCCAATCGGGAGCAAGCCCCCTCCCACACTTGAATGCATTCCAAAGTTGGACATCGGTCAAATGTGGGAGGGGGCTTGCTCCCGATAGCTACACCCAGGTCTCAAGCCAACATCAGACCATCTCGTTGCGAATCCACTCCACCACCGACGTACGCTTGGGCACCCAGCCCAGCAGTTCGCGAGCGTGCTTGCCGCGTACGCGACTGTTGGAGCCCAACCCGTAGTTGGCCATTTCATAGCCCCACTCGGCTTCAGCCTCGGCCAACGGCCAATCCTGCGGTTCGCCCAGGTTCAGCGTCTGGGCAATCGCCGTAGTCATGTCGATAAACGCCGCTTCGCTGCTTTCCACAAAGTAGAAAGTACCCGGTACGTTTTTGGTCAGTGCCAGCAGATACAGGGTGACCACATCCTCAATGTGCACGTTGGACCAGATGTTCTGCCCGCTGCCCACATGGCGCACTACACCGCTCTTGCGTGCCTGCTTGAGCAAGCGTGGCAATTGCACGCTGTCACGCTTCACGCCCAGGCTGTGGCCGTAGATCAGGGTGTTGCAGATCACCGCCGAATTCACACCGTCACTGGCCGCCGCGAGGATCAGGTTGTCGATCGCCACCCGCGCGGCTTTGTCGACGGTCGGCTCAGGCAGGTTGCCTTCGAAGTAGATGACTTCACTGGCCTTGCCGCCCGACGCATCACCGACAATGCTCGACCCGCTGGTATGCAGGAACGGCTTGTTCGAGCCTTTCAAGGCGGCCAGCAAGGTTTCCACGGCGGCGCGATGGTCGCTGCTGGCAGCGTTGATCACCGCATCAGCCTTCTGTGCCTGCTCGGTCAATACGGCTGCGTCGTCGAGGGTGCCGATCACCGGCGTAATGCCCAGGGCGGTCATTTCGGCGGCTTGTTCGGCGCTGCGCACCAGGCCGGTGACGTCATGGCCAGCGTTGACCAGGCCGGTGGCGATGGAACCGCCGATAAACCCTGCTGCACCGGTAACGAATACATTCATGG
Source organism: Pseudomonas sp. HN8-3 (assembly GCF_020790195.1). NCBI lineage: Bacteria > Pseudomonadati > Pseudomonadota > Gammaproteobacteria > Pseudomonadales > Pseudomonadaceae > Pseudomonas > Pseudomonas sp. HN8-3. Next base: position 4,985,745 of record NZ_CP086206.1, read on the forward strand.
AGGTTGCTCCTGACTGGGTAAGTGATGCACCCAGTATCCAGCCCCCACTGCTGTCGAATAAGCCCGTACGGCCCAATTCACTCTTGCGTGCAAGTCACGAATCAGCGCGCATACCGAGCCAGCTTGGCCTGAATGAACTCCAGGAAACACTGAATGCGCAGCGCCAATTGCGAGTTGCGATAGAACACCGCGTGGATCGGCTGGCGATAACCACTGTTGAACGCCTCCAGCATGGGTACCAGACGGCCGGCATCGATATCGTCGACCGTCATGAAATTCGACAGGCAACAAATACCCTGCCCCTGCAGCGCCAACTGGCGCACAGTTTCGCCACTGGATGCGCTGACACTGGGCTGGATCAGCCAGCGGTCACCTTCGCCATGACGCAGCGGCCAGTGGTTGAGGGTCTCGGTGTGAGTGAAGCCCAGCAAGGTGTGATCGGCCAACTCGGCAACGGTCGTCGGCGTGCCGTATTGCTTGAGGTAGTCGGGGCTGGCCAGGATATGCAGCGGCGTGCTGCCCAGGGAGCGCGCATGAAGGGTCGAGTCGGCCAGGGTGCCAATGCGAATGGCGATGTCGGTACTTTGCTCAAGCAGGTCGATGATCAAGTCGTCGCTGTTGAGCTCCAACTGGATATCCGGGTACAAGCGGCGAAACTCGGCGATGTACGGCACGATCCCGTGCAGCATGAACGGCACGGCGGCATTGATACGCAGGCGACCGGCCGGTTTTTTCTGGCGCGACGACAGGCGCTCTTCCAGCTCGTCCATCTGCGCCAGGATCACCTTGGCCTGCTCGAAGAAGTACTTGCCCTCTTCAGTCAGGTCCATGCGTCGCGTGGTGCGGTTGATCAGCGTGGTGTCGAGCTTGGCTTCCAGGCGCGACAGCGTGCGGCTGACCGCAGACGGCGTTTGCCCGACCTTTTCGGCGGCGGCAGAAATCGAGCCGCATTCAATCACGCTGACGAAGATCTGTAGCTCATCGGAACGGGCTTTCACGGGCGGTCCTTCATTTATCGGCGGGCACAGGCACAGTCATTATTAACCAGCCAGCAACAAATGGCCTCCCAACAACGCCATGCCCGTGAAAAACCCACGCTTGAACCACAGCGCACTAATGCGTCGGCGAACCACTTGGCCCAGCCACATCCCCAGCAATGCCGGCACCAGCGCCAACACTGACGCACCGATTTCACCACCGCCCAGGGCTCCGCGCCAGGCCAGCCCGGCGGCCAGCGCCAGTGTCGACACCGTGAACGACAGCCCCAGCGCCTGCACCAACTGATCACGGCTCAAGCCCAGCGCTTGCAGATACGGCACCGCAGGGATCACGAAAACACCGGTGGCCGAGGTGATGATGCCGGTGATCAGCCCACACAAGGGCCCCAGCCAGCGCTCGGTCCGGGGCGCGACCTTGAAGGTCGGCAGGAACAAGCCGCTCAACGCATATACCAGCAACGCCGCACCCAACGCGCGGACCACCCACGGCCCACCGTCCATGCCCAGCCACACGGAGCCTAGCCCGGTGCCGCAGAAAATAAGCAACAGCATCGGCCACAGGCGTTTGAGCAAGGCACTCAAATGACCGCCAAACGTCAGCTGCCAGAGATTGGTGATAGTCGAAGGAATGATCAGCAACGCCGCAGCCTGCGCCGGTAACATAGCCAGGCCGAGCATGCCCATGGCTACAGTGGGCAGGCCAAGGCCGATGATGCCTTTGACCGTACCGGCCAGCAGGAAGGTAGTGATGACCAACGCTGTCAGGGCTGGACCGAAGTTTTGGTAGAACGCTAGGAAGGTATTCATGCACCGATTGTGCAGGGCTGGAGAGAGGCTGAAAATTCGCCATATACTGAGGCAGCCTCTTGTTTTTTGTGAGGCTGATGCCGTCATCGCAGGCAAGCCAGCTCCCACATTTTGAACTGTGAATACATCCAAGTGTGGGAGCTGGCTTGCCTGCGATGACGCCCGCCCAGTCACCGGAAACCTGCAGCCATGCACTTTGACCTGATCGACCTGCGCCTCTATCTGCACATCCTCGACAGCGGCAATATCACTGCCGGTGCAGCCCGTAGTCATTTATCCCTGGCGGCCGCCAGCGCACGCATCCGGGCAATGGAGTCTTCACTGGGCATCGCGTTTCTTGAGCGTGGCCGCCGTGGCGTCACCCCAACGCCGGCAGGCAAAGCCCTGGCTCGGCATGCTCGCCTGCTGTTGCAACAGGCCGAACACCTGCAACAGGACCTGGCCGAATACGCCAATGGCGTCAAAGGCCAGGTACGCTTGCTGTGCAATACCACCGCCCTTAGCGAGTACCTGCCTGAATTGCTCGCACACTTTTTGCGCGAGCACCCCAACCTCGATATCGACCTGCAAGAATTGCCCAGCCTGCGCATCACCCAAGCCTTGCGCCAGGGCACCGCCGACCTGGGGATTATTTCCGATGCCGTGGACACCCACGGCTTGCAGACCCTGGCGTTTCGCGATGATCCGCTGGTGCTGATCATGCCCCTGGACCACCCGTTGACCCGCCCGAGTTTTATCGACAGCTTGCAATACGACTACGTGGGCCTGGCGGCCAACAGCGCGCTGGCGGTTTATCTCGAAGAACAGGCACTGCACACAGGCTTTCGCTTGCAGACACGCATTCGCGCCGACGGTTTTGATGGGTTGATTCGCATGGTCGCCGGCGGCGCGGGTCTGGGCATCGTGCCGCAGGCAGCCTTGGAGCGCTGGCCGTCAGAACGCCGTTTCAAGGCCCACCCCCTGCAAGAGGAGTGGGCCTGCCGCTCGTTGCTGTTATGCGCACGCTCGTTCGAGCAACTGCCGGGTTACGCCAGGGCTTTGTTCGACGCCTTGGCCCTGCCCTTGCGGAAGAACCCGTAATACACCGCCGACAGAATCAACAGGAACGGCACGCCGAATACCAAGGTCATCTTGAACGCTTCGGTGAAATAGGTGGTGATCATTACCGCCCCCATCAGCACCAACCCCAGCAGCGTACTGTAGGGAAAAAACCGCAGCTGGAACGACAACTTCGCTCCGCCATGGCGCTTGCGATAGCGGCGAAAGAACAGGTGCGTGAGGAAGATCATGAACCAGGTGAAGATCGCGCCAAACATCGAGATCGCCATCATCAGGGTGAATGAGCTTTCCGGGTACACCACATTCAGCAGGGTCGCCAGGGCAATGCCCGAGCTGGAAAGCAACAAGGCATTCAGCGGGATGCCGTTCTTGCTCAAGGCGCCCATGGACTTGGGTGCAAAACCTGCGCGCGACAGGCTGAACATCATGCGCGTGGTGATGTAGAGCTGGCTGTTCATCGCCGACAGCGCCGCGATCAGGATCACGAAATTCATCACCCCGGTGGCGCCGGGAATGCCGATGGTCTGCATCACCGTGACAAACGGGCTCTGGGCCTGGCCGGCCTGGTTCCACGGCACGATGGCGAGCATCAGCGCCAGGGTCAGCAGGTAGAACACCACCAGCCGTACGATGGTAGCGCGGAAGGCTTTCTTCACCGCCTGCTCCGGGTCGGCGGCTTCACCGGCGGCCACGGCGATCATCTCGACGCTGAGATAGCTGAAGATCGACACAATCACCGCGATCCACATGCCGCTCAAACCATGGGGGAAAAAGCCGTCGTGGGCCGTGTAGTTCTGCACGCCATAGTCCGGGTTGCCGGAGCCGAACACCACATACACCGCCAGGATGATGAAACCGACAATGGCGCTGATCTTGATCGTCGAGAACCAGTATTCGAAGTTGCCGAAGGTCTTCACGCTGATCGCATTGAGCACAATCAGCACACTGGAAAACGACACGATCCACACCCATTCCGGTACGTTGGCGAACCAGTACTTCATGTACATCGCCACCGCCGTGACCTCGGCCCCCACCGCCAGCACAATCGCCGCCCAATAGGCATACCGCACCAGGAACCCGGCCAGCGGGCTGATGTAGAACTCGGCATAGGCGCCAAAGGAGCCGGAGGTGGAATGGGCTACCGTCATCTCCGCCAGGCAGCCCATCAGCAGCAAGGTGATCAAGGCGCCGATGGCATAGCTCACCAGCACGCTGGGACCGGCATACCCGATGGCGTAGGCGCTGCCCATGAACAGCCCGGTGCCGATGGCGCCACCGATAGCGATCATGCTCATCTGGCCGGAAGTGAGCTGGCGCCTGAGGCCCAGTTCGCGGTGGGTGATTTCTGCAAAGCCGTTGTCTGGCGTGGTCACTGGAGTGCCCCTTTATTATTGTGATGGTTGCTGCTGGCGGTGAATCCTGTGGGAGGGGGCTTGCTCCCGATAGCAGTGTGTCAGTCACTGATATGTCAACTGACACACCCCTATCGGGAGCAAGCCCCCTCCCACATTGGGTGTGTGGTGCTATTAAGTAACGCTGTTTCGGACTTTGAATTGCGGCTGGTCCCAGGTGCGGTTGTCGAGAATTTCACCAAGGATTTCCACCGCGTCCCACACCTCGGTAAAGCTTGTGTACAGCGGCGTGAAACCAAAGCGCATGATCCGCGGCTCACGGTAATCGCCGATCACGCCTCGGGCGATCAGGGCCTGGATCACCGCGTAACCTTCGGGGTGTTCGAAGCTCACATGGCTGCCGCGCCGGGCGTGCTCACGCGGCGTGATCAGTTCCAGGCCATGGGCGGCGCAGCGGCTTTCGACCAACGCGATAAACAGGTCGGTCAATGCCAGGGATTTGCGGCGCAGGCTGGCCATGTCGGTCTGGGCGAAAATGTCCAGGCCGCATTCCACCATGGCCAACGAAGTGATCGGCTGGGTACCGCACAGGTAGCGCGCGATGCCGGCGCTGGGGGCGTAGCTCGATTCCATGGCGAACTGACGGGTATGCCCGAACCAGCCTGACAACGGCTGGCGCACCACATCCACCAACGCCGGGTTGACCCAAACAAATGCCTGGGAGCCCGGGCCGCCGTTGAGGTATTTGTAGGTGCAGCCAATGGCATAATCAGCGCCGGCCTGGTGCAGGTCCACAGGCACCGCGCCCGCTGAGTGCGCCAGGTCCCAAAGGCTCAGCGCGCCACACTCGTGGCTCAGCGCAGTCAGCGCCGCCATGTCGTACATGTAGCCAGTCTTGTAGTTGACGTGGGTGAGCATCACCACCGCCACGTCTGCGTCGATGGCCTGGGGCAGTTCGGCCGGGCTGTTGACCAGGCGCAGGGAATAGCCTTGTTGCAGCAGTTCGGCCAGGCCCTCGGCAATATACAAATCGGTGGGAAAGTTATTCGCTTCGCTGACGATCACCTTGCGCGCCGGGGAGCGTTGACGCTGCACACTCAACGCCGCGCTCAGCACCTTGAACAGGTTGATCGAGGTGGTATCGGTGACCACCACTTCGCCCTCACGCGCACCGATCAACGGTGCGAGGCGATTACCCAGGCGCTGGGACAAATCCGCCCAGCCTGCGCTGTTCCAGCTGCGAATCAAGCCATTGCCCCACTCTTGGGCGATCACCTGCTGTGCCCGCTCCAGCGCTGCCACCGGGCGCGCGCCGAGGGAGTTACCGTCGAGGTAGATCACGCCCTCGGGCAAGGCGAATTGGGCGCGCAGGGGTGCCAACGGGTCCTGGGCGTCGAGGGCTTGGCAATGGCTTCGAGTGGTCATGGGTCGTCCTGGTTTTTATAAGTGAGGATGGACCAAATAATGAACGAACTTTTAGAGAATTTTCGTGCAAAGTGGTGGGTAAACGGCTATTTAAGCTGTAGGAAATTCGAATTTAATCTCAAAATACGCGGATATCTTCCAAGCATGATTCTCGACGCCACCGACCTGCGCCTCCTGCATTTTCTGCAACAGGATGGCCGTATCAGCAATCAGGAATTGGCGGAAAAAGTCGCGTTGTCACCGTCCGCCTGCCTGCGCCGTTTGCGCCTGTTAGAGAGCGAAGGAATCATCAGCGGCTACCGCGCGGTGTTGAACGCCGAACAACTGGGGATTGAGCTGGAAGCCATCGTGCACCTGTCGCTGCGCCAGGATATCGAGGACTGGCATGAGACGTTCATCAAGAAGGTGCAAGGCTGGCCGGAGGTGGCGAGCGCCTATGTGATCACCGGCGCCAGCAACTATGTGCTGCGGGTGCAGGCGCGCAACCTCAAGCACTTTTCGGACTTTATCGTGAACCACCTGAACCGCACGGCGGGGGTGATGGATATTCGCTCTGAAATTGTGCTGCAGAAGATCAAGGATCGGGATGAGGTGCTGGATCTGGTCCTGCGCAAGTAACCCATCACTACAGATCAAATGTGAACTAAATGTGGGAGGGGGCTTGCTCCCGATAGCGCAGGATCAGTTAGTAAATAAGTGACTGACACACTGCTATCGGGGGCAAGCCCCCTCCCACATTCTGCCCGCGCTCAGTCCTCGAGAGCCCGTGTGCGTTGCATGCGCTTTTGCTCCACCGGCGCATCAGCCACCTGCAACTCAAAGTCAAAATCAATCTGCGCAAACCGCCCTTCCACGCCAAATTCCCGCGCCAGTTGCGGATCGTCGCTGAAGCGGATCTCGGCAATCAGTTCATCGCGGGTGGCATAGGCAAAGTCATCATGCAGGTACGGGTCATCCGAGAGGTTGATCTGGGTGGTCAGGTGCCGATGCCCGGGCGCCGAGATGAAAAAGTGGATATGCGCCGGCCGTTGCCCGTGGCGCCCCAATTGATCGAGCAACTGCTGCGTCGGCCCGGTCGGCGGGCAGCCGTAGCCCGAGGGTACGATGCTGCGAAAACGGTAGTTGCCCTGGGCGTCGGTCTCGATACGTCGGCGCAGGTTGAATTCAGACTGGTTCGGGTCGAACCACGAATAAGTACCGCCCGTATTGGCCTGCCACACATCGACAATCGCCCCCGCCAATGGCTTGCCCTCGGTATCGCGCACTTGCCCGCGCATGAACAACGGCACCGCGTCGTCCTTGCCATCATCCAGCCGTGCCTCGTATTTGGACAGCGGCGCGCCGGCCACGTACAGCGGGCCTTCGATGGTGCGCGGTGTACCGCCGGACTTGCCCGCCTGCTCATCGGCGGCGTCCATCAACAGGTCCAGGTAATGCTCCAGGCCCAGGCCAGCGGCGAGCAGGCCAGCTTCCTGGTTTTTACCCAGATCATTGAGGTAGTTGACCGCCTTCCAGAACTCCTCGGGGGTCACTTCCAGGTCTTCGATGATGTTCACAGTGTCGCGCAGGATCCGGTAGATCAGCGCCTTGGCGCGCGGGTTGCCGGCGTCATTGAGGTTGCCGCTGGCTTCTTCGAGAAAGCGTTGGGCGTGGGCAGTCTGGGACAGGCGGATGGACATGGTGCACTCCTCATCTTGTAATTATCAGGTTGAAACCGGCTTAGCGGTCGTCCGCATGGATGGACGACGGGTGCCGGCACAGCGCATTAACTTCGATAGCCATGTAAGGAAACAATGGCAGTTGCATCAGCAGGTCATGCAGGTCCTGCACGCTGTCGACATCGAACACGCTGTAGTTGGCGTAGTGCCCGGCGATGCGCCACAGGTGGCGCCACTTGCCCTCTTGTTGCAGGCGTTGCGCCAGGGCTTTCTCTTCGGCCTTGAGGCTGTCGGCACGCTCAGGGGGCATGTCGAGGGGCAGGTTCACAGTCATTTTTACGTGGAACAACATGGCAGGCGCCTCTTAGTATTTGTCACGGCTAAAGAACGCCAGACGCTCTTCATCGAGCGCCAGGCCCAGGCCCGGTGCAGTGGAAACATGCAGCTGGAAATCGCGGTACACCGGTGGCTCGGCAAGGATGTCTTCGGTGAGCAACAACGGGCCGAACAGCTCGGTGCCCCACGCCAGTGTGTTCAGCGTGAGGAAGGCATGGGCCGACGCCAGGGTGCCGATACCGCCTTCGAGCATGGTGCCGCCGTACAGGCCGATGCCTGCCGCCTCGCCGATCGCCGCCGTACGCAGCACGGCGCGGGGGCCGCCGTTCTTGGCGATCTTGAGGGCAAACACCGAGGCCGCGCCTTCACGCGCCAGGTTGAACGCATCTTCGACACACTCGATAGACTCATCGGCCATGATCGGCACCGGGCTCGACAGGTTGAGCCGGGCCATACCGCCACGGTTGTTGCGTGAGATGGGTTGCTCGATAAGGTCGATACCGTTGTCGCCGAGCACCTTGCACGCCCGCAGCGCCACGGCCTCATCCCAGGCCTGGTTGACGTCGACACGCACACTGGCGCGCTCGCCCAGAGCTTTTTTGATCGCGATCACATGGGCCAGGTCGCGGCTGACTTCACCGGCGCCGATCTTCAATTTGAAGATGCGGTGACGGCGCAGGTCGAGCATTTTCTCGGCCTCGCTGATGTCCTGTTCGGTATTGCCGCTGGCCAGGGTCCAGGCCACCGGCAACGCGTCACGCACACGCCCGCCCAGCAGTTCGCTGACCGGCAGCCCCAGGCGTTTGCCGAGGGCGTCGAGCAAGGCGCTTTCGATGCCGGACTTGGCAAAGGTGTTGCCGCGAATACTGCGCTCCAGGCGCAACATGGCCGCGTTGATGTTGCTCGCATCCTGGCCGATCAGCAGCGGGGCGAAGTGGCGGTCGATGTTGACCTTGATGCTGTCGGGGCTTTCATTGCCATAGCTGAGGCCACCGATGGTGGTAGCTTCGCCGATGCCTTCAATGCCGTCGGTGCACCGCAGACGGATAATCACCAGGGTCTGGTTTTGCATGGTGTGCATCGCCAGCTTGTGCGGGCGAATGGTGGGGAGATCGACGATGAGGGTGTCGATCGACTCGATGGTGCAAATCGGCATGGCAATACCCGTTGGGTTCTTTATAGATTTGCGTCGATTCTGTTCCGCATTTTTTCGGGCTTCCAATATAGAATTGGTCTTGTGCGATACCCTCAAGGTATGAAAGGAGTCGATATGGAACTGCGTCACTTGCGCTATTTCCAGGTGCTGGGCGAGACCCTCAATTTCACCCGGGCTGCCGAACGCCTGCACATCGCCCAGCCGCCCTTGAGCCGGCAAATCCAGCAGCTGGAGGATGAACTGGGGGTGCTGCTGCTGGAGCGTAGCCGACCGTTGCGCCTGACCGAAGCCGGGCGGTTTTTCTATGAACACGCCAATGTGCTGCTCGAACAGCTGGGCACGGTTTGCGACAACACACGGCGCATTGGCCTGGGCGAAAAGACGTGGCTGGGCATCGGCTTTGCACCCTCGACCTTGTACGGCGTGCTGCCGGAACTGATTCGCAGGCTGCGCAATCACGAGGCCCTGGAGCTGGAGTTGGGCTTGTCGGAGATGACTACGCTGCAACAGGTCGAAGCGCTCAAGGCCGGGCGCATCGATGTGGGTTTCGGGCGCATTCGCATCGACGACCCGGCCATCGTCCAGCGCGTATTGGTGGAGGATCGCCTGGTGGCCGTGCTGCCCAGCGGTCACCCCTTGCTGGGTGCCCCTGCCACCCTCGCCCAGTTGGCCACCGAGCCCTTTGTGCTCTACCCAGGCAACCCGCGCCCCAGTTATGCCGACCATGTGATCGCGCTGTTCGACGCCCACGGTTTGAGCCTGAAGGTGGCGCAGTGGACCAACGAGTTGCAGACCGCCATCGGCCTGGTAGGCGCCGGTATGGGTGTGACGCTGGTACCGGCGTCGGTGCAGGTGCTGCATCGGGCGGATATTGGCTATACGCCGGTGGTGGAGGCGACTGCGACCTCGCCGATCATTCTGAGCCGACGGGTGAATGACCAGTCGCCGGGGCTGACTCATTGCCTGCAACTGGTGGAAGAGTTGATCTGAGATTCCATATGCACCACAAATCCAATGTGGGAGGGGGCTTGCTCCCGATAGCTGTGGTTCAGTCAACTATTCCAGTGCCTGACACACCGCTATCGGGAGCAAGCCCCCTCCCACATTTTGATCTTCATCAGGTTCAAGTAATGCGCATGCGCTTGCGCTGCTGTGTCTGACTGGGCGACTCATCAAACAACTTGCGGTACTCCGCCGAAAACCGCCCCAGGTGAGTAAAGCCCCAACCCAAGGCAATTTCAGAGATAGTACGCACCGAGCCCTGTTCAAGAATTTCCTGACGCACCGCCCCCAACCGATGCTTCTTCAGATACGCCATGGGCGACAAGGCGAAGTACTTGCGAAACGCATCGAACAGCTTGAACCGCGACACCCCGGCCGCCGCTTCCAGGTCTTCCAGGTGCAGCGCTTCACGGGCGTTGTCGTGGATGTACTGGCGCGCACGAATCAGGTAGTGCGGCAGTTTTACCCCCAACACCTCGCGCAATTCTTCAGAATAGTTATTCGGCTGGGCCAGGATCAGCCCTTTGATCAGCGAGCTTTCCAGGTCCCGGGTAAATGCGGCCTGCTCGTACAACTCGCTGCTGCATTCCAGTTCGGCGATGAAGTATCGCGCCATGCGCCACCACGAAGCCGGGGCGCCGTCCACGGCATCCATCACCGATTCAAAGCGCAGCGGCGCATCAATGGGCCGTTGCAGCAAACCTTCCAGCGACTCGCTCATCGCCGTACGGGTGATCACCACCTGCAACTTGCGACAGTCACCGGAAATCGCCAGCACCTGGTGCTCGTTGGGTGAAATGATCACGCCCTGGTCGCGGTTGGAACTGAGGCGTTCACCGTTCTTGCTCAGCTCCTGTTCGCCCACCAACGGCAGGCTCAGGCTGTAGCTGCTGAAATGCTCGGCGTCTTCGATGTCGATAGTCACGTCGGTGCCGTACTCAATCACACCCAGGGTGGTGGCGCGGGACTTGAACACGTTGGCGCTGTGATGAAATCGCAGGCGCTCGGGGGTAGCCGTCGCCAGGCGATGGGGCCCGCAGATGCCGGACATCCAGCTGCGGGCACCTTCGAGGTCAAAGCGTTGAATATGAATATCGTGTGTCTGGCTACTCATCGGGCTGCACCCACGGCGGTTAGGCGTTTGCGCGCTCTGGCGGCGCATCGTTGAACATCGACAGCAAGTTCCAAGCCACGTCGGCGCCGTTGCAACCACGTGGATAGCAACCGTCGACTATGTGGATAAATTCAGGTTTTCTGCGACCGTCACCTGCAATGACAGTAGCCCATTGCGTCACCGCGCCGCACCGTGTTGAGTATTTGCTGCCCAACTTTGCGGCCCATCTTCCCCCATTAAGCGGATAGCCCACCGCCCTTCTGCAGCGCCTTAATGGCTCACCCGTTTTAGCCATTATCAAAAGGTGCCTCCCATGAGTGGTGCAAGAACCGTCGAGCAGTGGAAAACCTTTATCGAAAGCTGCCTGGACTTTCGCCCGGCAGATGAAGTGTTCCGCATCGCCCGCGACATGTTCACCGAACCCGAGTTGTTCGACCTGGAGATGGAACTGATCTTCGAGAAAAACTGGATCTATGCCTGTCACGAAAGCGAACTGGCCAATAACCACGACTTCGTGACGATGCGTGCCGGGCGCCAGCCGATGATCATCACCCGCGACGGCGAAGGCCGGCTCAACGCGTTGATCAATGCCTGCCAGCACCGCGGCACCACCCTCACCCGGGTGGGCAAGGGCAACCAGTCCACCTTTACCTGCCCGTTCCACGCCTGGTGCTACAAAAGCGATGGCCGGCTGGTCAAGGTCAAGGCGCCGGGGGAATACCCGGAAGGGTTTGATAAAGCCACCCGCGGCCTGAAAAAGGCGCGCATCGACAGCTACAAAGGCTTTGTCTTTATCAGCCTCGACGTAAACGGCACCAACAGCCTGGAAGATTTCCTCGGCGACGCCAAAGTGTTCTTCGACATGATGGTCGCGCAATCGGCGACCGGTGAGCTGGAAGTGCTGCCGGGCAAGTCGGCCTACACCTACGACGGCAACTGGAAGCTGCAAAACGAAAACGGGCTGGACGGTTATCACGTCAGCACCGTGCACTACAACTACGTGGCCACGGTGCAGCATCGCCAGCAGGTCAATACCGAGAACGGCGCAGGCGCAAGCACAACGCTGGACTACAGCAAGCTCGGCGCCGGCGACGCGAATACCGATGACGGCTGGTTCGCCTTCAATAACGGCCACAGTGTGTTGTTCAGCGACATGCCCAACCCCAGCGTACGTTCCGGCTACGCCACCATCATGCCGCGCCTGGTGGCCGAACATGGCCAGCAAAAGGCCGAATGGATGATGCACCGCCTGCGCAACCTGAACATCTACCCTAGCCTGTTCTTTCTCGACCAGATCAGTTCGCAGCTGCGCATCATCCGCCCAGTGGCCTGGAACAAGACCGAGATCATCAGCCAATGCCTGGGGGTCAAGGGTGAGTCCGACGCGGATCGCGAAAACCGCATTCGCCAGTTCGAAGATTTCTTCAACGTCTCGGGCATGGGCACGCCGGACGACCTGGTGGAGTTTCGCGAAGCCCAGCGCGGTTTCCAGGGCCGCCTGGAACGCTGGAGCGATATATCACGGGGCAGCCACCGCTGGGAGACCGGACCCACGCCTAACAGTGAAGCCATCGGCATTCAACCGGCCATGACCGGCACTGAATTCACCCACGAAGGCTTGTACGTCAACCAGCACCGCAATTGGCAACAGTTTCTGCTCAAGGGTTTGGACCAGCGGGCCCTGAGCCTGCGGGAGGTGAAGTGATGAATGCGCAATTGCAGTACCGGGTCGAGCAGTTTTTTTACCGTAAATCCGAACTGTGCGACGCCCAGGACTGGGACGCCTACGTGCAGTTGTTCGACCCCCAGAGCGAATTCCATTTGCCGCAATGGGACTCGGAACACGTCTACACCAAAGACCCAAAACGTGAGATGTCGTTGATCTACTACGCCAACCGTTCGGGCCTGGAAGACCGCGTGTTCCGCCTGCGCACCGGCAAGGCAGCCTCGGCGACGCCAATGCCGCGCACCCTGCACCTGATCAATAACCTGCGCATTTCGGAGCAGGCTGACGGCACGTTGGAGGTGCGCTTGAACTGGCACACGTTGTTCTATCGCCTGGCCACGTCCGAGCAGTTCTACGGGCATGCCACGTACCACCTGAAGCCTGCGGGCGACAGCTGGCTGATCATGCGCAAGCACGCCTTGCTGCTCAACGACACCATCAACTCGGTGCTGGATTTCTATCACCTATAGGCACCGGGAGTTTTTCCTATGAATCACAAAGTGGCCTTCAGCTTTGCCGATGGCAAGACCCTGTTCTTCCCGGTGGGCGCCAATGAAATCCTGTTGGATGCAGCCCTGCGCAACGGTATCAAGATCCCGCTCGATTGCCGCGAAGGCGTGTGCGGCACTTGCCAGGGGCGTTGCGAATCCGGCGAGTACACCCAGGACTATGTCGACGAAGAAGCGCTCTCGAGCCTCGACCTGCAGCAACGCAAGATGCTCAGTTGCCAGACTCGGGTGCAGTCCGACGCCACCTTCTACTTCGACTTCGATTCAAGCCTGTGCAATGCATCCGGGCCAGTGCAGGTACGCGGTACGGTGAGCGACGTGCAGCAGGTCTCCACCAGTACGGCGATCTTGCAGGTGCAACTGGACCAGCCACTGGATTTCCTGCCCGGCCAGTACGCTCGTGTCGCGGTGCCCGGCACCGACAGTTGGCGCTCCTACTCCTTCGCCAATCGGCCGGGTAACCAACTGCAGTTCCTAGTGCGCCTGCTGCCGGATGGGGTGATGAGCAACTACCTGCGCGAACGCTGCCAGGCGGGCGACGCGATGCTGCTGGAGGCGCCATTGGGGGCGTTCTACCTCCGGCATGTCACCCGGCCGCTGGTGCTGGTGGCGGGTGGTACCGGGTTGTCGGCGTTGCTGGGTATGCTCGATGAACTGGCGGCCAACGGCTGCTCGCAACCGGTGCACCTCTACTACGGCGTGCGCGGTGCCGAGGATTTATGCGAAGCGGCGCGTATCCAGGACTACGCGAGGACAATCCCGGGCTTTCGCTACACCGAAGTACTCAGCGATGCTTTATCCGAATGGCCCGGCAAGCGCGGCTACCTCACCGAACATTTTGACCTGGCCGAATTGCGGGACAGATCGGCGGATATGTACGTGTGCGGCCCCCCTCCAATGGTCGAATCCATTCAACAATGGCTGGTGGATCAGGCACTTGATGGCGTTCAGCTGTATTACGAAAAGTTTACGCAGAGTAATATCTGACCCTCAGCAGTTCTGAGGGGCCGATGCGGCGTGCAATCACCCTTGAGAAAAACAAGTAGAAGGGAATGTTAATGGCGGATGACATGGTTAACCCGGTGGGCCTCAAGCGTGGCCTGAAGAACCGGCACATTCAGCTGATCGCCTTGGGAGGCGCGATTGGTACAGGCTTGTTCCTCGGCTCGGCCGGGGTACTCAAGTCGGCGGGGCCGTCGATGATCCTGGGCTATGCGGTGGCCGGCTTTATCGCGTTCCTGATCATGCGCCAGCTCGGCGAGATGATCGTCGAAGAGCCGGTGGCCGGCTCCTTCAGCCACTTCGCGCACAAATACTGGGGCGGCTACGCGGGTTTTCTGGCGGGTTGGAACTACTGGGTGCTCTACGTGCTGGTGGGCATGGCCGAGTTAACCGCGGTGGGCAAGTACATCCAGTTCTGGTGGCCGGAGATTCCAACCTGGGTCAGCGCGCTGGTGTTCTTTGTTGCGGTGAACCTGATCAACACCCTGAACGTGAAGTTCTTCGGTGAAGCCGAGTTCTGGTTTGCGATCATCAAGGTGGTGGCGATTGTCGGCATGATCGTGCTCGGCTGCTACCTGCTGTTCAGCGGCACTGGCGGCCCGCAAGCGTCGGTCAGCAACCTGTGGAGCCACGGCGGGTTCTTCCCCAATGGCGGCATGGGGCTGCTGATGTCCATGGCCTTTATCATGTTTTCGTTCGGCGGCCTGGAACTGGTCGGCATCACCGCCGCCGAAGCCAGCGAACCGCGCAAGGTCATCCCCAAAGCGATCAACCAGGTGGTGTACCGCATCCTGATTTTCTACGTCGGCGCACTGACCGTGCTGTTGTCGCTGTACCCGTGGGATCAATTGCTGCAAACCCTCGGCGCGTCGGGCGATGCCTACAGCGGCAGCCCGTTTGTGCAGATCTTCTCGCTGATCGGCAACGACACCGCCGCCCACATCCTCAACTTCGTGGTGCTGACCGCGGCGTTGTCGGTGTACAACAGCGGCGTGTACTGCAACAGCCGCATGTTGTTCGGCCTGGCCGAGCAGGGTGACGCGCCCAAGGCGCTGATGAAGCTCAACAAACAAGGCGTGCCGCTGCGGGCCCTGGCGATTTCGGCGTTAGTGACGATGCTGTGCGTGGTGGTCAACTACGTCGCGCCGCACAGTGCGCTGGAGTTGCTGTTCGCGCTGGTGGTTGCTTCGTTGATGATCAACTGGGCGCTGATCAGCCTGACCCACATCAAGTTCCGCAAGGCCATGGGCGAGCAAGGCGTGACACCGTCGTTCAAGACCTTCTGGTTCCCGTTCAGCAACTACCTGTGCCTGGCGTTCATGGTGATGATCATTGGCGTGATGCTGGCGATTCCGGGGATTCGCGAGTCGGTGTATGCGATGCCGGTGTGGGTGGGAATTATCTACATCGCCTATCGGTTTCGGATCAGAAACGGGAAAGTTGCAGTAACCCAGTAAACTCTGTGGGAGGGGGCTTGCTCCCTCCCACATTTTTAGCTGCATTCCAAATGAAAAGCCCCGGAGATCCGGGGCTTTTTTGTTTAGAGCGTGGAACGTACTCGCCAGAGTTCAGGGAACAGCACCGTGTCGAGCATCTTGCGCAGGTAACCCACGCCTTCGGTGCCGCCGGTACCCGGCTGGAAGCCGATGATGCGCTCCACCGTGGTGACATGCCGGAAGCGCCATTGGCGGAACGAATCTTCCAGGTCGATAAACTTCTCGGCCAACTGATACAGGTCCCAGTACCGATTCGGGTCGCGATACACCTCGCGCCACGCCGCCTCCACGGAGTCGTCATGCACTGTGGCCGCCGTCGGGTCGCGCTCGGCGCGCTGAGGGTCAATTGCCAGTCCGGCCTTGACCATCAGGTTGACCGCCTCGTCATACAGCGACGGCGTGGCAATCGCTACCTGCAATTGCTGCAGCAAATCCGGGCGATGAGCATGGGGCCGCAGCAGCGCCGGGCTTTTGTTGCCCAGGATGAATTCGATCTCACGGTACTGGAACGACTGAAACCCCGACGACTGCCCCAGGAACGGGCGAATCGCCTTGTACTCCGACGGCGTCATGGTCGCCAGCACGGCCCAGGCGTGTACCAGTTGATCGAAGATCCGCGACACCCGCGCCAGCATCTTGAACGCTGGTGGCAGCTCACCCAGGCGCACATGTTCGCGGGCAGCCTTGAGTTCGTGAAGCATCAGCTTCATCCACAGCTCCGAGGTCTGGTGCTGGATGATGAAGAGCATTTCGTTGTGGTCTGGAGAAAGCGGGTGCTGGGCGCTGAGGACTTTGCCCAGGTCCAGGTAATCGCCATAGCTCATGGACTCGGAAAAATTCAGTTCGGCGTTATGCCATTCTTCCGGCGGTTGGTAATCAGCTGAGAAAGGACATTGGCTCATCGCGTGGGCTCCTTGAGCGGGCGGAGAATGGCGCGGACCGGGCTGGCATCGAGATGGGCAAAACGTAGCGGCAGCGCGATCAGTTCATAGTCGCCCTCCGGCACTTCATCGAGCACGATGCCTTCGAGGATCGCCATGCCATGGCGCGCCACGGCGTTGTGGGAATCCATGGTCTTGGATTGTTGCGGGTCCAGGGACGGCGTATCGATACCGATCAGGCGCACACCCAGGCCGGCGAGCAGCTCAATGGTTTGCGGGGCGATGGCAGTGAAATTCGAATCCCATTCAGTCAGTGGCGCTTGTGGATAAGTACGCAATAGCACGCGCTCCGGCAGGTTATCCACACGCCCTTGCAACTGATGCGGCTGCACCAACGCGCCGCTGCCCAGGCAATGCAATACCCGGCACGGGCCCATGTACACATCCAGCGAAACCTCGCCAATCGGCGCGCCATCGGCGCTGTAATGCAGCGGTGCATCCACATGGGCACCGGTGTGCGGCGACAGGGTTACGCGGCCCACATTTACCGGACACTCCGGGCCGAACTGCCACACGCGCTCTTCCTGGAACGGCGTATCGCCCGGCCAGGTCGGGGTCGCCGTGCTCAAGGGCGGGCTGATATCCCACCACGTTTTTATTGGGTTCATTGCAAGGCTCTCACTGGGTACTGGGGTGAATGATACGAGGGCCAGCTCTGAATTTTCTTGCGAATTCTGGCGTGAGATGGGAAATATTTCGCACTTACTGCGAGGAAATGGTCAGTTACTGCACAAATCTTTCGTTTAGACATGCCCCTTGTGGGAGCCGGGCTTGCCCGCGATGACGATGGCGCAGCCAGCCTCTTCATTGCCTGACACTCCGCTATCGCGGGCAAGCCCGGCTCCCACAGGGATGGGGGTGATTTCCAGTTCATCACATGGCCTGCGCTTCTGGACATCCCGATGTCGAGTTCAGACCACTGGCGCAGCGCCCAAGGCCTTAGGGTTGAGCTTTCCCTTCCCTGCCTCGGAGTCATCATGTCCAAGCCCATCACCGTACTGCGCGACACCCACCCACTGCCGGTCCTGGATGCCTGCAAATGGGAAAAGCTTGAAGGCGACCCGCACACCGTCAACCTCAACGCTTACACCAGCGAAGACGGCAGCAAGATCATGGGCACCTGGATCTGCACACCGGGCAAGTGGTACGTGGAATACGTGAAGTGGGAATACTGCCATTTCCAGGAAGGCTACTGCGTGATCACGCCTGAAGGGATGGCGCCGATCCATCTGCGCGCTGGGGATATCTTCGTGGTGGAGCCAGGCATGAAAGGTACCTGGGAAGTAGTGGAGACCGTGCGCAAGTACTTCGTTTTTGCTTGATCCCGCCACCTGAAAAAGGGTCACCCTGGCCCTTTTTGCTTCAACGCCCCGGCGTCGTGCCAACTGCCCCGCTGCCCCCCCCAAACCACAAAAAGTAAAAACAAACAACAGCCGTTTTTTCGAGTTGTATTTTTCGGCGAAACACTCCAAAAAAAACCGGCATAATGAAAAAAAGTCGCCTGCCTACATTATCAGCGCGCCCATACACTACTTTAGTTATAGATAGTATTAATTTTGACAGCTGCGCCTGCTTCGTATAATTTCATTGCAGCCTTGTTAGTATTCAGGCTCATTGGATTACAATCGCATGATAATAGGGATATAGGTAAAAGGTGCAGAAGCTCACATTATCTGAACCTTCAATCACCTTCTGTAGAAAATGCCAGGAGAGTTGAATTAGAATCCCGGTGTATTGACTGCACGGCTCTAAGCCTTCAACACTTCTCGTATCACTTGCTGCCCGCGGCAGTTGAGACCGCGCTTTTGTATGTAAAAGGACTAGAAAAATGCCTGATAAAACTACGCGCCTGACCATCCTCATCGACGCGCCGACCAAACAACGGCTGGAGTCCTTGTCCAACGACGTTGACCTTACTATCTCTCAGGTCATTCGCAAACTGATTCGCGATCACCTCCAACAGCACGAAAACCTCGTGGCTTCACCTGTCCGAGAGCCTGCAAAGGAAGACTCTTCGATGTATTCCTGATATATAAATTCGAACATCAGCCTACGTACGGACAATAACTTCTGCTGCGAGAAAGTTTGCATTTCTTGACGTACCCAGCGTCAATTAATAATAATCGTCGGCAAGTTATGATGCATGGAGAGTTTCGCCTGTGAAACAGCAACTGCTCGCTTGCTACACTCTTTTGAGCAAACACGCTAACGAGCTGACTGTCTCAACAGACGCCCCGCACACCTGCACTTTATTTTTTTCAATAAGTGATAGTACCTACCGTGCGGTGGTTTTTCATATTACCGCTGACAACTTCGAAACTGCCTGGCAATTGGGTGAGCTTGAATTCGAACGTCTCTGCTCCCACGCTGCACGCCAAGGGACTGATAAAACCGATCGTTCATGGATCCGCGTCGAACGTGCGTTCAACGTGACGCCAATAACCTGGGAAAAGCTCAGTGAACGCCTCAGGCGCCACAAGCGCAATTACTTCAGGCACGGCCTTGCATTCGATGCCGATATGCAGCTGGCAATCACCGAACAGGAATTGAATGCCAATGCCATCCTGTACGGCGGCAGCGACATTGCCCACGCGACCTTCAACACCAATAACTTCGTCACCTATGCCAAGCGGCGGTTCAGCGGCTCACAGGCCGCAGCCATCGTGGCAGCGCTTGCCCCCGAAACCCGCGTGTTCACCTTCAACACCATCGGAGTGTTCTGCGCCGAAGATGGCGTCGCCCACCCCCTTAACAGCAGCGGGCCGCAAACCGGCTGGCGTGCCCTGGGAGCGCTCGCACCTGATGATGTTCGGGCGTGTATAAACAGCGCATCCAGCTACCTGAGCACGCAGGTGCAAGACAGCGGGCAATTTATCTACGGCTACTTCCCCTGCTTTGACCGAACCATCAAAAACTACAACACGCTACGCCACGCAAGCACCACTTACTCGATGATCGAGGCCTGGGCACTGACCGGCGATGAACAGCTCAAGGCAGCGATCGAGCGCTCGCTGACTCACCTCGCCGAGGTACTGATCAGGCCCTCGTTGCTGCCCAATGGCAGCGTGGCGGCGTTTCTCATCGACACCGACAACGAGATCAAGCTGGGCGGCAATGCGGTGTGCCTGCTGGCACTGGTCAAGTACAGCGAAGTCACCGGCACTCGCCGTTACCTGCCGCTTCTTGAAGCCCTCGCCAACGGCATGGCCTGGATGCAGGATCCTGTCAGCGGGGCGTTTGCGCACGTTTTGCATGCCCATGACCTGAGTGTCAAAGAGCCCTTCAGGATTATCTACTACGATGGCGAGGCCGCTTTCGGGTTGATCCGTCTCTATGGGCTGACCCGCAACGAGCGCTGGCTGGCCGTGGTGGAAAAAGCCTTCGACTATTTCATCGAGAAAGAGCACTGGCGCGAGCATGACCATTGGCTCAGCTACTGCGTGAACGAACTGACCCGCTACCGACCTGACGAAAAATATTTTCGCTTTGGCCTGAACAACGTCGCCGGCTATCTGGGGTTCGTCCAGCAACGCATCACCACCTTTCCGACGTTGCTGGAGTTGATGATGGCAGCGCAGCAGATGCTGACACGCATCGCCCAGCAACCATCACTGCGCCACCTGCTTGAAGAGATTGATCTGCACGCGTTCTACCGCGCGCTGCATCATCGCGCGCGCTACCTGCTCAATGGCTATTTCTGGCCGGAACTGGCGATGTATTTTGCCAACCCGGCGCGCATCGCCGGGGCCTTCTTTATTCGTCATCACGCGTTCCGGGTACGGATCGACGATGTAGAACACTATCTTTCCGGGTTAATCGCTTACCACCGTTATCTGCTTGATGGTGCCCCTCAGGTCAGTTGGGTCCAGGCCGCAACCGGCGTGGATCGAGCCTGGAACGCAGATACCCTGGCGCAAGTCACCCAGGGCACGTGGGCAACCCCACCGCCGCCCGGCTGGCGCGCAACGGGGCTGACGCCCTCCATGCAGTTCTTCAAGCCGCAGCGGATCCTCAGTCGCCATCCCAGCCGGGTCGGCCCCAATGAAGCGCAATCGGCGCAACGCTGGGCCCAGGCCAAACCCGAACGTCGACCGTCAGCCTTCCTGTGTGTAGACCCCACCCCCTACCTGAGCAGTGGGCTGCCGGTATTGCAGGTTGCCGACACCAGCGAGGCCATGTTGCAGATGGGCCGTCACGCCCGGCAGCACTTCAGTGGAACAGTGTTTGGCGTGACCGGCAGTTTCGGCAAGACCACTGTGGTGGCAATGCTTGCCCAGGCGTTGAAACCCTGGGGCAACGTGGGCCAGACCGAAGCCAACGCCAACCTGCCCCATGGCATTGCCTGGAACCTGGCGAGCATGACTGAGCCGGCAGAATTCTGGGTACTGGAAATGGCCGTTGGGCGTATGCCGATCAACTCGGCGCTGGTTCGCCCGCAGATCGCCGTCGTCACCGGCATCGCACCGGCGCACTTGGAGTATCACGGAACCCTGGAAAACCTGGCGCGCAAAAAAAGCGCAATATTCGCCTCCATGGCCCCGGGTGGTCACGCGGTACTCTGTCGCGATATGCCTTACTACGAGCTGTTCGCCGAAGCCGCCGAGGTGGCCCACTTGCACGTGATCAGCTTCGGCGAACACCCCGAAGCGGACCTGCGCTTGCTGGATTGGAACAGTGAAGTCCATCAAGTAAACGTCAACGCACTCCTTGCCGGGCAACCCTTGAATTTCAGTCTGAAGGCGCGCGGCAGGCATATGGTAATCAACGCGTTGGGAGTACTAGCGGCCCTGTCTGCACGCGGGCTTGCGGTCGAGCAGGCGCTGGAAACCCTGGGCGCGTTCATGCCCGTCGAAGGCCGCGGCAATACCCTGTCAATTACCTGCACAGGCGGCCATTTCCAACTGATCAACGATGCCTACAACGCCAACCCTGGCTCGATGAGTGCCGCGCTGCGCTCAATGACCGATCTGCCTGCCCCACCGCAGCACCGTGTGCTGGTGCTGGGGGATATGCTCGAACTCGGGGCCGACGCCCAACGTTATCACCTTGAGATGGCCGAGCCTTTGCGGGCTGTGGCGCCACGGCATGTGGTGCTGTGCGGCCCGTTGATGCACGCGCTGTACCTGTCGTTGCGTGACGAGCTGCCAGTGCAATGGTTCGAGAATGCCAAGGCGCTGAACCAGGCACTGGCGAACGACCCGCAACCGTGGTTTCAGCCTGGCGATTGGGTCATGGTCAAGAGCTCGGGCGGGACGGGGTTGTCGCAGCTGTGTGATTGGTTGACCTCACGCGAACAGGCGGTGCCGGTCTAGCCCGCGCACTGCGCCGCCGTCTTCAGCCCGATGTCATGGCGCAACTGGTGAAAGGCCGTCGGCACGCCCAGCGCCTTGATCAAATGCGCCTGGTGCCCGGCCCGCATCAGTGCCTGGAAGAAAGCTTCCTGCAGGGCGAACGGTGCGACTTGATCGTCCGGGCTGCCAATCACATACAACTGCCGTGCGGGTGCGACGGCAATGCCATCGATGTGCCGGGCCGGATCATAAGGGTGCAGCAACCCATTGGTGTCACGCCCAGGCCTTGAAGGCAGGCCCTTGCTCTGGCGGATCATCTGCGCCCGCTGCACCAGCGAGAAAGCACCGGAGGTCATCACCGCGCATTTCACGTCGGTACGGCCCAGCGTCAACAGTGCAGCGGCAACCGTAGCGCCGCCACTGTGCCCGAGCAACACGAACTGCCCAATGCCATAGCGCTCGCGCAACTGATCCAGCGCCCCATTGAGCGCAATGAACTCCTGCGCCTGACGCCGTTGCCCGTGGTTGCCGCTGGAACCGTAGGTGCCGGGGCGCGCTACGATCACCAGGGGCACACCCGCGCGCTTGGTAAGCATCGTGGCCTGGCTGACTTTGGCGGCCAGGGTGTTGCCGGCAATCGCCTGCGGCGCACGATGCATCTCGCTCGTGCGATCACCGTGGAACATCACAATCACCACGGGCGCACGCTCCAGGGCGCCGCCAGCGAAGTAACGAATGCACGCATCGCCTCGGGCAATTTCGACCCACAGCGCCGAACCCGGCTCAGTGCAGGTGCCGCGGTCGGCGGGCGCATTCCAGCGCAGCGGGGTCGTCGCCTCATCGAACGCCTGCACCCAAGACGTACAGGCCATCGTCAGGCCCAACAGCACACCGATGCCGAACGTTCTACCCATCCTGCCTCCCTAGCGTTCTCGCAACGCTTCGCGTGCCCGGTTCATCGGTTTGATCAGGTAGTCGAGCACGGTTTTCTGACCGGTCTTGATGTCTACCGAGGCGATCATGCCGGGCACGATCGAGAACGTCTTGCCGGCCTTGTTTTTCAAGGTGTCGGCATCGGTGCGGATAAACACCCGATAGTAAAAAACTTCCGGTTTGACTTCGTCCTGAATGGTGTCCGGCGAAATGGTCACTACCTTACCGTCCATGCCGCCGTAAATGGCATAGTCATAGGCCGTGATCTTGACCTTGGCCATCTGGTCGGGATGGATGAAGGCAATGTCCCTGGGCGAGACTCGCGCCTCGATCAGCAGCTGTTCATCCAGCGGCACAATCTGCATCAGCCGCCCATTGGGAGGGATGACGCCGCCGATGGTCGTGACCTCGATATCCTTGACGATACCGCGCACCGGCGAGCGCAAGGTCAGGCGGGTTACCGAATCCGAACGCCCGCGCATCACCGACAACAGCGTCTGGACATCCGCGTTGACCTTGGCCAGGTCCTCACCGGCGCGCACCAGGTAATCGGAGCGCGCCTGGCTGAGTTTCAATTCCAGCTCGGCCTTCTGGCGCTTGAGGCGCAGCACCTCGACATTGCTGGCAGCCCCAACCTTGGCCAGGTTTTCGGTAATCTCCAGCTCACTGCGCACCAGCCCCAGGGAAGAGCGTACACCGGCCAGGGATTCCTCAAGGCCTTTGCGCCGGGTGTTGAACAGATCGGTTTCAGCGCTGATCAGCGCCGGGTAACGTGACAGCTCCGCCGGGAATGCCAACGGTTTGCCGTTCACTTCCGCCTGCAACCGCGCCACGCTGGCCAGGGACGCACGGTACTTGGAAGCGCTTTCATCGAAGTTGGATTCGGTCTTGGTCGGATCAAGCCTGGCCAGGACCTGCCCCTGTTTGACGATATCGCCCTCCCCCACATTCAGCTCCGTGACGATCCCGCCTTCCAGGGACTGAATGATCTGCTCGCGGGAGGTGGGAATGACCTTGCCGCTGCCGGTGGACACCTCGTCCACTTCAAACACGTAGGCCCAGGCGCCAAACGCGACAAGCATGACGGCCACCCACGCCACCACCCGTGTAGCGCGCAGCACCGTACTGTCATCCACGCCCGCGTGGGGGCGGCCGATGTGTTCGTCTTCACTGGCAAGCAGGGGGATTGTTTTCAGCGCATGGGTTTTCACTGGTTTTTCCCCTTGGGTCTGGATAGCCGTGCAATGGCGTTGTCCTTGCTGTCATCGACGATGACCTGGCCGTTGTCGACCACAATGATGCGGTTGACCAGGCTCAATACACTCATGCGGTGGGTGGCGATGATCAGCGTGCGATGGGCCGCCCAGCGATCCAGGTTCTGAATCAATTGGCGCTCGGTAGCTTCATCCAGGGACGCGGTGGGCTCGTCGAGCAAGACAATATGCGGTTGGCGAATGATCAAGCGTGACAAGAGCAACGATTGGCGCTGGCCGCCAGAGAGGCCTAGGCCGCCTTCGAGGATCAGGTGGTCCATGCCGTCGGCGAATTTGCCGATGAAGTCGGCGGCGCCGGTTACCGCCAGGGCCTGGAGGATTTCCTCATCCGATGCATGCGGCGCCCCCATGATCAGGTTGTCACGCAGGGTGCCGTGGAACAGACGCGAGTTTTGCGTCATCAACCCCACATCCCGGCGCACGTCCGCCGGGTCGAGGTGGCCCAGGGCAACCCCGTCGAGGCTGATGTTGCCGCTCTTGAGGTCGAGCATCCCGGCCAGGGCCTGCAGCAAGGTCGATTTGCCCGCGCCGTTACGGCCGAGAATGGCGATGCGCTCGCCCGGCTGGATCTGCAGATCCGCCACCAATAACGCCGGCACCGGCGCTTCGTCGCAATACTGGAAGGCCGCCTGTTTGAGCACATAGTGACCGCGCACCAGCGGTAAATGCACGCGCTTGCTGCCTTCAGCGTGGTCCACCGGCAATTCCATGATGCGGTTCAAACTCTGCAATGCCACCTTGGCCTGCTGCCAGCGCGTGAGTACCTGAGTGATCTGCGACATCGGCGCCATCATGCGCGAGGCCAGGATCGAGGCGGCCACCAGGCTGCCGGTGGTCATATCGCTGGCCATGACCATGGGCGCCCCGAATACGACGACCACGGCAAACACCGAGCCCTGGACGTTGTTGCTCCATGCCACCAACTTATTGGTGAGCAGGCGCAGGCGCAGGCTGGCATCGCCACAAGTGGCGTTGTAATGGTTCCATTGCTGCGAAAAACGCTGCTCGGCTTGCAGGGCCTTGATGTCGTCGAGGCCTTGTACGGTTTCAACCAGCATCGCGCTGCGCAACGCGCCTTCGCGCATCGACTCAGTGGCCAACGCCGCGAGTTTTTTCTGCGCCAGCAGGCCCGGCACCACCAGAAACAGCACGGCCACCAGGGGCACAGCGACCAACGGACCGGCGATCAACCAATAGATCACCAGAAACAGCAGGAAAAACGGCAGGTCTGCCAGCGCGGTCGCCGTGCTTGAGGTGATCAGTTCACGCAGTTGTTCCAATTCCTTGAGTTGGGAAATGAACGAACCGGTGGACTTGGGTCGGGCGCTGTTGCGCAGGCGGATGGCGTGCCCGAACACCAGGTCCGAGACGCGCAGGTCGGCGCGTTTGCCGAGCATGTCAGTGATGCGCACGCGGGTGATGCGCATGATGAAATCAAAGACCAGCGCCAACATCACGCCGCCGAACAGCACATACAGGGTGGGCATGGACTCGGCGGGAATAACGCGGTCGTACACCTGCATCGAAAAGAGCACCCCGGCGAGGCCGAGTACGCTGGTGACCAGGGACGCCAGCATCACATAGCCATACGGCCGCAGGTCGCGCAGCACGATGGCACTGAACCAGTTCTTTTGGTACGGCTTGATGTAATCATCGACGCGAGTGTCGCGCACCGCGCGCATTGGCCGCAAAATCACCGTCTTGCGTGCCTGCTCAAGCAATTCGCGGCGGCCCAGACGGCTTTGCAAACCGCCATCACCGCTGTAGGCGATGCCGATGCTGTCATCCTCACCGATGAGCTCCAGCACACCGACCTGCCCATCCGCAAACTGCACCACCAGCGGCAACTGGCGCTGCATCAGGGTCGAGGCGCTAAAGTCGCCGATCACGCAATTCAACCCGGCCTGACGCGCCATACGCCGCACCACGTCTTCCACCGACGCGCTGTCAGTCCATTGGGCTGCCAGGCGCACGCTTTGCGCTGAACACTCCAGGCGGTAATGGCGGGCCACTCCAAGAATTGCTTCCAGCCATACCTCGTAATCAAAGGTCGGCGGCGGTGTGTGCTGTAGGGGCGCTGCACTCAAGTCGTCATCCAGTTTCACGGCTTCATTCATGGCCGAATCTCCACACCCTGCAGGGTGCTGTTGTCCAAATGGAACGCCGTGCGAAGCCCGCCCGTGTTGTAGAGGCAATCGATATTCAGGCGACGCAGGTCTGCCGCCGTGTTTTCCCGATCCATGCGCGCCTGGTGGATTTCCTGCTCGGCATTGAGCAAGTCGAGTAACGGACGCGTGCCCAGCTCAAGGTATTGCTGGCGATAAAGGTCACGGGTTTCGGAGATGCTGCGCTCACGAAAATCCAGGGTCGACAGACGTTGCGACAAGCTTGATATCTGGTCGCGGGCTTCGAGCAAACCCTGGCGAACCGCAAGCCGTGCGGCGTCGTTGGCCGCCTCGGCCGAGCGCAGCGCCTGCTGCGCCGCGGTTTTGCGCGCGGTGATTGCGCCGCCCTGGTACAGCGGCATCTTCACGTTGAGAAACACGCCGTAGCGGGTGCGATCGCGGCCGCCGGGCAGGTTGCTTTCATCGTTGTTGTCCAGGTAGTGCGTGATGGACGGGTCCAGCGACACCGTGGGCAAGGCTTCGGCACGCGCCTGTGCAATCAGTGCCAAGGCATCGACCCGCTGGGCCTGGGCGATCAGCAACGTCGGGGTGACGGCGGCATCGGGCACCACGCCCACGCAGGACTGTTCCAGGCTGGCAGGAAAGCCGCTGGCCACGTTCACCGGCGACTGGGCCCCCAGCAAACTGCTCAAGGCGCTGCGCCAGCGGTTGAATTGCGCGGTGAACTGCATTTGGGTGGCCATTGACGCCTCGACCCGCGAACGGGCCTGGATCAAATCGGAACGGGTGCTGGCGCCCATATCGCTGCGTTTTTTGGCCAGTTCGGCAATCGCCGAAATCCCCTCGATCTGCTCGCGGGCCACAGTCACCAAACGTTGCGAGCGTTGCAGTTCGATCATTGCAAACGAGGTGTCGCGGGCCACTTGGTCAATCGACAACAAGATCGCCGCCTGGCTGCCGCTGACCCGCGCCAGTGCGCTGTCCACTGAGCTGGAAACCTTGCCGAAGTCATAAAGCATCTGCGACGCCGACAACGAAAACGCTCGGCTTTGGCCATTGCCACTCAAGCCGCTGTCATAGCCCGAATTGAAGCCACCGCTGACTTGCGGGTAATACCCGGACCGGGCGATGTTCACGTTCTCGTTTTGTTGGTACAGCTGGCCGATCGCCTCGGCAATCGCCGGGTGCCACTCTACGGCCAACTGAATGGCGCGCATGAGGTCGAGGTTGCTCGGTATGTTGCGCTGGGGTGCCACCGGTGCGCTGACGCCCGCTGGCCCTCCCGGTAAATTCGTGCCCAGGTTGCTGGGGCTGATGATGTTGACGGGTTCTTCATCGTCGAAAAGCGACGTGGCCATGACCGGCTCAATCCCTGGCGCGATCATTGCGACTGCCAGAACCGTGGCAGACAGTTGGTTGGCCAAACTCTTATGCCTCACTGCAAGTCACCTGACTGTTGTCAAACCGGAGGGGGACAACAACGAACCGTGACTGGCATCAGTCACGGCCCATCGCTGCAAGCTTGTTGGTAAGGAAAACCGGGCATTGCGGCCCGGTTATCGGGAAGTGGCGTTACACCACGTTGATGCCGCTTTGTACCCAAAGCTGATGGGCCTGATCTTCCGCACTGGTGTAGACCACGTACTCCAGACCGTTCTCTACTTGCGTCACACCGCCAGTCCAGTCGCCGGTCAGGTGCACGCTGTCCTGATCGTCGCCCTGAATCATCAAGCGATCCGACTCAGGCCCGGTGATGGACACCAGGTCTTCCAGGCTCAACGTCAGGTCCACTGCGCTGATATCGTTCAGGTCGATACTCTGCACATCGCTGACTTTGCCGATCAGGTCGGTGAGGTTGATGGCAGCATCCCCCCCTTCCCACAGCAACCCGTTTGCACCCGCGCCCGCATCGACGTGGGTGAAGTCGGTGTCATCAACCACCGCCGCATCGTGGTGCTGAGCATCAACGCTGGCGGCGTCATCCGCGGCCTGATCCACCGCCCCCAGGGCTGCGGCAAAGCCGACACCCTCAGTGGCAGGCGCGCCCGGGTTGGCGTCGTCCCAGACCAGGTCACGGTCTGGCGAGTCGATGCGGATGTACACGTCTGCGGTCTCCTCCTGACCCGTCGGCGTGGTGAGTTTGTAGGTGAATTTATCCACCTGGCCAATCTCATCCAACGTCAGGCCGGCATTCGGCGTGTAGACGTATTTGCCATCGGCAAAGACGGTCAACGTGCCGTGCTCACCGACGACTTGCGCCCCCGTCTGCCCAGGCACCACATAGGCCCCGGCTACCAGCACGCTCAACACCGTCAATGGCGAACCGAGCACATCCGGTCCGGCCAGGCTGCCAGCCAACAAGTCGCCGGTGGCGTTGGTCATTTCACCGGCCACAAATTGCGTGGTGAAGGTGGTAGTCAAGGTCTGAGCCACCGTGATGGTCGACAATGACAGCACCGAGCCTGTGGATGCGGTGACCCGATACGAACCGGCGTCCAGCCCGGTGAACGTATGCGACGACTGGGTGGTGGTCTGTTGCGTTTCCCATTGGCCTGCAATCAGTTTTTGCAGATTGACGGTGGTGGACGGCAACAGGGTCAAGCCGGAAGCGCTGACATCGACCTTCAATACAGCCGTAGAGTCGGCAGCCACGACGATGACTTCGCCCGTACCCGAGCCCGTGCCGATCGCCGGCAGGTTGTAGCTCAAGGCCGGCGCGTTGGCTTCTGTCACCAGGTTGACGATCGCTATCTGCGCCGAGCCCAGGTCATCGTTCGCTACCGGGCTGACCGTGCCTGGAGCCGATGGGTCTGTTGCGTTCCAGGTCACGTCGACACTTGGGCTGTCGATGCGCACATACAAGGTGGCGGCGGCAGAACCACCCGCACCATTGACCAAGTGGTATTCGAACGCATCCACTTTGCCGATGTTGGCGACATCGCCGTTCGGGGTGTACTTGTAGTCACCATTGGCAAAAATAGTCAGTTGACCATATTGGCCTTGCAGCACCGTGCCGGTAGTGGCGTCCGCATCGACGAATTCACCGCCGACCTCGACCTGCACCTTGACGGGCCCGCCGTTGCCCGGCACATCCGGAGTGCCTCCCACACCCGGGTCGGTGATGACGTTGCCGGAGACTTCGGGACCGGCTTCGCCAGTGAAATCAGTCAGGCTGTTGTTGGTGACGCTCAATACCGCCGTCGCCCCCGCACCGATGCTGACCAGGTTTGGGTCCAGTTGGAGGGTGAAGCGATATTGCCCGGCCTGCAGCCCTTCGATCTCGGCAGTGGTGCTTTGACCGAACAGGCCCAACAGATCCAGCAAGCCCGAACCGTTACTGCCCTGTTGAACCGGCAACCAGCCACCCGCGCCGTCGCTGACCTCCAGGACCGCAGTGAAACCGCCTCCCAGCAGCGAAACCAGATCCGCCTGGGCAAACTGCAGGTTCAGCGTGCCGCTGGAACCTTCGGCAACCGTGAACTCCTGTGCCTTGGTGTGATCGCCCAGGATGATCCCGCCAACACCCAGCAGGGTGAAGACACGCATATCCGCCAGGTTGGTGTTGGATGTAACGGGTTTGATGGTCACTTCGCTTGTGGCGAGGTCGTCGAAGGCTTCTAGGTCGGCGTCGGCATCGGCGTCAGCATCGGCATCGGCATCGGCATCGGCATCGGCATCGGCGTCAGCATCCGCATCCGCATCAGCATCCGCATCAGCATCGGCGTCGGCATCCGCATCGGCATCGGCATCGGCATCGGCATCGGCATCAGCGTCGGCGTCGGCGTCGGCGTCGGCATCAGCGTCAGCATCGGCATCCGCGTCGGCGTCGGCGTCCGCATCGGCGTCAGCATCAGCGTCGGCATCAGCATCGGCATCGGCATCGGCGTCCGCATCAGCATCGGCATCGGCATCGGCGTCAGCGTCCGCATCGGCGTCGGCATCGGCATCAGCGTCAGCGTCAGCGTCAGCATCGGCGTCGGCATCCGCATCGGCATCCGCATCGGCATCCGCGTCGGCGTCGGCGTCGGCATCGGCGTCGGCGTCGGCATCGGCATCGGCATCAGCATCAGCATCAGCGTCGGCATCGGCATCGGCATCAGCATCGGCATCGGCATCGGCATCGGCATCAGCATCAGCGTCGGCATCAGCATCCGCATCCGCATCCGCATCAGCGTCGGCATCGGCATCGGCATCAGCATCAGCATCAGCATCAGCGTCGGCATCGGCATCGGCATCGGCATCGGCATCGGCATCAGCATCAGCATCGGCATCGGCATCGGCATCGGCATCAGCATCAGCGTCGGCATCCGCATCAGCATCAGCATCAGCATCAGCATCAGCGTCAGCGTCAGCATCAGCATCAGCGTCAGCGTCAGCATCGGCATCGGCATCAGCGTCAGCATCGGCGTCAGCATCGGCGTCAGCGTCAGCGTCAGCATCGGCGTCAGCATCGGCGTCGGCGTCGGCGTCAGCGTCAGCGTCAGCGTCAGCGTCAGCGTCGGCATCCGCGTCCGCGTCGGTATCATCAATATCAACGGCGACCACGTTAGTCGGGACAGACTCATTCCCCGCAGGGTCCGTCAAGGTGACGGCAAGCGTTTCACCGTTAACCTGAGGCGTGTTCAAGGTCACTTGGAAGGTGCCATCATCTCCCACTGCCCCAGTGCCGATTACATTGCCATCGGTATCCTTTATGGTCACCGTGGCATTGGGTTCGCCTTTACCGCTGAGCGTTGCGCCGTCGGGGCTCAACGCCAGGTCGGTCGGTGCGGAAGGTGCGGTGGTATCACCCGCCACCACAGGGCTGGCAGGGGATTCATTGCCGGCAGCGTCTTTGAGAATGACGCTCAGCGTTTCGCCGTTAGTCTGCGGCGTGTTCAAGGTGACCTGGAAGCTGCCGTCATCCCCCACCGTGCCGGTGCCGATTACATTGCCATCGGCATCCTTTATGGTCACCGTGGCATTGGGTTCGCCCTTACCGCTGACGGTCAAACCGTCAGGGCTGACCTCCAACTCTGAAGCGGCGGCAGGTGCCGTGGTGTCACCGGCGACAACGGTTGCAGGCGGCGAGACTTGGCCCAAGGCATCCTTGAGGGTGACTTGCAGCGTTTCACCATTGGTTTGCGGTGTGCCCAGGCTGACCTGGAAATTACCGTCTGTGCCAACGGTGCTGGTGCCGAGCACATTGCCCGCAGCATCTTTGACCGTTACCGTCGTACCGCTCTGGCCTTTACCGGTGAGGAGTGTGCCCGCACTGTTGACGGCCAGACCGCTCGCGGCTCCTGGAGCGGCGGGTGGCGAATCGTTACCACCGCCTCCGCCGCCGCCGCTCATTGCCGCCGCAGCACCGCCCACGGCGAGTAGCCCCAGCCCCCACAGCACCCAGCTCGGGATGGAACTGTCTGCGGCAATGGCGGCCACACCCAGCTCGTCGAGGGTCGAAATTTCAGTAAAGGTGAAGCCCGAATAAGGCGTGGAATAGTTGCCAAGCAACAAAGTACCGTCTTCACCCTCCAGCACCAGTTGGTTTTTCGCACCGTCGGCGCCCACCACAAAAAAGTTCTGAACCGTAACGGTCTCACCTGACTTCAGCGTGACTACCAGATTCTGCCCGGACTGTTGAAACGACTGAACGCTTTCCGGCCCGAAGGGCAACTTTACAATGCTGGTACCTTTGAGGCTGGTAGTTCCCAAGGCATGTTCCGTCGCCGTCCCCGTCGCCTTGTCGACAATTGTTATATTTTTCATCTCTCACCCGTTTCAATTTATGGACACACAAAGCTCAGCGCGAGCGAATGCCCACGACAGTGATTACCGTCGAGCGCTAAATTTGTTTTTGCGTTATTGGTGAACTGTTCGGACTAAGTGGCGATCACCCAACGCCCGTTTCTTCACGCAGTCGCGCGTTGATGGGCTCGGACTCGCGACTCACAGGCGGCAATTGATGTGACAGGCAGGTAAGCCTGGAAGGCGCCGCCACCGGCAATGAGTGGGTACGCCCGCAAGCCCACAACTCAAGCAATCGGGAGAGATGGAGAGCCATGAGACTGGCCTTGTCGAGTCCCTGACCGGTGTGGGCCAAAGCAGCTGATCGCTCGGCAATACTCGCTGTCCGCTTCCTTTCGCTAGCCATTTTTAAGGCACCTGCACAACCTGGAAAAAATAAAACACTGCGGAGAAAACTGTGGAGGCATACCCAACTGAAAACTCCCGCCAGCCAGATACTAGCGAGGCAATAGCCGACATCAAAGGGAAAACTAAACAGGTATTAAGCACGCCTAATTAACGGTCATGCCCATCACATATATGACGCCCATCAATTATTTTTTCATCATCACACCATGATAATTAATCACTCCACATATGCGACCCACATGATGAATCAATGATCAAAAACCGAGAAAAACCATCAAACCTTTTCAAGTTGTAATAATTTATTTCAAGGTGGTACACACCTCAAACAGGCTCATGCGAACCAGTTAGTTGATTAGTAATAAAAACGCATATAGCAGCGAAGCTCGCGTAATGCGAGGCAGCAAAAGTTGTAATCACGATGGGGACAGGTATTAGGGGATATATCGAGGGGGCAGGTGCACAAGGCGCCTGAAATGCTGCGAACGCATAGACAAGCCAACCTCCGAGAACCCACCCAAGGAGGGCTCTCGGAACTTGCCTTTATTGAGGTTTGCGATAGCTATTGATGATGGCCGAGAAGTCTTTACCCCCCTCCCCGCGCTGGCTCATCGACTGGTACAACTGCTGGGCCACTGCGCCGAGGATCACCGGCTGATGCGCCTGGCGTGCGGCTTCCGTGGCCAGGCCCAAATCCTTGAGCATCAGGTCGGCACCAAAGCCACCGGTATAGCCACGCGATGATGGCGCGGTTTCGATCACGCCCGGCCAAGGATTATAGGTATCGGAACTCCAGCAGCGCCCGGTGGAGCTGTTGATGATGCCGGCCAGCACTTGCGTATCAATGCCGAGCGCATCGCCCAGGGCCATGGCCTCACTGACGCCGACCATGCTGATACCCAGCAGCAGGTTGTTACAGATCTTGGCGATTTGCCCGGTGCCGACATCGCCGCAGTGCACGATGTTGCGGCCCATCTGCGCCAGCACCGGTTGCAGGGTAGCGAATAATTCCGGGTTGGCGCCGACCATAAAGGTCAGCGTCCCGGCCTGGGCACCGCCGGTGCCACCGGAGACCGGTGCATCGGCCACTGCCACGCCTTGTTTCGCTGCCGCTGCAGCTACATCACGGATGGTTTGCGGATCGATGGTGCTGCAATCCACCGCTGGGACGCCTTTGCCGATGCCCGCGAGCACACCGTCGTCATTGAGCCATACGCTGCGCACGTGAGCAGCGGCCGGCAGCATGGTAATCACCAGTTCTGCGCCCTGGGCCGCATCACGCGGTGAGCTGCTGATGGTGCCGCCCAGTTCGGCGAGTTCCTTGAGTACCGCCTGGTTCAGGTCGAACAGGTTAAGCGCGTGCCCAGCCTTGATCAGGTTACGGGCCATGGGCGCGCCCATGTTGCCCAATCCAATAAATGCAATCTTCATGCTCGTCTCCCAGGTTCAGCGCAGGTTGATGGTGGTGTTGACGCCATCGTTGACCGTGTCGTCATCAAACCAGCGGCTGGTGACGGTTTTGGTCTGGGTGTAGAACTGCACCACTTGCTTGCCATACGGGCCCAGATCGCCGAGCTTGGAACCGCGCGAGCCGGTGAAACTGAAGAACGGCACTGGCACCGGAATCGGGATGTTGATGCCGACCTGACCCACATCGATTTCGCTCTGGAATTTACGCGCCGCCGCACCGCTCTGGGTGAACAAACCTGTGCCGTTGCCGAACGGGTTGGCGTTGACCAGGGCGATGGCTTGGTCGAGGGTGTCGACTTCCAGCACCACCAGCACCGGGCCGAAGATTTCCTCGGTGTAGATGCGCATGTCGGTGGTCACGCCCGAGAACAGAGTCGGGCCGACAAAGTTACCTTGTTCGAAGCCCGGCACCTTGATATCGCGGCCATCCAGCTCCAGCTTGGCGCCTTCTTTCACGCCGCTTTCGATCAGTTCAAGGATGCGTGCCTTGGCGCGCTTGGAGATCACCGGGCCGACATCCGTGCCGGCTTCGCTGCCAGCATTGACCTTGAGCTTTTGTGCCAGGGCCTTGAGATCCGGCAGCCACTGCTTGGACGCGCCCACCAGCACCACCACCGAGGTGGCCATGCAACGCTGGCCCGCCGCGCCGAAACCGGCGCCGACCAGGGCATTGAGGGTGTGTTCACGGTTGGCATCCGGCAGCACCACGGCGTGGTTCTTGGCGCCCATCATCGACTGCACGCGCTTGCCGTGTTTGCCGGCCAGGTCGTAGACATGGGTGCCGACGGCGGTGGAACCGACGAAGGACACGGCCTTGATATCTTTGTGAGTACAGAGTGCATCCACCACATCCTTACCGCCGTGCACTACGTTGAGCACACCGGCCGGTACGCCGGCTTCCAGCGCCAGTTCTACCAGCAGCATGGTCGACAACGGGTCTTGCTCGGAAGGCTTGAGGACGAAGGTATTACCGCAGGCAATCGCCATCGGGAACATCCACAGCGGAATCATCGCCGGGAAGTTGAATGGAGTGATGCCGGCGCACACGCCGATAGGTTGGCGCAGGGTGTAGGTGTCCACGCCACCGGCCACGTTTTCGGCGAATTCGCCCATTTGCAGGGTGCCGATGGAGCAGGCGTGCTCGACCACTTCCAGGCCACGGAAAATATCGCCCTCGGCATCGGCAATGGTCTTGCCCTGCTCGTTGCTGAGGACCACGGCAATGCGCTTGGAATGTTCACGGATCAGGGCTTGCAGCTTGAGCATGATGCGCATCCGCGCACCGATCGGCGTCAGCTTCCAGGTCTGAAAGGCGCGATGGGCAGCGTCGATGGCAGCGTTGACTTCATCGGCAGTGGCAAACGGGACTTTGGCCAGCACTTGCTGGGTGGCCGGGTTGACGATGTCTTGCCACTGGGTGGTCTTGGATTCGACCCACTCGCCGTTGATCAGCAACTTGACCTGTTGCACGGAAATATCGGCAGATGCGTTCATGTGGTCTCCAGAATCTTGTAGTTATGCAGAGAACCAAGGCGTTGAATCGCCTTGAAGAATGAGGCGTTCGGACTGTTTTTGGAGTATAGATGTGCAAACTTCTAATAAGAACGCACATAAAAGCCGGTCCAATATGCAAAAAAACATCACCTCTCTAGGCGCCCTGAACTGGGATGACCTGAAGTTTTTCCTCGAAGTGGCGCGCACCCGCAAGGCCAGCGTGGCCGCCAAGCGCCTGGCGGTGGACTACACCACCGTGTCGCGGCGCATCAGTTCACTGGAAGTGTCGCTCGGTACGTTGCTGTTCGAAAAATCCCGGACCAACGGCTTCGTGCTCACCACCGAGGGCCAGCGTTTGCTCGGCTACGCGGAGTCCATCGAAAGCACCCTGCACATGGCCTGCGAACAAGTCTCCGGCTCCGGCGTGGCGCTGTCCGGCCATGTGCGCATGGGCTGCACCGAAGGGTTCGGTAGCTTCTTCGTCACCCCGCAGTTGAGCCATTTCGTCGACACTTATCCCGCGATCTCGGTAGACATCCTGCCCCTGCCCCACTTCATCAGCCTGTCCAAGCGCGAAGCCGACATCGTCATCGCCCTGGAGCGCCCGGAACACGGGCCGTATGTGTGCTGCAAACTGTGCGACTACAAACTGCAGCTGTACGCCACCCAGGACTACCTCGACCAACACCCGCCAATCCGCAAACCTGCGGATTTGGCCGAGCATCCGTTTATCAGCTACGTGGATGACCTGGCCTTCAGCTCGGAGCTGCTGTACCTGGCCAACGTCGTGCCCGGCGCCAGCGCCAGCCTGCGCAGTACGAGCGTGATCGCGCAGTACGTGGCGGCGCAGCAGGGCCGGTCGATGGCGATATTGCCGTGCTTTCTGGCGGTGCAGGATCCGCGCTTGTTGCCGGTGCTGGGAGAGCAGATTGCGATTACGCGGCAGTTCTGGATGTATTGCCGGGAGGATTTGAGGAAGTTGAAACGAATTACGTTGTTGTGGGACTACATCCGGGAGGTGACGGAGCAGAATCAGGGGTTGTTGATGGGGCAGACGCGGGAAATGCGGTTTGCAGACTGAATGTGGGAGCTGGCTTGCCTGCGATAGCGGTGTATCAGCAAAAGCTATATCTACCGATCAACCGCCATCGCAGGCAAGCCAGCTCCCACATATTGAATGCATTTCAGCTGGGGGAAGGTGAACCCGCTTAGTCTGCGATCACAACAATCGACACCCGGCGATTCTCGGTGCGGCCTGCTGTGGTCGTATTCGGCGCCACCGGCTCGCTGCTGCCCAAACCGCGCAGTTGGATGTTTTCTTCTTTCATACCCACGCGGGTCAGCACCTTGCCCACGCTCTTGGCGCGGCGCAGGGACAGCGCCACGTTGTAGGGTTCTTTGCCGGAGGCGTCGGTGTGGCCGTCGACACGTACGCGCTCGATGCCCGCGCCTACCAGGGCCTGGCCGATGCGTTCGACGATGTCGGTGCTGGGTTTGTTGAGGGTTTCGATGTCGCTGCCAAACAGGACCTTGCCGGACAGGCCGAAGGCCCAGCCCTCGTCTGTCAGCTCGAAGCCTTGCTGCTTGAGTACGGCGACTTGCGCCGGGGTGAGCCCCTTGGGCGGGGGCGTCTGGCAGCCACTGAGGGCCAGGAAGGCAACGAGTAAGGAAATAAATAAAACGCGTGTGTTAGCGAACAAGGGAATCAACTCCTGTGTTGAACGTTGACGACGGGATGCTCCGACTCCGCCGTTTGCTGGCCGCCTGAAGACAGGCGTTTGGCCTGGTACATCGCCGCATCGGCGGCGTTGAGCAAGGTGCCGGGAGTGGCGCCATGATCGGGATAAATGGCAATGCCGATACTGAGGGAGGTCAACACCTGAGTACCCCCTGGCAGCGAAATCGGCACGTCCATACTGGCAATGATTTTATCGGCGATGCGATGGGCGTCTTCGGCCTTGTGCAGCGGCGCCAGCAATACCGCAAACTCATCGCCGCCCAGGCGTGCCACCAGGTCATCCTCGCGCAGTTGCGCACGCACGCGATCGGCAACAGCCACCAACACGGCATCGCCAGCAGCGTGACCGAAGCTGTCGTTGATGTCTTTGAAGCGGTCGCTGTCGAGAAACAGCACCGCCACCCGCTCGTTGACCTTGGCGGCACTACGCAAGGCGCGAATAAGCCGGCCTTCGAAGAACGCGCGGTTGGGCAGGCCAGTGAGGCTGTCATGGCTGGCCTGGTGGGCCAGGGTTTCGTTTTCGCTTTGCAGGTGGCTCTGCCAGGCCTCCATCTCGCCGAGCAGGGCGTTGAAGTCGCTGCCCAGGCTGTCGAGTTCGGCGATCTGCGCCGAGGGTACGCGGCGGTCAAAGTCTCGCTCGCTGCGCGCGGCGTGAGCGACGGCGGCCAGGCGTTGCAGTGGCACGGTGATGCCATTTAACAGACGCCGCGACAAGTGCAAGGCCACCCAGGCGCTGAGGGCGGTGCAGATCAGAATCCCGATCAGGCCGCTGAGCAAGAAGCGCAACAGGCTGCCACCGTGGCCGACCAGATGGATGCTGCCGACGGTTTGCCCTTGGCGCAGAATCGGCTGGCTGATGGGCTGTTCGAGCAGGGCGTGCGCTATTTGCAACTCGACCCGTGACAACATGCCGGTTTCCGGGCGAACCCAGCGCGCCAGCAGCTTGCCGTTGATATCGAATACTTCTGCCTGGGCCACTTCTTCGGTGGAGGCGATCAGGCTCAGGGCTTCGGTGGCCGCCGCGCTGTCGTTGAACACTACAGCCGCTTCCACGGTGTAGTTGATGGAGCGGGCGATCAGGTGCAGGTTGTGCTCGGCGTAAACCCGCAGGGCAAGTACGCCGAGCAGGGTCAGGGACACACTGGCCAGGGTGACCGCCACCAGCGCCAGAATCATATGCCCGCGGGCAATCACCGAGCGCAGGGTCGGCCGCACTTTATCGCGGCTCATGAGCCAGGCGCTCGACGGCGAGACAACTGCAACACACTGGGATGGATACGCACGCCGCTGCGGGCGACGGAATCCAGGTTGACCTCGAACGACACCTGCTCATCGCTGACGCGCAGGCAGAACAGGCTGCCCACCGTGCACTGGTCGCCCCCTTCGCTAATGCTGAGTACAGGGTGGCCAATCAATGAGGTAAACAGGCGGTTGCGTTCGTCGGGGGTGATTTTGCCGATGTAGACGGCATCGCAGGCATTGACGATATCCGGATGATCGACCAGCAGGCGCCGTACCAGCACTGGACGACCGGTGGCCTGGGTGGTGCCTTTGACCAGGTCATCGGTGTACTGAGTCGGCCCCACAACACACAGCCGCAATTGCGCAGGCTCCACCGGCCATCGCGCATAACTGAGAATGCCCAGGACGACCTGGGTGACCGCCTGGGCGCGCTGCTCGGCGAGGCTCGGCGTCTGC
Source organism: Pseudomonas sp. HN8-3 (assembly GCF_020790195.1). Classification (NCBI taxonomy): domain Bacteria; kingdom Pseudomonadati; phylum Pseudomonadota; class Gammaproteobacteria; order Pseudomonadales; family Pseudomonadaceae; genus Pseudomonas; species Pseudomonas sp. HN8-3. The sequence continues at coordinate 5,024,482 of NZ_CP086206.1, forward strand.
GCCCAGACGCGCGGTGCGAGCAGGCACAGAACCGCCACCAGCAACATCCGTCTCCAGCTCAAACTGCGCTCTGTGGGCGAGACAGCCACGTTCATGCAGCACTTCTCTCAGGTATTTTCCAGGGTGATGCCGCAACGATAGCACAGCGGCGGGAAACCCCATGCCGCACGGCTGACACGAGGCCTACTATTTTTTCAGAAAAATCAGACATCTGAATCAGAAATATTTCATGACCTATCAGTCAGTTTTTCAGGCACGGCGTCCAACTCCAGCATCAACCCGCTCAAACGCTTGACCTTGCGCCGTACCGCCTCCTCAAACACCCCACCGCGGGGCTCGATCAAGCTGAACCAGCGCTTGGCGCGGGTAATACCGGTATAGATCAACTCCTTGGTCAACACCGGGTTCAAAGCGTCCGGAAGGATCAGCGCCGTATGGGTGAACTCCGAGCCCTGGGATTTGTGCACGGTCATCGCATACACGGTTTCAACATCATTCAAGCGGCTGGGCAGCACAAAACGTACGCCGCCCTGGCCATCGTTACGTGGGAAGGCCACCCGCAGCACGTGGGAGCCGCCCTCGTTTTCGGGCAATTTCAACGCGATACCGATGTCGCCGTTCATCAGGCCCAGGCCGTAATCGTTACGGGTCATCAGTACCGGACGACCTTCGTACCACTGCTCGTCGCCTTCGATCAGGCGTACTTTGCGCAGGGCCGCGGTGATGCGCTGATTCAACCCTTCAACGCCCCAAGGGCCTTTGCGCACGGCGCAGAGCAGTTGGAACGCATCGAAGGCTTGCAGCAACTGTTGCGCCCAATGCGTCCAGGCCGCGTCATCACGTGGCGTATCCAAGGGTGGACGTGCCGATTGCAGCAGATTCAGGTAGTAGCGATAGCCTTGGGCGCCGTCGCCCTGGCCGTCCAGCACCAGGCGCTCAAGGGCATAGTCATGCTCGCCCTTGAGGCTGACGCAAAACAGGTCGTCATGACGACCTGCGGCCAACAGCTGACGTGCCTGTTCGGCATTTTGCTGGTTGACCCAGCGCGCCAGCTGGCCGATGCCGCTGCCTTCGCCGAAACGACGTGAATAGCGCAGCATCACCACCTGCTGGGCCAGGGGATGGCTACCGTCGAGGTCTTCTTGCAGGCCGCTGGCACTGAGGTCTTCGCCGCTGACGGCTTGCAGCCATTGCCGAGTGTGCGGGCTGTACCAGCCGTCTTCGGCATCACGACACAAATCACCGAGTACCGCACCCGCTTCCACCGACGCCAATTGGTCCTTGTCGCCCAGCAATACCAGACGCGCATAGGATGGCAAGGCGTCGAGCAGGTTGGCCATCATTTCCAGGTCGATCATCGAGGCTTCATCCACCACCAGCACGTCCAACGGCAATGGATTACCGAGGTGATGCCGGAAGTGGCGAGTACCGGGACGACTGCCCAGCAGGCGGTGAACCGTGGTGACCTGCGTCGGGATTTTTTCCCGCACGCTGTCGGGCACTGTCAGCGACAGCACTTGCTGGCTGATGGATTCGGTCAGGCGCGCAGCGGCTTTACCGGTGGGCGCGGCCAGGCGAATGCGCAACGGGCTGCCGGACTCCACGGCGGGCGCCTGCAGCAACGCAAGCAGGCGCACTACGGTGGTGGTCTTGCCGGTGCCGGGGCCGCCGGTGACGATACTGAATGCGCCGCGGGTAGCCAGCGCACAGGCAAGTTTTTGCCAATCAATCACCCCATCCGGCGCCGGTTGGTCGAACAGGCGGTTGAGGCGTTGTGGCAAATCGGCAGCTGCGGGCTCCACGCTCGCGAGGCGCAGGCGCAGGGCGCGATCGATACGTCGCTCGTAGGTCCAGTAGCGGCGCAGGTACAGGCGTTTGCCGGACAACACCAATGGCCGGCTCTGGGCCACGTCGCTGCCATCGACCGCCAGCGCGACCAGTGGGCTGCCCGCCAGGGCATGGCACCAATGGGCACCGTCCAGGCCGTGCAGCAACTGCGACGGCAGCAGCATGGCGCCGGTGTGCAGGTCGCCTTCGGGCGGCAAAGACAGGGCGAAGTCCGGCGTCTTGAGGGTTTCGAACAGGTCCAGGCAGACGTGGCCATGGCCCAGTTGATGGCTGGTCAACGCGGCCGCCAGCAGCACCAAGGGATCGGCCTGGGCATCAAGCTCGTGCAGGAAGCCCACGAAGGCTTTGTCCAGGGCCCGCAACCAGCCACGCTCGACCCAACGCTCAAGCAACTGCACCAGGTCAGTGGCGTGACTCAGCGGTGCCAGCTCCTCCAGCGGTAACGGCGACAGGCTCATAGCAACACTCCTTGTTCCCAGACGGGCTCGACCTTGGGCGCAATTGGCTTGCCCTGGAACAACAGGTCCAGGCTTTCGATCAGCTCACGGGGCGGCCGGGTGAAATACGCCCCCTGGCTCACCGACTGGGTGCCACGCAGGAACAGGTACAAGGCGCCGCCGACGTGCTGGTCGTAGTCATAATCGGGCAGGCGTGCCTTGAGCTGGCGATGCAGGGCCAGCAGGTAAAGTACGTATTGCAGGTCGTACCGATGCTCAAGGATCGACTGCTCCATGGCTTGCTGGGTGTAGGCCGAATCGTCGGGGCCGAGCCAGTTGGATTTGTAGTCCGCCACGTAGTAGCGCCCCTCGTGTTCGAACGTCAGGTCGATAAACCCCTTGAACATGCCGTTGAGCAGCACCGGCTCCGCGGCCACACGGGAAACGCCGCCGTGGGTGTGCCGGCACACCAGCTTGTCGAGGGTGAGCACATCGACTGTGTGACTGGCGAACCAGAACTCCATTTCAATCTGGTACTGCTCAAGACCGCTGAGGGTCACGTGGTCGTTGTACAGCGGCAACGGCGTTTGCAACAGATGCCCCAGCCAGCCGCTGAGGGTGACGATCCAGCCTTCCCAATTGCGGCGGTTACAGCGTGCGCCCACGGCCTTTTCAATGGCCTCGGGCGTCACGTTGAAAGCCTCTTCACCGGCCCACTCCAACAAGCCGTGGAGGAAGGTGCCTGGATTAGGCCCGCGTGGGAAACGGTGAATATCACCGCCGGACGCCACCACTTCCCGTGGTGCATCGGGGTCGAGGCGTTCGTCATCGAACAGCTTCTGGGCCTGCGGGCTTTCCGGCGCTTCGAGGCTGGCGGCGCTCATGCTGTCGCCAATGCGCAAGGCACTGTAGGAGGCAATCCACCAGTTTTCCGCAGCCTTGCGTTTGGGCAGCAACGGCGCAAGCAACGTCGCTTCATTGCGCGGCGGGTGAAACAGGATGTCCTGGATATCCGGCACAAGGCCATAACGGATGGCCGGGCAACCTTCCTGTAAATCCAGCAACCAGCGCGCCAGGCCGGTGGACTCGCCCAACGACGTCCCGCCCCCCAGCAAATACCCCAATGCCGACAGGTGCAAGACCGAGCTGCTGTTATTGCCGCGCTTGAGGTCGGCAATGCCCAGCCAGCACGCGTGTTTGGCGCGGGTCAAGGCCACGTAGAACAAACGCAGGTCTTCGGCCAGGCGCTCGTCATCGGCTTGGGCGATCAGCTCGGCCGTTGGCCGCAGGCTCACTTGGGACTTGCCGTGTTCATCGTGGTAATGCAGCGGCAAGCGACTGCCATCCACCGGTTTGGCCGAGCAGATGAAGGGCAAGAACACCAGGTCGTATTCCAGGCCCTTGGATTTGTGGATGGTCACCACCTTGACCAGTTGCTCATCGCTTTCCAGACGCAGGATCTGTTCTTCACCGGCCTGGCCCGACAGTGCCAGGTGTTCGGCCAAGTGGCGGATCAACGCCTGTTCACCATCGAGTTCCGACGCGGCTTGTTGCAGCAACTCACTGAGGTGCAACAGGTTGGTCAGCACGCGCTCGCCATCACTGCGGGCGATAAGGGTTTGAGGCAGCTTGAAGTCGTGGAGCAGGCGACGCAGCATCGGCAGCACGCCTTGGGTGCGCCAGATTGCGCGGTAGCCACGGAACTGCATCACGCGCGATTCCCACGCCAATTCGTCCTGGTTCAGACGCTCCAGTTCCGCCAGAGACAGGTTCAAGGTGACGCAGGCCAGGGCGGCGCGCAGCGGGCGCTCGACATCCGGCTCGGCGCAGGCCTTGAGCCAGGCCAGCAGGTCGTGAGCTTCCTGGGCGGCGAAAACCGAGTCCTTATCCGACAGGTACACACTGCGCACGCCACGGCTGGCCAACTCAGCGCGCACGGCCTGGGCTTCCTTGCCGTCGCGTACGAGGATGGCGATGTCTGACGGCAATACGCCCTTGAGGCTGCCCTCTTTTACAAAACCTGCTGTGCCTTGCTGCCCACCATTGAGCAACGCGACGATCTGTGTGGCGCAGGCCGCAGCCAAGTGCTGACGGTAAACCGCGGTGGAAATCGGCTGGTCGGTAGGCAGGTGCCACAGGTTCATGGCCGGCAACGGTTGGCCGTCAACCTGCAGGTGCTCGCTGCGGCCCTGGGACAGCACCGGGTGAAACGGCACCGGGTTCTCGCCGTTGGGCTCGCGGAACAGGAACGCACCACGGCCGGTTTCCGCACGCTGGAACACGTGGTTCACCGCTTCGACCATCGCATGGCTGGAGCGGAAGTTGGTGCCCAGGGTGTGATGGCGGCCGGTGGTGGACTGCCGGGCGCGCAGGTAGGTGTAGATGTCGGCACCGCGAAAGGCGTAGATCGCCTGCTTCGGGTCGCCGATCAAGAACAGGCCACTGTCCAGATGGTTTTCGTCGATGCGGTAGATGCTGTCGAAGATGCTGTATTGCACCGGGTCGGTGTCTTGAAATTCATCAATCAGCGCCACCGGGAATTGCTCACGGATCACACTGGCCAGGCGCTCGCCACCGTCTGCCTGAAGGGCCGCGTTGAGGCGGATCAGCATGTCGTCGAAGCCCATTTCAGCGCGGCGACGTTTCTCTTCTTCGAAGCGTTTACCCACCCAGCCAGCCGCATGTTGCAATACCGCGGCGTCGGGCGTTGGCAATGCATCGAGGCTGGCTTTGAGGCCGGCCATCGCCTCGATCCCCGGGTGCTGCGGCGGTTCGCCCTTCCAGGCTTCGGCCATGCCCTCGGGCGTCAGGCGCGTGAAGCCGGTACCGATGTCCAATTGCTCCAGGGTTTCATCGGCGGCCCAGGCACTGATCTTTTCGAACCAGGGTTCGAAGTAGCGCGCTTGCATCTTGCGCCCATCGACCGTTTTGGCGGCGACGGCTTGCAGGCAGATATCGCGCAGCTCGGCGGCCCATTGTTGCCAGGGTGCCTTGAGGGTCGTCAGCGCGGCGCGACGCTCTTGCAAACAAGCGTTGATCAGTTCGGCCGGTTCGCGACTTTCGTCGGTGGGCCGCTCGCTGCCGAACAGCGCACGCACCCTTGGCATCAGCGCCGCGGGGCCGCCCCAATTGTTGCGCACCCAGTTGAGCGCATCGTCGTGCATCGGGTAGCAGAACAATCGCCAGTAATCGCGCAGCACTTCGCCCAGCAGGTCGCTATGGTCAGTTTCCAGGGTCTGGGTGAACAGGCTGCCACTGTCGAACGCATGTTCACGCAACATGCGCTGGCACCAGCTGTGGATAGTCGAGACGGCGGCTTCATCCATCCATTGCGCGGCGATGTCCAGGCGGTTGGCGCAGGCCGGCCATTGCTGCGGAGCGTATTGCTCGCGCAGGTCGGCGATCAACGCATCGGGCTGTTCGATTTCGTCGCGAAAGAAGCGCGCAGCTTCGGCCAGGCGGATGCGGATGCGTTCACGCAGCTCCTTGGTGGCCGCATCGGTGAACGTGACGACGAGAATTTGCGGCGGCAGCAGTTCGCGGCCGAAGCCGGACTCATCACCACCATGGCCGAGCACCAGGCGCAGGTATAACGCGGAGATGGTGAAGGTCTTGCCAGTGCCGGCACTGGCTTCAATCAACTGGCTGCCTTTAAGCGGGAATGCCAGGGCCAAGGGTTTGCCGATCATGCGCTGGCCTCCGCGCTGGAAAGCGATCGCCATGGTGCGTTGATGAGCGGGCGATACAGGGTTTCGCACCAGCCTTCGAATTCCTCACTGGCGACCAACGCCGCGTAGTCGGGAAATTGCCGCGTGAGAGCAGGCGTTTCGCGGCGTTCGCCGTCAGTGGTGATGCCATCGCCTTCGTAAGCTTTGCTGGCCGCGGCTTGGGCCTTGGCGGGGTCAGTTTGGCCGAGCCAGGCGAAAGCGGTTTTTACTGCAACGGGCAGCGGTGTGCTCATACCGGTGTGCCAAGCCAGCAGCAGGTTGCCGAGGATTTCCTGGGCAGTAGGTTTATCCAACGGCTCGAGCAGCAAGGTGTCGTCACTTGCTACCAGGCCGGTACTCAATGGCAGGCCACAGGCGCAGGCCACCACATGGTTGACCCAAGGGCGGATCAAGCGATGCCACTTGCGTGTCTTGATCGAGCCAATGCTATTGGGGATGGTGGTAACGCTTAACAGGCCGCCATCACTGCGGCGATGCAAGCCGCTGATCCAGCCTTCCAACTGAATGCCTCGATACTCAAAACTGATAGGTTCAGCGCCGGTATGTGGGGTCGGCCACAGCGCCAGAAGCTGTTGATAGCGCTGCACCAGGTCAGGCAACGGCTCGATCAACTCCTTACGCAGGCACTCACCGAAACCGACCATCGGCAACAGGCCACTGCCCTGCAAACGCAGGGCTTGGGCGTTGAGGGCCTGGTCGAGGTGATCGGGGTGGGTCAGTGCAGCATTTAGCAGACTGTCGCTGAGGCTATAGCGCTGCAGTGCGTCGAGGACGAAGGGTTCTTCGTCAGCCAGAGGCACTTCTGCGGCTTCGAAGAATACTTTCAGACGCTGGCTGAAGAAATGTTTGACTGGGTTGCGCAAGAAGTCCTGCAACTGACCGAGGCTCAGGGGTTCTTCCTGTTGATGCTGCAGCAATACATTCGCTGGGGGCATGACATCCCGCGCTTCATGCAGCAATTGCCATTCGCGGGCGTAGCTGAACAGTGGATCGCCTTCATGGAAGTAGCGGGCGCTGAAGGGTTGGAGCGGGTGTTCCTGGGTCATTGCGTCGATCAGCGGCTTATCGCTGCCGGCGTGCTGCCAGCCGCTGGCGAGGTGGTCGTGCAACTGGCCGATCAATACCGAGGCAGGGCGATCGCTGTTATCGCGGATGCTGCGGCCAACCCAACTGATATAGAGCTGGTCGCGGGCCGAGAGCAGCGCTTCGAGCAGTAAGTAGCGGTCGTCTTCGCGGCGCGAACGGTCACCGGGACGGTAGTCGCTGCCCATCAGGTCGAAGTCCAGCGGCGGTTGTGCTCGTGGGTAGTCGCCGTCGTTCATGCCGAGCAGGCAGACCAGCTTGAACGGGATCGCACGCATGGGCATCAGGGTACAAAAATTGACAGCTCCGGCGAGAAAGCGCTGGGACAAGCGACCCTGATCCAATCCGGCCAGCCATGCCTCACGGACGACCGTAAGCGGTAACTCGTCCTGCAAGCCAACGGATTCGCAGGTTTCCAGCCAGGTCTCTCTCAGTTGCTCAAGCTGGCCCAAGAGGTAGTCATCGTGCTCGCTGCTGGGCAGGAAGAACAGCTGCATCAAGCGTTGCAATCGCTCGCCCCACACCCTGGGAGCAGCCGGTTGTGATAACGCCTGATGGGCATCATTCAAGGCATCGAGCAGGGCGACCAGCGGGCCGATCAATGCCGCATCGAGGCCGCCGATTTCGTCGTAGGGCTCAATACCTTCACAGGCCATGCCAGTGCCGACTGCATAGCCCAGCAACATACGGCGCAGGCCGAATCGCCAGCTGTTTTGTTCCAGATCTGTGGGTAGACCCAAACCGACACGTTGTTCGGCGTTCAGCCCCCAGCGGATACCGGCGCCTTCGATCCAGCGATGCAGGGTGGGCAGGTCGCGCTCTTTGATAGCAAAACGCTCACGCAGGGCGGGAACGTCGAGCAGGTCGAGGATTTCACTGACGGGGAAACGACTGTCGGGAAGCTTGAGCAGATGTTCGACGGCGATCAGTAGAGGATCGCGGCCGCGTTGGCCTTGGTCTGTCAGGGTATAGGGGATGAAGCGTGGGTCATTTCGCTCAAGCTGGCCGAAGACCGCGCGGATGTGCGGCGCGTAGCTGTCGACGTCGGGAACCATGACGATGATGTCCCGAGGGCGCAACGTTGGATCGGCGCTGAAGCGTTGGAGCAATTGGTCGTGGAGGATTTCCACTTCGCGCTGGGCGCTGTGGGCGATGTGGAACCGGATGGACGTATCATGCTCCAGATCAACAGCGGGCCACAGTTCGCGGGTTTCATTCAGCGGGCGCAGTTCGAGGATATCGTCCTGCAGCTGGTTGAGCAGCGTGGTGGGTTCGCTGTCGCTGAACAGATCGATGCGCCCATCGCGAAATGCGGCGCGGTAGCTGTTGGGGTCATCGTAGCTGTCCAACAAACTGATGTAATCACGGCCCTGCTTGCCCCAGGCCGCCAGTAGCGGATGGGCGTGCTGGTGCAAGGTTTGGGGATCGATAGTGACCGGCATACCGGCTTTGCGCGCCTGGCGCTTGTATTCATTACGCAGTAAATCCTTGTCGGCGACGATGTCGGACCAATGATGGCGGCAAGGGTTATGTACACAGAGCAGGACCTGGCTGAAACGGGCCAGGCCAGCGAGGGCTTCCAGTGCTTGGGCCGGCAGTGATGAAATGCCGAATACAATCACCCGGGAAGGCAAGCCGGGCGGCGCTTGCTCAAGGCTGTTGATGCGCTCGATGAAGCGCTGGTGAACGCCTGCTCGGCTTTCAGCCATGCCCTCCTCTCCTACATCCAGCAGCAGCGCACGCCATAACTCGGCTTGCCAGCAGTTGGCAGGGTTGAGGGGCTTGGATTCGCCTCGACCATTGCGCAGTTGGTGCCGACCTGCGGCCCAGTCTTCCAGCCAATCAGCGCGGTAGACCTGGTATTGGTCGAACAAATCGGCCAGGCGCTCGGCAAGTTGGTAACGTTTGCGCAGGTCGGTGTCTTGAGTCAGGAAGCGCTGTAGGGGCTCAAAATGCGGCTGGCCAATCAGTTCGGGTAACAGGCGCATAAGACGCCAGGTCAGCGGGGCTTTATCGAGCAGGGACTTGGGTGGAATTTCATCACGGCCCAGGACCATGCGGTAGAGCTGCCACATAAAGCTGCCAGGCAGTTGCACGTCGATTGCTGCGGCAATGCCGCAGCCGCCCATATCATCTTCTTGCGGATCTTCAGCCAAGGCCAGCTTGAGCCATTGGGCGATGCCGTTGCTTTGTACCAACGCGATTTCGTTTTCCAAAGGCGCCAGTGGATAACGGCGCATCCAGCTGACCACCAGGCTGCGCAGTTCGTCCAGGCGGTTGCCGTGAACCACCATGAATCCAGGGCTGAGGGACGTCGCGTCCGGCATAACGGCTTCCTTGGGAAAAGCAAAATCGAGGGGTGGACTTTAGCACTGTGGTGCATGGGGCGGACACAGCCTGACAGCCGTGCGCGGATAGAGTGGACACTTTTCGACCGCCCAAAACAAAACCCCTGTCTGCGTTAGCAAACAGGGGTTCTGGAATTTAATCTTGACGATGACCTACTCTCACATGGGGAAACCCCACACTACCATCGGCGATGCATCGTTTCACTGCTGAGTTCGGGATGGGATCAGGTGGTTCCAATGCTCTATGGTCGTCAAGAAATTCGGGTACTGAGTCGGGACCAGTTGGTCTCGCTTCAGCAAATTGGGTATGTGACAGCTTTCGGTGTTTTGTGAACGTCGAACTTTCGGTTCATCTTCGTCTTCACACACCGCAATCTGGTCTCTTTCGCTTTTCAGCTCAGAGCATGCAAATTGCTTGGGTGTTATATGGTCAAGCCTCACGGGCAATTAGTATTGGTTAGCTCAACGCCTCACAGCGCTTACACACCCAACCTATCAACGTCGTAGTCTTCGACGGCCCTTCAGGGAACTCAAGGTTCCAGTGAGATCTCATCTTGAGGCTAGTTTCCCGCTTAGATGCTTTCAGCGGTTATCTATTCCGAACATAGCTACCCGGCAATGCCACTGGCGTGACAACCGGAACACCAGAGGTTCGTCCACTCCGGTCCTCTCGTACTAGGAGCAGCCCCTCTCAAATCTCAAACGTCCACGGCAGATAGGGACCGAACTGTCTCACGACGTTCTAAACCCAGCTCGCGTACCACTTTAAATGGCGAACAGCCATACCCTTGGGACCGGCTTCAGCCCCAGGATGTGATGAGCCGACATCGAGGTGCCAAACACCGCCGTCGATATGAACTCTTGGGCGGTATCAGCCTGTTATCCCCGGAGTACCTTTTATCCGTTGAGCGATGGCCCTTCCATACAGAACCACCGGATCACTAAGACCTACTTTCGTACCTGCTCGACGTGTCTGTCTCGCAGTCAAGCGCGCTTTTGCCTTTATACTCTACGACCGATTTCCGACCGGTCTGAGCGCACCTTCGTACTCCTCCGTTACTCTTTAGGAGGAGACCGCCCCAGTCAAACTACCCACCATACACTGTCCTCGATCCGGATAACGGACCTGAGTTAGAACCTCAAAGTTGCCAGGGTGGTATTTCAAGGTTGGCTCCACGCAGACTGGCGTCCACGCTTCAAAGCCTCCCACCTATCCTACACAAGCAAATTCAAAGTCCAGTGCAAAGCTATAGTAAAGGTTCACGGGGTCTTTCCGTCTAGCCGCGGATACACTGCATCTTCACAGCGATTTCAATTTCACTGAGTCTCGGGTGGAGACAGCGCCGCCATCGTTACGCCATTCGTGCAGGTCGGAACTTACCCGACAAGGAATTTCGCTACCTTAGGACCGTTATAGTTACGGCCGCCGTTTACCGGGGCTTCGATCAAGAGCTTCGCGTTAGCTAACCCCATCAATTAACCTTCCGGCACCGGGCAGGCGTCACACCCTATACGTCCACTTTCGTGTTTGCAGAGTGCTGTGTTTTTAATAAACAGTCGCAGCGGCCTGGTATCTTCGACCGGCATGAGCTTACGGAGCAAGTCCTTCACCCTCACCGGCGCACCTTCTCCCGAAGTTACGGTGCCATTTTGCCTAGTTCCTTCACCCGAGTTCTCTCAAGCGCCTTGGTATTCTCTACCCAACCACCTGTGTCGGTTTGGGGTACGGTTCCTGGTTACCTGAAGCTTAGAAGCTTTTCTTGGAAGCATGGCATCAACCACTTCGTTAACTAAAAGTTAACTCGTCATCAGCTCTCGGCCTTAGAATCCCGGATTTACCTAAGATTCCAGCCTACCACCTTAAACTTGGACAACCAACGCCAAGCTGGCCTAGCCTTCTCCGTCCCTCCATCGCAATAACCAGAAGTACAGGAATATTAACCTGTTTTCCATCGACTACGCTTTTCAGCCTCGCCTTAGGGACCGACTAACCCTGCGTCGATTAACGTTGCGCAGGAAACCTTGGTCTTTCGGCGTGGGTGTTTTTCACACCCATTGTCGTTACTCATGTCAGCATTCGCACTTCTGATACCTCCAGCAAGCTTCTCAACTCACCTTCACAGGCTTACAGAACGCTCCTCTACCGCATCACTTACGTGATACCCGTAGCTTCGGTGTATGGTTTGAGCCCCGTTACATCTTCCGCGCAGGCCGACTCGACTAGTGAGCTATTACGCTTTCTTTAAAGGGTGGCTGCTTCTAAGCCAACCTCCTAGCTGTCTAAGCCTTCCCACATCGTTTCCCACTTAACCATAACTTTGGGACCTTAGCTGACGGTCTGGGTTGTTTCCCTTTTCACGACGGACGTTAGCACCCGCCGTGTGTCTCCCATGCTCGGCACTTGTAGGTATTCGGAGTTTGCATCGGTTTGGTAAGTCGGGATGACCCCCTAGCCGAAACAGTGCTCTACCCCCTACAGTGATACATGAGGCGCTACCTAAATAGCTTTCGAGGAGAACCAGCTATCTCCGAGCTTGATTAGCCTTTCACTCCGATCCACAGGTCATCCGCTAACTTTTCAACGGTAGTCGGTTCGGTCCTCCAGTTAGTGTTACCCAACCTTCAACCTGCCCATGGATAGATCGCCCGGTTTCGGGTCTATTCCCAGCGACTAGACGCCCTATTAAGACTCGCTTTCGCTACGCCTCCCCTATTCGGTTAAGCTCGCCACTGAAAATAAGTCGCTGACCCATTATACAAAAGGTACGCAGTCACCCAACAAAGTGGGCTCCCACTGCTTGTACGCATACGGTTTCAGGATCTATTTCACTCCCCTCTCCGGGGTTCTTTTCGCCTTTCCCTCACGGTACTAGTTCACTATCGGTCAGTCAGTAGTATTTAGCCTTGGAGGATGGTCCCCCCATATTCAGACAAAGTTTCTCGTGCTCCGTCCTACTCGATTTCATGACTAAGAGATTTTCGCGTACAGGGCTATCACCCACTATGGCCGCACTTTCCAGAGCGTTCCGCTAATCTCAAAGCCACTTAAGGGCTAGTCCCCGTTCGCTCGCCACTACTAAGGGAATCTCGGTTGATTTCTTTTCCTCAGGGTACTTAGATGTTTCAGTTCCCCTGGTTCGCCTCTTGCACCTATGTATTCAGTACAAGATAACCATCTTATGATGGCTGGGTTCCCCCATTCAGACATCTCCGGATCAAAGTCTGTTTGCCGACTCCCCGAAGCTTTTCGCAGGCTACCACGTCTTTCATCGCCTCTGACTGCCAAGGCATCCACCGTATGCGCTTCTTCACTTGACCATATAACCCCAAGCAATCTGGTTATACTATGAAGACAACATTCGCCGAAAATTCGAATTTCTCGATTAAGAGAACTCACAAATTTTACCTTAGCCTGATCCGTTACCAGTGAAAGTAACGTTCAGTCTATCTTTCTATCACATACCCAAATTTTTAAAGAACGAACTAGTCAAAGACTAGAAATCAACATTCACCATCACAACGATGGAATGCTCATTTCTAAGCTTTATACAAACAGAAGCAGTAGTGGTGGAGCCAAACGGGATCGAACCGTTGACCTCCTGCGTGCAAGGCAGGCGCTCTCCCAGCTGAGCTATGGCCCCGTATTTCTACAGGCGTTTCCCACACAAAATTGGTGGGTCTGGGCAGATTCGAACTGCCGACCTCACCCTTATCAGGGGTGCGCTCTAACCAACTGAGCTACAGACCCAATTTCGGGCTGCTTCTTTTCGTCTTCTTCAATGAATCAAGCAATTCGTGTGGGAACTTATGGAGCAGCTGATGTCGTCGATTAAGGAGGTGATCCAGCCGCAGGTTCCCCTACGGCTACCTTGTTACGACTTCACCCCAGTCATGAATCACACCGTGGTAACCGTCCTCCCGAAGGTTAGACTAGCTACTTCTGGTGCAACCCACTCCCATGGTGTGACGGGCGGTGTGTACAAGGCCCGGGAACGTATTCACCGCGACATTCTGATTCGCGATTACTAGCGATTCCGACTTCACGCAGTCGAGTTGCAGACTGCGATCCGGACTACGATCGGTTTTATGGGATTAGCTCCACCTCGCGGCTTGGCAACCCTCTGTACCGACCATTGTAGCACGTGTGTAGCCCAGGCCGTAAGGGCCATGATGACTTGACGTCATCCCCACCTTCCTCCGGTTTGTCACCGGCAGTCTCCTTAGAGTGCCCACCATTACGTGCTGGTAACTAAGGACAAGGGTTGCGCTCGTTACGGGACTTAACCCAACATCTCACGACACGAGCTGACGACAGCCATGCAGCACCTGTCTCAATGCTCCCGAAGGCACCAATCCATCTCTGGAAAGTTCATTGGATGTCAAGGCCTGGTAAGGTTCTTCGCGTTGCTTCGAATTAAACCACATGCTCCACCGCTTGTGCGGGCCCCCGTCAATTCATTTGAGTTTTAACCTTGCGGCCGTACTCCCCAGGCGGTCAACTTAATGCGTTAGCTGCGCCACTAAAAGCTCAAGGCTTCCAACGGCTAGTTGACATCGTTTACGGCGTGGACTACCAGGGTATCTAATCCTGTTTGCTCCCCACGCTTTCGCACCTCAGTGTCAGTATTAGTCCAGGTGGTCGCCTTCGCCACTGGTGTTCCTTCCTATATCTACGCATTTCACCGCTACACAGGAAATTCCACCACCCTCTACCATACTCTAGTCAGTCAGTTTTGAATGCAGTTCCCAGGTTGAGCCCGGGGATTTCACATCCAACTTAACAAACCACCTACGCGCGCTTTACGCCCAGTAATTCCGATTAACGCTTGCACCCTCTGTATTACCGCGGCTGCTGGCACAGAGTTAGCCGGTGCTTATTCTGTCGGTAACGTCAAAATTGCAGAGTATTAATCTACAACCCTTCCTCCCAACTTAAAGTGCTTTACAATCCGAAGACCTTCTTCACACACGCGGCATGGCTGGATCAGGCTTTCGCCCATTGTCCAATATTCCCCACTGCTGCCTCCCGTAGGAGTCTGGACCGTGTCTCAGTTCCAGTGTGACTGATCATCCTCTCAGACCAGTTACGGATCGTCGCCTTGGTGAGCCATTACCCCACCAACTAGCTAATCCGACCTAGGCTCATCTGATAGCGCAAGGCCCGAAGGTCCCCTGCTTTCTCCCGTAGGACGTATGCGGTATTAGCGTCCGTTTCCGAACGTTATCCCCCACTACCAGGCAGATTCCTAGGCATTACTCACCCGTCCGCCGCTCTCAAGAGAAGCAAGCTTCTCTCTACCGCTCGACTTGCATGTGTTAGGCCTGCCGCCAGCGTTCAATCTGAGCCATGATCAAACTCTTCAGTTCAAACATCTTTGGGTTTTTAAGAAACCCTAAACTTGGCTCAGCAATCGTTGGTTACATCTTTGATTTCTCGCGGAGTAACTTGTGATGCTGATAATCTTGTTGACTATCAGTCTGACTCCACAAGCACCCACACGAATTGCTTGATTCAGTTGTTAAAGAGCGGTTGGTTAAGATCTTTCGTCTCAACCGAGGCGCGCATTCTACAGCAGCCTCATTTGCTGTCAAGTGATTATTTTCAGAAGCTTTCGAAGATTTCTTCAACAACTTCAACCACTTGCGCTTAAGATCTCTCCGAAGCGGGAGGCGAATTCTACAGCGTTACACGCTGCTGTCAACACCTCTTTTTCAACTTCCTTTTGGCTTCGATGAGCTGAAGCAACTCGCTGCCGAAAACCACGTAACTCATTGTTTACCAAGGAGTTTTACGTTTCGACTGCGCCGGAAGTGGGGCGAATTATAGGCTTCCAGAATCTGCCGTCAAGGGTTAATTACACTTTTGTGGCAGAAGGTGTCTTTTTAGCAATAAGGCGAGGGATTCGGCGCATCACCGGTGGCACCCGCAACAAAAGAAGCAGTGCACCAATGGAAGCGTAGACAGCCCATTCCTTCAGATCAGCCCGAACTATCCAGAGCATGTGCAGCAAACCCAGGCCCAGGATCACATAGGTCAAGCGATGCAACTTCTTCCAGCGGCTACCCAATCGACGCTGGCTATAGCGGTTGGATGTGACAGCCAGCACCAATAGAGCCGTAAACCCCAGCGCCCCCACAATTATGTAGGGCCGCTTGCGCAGTTCTACGCCGAGCTGCGACCAATCGAGCCCAAGGACGAACACGCAGTATGCCGCCAAATGCAGTACTACATAGGCGAAGCACCACAGCCCCAACTGCCGGCGTACCGCGATCCACCCTGCCCAACCGCTCAACTTCTGCAGCGGCGTCATCCCGAGCGTGATCAGCAGCAGGATCAACGTACCCAGCCCCAAGCGATCGACCAGCACTTTGCCCGGATCAGGCCCCAGGGCAAAACTCCATGCTTCATACAACCAGAGCAATGGCCAAACCGCCGCAGCTATAAAGACTCCAATGCGCCAGATTGGAAAGCGCATCAGTAGTTCTTCCGCAGATCGAGACCTGTATATAAAGACGCGACCTCATCCGCGTAGCCATTGAACATCTGCGTATCGCGCACGTTCGGGCTGAACAGGCCACTGGGTAGACGTCGCTCCCGCGCCTGGGTCCACCGCGGATGATCGACCGTAGGGTTCACATTTGCGTAGAACCCATACTCATCAGCCGCAATGCTCTGCCAGGTGGTTTTCGGCTGCTCGCTGACAAGGCTGATCCGCACGATGGATTTGACACTTTTGAAGCCGTACTTCCACGGCACCACCAAGCGCAACGGCGCACCATTCTGATTAGGCAGCTCGCGCCCATACATACCTACGGCGAGAATCGCCAGCGGGTTCATCGCTTCGTCCAGACGCAGCCCTTCTACATAAGGCCAGTCGATCAAGCCGAAACTGGAGCGCTGCCCAGGCATGCTCTTCGGGTCCTGGAGGGTTTCAAAACGGATGTACTTCGCTTTGGAGGTAGGTTCAACCTGCTTGAGCAAGGCCGAGATCGGGAAACCGATCCACGGAATCACCATCGACCAGGCTTCAACGCAGCGCAATCGATAGATCCGTTCTTCCAGCTCATAGGGTTTCATGAAGTCTTCCAAGGCATAACGCCCAGGCTTGGCCACCTCACCATCGATCACAACACTCCACGGCTCGGTCTTGAGCGCACCTGCATTCGCCGCCGGGTCGCCCTTGTCGGTACCGAACTCATAAAAGTTGTTGTAGTGGGTTGCATCCTTGAACGGCGTGATCGCCTCGTCCTTGACCGTCACCGCCTGCCATTTCGTACCAGGAAGCTTCTCGGCAAACCAGTTGGGCGCCCTGCCCGCTTCGACATCGGCATAACGCGCCGCATCGCCCGCACTGGCCCAACGCGGCAAGCTACTGGCGGCAATACCGGCCAGCGCACCACCGAGCAAACTGCGACGAGAGAAATAGAGGGATTCAGGCGTGACATCCGATTCATGGCAATCGGACGCTTTGGGTAGTTTGATTAACATGGCAACTCCGCAGCATTGGAGAACTGATGCACCAATAGACTGCGGAGTATGGGGGAAATTACATTAAGGCAATGTTTTGTCCCGGCGCAGATGCAGCAAATACTGAATCGGACCAGACGCGGCGTAAACCAGGAACGCCAGCAGCAGAATCCGCGGCGGATCACTGAACACCACTGCAAACACAAGCACCACCACAAGGATCGCCACGAAAGGCACGCGCCCTTTGAGGTCCAGCTCCTTGAAGCTGTTGTACTTGATATTGCTGACCATCAGCATCCCGGCCGCTGCAACCATCAACGCTACCAGGAACGACATCTTCGACCCCTGGATGCCGTAATCACTGAACGCCCAGACGATACCCGCCACGACGCCGGCGGCTGCCGGGCTGGCAAGCCCGATGAAGTAACGCTTGTCGGCAGTGCCCACCTGCGTATTGAAACGCGCCAGTCGCAACGCGGCACCGGCGACATAGATGAAGGCAACCATCCAGCCGACCTTGCCCATGTCACCCAATGCCCAAGCAAAAGCCAGCAGCGCAGGGGCGACACCAAAGGCAACCATGTCCGACAGCGAGTCGTACTCGGCGCCAAAAGCACTTTGGGTGTTGGTCATCCGCGCTACGCGCCCATCCAGGCCGTCGAGCACCATGGCCACGAAGATTGCGATAGCAGCAAAACCAAAGTACTTGCTGGCACTCGCCGCATCACCTGCCGCCAGCGCACTTTGGGCACTCATGGAGTTGATGATGGAATAAAAGCCGGCAAACAGGTTCGCCGTCGTAAACAGATTGGGCAGAAGATAGATGCCACGATGCCGGACCTTACGGCCTTCGGCGTCATGCCCTTCTTCGACATGTTCATCGATCGGCAGCATGCTTTCGGCGTCGGAAGCCTGGTTTGGCTCTTCGGGACGTTCGCTCATGGACTTTACCTTGCAACGGTGTGAAAAAAATTCGACAGATACTTGCGGCGAGTGTTCGCCCGCAAACGATGCAGCTTTATACCAGAACCGGCCCCTCAAACGAAAAAACGCGGCCTAAGCCGCGTTTTCCCTTGATGCGTACGACTTAGTTCTTGGCTTTGTCGACGATCTTGTTGGCACCGATCCACGGCATCATGGAGCGCAGTTGCTCGCCGATGACTTCGATACCGTGAGCGGCGTTGTTACGGCGCTTGGCGGTCATCGAAGGGTAGCCGGTAGCGCCTTCGCTGATGAACATTTTGGCGTATTCGCCGTCCTGAATACGTTTCAGGGCGTTGCGCATGGCCTGGCGGGACTCGGCGTTGATCACTTCCGGACCGGTCACGTACTCGCCGTACTCGGCGTTGTTGGAGATCGAGTAGTTCATGTTGGCGATACCGCCTTCGTACATGAGGTCAACGATCAGCTTCAGTTCGTGCAGGCATTCGAAGTAGGCCATTTCCGGCGCATAGCCAGCTTCAACCAGGGTTTCGAAACCGGCTTTGACCAGCTCAACGGTACCGCCGCACAGAACGGCTTGTTCGCCGAACAGGTCGGTTTCAGTCTCGTCCTTGAACGTGGTTTCGATGATGCCGGTACGACCGCCACCGACGCCAGCAGCGTAGGACAGTGCAACGTTCTTGGCGTTGCCCGACGCGTCCTGATAGATCGCGATCAGGTCAGGGATACCACCGCCTTTGACGAACTCGGAACGCACGGTGTGGCCCGGGGCTTTCGGCGCGATCATGATCACGTCCAGGTCAGCGCGCGGCACAACCTGATTGTAGTGAATCGCAAAACCGTGGGAGAAGGCCAGGGTGGCGCCTTTCTTGATGTTCGGCTCGATTTCGTTCTTGTACAGCGAGGACTGGAACTCGTCCGGGGTCAGGATCATGACCAGGTCGGCAGCCGCTACGGCGGAAGCAACGTCGGTCACTTTCAGGCCGTGGGCTTCAGCCTTGGCAACAGTAGCCGAACCTTTGCGCAGGCCAACGGTGACGTCCACGCCGGAATCTTTCAGGTTGCACGCTTGTGCGTGGCCCTGGGAACCGTAGCCGATGATGGCGACTTTCTTGCCCTGGATGATCGACAGGTCACAATCTTTATCGTAATAAACTTTCATGAGGTTCCTCTATATATCCAGGCCGTAAGGCCATTCGCTAATTTGGGTTAGATGCTGAGTACTTTGTCGCCACGGGCAATCCCGGTGACACCACTGCGTACGGTTTCCAGAATCGAGGCTGTCCCGATCGACTGGATGAAGCTGTCCAGCTTGTCGCTTGTACCGGTCAGTTGAACGGTATAAACGCTGGCGCTCACATCGACGATCTGCCCGCGATAAATATCGGTAGTGCGCTTGATCTCGGCACGCTGGGCACCCGTGGCCTTGACCTTGACGAGCATCAGTTCGCGCTCGATGTGGGCGCTTTCCGACAGGTCGACCAGCTTGACCACTTCGATCAGCTTGTTGAGGTTCTTGGTGATCTGCTCGATCACCTCATCGTGGCCAACAGTGGTCAACGTCAGGCGCGACAGGGTCGGGTCTTCGGTCGGCGCCACGGTCAGGCTTTCGATGTTGTAGTTGCGTTGCGAAAACAGGCCGACAACACGGGACAAGGCGCCGGGCTCGTTCTCCAGAAGCAGGGAGATAATATGCCGCATGATTAAGTACGCTCCGTCTTGTTCAGCCACATGTCGCGCATGGAGCCGTCTTTGATTTGCATCGGATAGACGTGCTCGCTGGTATCGACCTGAATATCGATGAACACCAGGCGGTCTTTCATGGCGAACGCTTCTTCCATCTTCGGCTTCAGATCTTTCAAATCAGTGATGCGAATGCCGACGTGGCCATAGGCTTCAACCAACTTGATGAAATCCGGCAACGATTCCATGTAGGAATGGGAGTGACGGCTACCGTAGCTCATGTCCTGCCATTGACGAACCATGCCGAGCACGCCGTTGTTCAAGCAGACGATCTTCACTGGAAGACCATATTGCAGGCACGTCGACAGCTCCTGGATGTTCATCTGGATGCTGCCTTCGCCGGTGACGCAGGCAACGTCGGCATCCGGGAAGCTCAGTTTCACACCCATGGCCGCAGGGAAACCAAAGCCCATCGTGCCCAGGCCACCGGAGTTGATCCAGCGGTTAGGCTTGTCGAACTTGTAGTACTGCGCCGCGAACATCTGGTGCTGGCCCACGTCGGAGGTTACAAAGGCGTCGCCCTTGGTCACTTCGCACAGGGTTTCGATCACGGTTTGTGGCTTGATGATGCTGCCGTCGCCCTTGTCATAAGGGAACAGGCCGCGATCACCACGCCATTCGTCAATCTGCTTCCACCAGCTGGCAACGGACTCCTTGTTCGGTGCCTCGCCGATGTCCTTGAGCGCTGCGACCATTTCGGTCAACACGCTCTCCACCGGCCCCACGATCGGCACATCGGCCTTGATGGTCTTGGAGATGGACGCCGGGTCGATGTCGATATGGATGATCTTGGCATTCGGGCAGAACTTGCTCGCACCATTGATCACACGGTCATCGAACCGCGCGCCCACGGCCAGGATCACGTCAGCGTGGTGCATGGTCAGGTTGGCGGTGTAGCTGCCGTGCATACCGAGCATACCGACGAACTGGCGGTCCGTACCCGGGAATGCGCCGAGGCCCATCAGGGTGTTGGTCACCGGCAGGTTGAGCAGCTTGGCCAGTTCGGTCAGCGGAGCGGAACCGCCGCCCAGAATCACGCCACCGCCGGAGTACAACACGGGGCGCTTGGCTGCCAGGAGCATTTCTGCCGCCTTGCGGATTTGCCCCGAGTGCCCGCGGACGGCCGGGCTGTAGGAACGCAGCTTGGCTTTCTTGGGGAAAATGTATTCGAATTTTTCGGCCGGGTTGGTCATGTCTTTCGGGATATCCACCACCACAGGGCCCGGACGACCGGACTGTGCGAGGTAGAACGCCTTCTTCATGACTTCCGGGATTTCCGACGCGTGCTTGATCATGAAGCTGTGTTTCACGATCGGGCGGGAAATACCGATCATGTCGGTTTCCTGGAAAGCGTCGGTGCCGACCATGGTGCTTGGCACCTGGCCAGAAATGATCACCATCGGGATGGAGTCCATATACGCAGTCGCAATACCGGTAATGGCATTGGTTGCGCCTGGGCCAGACGTTACCAGTACCACGCCGGCTTTACCGGTGGCACGGGCGTAACCGTCAGCCATATGGGTCGCGGCCTGTTCGTGGCGAACCAGGATGTGGGTAACAGCCGGTTCCTTGAACAGTGCGTCGTAGACATGCAGCAGAGCACCACCTGGGTACCCGTAGATATAGTCGACGCCTTCGTCACGCAAAAAGCGGACGAGCATCTCACCGCCAGATAAAAGCTCCACGTTGTTCACCTCTAAAACGCCAGAATACCGTCCGTTAAAAACCGACGGGTCTTAATAGGTTTACTTCTCAACAGAGCATGAGCGACGGTGGTCGCCGACTACGTCAGCACTGACTGAGCAAGTATTGGGATCGTCCCAAGTGTTGCGGGCTTTTCCCACCCAGCGCGAGGTAACGCGTTGCGGGTGTTACAGGTCGGCGCGGGTGTGCGCCTCATGATCTGCTGAGCGGGCCTGCTTCTGGCAGTCCCGATACAGCGGACTTTGGATTCTTCTGTTTCAGGCCCTTCAAGTCAAGCAATAATTGCGCTTTTTTCCAACTAAGCGCATGAGAACGTAGAAGAAAGGGCTTTGAGGAGGGATAAAACTCGCCTGAATGTCGTCAAGCGGTAGAAATGTGCGCAAGACTGCCGGAAAACCCGGCAGTCAGGCAATTAACGAGCGTCGACGATCAATTGATCGAACTTTTTCAGCGCGTTACGCAAGCCGAGGCTCTCCCGCGGTCGGTCGGCATAGACCATCTCGGCCATTTCCAGGATCCCCGATGCATTCGGCAAGGGCAGGTCCTGTTCAAGGATCTGCTTCATGCGTACCAGGAAGATCCATTGCAGCCACTGGTGGAAGTCCAGGGTATCGACTGAAAAGGGTTCGACACTGCTGAGCGCTTCAGCACCGGGGGACTCTTCATCCCACCAGCCCTGCACGCGCAGTTCTCGCTCGATCAGCAATAGCTGTTCGGCGATCGCTGGGAAACGTGCATCCATCAGAGGCTGACCTTGGCTTTCTGTCGCGCCTGGGCGGCACCCGCTGCATCGCCCTGGGCGGCACGCGCATCACCGATCAAGGCCCAAAGGCTGGCTTGCAGGTCTGGGCGGCCATTGGCCAGGCTCAGGCCACGGCGAGCGAATTGCTCCGCCTGGGGCGCATCGCCCTGGGCCATGCGCACCTGGGCCAGGCGATACAGCACTTGTGGCTCACGCGGCGCCACGCGCTGGGCACGTTCAAGGCTCGACGAGGCGCCATTCAAATCGCCACCCGCCTGCTGCTGCTGAGCGGTGGTGAGCAGCGCCAGCACCGGGCCATCGAGTTGTTCGTCAGCCGACAACCCGCCCGCATTGGACGATGACGGAATACCGCTCGGCGTCGAAGGCATGTTGTAGGTGCCCTGGTTGACCGGCGCGGTTTGAATCGGCGTGGCGTTAACCGGCCCGGAAGTGCTAGGGCCTGGGGTCCATGGCTCGGCGCTGATAGGCGCCGAGGTTGCAGCACCACTGCCAGGCACCATCACCACGACGCCGGAGTCCTGGGGAATTGCCTGGGTTGCAGCCTGGGCAGGCCGCTTGACTACCGTCTGACGGAAGCCGCCATTGGCCGAAATGCGGTCGTTATTGGAGACGGACGTGCTTGAGTCCACCACAGGGATGGAGCCGCGCTGCACGCTGGAGCAACCGCCGAGCAAAGCCAGAGCCGTAATTGCTGGAATCCACAACTTGTTCACTTGAAACCCTCTTTGCTTAATTCATCCAGCCCTTGACCCAATCCATCACCGAATCCGCGTCAGCAGGGGCACTGCCACCGCACGCAGGGCCGGGTGGTGGTTCGCTGCCGCGAATATACGGCATCTGCACCGCCCCCGGACAGTTGGCATCAGAGCCCTGGCCGGTGTGCGGATCAATCCAGGCCTGCACGATATTGTCCGGCTGGGGCATGTTGAGCGGCAACGGGTCAGCCTTGCGCATGAAACTGGTCCATACCTGCAGCGCGCCGGTCGCACCGGTGAACGGCGTCTTGCCGTTATCGTCACGCCCCAGCCACACCACGGCCAATACATCCTGGCCGAAACCCGCAAACCAGCTGTCACGCGAGTCGTTACTGGTACCGGTCTTGCCCGCCAGCGTCAGGTTCGACGGCAGCACGCTGTACACCGAGCGCCCTGTACCCTCACGCATCACACGCTGCATGGCGTTCTGGATCAGGTAGATAGAGCCCGCGTCAAAACGCTGCTGGATCTGGAACGGGTAGCGCTTGAGCGGTTCGCCTTCGGCGGTCAGCACACTGCGGATCCCGCGCATCGGTGTATTGAAGCCACCGTTGGCGAGGGTCTGGTACATGGTCGCCACTTCCATCGGGGTCATGGCCGCAGCGCCCAGAAGCATGGACGGGAATGCCGGGAACTCACGCTCCACCCCCAGTCGCGCGATGGTTTTCAGGACATTTGGCACACCGACCTCAAGCCCCAGGCGCGAGGTGGAAATATTGTAGGAATGCGCCAGCCCCTGATACAGGAACACCGTGCCGTGGGAACGGCGATCGAAGTTCTTCGGCGTCCATACCTGGCCATTCGCGCCTTTGACCGACAACGGGTCATCCGACAGCCAACTGGTCAGCGTGTACTTGCTGGGTTTTTCCAACGCACTCAAGTAGACCGCAGGCTTGACCAGCGAGCCAATCGGCCGCACGGCGTCCAGTGCGCGGTTGAAGCCGGCGAAACTGGCCTGGCGGCTGCCGATCATGGCCTGGACTTCACCGGTTTCCGGGTTGGTCACGACCATGGCGGCTTCGACTTCATCCGAGCCTTTACGGCCGGTCAGGCGTTTGAAGGTGTCGTTGACGGACGCTTCGGCCTTCATCTGCAGGATCGGGTCGAAGCTGGTGAAAATCCGCAAGCCCTCTTCGGTCAAGTCTTCGTCGCGGTAGTCTTCACGCAACTGGCGCTTGACCAGATCGATAAAGCCGGGGAACGAGCTATCGGCCAACTTGCCGCGAGTGGTCACACCCAACGGCATTTTCTTCGCGGCGGCCACTTGTTCAGCCGTCGCGACACCCTGCTGCTCCAATACATCGAGTACCAGGTTGCGACGTTCGAGCGCACGCTCCGGGTTGCGACGCGGATTGTAATAGGACGGCCCCTTGACCATGCCCACCAGCAGCGCGACCTGATGCAACTTCAACTCGGATAACGGTTGCCCAAAGAAGAACTGGCTGGCCAAACCGAAACCGTGCACCGCGCGCTGGCCATCCTGACCGACGAATACCTCGTTGAGGTACGCCTCAAGGATTTCCTGCTTGCTGTAATGCAGCTCCAGCAACATCGCCATCATGGCTTCGGTGAGTTTACGGGTGAGGCTGCGCTCGTTGGTCAGGTAGAAGTTCTTGACCAATTGTTGCGTGAGCGTACTGCCGCCCTGGGTCATCTTGCCACCGGAGGTGTTGACCCAGACAGCGCGGGCAATCGACTTCGGCGAGACGCCCCAATGGCTGTAGAAATCGCGGTCTTCGACCGCCACCAGGGTTTCCAGCAAATAAGGCGGTACCTGATCAAGCTTGATCAGGATGCGATCTTCTAGGTTTTTCGGATAAATACCGCCAATCATCAACGGTTCCAGGCGCACTACCGGCAGCTTGGAGCCATTGAGCGAGGACAGTTCAGCCACATAATCGCCGGAGAAACGCACGCGTACCGGCTGAGCTTTTTCCAGGCCTTCGTAGAACTGGAACCCACGGGTGTTCAGGTCGACGGTGTTGCCGCTGACGGCTGCGGCGCCGGGGCCATTGCTCACAGGTTCGCGGCGATAGCCCAGTGCGTCGAGCTCGGTAAGGAAGTCCTCCTTGCTCAGCTTCTGCCCGGAGAACAGTTCCAGCGGGCGTGCATACACCTTGGCCGGAATCGTCCAGCGCTTGCCAGAGAATTTTTCCTGCACCACGGCATCGAGGTACACCGCAAAGCCGGCGACCACCACAAGGCCAACCAGGCCCAGCTTGAGCGCCCAGCCCAACCAGGGGCGCAAGCTGCGGGAAGGAGGTTTTTTACGGGAACGGGGAGATCGGGTTCGAGTCATGGCGGCGGATTATACGCACTTTATTGATGATCAACATGAGCCGGACAGCGGTTTGCACGACTGGCATCAGCAGCCATAATGGCCACGATGATTTCTCCCAGACTTTGAAGGATCGCCCGTGAGCCAGTCCCTGATCGCTGCCCTGCAAAACCCGGCTTTATACCCTCATCCGGTTGAAGCATTTCAAGTCATCGAGACCCATATTTCCTGGGTGGTTCTGACAGGTCCCTATGCTTACAAATTGAAGAAACCGATGAACTTCGGATTTCTGGATTTCACCGATCTGGAAAAACGTGGCCACTTCTGCAATGAGGAGCTGCGTCTCAACCAGCGCTTGACCAAAGATTTGTATCTTGAAGTGTTGCCGATTACCGGCACTGCCGACGCGCCGCAGTTGGGCGGCGACGGCCCGGTCATCGAGTACGCACTGAAAATGCGCCAGTTCCCGCAAAGCCAGATGCTCAGCACCCTGCAAGCCAACAGCGAACTGACCAACGCCCACATCGACGAGATGGCCAGTCAGATTGCGCACTTTCACCTCACTGCCCCCAAGGTCCCGCAAGAGCACCCGGCCGGCACGCCGGATGAAGTCATGGCGCCGGTACGCCAGAACTTCGACCAGATTCGCCCATTCCTCAGCGACAAAGCTGACCTGACTCAACTTGAGGCCCTGCAAGCCTGGGCCGAAAGCAGCTTCGAGCGCCTCAAGCCGCTGCTTGAACAACGCAAGCTCGATGGTTTCACTCGCGAATGCCACGGTGACATCCACCTGGGCAACGCCACCCTGATTGACGGCCACGTCGTGATCTTCGACTGCATCGAGTTCAACGAGCCTTTCCGCTTTACCGATGTGTACGCCGATACCGCCTTCCTCGCCATGGACCTTGAAGACCGTGGGCTCAAGTCTCTGGCGCGCCGCTTCATCAGCCAGTACCTGGAACTGACCGGCGACTATCAAGGCCTGGAAGTGCTGAATTTCTATAAAGCCTACCGTGCGCTGGTACGTGCAAAGGTTGCGCTGTTCAGCATGCCGAGCGAGGCAAGCCCGGTGCAGCGCGCCACTACCCTGCGCCAGTACCGCAACTACGCCAACCTGGCGGAAAGCTACAGCACCATTCCGTCGCGCTTTCTGGCAATCACCCATGGTGTTTCAGCGGTAGGCAAGAGCCATGTAGCCATGCGCCTGGTCGAGGCCCTGGGCGCCGTACGCCTGCGTTCGGATGTGGAGCGCAAGCGTCTGTTTGGCGAGCAGCAGGTCGAAAACGCGCCACAGGCCGGCATCTACAATCAGGACGCCAGCATTGCCACCTATACACGCTTGAACGAAATTGCCGAGACCGTACTACGCGCAGGTTACCCGGTGGTGCTGGATGCGACCTTCTTGAAACGCGCTCAACGTGATGCGGCAGCCCAGATCGCCGAAGCCACCGGCGCGCCATTCCTGATCCTCGATTGCAACGCACCTCAAGCGGTTATCAGCAGTTGGCTGGCACAACGTCAGGCGGATCAAAACGATCCGTCCGACGCAACGCTGAGCGTTATCCAAGAGCAGCAAGCCAGTCGTGAGCCGTTGACGGCGCAAGAGCTGTTGCTGAGCAAGCGCGTGGAAACCAATGAAAGCGGAACGCTGGATGCGTTGGTCGCGCATATTCGCCAGCGCCTCCCGGGCTTGTAAGCAATATTTCCTGGTCGTGTCGCCCACATGGCGCACGACCCGGCAATATAGCCACTATAATGACATCACCACCTAACAGGAGTCGCTATCGTGAGTCAGCCCAAGCTTCTTGATACCCCGCTCTATGCGCTCCTGCACAAGGATGACATCCGCGGCTTCAACCAGCAGCGCCCTCAAGACGGCACCATCGATATGCGCGGTGGCGACTTCCGAGGGCTGGACCTGCGAGATCTGAACGCCGCAGGCGTTGACTTCACCGACGCCTATTTTCGCTCTGCCGACTTGCGCGGCCTGGATTTACGCGACTGCTCGATGGAAGGCGCGAGCCTGGCCCACGCGCAGATTTCCGGCACTTACTTCCCACCCGAGCTCACGGCTGACGAGATCCTGATGTCAGTCAACTTCGGCACTCGCCTACGCTACCGCACCAAGTAATCCACCTTCTGAACCCCGGCTTCGCCTCAAGCGTGCCGGGCGTTTCACGCCTGCCCGTCAGCTAAAGCATCGCCACATTCTTATAAGCTTTTCAGCCGTTCCTGCCCAAAGAACTGCGTTTTTCCTACTGAGCGCTACACTCATTTTCAGGCTGCCTGGTCACGATACCCACCGCACCATTCGGCCGTCGCAAGGAGGCTTGATGAACGATGAGCTGCAACACCTGAAAAACCTCGGCAAGACATCAGCGCAGTGGCTGCATGCGGTGGGTATCCACAGCGCGTCTGACTTGCGCCGCCTGGGCGCGGTCGATGCTTACCGAGCCGTACGGACTCGCGGCTTCCGAGCTTCGAAAGTTCTGCTGTACGCCATTGAAGGCGCATTGATGGATGTGCACTGGAACGACCTCCCCTCTGAACGCAAGGAGGCGCTGAACCGCCAGTTGGATGCCCTGTCAGCGCGGCAGAAAAACTAGATCGGCCCTCAAGCCCAATGTTTACAGGCATTACAAACGAGCGTTTGAGAAAAACTGGATGAGCAGATAAAACAATAGTTGACTCTCAAATGAGAATCGTTATGATTATCACAACTGATCGCGAGATCAGCCGATAACTGAAAGACCATTGGTTCGGACTCTCAGATTATCTCCTCATCAGGCTAATCACGGTTATTTGACCCGGCTCTTGCCGGGTCTTTTTTTGCCTGCAAATTACTGACTTCAGCGCGCAATGATCAGCGGATGCCCCCGCTCCGGATGCGGTTGTACCAGCACATCCAGACCAAATACAGCCTTGAGTGGCTCAGGTTGCAGGACTGTTGCGGGCCTATCCAGAGCATGGGGGCGTCCGCCTTCCAGCAGCAGGATCCGGTCGCAGTAACGCGCCGCTAGGTTCAAGTCATGCAGGATCACCAGCACCGCAGCCCCCTTGTCGGCAAAGCTGCGAATCGCCTGCAAGGTGGTGTGCTGGTGCAGGGGATCAAGCATCGACGTTGGCTCGTCCAACAACAACGTTTGCCCCGCCTCACCTGGCCATAACTGCGCCAACACCCGCGCCAAGTGCACCCTTTGTCGCTCGCCGCCCGACAAGGCCAGGTAACTGCGGCCACTCAGGTGGCCCACGTCGGCCGCGTGCAGCGCCGCGCGGACGATTTGATCGTCGCGCACTCGCCCGGTCTGATGAGGCAAGCGCCCCATGCCCACCACCTCTTCGACACGAAAGGCGAAGTCCAGGGTGGACGTCTGTGGCAACACCGCCAGACGCTGGGCACGTTGCGCCCCTCCCAGACTCTTCAATTCTTGCTGGTCCAACCAGATCTTGCCCTGATCAGGCGACAACTCCCCGCACAGCGCTCCGAGCAAGGTACTTTTGCCCGCACCATTGGGCCCCAGCACGCCCAGCACTTCGCCCGGCAGCAGGTCCAAGGTGACATCGGACAACACGGTTTTACCACCGCGCCGAATCTGCAACGCTTCTACCCGCAGCATCAGGCGCGCCCTCGTAACAATAAATAGAGGAAAAATGGCGCACCGATAAATGCAGTGACAATACCGATCGGCAGTTCCGCCGGCGCCAACGCCAAGCGCGCCACCAGATCGGCAAACAACAGCAGGCTCGCGCCCGCCAGCACTGACGCCGGTAACAGCACCCGATGATCCGGCCCCGCCAGCAGCCGCACCAGATGTGGCACCACCAAACCGACAAAACCAATCATGCCCGCAGCCGCCACGGCTGCACCAACGCCCAGGGCCGTGCAGAACACCAACTCGCGCTTGAGCCCCTCAACATCAATGCCCAGATGATTGGCCTCCGACTCACCCAGCAGCAATGCGTTCAGCGCTTTCGCCCGGCGCGGCAACCACAGCGCCACGCCCGCGCTTACCAACAGCAAGGGCCACAACCGCGAATAGCTCGCGCCATTGAGGCTGCCCAGGTTCCAGAACGTCAGGGTGCGCAAGGTGGCATCGTCGGCCAGATAGGTAAACAGCCCCACCGTTGAGCTGGCCAGTGCCGTCAGCGCGATACCGGCAAGCAGCATCGTCGCGACATTGGTCTGGCCATTGCGACGCCCCAACCGGTAGACCAGTGCGGTAACGCCCAGCCCCCCCAGAAATGCGCACAGCGACAACAAATAGGGACCGAACGCATCCGGCAGCCCACCGAAGAACGAACCGCCGACAATCGCCACCGCTGCCCCCAACGCCGCACCGCTGGACACACCCACCAACCCAGGATCGGCCAGCGGGTTGCGAAACAACCCCTGCATCGCCACGCCCGACAACGCAAGGACACCGCCGACGGCCAGCCCCAAGAGGGTCCGCGGCAGGCGAATCTGCCCCAGAATCAATTCAGCCTGCTCCAACCCCTCCGCCTCAATCGGCACGCCCAATAGCCTTAACGCGGCTCTGAGCGTATCAATCAACGGCAAGCTGACCGGTCCGAGGGCCAATGAAAGCCAGATCGCCAACACACACAGCAGCGACAGGCCAATAAACAGTGTCTTGGGCTTAAGCAGAGTGGTCATGGAGCCGATTTAGCCTGGGCCGGATAAAAACCAGCGGACAGTTTCACCAGGTTTTCCGGCAATCGCGGCCCCAGGCCACCCACCAGCAAGGTTGGATCCAGCTCAAACACTCGCCCACGCTTGGCTGCCGGTGTCGACGCGAGAATCGGGTTTTCCTTGAACAAGGCAGCACGCGCCGCATCACCGGTCAGCGCGCGATCGGCAAACACCAGCACATCAGGACTCAAACCCGCCAAAGACTCGACTGAAAAGGGCTTATAGCCCGAGTGCGTGGCCAGGTTACGTCCGCCCGCCTGCTGCAATATCCAATCGGCGGCCGTGTCCTTGCCCGCGATCAGCGGCTTGCCACCGGCATGGCCCAGCAACAACAGCACGCCCGGAGCCTTTTGCGCCGCCTGGGCCTTGGTCACCCAGCTTTTTTGCTGCTCCAGCGCCTGCCCGTATTTGGCAAACAGTGCGTCTGCCCGGGTCTCACTGCCCAGCAGTTTTCCCAAGTGTTCAAGGTTGCCCTTCAATGTCGGCAAATCCGGCTGGGCCGAAAACATCTCGACCTGCACGCCGGCATTGCGAATCTGCGCCAGTACCGGCGGCGGCCCCATTTCCTCAGTGCCCACAAGGATTTGCGGGCGCAGGCTGAGAATGCCTTCAGCCGACAGCTGCCGCTGGTAGCCAATACTCGGCAACGCCTTGAGCGACTGCGGATGCTGGCTGGTGGTGTCGACCCCGACCAATTTCGATTCGCCGCCTAAAGCCGTCACCCATTCCGATAGCGCCCCTCCAGCACTGACCCAGCGTTGTGGCAGTTCAGAGGCGTGTGCCCCGTGGCTGACCAGTAATGAGGCAACAAGCGCAATAGCGCTGGTACTCAGGCGCATAACAGGGTTTCCTTCCTAGAGCAGGGCCATTCAGGCACTCATCAATGTGACAGAACATTGCTGCCGGACATCGTATTAAGCACCCAGTCAGCTGACGGGCGAAGCGGCCATTTGATAATTGTTTGCATTTGAACGTCAAGGCACTTAAGGATTGAAATGAAGTTTCTCTGCCCCTCAAGCGACCTCGCACCCGACAGCAGCCGCGGTTTTGATATCGATGGCCATAAACTGCTGGCCGTGCGCCGAGACGGCATTGCCTACTTTTATCGCAACCGCTGCCCCCATCGCGGCGTCCCGCTGGAATGGCAGCCCGACCGCTTCCTCGACGCCAGCGCCAGCCTGATCCAATGCGCCACCCATGGCGCCCTATTCCTGATCGAGAGCGGCGAGTGCATCGCCGGCCCGTGCGCAGGCCAGAGTCTCACCGCCCTGCCCGGCCATGAGGATGAACAAGGCTTGTGGGTAGAACTCTAGTCGCCCAACAACACCTTCAGTCGACGCTCGACATACATCTCTTGCGGTGTGACCCGCACGCCGTAAGCCAGCACCTCGACACCCGCGGCCTTGGCCTCGCGTAACGCCGCAGCGTAACCGGCGTCAATTTCCACCGCTGGGCGAACCGCATCGATGCCCGACAAATTCACGCAATACAACTGCACCGCCCGCACGCCTTCACGCGCCAGGTGAGCCAGTTCGCGCAAGTGCTTGGCACCGCGCTGCGTCACTGCATCAGGAAAAGCCGCCACCGAGGTTGCGTCAAAACCCAGGGTGACGCTTTTGACCTCCACGAAGGCGGCGCCCTGTGGGTAATCCAGGCGGAAGTCAATGCGGCTCTTCTCCTGACCGTACGGCACTTCACGCTTGAGCGCCGTAAAGCCATTGAGTTCAGTGATCACGCCAGCCAGCAGCGCCTCTTCAACCAGCTGATTGGCCCGTGCGGTGTTGACGCACGCCAGCCGGCCCTGAGGCGTTTCGGCAATTTCCCAGGTGCCTGGCAACTTGCGCTTGGGGTCCGAGGACCGGCTGAACCAGACCTGGCCACCTTCGACCATGCAATTGAGCATCGAGCCGGTGTTCGGGCAATGAATGGTAAGCAACTCGCCGGTAACGGTTTCGATATCGGTGAGAAAACGCTTGTAGCGGCGGATCAGCCGCCCTTCTTCAAGAGGAGGATAAAAGCGCATCAGCCTTGCCAGCTCCGCAGGCCACGAGCGATGCGCTCCACCGCTTCTTGCAGCCGGTCAATATTTTGCGTGTAGGCAAAACGCACATGGTGGCCCGCTTGATAACGACCGAAATCCAGCCCGGGTGTAAAAGCCACGTGCTCGGTCTCCAGAAAGTGACGGCAGAACGCGAAGGCATCGCCGCCGAACGCGCTGATATCGGCATACAAATAAAACGCCCCTTCCGGCTCCACGGCGATACCGAATCCAAGCTCGCGCAGCGCCGGCAGCAGAAAGTCACGACGCCGGCCGAATTCGGCGCGGCGCTCTTCAAGAATGCTCAGGGTCTGCGGGGTAAAACAGGCCAAGGCAGCGTACTGGGCCATGCTCGGCGCACTGATGTAGAGGTTCTGCGCCAGTTTTTCCAATTCGCTGATCGCAGCAGGAGGCGCTATCAGCCAACCGAGGCGCCATCCGGTCATGCCGAAATACTTCGAAAAACTATTCAAGACGAAGGCGTCATCGTCGACTTCCAGCACGCTGGCGGCATCGGTGCCGTAGGTGAGGCCGTGGTAGATCTCGTCCACTACCAAGTGGCCGTTACGCGCTTTGACTGCACTCGACAAGCCTGCCAGTTCGTCCCTCGTGAGGACTGTGCCGGTAGGGTTGGCCGGTGACGCAACCAGCGCGCCCACGCTGTCCTGGTCCCAATGCCTGGCGACCAGATCGGCGGTCAACTGATAGCGGACCTCAGGCCCCACCGGCACCAATTGCGCCGCGCCCTCTACCAGCCGCAGAAAGTGTCGATTGCAGGGGTAGCCTGGATCAGCCAGCAGCCAGTGCTTGCCAGGGTCGACCAGCAAGCTGCTGGCCAACAGCAACGCGCCGGAGCCACCGGGCGTAATCAAGATACGCTCGGGATCGACACTCAAGCCGTAGCGCTGCTGGTAAAACCCGCTGATGGCCTCGCGCAACTCGGGCACCCCACGGGCCGCCGTGTAGCGCGTCTTGCCGTTGGCCAGCGCAGCCTGGCCGGCCTGGATGATCGGCTCGGCGGTGGTGAAGTCCGGTTCGCCGATTTCCAGATGGATCACGTCGTGGCCGGCAGCCTGCAGCTCATTGGCGCGTGCCAGCAACGCCATGACATGAAAAGGTTCGATGGCGCGACTGCGCGCACTGTAGGGCTGAGCCATTAGCCTTCCTTAACGGTGAGGACAAAATCAGGATTCTACCGAACCCTCGCGGTAAAACATGCTCTATTGCCTGATTGGGGCTGCAAGTGCACCCTGCGCACGCTCGTAAAACAGCTAAAATCAACATTCGAGGCGATACATACCCAGTCATGGCGGGCTGCTGCAGTTTGCAACCCCTTTGCCCTGGAGCTCGACAACCGGGAGTAGCGCACCCTGAATCTATCTGGTAAGTTCGCCCGCTTGCAGCCGCAGGGCCGGCAGGTGTCGGTGACGTTGCAATCCTGCGCAATGGATTAGAAGAGTGAGAGGCGGTCTATTCATGTCCACCCAAGCAAAGCAACAGAGCATCAGCGGTTTCCAGCCCTACGTTGAATCCAAGGGCGAGGAATACATGGGCAAGCCCATGCGCGAGCACTTCTCCAAAATCCTGAAGCAGTGGAAGCAGGACTTGATGCAGGAAGTCGACCGCACGGTTGACCATATGAAGGACGAAGCAGCCAACTTCCCGGACCCGGCAGACCGTGCCAGCCAGGAAGAGGAATTCGCCCTTGAACTGCGCGCTCGTGATCGCGAACGCAAGTTGATCAAGAAGATCGACAAGACCCTGCAATTGATCGAAGACGAAGAGTATGGCTGGTGCGAATCCTGCGGCGTCGAGATCGGTATTCGCCGCCTCGAAGCCCGCCCGACTGCGGACCTGTGCGTAGACTGCAAGACCTTGGCTGAAATCAAGGAAAAACAGGTCGGCAAGTAACCCTGCCGAACTGAACGAATGGGGCGTGCAAACGCCCCATTTTTGTTTCTGGCGTTTACCGGTTTTGCAGTAGTATCCGCCCATGACAGCCTCTACCTATATCGGGCGTTTCGCCCCCACGCCCAGCGGCCATTTGCACTTCGGCTCCCTGGTTGCTGCCCTCGCCTCCTACCTCGACGCACGCGCCCAGCATGGCCGCTGGTTGATGCGCATGGAAGACCTTGACCCTCCCCGTGAAGAGCCCGGCGCCCAGGCGGCGATCCTGCATGCCCTGCAAAGCTACGGCTTTGAATGGGATGGCGAGCTGGTTCGGCAGAGCGAGCGGCATGACGCCTACGCCAAAGTGCTGAATGACCTGTTCAACCATGGCCTGGCCTATGCCTGCACATGCTCGCGCAAGCAACTGGAACCCTACAACGGGATTTACCCAGGCTTGTGCCGCAATGCCGGCCACGACCAGCAGAATGCTGCCATCCGTCTGCGTGTGCCTGAACTGGAATACCACTTTACCGACCGCGTGCAGGGCGAGTTCCGACAGCATCTGGGCCGCGACGCCGGCGACTTCATCATCCGGCGCCGCGACGGCCTCTACGCCTATCAGTTGGCCGTGGTCCTCGACGATGCCTGGCAAGGGGTTACCGATATCGTGCGCGGCGCCGACCTGCTGGACTCCACGCCGCGCCAGCTTTACTTGCAAGAGCTGCTCGGCCTGCGCCAGCCACGTTACCTGCATGTACCACTGATTGTGCAGCCGGACGGCAACAAACTGGGAAAATCCTACCGCTCTCCACCGTTGACCGCCGACCAGGCCACGCCCTTGCTGCTTCGCGCACTGCGCGCCCTCGGCCAGCCAGCCGGTAACGAACTGCTTTACGCAAGCCCACGGGAACTGCTGGATTGGGGCATTACGCACTGGGACGCGACGCAGATCCCGCGCACACTCACGCTGGCCGAAGCGCAATTGAGTTGAAGGCGCTTGCAGGTTGCCCGCCATCCGTTACCATCGCCGCAGATTTTTAATCAGAGGCCAATATGTACATCTATCGATTGGTCCTGTTGCTGGTCGTCGGGATCTACCTGTTCTCCCCCGCCATCATGGATTGGTGGATCGACGCCACGGGCGCCTGGTATCGCCCTTATCTGCTATGGCTGATCCTGATCGTCGTGACCTTCATCCTGCAGAGCCAAAAAGATGCCGATGAGCTTTAGCCTCACCCAGATGCTGCTGATCAGCGCCGCCTACCTGGCTGCGTTGTTCGGCGTGGCCTGGATCAGTGAGCGCGGAATGATTCCGCGGGCGATCATTCGCCATCCGCTGACCTACACCTTGTCCCTGGGCGTGTACGCCAGCGCCTGGGCGTTCTACGGTACGGTGGGCCTGGCCTATCAGTACGGCTACGGCTTTCTGTCCAGTTACCTGGGGGTGTCCGGTGCATTCCTGCTGGCGCCGGTGTTGCTGTACCCGATCCTGAAAATCACTCGTACCTACCAGTTATCATCCCTGGCGGACCTGTTTGCCTTCCGCTTTCGCAGTACCTGGGCCGGTGCGCTGACCACGATTTTCATGCTGATCGGCGTACTGCCGTTGCTGGCCCTGCAGATTCAAGCAGTGGCAGACTCCATCAGCATCCTGACCCGCGAACCCGTGCAACACCGTGTTGCCCTGGCTTTCTGTGCACTGATCAGCCTGTTCACAATTTTCTTCGGCTCGCGCCATATTGCTACCCGCGAGAAACACGAAGGTTTGGTGTTCGCAATTGCCTTTGAGTCGGTCATCAAGCTGATCGCCATCGGCGGCGTCGGCCTGTATGCGCTCTACGGCGTGTTCGACGGCCCGCAACAGCTGGAGCTGTGGCTGCTGCAAAACCAGACTGCCCTCG
This sequence comes from Pseudomonas sp. HN8-3, assembly GCF_020790195.1. Classification (NCBI taxonomy): domain Bacteria; kingdom Pseudomonadati; phylum Pseudomonadota; class Gammaproteobacteria; order Pseudomonadales; family Pseudomonadaceae; genus Pseudomonas; species Pseudomonas sp. HN8-3. Next base: position 5,060,098 of record NZ_CP086206.1, read on the forward strand.
CCGCCCTGCACACACCCTTGCAGGAAGGCCCATGGCGCACGCTGCTGTTGGTGTTCTTCGCCTCGGCGATCGTAATGCCGCACATGTACCACATGACCTTCACCGAAAACCTCAACCCACGCTCACTGGTGAGTGCGAGCTGGGGTTTGCCGCTGTTCCTGTTACTGATGAGCCTGGCGGTGCCGTTGATCCTGTGGGCCGGCCTGAAACTGGGGGCCACCACCAACCCTGAGTATTTCACCCTGGGCATCGGCATTGCCGCCAACAGCCCGGCGTTGGCACTGCTGGCGTATGTCGGCGGTTTGTCGGCGGCCAGTGGATTGATCATTGTCACCACGCTGGCGCTATCGGGCATGGCACTCAACCACTTGGTGCTGCCGCTGTACCAGCCGCCGGCTGAGGGCAATATCTACCGCTGGTTGAAATGGACCCGCCGCGCGCTGATCGTTGCGATCATTACCGCCGGCTACGGGTTCTACCTGCTGCTCGGCGCCGGGCAAGACCTGGCCAACCTTGGCATTGTCGCGTTTGTCGCCACCTTGCAGTTCCTGCCGGGGGTGTTGTCGGTGCTGTACTGGCCGACCGCCAACCGCCGTGGTTTTATCGCAGGGCTGCTGGCGGGGATCCTGGTGTGGATCGTCACCATGTTGCTACCACTGGTCGGCAACTTGCAGGGCTTCTACATCCCGTTGCTGAACATGATTTACGTGCTCGACGACACCAGTTGGCACATGGCGGCCATTGCCTCGCTGGCCGCCAACGTACTGATGTTTACCCTGATCTCATTGTTCACCAACGCCAGTGCCGAAGAAACCAGCGCCGCCGAAGCCTGCGCAGTGGACAACGTGCGTCGCCCGCAACGCCGCGAACTGCACGCAGCCTCGCCCCAGGAGTTTGCCACGCAACTGGCCAAGCCTCTGGGCGCCAAGGCGGCGCAAAAGGAGGTCGAGCAAGCGCTGCGTGACCTCTACCTGCCGTTCGACGAGCGTCGCCCCTATGCCCTGCGCCGTCTGCGTGACCGTATCGAGGCCAACCTCTCCGGCCTGATGGGCCCCAGCGTGTCCCAGGACATGGTCGAAACCTTCCTGCCCTACAAGGCGGGCGGCGAAAACTACGTGACCGAAGACATCCATTTCATCGAAAGCCGGCTGGAGGATTACCACTCACGCCTCACCGGCCTGGCCGCCGAACTCGATGCCTTGCGCCGTTACCACCGCCAGACCTTGCAGGAACTGCCGATGGGTGTCTGTTCCCTGGCCAAGGACCAGGAAATCCTGATGTGGAACAAGGCCATGGAAGAACTCACCGGCATCGCCGCGCAGCGGGTAGTGGGTTCGCGCCTCAATACCCTGGCCGATCCGTGGAAAGAACTGCTTCAGGGGTTTATCAACCTGCCCGACGAGCACTTGCACAAGCAGCACCTGGCCCTCGACGGCCAGACCCGCTGGCTCAACCTTCACAAAGCCGCCATTGATGAGCCCCTGGCCCCCGGTAACAGCGGCCTGGTTTTGCTGGTGGAAGACCTCACCGACACGCAGATGCTCGAAGACAAGCTTGTGCATTCCGAGCGCCTGGCCAGTATTGGTCGTCTCGCAGCCGGCGTGGCCCACGAAATCGGCAACCCGATCACCGGTATCGCCTGCCTGGCGCAGAACCTGCGCGAAGAGCGCGAGGAAGATGGTGAAATCACTGAAATCAGCGGGCAGATCCTTGAACAGACCAAGCGCGTTTCGCGCATCGTGCAGTCGCTGATGAGCTTCGCCCACTCCGGCGCGCATCAAAACCAGGACGAAGCGGTGTGTCTGGCCGAGGTCGCGCAGGACGCCATTGGGCTTCTGGCCTTGAATCGGCGCAATTTCGAAGTACAGTTCTTTAATCTGTGTGATCCGGAACATTGGGTCGATGGCGACTCGCAACGCCTGGCCCAAGTGCTGATCAACTTGCTGTCCAACGCACGCGATGCGTCGCCGGCCGGCAGCGCTGTACGCGTCAAGAGCGAGGCTTTCGAGCACACGGTCGACCTGATCGTGGAGGACGAAGGCAGCGGCATCCCACAGAACATCATGGACCGATTGTTCGAACCCTTCTTCACCACCAAGGACCCCGGTGAAGGTACCGGTCTGGGCCTTGCACTGGTCTATTCCATCGTTGAAGAGCATTATGGACAAATCACCATCGACAGCCCGGCTGACACCGAAAGCCAACGCGGCACCCGTATCCGGGTGACCTTGCCGCGTCATGTCGAAGCGACGTCCGCTGTGAACTGAGACCGTCGAGAGAATTGAATCAATGCCGCACATTTTGATCGTCGAAGACGAAACCATTATCCGCTCTGCCTTGCGTCGCCTGCTTGAACGAAATCAGTACCAGGTCAGCGAAGCCGGCTCGGTGCAGGAAGCCCAGGAGCGGTTCAGCATCCCCACGTTCGACCTGATTGTCAGCGACCTGCGCCTGCCTGGAGCTCCGGGCACCGAGCTGATCAAGCTGGGCCAAGGCACCCCGGTGCTGATCATGACCAGCTACGCCAGCCTGCGCTCGGCGGTCGACTCGATGAAGATGGGCGCGGTGGACTATATCGCCAAGCCTTTCGATCACGATGAGATGCTCCAAGCCGTGGCCCGCATCCTGCGTGACCGTCAGTCGGCCAGCAGCGCGCCTGCCGAACAACGCCCAGCCGGCAAAACGACCAACGGCGCCGACAAGCCCGGTGTGGACAACAGCAATGGCGAGATCGGCATCATCGGCTCCTGCCCGCCGATGCAGGATCTGTACAGCAAGATCCGCAAAGTGGCGCCGACCGATTCCAATGTATTGATCCAGGGCGAGTCGGGCACTGGCAAGGAGCTGGTTGCCCGCGCCCTGCACAACCTGTCCAAGCGCGCCAAGGCACCGATGATCTCGGTGAACTGCGCGGCAATCCCTGAATCGCTGATCGAGTCCGAACTGTTCGGTCACGAGAAAGGCGCGTTCACCGGCGCCAGCGCCGGGCGTGCTGGCCTGGTTGAAGCGGCGGACGGCGGAACCTTGTTCCTCGATGAAATCGGCGAACTGCCACTGGAAGCCCAGGCGCGCTTGTTGCGGGTGTTGCAGGAAGGCGAGATTCGCCGAGTCGGTTCGGTGCAATCGCAAAAGGTTGATGTGCGGCTTATTGCAGCGACGCACCGTGACCTCAAGAGCCTGGCCAAGATCGGCCAGTTCCGTGAAGACTTGTATTACCGCCTGCACGTGATCGCCCTCAAATTGCCGGCCCTGCGCGAGCGCGGCGCCGACGTCAACGAGATCGCCAGTGCGTTCCTGTTACGCCAGAGCGCACGCATCAACCGTACCGACCTGAAGTTTGCCGCGGACGCCGAGCAGGCAATCCGGCATTACTCGTGGCCGGGTAACGTGCGGGAATTGGAGAACGCCGTGGAGCGCGCGGTGATCCTGTCGGAAAGCCCGGAGATTTCCGCCGAGCTTTTGGGCATCGATATCGAGCTCAGTGACCTGGAAGACGATGACTTCATCGGCCTGGCCCCACAACAGGGCGGCGGTAGCAATACCAGTCATGAGCCGACGGAGGATTTGTCACTGGAAGACTACTTCCAGCATTTCGTCCTGGAACATCAGGACCATATGACCGAGACCGAATTGGCCCGCAAACTGGGTGTGAGTCGCAAGTGCCTGTGGGAGCGGCGCCAGCGCCTGGGCATTCCGCGGCGCAAGACCGGGGTTGCCAGCGAGAGCTGAGGGTGCGCCCCCATGGGTAACACCTGTTGATGTGAAAAAACTGTTACCGCTGACTTTTCACGTAACAAAAGCCGGGGCTTACGGTAACGAAGCCCCGGCTTTTTTTGCCCTCGAAAACTGCAAAACCACCTCAACCCCCTGATTTTGCTGGCCGGTACAAAAGTTGGCACGCACCCTGCTATATGCTTAGTACAAAAACAATAACAAGCTATGTACAAGACAATAAAAATAAGACGAATCGACTCACGCATAACAAAAACAACACGGCGGAGGCGCAGCTAACTGATTCTTTTGGAGAGGCGTTGCATTTGGGGCTTGCCCCGCAACCAGGCCGAGAACAACAAAAACTGCCCTAAGGCAGAGCCTGAACTGGTTGGATCGTAGATCAGCAACACAGCGACCAAAGCAATCCGTTTGCTCTTGACTCTCGATTGGGAGTGTCATGAAGGTGAAGCTTCATGGCGAGGGCGATCAACAAAAACAAGAAGCCCGAAATCAATAATAAAAATAGAGCACGCAACTACTTCTGGGGGAGCTTCGGCTCCCCTTGTAGTTTCCGGGATTTGACTCCAAAACGCTTAAGGCGCAATGCCTGTAGCTTGTTCCTACACCATCCCCTGACTAAATGCTAGAATCCCCGCCCATCATGCGGTCATTCTTCGTTATGGCCGAACATTCCTTCAAACAGTGCATCCCATGCTGAAGAAGTTGTTCCAGTCATTCCGTTCTCCCTTGCGTCGTACGCAACACAAACGCAGCACGCCTGAAGTGCTCAACAGCAGCCAGCATTCGTTGCAGCGCGCTCAATTCAGCCGTTATGCAGTGAACATCGTCGAACGTTTGCAGAACGCCGGCTACCAGGCTTACCTGGTGGGTGGTTGCGTACGCGACATGCTGCTCAATATCACGCCCAAGGATTTCGACGTCGCCACCAGCGCCACGCCTGAACAAGTGCGCGCCGAGTTTCGTAACGCACGAATCATCGGCCGGCGCTTCAAGCTGGTGCATATCCATTTTGGTCGCGAAATCATCGAGGTTGCGACCTTCCGCGCCGGCCACCCGCAAAACGATGAAGAGGAAGACACCAATCAGTCTTCCCGCAACGAGAGCGGGCGCATCCTGCGTGATAACGTCTACGGCACCCTGGAAGAGGACGCGCAACGTCGCGACTTCACCATCAATGCCCTTTATTACGATCCGGTCAGCGAGCGCATCCTCGATTACGCCAATGGCGTACACGACATTCGCAATAACCTGATCCGCCTGATCGGTGACCCGACCCAGCGCTATCAGGAAGATCCGGTGCGTATGCTGCGCGCCGTGCGGTTCGCGGCCAAACTCAACTTCGGTATCGAGAAGCACACTGCCGCGCCGATTCGCGAGCTGGCGCCCATGCTGCGGGAAATCCCCTCGGCACGCCTGTTTGAAGAGGTGCTCAAGTTGTTCCTCTCGGGGTATGCCGCCGACACCTTCGAAATGCTCGTCGACCTGCAGTTGTTCGACCCGCTGTTCCCGGCCAGTGCCGAGGCGCTGGAATACAACCCCACGTACACCCACACGCTGATCAGCGAAGCGTTGGTCAACACCGACCTGCGCATCAAGCAGAACAAACCGGTAACCCCGGCATTCCTGTTTGCCGCCCTGCTGTGGCCAGCGCTGCCCAAGCGCGTACTGCGCCTGCAGGACCGTGGCATGCCGCCGATCCCGGCCATGCAGGAAGCCGCTCACGAACTGATCGCCGAGCAGTGCCAACGCATCGCCATCCCGAAACGCTTCACCATGCCGATCCGCGAAATCTGGGACATGCAGGAACGTTTGCCGCGTCGCAGCGGTAAGCGTGCTGACCTGCTGCTGGACAACCCACGCTTCCGTGCCGGCTACGACTTCCTGCTGCTGCGCGAAAGCGCCGGTGAGCAGACCGATGGCCTGGGCGAATGGTGGACTGACTATCAGGACGCCAATGACAGCCAGCGTCGCGAAATGATTCGTGAGCTTGGCAGCAAAGGCGATGGTGCCGGTGAAGGGCCGAAAAAGCGTCGCCGCAGCGGCAGCAAGCGTAAACGCAGCAGTGCCGATGCCTCGGGCGCCGCGGGCGAATAAACGTGGAACGTATCTACATCGGCATGGGCAGCAACCTGGCTGCCCCGCAACAGCAATTGCGCAGCGCGATCGAGGCGCTGGCGCAACTGCCTGGCACCCACCTCGCTGGTGTGTCCGCCTTCTATCAAAGTGACTCCCTGCTCCCGGGCCAACCGCGCTACACCAACGCGGTTGCGGCACTGGACAGCAGCCTGGCGCCGCTGGACCTGCTCGACGCACTGCAAGCCATCGAGAATGACCAGGGCCGCGAACGTCTTGAGCGCTGGGGCCCACGTACACTGGATCTGGATATCTTGCTGTTCGGTGATCGCCTGATCGACGAACCGCGCCTCAAGGTGCCGCACTACCAGATGCATCTGCGCGCCTTTGTGCTGTATCCGCTGGCTGAATTGGCGTCAACCGACCTGCAACTGCCTGACGGCCAACGCTTGAGCACCCTGCTCACAGCCTGCCCATTCGTCGGCCTGGAACGCTTACCGCAAGAATGACTCGGTCAATGTGGGAGCTGGCTTGCCTGCGATACAAGCGACTCGGTGTATCAGCCACACCGCGTGGATGCCATCGCAGGCAAGCCAGCTCCCACATTTGATCTGCGCTGCCGTAAACCGCGCACAAGTTGCGCAATCGCGTCAGTAACAGCGGTAACACCGCCATCGTAACAATGCGGTAACACATCCAATTGACTTCCCGTGTCCTCCTCACGACTATAGGCGTCCCGCTGCCGCCAACCCGGCGCTACAGGGCGCAATCCAGGCCTTATAAGCACTGCTTTCAAGACAGTGCGCCTGTATAAACGAAGACTCACGCGCGTTACTCGCTGTTTCCAAGCGCCTGAACGAGGACCCTTTTCATGCCAGACATTACCCTGACCACCTTGCAGAGCCTCAAGCTCAAGGGTGAAAAAATCACCATGCTGACCTGCTATGACGCCACCTTCGCCAACGCCTGTTGCCAGGCCGGGGTTGAAGTGTTGTTAGTGGGCGACTCCCTGGGCATGGTTCTTCAAGGGAATGACAGCACCCTGCCCGTGACCACGGATGAACTGGCCTACCACACCGCCAGCGTCAAGCGTGGCAACGACGGCGCCTTGATCATCGCCGACCTGCCGTTCATGGGGTACGCCACGCTTGAGCAAACCTTCCAGAACGCCGGCAAGCTGATGCAGGCCGGCGCCCACATGGTCAAAGTCGAAGGCGCCGTGTGGCTGGCCGAGTCGATCCGGCTGCTGGCTGAACGCGGTGTACCGGTATGTGCACACATGGGCCTGACCCCGCAGTCGGTGAACATCCTCGGCGGCTACAAGGTACAGGGTCGCAATGAAGCCCAGGCGCGCCAGATGCGCGCCGATGCCATCGCCCTGGAACAAGCCGGTGCCGCGATGATTGTGCTGGAGTGCGTCCCCAGCGAACTGGCCGCAGAAATCACCCAGGCCGTCAAAGTGCCGGTAATCGGCATTGGCGCCGGCTCCGCCACCGATGGTCAGGTGCTGGTCCTGCACGACATGCTCGGCCTGTCGATTAGCGGTCACGTACCCAAGTTCGTGAAGAACTTCATGGCCGGCCAGGACAGCATTCACGCAGCCCTGAGCGCTTACGTCAGCGCAGTCAAGAATGTGACTTTCCCAGGCGCTGAACACGGATTCTCGGCATGAACACCGTTAAAACCGTCCGCGAACTGCGGGCTGCCGTGACCCACGCCCGCAGCGCCGGCAAACGCATCGGCTTTGTGCCTACCATGGGCAACCTGCATAGCGGCCATGCCACCCTGGTGACCAAGGCCGCGCAGCAGGCAGATTTCGTGGTGGCGAGCATTTTCGTCAACCCACTTCAATTCGGTGCCGGCGAAGATCTGGATAAATACCCGCGCACATTGGCCGCCGACCAGGAAAAACTCCTGCAGGCGGGCTGCAACCTGCTGTTCGCCCCCACTGTCGAGGAAATGTACCCCGATGGCATGAACGGCCAGACCCGCGTCAGCGTGCCACAACTGTCCGAAGGCTTGTGCGGCGCCAGCCGCCCAGGGCATTTCGAAGGCGTGGCCACGGTGGTCAGCAAGTTGTTCAACATGGTCCAGCCCGACATGGCCGTATTTGGCCAGAAGGACTACCAGCAGTTGGCGGTCATTCGCGCCATGGTCCGCGATCTGAACATGCCGATCCAGATCATCGGCGAACCCACCGTGCGTGCAGCGGACGGCCTCGCGCTGTCATCACGCAACGGTTACCTCACCGAGGAGCAACGTGCGGTCGCGCCGGTGCTGTACCGCGCCCTCAGCCAGATCGCCACGGCCATCCAAGACGGTGATCATGATTTCGCCAAGCTTCGCGCCGAGCAAATCCAGCAGATTGAAGCCGCAGGGCTACGCATGGACTACCTGGAAGTGCGCCAGGGCGTACATCTGCGCCCGGCCACGGCTGAAGATCGGGATGTGGTGATCCTGGTCGCCGCGTATCTGGGCGCCACACGCCTGATCGATAACCTGCACCTGAACCTCGCCTGACCCCACTTTACCCTCCACCTGTTGCCCCGACGGCTGTGCCGGTATAAAAAAGTACCGGCCACAGCGCAGACAAAGCCAAGACATATCCACACGCTAGGTTTAATGTAATCGCCCTGCGCTATGGTTAGCGCTGTCTGGAACCCAGTCGTTGAGACAAGAATGGATGTTCCGGGCTTTTAAGTGTCCTAAAGGCAGTCCCTGTAATAAAAGGAAACCCGCAGCGATGGCGTACTACCGCACCCCTCATGACGTTACCGCTCTGCCCGCCTGGCAAGCGCTTGTTCAACATCGCCAAGCCATGCAGGATTTCAGCATGCGCGAAGCGTTCAATGCCGACCCTCAGCGCTTTTCCCAATTTACCTTGAGCAGCTGCGGACTTTTCCTCGATTACTCGAAAAACCTGATCACCAGCGAAACCCGCGACCTACTGGTGGACCTGGCCAAGGAAGTGAACCTTAAAGGCGCGATTGATGCGCTGTACGCCGGCGAGCCCGTCAACTCTTCCGAAGGCCGCCCGGCGCTGCATACCGCCCTGCGCCGCCCGGTGGGTGACAAGCTGTCGGTCAACGGCGTGAACATCATGCCGGACGTGCACAAGGTGCTGAACCAGATTACTGACCTGGTCGGCCGCATCCACGACGGCCTGTGGCGTGGCTACACCGAAAAGCCGATCACCGACGTGGTGAACATCGGCATCGGTGGTTCGTTCCTCGGTCCGGAACTGGTCTCCGAAGCGCTGTTGTCCTACGCCCACAAAGGCGTGCGTTGCCACTACCTGGCGAATATCGACGGCAGCGAGTTCCACGAGCTGACCATGAAGCTGCGCGCCGAGACCACGCTGTTCATTGTGTCGTCCAAATCCTTCAACACCCTTGAAACCCTGAAGAACGCCCAGGCCGCCCGCGCCTGGTACCTGGCCCAGGGTGGTTCGGAAGCTGAGCTGTATCGCCACTTCATCGCCGTTTCGAGCAACAACGCGGCGGCCGTAGCCTTTGGTATTCGTGAAGAGAACATCTTCCCGATGTGGGATTGGGTAGGTGGGCGTTACTCGCTGTGGTCGGCGATTGGCTTGCCAATCGCCCTGGCCATCGGCATGTCCAACTTCAAGGAACTGCTGTCGGGTGCCTACACCATGGACCAGCACTTCCTGAACGCGCCGTTCGAAGCCAACATGCCTGTGCTGCTGGGTTTGCTGGGCGTGTGGTACGGCAACTTCTGGGGCGCGCAGAGCCATGCGATCCTGCCGTACGACCATTACCTGCGTAACATCACCAAGCATTTGCAACAGCTGGACATGGAATCCAACGGCAAGAGCGTCCGCCAGGACGGCACGCCAGTGTCCACCGATACAGGCCCGGTGATCTGGGGCGGCGTAGGCTGCAACGGGCAGCACGCTTACCACCAGCTGCTGCACCAAGGGACGCAACTGATCCCGGCCGACTTCATCGTGCCGATCGTCAGCTTCAACCCGGTCTCCGATCACCACCAGTGGTTATACGCCAACTGCCTGTCCCAGAGCCAGGCACTGATGCTCGGCAAGACCCGCGGCGAAGCCGAAGCCGAGCTGCGTGAAAAGGGCCTGCCGGAAGCGGAAGTGCAGAAGCTGGCACCGCACAAGGTGATCCCGGGCAACCGTCCGAGCAACACCCTCGTGGTCGAACGCATCAGCCCTCGTCGCCTCGGCGCGCTGGTGGCGATGTATGAGCACAAGGTGTTCGTGCAGAGCGTGGTCTGGGGCATCAACGCTTTTGACCAATGGGGCGTTGAACTGGGCAAGGAACTGGGCAAAGGCGTTTACAACCGCCTGACGGGCGCCGAAGAAACCTCAGCCGAGGACGCTTCGACCCAGGGCCTGATCAACTACTTCCGCGGTCGTCACCGCGGCTGATGCTGATCACTCAAGGCCAACGTCTGTTTGGACGTTGGCCTTGAACCCTCCCACCACAGGGTGCATCTTTATCACTTGTCGCAAAAACAAGAATAAGGATCGCTCATGTTCGATATCAGCACGTTTCCCACCGCCGATGCCGTCCGCCGGGCTGCGCAACTCAGTCAAGAAGACTATCAGCGCCTCTATCGCCAATCCATCGAGCAGCCAGAGACCTTCTGGGCCGAACAGGCCAAGGGCTTTCTGGACTGGATAACACCGTGGCACACCGTCCAGCAGTCAGACATCAATACCGGTGCCGCCCAATGGTTTGCCGGCGGCCAACTGAACGTCAGCTACAACTGCATTGACCGTCACCTGGCGCAACGCGCCGATCAGCCGGCCTTCATCTGGGAGGGCGACGATCCGTCAAAATCCTCCACGATCACTTACCGCCAACTGCATCAAAACGTCAGCCGCCTGGCCAATGTGCTGAAAAACCGTGGCGTGAAAAAAGGCGACCGCGTGTGCATCTACATGCCGATGATCCCGGAAGCGGCCTACGCCATGCTGGCCTGCACGCGAATTGGCGCGGTGCACTCGGTGGTGTTTGGCGGGTTTTCGCCTGACGCCCTGCGTGACCGTATTCTCGATGCCGACTGCCGCACCGTGATAACCGCCGACGAAGGCGTGCGCGGCGGCAAGCCCGTGGCGCTGAAACAGAATGTCGATAAAGCCCTGGCCAGTTGCCCGAACGTCAGCACGGTGCTGGTGGTCGAGCGCACCGGAGCCAGCGTGAACTGGAACGAGGGCCGCGACCTCAAGTATCAAGCGGCCCTGGACGCCGCCAGCGACAACTGCCCACCCGAGCCGATGGACGCCGAGGATCCGCTGTTCATCCTCTACACCTCCGGCAGCACCGGCAAACCCAAGGGCGTGCTGCACACCACTGGCGGCTACCTGCTGCAAGCGGCGATGACCTTCAAGTACGTACTCGACTACCAAGAGGGCGAAGTGTTCTGGTGCACCGCCGATGTGGGCTGGGTTACCGGGCATAGCTACATCGTCTACGGTCCGCTGGCCAATGGCGCCACTTCGCTGATGTTCGAGGGCGTGCCGAGTTATCCGGACAGCTCGCGCTTCTGGCAGGTGATCGATAAACATCAGGTGAATATTTTCTACACCGCGCCCACCGCTTTGCGCGCCCTGATGCGTGAAGGCCACGGCCCATTGGAGAGCACCTCCCGCGCCAGCCTGCGCCTGCTGGGCAGTGTCGGTGAGCCGATCAACCCGGAGGCCTGGGACTGGTATTTCAATGCGGTGGGCGAACAGCGCTGCCCCATCGTCGATACCTGGTGGCAAACCGAAACCGGCAGCATCATGCTCAGCCCGCTGGTCAGCGCCCAGCGCATCAAGCCGGGCTGCGCGACACAGCCGATGTTCGGCGTACAACCGGTGCTGCTCGATGAGCAGGGCAAGGAAATCAGCGGCGCCGGCAGCGGCGTCCTCGCTATCAAATCAAGCTGGCCGGGGCAGATTCGCAGCGTCTACGGCGACCCGCAGCGTATGATCGACACTTACTTCAAGCCCTATCCCGGCTACTACTTCACCGGCGACGGCGCGCGCCGCGATGAAGACGGCGACTACTGGATCACCGGCCGCATCGATGATGTGATCAACGTGTCCGGCCATCGCATCGGCACCGCCGAGGTCGAAAGCGCCCTAGTGCTGCATGACCAGGTCGCTGAAGCCGCTGTGGTCGGCTATCCCCATGACGTCAAGGGCCAGGGCATCTATGCCTTTGTAACGCCAATGAACGGCGTAGAACCCAGCGATGCGCTGAAAAAACACCTGCTGGACCTGGTCAGCAAGGAAATTGGCAGCTTTGCCAAACCGGAACTGATCCAGTGGGCGCCTGCCTTGCCGAAAACCCGCTCCGGAAAGATCATGCGGCGCATCTTGCGCAAGATCGCCTGCAACGAACTGGACAGCCTGGGCGATACCTCAACCCTGGCTGACCCAAGCGTCGTAGACGGGTTGATCGACAAACGCCTGAACCGATAGCGCTCAGGATAATCCCCGGCCTGTGCAGGCCGGGGTTAACTGTTAAACTCCGCGCCCCGATTTTCTTATTTTTCTGCAAGCAAGGCGCGCTTCATGACCCCCCTGAATCAGGCGCTGCGCGCCGCCCTCGATCACCGCCAAGACCTGATCAACGAACTGCACGCCCAGGGTACAGACTGCTACCGGCTGTTCCACGGCAGCCAGGAAGGCGCCGGCGGCTTGACCATCGACCGCTACGGCCCGCAATTGCTGGTGCAGAGCTTCCATCAGTCGCTGGACAGCGCAGACCTTCTGGACCTGCATCAACTGATCAACCAATACATGGGCCTGGAATTGCTGCTGGTGTACAACGACCGTGCCCGAGGCAACTCGCGTATCGATCGTGAAGACACGGTATACCGCGCAGAGCCTGCGGCGCTGGAAGACCTGGTCGGCCACGAGTGGGGCCTCAGCTACCGTGTGCGGGGGCGCCATGCCGGGCAGGACCCGTTGCTGTTCCTCGACCTGCGTAACACCCGTGGTTGGGTGAAGGATCACAGCGCCGGCAAAAGCGTGCTGAACCTGTTCGCCTACACCTGCGGCGTGGGCTTGAGCGCGGCCGCCGGCGGCGCACGCGAAGTGTGCAACCTGGATTTTGCCGAGGGCAACCTGGCGGTGGGGCGTGAAAATGGCCTGCTCAATCCACAATTGCCGAGCATGGAGTTCATACAGTCCGATTACTTCCCGGCCATTCGCCAACTGGCGGGCCTGCCGATCACCCAGCGTCGCGGCCAAAAGCTGCCGAGCTATCCGCGCCTGGAGCAGCGCCAGTACGACCTGGTCCTGCTTGATCCGCCCGCCTGGGCCAAAAGCGCGTTCGGCACCGTCGACCTGCTGCGCGACTATCAGAGCTTGCTCAAGCCCGCGCTGCTGACCACCGCTGACAATGGGGTACTGATCTGTTGTAACAACCTGGCGAAAGTCAGCATGGATGACTGGCGTGAACAGGTGCTGCGTTGCGCAGAAAAAGCCGGCCGCCCAGTGCGCGACTGGCAGGTCATGACACCTGGGGCAGACTTTCCTTCCACGGATCAGCAGCCTCCGTTAAAGACCTTGATCCTGCATTTGTAGGAAGTTTCCCAGCAGCCACTGTTCTTCGGAACCGAATTACCGTGCCATACTCCAAGGCACTCTCGTTCGACACAGATGGCGTCACCCATGCCCAAAGGATTGATCCGCGCCGCAGGCGCCTTGTTGACCGCCCTTGCTTTGTACAGCTTGCTGGGCTTTCTGATTTTACCCGGCATCGCTCTTCGCATTGCCAACCAACAGTTGGCGAATTACGCCACGGTGCCGGCGCGAATCGAGCGCATCGAGCTCAACCCGTTCAGCCTGGAACTCACGCTGTGGGGCCTGAAGATCGGTGAGCCGGGCAAAGAACAAGTGGGCTTCCAGCGCTTCTACGCCAACCTGCAGGCCGACAGTCTCTGGACCCGCGCCCTGCACCTGGCTGATGTGCAACTGGACCAGCCCAAGACCGAACTGCTGTTCGACAAATCCGGCCAGTTGAACCTGGCGCAGTTGTTCAAACTGCCGCCGAGCGAACCGACTCCCGCAGATCCCGATGCCAAACCGTTCCCGCTGCGTATCGACAGCATCAAACTGGCGGGCGGCAATCTGCATTTCCGAGATCTGCGCCCCAGCGAACCTATCGAATTCCTCTACGACAAACTCGACTTCGAGCTGAAAAACCTCAGCACCTTGCCCGAAGACAACGCCGACATGACCCTGGTGGCCGCTGGCCCTGACGGCGGGCAGATTGACTGGAAAGGTAATGTCAGCCTGGTACCGATCACCTCCGAAGGTACCTTGAAGGTCACCGACGGCAAGATGAAAGCCTGGTGGCCGTATGTACGTGACGCCTTGCCACTGGTGCTGGAAGACGGCGTGCTTAACTTCAGCACCGACTATAAGTTCAGCCTGGCCAAAGAGACCGAGCTGAACCTGACCAACACCGCCGCCAGCATTGCGCCCTTCGCGATCAAGGCGCCGGATGGCCGGCCATTGGTACGCCTGGAACGCCTGGATGTCAGCGAAACCACGGTGGACCTGGCCAAGCAGCAGGTAGTCGTCGGCAAAATCCGCAGCAACAAGCTGGAAACCTGGGCCGCTCTTGAAGCCGATGGCCAACTCGACTGGCAGAAACTGTTCGCCAGCCAGCCAAGCAAGCCAACACCGGCACCGGCACCGGCCAACGCCGACACGCCTGAAGCCCAACCGGCGGCGCCGAGCAAACCCTGGCAAGTGATGCTCAAGGATGTGCAACTGCGTAACTATCAGGTACACCTGGCCGACCGCCAGGCCAAACCTGCGGTGGCGCTGGAACTGGGCCCGTTGAATGTCGACATGCAGAACTTCAACAGCCTCAACCAAAGCCCCTTCACCTTGAAGGTCGATAGTGGCGTGGGCAAGCAAGGCAAGATCCAGGCAACCGGCGAGGTTAACCTCAACCCGGTCAGCGCCAAGCTGAAAGTGAATACCCAGGACATCGACCTGCGGGTGGCCCAGTCGTATATCAGCCCGTTTATTCGCCTGGAACTGCGCAGCGGCATGTTGGGCGGCAACCTGGATGTGAACCTCAAGAGCACCGAGCCGTTGGCCCTGCAAATCACCGGCCGCGCTCAGGTCGATCAGTTGCATACCCTGGACACCCTCAAGACCCGCGACTTCCTCAAGTGGCAGCGCCTGGTACTGGAGGGTGTGAACTATCAGCACGGTCAGAGCCTGTCGATCGACAAGGTCAACCTGCTGCAGCCGTATGCGCGCTTCATGATCAACGACGATCGCACCACCAACATCGATGACTTGCTGATTCCCCAGCCTGCCGACAGTGGTGCCAAATCAGCCGCCAAGCCGGCGGCCAGCAAAGACAAGCCCTTGGGCATCCACATCGGGCAGATCGCAATTAACGATGGTTCGGCCAACTTTGCCGACTTCAGCCTCACGCCCAACTTCGCCACCGCGATTCAACAGCTCAACGGCCAGATTGGCACCATCGATAGTCGCCAGGCCAAACCGGCCAGCGTCGATATCAAGGGTAAGGTAGACCGTTACGCCCCAGTGACCATCAAGGGCAGCGTGAACCCGTTTGATCCGATGGCAGCCCTGGATATCGCGACCAGCTTCAAACGTGTCGAGTTGACCAACTTGACACCTTACTCGGGCAAGTTCGCAGGCTTCCGTATCCGCAAGGGCCGGCTGAATCTCGACTTGCACTACGTGATCACCAAGGGCCAGTTGAAGGCCGAAAACAAAGTGGTGGTCGAACAGTTGCAACTGGGTGAGAAAGTCGACAGCTCCGATGCGGTGGACTTGCCGATTCGCCTGGCCATCGCCCTGCTCAAGGACAGCGACGGCAAGATCTCGATCGAACTGCCGGTCAGTGGCGACCTGAACAACCCGCAATTCAGCGTGATGCCGATTGTGTGGCAGACCCTGCGTAACCTCGTCGTCCGCGCAGCGACCGCGCCCTTCAAGTTTATTGGCGGGCTGGTGACGGGTGGCGGCTCTGAAGACCTGGGTAATGTTTCGTTCGCCGCCGGCTCCAGTGAGCTGAACAAAGATGCCGAGGGCGCGCTGAACACCTTGGCCAAGGCACTGAAAGAGCGCCCTACCCTGCGCCTGGAAATCGAAGGCACGGCTGCTGCCAGCAGCGATGGGCCGTTCCTGGCGGCGCAGCGGCTGGAACGTGAATACCAGTACAACTACTACAAGATCCTCCAGCGCCGTGGCGACAAAGTCCCGGCCCAAGCTTCGTTGCTTGAAGTGCCCGAGAAAGAAAAAGCACCGTTGCTGGAAGGTATCTACCGCACCCGTCTTAAACAGCAACCTCCCGCCGAATGGAAAAACCTTGGCAGCGATGAGCGCTCGGCGAAGCTCAAAGAGGGTGTGATCAAGTTCTGGAGCGGCAGTGATGTGCTGCTGCGCCAACTGGGCCAGGAGCGCGCCAGTACCATCAAGGATTACTTGGTGGACAAGGGCCAGTTGGAAGATGAGCGGGTGTACTTCATTGATGCGCAACTGGGGCAGGCGGAGAAAGATGGTCGGGTCATCACCCCAATGCATCTGGATGCCGAGTAACTTCTGAGCAACGCCTATCCTAATGTGGGAGCTGGCTTGCCTGCGATAGCATCACCTCGGTGCAACTGAATGACTGAGGTGCCAACATCGCTGGCAAGCCAGCTCCCACATTTTTTTGTGGGGGTTGGCTGGCAGTTTTGTTTCAACCCCAAAATAGAACAGGCCCCGACACAAGTGCCGGGGCCTGTAATGACCACATCCGTGTGGTCGGTCGCATGAACTCCAGAGGTGCATCGGGTGGATAACTAGCTCACCCTAAGCCGCCGCTATATCGTTCAAACGAAACCTTTAACGTTACTCTGCTTTCAGGCCGTCGGCCGATACAGCTTTAACGCCTTTGATTTTCTTGGTGATGGCAACCGCAGTTTCTTTCTGCGATGCAGTCACGGCAGTCGGAGACGACAGGGACACTACGCCCTTGTTGGTCTCAACCTTGATGTCAGTGCCAGGAATGCCCTTCTCGGTAACCAGGTCAGCCTTCACTTTGGTAGTGATCCAAGTGTCGCTGGTGGTTTCTTTAGCGTCGTGTGCCGCACCTTTGGTTTTGTCGATGCCGTCAGCTTTGACAGCGCCGCCAGCCAGCAGACCGTCAGCCGAAACAGCATTCACACCTTTGATTTTCTTGGTGATGGCTACAGCAGTGGCTTTCTGCGAATCCGAGACTGCTACGTCGGAGGACAGGGAAACCACACCTTTGTTGGTCTCAACCTTGATGTCCGAACCCGGAATGCCTTTTTCGGTCAGCAGGTCGGCTTTGACTTTAGTGGTGATCCAAGTATCCGAAACGCTTTCCTTAGCCTTGGTCGCTTCACCGGCCGCCAAAGTCATAGGGGCTTGGGAAGTCTGAGCAAAGGCTACGTTAGCACCCATGGCCAGGGTCAGAGCGGTAGCAGTAGCGAGAGCGAACTTCTTCATACGAATAACTCCTGTTTTATTAAAAGTCTGCAGACGTAAACCTTGATGCTGCAGCGCTAACAGGGATAGTGCAGGCGGCGTGCCAAGTGGGACAACAGAAAAAAACCTTACAAAACAACAAGTTAAAAAACAGCGTGCTTTTCGAAATCGTGCAAGTTGCATGAAGCAGGTCGTGCCTGCGTGCAAGTTGCGGTTTTTTGCGGGCGACTAAACAACTGATTTTAGGGGGATTTCCTTCTCCCACAAAAAAGGGACTCCGAAGAGTCCCTTTTTTTCAGCTAGAACGCGGGGTGATTAAACGCCCGAAGCCTTGGCTGCTGCTACGTCCTTGATGGACAGCTTGATACGGCCGCGGTTGTCCACGTCCAGTACCAGCACTTCCACTTCCTGGCCTTCTTTGAGAATGTCTGTCACTTTCTCAACACGAGCGTCGCTCAGCATGGAGATGTGAACCAGACCGTCTTTGCCCGGCAGGATGTTGACGAATGCGCCGAAGTCGACGATGCGCTCAACCTTGCCGACGTAGATCTTGCCGATCTCGGCCTCAGCGGTGATGCCCAGGACGCGTTGGCGTGCAGCTTCAGCCGCTTCCTTGGTTTCGCCGAAGATCTTGATCGAGCCGTCGTCTTCGATGTCGATCGAAGCCTTGGTTTCTTCACAGATCGCACGGATGGTAGCGCCGCCTTTACCGATAACATCACGGATTTTGTCGGTGTCGATTTTCATCGCGATCATGGTCGGAGCGTTTTCCGACAGTTCGGTACGCGACTGGCCAATGATCTGGTTCATCTGGCCGAGGATGTTCAGGCGCGCTTCCAGGGCTTGGCCCAGAGCGATTTCCATGATCTCTTCGGTGATGCCCTTGATCTTGATGTCCATCTGCAGCGCGGTTACGCCTTTAGCGGTACCGGCTACTTTGAAGTCCATGTCGCCCAGGTGGTCTTCGTCGCCCAGGATGTCGGTCAGGATGGCGAACTTCTCGCCTTCTTTAACCAGGCCCATGGCGATACCGGCAACCGGCGCCTTCATCGGCACACCAGCGTCCATCAGCGCCAGGGAAGCACCGCAAACGGAAGCCATCGAGCTGGAACCGTTGGACTCAGTGATTTCCGATACGACACGGATGGTGTACGGGAACACATCGGCAGCCGGCAGCATCGCTGCAATCGAACGACGGGCCAGACGGCCGTGACCGATTTCACGACGACCAGCACCACCCATGCGGCCACACTCGCCCACCGAGAACGGAGGGAAGTTGTAGTGCAGCATGAACGGGTCTTTTTTCTCGCCTTCCAGGGTGTCCAGCAGCTGTGCGTCACGGGCAGTACCCAGAGTCGCGACTACCAGGGCCTGGGTTTCACCACGGGTGAACAGCGCCGAACCGTGAGTCTTGGGCAGCACGCCGACTTCGATGTTCAGCGGGCGCACGGTGCGAGTGTCGCGACCGTCGATACGTGGCTTGCCGTTAACGATGTTTTCGCGAACGGTGCGGTATTCGATTTCGCCGAATGCAGCCTTGACGTCGCTGGCAGAAGGCTGGCCTTCTTCACCGGACAACTTGGCGACAACCTGGTCCTTCAACTCGCCCAGGCGAGCGTAACGGTCGGCCTTGACGGTGATGGTGTAGGCGTCGGAGATGGCAGCGCCGAACTCGGAGCGGATAGCGCCCAGCAGGTCGGTGGCTTCCGGGGCAGCAGCCCAGGTCCAGGTTGGCTTGGCAGCTTCGGCAGCCAATTCCTTGACCGCGTTGATTACCACCTGGAACTCGTCGTGAGCAAACAGTACGGCGCCCAGCATCTGGTCTTCGGTCAGCTCTTTGGCTTCCGACTCAACCATCAATACGGCTTCGGAGGTACCGGCAACGACCATGTCCAGGCTCGAAGCTTTCTGCTGCTCGTAAGATGGGTTCAGCAGGTAACCGGTGCTTTCATGGAAAGCAACGCGAGCGGCACCGATAGGACCATCGAACGGAATGCCCGAGATCGCCAGCGCAGCCGAAGTACCGATCATCGCAGCGATGTCCGGATCGGTCTTTTTGCTGGTGGAAACGACGGTGCAGACAACCTGCACTTCGTTCATGAAGCCTTCTGGGAACAGCGGACGGATCGGACGGTCGATCAGTCGGGATGTCAGGGTTTCTTTCTCGGAAGGACGGCCTTCGCGCTTGAAGAAACCGCCAGGGATCTTACCGGCAGCGTAAGTCTTTTCCTGGTAGTGAACGGACAGAGGGAAGAAGCCCTTGCTCGGGTCAGCGGTCTTGGCGCCAACCACGGTCACCAGTACGGTAACGTCGTCGTCAACGGTAACCAGCACTGCGCCGGAGGCTTGACGGGCGATACGGCCTGTCTCGAGGGTAACGGTCGACTGACCGAACTGGAATTTTTTGATAACCGGGTTCACGGTGTCCTACCTTCTTTGTGGCTCTTGGGGGAACTTGTCTTCTTGCGAAATTCTTGGGCAATGTCGGGAATCGGCCCGACCCTCGTCCAGGGTAAAACGTGCATCCAGATAAAACTTGAGGCTGGGAGCCTACCATGGGCCAGCGGGAATCCCACTGGCACACGGCAGACAACCAACCTCTAGCGCAATCGCTGATTAGCGACGCAGACCCAGGCGACCGATCAGAGTCTGATAACGACCCAGATCCTTGCCTTTCAGGTAGTCCAGCAGCTTACGGCGCTGGTTTACCATGCGGATCAGACCACGACGGGAGTGGTGGTCTTTACCGTTGGCCTTGAAGTGACCTTGCAGTTTGTTGATGTTGTGGGTCAGCAGTGCAACTTGCACTTCTGGCGAACCAGTGTCACCAACAGCTTGCTGATAGTCAGCTACGATTTGTGCTTTTTCTTGAACGTCGAGAGCCATGAGGCAATCCTTTTTTCAGGAAACCACCCAAGGGGTGATCTCAATAGGCCGAGGGCATACCCCCGTATCTATAAATGAGAAGTGACCATGCCTATTAACAGCCACCCTCGTTCGGTCATTCTGACCGAATCAGTCGACGCGGCGCGATGCGCCCGTCTTCGCTCACTTCACCGATACCGATAAAGCGACCGTTATGATCCTGTACTCGCACCATGCCGAACTTCGGGGCATCCGGGGCGCGTACCGGCTGGCCGTTGAGCCAGTAGAACGCGCTGTGCTCCGAGAAGTGCAGCAATGGCCAATCCAGCAAACCGCTGTCCGAGGGCATCAGGAAGCGATCAACCGCTTCGTTGCCGCCTTCGGCGTGCACCGCTTCCAGCTCTTCCAGCGTGACCGTCTGGGCCAGGGTGAAAGGGCCTGCCTGGGTACGTCGCAGTTCAGCTACATAAGCACCGCAGCCCAGCTTCTCACCAATATCTTCCACGAGGGTACGGATATAGGTGCCTTTGCTGCAGTCCACCGCCAATCGAGCAGTGTCACCTTCACAGGCGAGCAGTTCCAGCCGGGCAATAGTAACAGAACGCGGTTCGCGCTCCACCACTTCGCCCGCACGTGCCAGCTTATAAAGAGGTTGCCCATCCCGCTTGAGCGCCGAGTACATCGGCGGTATCTGACTGATTTGCCCACGAAAAGCAGGTAATGCAGCTTCGATATCCGCACGACCAACGGTCACGTCGCGAACCTGCAAAACATCACCTTCGGCGTCTGCCGTGGTGGTTGTCTTGCCCAGTTGCATGAGGGTTTCATAACCCTTGTCCGAATCAAGCAGGTACTGCGAGAACTTGGTGGCCTCACCAAAGCACAACGGCAGAACGCCGGTGGCCAGTGGATCCAGGCTGCCGGTGTGTCCCGCCTTCTCGGCGTTAAGCAGCCAGCGGACCTTCTGCAGCGCCGCATTGGAGGTAAAACCAATGGGCTTGTCGAGCAGAATGATGCCACTGACGTTGCGACGGATACGTTTGACCTGAGCCACCGCTTACTCCTTGGCGTCTTCAGGTGTGGACGGATGCTGACTGTCTTCAGCCACGGCGCGCTCGATCAAGGCCGAGAGGTGCGCGCCACGCACGACGCTTTCGTCGTAATGGAAGTGCAACTGCGGAACGCTGCGCAGCTTCATTTCGCGGGCCAACTGCATCCGCAGGAAACCTGCGGCGGAGTTGAGCACCTTGATGCTTTGCGCGATTTCTTCGCTGTTGTCCTGCCCCATCACGGTGATGAAGATTTTGGCATGACCCACGTCACGGCTCACTTCAACGGCGGTGATGGTGACCAGGCCAACGCGGGGGTCTTTGACTTCGCGACGGATCAGTTGAGCCAGCTCACGCTGCATCTGATCGCCGATACGCTGGGTACGGCTGTATTCTTTTGCCATGTCTTGTTACCTGTTACTGCCACACGGTGAAACCCGTGGGGTCTGAAAGCGGCAAACGCCCGGCCTGACAAAAGCCAGACCGGGCGTTGCGTTTAGAGTCCGGACACGGCGCGGGGCAAGTACATGCCCACGCGCTGTGTGGCTCCTGAAGTGCGCGAGTTAGAGGCTGCGAGCAACCTGAACCTTCTCGAAGACTTCGATCTTGTCGCCAACCTTGACGTCGTTGTAGCTCTTGACGCCGATACCGCATTCCATGCCGGCACGTACCTCGGCAGCGTCATCCTTGAAGCGGCGCAGGGATTCCAGCTCGCCTTCGAAGATAACGATGTCTTCACGCAGTACACGGATCGGACGGTTACGGTACACGGTGCCTTCGACAACCATGCAACCGGCGATCGCGCCGAATTTCGGCGAGCGGAACACGTCACGCACCTCGGCGATACCCAGGATGTTCTCCCGGACATCGCTGCCAAGCATACCGGTAAGGGCTTTCTTGACGTCTTCGATGATGTCGTAGATGACGTTGTAGTAACGCATGTCCAGACCTTCCTGCTCGACGATCTTGCGAGCGCCAG
The DNA here is from genome assembly GCF_020790195.1 of Pseudomonas sp. HN8-3. NCBI lineage: Bacteria > Pseudomonadati > Pseudomonadota > Gammaproteobacteria > Pseudomonadales > Pseudomonadaceae > Pseudomonas > Pseudomonas sp. HN8-3. The sequence goes on from NZ_CP086206.1 coordinate 5,082,263, forward strand.
CATCGGCACGCACGTTGAAGCCGAACAGTACAGCGTTGGAAGCCAGTGCCAGGTTGGCGTCGGACTCGGTGATACCACCGACACCGCCACCGACAACACGCACTTGCACTTCGTCGTTACCCAGGCCGTTCAAGGCGCCGTTCAACGCTTCGAGGGAACCACGGACGTCGGATTTGAGGACGATGTTAAGCGTCTTCTTCTCTTCCTGGCCCATGTTCTCGAAGATGTTTTCCAGCTTGCCGGCGTGAGCACGGGCCAGCTTGACTTCGCGGAACTTGCCTTGACGGAACAGAGCCACTTCACGGGCTTTCTTCTCGTCGGCAACTACGCTCATCTCGTCGCCAGCGTCCGGCGTACCGTCCAGGCCGAGGATCTCGACCGGGATAGCAGGACCTGCTTCCTTGATTGGCTTGCCGTTCTCGTCGAGCATGGCACGTACACGGCCGTAGTTCGAACCGACCAGCACCATGTCGCCTTGGCGCAGGGTACCGTCTTGAACCAGCACGGTCGCGACCGGGCCACGGCCCTTGTCGAGGCGCGATTCAACTACCACACCACGGCCAGGAGCCGAAGGCGTAGCAGTCAATTCCAGGACTTCAGCTTGCAACAGGACCGCTTCGAGCAGTTCGTCAACGCCGGTACCCATTTTCGCCGAGACCGATACGAATGGCGTCTCGCCACCCCATTCCTCGGATGTCACGCCGTGAACCGACAGTTCGCTACGGATGCGATCGAGATCGGCGCCGGGCTTGTCGATTTTGTTCACGGCTACAACCAGAGGAACACCGGCAGCCTTGGCGTGCTGGACAGCTTCAATGGTCTGCGGCATTACGCCGTCGTCCGCTGCAACCACCAGGATCACGATGTCGGTCGCCTTGGCACCACGGGCACGCATTGCGGTAAACGCGGCGTGACCTGGAGTGTCGAGGAAGGTGACCATGCCGCGTTCGGTTTCAACGTGGTATGCACCGATGTGCTGGGTAATACCACCGGCTTCGCCTGCGGCAACCTTGGCACGACGGATGTAGTCGAGCAGGGAAGTTTTACCGTGGTCAACGTGGCCCATTACGGTCACAACCGGTGCACGGGAAACTGCCTCGCCTTCAAACTTCAGGGACTCGGCCAGGGAATCTTCCAGGGCGGTGTCGCTGACCAGGGTCACTTTGTGGCCCAGCTCTTCAGCAACCAACTGGGCAGTTTCCTGATCCAGTACCTGGTTGATGGTGGCCGGGGTGCCCAGCTTGAACATGAACTTGATGATTTCAGCAGCCTTGACCGACATCTGCTGGGCCAGATCGCCCACAGTGATGGTCTCGCCGATCTTCACTTCACGCACGACAGGGCCGGTTGGGCTCTGGAAACCGTGGGCGTTGCGTTTTTTCAGCTTGGCCTTGCCGCGACCACCGCGACGGAAGCCATCGCTTTCTTCGTCGGTAGTACGTGGGGCAACGCGTGGAGCAGGCGCTTTCTCTTTGACCGAGGCACGATGCGGAGCGTTTTTGCGCTCGCCATCGCCACCACCACCGCGACGATTGTTATCGTCGGCACGTGGTTTGTCCGGACGACGAGGTTCGTCGCGCTTGCGGGCGTCAGCTGCAGGAGCAGGCGCAGCAGCAATCGGGGCGGCCTCACGCACAGCTTCAACAGGAGCGGCAACCGCTTCAGTGTTGGCAGGTTGCGCAGCAGCAGGCTGGCGACGCGCTTCTTCTTCGGCGCGACGCTTGGCTTCTTCTTCAGCCTTCTGGCGAGCAGCATTTTCTACTGCGCGACGTTCATCCAGCTCGCGTTTGCGCTCGGCTTCGATTTCTTCCGGGCTGCGCTGTACGAAGACTTTCTTCTTGCGTACTTCTACGCTGATGCTCTTGCTACCCGCAACACGCAGGGTGCTGGTGGTTTTGCGCTGCAATGTAATCTTGCGCGGTTCTTCCACTTTCGCCTTGTGGCTGCTCTTCAAGTGAGTCAGCAAAGACTGCTTCTCACTATCGCTCACACCTTCATCGGCGGCGGTGTGCGGCAGACCTGCCTCACGCATCTGCTGCAACAGGCGCTCTACCGGTGTTTTGACCTCATCGGCCAGTTGTTTCACCGTGACTTGCGTCATGCACTTCTCTCCTCAGGCCGCGCCTAATTACTCGAACCAATGGGCTCGGGCGGCCATGATCAACTTGCCGGCACGATCTTCGTCAATGCCGTCGATGTCGAGCAGATCGTCAATAGACTGCTCGGCCAGGTCTTCGCGGGTAATTACGCCGCGCACCGCCAGTTCCATCGCCAAATCCTTGTCCATACCCTCAAGCGAGAGCAGGTCTTCGGCCGGATGGGCGTCTGCCAGCTTTTCCTCAGTAGCGATGGCTTTAGTCAACAAACGATCCTTGGCCCGAGCGCGAAGCTCGTTGACGGTGTCTTCGTCAAAGCCGTCGATGTTGAGCATTTCTTCCAACGGTACGTAGGCAATCTCTTCCAGGCTGGTGAAGCCTTCATCTACCAGTACCTGTGCCAGGTCTTCATCGACTTCCAACTCTTCGATGAAGTTGCGCAGGATGTCACCGGTTTCAGCTTGCTGCTTAGCCTGGATGTCCGATTCGGTCATCACGTTCAGGGTCCAGCCGGTCAGTTGGCTGGCCAGACGCACGTTCTGACCACCACGACCAATGGCCTGAGCCAGATTGTCTGCGCCAACGGCGATGTCCATTGCATGGGCATCTTCGTCAACGATAATTGCCGCCACTTCAGCCGGCGACATGGCGTTGATCACGAACTGCGCCGGGTTATCGTCCCACAGGACGATATCCACACGCTCACCGCCCAATTCGCCCGACACTGCCTGGACGCGCGAACCGCGCATACCGATGCAAGCGCCTTGCGGGTCGATGCGTTTGTCCTTGGAGCGAACCGCGATCTTGGCACGCGAACCCGGATCGCGGGACGCAGCCATGACTTCGATCAGACCTTCGGCAATTTCCGGCACTTCGATGCGGAACAGCTCGATCAGCATTTCCGGCGCGGTACGCGACAGGATCAGCTGAGGACCGCGGTTCTCGGTGCGGATTTCCTTGAGCAGCGCACGCAGACGCACGCCGACACGGAAGGTTTCGCGAGAGATGATGTCTTCGCGGGCCAGCAACGCTTCGGCGTTGTTGCCCAGGTCGACGATCACATTGTCGCGGGTAACTTTTTTCACGGTGCCGGAGATGATTTCCCCCAGGCGCTCGCGATAAGCGTCAACGACTTGAGCTCGCTCGGCTTCACGAACCTTCTGCACGATGACCTGCTTGGCGGTCTGTGCAGCAATACGGCCGAATTCGATCGATTCGATCTTTTCTTCGACGACATCACCGACCTGGGCGCCCGGGTGCGTTTGCGCAACCTTGCTCGGCCAGGTTTCGATGGCCGGATCATCAAGATCGGCTTCTTCGACGACCGTCCAGCGACGGAAAGTCTCATAGGCACCGGTGTGGCGGTTGATTTCCACACGCAGATCAACTTCGTCTTCAAAACGCTTTTTGGTAGCAGTGGCCAGGGCCAGCTCCAGCGCTTCAAAAATCACGTTTGCCGGTACGCCCTTTTCATTGGATACCGACTCAACAACCAGCAGTACTTCTTTGCTCATCGTACGCCTCGCCTTTCGCAAGCCATTGGATCCGCGGGATCCGCGTCTCAGTCAAAACTGGGAATAATGTTGGCCTTGTCGATCATATCGATCGGCAACAGGAACTCATGGTCTTCTACCTGCACCACGACATCCTGTTCTTCTACACCGCGCAGAAGGCCCTGAAAGTTGCGTCGCCCTTCGAAGGGCGAACGCAGCTTGATCTTCACTTGTTCACCGGCAAATTTTGCAAACTGATCAATAGTGAACAGTGGGCGTTCCATGCCTGGCGAGGAAACTTCAAGGGTGTACTCAACGGAAATCGGATCTTCAACATCCAGCACACCGCTGATCTGACGGCTGACAATGGCACAATCGTCCACCAGCACGCCGCCCTCTTTATCGATATAAACGCGCAACATTGAGTGGCGACCTTGAGCCGAAAACTCAATACCCCAGCATTCATAGCCTAGGGCCACGACCACCGGGGCCAGCAAGGCCTGCAACTCTTCTAGCTTGCTCGACACCTGAACCCCCTCGTGCATGTATGTGCATGCTGTGCAAAATAAAAAAATGGGCGAAACGCCCATCCTTGAAACGCCGTCGAACAGCGGCGTTGAAAGTGTCCAGCTAACAAAAAGCCCCTTAAAAGGGGCTCCGCTAAAACTGGTTGCGGGGGCCGGATTTGAACCGACGACCTTCGGGTTATGAGCCCGACGAGCTACCAGACTGCTCCACCCCGCGACAAAGCTGGGGCGGAAGTATACGACCGATCCCTTACAGGGTCAATGTAACCTTCCACCTACAAGAAAGCCCGCAACAGCGGGCTCTCCTGATAATTGGTACCGAGAAGGGGACTCGAACCCCTACACCCTATGGGCACAACCACCTCAAGGTTGCGTGTCTACCAATTCCACCACCTCGGCAATACAGCGCTTACAACCCTTCTTACTTCTGCTCTTGAGCTGGAGGTACGTCAGTCGCTGGAGCAGCCGACTTTTGCTCTTGAAGCACCGGGACATCATCAGAAGCCGGTTTTGCTTTTGGAGCTTCCAACACTGCTGGGTTTGGCAAACCTACCTGAGTCAGCACATGAGCTTTCTCTTTAGCAAAGTAACCTAACCCTAAGCTGGTTATGAAGAAACCTGCGGCAAGTATAGCAGTAAACTTACTAAGAAAGGTAGAGGAACCTTGGCTTCCGAACACAGTATTTGAAGCACCTGCACCGAAAGACGCACCAGCATCCGCACCTTTACCCTGTTGCAACAAAACCAGAGCAACTACGCTCAGGGCAGCCAACAGATGAAAAACGACTACGACTGTTTCCAGCATTTTTTCAGTTTCCCGCGGCGCGACAGATCGCACCGAACTCATCTGCATTCAGGGAAGCTCCACCAATGAGCCCCCCATCGATATCCGGCATGCCGAACAGTTCGACCGCATTGGCCGCCTTCACGCTGCCGCCGTATAGAAGCCGCACACCTTGCGCGACTTCAGAATTCTCTGCCGCCAACTGCGCGCGGATGGCTGCGTGCACATCCTGCGCCTGTTGCGGTGTAGCAGTCAGTCCGGTGCCAATGGCCCAGACCGGCTCGTAAGCAATAACCGCCTTTGCAAACGCACCAACACCCAACTCCTCGATGATGCTGCCCAGCTGACGCGAGACAACCTCAAGAGTCTTGCCCGATTCGCGCTGCTCAAGGGTCTCCCCTATGCACAACACCGGAACCAAGCCACAAGCCTGTGCCGCGGCGAACTTGCGATTGAGCGTCGCATCCCGCTCGCCCATCATCTGACGGCGCTCGGAGTGCCCAACGAGTACATAGGCACAACCCGCATCAACCAACTGACTCGGCGAAATCTCACCGGTCAATGCGCCTTGCATGGGCTCCACCGCAGAATTCTGCGCGCCGACCTGGATCGACTTGCCCTTCAAGCCATCAACCACTTGGTTGATATGCAAGCAAGGTGGGAAAACCGCGACATCAACACCGCTAGGCAAGGCCAAGTGACGAAGGCCATTGATCAGCTCAGCGACACTGGCGCGGGTACCGTGCATCTTCCAGTTACCAGCTACCATAGTGCGACGCATGCTGTACCCCGTCGGTCAAAGTGGGCGCAGATGTTACCCAACCACACCATCACTGGCAAGCCGAATTCAGGCGCAAACTTCAGTTACCAGTTTTGCCAGGTCTTCGGCATGGCCGCGAACCTGGGTTTCGTCCTCGCCTTCGACCATGACACGCACCAGAGGCTCAGTGCCCGACTTGCGCAACAACACACGCCCACGCCCAGCCATTGCCTGGGTAACACGCTCACAAGCCTCTTTGACGGCAGGGTGCTCGATCGGATTTTCACCACCGGCAAAACGCACATTGAGCAGCACCTGCGGACACTTGCGCAGGGCCTGACGCGCCTGCGCCAGGCTCTCGTCACGACGACGCAAGGCCAGAAGCACCTGCAGCGCAGCGATGATGGCGTCGCCCGTAGTCGTATGCTGGAAGCATACGACGTGTCCCGAGTTCTCACCGCCTACCAGCCAGTTACGCTCCAGAAGCTCGGCGATAACATAACGGTCGCCGACATTGGCGCGGATAAACGGAATACCCAACTCCGCCAATGCCAACTCAAGCCCCAGGTTGCTCATGAGGGTACCCACGACGCCGCCCTGCAGCTTGTTACGCTCATGCAGATCACGGGCAATGATGAACAGCAAATCATCACCATCCACAATCATGCCGGTGTGATCCACCATCAGCACACGATCACCGTCGCCATCGAACGCGATACCCAGGTCCGCATGTTCGGCCAGAACCGCCGCCTGCAGTTGCTCCATATGCGTGGAGCCGCAGTTGTCGTTGATGTTCAAGCCGTTAGGCTGAGCCGATAGTACAGTGACCTGCGCACCCAGCTCCTTGAAAACACTTGGCGCTACCTTGTAGGTCGCACCATGGGCGCAATCGACAACGATCTTCAGCCCGGCAAAATTGGTACTGCTCGGCACACTGCTTTTGCAGAATTCGATATAACGGCCGGACGCATCATTGATACGCGACACCTTGCCCAGCTTGCTGGATTCGACCACCGTCATCGGCGCATCCAGCAGCTCTTCGATCATCAACTCGATCTCGTCAGGCAACTTGGTGCCCTGCCCCGAGAAGAACTTGATGCCATTGTCGTCATGCGGGTTGTGCGACGCACTGATCACAATACCGGCTTCAGCGTGAAAGGTACGCGTCAGGTAAGCGATCGCTGGCGTCGGCATGGGCCCCAACAGCATTACGTCGGCGCCGGCAGCAGATAAGCCTGCCTCAAGCGCGGATTCAAACATATAACCCGAAATACGGGTGTCCTTGCCAACCAGGATCCGGCACGCCCCCATGCTGCGGAACGCCATGCCTGCCGCCCAACCCAACTTGAGCATGAAATCAGGGGTAATCGGAAACTCGCCAACCCGACCACGGATGCCGTCGGTGCCAAAGTATTTTTTAGTCATAAGTGCTCCATCATTCTTATTCGGCTGATTCTACAGCGGCAATCATGCGCACCACATCCACCGTCTCGGCGACATCATGCACACGCAAAATACGAGCGCCCTTGGTCACGGCAAGCGCTGCAAGGGCGAGGCCGCCGTACAAGCGCTCACCCACCGGGCGATTCAAGGCCAGCCCTATCATGCTCTTGCGCGACACACCGACCAGCAGCGGCCGACCAAGGGCATGCAGCGCCTCCATATGCTTGAACAGGCTTAAATTATGTTGCAGGGTCTTGGCAAAGCCAAACCCCGGGTCAAGGATGATCTTTTCGCACGCGATGCCCACCTCGACACACTGAGCGATCCTGTCTGCCAGGAACCCAGTGACCTCACCGACCAGGTTGTCGTAGTGAGGACTGTCCTGCATGTTACCGGGCTCACCCAGCATGTGCATCAGGCACACCGGCAGGCCGGTCGCTGCAGCTGCATCGAGAGCACCGTCACGCCGCAACGAACGCACATCATTGATGAGCCCCGCCCCCAGACGCGCGGTTTCACGCATTACCGCGGGAGTTGAAGTGTCCACAGAAATGATCACATCCAGCTCACGGGCGATACGCTCGACAATGGGCGCTACCCGCTCAAGCTCTTCCAACGGGGATACCACACGAGCCCCAGGCCGAGTGGACTCGCCGCCCACATCAATCAAGGTCGCGCCGGCAGCCACCATCGCCTCGGCATGACGCAACGCGGCATCCAGCTGGCTGAAACGGCCACCATCGGAAAAGGAATCAGGAGTTACATTGAGAATACCCATGACATGCGTATGGGCCAAATCAAGAACCCGGTTGCCGCAAGGCAACCGGGTAGAGGACAAAGCAGAAGTCATTTCAAACCTTAGTGGTCAGCTGCCGGGCCGCCGATCGGGGTCTCAGGGCGTTCGTTCTGAACGACGGGTGGGGTACCCGAAGTACCTGAACCACCTTCCCAATCGCGAGGCTCACGCGGTGTACGACCAGCCATGATGTCATCGATCTGATCGGCATCAATGGTCTCGTACTTCATCAGCGCATCAGCCATGGCATCAAGCTTGTCGCGGTTATCGGTGAGGATCTGCTTGGCCGTGCCATAACACTGGTCAATGATGCTGCGAACTTCGGAGTCGATCAGCTTGGCAGTCTCACCGGAGAAGCTGGCACTTTGACCGCCACCACCACGACCGAGGAACACCTCACCCTCTTCCTCTGCATACATCAAAGGACCGAGTTTTTCCGACAAGCCCCACTTGGTCACCATATTTCGTGCAATCTGGCTGGCACGCATGATGTCATTGGAAGCACCTGTGGTGACGCCATCGAAGCCCAGGGTCATCTCCTCGGCAATCCGCCCGCCATACAGCGAACAGATCTGGCTGATCAATGCACGCTTGGAGAGGCTGTAGCGATCCTCTTCCGGCAGGAACATCGTCACACCCAGCGCACGGCCACGAGGAATGATCGACACCTTGTAGACCGGGTCATGCTCAGGCACAACGCGACCAACAATGGCGTGACCGGCTTCGTGATAAGCCGTGTTCTGCTTCTCTTTCTCGGACATGACCATGGATTTGCGTTCAGCGCCCATCATGATCTTGTCTTTTGCCAATTCGAACTCTTTCATTTCAACAATGCGCTTGCCGGTACGGGCAGCAAACAACGAAGCCTCGTTGACCAGGTTGGCCAGGTCGGCACCGGAGAAGCCAGGCGTACCACGGGCAATCACAGCCGGAGCCACGTCGTCACCCATTGGCACCTTGCGCATGTGTACTTTCAAAATCTGTTCACGACCGCGGATATCCGGCAGGCCAACCACGACCTGACGGTCGAAACGGCCCGGGCGCAGCAACGCCGGGTCCAGTACGTCCGGACGGTTGGTCGCGGCGATGACGATAATGCCGTCATTCATCTCGAAACCATCCATCTCTACCAGCAACTGGTTGAGGGTCTGCTCACGTTCATCATGACCACCCCCCATGCCAGCGCCACGATGGCGACCAACGGCATCGATCTCATCGATGAAGATGATGCACGGCGCATGCTTCTTGGCCTGTTCGAACATATCGCGAACACGGCTGGCGCCCACACCGACGAACATCTCGACGAAGTCAGAACCGGAAATAGTGAAGAAAGGCACCTTGGCTTCGCCGGCAATCGCCTTGGCCAGCAAGGTTTTACCGGTACCTGGTGGACCTACCATCAACACGCCGCGAGGAATACGACCACCCAGGCGCTGGAACTTGCCCGGATCACGCAGGAACTCGACCAACTCACCCACTTCTTCCTTGGCTTCGTCGCAACCTGCAACGTCAGCCAGGGTAGTCTTGACCTGGTCCTCGGAGAGCAGGCGTGCCTTGCTCTTGCCAAAGCTCATCGGCCCGCCCTTGCCTCCCGCACCACCTTGCATCTGGCGCATGAAGAACATGAACACGGCGATAATCACCAGGATCGGGAAGCTTGCCACCAGGAGCTGAGTCCAGATGCTTTGCTGTTCAGGCTGCTTGCCTTCGACAACCACGTGGTTATCCACCAGGTCACCGATCAGACCGTTGTCCTGGATTGCCGGACGAATGGTCTTGAAGCTGTCGCCGTCGTTGCGCTTACCGGTAATCACGTAGCCATCAACCGCTACGCGCTCGACCTTGCCATCCTTAACTTGCTGGATGAAGTCGGAATAGTTGAGGGTCTGCGGCTCGTTAGGGCTGGAGAAGTTGTTCATCACCGTCACCAGGACAGCCGCGATGATCAACCACAGGATCAGATTCTTTGCCATATCGTTCAATTAACTACCCTCTGAAGCAAGCTCCGCTACTGGCGCGCGCTTCGCATGATATTCACCGGCCTAACTTACTACATTACCTACAACTCTGGCAGGCGCCGTCTGTAACCCTTTGTGAAACTTTGACTACACAATATTCGTAAAGCTTCGTGACGAAAGCGATATAAAAAAACCTATCGCCCTCCTCGAATTTCTCAAAAACGCTCTTCGCTCGCTGCGCCTTCAACACCGCGGTAGCCACGGCACAGCAGATACTGCTCCCTGGACCGGTCACGGGAAGAGTCCGGTTTACGGGTCTGCACCTTGTCGAACAACTTGCGAATGTTCTTGTGGTACTCGTCGAAACCTTCGCCCTGGAAGACCTTCACCAGGAAATCGCCACCCGGACGCAACACCCGACCTGCCAAATCCAGCGCCAGCTCACACAGGAACATGGCACGCGGCATATCAACAGCCGGTAATCCACTCATATTGGGGGCCATGTCGGAAATCACAAGGTCTACCTGCGAATTTCCCACAGCCTCCAGGATCTCGGCCAATACCTTGTCTTCGGTAAAGTCGCCGTGAACAAAGGTCACATCCGGGATGCTGTCCATCTCGAGGATGTCGGAAGCGATCAATCGGCCTTGCCCACCAATCAGACGACTGGTCACCTGGGACCAGCCACCGGGGGCCGCGCCGAGATCGATAACGCTCATACCTGGACGGATCAGCTTATCCTTGTCCTGGATCTCCAGCAGCTTGTAGCTGGCCCGGGAACGGTAGCCGTCCTTTTGCGCCTTTTTGACGTAAGGATCATTGAAATGTTCTTGTAGCCACTTAAGGCTGGTTTTGGAACGGGCCACGGGCCACCTCGAAAAATAAAACGGGTCGTGATTAACTGGGCGGTCCCGGACTCGCTCGGGTAAACTGGCCGCCGCTTTTTACAAGATCAGACGCAGGGGTCAGATTATGCCGCTCACTCAAGAGCAGAAGAAACAGTACAAATCCATTGGCCACCATCTGAAACCAGTTCTGATTGTGGCAGACAACGGGTTGACTGAAGGTGTTTTAGCCGAATTTGAACGCGCACTGAACGATCACGAACTGATCAAGATCAAGGTCAATATCCTTGATCGCGAAGCGCGTTTGGCCGCCGTTGCAGAACTGTGCAAGGTGGGCAAAGCGGACCTGGTTCAGGTCATCGGCAAGATGGCGCTGCTGTATCGCAAGAACTTCAGCGTCAACAAGCAACTGTCGAACGTTCATCGCTTCAAATGATGAAAAGGGTCACGGGCGTGCTTCGCGCGCCCTGCCACTCCACCCCGGCGCCGGCTGCATGACCAGCACCAAACCGGAAAACCCTAGCACAAGATAGCTGAATAACTGCCAGCGCAACGCTTGCGGCAGCCAAATATACACCACGCAAAACATCGCGCACGCATACAGCGACATCAACAGCAGTTGCCCGCGAATGTCCCGCCATAAACTCTCAAAGCCCTCAGCCTTGACCAGCACTAACGCCTGGAGCAACACACACGCCGCCGCAAAACCCACCAGCAGCGCGCTCAGCAATTTGTCGATCTCATCGATCAGCAACGGTGCCAGACCAATAAGGCCCAGCACCGGTAATACACCCATATGCAACAGCCACAGGCCGCCCACCCAAAGCATCTGAGAGAGCTGCCAAAGCATGGCGCCCGCACGTAGCGGGCGCCGTCTTTCAGATGTGGCGGACTTCGACAATCTCGTACTCAATGACGCCGCTCGGCGTTTTCACGGCAACGACGTCGCCCTCTTCCTTGGCAATCAAGGCGCGAGCGATCGGCGAGCCGACAGAGATCTTGCCTTGCTTGAAATCAGCCTCATCCTCACCCACGATCTGGTAAGTCACGCTTTCGTCAGTCTCGACGTTGGCGATTTCCACGGTCGTGCCGAAAATCACCTTGCCGGTATGCGGGATGGTCGTGACGTCGATGATCACCGCATTCTGCATGCGGCCCTCGATATCACGAATCCGCGCCTCGACCATACCCTGCTGCTCGCGAGCAGCGTGGTATTCGGCGTTTTCCTTCAAGTCACCCAGCTCGCGGGCCGTACCGATGTCCTGGCTCAGCTTCGGACGTACGACCTTGGTCAGATGGGCGTGTTCCTCTTCCAGGGCCTTGGCGCCCTGGACGGTCATTGGGTATTTGATCATGCCTTCAATCCTGCGTGTAGATCCTGCAAGCGACGCACGGTCTTTTCCGGACCGAACTTGAGCGCTTCGCAGATAGCTTCGCCAGCAGCAATAGTGGTGGTGCAGTAGATCTTGTGCTGCAAGGCATTACGACGAATGGAGTAGGAATCCGCGATCGACTGACGACCTTCGGTGGTGTTGATGATCAGCGTGACTTCGTCATTCTTGATCATGTCGACCACATGCGGACGGCCTTCCGTCACCTTGTTCACGCGACGTACTTTCAAGCCCGCAGCCTCGATCAGCTTGGCGGTCCCGGCAGTCGCGACAACTTCAAAGCCCAAGTTGATCAGATCACGGGCCACGCCCGCAACCAGTGGCTTGTCGTCATCACGCACGCTGATAAATGCAGTACCGCCGGTCGGCAGCACTTCGCTGGCACCCATCTGGGCCTTGGCGAACGCTTCACCGAAGGTATCGCCCACGCCCATCACTTCACCGGTGGACTTCATCTCTGGGCCCAGGATCGGGTCCACACCAGGGAATTTGGCGAATGGGAACACCGCCTCTTTCACGCTGTAGAAGTTGGGAATGATTTCCTTGGTAAAGCCGATTTCCTTCAAGGTCTTACCGGCCATCACACGGGCAGCGATCATGGCCAGGGACACACCGATGCACTTGGATACAAACGGCACGGTACGCGAGGCACGCGGGTTGACTTCAATGACGTAGATGTCTTCGCCTTGCAGCGCCAACTGAACGTTCATCAGGCCGACCACACCCAGCTCGAGGGCCATTTTCTTGACCTGTTCGCGCATCTCGTCCTGGATGTGCGCCGGCAGCGAGTACGGCGGCAGCGAGCACGCGGAGTCACCGGAGTGAACGCCGGCCTGCTCGATGTGCTGCATGATCGCGCCGATCACTACGTCAGTACCGTCGCATACCGCATCCACGTCCATTTCGATGGCGCAGTTGAGGAAGTGGTCCAGCAGCACCGGGCTGTCGTTGGACACTTTCACCGCATCACGCAGGTAGCGCTTGAGTTCGTCTTCTTCGTAGACGATTTCCATCGCGCGACCGCCCAGTACGTAGGACGGGCGCACCACCAGCGGGTAGCCGATCTTGCTGGCTGCACGGATGGCTTCGTCTTCGCTGCGCACGGTAGCGTTTGGCGGCTGACGCAGGTTCAGGCGCTCAACCATCTGCTGGAAGCGCTCACGGTCTTCGGCACGGTCGATAGCGTCCGGGCTGGTACCGATGATCGGCACGCCGGCAGCTTCCAGGGCACGCGCCAGTTTCAGCGGGGTCTGGCCGCCGTATTGGACGATCACGCCTTTAGGCTTCTCGACGCGGCAGATTTCCAATACGTCTTCCAGCGTTACCGGCTCGAAGTACAGACGGTCGGAAGTGTCGTAGTCAGTGGAAACGGTTTCCGGGTTGCAGTTGACCATGATGGTCTCGTACCCGTCTTCGCGCAGGGCGAGGGCGGCGTGTACGCAGCAATAGTCGAACTCGATACCCTGGCCGATACGGTTCGGACCGCCGCCCAGGATGATGATCTTGTCGCGATCCGACGGCGCGGCTTCGCACTCTTCCTCATAGGTGGAGTACATGTAGGCAGTGTCGGTGGCGAACTCTGCGGCGCAGGTGTCAACGCGCTTGTAGACCGGAAAGATATCCAACTTGTGGCGATGAGTACGCAGGTTCTTCTCGGTCACACCCAGCAGCTTGGCCAGACGCTGGTCGGAGAAGCCTTTGCGCTTGAGGCGGAACATCAGGTCGCGGTCGATAGACGACAGGCCCAGAGTCTTGACCTTCTCTTCTTCCTTGATCAGATCTTCGATCTGCACCAGGAACCACGGATCGATCATGTTCATGCCGAAGATATCTTCGACGCTCAGGCCGGCACGGAAGGCGTCAGCCACGTACCAGATACGCTCGGCACCCGGCACGGTCAGCTCGCGCTTGAGGATGCTCATGCTTTCCGGATTGCTCAGGTCGAGCTTCTCGTCCAGGCCGCAAACACCGACTTCCAGGCCGCGCAGGGCTTTCTGCAGGGATTCCTGGAACGTGCGGCCGATCGCCATGACTTCGCCGACCGACTTCATCTGGGTGGTCAGGCGTGCATCAGCCTTGGCGAACTTCTCGAAGGCAAAGCGTGGCAGCTTGGTCACAACGTAGTCGATAGACGGCTCGAAAGACGCCGGCATAGCGCCGCCGGTGATTTCGTTTTGCAGTTCGTCCAAGGTGTAGCCGATAGCCAGCTTGGCAGCGATACGCGCAATCGGGAAGCCAGTAGCTTTCGAGGCCAGCGCCGAAGAACGCGATACACGCGGGTTCATCTCGATCACGACCATGCGGCCGGTGTCCGGGCAGATGCCGAACTGAACGTTGGAACCGCCGGTTTCAACGCCGATCTCGCGCAGTACCGCCAGGGAGGCGTTACGCAGGATCTGGTATTCCTTGTCGGTCAGGGTCTGCGCCGGAGCTACGGTGATCGAGTCACCGGTGTGCACGCCCATCGGATCGAAGTTTTCGATGGAGCAGACGATGATGCAGTTGTCCTTTTTATCGCGGACCACCTCCATCTCGTATTCTTTCCAACCGATCAGCGATTCGTCGATCAGCAGCTCTTTGGTCGGCGACAGGTCCAGGCCACGCGCGCAGATTTCTTCGAACTCTTCACGGTTGTAGGCAATGCCGCCACCGGTGCCGCCCATGGTGAAGGACGGACGGATAATGCACGGGAAGCCCAGGGTCTCAAGGACCGCATTGGCTTCTTCCATGCTGTGGGCGATACCGGAACGCGGGCACGCCAGGCCGATGGACTTCATGGCCTTGTCGAAACGCGAACGGTCTTCAGCCTTGTCGATGGTGTCGGCATTGGCGCCGATCATCTCTACGCCGAACTTTTCCAGGACGCCTTCGCGCTCCAGGTCCAGGGCGCAGTTCAATGCAGTCTGGCCGCCCATGGTTGGCAGCAGCGCGTCCGGACGCTCTTTCTCGATGATCTTGGCAACGGTCTGCCATTTGATCGGCTCGATGTACGTCGCGTCGGCCATGGCCGGGTCGGTCATGATGGTGGCCGGGTTGGAGTTCACCAGGATGACGCGGTAGCCCTCCTCACGCAGGGCCTTACAGGCCTGGGCGCCGGAGTAGTCGAATTCGCAGGCCTGGCCGATCACGATCGGGCCAGCGCCGAGAATCAGGATGCTTTTTATGTCTGTACGTTTTGGCATGGGTTTGTCACTCAAATCCGCAGGTCAGTCGGCAAGCCGTCTAGAACAATCCTTGAAGAGCCTGCGGGGGCCACCGTGGTTCGGGGCCGCCCGCAGAGCACTCAGTCAGCGTCGCTTGGCCATCTCATTGATGAAACGGTCGAACAGCGGCGCTACGTCGTTCGGGCCCGGGCTGGCTTCAGGGTGGCCCTGGAAGCTAAACGCGCTCTTGTCGGTGCGTTCGATGCCCTGCAGGGAACCGTCAAACAGCGACTTGTGAATGGCGCGCACATTACTCGGCAAGCTGGCTTCATCCACCGCAAAACCGTGGTTCTGGCTGGTGATCATCACAACGCCGGTGTCCAGGTCTTGTACCGGGTGGTTGGCACCGTGGTGGCCGTGGCCCATTTTCAGGGTCTTGGCGCCGGAGGCCAAAGCCAGCAGCTGGTGACCAAGGCAGATACCGAACACCGGAATGTCGGTTTCCAGCACGTCCTTGATGGCCTGGATAGCGTAGTCGCATGGCTCGGGGTCACCCGGGCCGTTGGACAGGAACACGCCGTCCGGCTGCATCGCGAGCACATCGCTGGCAGGTGTTTGCGCGGGCACCACGGTCACGCGGCAGCCACGCTCGACCAACATGCGCAGGATGTTGTACTTGACGCCGTAGTCATAGGCGACCACGTGGTAAGGCAGATCGGCAGCCTCGATAGTCGCGTGGCTGTCGGTCTTCAGATCCCACACAGTGGAACGCCACTCGTACTTCTCTTTGACGCTGACGACTTTCGCCAGGTCCATGCCTTTCAGGCCAGGGAAGCCTTGTGCTGCGGCAATCGCCGCCTCGTCGGAAATATTGTCACCGACCATGATGCAGCCATTCTGCGAGCCTTTTTCACGCAGGATGCGCGTGAGGCGGCGCGTATCGATACCGGCGATCGCCACAACATTGTTGGCTTTCAGGTAATCGGACAGCGACATCGTGTTACGCCAGTTGCTCGCAACCAGTGGCAGGTCACGAATCACCAGACCGGCCGACCAGACACGATCAGACTCGACATCTTCCGGTGTAGTACCGGTGTTGCCGATGTGCGGATAGGTCAGGGTAACGATCTGTTGGGCGTAGGAAGGATCGGTAAGGATTTCCTGATAGCCGGTCATGGCGGTGTTGAACACCACCTCTCCAACGGTTTGACCGTCGGCTCCAATGGCTTCGCCGCGAAAAATGCTGCCATCAGCAAGGGCGAGTATGGCTGGCTTAGTCAAGAAGACCTCCCGTAAATAAAGCCTGAAAGGGCGATCGCAGGTTGTAAAAAAGCGGAGTGACGTATGGACACGTCACCCCGCTTCTTCATCGAATTATTCTGCGCGCTTTTAGTGGACACACTAAAGCTGTAGCTTACAGAAAAAGGCTTTTTGGGTCCACCGCTAATGAGCCTTAAAGGCAGGAGAATGCGACAGGACGTCGCTTAGCGGGTAAAAACGGGGCCTCAGGATAATCCCGAGGCCCCATTTAAGCTACTGATTAGTGCAGATCCAGCACGTCGCGCATGTCATACAGGCCCGGCTCGCGGCCTTCCAACCAGAGTGCAGCTCGCACTGCGCCCTTGGCGAACGTCATGCGGCTTGAAGCCTTGTGCGTGATCTCCAGGCGCTCGCCTTCGGTGGCGAACAACACCGTGTGATCGCCAACCACATCACCACCGCGCACGGTCGCAAAGCCGATGGTGTCGCGCGCGCGCTCACCGGTATGGCCTTCACGCCCGTATACCGCCACTTTCGATAGATCGCGGCCCAGCGCATCAGCGATAGCTTCACCCATGCGCAACGCAGTGCCCGACGGCGCATCGATCTTGTGGCGGTGATGAGTCTCGATAATCTCGATATCGGCTTCGTCACCCAGCACACGCGCTGCCAGGTCCAACAATTTCAGCGACAGGTTCACGCCAACGCTGAAGTTGGCAGCAAAGACGATCGGAATATCCTTGCCAGCCTCCACCAGCAACTGCTTCTGCTCAGCACTCAAACCAGTCGTACCGATCACCATGGCCTTGCCTGCCTTGCGGCAGAAGGCCAGGCTTTTCAGCATCACGTCAGGCAAGGTGAAATCGATGAGCACGTCGAACTCGTCAGCCACCTGCTCAAGGCTGCCCGTCAACGAGACACCGATGCGGCCCAACGACGCCAACTCACCGGCATCCGCACCGATCAACGTGCTGCCGGGGCGAACAATCGCCGCCGTCAGCCCGGAGGCCGGCGAGCGTTGCTGCACCGCCTCGACCAGCGTCTTGCCCATGCGCCCGGCAGCGCCCATTACGGCTATACGTCGCATATTCACGTCCTTACAGGTCGCCGAAGAAGCGTTTCACGCCATCGAAGAAGCCAGTGGTTTTCGGCGAATGGGAGTCATCGCCTTCCAGCGAGCTGCGGAACTCTTCGAGCAGTTCGCGCTGACGACGGCCCAGGTTGACCGGGGTTTCCACCGCCACACGACACATCAGGTCGCCCGCACCGCCACCGCGCACTGGCGCAACGCCTTTGCCACGGATGCGGAACTGCTTGCCAGTCTGTGTCCCCTCGGGAATCTTGAGTTTGACTCGACCATCAAGGGTCGGAATCTCCAACTCACCGCCCAGGGCCGCATCGACAAAGCTGATCGGCACTTCGCAGAACAGGTGTTTGCCATCGCGCTGGAAGATCGAGTGCTCACGCACATTGATCACCACGTACAGGTCGCCAGTCGGACCGCCCTGGGTACCCGCCTCGCCTTCGCCCGACAGGCGAATACGATCGCCGGTATCCACACCCGCCGGCACTTTCACCGAGAGGGTCTTGTACTCTTCAACACGACCTTCACCGTGGCAGGAATCGCACGGATCGGAAATGATCTTGCCCTGGCCATGGCAACGCGGGCAGGTTTGCTGCACCGAGAAGAAGCCCTGCTGCATGCGCACCTGACCAATACCACCACAGGTCGGGCACGTGATCGGCGAGGAGCCTTTCTTGGCACCCGAACCGTCGCACGGCTTGCAGTTGACCAGCGTCGGCACGCGAATATTGACGCTGGTACCGCGCACGGCTTCTTCCAGATTCAACTCCAGCGTGTAGCGCAAGTCACTGCCACGCTGCGCGCCGCCACGTTGACCGCCACGGCCACCGCCGAAGAAATCGCTGAACACGTCGCCGAAAATATCGGAGAAGTTCTGACCGCCGAAACCAGCGCCACCACCACCCATGCTCGGGTCGACGCCGGCATGACCGTACTGGTCGTAGGCCGCACGCTTATTGGGATCACACAGGCATTCGTAGGCCTCATTGGCCTCTTTGAACATCTCTTCGGATTCTTTGTTATCCGGATTACGGTCGGGGTGGTGCTTCATCGCCAAGCGACGGTAGGCCTTCTTCAGGTCCGCCTCGCTGGCCCCGCGCTCCACACCCAATACTTCGTAATAGTCACGCTTTGCCATAAGTCTTTGCACTCTTAAGGACGTTCGGCCTGGCCCTCCTGAACCCTGCCAAACTCGTTGAGTCCCAATACAGGCCCGGACCCAACTCACGTCAATTCAACGATCCTGGTCATTACTGCTTTCAGCCAGGGACCCGGCCAAAAACGCGGTGAATGCCATTCGGAAAGCAGGAGCATTCCCGATCACACCGCCAGCATCCGAGCGTTGTCGCATGCTGTAAAAATTCGCATACCCCAGACACGCCAACGCGGGAGCAAGCTCCCGCGCGGCGACATCCTACCAGTCACCGCTTGTGAGCGGTCAACCGGGCGACCAAGTTACTTCTTCTGGTCTTCTTTGACTTCTTCGAACTCGGCATCGACAACATCGTCGTGCTTGGCTTCTGGCTCTGCCTGCTGCGCAGCACCGTCAGCCGGCTGGCCTTGTTCGGCGTACATTTTCTGAGCGATCGGTGCGGAGACTTTCGACAGCTCCTCGATCTTGGCTTCGATGGCAGCCTTGTCGTCGCCTTTGATGGCGGCTTCCAGTGCAACCAAGGCCGCTTCGATTGCGGTTTTCTCTTCTTCGGTCACTTTGTCGCCAGCATCAGCGATCATCTTGCGAGTCGAGTGAACCAGCGCATCACCCTGGTTACGGGCGCCAGCCAGTTCAGCAAACTTGGCATCCGCATCAGCGTTGGCTTCAGCATCACGAATCATCTGTTGAATTTCTTCATCAGACAGACCGGAGTTGGCCTTGATGGTGATCTTCTGCTCTTTGCCGGTTGCCTTGTCTTTCGCGCCGACGTGCAGGATGCCGTTGGCGTCGATGTCGAAGGTCACTTCGATTTGTGGCACGCCACGTGGTGCTGGTGGAATCTCAGCCAGGTCGAACTTGCCCAGGGACTTGTTCTGCGCGGCTTGCTTGCGCTCACCTTGCAGCACGTGAATGGTCACGGCGCCCTGGTTGTCATCGGCAGTCGAGAACACCTGGGATTTCTTGGTAGGAATCGTGGTGTTTTTCTCGATCAGCGCAGTCATCACGCCACCCATGGTTTCGATACCCAGGGTCAGCGGGCTCACGTCCAGCAGCAATACGTCTTTTACGTCACCGGCCAATACCGCACCCTGGATGGCAGCACCCATGGCAACAGCTTCGTCCGGGTTCACGTCTTTACGTGCTTCTTTGCCGAAGAACTCGGTTACCAGCTTCTGCACCAGCGGCATACGGGTCTGACCGCCGACCAGGATCACGTCGTTGATCGAGCCAACGTCGATACCGGAGTCTTTCAGTGCAATACGGCAAGGCTCGATGGTGCGCTGAACCAGGTCTTCAACCAGAGCTTCGAGCTTGGAGCGCGAGATTTTCACGTTCAAGTGCTTAGGACCGGTAGCGTCTGCAGTGATGTACGGCAGGTTGACGTCGGTCGACTGAGCGGAAGACAGCTCGATCTTGGCCTTTTCAGCGGCTTCTTTCAGGCGCTGCATGGCCAGCGGGTCACCCTTGAGGTTCATGCCGCTTTCTTTCTTGAATTCGTCTACGAGGTAGTCGATCAGACGGATGTCAAAGTCTTCACCACCCAGGAAGGTGTCGCCGTTGGTGGCCAACACTTCGAACTGGTGCTCGCCGTCAACTTCTGCGATCTCGATCACGGACACGTCAAAAGTACCGCCACCCAGGTCGTAGACGATCACAGTGTGGTCGCCCTTGGCCTTGTCCATGCCGTAAGCCAGAGCGGCTGCGGTTGGCTCGTTGATGATACGTTTTACGTCCAGACCCGCGATGCGGCCGGCGTCTTTGGTTGCCTGGCGCTGGCTGTCGTTGAAGTAGGCCGGAACGGTGATCACCGCTTCAGTCACTGCTTCACCGAGGTAGTCTTCGGCGGTTTTCTTCATCTTTTTCAAGATTTCAGCCGAAATTTGCGGCGGCGACATTTTCTGGCCGTTTACTTCAACCCAGGCGTCACCGTTGTCGGCCTTGGCGATTTTGTAAGGGACCATCTTGATGTCTTTCTGTACGACTTCTTCGTCGAACTTACGACCGATCAAACGCTTTACCGCATACAGGGTGTTATGCGGGTTGGTCACAGCCTGACGCTTGGCCGACTGACCCACGAGGATTTCACCGTCGTTGGCGTAAGCGATGATCGACGGAGTGGTACGTGCGCCTTCGGCGTTTTCGATAACTTTTGCAACGCCGTTTTCCAGCACGGAGACGCAGGAGTTGGTGGTCCCCAGGTCAATACCGATAATTTTGCCCATGATTTACTCTCCCGAACTTTGAATTTGGTTGCCGCAGCAGTTGTGGCTAACTGCGGTAGCACTTAAACGCTTGACTTATAGATGGGGGCCTCGCGGCGGATTTCAAGCCTGCTCATCAATAGAAGGTGCAGCGGGTGCAGGAGCCTTGCTCACCACCACCATTGCCGGGCGCATCAAGCGACCATTGAGCTGGTAACCCTTCTGGAACACCTTCATCACGCTGTTAGGCTCCAGATCGTGGCTTTCCTGCATGGCCATGGCCTGGTGATGCTCAGCATTGAACGGCTCGCCGCCTTGCGGATCGATCGCTTCCAGCTGATAACGCTTCAGGGTGTCCTGGAACATTTTCAGCGTCAGCTCGATACCTTCACGCATTGGGCGGATGTTTTCGTCGGCCGGGTCAGACAACTCAAGACCACGTTCAAGACTGTCGATGATCGGCAGCAGATCGCCAGCGAATTTTTCCAGCGCGAATTTGTGAGCCTTTTCTACGTCCTGCTCGGCACGGCGGCGGACGTTCTGCAGATCGGCGGCAACACGCAACGATTGATCCTGCGCAGCGGACAATTGCTCTTCGAGCACTTGCACGCGGGTGGCCAGCTCATCACCGGCAGCCGCATTGGCGTCTGGAGTTTGCGTATCCTGCATCTGTTCGTCAGCCATAGATTTCTCCTTTCAAAATCATGCGCGATATCGACTCGCGCTTCTGTTCCGGTATATGGGGCCACAATTTCCAGGTTCAAGGGCGCGGGCGTTACCAAAAGTCTTTCGCATGACTCGGATCATTTCCTGCTCCTACATTCCTCATCGCGCTAAAAAAAGCTGTTGATCAAGCAAATCGAGCTAAGCGCCAGGATTGTCAGCCACAAACAAAACACTGTATAAATAACCAGACCTCAAGCCTGGGAGCGGCCGTCATGCTCGTGCACCTGTCTGTACATAACTACGCAATCGTTGAACATCTGGATCTCGAACTGGATCGCGGGATGAGCGTAATCACAGGCGAAACCGGCGCCGGCAAGTCGATCATGCTCGACGCCCTCGGCCTGACCCTCGGCGACCGCGCCGACAGTGGCGTGGTACGCCCAGGCTCCGACAAAGCCGATATCCTGGCCACCTTTGACCTGGCCGACATTCCCGAGGCCGAAGCATGGCTGGTCGAGCGCGACCTGAACAATGAAGGCCCGTGCATTCTGCGCCGGGTGATCACTGCCGAAGGTCGCTCCCGCGGCTATATCAACGGCACGCCGTGCCCACTTGGCGACTTGAAAGCCCTAGGTGAGCTGCTGATCGATATCCACAGCCAGCATGAACACCAGTCCCTGCTCAAAACCGATACTCACCGCCGACTGCTCGACGAATACGCCGGCGCCACCGACCTTGCCCGCCAGGTTCAACTGGCCGCCCAACGCTGGCGCCAGACACGCCAGGAACTGGAACGCCTCTCCAACTCCGGCGATGAACAACGCGCCCGCCACCAACTGCTCAGCTATCAACTCGAAGAGCTTGAAAGCCTGGGCCTGGGCGAGACCGAACTGGAGCAGCTTGAGCAGGAACACAAGAACCTGACCAATGCAGAGACCTTGCTGGGTATCTGCCGCCAGGTCGTCGAGCAATGCAGCGAGAGCGACTCGGGCAATGTGCTCAACGCACTGACAGCCAGCCTCAATCGCCTGTCCAGCGTGAACAATGCTTCCGGCTCGTTGAATGAGGCCACTACCCTGCTCACCAGCGCACAGATCCAGGTTGAAGAAGCCGTCGGTGAACTCAACCGCTTCCTGGACCACTTCGATGCCGATCCGGCACGCCTGCAGGAAATAGAAGAGCGCCTGGACACCATCTATACCCTGGCGCGCAAGCATCGAATCCAGCCCACTGAACTGGCTGCCATGCAACAGAAGCTGCTGGATGAAATCGACACACTGAACGCCAACGACGAGTCCATCGAGCGACTGGGCGAGGAACTCGCTTCGTTTGCCCGCCATTATCAGGAAAAGGCCCAGGAGCTGAGCGACCTGCGCCAACAGGCCGCCACCAGCCTGGCCAGCGCCGTCGAGCAGGAAATCCAGCGCCTGGGTATGCCGGGCGGGCGCTTCACCATCGAACTGCGCGCCAACGCCAGCCACGAACTGCAGCCCCATGGGCTGGAGCAGGTAGAACTGCTGGTCAGCGCCAACCCGGGTCAGCCACTCAAGGCCCTGGCCAAAGTGGCCTCAGGCGGCGAGCTGTCGCGGATCAGCCTGGCGATCCAGGTGATCACCGCCCAGACCTCGCGGGTACCAACGCTGGTATTCGATGAAGTAGACGTTGGCATCGGCGGGCCAACCGCAGAGATTGTTGGCCAGTTGTTGCGTCGCCTGGGAGATCGCGGCCAGGTACTCACGGTGACTCACTTGCCGCAAGTGGCCGCTCAGGGCCATCAACATCTATTTGTGCACAAGGTGCGCGGCAGCGACGCGACGCACACGGCCGTCTCCAAGCTGAACAAGTCCGAACGGGTAGAAGAAGTTGCGCGGATGCTCGGCGGTATCGACCTGACCAAGGAGTCGCTGGCTCACGCGAAAAAAATGGTCGTGGCCGCGAAGGCTTGAACGGGTACTTTTCCTCTTTATAGAAAGCACGAAGGCGACCCTAGGGTCGCCTTCAATCGTTTCGCAGAGCAAAACTGCGTCGATTTTTACTTTTTCTTACGGATGTACAGCACCAGATTATGGTCAACCAAATCGAAACCGTGCTCCTCAGCAATCTTATGCTGCAGCGCTTCGATTTCAGGGCTGGTGAACTCGATAACCTCATTGGTATCCAGATCAACCATGTGGTCATGGTGACCACCGTCAGCCAGTTCGAATACTGCATGACCGCCGTCGAAATTATGGCGAACCACCAGCCCTGCGGCTTCAAACTGGGTCAGTACACGGTAAACCGTGGCCAGGCCGACGTCCTCGTTAGACTCCATCAGCGCCTTGTAAACATCCTCGGCACTCATGTGGCGTTGCTCAGCAGAATCGAGCATTTGTAGAATCTTGACTCGTGGCAGAGTCACTTTGAGACCGGCTTTGCGTAGTTCGCTATTTTCAACCATGGTTAGCTTTCTCGCGGATGCTGCTTCGCAGCTTCTCTTAATACGGGTATGATCGGCGTTTACGTTGTCCCAGCCAAGATAGTGGAAGTCGCCCACCGATGCAAAACACCAAGCTCTTGCTAACCAGTTTCACCTTTGTGGGACTGCTCGCACTCGCCGGTTGTTCATTCCCCGGGGTTTACAAAATCGACATCCAGCAGGGCAATGTCGTCACGCAGGACATGATAGACCAGTTACGCCCGGGAATGACCCGACGGCAAGTACGGTTTATCATGGGTAACCCCCTGCTGACCGACACATTCCATGCCGATCGCTGGGATTATCTCTACAGCCTGCAGCCCGGTGGCGGTGAACGCCAACAGGAGCGCGTCAGTGTCATCTTCAATGGCAATGACCAGCTCGTGAGCCTGTCCGGTGACTTCATGCCCGGCGTGAGCCGCGATGAAGCCTTGCTGGGCAAGGACAGCGGCACCAACGTGACCGCACCTGCGCAGGAAGCCGAAAAGCCGAAATCCGAGGTGCCGGCCAAGCCAGGCTCCTTGCTGGACCAGATCCAGAAAGACGTCGACGGTGTCGAAACTGTACCCGTCCCGACACCACAGCCTCTGGACACCAGCCCGCAATAATTTTGCGACGCTCGATAAAAAGCCCGGCATGCCGGGCTTTTTGTTGCCTGCCGGTTGGCAAGCCTAGGCGTTCTGTCGCTTGAGCATCGCCGCCTTGGCCGCACGCAGCCTGCGTATTTCCTTGGGGTCTGCCAGCAATGGCCGGTAGATCTCGATCCGATCTCCCGCCTGCACGGCACGCACATCAGCGTCCGGCACCACCTTACCGAAGATACCCAACGGGCAGTCCGCCAACGCCAACTGCGGAAAATGCTCTGCAATGCCCGACGCCAGCACTGCCGCCCTCAGGCTTGTGCCCACCGGTATCGCCACCGCCAGCAGAACCTGGCGATCCACGTCGGCATACACCACTTCAATATCAACCATGCAATTGCTTGGCTCGCTGACAGAAAGCGTCCACCAAGGTATTTGCGGCCTGATTGAACAGTGGCCCCAAAGTCGCCCGCACAATGGGGCCAGCGTAATCAAATGAAAGATCCAGGCTGATCTTGCAGGCCTTATCCGTCAGCGCCTTGAACACCCACACGCCGTGCAGCTGGGTGAACGGCCCTTCCTGCAAATTCATTTCAATGGATTTGCCCGGCACCAGCACATTGCGCGTAACAAAATGCTGGCTGAGGCCACCCTTGGCCACACCAACACTGGCGACCATGTGCTCATCACTGCTCTCCAACACCTCGGCAGTCGAACACCAAGGCAGGAATTCCGGGTAACGCGCCACGTCGTTGACCAGGTCATAGAGCGCCTGTGCCGGATAGGGCAGCAGGGCCGAACGTTGAATATGCGTCGTCATGTGAGCGTTACTTCCACTGCTTAAGGCAAACGTCGCGAAAGTACAGCCCGATCCGCGAGAGAAAAAAACCAAAGAACTGCCCGTATTGTCCGGGATTCGTCCAACACGCTCAAGCACGCAGGTTGACCGTAGCCGACACGCTCGCAACTCCCTATAATGCCGCCCCTATGGCTAAACAAAAGAAACACCCCACAGGGACCATCGCGCAAAATAAAAAGGCGCGACACGATTACTTCATCGAACATCGGTTCGAGGCTGGTCTGGTCCTGGCCGGCTGGGAAGTAAAAAGTCTGCGTGCCAGCAAACTGCAGCTGGTCGACAGCTATGTGCTGCTCAAGGATGGCGAGGCGTGGCTGCTCGGCAGTCATATTACCCCGCTGACCACCGCGAGCACCCACGTGATTGCCGACCCGGTGCGCACGCGCAAGCTGTTGCTCAATGCCCGCGAACTCGAAAAGCTCGCCGCGGCCGTGCAGCAAAAAGGCTACGCGTGCGTCTGCCTGTCGTGGTACTGGAGCAAGCACCTGGTCAAGTGCGAAATCGCACTGGGCAAGGGCAAGAAGGAATACGACAAGCGCGACACCGAACGCGAGCGCGACTCCAATCGCGAACTGCATCGCGCCGTGCGCAACAAGGGCAAGGAAGACTAACCCTTGTAATGATGTAGCCGCGGGCACCCCCCGTGGCTACATGCCCTTACGTCGCTCCGCCCGCGCTACCCGCTGAACCTCCTGCCGCACTTCCTCCAACACTTCCTGCACGTACAACAGGTGACGTGTTGAAACGTCGCGCGCCTGCTCGGCCCGCCCCTCGATAATCGCCAGGTACAAGTCCCGGTGCTGACTGATCAGCATGTCGCGGGTCTCGGTGCGCTGCTGATACATACCGCCAATATTGGTCACCACGTTGCGCTTGAGCAGGTCGAACAACCCGCGAATGGTGTGCAGCAGCACCGCGTTATGACTGGCCTCGGCGATCGCCAAGTGAAACCTTGCATCCGCAGCGCCCTCCTCCACTCGGCTCACCTCGTCGGCTCGCGCATAGCAGTCCTGCAGCGCCTCGAACGCTGCCGTCAATCGCTCACGGTCGACCTCGGTAGCACGCAATGCCGCGTAATAAGCACACGAAGCCTCCAGAGTCTGGCGAAACTCCAGAAGGTCGCGCTGCGCCTCGGGATTGTTTTCCAGCAGATGCAGCAGCGGATCACTGAAGGTCGAACCCAGGGAATCCACCACATAGTTGCCGCCGCCCTGCCGACTGACCAGCAACCCCTTGGCCGCCAATTTCTGGATCGCCTCACGCAATGAAGGGCGCGACACACCAAATTGTTCAGCCAAGGCGCGTTCGGCCGGCAAGCGCTCGCCCGACTTCAACGTGCCCTCAAGGATCATGCCCTCAAGCTGCTCGACAATATCGTCAGACAAACGGCGCTGACGCACCTGATCAAACCCCATAACTCACTCTCCACCATCCCGACCACTCGCCGGGGCCCCTATTCTGGCCTATCGCCGCGCTGGCAGCACCTATCAGAACACCTTCGATTTACCCGATCAGAACACTCACACCCACTCTCAGACCAAAGTTTGACGAGCGGCAAATTGACACACCCTGCCAAGGCTCTTAATCTAGCCCACAGCGATTGTAAATTGGTATTACCAATTATCCAAGCTGACCAAACAACAACAATCAGGGGCCACCCCATATGCAAACCTGGCAACAGCTCTACAGCCCTCTCGGCAGCCTCGGCCTGTCCGCACTGGCCGCCGTTATTCCAATCGTGTTCTTCTTCCTGGCCCTGGCCGTATTCCGCCTCAAAGGCCATGTGGCCGGCAGCATCACCCTGGCATTGTCGATCCTGGTCGCCATCTTCGCCTTCCAGATGCCGGTCGACATGGCCCTGGCAGCGGCCGGTTACGGGTTTGCCTATGGCTTGTGGCCGATCGCCTGGATCATCGTGGCGGCGGTGTTCCTCTACAAGCTGACGGTCAAGAGCGGGCAGTTCGAGATCATCCGCAGCTCCGTCTTGTCGATCACCGATGACCAACGCCTGCAGGTGCTGCTGATCGGCTTCTGCTTTGGCGCCTTCCTGGAAGGCGCGGCCGGGTTCGGCGCACCCGTGGCAATCACCGCCGCGCTGCTGGTGGGCCTGGGCTTCAACCCCCTGTACGCCGCGGGCCTGTGCCTGATTGCCAATACCGCGCCGGTGGCGTTCGGCGCACTGGGCATTCCGATCATCGTCGCAGGCCAGGTCACTGGCATCGATGCGTTCAAGATCGGCGCCATGACCGGCCGCCAACTGCCGCTGCTGTCGCTGTTCGTGCCCTTCTGGCTGGTGTTCATGATGGACGGCCTGCGCGGCGTGCGTGAAACCTGGCCGGCAGCCTTGGTGGCCGGCTTGAGCTTTGCCGTCACCCAGTACTTCACCTCCAACTTCATTGGCCCGGAACTGCCAGACATTACCTCGGCACTCGCCAGCCTGATCTCCCTGACACTGTTCCTGAAAATCTGGCAACCCAAGCGCACCGCAGGCGCGCAGATTGCCGGTGCCACCTCCAGCGTAGCGGTCACCTCCAGCGCCGGCGGCTTTGGTTTGCCACGCAGCACAGTGGTTTCACCCTACAGCCTGGGGCAAATTTTCAAGGCCTGGTCGCCCTTCCTGATCCTGACCGTTCTGGTCACCATCTGGACGCTCAAACCCTTCAAGGCCATGTTCGCCGCGGGCGGTTCGATGTACAGCTGGGTGTTCAACTTCGCGATCCCCCACCTGGATCAATTGGTGATCAAAGTCGCACCCATCGTCACCAACCCCACCGCCATCCCCGCCGTCTTCAAGCTGGACCCGATTTCGGCCACCGGCACCGCGATCTTCTTCTCCGCGCTGGTCTCGATGCTAGTGCTGAAAATTGATATCAAGACTGGTCTTACCACTTTAAAAGAGACTTTCTTTGAGCTGCGCTGGCCGATCCTGTCCATCGGCATGGTGCTGGCGTTCGCCTTCGTCACCAACTACTCCGGCATGTCCTCGACAATGGCCCTGGTACTGGCTGGCACCGGCGCCGCCTTCCCGTTCTTCTCGCCCTTCCTCGGCTGGCTGGGGGTTTTCCTGACCGGCTCGGACACCTCATCCAACGCCCTGTTCAGCTCGCTGCAAGCCACCACCGCCCACCAGATTGGCGTCAACGACACCTTGCTGGTAGCGGCCAACACCAGCGGCGGCGTGACCGGCAAAATGATCTCGCCGCAATCGATCGCCGTGGCCTGCGCAGCCACGGGCCTGGTGGGCAAGGAGTCCGATCTGTTCCGCTTTACCCTCAAGCACAGCCTGTTCTTTGCCACCATCGTCGGGCTGATCACCCTGGCGCAGGCGTACTGGTTCACCGGTATGCTGGTGCACTGAGACCTGCACGTAATAGGGTAAGAATCGACGCCGGACAACGATGCCGGCGTCTGCTATTTCTGGAGGACCGATGAGCCTGCCTGCTGCTTTTCTCAGCGACGTCGCACAACTGATCCCGCAAGATCGCCGCTTCGACGATCCACTTTCCACCCTCGCCTTCGGCACCGACGCCAGCTTCTACCGATTGATCCCACAACTGGTGATCCGCGTGGAGTCAGAAGACGAAGTCGTCGCACTGCTGCAACTGGCCCAGCGCGATCACGTGCCGGTGACCTTCCGGGCCGCGGGCACCAGCCTGTCCGGCCAGGCGATCAGCGACTCGGTGCTGATCGTGCTCGGCGACAATTGGAACCACCGCGAAATTCGCGGGCAAGGCACACAGATCCGCCTGCAACCCGGCGTCATCGGCGCCCAGGCCAACGCCTGGCTCGCGCCGTTCGGGCGCAAGATCGGCCCGGACCCGGCGTCGATCAACGCCTGCAAAATTGGCGGCATCGTTGCCAACAATGCCAGCGGCATGTGCTGCGGTACGGCACAAAACACCTATCACACCCTGGCAGGCATTCGTTTGGTACTGGCCGATGGCAGCCGCCTGGACACCGAAGATGCCGCCAGCGTGCAAGCCTTCCGCCAAACCCACAGTGCACTGCTTGAGCGCCTGGCCACGTTGGGCCGCGAGACGCGGGCAAACGCTGAACTGGCTGCGAAGATTCGCCACAAATACCGTCTGAAAAACACCACCGGCCTGTCACTCAACGCCTTGGTGGATTTCGACGACCCGCTGGATATCCTCAGCCACCTGCTGGTCGGCTCGGAGGGCACCCTGGGGTTTATCAGTGCGGTCACCTACGACACGGTGATCGATCACCCGAACAAAGCCTCGGCGCTGATCGTGTTCCCGGATGTCGAGACATGCTGCAACGCAGTAACGGTGCTGAAAACCCAGCCGGTTTCAGCCGTTGAACTGCTGGACCGACGCAGTATGCGCTCGGTGCAAGACAAACCGGGTATGCCCGCATTCGTACAACACTTATCGGAAAATGCCTGCGCACTGCTGATCGAATCCCGCGCGGCCTCGCCGTCATTACTGCACGAACAACTAACGCTGATCATGGCCTCTCTGGCGGCGTTTCCCGTAGAAAAACAGGTCGACTTCACCGAAGACCCCGTGGAAAACGCCCGCCTGTGGGCAATCCGCAAAGACACCTTCCCCGCCGTAGGCGCGGTGCGCAAAACCGGCACCACCGTGATCATCGAGGACGTCACCTTCCCCGTCGAACAACTGGCGATCGGCGTAAACCGCCTGATCGAACTGTTCGACAAACATCACTACGACGAAGCCATCCTTTTCGGACACGCCCTGGAAGGCAATCTGCACTTTGTATTCACCCAAGGCTTCAACAGCAGCGAAGAAGTCACACGCTATCAAGCGTTCATGGACGACGTCGCACAACTGGTGGCGGTGGAGTTCGGTGGCTCGCTGAAGGCCGAACACGGCACCGGTCGCAATATGGCGCCGTTCGTTGAACTGGAATGGGGCAGCGACGCCTATCAATTGATGTGGCAACTCAAGCGCCTGCTCGACCCCAACGGCATCCTCAACCCGGATGTGGTGCTCAGCGAAGACCCACAAATCCACCTCAAACACCTCAAGCCCCTGCCCGCCGCCGATGAGCTTGTGGACAAGTGCATCGAGTGTGGCTTCTGCGAACCCGTGTGCCCCTCAAAAGGCCTGACTCTGAGCCCGCGCCAGCGCATTGTGATCTGGCGCGACATCCAGGCCAAACGCCGCGCAGGCGTAGACACCACTGAACTGGAAGCGGCCTACCACTATCAAGGCATCGACACCTGCGCCGCCACCGGGCTATGCGCCCAACGCTGCCCTGTAGGCATCAATACCGGCGACCTGGTGAAAAAGCTGCGCAGCCGCGAAGCAGACCGTACGAAAACCGCCGAATGGCTCGCCAGCCATTTCGCCACCGCACTGCAAGGTGCGCGCTTCACCCTGCACGTCGCCAATGGTGCACGCATGTTATTGGGTGCCCCGCGCCTGAAGAAGTGGTCAGCCACCGTGAACAGACTGTCCAAAGGGCAAATCCCGCAGTGGACCAATGCCGTGCCACAACCGGAAAAAGCCATTCGCTTCAGCCCGCCTGTAATGGATGAGCGCCCGCGGGTGGTCTACCTGGCCGCCTGTGTCTCACGCGCCATGGGCCCGGCAGCCGGCGATAAAGAACAGATGTCGCTGTACGACAAAACCCGCAACCTCCTGGAAAAAGCCGGTTACCAAGTCGTATTCCCCGACAATCAAGACAACCTGTGCTGCGGCCAGCCCTTCGCCTCCAAAGGCTATGCCGAGCAGGCCGAACACAAGCGCCAGGAACTGATCGGCGCCCTGCTCCACGCCAGCCGAGGCGGCCTCGACCCGATCTATTGCGACACCAGCCCCTGCACCCTGCGCCTGGTACAAGACCTCGGCGAAACCCGCCTGGACCTCTACGACCCGGTACGTTTTATCCGCACCCACCTAATGGACCGCCTCGACTTCACGCCGCAGGAAGCCCCCATCGCCGTACACGTCACGTGCAGCACCCAGCACCTGGGCGAAAGCCAGGCCCTGATCGAACTGGCCCGGCGCTGTGCAAAAACCGTCGTCATCCCCGAAGGCATTCACTGCTGTGGCTTTGCCGGCGACAAAGGCTTCACCACCCCGCAACTCAACGCCCACGCCCTGCGCTCGCTCAAGCACGCCGTGCAACATTGCAGCGAAGGCATCTCCACCAGCCGCACCTGCGAGATCGGCCTGAGCCAGCATGGCGGCATCGACTACCACGGCCTGGTCTACCTGGTAGACCGCGTCACCCGCGCCCGCGCCCACTGACCCGGCAAAAAAACCGAACCCTGGCGCACCAGCGCAGTCATCTGCATAGGCCTCGACAAACGAGGCCCATCAGTGATGTCGCTGGCAGCGGTTGCACGCCAGCAGCGTCGAGCCCTTTTGCGCAAGGAGACACCCTATGAAGCGTTCCGCTCTTGCTGGCTTGTTCATGACCGCTGCGATGCTCGCCTCCCCCGCCTTCGCTGCCGGTGACAAAGACCTGTGCCAGATCAACCTGGACAAAATCAACAACGGCAAAGCCCTGCTGTCCACCGATACCAGTGGCAAAAGTGGCGAAATAGACACCGCCGTCTCCCAGGCCAAGGCCGCCCACGACGCAGGTGATGAGAAGAAGTGCATCGAAATCACCTCCAAGGCCCTGCAAGACCTGCAGAACAGCGACAAAGGCGGCCAGTAAGCGATAGGGCCAACCTTCGGGTTGGCCTTCGCTGAGCTTTTGGCGTACACTGCACAGGCTTGTCACTCACTAAGAAACAACGAGTTACAAGCACGGGGCCGTTTAGGATTCGACGCCGGTCGCGAAACTTTAGGTGCATGCCGAGTTGGTAACAGAACTCGTAAATCCACTGTTGCAACTTCTTATAGTTGCCAATGACGAAAACTACGGCCAGGAATTCGCTCTCGCTGCGTAAGCAGCCTTAGCCCTGAGCTTCTGGTACCTTCGGGTCCAGCAATCACCAGGGGATGTCTGTAAACCCAAAGTGATTGTCATATAGAACAGAATCGCCGTGCAGTACGTTGTGGACGAAGCGGCTAAAACTTACACAACTCGCCCAAAGCACCCTGCCCTTCGGGTCGCTGAGGGTTAACTTAATAGAAACGGCTACGCATGTAGTACCGACAGCGGAGTACTGGCGGACGGGGGTTCAAATCCCCCCGGCTCCACCACTTCATCATCTAAAGACGTCCACGGACGTCTTTTTTTGTGCCTGAAATCCAGTGAATACTGGGGTTTCAGCGCCATCAGCGTCCACAGACGTCCAGGAGCAGCCACCCTTTATGGCATTCCAATTGGCATTCCAAGCCCAACAGTGCTAATTTTTGGAATGCCAACCCCACCCTGGAATGCCAATGTGCGCACAAGCGGTTCGCCTCTCTGAACTCAAAATCAAATCTGCCAAGCCTGCTGAAAAGGACTACGTCCTGTTCGACGGCGGCGGACTTCAAATGCGAGTGAGAAGTAATGGCTCAAAGCTATGGAACTTCAACTATCGGCACCCCGTGACGAAGAAGCGAATCAACATGGGCCTCGGTACCTTCCCAGAAGTCTCGCTAGCGCAAGCACGAAAGGGCTCCATTGCAGCGAGGGAAATACTTGCCCAGGGCATCGATCCCAAAGAACAACGAGATGCAGTGCTGCAAGCAAAGCAAGCTGAAACCGAGCACACATTTAAGAATGTCGCGACGGAATGGTTTGAACTGAAGAAGGATGCGGTCACACCAGCTTATGCCGAGGACATCTGGCGCTCGTTGACGCTGCATGTATTTCCGGATTTGGCCACCACACAGATTTCAGCCATCAGCGCACCACAAGTCATCAACCTTCTTCGACCACTCGAAACCAAAGGTAGCCTTGAAACCGTCAAACGGCTGTCACAGCGACTCAACGAGATCATGACTTACGGGGTCAATTCAGGACTGATACACGCAAACCCACTCAGCGGGATTCGCTCCGTCTTCAAGAAGCCGAAAAAGAAAAACATGGCGGCACTTGCTCCCGATGAGCTGAAAGAGCTCATGGTGGCAATTGCCAATGCCAGCATAAAAAGAACTACGCGCTGTCTGATCGAATGGCAGCTCAATACCATGACTCGCCCAGCGGAGGCTGCAACCACGCGCTGGGCCGACATCGACTTCGAGAAGAAGATCTGGACGATTCCTGCTGAGCGCATGAAGAAACGCCGCGTACATATCGTGCCGCTCACAGATCAAGCACTGGCGCTGTTGGAGGCAATCAAACCATACAGCGGACACCGAGAGTATATATTTCCTGCAGACCGGGACCCTCGAACACACTGCAACAGCCAGACCGCCAACATGGCGCTAAAGCGCATGGGCTTCGAAGGTCGGCTGGTGAGCCATGGCATGCGCTCAATGGCCAGCACCATCCTCAACGAACACGGCTGGGATCCTGAGCTGATCGAGGTGGCGCTTGCGCACGTCGACAAAGATGAGGTTCGCAGCGCCTATAACCGAGCGGACTATATCGAGCGCAGACGACCGATGATGGCTTGGTGGAGTGAACACATTCAAGAGGCAGCCACCGGCAATCTATCGGTGGCTGCCATTAAGGAAAGTAGGGACAGAAAAGTCGTATCGATACGCTGATCTAAGGACTGCTCTAAACCCGGAGCTGACCTTCAGAGTTACATCACGCCACCCAGTAGGCGAAGGTCAAAAATGATACTTGTCGAAGCGCCTTTTGAACGCCTCAGCGGAGCCTTCCATGATGTTTAGGACCGCGTTAGCCGAGTGAGCTTGGTCAAGCCCTCCTATTGCTAGCTGTGTTCCGCGCCCTTCCCTCACATCAAGGGCGAAAACCAGATCGGTATCAGCATTTACTGGCAGGTTTGCATTGTGTGTGGTCAAGATGAGCTGCCTCCGGTTTTTCACCTTGCGAAGTAAAGGAACCAACTCGTGGTAGATAAAGTTCGAGTCCAGCTCATCTTCAGGCTGGTCTATTAAAATCGGACCATCACCCTGAGCAAGAAGTAGCTTAAGAACCGCTGTATTCCTCTGGCCTTCTGAAAGTACCCGACTTTGGATATTGCCCACGAGTGTTCCATCCGCACGATAG
The DNA here is from genome assembly GCF_020790195.1 of Pseudomonas sp. HN8-3. Lineage (NCBI taxonomy): Bacteria > Pseudomonadati > Pseudomonadota > Gammaproteobacteria > Pseudomonadales > Pseudomonadaceae > Pseudomonas > Pseudomonas sp. HN8-3. Next base: position 5,116,815 of record NZ_CP086206.1, read on the forward strand.
AGCTCTACATCTACCTTGTCTTCTATTCGAGTGAGGCGTGCCGCACGCCACTTGCTTTTCTGCTCAACGAAATGCTTTCGAATATCATCTGATAGACCTGCTATTTCTAATGGGCCAGGCAGCTCGCCCATCAGCACCGCCTTGATATACAGCCATGGAGATTGTAAGCCTGGTTTAACATCGGCCAGATGCTGTTGAAAATCTGCAAAGAGCGCTGTACCGATTTGTTCCCAGACTCTACCGATTCTGGCACGGCGGTCAGGGGCCATTCCTTCCCAGACTTCTTGAAAGTGGACTTCGTCGGCCATCGGCTGGATACACACATTGATAGAGCGGTCGGCCTTCTGCGTAATTTCCTGAGCAGTTCGAGCTCTAACCATAAGCTGTTCAGACCAAAGATCATGCAGCTTGCTCAGCATTGAATCCCGTCTTTCCACTTCGGGTGTGAGGGCCTCGATTTTCCTTAGTAGATCCTCAAGGTTGGCTTGCTTGATCTGACGAAGCCTGTCGATTTCCTGAAGGCGTGCAACATCTTGAGGCTGAAGACCTCTTTCTTCACAGGCGCGAAGGAATCCAGCCTTAATCGCATTTAGCTCAGCGGAAACGGAATTCCAGCCCCCAAGTTGCTGTTCCAATTCATCGGCGTCTTTCTGCATCTCGGCAGCTAGCTCTGCGAGCTTATGTGAGTGCTTCTGGCGAAGCGCAACAGCTCCCTGTGTGTAGAGGTTGAACCAATCAGATCTTGGCCAAGCCTCAACGTTACCGTCGTTCAACGCGCCACGATCGGACAGCTGTTTAGCAAGATCATTGAGTGAACCGGTATCTTTAACCAACTGCGCTTTCGCTTTCTCCAAATATTGCCGAGCCGCCTCCGCTCGCTGGTATTGAAGCGCTTCTGCCTGCACCTCTTTTCGAGCCTGCCATTGGCGGTTCAGCTCTTGCAGCTCCTGGGCCAATTCCTTTTCTACTTTCCGTAACTCATCTAACTGATCGGAAGCAGCAAATACCTGAACGATCTCGGCTCGCAGGGTATTTTCTCGCCCCTTAAGCGCTTGAAGCTCTGCACTACAAGCCTCATCCACCATGCCCAGCAAGCTACCTTCACCACCAATATCGGTAAGCTCACTAAGCTGCTGCTGGCTGTAGAACTGAATTGGAATTTGCTTCAGGTAGGCTGGAATATCGTGCACTTCGCCCTGCAGCATTGCATGAGCGGCGTCTGGGCGAAGCGAGATGATGTCAACTTGGCCAGGTACGCTTTCCCAACCGACTTGGATTTCCGCATCGCCCGAGAACGTACCTCTGAGCCGTTCGAACTTTGCCTTAGTTGACGCGGAAAATTGACCACCAGTGTCCCGAGCAAAAGCAAAGCGAAGTAGCTCCATCAGCGTCGACTTACCAGTTCCACGCCCACCAATAACAGTGTTCAAATTCGGTGAAAAAGCAATTTCTTGGTCCGCTAGAAACTTCAGCCCGCTGCATTTCAGAAAAACAATTCTAGGGTGAGTCTGCTCTTCTGATGGCCTTGCATCTTGGAGGCGTAAGCGAGATGTCCCATCTAAAAACGCTTGTCGTAGTGCCACGATAGAAGGCTTGGAGGCTTTTAGCCATGTCCAGCGGTAGCCCAAAGAGTTGGCAATGGGACGGCCGTCCTCCCCTACCTTCAGAGACTTTGCATCTGAGGACTGAACATAGGCGGGCTGACGTCCGCGCCTCGACCAGTCAGGATTGCTACCCTCTAGGATCGACTTGAATCTCTGCGGCATTGGATAGGTAGTCACCTCAACAGCCAGAAGACCCGGATTCTGGTAATCCGCAATGTTATTTGCTGATGACAGCATCCCATCTGCTTGATCAGCATGAGCGGCTATCACTATGCCTGCATGCTGTTCTTGAACAACCTCCAGCAACTCCTTCAAGCTGATTGTTCGCCCCTCTCTGCGTAGTAGTGCAGGCTCTCCAGCTCTGAATCGTTCATGTTCAGCCAAGCCAAGCTTCGTGAGAATCATGTTAACGCGCTGAACATGCCGCTGTTTCTTAGCTGGATCAAATAGGCAAAGAACGTGATAGCCAATGTCGACTTCAAATCCTGGAAAAATAGAGATTGGCGCGCGATTAAGCTCTTTAGCGACTGACTTATTCTGTTCGACCAAATGGGTGAGAAACCAGTCACGCGGATCTGCTTTCTCCGAAAAATTGTGGTCAGTAATACCGATCATTTCTAGGTCGAGCTCATGACAGCGTCGGAGGAACTGCTTGGCCTTTACTTGAATGGCTTGCTCGCAAGGTTTCCCGTCGATTATCGGACGACGAATGTGAAGGCGCAGATCATCGTCTGCCCAATGTCGATTGTCTTCAGGCGTTTGTACCTGAAAGTCGGATTTGAGCCAGCGCATTCCCTGATATTCGACCACTATTTACCTCCAATTCCATTTTCGCGCTTGGCGGACGATCGAAGCATACTGCCATAGGGGCATCTTAGGGTTTGTAGGTAATCACTACACTCCCTACAGGAGCGCCGTCTATTCGATTCAAAGAAATTTCAACCACACATTACCGCAATGACATAACCAACAAGAAGGTTCACACCATGTCATTGCAGTGTCCCCGCTGTCACTCCCCAAAAGTCGCTTCATTCCATCACGCCATGAAAATCGGCGCGAGCATCGGCACCGTTGGCGGTGCTGCGCGCGGCATCAGTGCTGCGCTAGCTGGCGGTCAAGCTGGTGCGCTTATTGGCGCTATTGCTGGGCCTTTGGGTATCACACTAGGCTCCGTATCGGGTGCCATCCTCGGTGGCCTCGCCGGCGGGGTTGGTGGTTGTGCACTCGGCGCCCAACTCGGTGAGTCTCTCGATCGCCACGTCCTGGCCCACAACCTCTGCCTGCTATGTGGTCACCGCTTTAACCTACCGACCTAATCAGGTCATTTTCTCTTCTATCTATTACGTCCGTTTCGGTGCTGCGTTGTGCGCGGAGCTTTATGACGGATAGCATCCAAAGGAATCACAATCATGGCTCATCTCGTCGAAACTATGGCCTACGCCGGAGCAACTCCTTGGCATGGCCTTGGCAATCACCTCACTCAAAAGCAACCCATCGAAGTTTGGCAACGCGAAGCCGGCATGGACTGGGACATTCAGGAAAGCCCCGTCCTCTTCAAATCAGAGAGCATCGGCCACCTGGGCGCGATCCATTCCTTCCCCGAACAGAAAGTGCTGTTGCGTTCGGATACCAAGGCGCCGCTGTCAGTCGTTTCCCTGCGCTACCATACCGTGCAGCCTCGGGAAGTTTTGGAGTTTTATCGTGACCTCACCGAGGTCTCCGGCTACGAGCTGGAGACTGCGGGGGTACTCAAAGGTGGTCGCAAGTTCTGGGCGTTGGCGCGTACCGGGCAAGGTGCTGCGCTCAACGGTAACGATCAAGTCAACGGCTACCTGCTGCTGGCCACGTCCTGCGATGGCACCCTGGCCACCACGGCAACACCCACCACCGTGCGCGTGGTATGCAACAACACTCTGACGATAGCCCTGGACGGCTCATCTCGTGCAATCAAGGTGCCGCACAACACCCGCTTCGATCCGAAGGTAGTGAAGAAGCAACTCGGCATAGCCGTCTCCGGTTGGGACGAGTTCATGTATCGCATGCGCCATCTCGCTGAACGCAAAGTTCAGTGGCATGAGGCTCTTGGATATTTCATGTCAGTGTTGTGCGAGGTAAATCCGAGCAATCAATTACCGGAGCAGCTACCCAACGAGCGCGCCCTGCGCAAGGTTCAGGAGCTGTACGAAGGTCGCGGCCGAGGCAGTCAGCTGGACTCGGCTCGCGGTACCGCCTGGGGCCTGCTCAACGCCGTAACCGAGTACGTCGACCACGAACGTCGCGCCCGTAGCAACGAGTACCGCATGGACTCGGCCTGGTTCGGTCAAGGGGCGCAGATCAAGCAACGTGCTCTGGACACCGCCCTGCAGCTTGTCGCCTAACCGGTTACTTCCTCTCCCAGAACGCCCGATCAGCAACGAGGCTGATCGGGCGTTTCTATTTCTGCAAGGTGAACGCTATGAACGCTACCAACAGATAACCATCAAGGAACTCCACATGCGCCTACATAAGCTGAAGGCTAGTGAATCTACCGGCACCTACCAAATCGAGTCGCCGATCAGTGAAGCCGACATCCTGCTAATGGCCCGGCAATTGGCAAACCTACGTCTGCGCCGAGGACGGGCATTAACTTCGCCGAAGGAAGTGTTCAGCCATCTGCAAGCGCTGCTGGCCGATTACGAGCACGAGGTATTCGCCTTGCTCCTACTTGATAACCGGCACCGAGTAATCGTATTTCACGAACTCTTCAGGGGCACGTTGGACGGTGCCAACGTCTATCCCCGCGAAGTCGTCAAGACCGCCCTAGAGCACAACGCGGCAGCAACTGTATTGGTACATAACCACCCTTCCGGTGATCCAGAACCTAGCCAAGCAGACCTCAACCTGACCCACAAACTACAGGAGGCCTTGAACCTGGTTGGGGTGCGAACGCTGGATCATATCGTGGTAGGTCACGAGGGCTGCGTATCGCTGGCGGAGCAGGGCTATCTATGAGGAGAAAACGACGATGAAGCTACTACGCATGTTTGCGGCCGTGCTGATGTTCACCGGCATTCTTGCAGGCTGCTTGGCCATCCTACTGATGGTGTTTCTGATGGTGCGGTTTCCGCCACTGCTGATCGCCGTACTGTTGGCGTGTTGGATGTTCTGCCGTCTCTTGAAGGCATTGGCACCCAATTCAGCAGCGGCAGACGCCACAACGGTAGCACCGAAATAAACCTACTTGTGAGCCTCAGGCATGCACTAGGGCCTCAACTCAATAGGAAACATAACGATGAACAGACAGCGTCTGATCTGCGACTCCAGCGCCGTGCTGACGCGTGACGCCGCCAAAGGGCTGACCTTGCTGATCGGGTTACTCAATGGCGCAATCGAGGGCGCTCAAAGTCCGCATGAAAGGTTCGGCCAGTCCGCTCTTCCCAGCGGGCTAACCGCCGTTGTGCATGCTTACCCAGCTGCCAGAAAAGAGCCCGATGAGGTTGTGCGGTTCCACCTCGCCGACTTTGACTCTCTATGCCTCCGCTGTGGCGCGTTATTCAACGAGGCAGCCGAAATCAATGAGCGGCTTAACCCCGGCTGAGGCGCGCCACCAAACTCTCCACAAACTCCAGCACTAGCGTACGGTCATCTGAGTCCAGTACGGATAACAGACCCTGCAGTCGACGCGCCTGATCCTCCTGACGCGTGCTGCCCTCAGTCAGCAAGTCGGCAGTCTCGCAGCCGAAGACCGTCGCCAGCTCAATTAAGCGTTCGATGTTAGGCATCACGACGCCACGCTCAATACGGGATACGGCCTCGCTTCCAATCCCTAGCTTTTCCGCAACCTGCTCCTGACTCAACTTACAGCGAATGCGCTGACGCGCAATGGCTTGGCCAACAAGCTCCGCCAGCTGCTTCGATTTGGTTCTTGACATGCCACCCTCCAATTCAACCCGGATAGTTGGCTATCAACCTGTTGACATGAAGGACTTATCAAACCGAGACTCACCCTAGAAGGTTGGTATTCGACTTTTTCTCAAAACCACTATCTCTTGCAGGGAGCTCGGAAAACCCATGATCGTCGTAACAGGTCTGAATGAGATGCAGATTGAAGGTCTCGTGAAAAGCAAAGCGTCCTTCGAAATCCATGGCCTCAGGGGAAATTTCATGGCAGGCATCAAACTGGTCGAAACCAAGATTGAAAGCCTGGGGCTGAAGTGTCGAGTCAAAAGCGATGTGAAAAGTGCAGTGGTCCAAGGCGGTGCACTCGGCGCCGTATTCAGCATCCTGACAACACCCGCCACATTGACCATCGCGGCATTAACGGCCACAGCAGGGGTAGGGCATACGCTCGTTACCTACAACCCCGATTACGAAATCATCAAGGACTACGTCAACAAGCGGCTCAAGGTTGTTTACAAGAAGTAGCCCTCCTCATTCCCACTGCCACCAACAGCGAAGAGCACCACTGCGCTGTTGGACTCGCGTGCTTCGCCACCGGTCGTGAAACGGCCGGTTCCTCTTTCTCGCTCGCAACAAACCACAAATAGGAGTTACCTCATGAAACGGATACTCAGCATTCTGCTGCTCGCGTTCTGCGCCAATGCCAATGCCGTCATTGACCATTACGCCTGGAACAACATTGCCTACCCGGACGAGACCTCCATCAATGGACTCCCCGAAGCGATCCCCTGCATCAATAAGAAAGCCTTCAATGGTCAGCCGCTGATCAAGTGCACCTGGCTGGAAAACGCCCGCGAGGTGCTCATCTGGAATGCTCAGCGCCAGCAGGATATACGCTACGTCAACCAAGTAAGCGGTACGTGCCTACGCGGCAAGTGCCGAACAAACGCCACCATCGTGGGTGACTGGAACCAGGACGTGTTCTTCACCCTGTCGATCTGGTATCGCATCGGAGTCAGCACCGACGGCAAGCCGGTGGCCTACCGTGTCGATACCTCGCATCAGGTGTCCTATGCCGAGGCGGGATCTCTCCTGCACCAGTTCTATCTGGACATTGGCGTCCCAGATAATCAACTTTTACCAACGTTCGACGGGCGCTATCAAGGTGGTTATGCAGCTTGGCAGGCACAGAAGGGGCGTGCACAAGCATCGACACAGCAGTCACTTGCCACCTCGGCCCAATTAGAATGGCCGGACGTGAAAAGTGCCTGGTGCAATCCGCGTATGGATGACGATTGCTACATCAATGAGAAGAAGGTACCGATTGCTGACCTTGGTAAGTGGTTGCCGGCAGTTGCTGAATCGAACATCGACCAGATCGGCGGCTTCTGCGAGACCATCCTCTGTTTCGATAAGGACAATCACCCCGTCGGTTATCTGTTGCAGTAACGGCCACTGCGCAGAGCTACAGTTTGGTGGAAACCGCCAAAACCAACTACCAAGAACCTTATGTCTGGCTGCGCCACACACTCAAAGCTGCCGCATGTGTAGGCGGTGGCGGACTATGAGCGCTTTTTCCTGGGACTGCTCGCCAGCGGTGCCACGGTGAACCTAATTCCTACTTTCCGGTAGGTGGGGATCAAAGACACACAAAAAAGGGTAGCCGGAGCTACCCTTTTTTCCTGGTCTGTCCTACGCCTGCAGAGCTAAACCCAGCTCGTTAGATAGCTCATAGCGGGTCAAAAGCTCAGTGTCTGCTTGGCGCGTGTATTTTGCGGCAAGACCTGCCAACGTAGAGTTTCCAACCACGTCCGTATGTGGCACTAATAAATAAGACCACGGCTTACCGCCAGTTTTCTTCGCATGGAACTCAGTGGCGATATGTGCCCAAAGCGCTGCGGTTTCTGCTTTGCGCAATACCACCGTATGGCTAATTTCATCCGCGCGCTTGGTCTCAATAATCAAAATGCGGTCTTGCATTTCAACCACAAAATCTGGCTGGTAAGGCAAGCCATCTGAGTCATACAGTTTGAATTGGTTGGGGCCGGGTTTCATCCACAGCTTAACACCATTTTCTTTTTCTAAAATCTCGCTCAGTTTACGTTCCGTATCTGAGTCAAACTTAGCCAATGGATAGCAGGATTTACTGAAACCGCTAAAAATATAACGCTTGATCTCGTTAAGCTTTGGCGGCGCCTGACGAAAGTCCAATGAATATTGGCTACCCGCATTCTCGAAAGTTTGTGGACGCAAGTCTTGGAAGGCCGCGCTCACAGTAACGCGGTAATTTGTTTTCCCACGCCACATATTTTTTTTCATATCCGCAAAGATGACATCGGCCATTTGCCGAGAGTGGCCTTGCAGCACACTACGCAATTCTTCAGGCTTATCGTATTTTGCTTGATAGTGAGTAACTACTTGGCCAGCCAGCAGGTAAAGCACTTCAGAGTGCGTGTCGTAATCAATCTCTGGGAAGTCCATGAGTTTGGCAACAATATAGTTCTCTAGGCACTCTTGCTGCTCATCATGGGCGTCGCCGCTAATGGACTGCGTTTTCTCTGTGCGCAAGACCTGAATCAATAACTCGTTCGAGAGCGGTTGATGGTTCCAGTGTTTAAGATCCAGCGCGAACGGTTTAAAACCAAAAGACACATCTTGGGTCGGCGTGATGGTCAGTGCCGGAATGGCAATAATTCGCTCAACGAACTGACTGCAAATCGACTTCACGATTGCTTCAATTTTCAGCGTTTCAACCGGAAATATCTCAGCTTGCGGTGTTTGCTCCGCTTGAATGGCCTGAACAATAGCGGCTTGCACTTCCGGCTTATTGATATCCGCAAGGCTTCCTACTTGTTTAGCGGTCTGCTGAACCACAATCTGAAGGGTCTTCTCAGCCACTTCCACTTCTTGCGCTGTTTGCAGAATAAAAGGCGCAGGCGCCTCAGCCACACTGACAGGGCTCGAGGGAGCAGGAATTTTATAAGCAGTACTTTTTTCACTACCTTCTGCTTTCGGCAGCATGGACTGCACCAAGTGCTGCACCACATTTGGCGTAGTGACAGCCTCAGGTTTCGTTGAGGTCACGTCACCGTCTTCACCAATAAAAACCTGCTTAAGTTTCTTGGTAACGCCGTTTTCCGTTTTGGCCAACTCAATCAGTTCATTGAAGCGGTCGTGGGCAATAACGGTGAGCTGATCGACTTCAGCAACCCCCGTGCGCTTGCCATAAGGTAAGCGCAGGCCACGCCCCAAGGTTTGCTCGGTCAGAATATCGGAAGCTGAGGCACGCAATGGAACAATGGTGAACAGGTTGGTAACGTCCCAGCCTTCTTTGAGTTTGTTAACGTGAATAACGATGTCGGTATCGCCGCTTTTTTCGATGTTCAGCAAGCGCTGCGCATTCTCGTCACTCTCCTCCCCGGACGTTTTTGAGTGGATTTCGATAACACGGCCTTTGTAACGGCCACCGAAAAAACCGTCCGACTCCACAAACTGTCTTACCTCGGAGGCGTGCGTGGTGTCCTTGGTCACCACCAACATAAACGGTCGCACTATCGGCTTATCGTAGTTTTTGGCGTAGGTTTCCAGCGCCACCTTGACATGCTCGTGGTAGTTAATTCCGTCCTCAAGCATGATGCGCTCCAGCGCATCGGCATCGACCGACTTCGAATTAAAGTTCGCCCGAGTACCAATGGCAGGTTCCTTCACATAACCATCCTCCATTGCATCAGGCAGGTCGTAGCGGTACACCACATTTTTAAATGGCTGGGGCTTACTACCCGTAGTCTTCGGCGTCGCCGTCACCTCAAGGCCCATAATGGGCTGCAACTCGGCAATGGCCTTGAATCCGGCACTGCCACGATAACGGTGCGCTTCGTCCATCAGCAGTACCAGGTCCTTAAGCTCAGACAGGTACGAGAAATAGCTTTCGCCTATGTACTCTTGCAGGCGCTTGATACGAGGAGCAGCCCCGCCTCGTACCTCGGAGTTGATCTTCGAAATGTTAAAGATATTGATGATCACACTTTCGCGGCCGAATAGATCCGCGCCACGCACACCACGGCCTTCCTCATAGTTTTCAGCGTTAACGATCAAAGGCGGGTTATGGGCAAAGGCTTCTATGCCTTTGAACACATATTTAGGGCTGCGTGGATCGAAATCGAACAGCAACTTCTCATAAATCGTCAGGTTTGGCGCAAGAATGAAATAGTTTCGGCTCTTGCCGATCATGTGCAAATAGCTGATGAATGCGCCCATTAAGCGGGTCTTGCCGACGCCGGTGGCAACGGAGAAACAAACCGATGGGAAGTCGCGTTCGAAATCTGCAAAGTCCGCATCAGTAACCTCACAGAATGCCTGACGCACCTGCTGCCTAGCGGCCTCTACATCAGTGCCCTTTTTCGGGTCAACCAGTCCAACGATGGTGTCTAGGCGCCGCAGCGCCTCTGCCTGAGGCTTACGTAACGAGAGGCGCTGACTAATTTGGGCAACAACACGATCCTTGTTTAGTTCAGTCATCTCAGTTTTCCTCAGTACCGTCGAACAGGTTTGCCTGTGCTACCGGTGATTTATTTTTTTTAGGTTTAGCTGCTGTGATTTCGACTGCGTCAAGCTCTGCGTCTTGCAGGGGTAAGGCGGCGATTTTTAAGGAGTAATCATCTTTACCCCACTCGCAACGATCCAGCACCACACGAGGAATTTTCTTGATGGTTAGGTTCGTCAAGTTATCACCAGCGGCCTCATAGGCCATGCAGCAAACCAGTAGACTGCGCTCCTCCCCCACCTCATCCGACAGGGCGTTGAGTTGGTCAAAGGTCAAACTGTTGGTGGTCACGTAGATAAAGGCGTTTTCAGTAGCCTTGCCGTGCATCCAATAATGTTCGGCGGATGGCGCGTAGGTGTAATTGAAATGCTTGCAGATGGCCTCAGCGAGCATTTCCGGCTGGTAATCCTTGTTGATTACCAGATTACCCCATTTGTCTTTTTGCAGCAGGGAAGGTGCTAGTTTGAAGAATCGGTAGCCACCGCCACCTTTCCAAGCAGCTGCCTCGGTAACACCACCTTTATCGACGCTATCGATAACCTTCTGCATACGTGGCACGATATGAGTTTTAGCGTGGTTACCCAGCTCAACCATAATCCAGCGGCGACCCATTTTATGGGCAACAGCGCCTGTTGTGCCAGAGCCTGCGAAGGAATCAAGAACTAAGTCGCCAGGCTTAGTAGCAATTCCCAATATTCGCATCAGCAAGGCTTCAGGCTTTGGCGTTGAGAAAGCGTCGTTTCCACTTAGTTGAATTGCCTCTCTTTTAGCGTCTTGATTATCCCCTACAACATCTCTGAGCCAAATGGTATCAGGCACAACCCCAGTACCGACCTTTGATAAAAATACCTTTATACGAGGCTTTTCCTGCTCCCCTTTTTTACCCCACCAAAGCATGTTCCCCTCTACATGCTTCTGATGGGTTTCCTTCTCATAGGCCCACACACGGTTTTCATTCGGCCACACTTCTTTCCCCGTAGCGGGATGAATCAGCGGATAATAAAGATTCGGTCGCTCCTTGCTATTTTTTGAGCAAGTATAAACAACTGAAGTCCAAAGACCTCTCGGATCGTTATCGTGATTATTATAACCTTTTAACTGTTCAGGAGTGCGCTCGACTTGGTTAGGTCGCCAAGAATCTTTATTTTTGGCATAAACCAATACGTGATCGTGACTAGTACTGAACTGTTTAGCATCATTCTGCTTTGAATACTTTTTTTGCCAAATTATGTTGGCAACAAAGTTTCGCCTCCCGAACAACTCGTCACACATCACTTTGAAATAATGTGCTTCATTATCATCTAAAGTAATCCAGAGCGAACCATTTTCTGCCAAAAGTTCGCGTAGTATCGAAACGCGATCCCGCATCATGCCTAACCATAGCGAATGCTCTACCCCATCATCATAATGTTCGAAAGCCGACCCTGTATTGTACGGCGGGTCTATAAAGATACATTTCACCTTGCCACGCACATCCGGGTCTGTCTCCAGCGCTTTTAACGCCAGAAGATTGTCCCCTTGGATCAGCCTATTATCGAAGTGATCACCCTCACGCCGCGTTTCGGCGTGATAGGAAAACACTGGATCCTCGATCAGGATGCGCGGCTCGAGGCGTGGACGCTCGTCTTTGCCAATCCAGGTCAGTTCAAGCTTGGTTTTACCGGCCATTAGATCAGGCTCCATCGAATCGTAAACAGGTGATCCACCTGTGGCGTTAAGTTAAGTTGTTCGGCAATGGCATCTAACATGACTTCGCGCTCACTATCGATCTCACGCAGGCGGGTATAGAGCTGATGTTGTAGCTCATCTACTTGGCGCTTTAAGGCTTTTGCTTCGTGCTGTAGCTCAAGCTTGGCGGCCAGATTAGTTGTCGCACGCGCCAATTTTTTCTTTTCATTGGCCTGCTTGGTCAGCTCTTTTATTTGCTGGTCGTAGGCCACACGGGCGTCATTACGCCACGCATCCAGGCGGTCCTCTTCTTCGTTGAGGAATTCACCCAAACGCTCTTGCGCATGCCCGACTAGGGCCGTTTGCCGCGCCTCAGTAACACCCACCAATTCTGCCTCGGGCGCCTGCCCCACTGGTGCGCCAAGCTCTCGGGCAGGAATGTGCAGCAAGCGTTCGGCGGTACTCGGGTCAAGCATGCTGCCGTCATTGGTGAAGGCTGCGCAGATCAGCTCATCCCAAATGCGAGCGGGGGTTTGTAACGTTAGGCGTGAGAGTCGCAACCAGCCGGATTGCCCGCGCAAGCTGGCCACATCCGTCAGATTGCCAGCATAGGCGTTGTAGTCAAACGCGAGCGACGCCATGGGAGTTGATCGCGCTTTAGCCTGCGCCACCAGCTTATCTGCCAGGCCTCCATCGCCCACGCGGAAAAAGCGCCAGCCGTTATCCTCTGCCTCAGGCCATTCGGTGGACCAGGTGCTGCCTTGATAATCAAAGCGCTCGGCATGATCTGGATGGAAGTGGGCCTGGGGTAGCTCAGCACGAGCAAGGGTCAACAGCGCCCTACGGAAGTCGCCTAGGGCGGCATGAACGCCCTCCTTGCGGCTCATCAAGCGTTCAATCACCTTTTCGTCCATCTCAGCCAAAATTTGGTTGCGTGCAGCCTGTTTGGCTGCATCAATCTCGACACTGAACTCTTCCTGCAGCTTATCGAAGGCCTCATTGATTTCGTCGTTCGAACGGCACGTCTGGACAATCTCCAGAATACGCCGTTCGATATCCACGCCAGACTCAATAGCACCTAATACTTCATCAGATGAGCCAAATACGCCCTCGAAGAGCTTGAACTTCTGCTCTAAGAGCTGGTGAATGCGCTCCTCTGCCTGGTTCTTGCGATTGAGGAAGTTGATCACGGTGACGTCGATCTTTTGCCCATAGCGGTGGCAACGGCCAATGCGCTGCTCAACCCGCTGGGGGTTCCAGGGCAAGTCATAGTTGATTAGCAGCGAGCAGAACTGCAGGTTGATACCCTCGGCACCGGACTCCGTGGAAATGAGGATGGAGCGGTCATGTTTGAAAGCATCGACAATGGCTGCTTTCATATCGGCAGATTTAGAGCCGGAGACGACCTCAGTACCTTTATTTTTGGCAAGCCAGGCTTTGTAGAGGGCTGTGCTGTCTTTATCGGTGTTTGAGCCGTTGAGTACTACGGTTTGACCAGCAAAGCCGTTTTGTTCCAGCAGATCACGCAAGTAGGCTTGGGTGCGCACGGACTCGGTAAACACCACGGCCTTGTGCTGACCACCTTTGACTTCCTTAATCTCAGCCATAACGTTGGGCAAGCACTCCAAGAGCGCTCGCCCTTTGGCGTTGTCGTTAATTGAGGTGGCGATATCCCTGTAGTGCGTCAGTTCGGCGATCTCGGCCTGAAGTTTTTTCGGGTCTATCTCATCAAGATCATCATCCGAATGGTCTTCGATAGCATCCGCTTCGGTTGCGGCGATAGAACCAGCATCGCGCCAATCCTCAGCGTCCTCAGCAAAGCCATCGAGATCATCTAGGGTGTCGTCATCAACCACTAGCTTGGCTTGCAGGCGGTTGACCATTTTGTCCAAGGTTTTGGCAATGGCAAATGAGGATGAACCTAGGATCTTGCGCAGGGACAAGGTCACCAGGTGACGGCCATTTCTACCTAGGGCAAGGGTGTCTGGGTTTTGCAGGTACGCCGACACTGACTCGTACAGATCCAGCTCAAGCTTGCTGGGCGTAAAGTCAAAGGTTTTCGGCAAGCGGTTGGTGTAGTTGATCAGTCCAGCCTTTTGGACCTGACGGCGCAAGGTGCGCTTGCAGATGGGCTCCAAACGATTCTGTAGCAAGGTCATAGCGGCAAGATTGCCCTTGCCTCCGAACTCCGCCTTAAAGGCCTGCTCCGAACCAAAGTAAGCCTCATCAATGATCGTAACGAGACCATAGAGCTCCATCAGGTTGTTCTGCAACGGAGTTGCCGTCAGCAAAAGCTTCTGACAACCCTGTAAAGCATCGCGCAGGACCGCTGCTCGGGAATTGTTAGCCGCCTTAAAGACGTTACGCAGCTTGTGCGCCTCATCAAACACGACCAGATCCCAAGCAACTTTTTGCACCTGATGGGCGATACGAGCGGCATATTCGTAAGAGACGATGATGATGCCTTCCTTACGCCCAATGGGATTGGGTTGCCCGCTGGCCGACAAGTCTTTAAGGCGCTTTGCATCAAGAATGACCGAGGGCAATGAGAACTTTTCACGGAGCTCCGTGGCCCATTGCTTGCGAAGAGAGGCCGGCACAACCAACAGAAGGTTTCGGCGCTGCTCCCACCAACGCTGGCTGAGCACTAACGCCGCCTCGATGGTTTTGCCAAGCCCTACCTCATCTGCCAGTAGCACGCCTTTGGATAAGGGCGAACGCAAGGCAAACATAGCCGCATCGACCTGGTGCGGGTTCAGATCCACACGCGCCGAAGACAAGGACTGGGTCAAAGACTCGTCGGCACCGATACCTTCGCGAGTCAAGAAGTGGGCGAAATACTTCGCCTGGTACGGGCTGTAAATCATCTGAGAAAAATCCTTATTGAGGTCTGCCTGCAATAGCAAATCCTGCTCGTCAAGCCTATTGTCTTAGTGATACGTGCAACTGCTCGCAATTTGAGCGCTTCAGTTCGAAATGCTGACAAGTTCACTCAATTGGATGCTGGGGGCCAGAGGCGGGAATTGCAGTGCCACAGCGAACCACCACTGGATCGTCGCAGCCTACTTTTACAACACCTGCCACCTTATCTACCGAGGGATAATGGGTAAAGGAGTATCCTGCGTTTTGCGCGCAGCGTCAGGCAGTTAGTGGGGGCCCACTGGCCAGAAACGAGTATTCTGCCAACCTAGCCACAGCCCAACTGCTCAGACTTGGTACGTATTCCAGAATGATAACACCCAGCCTAAGACGAGCGACGCCCCCTGGCGCTAACCCCTGCTAGCGCTAAAGCCTCGATGACGCTCGCCATAAGACTTCGTAGCAACCTTGCAGAGATAGCTAGATCGGTAGAACAGCTCTGGCAACTCATCGATCTCGCCACGGCGCATCTCGCGTTCGACTCGATATTCCGCATTCTTCGGGATGTGTACCAGCCCTCTGACCTGCTCAGTTGACAGCCCCAGTGCACCAGCCCAGGACTCCTCCATGCGACTGATCATGTTCACCCTCTCTGAGCGTAACCTTCCTACCGTGCAGTAAGCATTCCCGTTCAGCAGGAGCAGTAGGTGGTAATGCGGCTTGCCTCCCTGACCGACCTCCCTCGACCAGACGTACCGGACCTTGCAGCCACGAGCGTACCCATCACGCTCACGCACCTTTTCCTGGTGGTACTGGATCTTTCTCGTGAAGGACTCAAAGAACCGGCTGATGACCTGGTTCGTATAGGCGTAATCGGGCAACTCGATACCCTGGGGTAGCCTGAGATCCGCCCTGAAGGCTAATACCCTCGAATACTCAGCCGTGGCCAACTCGATAGTGTGCTTGAGGTCCGACAGGTACTCACGGATGAAAGGCCCTTTGTCACGCATCAACGGGAAGCCTTCAAAGGTGTCGTCGTAGTACAGATGGAGGTTGGTATTGGCGGGATGACGGAGTGGGTAGTGCTGGATGGTATCGACATCGTTGAGCATGGTTATGACCTCTCGTTGGTGGAGCTTCATAACCAGTGCCTGCTGTGTACTTTTTAACCGCTACTTTTCCTCACCTGATCAGTTGACCTCTATGCACGCGTTGTAGTAATAGCCCTTCAGGTGGGGACTCTGCCCAATCCGACTCTACGTGAAAGGGATCTGATCAGTAAATGTTGTTGCTCGGTTAGGCGTGAACCCTTCGGGTAGTAATAGCTAGTAAAGCATACTACCCACACCGCAACTGACCGCTCCGACTGGCTCGGTAAAATCCACCCCGCTCACCAAGCCGCAGTGGCATTTTTTGCTGAAACCGTATTCCGGAAAAAAACCAGATAAGCCCATGGTGGACCGTTGCCTAGCCAGCGTCTGCCGGATCGATGGGGAGCAACATCGATCCGGCTTCCTGGCGAGTGCCGAACAGCCTGAATAAGCCACCCGGCATAAGCGCCATGACCAGCCGTAGCCAGTCATGGCGCAGATACTCAGATCTAACTGGCCATACTCAGATGGCCGGTGGAGCGCGTCGCAGCACCTTCTGCCAAGTCACGCTCCTCGATCCTTGCCAAGATCCAGTCATGCACCTCGCTGTCGACCCAGCCGACGCAGCGGTCGCCCAGTGACACCGGCTTCGGAAAGGTACCCTCCCCGATGTGCTTGTAGATGGTCGACCGGGCAAGGCCAGTCGAGTCGATAACTTCTTTTAGTCGGATGATCCTCATGAACGGGGCTCCTCGTATTCGTTCAGAGGATTGGCAGGGGCGATAAAAAATAACCGCTAGACGGCTTTCGCTCGTGCCGGCGTGAGCAAACCCGCCTTTTCTCTAAGCTCGATTGGGCAAAGGGCTTCCGTAGTGACTTCCTTCGTTTCTACGTACTCGCCGACCTCTCTCAGCAGCCTGCTACCGCCAGCCCCCCTATCAATCAACATCCCTAAACTGGCATACCCCCGCCGCAAATCACTGGGTAGAAGTCTGAAGTTCAGACTTGACCAGACCAGTCCATCAACCCGTGAAAAGCGCACCTTGCACACGCGCGCAAACTGAATAGTCATGCCCCATAAAAAATCTATGACTTCAGCCTCGTCGAGCAACCGCGCATCTTTAGCGTCCTTCATCGGTTTGCGAAAAAATGCGCTGATGTCGTCTCGGATGCCAAGGGCACAGTCTGACTTGACTGCGTCTAGCTGCTCCCAGTGCTGTGTCAGAAAGTCTGTCACACACCTACTCAAAAAAAACTCCAGCTGCTCAATCTCGTGCTTGGGCGCATACCTAAAAAGCCGGATAACTGAGGGCGGTGTGGAAAGCTCATACAACGAGTATTTATGCGTAGTAGCGGGATTGCGCCAGAGCTCAAGATCAAACCAAACGTCCCCCAGGTACCGAACATCGTCAGCCCCTTCGCCCACACACTCATGCACAACGAAGCTGATCAGGTCCGTCCCCGAGGTAATCTGCCGATGGTTCAGGTTAAGGATGTAACTGCTTTTGAGTTTTTCAGCAAAAATGGGACTAGCGACTCCGGGAACATGTCGTCGGATAAACCCCAATCCAATAAGCTTTCTAATCCTTTGTTTAAGGCCTGCCTGCTCCAGGCCGGTGAGTCGACATAGCTCAACATTGCCGAGCGAATTTACTACGCCAAAACGGTCTGCATGAGCGTATAGCATTGCAAGAAGAAGTCGATTGGATCGACTGAGCAAAGAAGTGCGGTTCGGTACTGCAACCCTCGTTTGCTCCGTCTTCACAGTATTAGCTGACATCGCATAGATCTCCACGTCGGGCCTGGTGGAGTGAATGTAAGGCTCCTTGATTAGGTGCTCGACGGCGCCAAAGTGCGGCGCAAGATCTAGGGGGCGTGAAATAAAACTCGCAATCCCGAGCTTATTGGCCACATCGTCATGGAGGCGAAACGATTTTTTCAGCCGACCGGCTCGTTGAGCCAACGCCGCTGTAGCGATGAGGATCGACTCTTTCAGGAGCAAGTTGAGTGCATTGGCACACTCTCTCGTAGGCACTCCAAGGCAACCAGCCAGCTCATCAATAGTGATCGGCCCTGTGTCAGTGAACTCATAACGCAGGTAAAACGACGCCAGCGTGAACCGAGCCTTGGAATCCAGTCGCACTAAACTCAGTGATAAAAGGCTAATTAGCATATGCAATCCAGAAATAATCACAGCTAAATATACCCTATTTCTATCTGATAAATTTGATTTCGTTATGCATAACGTTATCGATAATGAATATACTGGCCCCAGCGACGGCTCCAGCAGGAATGGATGAGAATGGGACGCAAAAGAGTAGTTGGACTCGATTGGCTTGATTCTGAAAATACGAATCAACGCCTTTGGGCCTTGAAGTATTTGCAAGCGAAAGGCTTAGAGAGAATTTTCCATAACGGGGAGAGGATCCTTCCGGATGAGCTTCCGTCCCACAACGAAATGCTGGATGCAGGCATGTATATCGAGCAGGGCACTGGTGCGAGGCAATTATTTAGCGACATGAAGGATGCTTGGCGCCAGGAGAGAGACAGAAACAAGAAAAAGGAAGCCGGCCGCCAGGTATGCGTATTCACTCTGTGTAAAGCCACCAAGGGCCATCTGAAAACCATGGCCAAAGAGCAAAAACAGAGCCCAACCGTGCTGCTGGAGAGCATGATTACAAAGGCTTACACAGCCCACGTGCGCAGACAGCAAAGGCAACTGTCGAAACAAACTTTGCAGGGGAGTCGTCACCACACGATTCAAGACCTCCACGAGATGTTCATCGGAGGCGTCATACAGCCCGATCATTCAGCCATCCCCAGCCGTTCCTTAGCTGAAAAATCAGTGGGTGAACCTGAGCTGCTGAAGCAGAAGTCAGGCGAGCACACTTCGTCAGTTTCAAATGACCGCTCTAGTTCGCAGGCTGCCCCAGAAATCGTTGAACCTCTGCTTGAGCATGAAGAGGCTATTACCCTCATTCCAGATTCACCCAGCAATAGTCAAAAGCCGTCCGCGGCGGCAGAGGATGATCAGCCAGAACAATCCGCACCAGTGGACTTAAATTCAAGCCCGACTGATGATTTCCCTCACGCTCAAACCGACAACCCTTCACCCGTGGTGAAAATCAGTCCACAAAAGAGAAAAATGTTCAGGTTATCCAGCGATCGCTTACCAAAAGCCTGGGACAAGGAACAAAGTGATTAACTGTCCGATCTGAAGCGACATACAACATTTGGCATTCCAAATGGCATTCCAGACAAAAAACAAAACAGATATTTTTATTAACAAACAATAAGTTATGCTTCCTGTTCAGATTACCCCGGCCCACCAACTCAACAAAAAAGACTTCCCCAGACGTCTTTTTCCATCCCTAAAACCCAGTCCCCAAAAGAATTTCACAGCTACGATAAACTTTGAAACCATCCCGCATCCCAGCCGCTTCGTTATCCCAAGCGCCCCCCCACCCCAACCTGCCAACCCCCGCCCCGCAACATGTTTCACCGCCTATACAAAACAAAAATAATCGGCTGGATGCTTTGCAATTATTCCGTAGCTGGAATTGATAACGTCGCCCTCAACCCCCCTTCTGCCCGGTTTGCCAGTTCGATACGTCCGTTCAAACGCGTGGCGATGGTGTTGACGATGGTTAGCCCTAACCCGGCTCCTTGCGCCGTGCCACGGCTGTAGAAACGCTCAAATAATCGCTCTCTAGATGACTCATCAATTCCCGGCCCCTGGTCGTCGACGGTCAAATGACAGAAGCCATCCGCCTGGCTCAGTTGCACAGTGATTGCGCCGTGTTCGGGAGAGAAATTGGCTGCATTGGTGATCAGGTTGTTCAGCGCGATGTCGATGGCGGCGGGGTTGGCGAATACGTGAAAGGGCTGGTCGCTGACGTCGAATATCAGTTCAAGGTTTTTGCTCAATAACCACGGTGACAGTTGCACGAGGCTGTTGCGCACGGTTTCGCTGAGGTCGATGCGCTGTAGCGGTGGCGGATTGGATTTGGGTTCCAGTCGCGCCATGGTCAGTAACTGGTTGACCAGTCTGCTGGTGCGATCAACGCCTGAGATAAGGAATTCCAGCGATTCTCGACGTTCCTGTTCTGTGCCTGCCTCCAGCAGGTTTTGCGCGTGTACTCGCAGCACGGCGAGTGGTGTACGCATTTCGTGGGCTGCGTCGGCGATGAAGCGTCGTTCGCGGCCAAGCACTTCTTGAATCTGCGCGAGCATGCGGTTGAGCGCCGCTTGCATGGGCTCAAGTTCGCTGGGCAACGGTGCCAGTTGCAATGGCTCCAGTGAACCGCTGTGGCGGGCACGCAGGGTCTCGGCCATGTTTGCCAAGGGCTTTAAGCCCCAGCCTATAGCGAGCCAGACCATCGCCGCGAGCAGTAAACTGCCGACGATGTTCGGCCATAGCGTATGACGCACGATGCGGTCGACCAGATCCGCGCGCACATCATCGCGCTCGCCAACCCAGATGCGCATGCCGTTTTGTGGGTCTTCAAGAAGGAAGGCGCGCCAATGTCGATGGTTCAAATCCACCACATCACTGAAACCCGGTTGCGTCGGCGGTGAACTGAAGGCGGGTGCGCTGGCGGTGTGCACCAACACCTCCCCGCCGGGGCTCCACACCTGAAAAGCAATTTTTCGTTCGTATGGATGACCATCGCCGCGCGGCACCGCTTCGCCCAGTGCGGTATTGAAGGCCCGGTACAGTTCGGCGTGCTGCTTGCTCGCCATTGGCATGCGCATCACGCCTTGCAATAAGCGCGCGTTCTGCGCCAGTTGAGCATCGTAAACCTCGGCGATTTCATGATTGCTATCGTGCAGGTTAAAGACGCTCAGCACCGCCAGACCGGCCAGCAGCAAACCAATGATCAGCGTTAATGTACGGCGGCGGATCGAAGTCATCAGCGCTCCTCCACCAGATAGCCCACACCTCGAATGGTACGGATCAGCTCAGTAGAGAACTTTTTGCGCAGGTGGTAGATGTGCACTTCCAGAGTGTTACTTTCCGCTTCTTCATTCCAGCCATAGAGCAGTTGAATCAGTTGGTCTCGAGTCATCACCCGGCCCGGAGGTGAGAGCAGTTCATGCAGCAACTGATACTCCTTGGGCGTCAGTGCTACGGGATGGCCCTGGTAGCTGACCTGCTGGGTGCCGGGGTTGAGGATGATGCCGGCATGTTCGATCAGCGCTTGCGCGCGTCCGGCACTGCGCCGCAATAACGCTCGCAATCGCGCCTTGAGTTCGGCCAGGTCGAACGGTTTGATCAGGTAGTCGTCGGCACCGGCATCCAGGCCCGCGATGCGATCTTCGGTTGCATCGCGGGCGGTGAGAATCAACACCGGCAGGTTCGAGCCGCTGTCGCGCAGGCGCCGCAGTACTTCGAGACCGTCCATGCGTGGCAAACCGAGATCCAGCACAGCAACATCGAACGTTTCGCTGAGCAGGGCATGCAGCGCGCTGCTGCCGTCCTTGAGCCAATCGACGGTGTAGCCTTCGCGCCCCAGCGCTTGATGAATGCCTTCACCTAGCGCCACATCATCCTCAATCAGTAATAAACGCACGCGGACTCCTGTCAGTCGAGTTTCTTGTTGACGTCCACCAGCAGAGTGGCGATCTCTTTGCGACGTCCCGCATCTGCCGTTTCACGGCCGGGACGCGGCGCCGCTTGCAGGGCTTTTTGCAGCGCTGCCTTAGCTTCAGCGTAGTGTTTCTGACGGTAGAGGTGATCGCCCCAGAAGTACAGGCTGTCAATGCCATCGGGGTTGAGTTGCAGCGCCTGCTTGAGCAGTTGTTCAGCTTTGTCGCTGTCGCCGAAACCGATGGGCCAGCCGGGCACACGATCATACAGCGCCGCCAGGCTGGTATAGGCCGAGCCTTGCAGAGCCTTGGGGTCGAGGGTCAGGGACTTCTCCAGGTCGGCCTTGGCTTCCTTGGCTTTGCCCAGCGCTCCGAGCCCTCCTTGGGCACCGGCCCAACTGCTGGTGACAATGCCTTTCCAGATCCAGGCTTCGGCCACCAATGGACGCTGCGCAGTGAACGACTGGGTTTCGCTGGACAACTGCTCGAACGCGGCGGCGCGCTGTTTTTCCGCCACTTCATATTGGATATGCGCCCAGCTTTGTTGAATGCTGCTCAGGCGTTGCTGGTCAGCGGCCTCCAGCGCCCAGACGCTTTGGCTGAGGGTGGCGATCAACAGGCACGCGAAGATTTTTTTCATGGCTTGAGGGTCTCGTTGTCAGTTTTTTCGCTAAGGCGCCGGATCAGGGGCAACTGCTTTCGCAAACCTCGATCGACCAGATGCGGCAGTAGATGGTTGAGGCGCACAAAGAAGCGTTCGGGCCAGCCCAGATACAGGTCGCGGCGGTCGCCGGCAATTGCGTGCATCACCGCCGCGGCCACGGTTTGCGGATCATCGACGTTGGCCTTGAGCGCATCGTTGAGGGCTTGCGCCGCCGCGCTGTTCATCGACGTACGGGTGGCCCGCGGTGCGACGTAGAGCACGCTGACCCGGGTGTCGGCCAGCTCTCGGCGCAACGCTTCGGAAAACCCGCGCAGGGCAAACTTGGTCGCGCAATAGCTGGCGTAACCGGCATAACCGATCGAGCCGTAGGTCGAGCCAACGTTGACTACCATGGCGCTGTCGGCCTGCTTGAGTAGCGGCAGCAATAGCTTGGTCAGGCAGATCGGCGCGCTGATGTTCACCGCCAGCATCGTATTGATGTCACTGTCGTCGAGCTGTTCGAGCATGGCGAAGTGATTCACCCCGGCGGCGTTGATCAACAGATTGACTCCACCAACCGCTTCGGCGGCAGCGAGTACTTTGCGTCGGTCGCTGAGAAACGTCAGGTCAGCCGCGACCCAGCACAGGGTGTCGGGGTAGCGTTTGAGCAGCGCAGCCAAGGCTTCCTGATGCCGCGCCACGGCCAATACTCGCGCACCCGCGGCGCACAGGGCTTCAGCGATAGCCATGCCGATACCGCCACTGGCACCGGTCAACACCACGCGCGCGTTACGCAGCTGCATGTTCAGCCTCCGCGCCACGCGGCAGGCCACGAAACATGTCGGTGTACAGTCGGTACACGACTTTTGATGCATGAATCACTGCCGCTTGATCCAGAGGATCGTCCAACTGGTTCATCAGGCGGCGGTAGGTTTGCATGTGTTCGATGTCGAGCGAACCGTGAGAACTCAGGTAACTGAAGGCGGTTTCCGGCAACGACAGATGCTCCCGAATGCTCCCTGCCGCGTGTGTGGCCAGGGCAATGCTGGTGCCTTCGAGCACATTGACCATGCCGAACAGCCCCACCGGGTTGCCTCGGGCGATCAAGTCATAAAGGTAGCTCACCATCAGCTCAATCGGCAGCGAAGGTTGGCCATCATGCACGGCCTTGCGATCACCTCCGCAGGCTGCAATGTCGTTGAGCACCCACTGTTCATGGCCGTATTCGTCTTCGATGTACTCGCACACCGCTTTGCGCAGCCATTCCAGACGTGTCGGTAAACGTGCGCCGCACGCCATCATCAACGGCACGGTGTGGCGCACGTGATAGTAGGCCTGTGCGAGAAAAGCCTGATAGCTGTCGAGGCTGACCTTACCGTGCAGCGCATCGAGGATGATCGGCAGGTTAAACAGCTCGTGGCGTTCATGCTGTGTGGCTTCTTGCAGGGTGTCGAAAAAACTCATGATGCGGATTCCTCCCGGACAACGGATTCGGTCAATTGGGCGTGGTACTGCGCGACGATGGCGTCGCGGCGTGGGCGGCCATTGGCGGTTAGAAAGCCATTGGCTGCGGTGAAGGGGTGCGGCAGGCGCGTCCACTGATGCACCTGGGCGTAATCGGGCAACGCCTCGTTGGCTTCGGCGACGGCAGCGGCTAGTTCGGCATCGGTGCAATCCGGGCGATGCGGCCAGAGCAAGGCGTGATTGCGCGGCATAGACTCGCCGTAAACGAACGCCTGGGCGATGTGGCGGCGCTGGGTCAGCTCGGACTCGACCCATTCCGGATTGACGTTGCGCCCGTAACTGGTGACGAACTGATGCTTCTTGCGGCCCTTGAGATAAAGAAAACCCTGCGGGTCGAACTCGCCCAGGTCGCCGCTCGGCCACCACTCATCGGCGTACGGTGCTTCCCCTAGATAACCGAGCAGCATCGAGCCCTTGATCAGCACTTCACCGTCCTCTGCCAACCGCACTTCGACATGGGGCAGTGGCCGACCGACGCTGCCGGGGCGGTGCGCGCCGGGGCGATTGAGGCACACCACCGAGGCGCATTCAGACAAACCGTAACCTTCAAAAACCGGTAAGCCGACCTGTTGTGCACGGTGCAGCAAGTCTTCGGACACACGTGCACCACCGACCGCTGCAAAACGCAGGGTTTGCGGGGCAAAGGCTTGCTGTTCGGCGGCGCTGACCAGCATCAATAACAGCTGTGGCACCAGAATAAGGCTCTGCGGTGCACGCTCGGCGAGATAACCCAGCAGGTGCGGGACATCGACGCCACTGGCGCCCTGGATGCCGAGGGTTTTCTGGCTCGGCAAACTGAGCATTGCACCGGCATACAGCGCGGCATAACAGCCCAGGTTCTCCAATAGAATGGCCAATGGCAGCAGTGCCAGGTGATGTTGCGGGCTGGTGGTTTCGCTCGCCTGATCCAACTCACGTGCGACCCGTAACAGGCTGTCGGCACTCAGGCAAACACCTTTCGGCGTGCCGGTGGTGCCAGACGTGAAGGTCAGCTTGGCGGTGCCCATCGGTATGCGTCTTTGGCCACTGAAGGCGCGGCACCAGAACTCGCCGCGTTGCTCATAGCCGGCAGCGCGCAGTTCGGGCTCCAGCTCCGGTTCGGCAATCACGCGTTCGGCCTGACTCTGCTCCAGACAATGGGCGCGTTGTGCCGCGCTGAAAAACGGCGGCAGCGTTACGCAGGTCAACCCTTCGAACAATACCGCCAGATCCCAGAGCATTGCGTCGACGCCGTTGTCCAGCGCCAGGGCGACGACTTGCACCTGCTCATCGCGCAGGCGCTCCTGGCGATACAGCACTTCTGCATACAGGGTGGCGTAATCGAGCTTCAGCGTATCGCCCCACAGCGCGGTCGCGTTGTCATTGCGCCGGGCATGTTCGCGCAAGGTTTCCTGAAAGCGTTGCAGTTCAAGCGACATGGCAGGCTCCTTCAATCGGGATCGGCAAACCCAGGCGGCTGAACAGGCCGATATTGCGCAGGTGGACGAACCCGGCGCGGATGTCGCCGACGTGCACCCAGGGTTTGCTCTCGTAATAACTGCCCCAATGTTGACGCTCGTCACCCAGTCGATCCGGATCAGCGGCGCACAATGTCACCGGTTTCAGGCCGAGACGACGGAAGCTGTTGACCAGCCCGATGTTGCCGGTGAACGTCACCCATTCCAGGCCACCCATGGCCAGTAGATAGGTGATGGCGATGATGCTCAGGCGCGCGCTGCCGGTATCGCTGGCCGCCAGGTTGCCAACCTCGACAATGGCATTTCGGTCTACCGCGTGATCAGCCGCCGCGCTGATCAATGGCTCGATCGGTTCGTCCAGATACCGCTCCAGAAACAGCGGCTCAAGGTGCGCGCGACGCACGCCGGCCACTGCGCACAACTGGCCTTCACCGTTATGCATACCGAACAGCTCGGGCATGAAGTGGCGGATGTCGGCGCCGTGGGCCTTGCGGAAACGCTGCTGGATAAAGGCTTCGAACTTCGCTCGCAAAGCGTCGTCCGGCAACGCACCCGTCAGGGTCAACGGCGGCGTTTCAGCTTGGCCGAAATGCAACGGCAGGGGTATGTTCCAGTCAAAATCGGGCATGGGCCGAACGCCTCCCTCAATGGGTTTGAGCGAAGTATCCAAGCCATTTCTTAACGAAGTCTGAAGGTGAAAGAAGGTCAACCTGAGAGTCGATCTTCAGACTCTCTTAAGACAGCACGAGCAGGGTGACGTGGCCGGTTCAAGGCAACCGGATCGACCGTCCATCACAATAATCAAGAGGCGCTTTTTATGACCCGCGACACCGTCGTCACCCGATATGGAAAGCTTTCAATAACCCTGCACTGGCTGATGCTGGCGCTGTTCATCGGCGTTTATGCCTGTGTCGAAATCAAGGGTTATCTGCCCAAAGGCAGCGAAGCGCGGGGTTTGCTCATGGGGTTTCACGGCCTGTTTGGTACAAGCATTTTCGCCCTGGTCTGGGTTCGTCTGCTCGGGCGCCTGAGCCCACGGCCACCGATCACCCCAAAACCACCGGCCTGGCAGACCGCTCTCGCGCATCTGACACACCTTGCGCTCTACGGGCTGATGATCGCCACGCCTATTCTCGCCTGGCTGATGCTCGCCGCTGGCGACAAACCGTTCCCGTACTTCGGCTTTCACGTGCCGGCACCGGTAGCCGTCGACCCGGACTTCGCCAAACAGCTCAAGTACTGGCATGAGCTGATCGGCACTACGGGGTATTGGTTGATTGGTTTGCATGCGGCAGCGGGGCTGTTCCATCACTATTGGATGAAGGACAACACGCTGGAAAGGATGTTGATTGAGCGAAAGTCATGACGAACCGCCGCGAGGTGCCTGATCGCACACGGCTGTGCCTATTCAGATTACCCCGGTGCCCCGCCCAGGTTTCTGCCTTGTCAGCCCGCGGCGATATTGCTAGTGTCGATGCATGACTACCTCTTGCCTCACCTCGACAACGACCACCACGACCGCATCAAGCGGAGCGTGCGAGGTGTCGTGAGCCAATAGCCAACGAACTTCAAAGGCCCGCCAGCGATGGACAGGGCCTTTTTTTATGCCCTTGTGTCGCTGGTTCAAACGCAAGGAGATGCACCTATGTACGCCCTGTTGATACTGGATATCCAAGTCGGACTCATCCACGGCCCGGAAAAACCCTGGCGCTGCGACGATCTGTTGGAGACGTTGAATGCCCTGATGGACAAGGCTCGCAGTGCAGGCGCACCGATTTTTCTCGCTCGCCACATCGGCCCCGTTGGCTCGCCAATCGAACCAGGCAGCCCGCTTACACTGATTGCAGAGGAACTGAAGTTGCAGGGTGAAGAAGTGGTGTTCGAAAAGCGCCGGCCTAACGCTTTTGCAATGACTGACCTGGCTGACCATCTGCGCTCCAGCGGCGCCACCGGCGTGGTAGTTACCGGGATGAAAACGCAATACTGCGTCGACAGCACCTGCCGTGCCGCGCGTGATCTTGGCTTCGATGCGGTGCTTATCGCCGACGGTCATACCTGTTCTGACACGCCCTTGATGAAAGCCGAGGCCATCGTGGCTCATCACAATGCCACGCTCAACGGGCCGTTCTGCCAGTTGGTTCAGGCTGAGGACTGGAGCTTTTAACAGAGCCTGACGACGGGCAGGTCAACAGGGCCGGGCTTCGGAACTTTCCTGCAAGATGCCGCGCTGTCGGTGAACTGGCGCACCCCAACCAACAAGCCTAGCCTTCCCCTGTCGCTGCAAAATCAGCAACCGGGTTTAGCAGCTCGGTTGATATCAAGGCCTGCAAAGCCACCATCCGTTCGAGCGATGCTTTCAGCATCCGCTGGTTCGTATCATGGCGGCTGTGCGTGGGGCACTTTCGGGTGCGCCGGGTTCCTTGATTCCTGGTCTGCTAACCCGCGCACGGTCGCCACCCTATAAAAAGGGCGAGAAGCCTCAACGCCCACCTCGCCCGCTGGAATCCCCTAGCACTTCCCATTACCCTGACGGCCTTTATCAGACAATCGGAAGTCAGATACCCGTGCTCAAGCCCCTCGCCGTTATCGCTCTTACCGTCATGCCCTTACTCGCAACCGCTGCCGAGCTGGACGGGGTCTGGCAAGGCACCTTGGGCAAATCCGCTATCACCGTCTGTTTCAACGGCGCCGACGGGGAGCATGGCAGTTATTACTACCAGCGCATCCGTACCCCGATTCAGCTGACCCAGGCCAACGACAACGCCCCTTGGGTAGAGGAAGGAAACACCGGTTTCTGGACTCTGCAAAAACCTCAGGGCGATACCCTTTCTGGTGCCTGGAGCAAAACCGATGGCGGTACGCCGCTGCCACTGGCTTTACGCCGCATTGGCACGGACGGCTGCGGCAGCGATGCCTATAACGCGCCCATGGAAGCCGCGCCGCTGCCGATCAAGACCGAGAAGAAGACTTTCCACAACCACACCTACCAACTCAAGACCCAAGGCCCCCGCGTCACGCTCAAGCTGGAGGGAGACAGCCCGGCGGTGCAGAAGATCAACCAGCAACTCGCCGCTCTGGCCGTCAATGACGAAGATCTAACCGACTATTTTTATGAGCGGCGTGAATACCTGGGTCGAAACGGCTCGGTCTATACCAGTGAGATCGAGGTTGAGCCCGCCTATTGGTCATCGCAATTTCTCACCGTGCGGTTCTACCGCTGGGCCGCAGGCCAAGGCGCCATGGGCATCAGTTGGGGCCTGCACTCCTGGAACCTGCAAACCGGTGAATCGGTTGACCCATGGACCTGGCTCGGCGGCCATCAGCAATGGTATGACGCCTATTCCGGGCACTTGAAGCTGCCGGCCGCCTTCAGTACCTGGCTGGCCAAGCAAACCACCACCGACGAGGGCTGCCCCGCGATCACCGATTACTCCAACTTTCACCTCAGCTTCAACACCCAGGGCCTGCAACTCTCGACACCTGCCAATGGTGACGGCTGCGACAACGACTTGGCCTTCACCTGGGAGCAGTTGGAGCCGGTGCTGACCGCACAAGGCAAAGCAGCAGTGCCCAGCTTGAAAATGCCCTGACGCGCCCGAGAAAAACCCCGTAGCCGTTCACCAAAGGTTAAGAATCGCGCTCGTATACTCCCTGACTACCCATGACCGGTCGCCCGATCGGTCTCATGCCCCGGTAGCCAGATTCCATGACGCGTCCCGCTCTTCTGCTGCTCCTGCTTGCTGGTCTGTTGTTCTTCTTCGCCCTTGGCAACCACGAGCTGCAAGGCTCCACCGAGGCCAGGGTGTCCGGGATCGCCATGGCGATGCACTTGGACAATGACTGGGTGGTGCCGCGCCTGTTTCGCGAGCCCTTCCTGGAGAAACCGCCCCTGAGCCTGTGGCTGGATGCCGGTGCGATTCGCTTGTTCGGCGCCAGCACCGGGGCGGTGCGCCTAGCGTCGGCGTTTGCCGGGTTGTTCAGCGTGATGCTGCTGTACGGGATGCTGCGTCGCTTCAAGCGGCCGCAGACGCTGGCGTTCAGTGCCGCACTGATTCTGGCGACCATGGCCAGTTACTGGGGCAATGTGCGGGGGGTGGGTGAGGATTCGTTGCTCAGCCTCGGTGTGACCATGGCATTGCTGGGGTTCTACCAGGCTGTGCGGCCCGAGCGCGACGGCTCCAGTGTGTGGGCGTGGGCGTTGTTTACCGCTGGCATGGTCATCGCCACCCTGAGCAAGGGTGTGTTGGGCCTGGCGCTGCCGGGGATCGTGATCTTTGTGTACCTGCTCAGTACCAGTCTGATGGATAAACGCCTGCGCATCGGCGACTGGCTCAAGCCGGCACTGTTCACGCTGCTGGCCTTGGTGCCGTTGCTGATCTGGCTGGGGTTTCTGTTTCAGCGCGGTGGGATGCAGGCGGTGGGCGAGGTGTTGTGGACCAATAGCGTCGGGCGCTTCAGCGGTTCGTTTGTCGAAGCCGGCCATTACGAGCCGTTCTACTATTACCTCGCGAAACTGCCCGAAGCCTTTCTGCCCTGGAATATCCTGGTGTACCTGGGCCTGTGGCATTTCCGTAAAAGCCTGGTGCGCAACCGCTATCGTCTGTTTTTCAGCGTGTGGCTGGTGGCGCAGTTCACCCTGCTGACCCTGGCTTCCAGCAAACGCACGGTGTATTTGATGGCGCTGACGCCAGCCGCGGCGGTGTTGGCCGCCGAATATGCGCGGGTGCTGCTGGAGTGGGCCAAAGACCGCAAGCCGGCGCTGTACCGCTACCACCGCCAGATCATCGGCGGGGTTTTCACCCTGGCCATCGCCTGCTACCTGAGCGCAGCGTTCTGGTTTGCACCAAAAGCCGATGTGCGCCAATCATTCGTGCCGGTGATCAGCCAGGTCCAGACCCTGCAAGACGAAGGCCGAACGGTGGCGATGTTCCAGCCCAACGAACGAATCGCCGGCGCCAGCGTGTTCTATCTGCAGGCCTATTTGCCGATCCTGCAGACCGAAGCCGAACTGCGCGCCTTCCTCAGCGCCAAGCCCGGCAACGTTGCGTTGACGGACCACACCGACCGACTGAAAGAGCCGGTCACGGTGATCAAGCAAATGGCGATCAACCGCCAGCCTTACTACTTCGTCGAGCAGTAAGGCCAGCGCGGTGCATCAGTGCTTGGTGAGCTTGTCCAGGTAGCCCATGGCAAACGCCGAGACCACGAAGGTCATGTGGATGATCACGTACCACATCAGGTGTTGCGGATCGACGTTCTTGGCGTCCATGAAGATGCGCAGCAGGTGGATGGAGGAAATCGCCACGATGGAGGCCGCCACTTTCATCTTCAGCGACGAAGAGTCCATGGTGCCCAGCCAGTTGAGCTTTTCCTTGTTTTCATCGATATCCAGTTGCGAGACGAAGTTCTCGTAGCCGGAAATCATCACCATCACCAGCAAGCCGCCGACCAGGGCCATGTCGATCAACGACAGCAGCAACAGGATCACTTCAGCTTCCAACATGGTGAAGATGTTGGGAATCACGTGAATGATTTCCTGGAAGAACTTCAGCGCCAGGATCAGCAAGCCCAGGGACAGCCCCAGATAGATCGGCGCCAGCAGCCAACGCGAGGCGTACATCGTATTTTCGATAAAGCGTTCCATTGAATCTCACACAGCTTGGCTAAAAATGGCGCCGAGTATACCAGCCGCCACCCGGCCCCTGTCACCGCGAGAAAACTGACCCAAGTGGCATCTGTAAGAGAATTTTTCTGCTAGTGTCGAGGCCATTAACTCGGCTCGATGATGTCGGACAGGAAAACTCAGATGATGGATGTGCGATCCCCTTTGGCCACTCTCGGCCTGTGTGCGGCGTTGCTGATGGCCAGCGGCTGCTCCCCCAAAGAAGAGCAGAAGCAGGCGACCCTCGAAGAGAAAACCACGAAGTTCGAACAGTCCCTGGACACCATCCAGGACCCCAAGCTGCGCGATGCCATCGCGGATCTGGGCGGCTCGCTGCTGTTACTGGAACGGGCGCGCCTCAAGCTCGCCACCAAGCCCATCGAGGCCGAGTACGGCGAAGACACCCTGGCCTTGCTCAAGCACTACCCCACGCCCCAGGCCTTGGTGGACACCTATATCAACGGCCTGTTCGTGCTGCGCAAAAGCTCTCATTCGGACTATCTGACGGATTTACAGCCGGTCTTCCCGTTCAATTTCAACGCCCCTGACCAGTTCCCCTTCCCCCATGGCCTGGAATGGCAGTCGGTGACCCTGAGCAACAACAAAGTCATTCCCTTTCAGCCGGAATGGTCGGAAACCGACCCGGGCATCCAGCTGAGCCCAAGCAGCTCCAACCTCACCAACCCCGATGACCTGACGGTGACCTACCCGTTTATCGAAGGCATCGAGACGGAAAACAAAAGCCAGCCGCAGCCCGTCAGCCTCAAGGGCGCGGTTGAAGTGATCACGCCGGGCAAAGTGCTGACCTTCGACCTGAGCAAAAAGGACGTGGGCCATAAACGCACCGACGGCAACATCACCCTCAACCTGCTGACGCTGGAAAAGAACTACGCCGAGATCGAGCTGACCAACAGCGCCCCCCTGGCCGCAGACTTGGGCGACGAATCACCGAACCCTTTGCTGGTGCAAGCGCGGGACACTACCGGGCAATTTCTGACCCGTTCGGGCTCAATCAACGAGAGTGCCGCGCAAGTGGCGTTCTACGAGAAGCAACTGGCTGAAATGCACAAGCAAAAAGCCTGGTCCGACGCCTTCGAGAAACAGCTCACCGATGAGCAAAAAGCCTTCGAACACAAGCAAACCAGCCATTACGCCAAGGTGTATTTCAACGGGCTGATCGACAACCTGCAGGTCAATGTCCTGGATTTCTCCCAGGCCACGGTTACCCACAAAGACCTGGATCTGCCCGTATTACGCTTCGACAGGAACAGCCTGCAAACCACGGTGCAGGCCCTGCCGATGCCGGTCACGGTGTATGACGACGACGCCGCCAGCTGGCTCAAAGATGCCTCGATGACCGAGGACCAACTTAAAAGCAGCGTGACCATCAGCCAATCGACCGAAGACGCCAGCGCCGCGAAAATCATCTTTGACCACCCTTTCACCTTCAACGACGACCTGGTCGGCGCCGAGCGTAACAACAGTGATGCGCCTATCACCTTCTTCACCGCCGACGACAAGGGCGAGCGCGGCGAGCCCATCGAGCTGCCGACCGAGGCTTTCGAGCTGAACGCAGTAAACGGCACACTGACTTACGACCTTAATCTGTTCCCGGAGACCCCGGCGTTTGTGGTGGGCTCGGTGCCGCTGTTCCTGGCAACTATCGAGAAAGCCGTGATTGATGTCGCCAAGCTGCCCAAGGGCCTGTCGCTGAAGGACAACGCGCTGATCGTCGATCAAAAGGACTTCCCCTCCGACAGCTGGCGCTTCTACGCCAAGGACGCCAGCGGCAATTACCTCAAGGAAATCCTCAATGTCAGCCACCGCGCCGAGGAGTACGGCACCGCGCTGTTCGACGTGCATTACTTCTACGGCCAGCCGACTACGCTGGAGAGTTACCAGCGCACCGACCTGAGCACCGTGCAGTACGGCTTCGAGGTCAAGCTGGACAAACCAGAGAGCAAATAGCCGGCGCTAAAGGGCCAACTGCTCCTGGCCGCCATTGAGTTGGCGCAGATGGGCTTGCAGGTGCAGGCACCAGATCTGCGGCTCGTCCATTTGCTCGTAGCCATGCAAGGTCAGGCTATCAACGATGGTGCCCAGCATTCTTTCGGCCACGAAGGGACCATGGAACGGCCCTTGGGATTTGATGGTGGAAGGCTGCTCGCCCGACATCCCGGCGGCAAACAATAGCGTCCACATGCCGTTATCCCCGGCGAGGGGGCGAATGGAGCATTCAATACGGGTGACCAGGCCCAGGCACTGGCGGGTAAGGCAAAGGTTGCGCGACATGGCGGCGCCCCTCGGTAGATCGGTGTTCAGCCCCAGCGCAAGGCTAGGCTGTTTCTATCCTGCGACTCCTGTGGATATCCCTGACTCTGAGAATAGAAGAAAAACACCACAAACCAAGGTTGTAGGGACCAACGGGCGTCGGTCCCCGAGAATGGAGTCAATTTTGTGGCACGCTAAACGTCCCTAAAGACATCACGGACCAGTGTGGGAGCTGGCTTGCCTGTGATGACGGACTCATAGCCAACCTCCCAGTTGGCTGATACACCGCTATCGCAGGCAAGCCAGCTCCCACCTTAACCGAGTGATGACAGCAATCAGCTTGGCTTGGCTTCTGCCAACGCCTGCTGCGCCAGCTCTTTCTCCGCCTCCTTCAGATCTTCCTCGCTGATCATCTCGGCAATCGCGCGCAAACGCTCCACCACCCGCGCATTCACGGTGCCTTCCGGAAATTGCCCCTCGGCGTCCGGCTCACCGGCATCCTCGCCCACCAACAGGCTCAGCGCCTCATCGGCCTGGCGTACCGCATAGATGTGGAATTGCCCGGCGCGCACGGCCTGCAGCACCTTCTCGTCGAGCATCAACGTCGCGACGTTGGCCTGAGGGATGATCGCACCCTGCTCACCGGTCAGCCCGCGTGCTTCGCAAAGGCGGAAGAAACCTTCGATCTTCTCGTTGACCCCGCCCACCGCCTGCACTTCACCAAACTGGTTGATCGAGCCGGTGATGGCAAAGCACTGCTTGAGTGGCGTCTTCGACAAGGCCGAAATCAAGGTGCACGCCTCGCCCAGGGACGCACTGTCGCCGTCCACATAACCGTAGGACTGCTCCAGGGCGATACTTGCGGAGATCGCCAGCGGGAATTCCTGGGCATAACGGCTGCCCAGGTAACCGGTGAGGATCATCACGCCCTTGGAGTGAATCGGCTGGCCGAGGTTGACTTCACGCTCGATGTCGACAATGCCGCTGCCCCCTGGGTACACCGTGGCGGAAATCCGCGCCGGTACGCCGAATGCCGAGTCGCCGACCTCCAGCACCGTCAGGCCGTTGCACTTGCCCACAGCGGCGCCGGCGGTGTCGATCAGGATGACGCCGGCGAGCATGTCGTCGAGAATCCGCGCCGACACGCGACCGGTGCGTGTGGCTTTGGCCTTGAGGGCGCGCTCGATATGCCCGGCATCGGTCATTTCGTCGCCGGCCAGGTGGCGAATGAAGTCCGCCTCGCTGACCAACTGGAACAGGTCGCCAATACGCGCCGACAAGCGGCCCTGATGTTCCGCCAGGCGTGCGCTGTAAGTCGCCAGGCGCGCGACCGCATCCGAGGTCAGCGGCGCCATGCCTTCTTCCGAAGTACGAGTTTTGAGCAACTGGGCGAACTGCTCCAGGCTCTCGTCGACCATCGGGATGTCTTCGTCGAAGTCCACCAGTACGCGGAACATCTCCTGGAAGTCCGGGTCGGCGTCTTGCAGCGCGTAATACAACTGGCGCGAGCCGATGATGATTACCTTCACCTGCAAAGGGATCATCTGCGGGTTGAGGGTCACGGTGGCCAGGCGGCCCAGTTCGCCCAGGGGCGACTCCATCTTCAGCTTGCGCGATTGCAGGGAACGCTTGAGGGCATCCCATACAAACGGCTCGCTGAGCATTTTTTCGGCTTCCAGAATCAAAAACCCGCCATTGGCGCGGTGCAAGGCGCCGGGACGCAGCTGACGATAGGTGGTGTAAAGCGCGCCCTGGTCGGTGCTGTATTCGATACGGCCGAACAGGTTGTCGTAGGTCGGGTGGGGTTCAAACACCACTGGCGCACCACCGTTGACCGGGTGACCCACCACCAGGCTCGGGCAGTACTGCTCTTCAAGCAGCTTGCGC
This sequence comes from Pseudomonas sp. HN8-3, assembly GCF_020790195.1. NCBI lineage: Bacteria > Pseudomonadati > Pseudomonadota > Gammaproteobacteria > Pseudomonadales > Pseudomonadaceae > Pseudomonas > Pseudomonas sp. HN8-3. The sequence continues at coordinate 5,151,492 of NZ_CP086206.1, forward strand.
GCCTGGGCGTCGGTCTTGGCGTCGTCCACCAGTTGCTCGACCACGGTTTTAAGCAGGTACACCTGCATCGCTTGCAGGTAGCCGCACACGCCGGCGTTTTCTGCATACTTTTCCGACAACGGTGCCAGCAACGGCTGCAGGGCCAGGGTGATGGTTTCTTCGTTGAACTGGCGCAGTTGGTTGTTGGACTCGCGCTTCCACTGCGGCAGGCTGGCCAACTCTTCGTTGAGGCGCTCTTCCAGCTCGGAAATATCGTTGTGGAAACGCTCGCGATCGGCTTCCGGCAATTGCGAAAACTCGGCTTCGTCCAGCGCCTTGCCGTCGAGCATCGGCGTAAAGGCGATGTTGGAGCTGTCGCGGTACAGCGCCACGTCTTTTTCCAGCGCCAGGCGTTCGATCACATCCAGCGCCTTGTCGTAGCGCTGGTTGAAGGCCCGGTCGATGGCGCTTTTGCGCTGTTGATAAGTGGGGTGTTCAAACACTGCCGGGAAGGTGGCCACCAGGTTGTCGACCAACCCGTTGATATCGGCGATAAACGCCGCAGCGCCGCCCCCCGGCAATTCCAGGGCGCGGGGCTCGCGTGGCTCATCGAAATTATTCACATAGACCCAGTCCGCCGGAATCTGCAGGCGTTTGCCTTCGGCTTTGAGGTAGCGTTTGACGAACGAAAAGCGGCCGGTGCCGGGCTCGCCCATCACAAACACGTTGTAACCGGGGCGTGGCATGGCCACGCCGAACTGCAAGGCTTCAACCGCACGTTCCTGGCCAAGCACACCGCGAAAGGGCTCCAAATCATTGGTGGTCGAGAAGCTGAACTGTTCAGCGGAGAAAGGGCGAGTCAGCGCTTCGGGCGCTAGACGCAAGCTGGCAGCAACAGGATCAGGCATCGGGCTTCCTTACATCAGGCGGGGCAGATGGGGGCATTCTGGCTCCGGGTTGAGCGCTCTGGCAAGGCGCGCTTTCGGGAAAGCATAGCCACCGCACGCGTCCTACAAAAAAATCGCCTGAGACTTAATGTTTATAAAAAAACACGGAACCCTAGGAACGTGCCTAAACTCCAAACTGCGCGGGTTGGACTAATAACTGGCCCCTAGGGTGCTGAGAAGCACCTGAACCCTTGTCCATTGGTTTGCACACAAAGAGAACAAAGCTATGAAACGGATCCTTCTTGGTACTCTCTTCACCGTCGTCTCCCTCAATGCAATGGCAGAAGCACCAGGTGGCCCGAACTGCGGTTGGGGCAACATGTTGTTCGAAGGCCAGCGCGGTACTCCGGCTCACTTCCTCGCTTCCACCACCAACGGCACCTCGGGTAACGCCACCTTCGGCATGACCTCGGGCACCAATGGTTGCAGCACCAACAGCGCCCTGACCTACGGCGGCAAGTCCTGGATTGCCATGAATGGCATGATGAACGAGCTGTCCGAAGACATGGCCAAAGGCAACGGCGAAGCACTGACCACCTATGCCGTGGTACTGGGTGTTGCCCCGGAAGATCGCGATCACTTCGCGGCCGTGACCCACGAGCACTTCCAGCAGATCTTCAGCAAGGCTGACGTGACCGCTGACGACGTGCACAACAACACCATTGCTGTACTGAAAAGCGATGCCCGTCTGGCGAAATACGCTACCCAGGCTTAAGCTCGACCCGCCCGCGTCTTTCGAGGCGCGGGTTTTATTTTTTCGACCTGCCCCCCTTGGGTCTTTTTTTCAGTCCGACTTAAGTAGCCCCCATGCTCAAACGCCTCGCTTGCCTGGCTCTCTTCGCCTGCGCCCCGCTGCATGCGGCACCGCACCTCGACGATCAACGTTTGCAGCAACTGGCCAATGATCCGTTCTGGCTGTCGCTGGGGCATTACGAAGCCGGCAAGATCAGTGGCTGGCGCAGCTATGTCAGCGACAAGAAATTCTTCCTCGCCGCCGACGGCGCCCATCACCCGGACGCCGAACTCAAGGCCACCGTGCAAGCGCTGTATGCACCGGCCAGCCTGGGTGAGAAGCACGCCCAGTGTGTGTACCCCGCACGTACCCGCTGGCTCAAGGATCAGTTGCACCTGACTGACCTGCCCGCCCTGGACTGCAAGGAATTCACCCAATGGTTCAAGGACGTCGCCCCCCATAGCGCGGTGATGATCTTCCCCGCGGCCTATCTCAACAGCCCGTCGTCGATGTTCGGCCACACCCTGCTGCGCATCGACCAGGCCGACGTGCAAAGCAACAACACTGCGCTGCTCAGCTACGCGATCAACTTCGGCGCCTATATCGAAGGCTCCGACAACAGCATCCTGTATGCCTGGAAGGGCCTGATGGGCGGCTACCCCGGCCTGTTCGCCCTGGTGCCCTATCAGGAGAAACTCTCCGAATACCGCAGCCTGGAAAACCGCGACCTATGGGAATACCGCCTGAACCTCACCGAGGTCGAGACCAAGCGCATGGTCGAGCACGTGTGGGAGCTCAAGCAGATCCAGTTCGACTATTTCTTCTTCGACGAAAACTGCTCCTATCGCCTGCTGGAACTGCTGCAAGTGGCCCGCCCCGGCCTGCGCCTGACCGAGCAATTCCCCCTCACTGCGATCCCTACCGACACGGTCAAGGCCGTCAAGGAAGCGGGCTTGGTGGAGAAGATCGACTATCGCCCCTCGCGTGAACGCGAACTGCTCGAACGCGCCAAGCCGCTGGACAGCGATGAGCAACAGTGGGTGTTGAAAGTCAGCGATGACCAGAAGCAACTGCAAGAGCCCGCATTCAAGGCCCTGCCTCGCGAGCGCCAGGCGCTGATCATCGACGCTGCCTACCGCCTTGGCCGCTACCGCGCCAACGGCCTGGAGCGTGACACCGCACGCTCCCAGCGTAGCTTCGAACTGCTGCGGGCGATCAACCAGAACCCTGCGCCAGACCTCAAGATCACGCCGCCTGGTTTGCCGGAAAACGGCCACCAGTCACGCACCTGGCAAGCCGGCATCGGCACCCGTGGCGACAAAGCCTTTGGTGAATATGGCCTGCGCATGGCCTATCACGACCTTAACGACAACGCCGAAGGCTTCCCCCTCGGCGCCCAAATCGAAATCCTGCAAATGAAACTGCGCCAGTACGAAGGCAATCACTGGCAGTTGCAGCAACTGGACCTGGCCACCATCCGCTCGCTGACGCCGCGTAACGCGCTGCTGCAACCCTGGTCATGGCAGGTCACCGGCGGCCTGGAGCGGGTACCGGGCAAGCACGACGACGAAACCCTGGTAGCCCACGTCAACGGCGGCGCGGGCGGCACCTGGCAACTGAGCGACGACATGCTCGGCTTCGCCCTTGGCACCGTGCGCGTGGAACACAACAACGATTTCAGCGAAGCCATCTCGCCCGCCGCCGGCTTCAACACCGGCGTGCTGTGGAAAAACCCACTGGGCAACCTGAGCCTGGAAGCCAAGGGGGATTTCTTTACCAATGGTGAAGTGCGGCGCAGCATCAGCCTCAACCAGCAGTGGGAACTGTCGCGCAACCTGGGCCTGCGCCTGAGTGCGCAGCGTGAATACAGCCACTTATCCACGCCCGTGAATGAAGTGATGCTTGAAGTGAAGTGGTACCACTACTGACATAGGCCTGGCGAAGATCAAAATGTGGGAGGGGGCTTGCTCCCGATGGCAGAGTGTCAGTCACCGAATACGAGGCTGAAACAACGCTATCGCGGGCAAGCCCGCTCCCACACTTGACCGCATGCTTTCAAAACCATCGCGTTGCCTGTCCAATAGGAGCTCTATCAACATGGCCGTTAATTGCACCACCCTCGAAGAAGTCCGCGAAAACATCGACCACCTTGACCAACAAATCGTCACCCTGCTCGCCGAGCGAGGCCACTACGTATCTCAAGCAGCGCGCTTCAAAAAAGATTCGGATAGCGTCAAGGCGCCGCAACGAGTTGAACAGGTGATCGCCAAGGTGCGGGGGTTGTCCGAGGTAGTAGGCGCTAACCCAGAGGTAACTGAGCAGGTGTATCGCGCGATGATTGCGGCGTTTATCCAGCAGGAGTTGGCTGAACATGCCGCTCTGACGGTCAACGAGGCCTTTTAACCCAACACATTTCTCACCGCCCTTTCACACCGCCCCCACAAATCACTGACTAGACTCCCCTTATCAGCCGTGAATCGGCCAGGGAGTACGCCATGTGGCGGTATGCGGTAATGCTGTGTGCAATGGTGTGTTTGTCAGGCTGCCAATCCACTCACCAAGAGTTGCTGGCCAAGGGTTATCCACCCGCCTTTGCCGATGGCTTTGACGACGGTTGCAGCAGCGGTCGCCAGGCCGCTGGGGTGATTACCGGGGAGTTTCGCAAGAACGTTCCACGCTATTTGAAAGACCGGCAATACGCCGAAGGCTGGGAAGACGGGTTTCGCCAGTGCAAAGCCATGCGTGAGAACGAAGAGCTGCGCGACTACCAGGAAAACCGCAACAACGACCGCGAGCGCGAGTGGCAGCAGGAAAAAGACCGCGATGCGGCCAAGGCGTATCGCTCGCAATAGGTCGTTTGCAGACATCCATCGAAACTAAAGCACGGCGAACATGGCCCAAATGCCATAGAGGGAGAACACCATGAGCCGAGCTTTTGTAAATGAAGACAACGCCGCCGCCCAGGCCGACCAGCCGGTGGAGCGTCAGGTCAGCGAACAGCCCAACCGCCTGACCGCGCAAGGGTTGGCGCAGTTGCAAGCCAAGGTGGCGCAATTGCAGCTTGAGTACAGCGCCGAGTCCGCCAAAGGTGAGCAGGCCGATAAGCAGCGCCAGGCGGATCTTGAGCGGGACCTGCGTTACTTCAACCAGCGGGTGCAAAGCGCTCAGGTGGTCGCGCCGGCGACAGCCACCGACAAGGTGCAGATCGGCAGCTGGGTCACGTTCGCCAATGAGCAGGACGAGCAACAGCGCATTCAATTGGTAGGTGAGGATCAAGCCGACGCCAACGCCGGTTTGATCAACTGGGGCTCGCCTCTGGGCCGCGCCTTGTTGGGGGCCCAGGTGGGCGACGAGGTGCTGTGGAAGCGCCCCGTCGGCGATCAGTTGATCGAAGTGCTGAGCATCGAACCCGAGGTTTAGACGATGCCCTGGGCCAGCATCGCGTCAGCCACTTTCACGAAGCCTGCGATGTTGGCGCCCTTGACGTAGTTGACCCGGCCGTTTTCCTCACCGTAATGCACGCAGGCATGGTGGATCGACTGCATGATGTTGTGCAGTTTGCTGTCCACTTCCCCGGCGGTCCACAGCAGGCGCATGGCGTTCTGCGACATTTCCAGGCCGCTCACTGCCACACCGCCGGCGTTGGACGCCTTGCCGGGCGCAAACAGGATGCCCGCGTCGATGAAGATATCCACAGCCTCCAGGGTGGTCGGCATGTTGGCGCCTTCGGCCACGCAGATGCAGCCGTTGCGCAACAGCGTGCGTGCGGCTTGGGCGTCGAGTTCGTTCTGGGTGGCGCATGGCAGCGCGATATCGCACGCCAGCTCCCAAGGGGTTTGGCCTTTGCGGAATTCCAGGCCGAAACGTTCAGCCAATTCACTGATACGCCCGCGCTGTACGTTTTTCAGCTCCAGCAGGGCCGACCATTGTTCTTCGGTCAAACCACTTTCGGCGTACAGGGTGCCTTCGGAGTCCGACAGGGAAACCACCTTGCCGCCCAGGTCCATGACCTTGCGCGCCGCGTATTGCGCCACGTTGCCGGAGCCGGACACCGCCACCCGCTTGCCTTCGACCCGCTGACCTTGGCGCTTGAGCATTTCCTCGGCGAAATACACACAGCCGAAACCGGTGGCTTCCGGACGAATCAGGCTGCCGCCATAAGTCATGCCTTTGCCGGTCAGCACTGAAGTGAATTGATTGCTCAGGCGCTTGTACTGGCCGAACAGAAAGCCGATTTCCCGTGCGCCCACACCGATATCGCCGGCCGGCACGTCGACGTCCGCACCGATGTGGCGGTACAACTCGCTCATGAACGCCTGGCAGAAGCGCATCACTTCGGCATCGCTCTTGCCCTTGGGGTCGAAGTCCGAGCCGCCTTTACCGCCGCCCATGGGCAGCGAGGTCAGGGAGTTTTTGAAGGTCTGCTCGAAGGCGAGGAATTTCAGCACGCCCAGGTTGACCGAAGGGTGAAAGCGCAAGCCACCTTTGTACGGGCCGATGGCGCTGTTCATCTGGATACGGAAACCGCGATTGACCTGAACCTTGCCGTGATCATCCACCCACGATACCCGGAAGGTGATGGCGCGTTCCGGTTCGCAAATGCGCTCCAGAATGCCCGAGGTCAGGTAGTGGGGGTTGGCTTCAAGAAAGGGCCACAGGCTGCGCAGGACTTCTTCTACAGCCTGGTGGAATTCCGGCTGGTCGGGGTCGCGTTTCTTGAGGCGGGCCAGGAAGGATTCGACGGATTCGATCATGAAAAGTCTCGGCAAATTGATTGTTGTTAAACAGAGAATGAGCCGGACTTTATCAATTCATTTCGCACCGTGACAGGGCAAAATGTCGCTTTTGTGAATTTAAATGGTGCATTGGATATAAATAATCAGGATTTTTGCCCTCTAACAGGGATTTCAACGCGAGATATGCACCAATAGTTAAACCGCTATCGCAGGCAAGCCAGCTCCCACATTGGACCGTGTCGTAGCAGAGGTACTCGATCTAATGTGGGAGCTGGCTTGCCTGCGATGAAGTCGCCTCGGTCCACCTGAACAGCGCCCCAAAAAAACGGAGCCCGAAGGCTCCGCTTTTTTCAAACCAGCCCGAATCAGGCCAGTTTTTTGTGACGCACACGGTGCGGCTGGGCAGCTGCTTCGCCCAAGCGCTTTTTACGGTCTGCTTCGTACTCGGTGTAGTTACCTTCGAAGAACACCGCCTGGGAGTCATCTTCGTACGCCAGGATGTGGGTCGCGACGCGGTCAAGGAACCACCGATCGTGAGAGATCACAATCGCGGCGCCCGGGAAGTCCAGCAGGGCTTCTTCCAGGGAACGCAGGGTTTCAACGTCGAGGTCGTTGGACGGTTCGTCGAGCAGCAACACGTTGCCGCCCTCTTTCAAGGTCAGGGCCAGGTGCAAGCGACCACGCTCACCGCCGGACAGGTCCTTGACGAACTTCTGCTGATCGCCGCCCTTGAAGTTGAAACGGCCGACATAGGTGCGCGACGGGATTTCATAGTTGCCGATGCGGATCTGGTCGGAGCCGTCGGAGATCTGCTGGAACACGGTCTTGCTGCCGTCGAGGTCGTCGCGGCTCTGGTCTACACAGGCCAGTTGCACGGTGTCGCCGATCTCGATGCTGCCGGAGTCCGGAGTCTCCTTGCCCATCAACATGCGGAACAGCGTGGACTTACCCGCACCGTTACCACCAATGACGCCGACGATCGCGCCTTTTGGCATTGAGAACGACAGGTTGTCGATCAGCACGCGGTCGCCATAGCCCTTGGATACGTTCTTGAACTCGATGACCTTGTCACCCAGGCGCGGACCGGCCGGGATGTAGATCTCGTTGGTTTCGCTGCGCTTCTGGAATTCCTGCGACTGCATCTCTTCAAAGCGTTGCAGACGGGCCTTGGATTTGGACTGGCGGGCCTTGGCGCCTTTGCGCACCCACTCCAGCTCTTCCTTCATGGCTTTTTCGTGGGCCGATTGCTGCTTGGATTCGGCGGCCAGACGGTCGGACTTGGCTTCCAGCCAACCGGAGTAGTTGCCCTCGTAAGGGATACCGGCGCCGCGGTCGAGTTCGAGGATCCAGCCGGCAACGTTGTCCAGGAAGTACCGGTCGTGCGTGATCGCAACCACGGTGCCCGGGAAATCGTGCAGGAAGTGCTCCAGCCAGGCGACGGAATCGGCGTCCAGGTGGTTGGTCGGTTCGTCGAGCAGCAGCATATCGGGAGCCGACAGCAGCAGGCGGCACAGGGCCACACGACGTTTTTCACCACCAGACAGGTGCTCGACCTTGGCGTCCCACGCCGGCAGGCGCAGCGCATCGGCGGCGACTTCCAGTTGGCGCTCCAGGTTGTGACCGTCGCCAGCCTGCAGGATGGCTTCGAGCTTGGCCTGCTCGGCGGCCAGCTTGTCGAAGTCGGCATCCGGTTCGGCGTAGGCGGCATACACCTCGTCGAGGCGCGCCTGGGCGTCCTTGATCACGCTGACGGCCTCTTCAACCACTTCGCGCACGGTCTTGGTCGGATCCAGGATCGGCTCTTGCGGCAGGTAACCGATATTCAGGTCCGGCATCGGGCGGGCTTCGCCTTCGAACTCGGTATCGACGCCGGCCATGATTTTCAGCAGCGTGGATTTACCCGAGCCGTTGAGGCCGAGCACGCCGATCTTGGCGCCTGGGAAGAAGGACAACGAAATGTTTTTCAGGATTTCCCGCTTCGGCGGAACAACTTTTCCCAGCCGATGCATGGTGAAGACGTATTGAGCCATGGTGAACCTAGCGTCAGTGACTGATGAATTAAGCGGACGAAGCCCGTGCCAGGCCATGCGCCGCGCGGGCCTTTGACTATCATCAATGCCTGCGTGGGGAAAAAGCCTGAATGTCTGGGGCTGGAACGCCCCCGCGTAACCGGCAAAGCTACCTGAATGCGCTGGGGCAGTCCAGCCAGGGAGGACTGGCACTTTGCCACAACTCAAGGCATGCTAGCCGCCCTCCGGGCGTCCGGCTTATAGTGCACGTCGCGCGCCAGTCCAGCCAACCGCAGGATCACAGCTTGTCCAAAGTCACGCCGCCCACTCCCTTGCGCGCCGCTCATATTGCGCCGGGAGCGCCCCTGCACGGTACCTTGAAGGGCGCATTGGCGACGCTTGTGCTGATGTTGCTCGCGTTATTGTTCTGGCAACTGCTTGACCAGTTGCAGCAAAACCAGAAAAACCAGCAGCAATACACCATCGACTACAGTGCTGACTTGGCCGAGCAGATCAGCCAGAGCATGGCCCTGAGCGCGCAGATCGCCCTGAACCTGCTGCCCATTGTCGAGCCGCCGCGCAATGCCGAACAGCAGCAGGCCTTGATGCGCACGTTGCAGCGCTCGTTGCCGGACCTACGCAGCTTCGCCCTGCTCACCCCCAACGGCGCACTGATCAGCGACACTGCCGAAGGCAGCCAAGACAATGCCCTGCTCGAAGACCTGGTCAAGCGCAGTCACGCCCAGTCTTACTACCTGAGCAACGACAATGACGGCACGGTCATCTATCTGTTGCTGCACCAACCCAGCGGTGGCTCCAAGGTGTACTGGGCCTTGCGCCTGGCCCCCAATTACCTGGCCAACCTCACACGGCAGGACATTCAGGGCCAGCGCCCGATGTGGGCGATCGAGAACAGCCTGAACCATCGTGTGGTCAGCCGTGACAGCGGGATGCCGGCGCAGTGGCCCAGCGCTCTGACACCAGAAGAATTGAACCGCAGTGTGCTGGTCACGCCCTTGAGCAAAAGCGACTGGCAACTGCGCGGCCTGTTTGACCGCAGCGCGGTGCTGGAACAACTGCTGCCTGCCTTTATCGGCAAGTGCCTGCTGGGCCTGGCATTTTCGCTGGTCCCGGTGATCGTGCTGCTCAACATGCGCCGCCGCCAACGCCAGGTGCATGAAGGCCGGCGACGCTATCAGGACATCTTCGAAGGCACAGGCGTGGCCTTGTGCGTGCTTGACCTGGCGGGGCTCAAGGCGTTTTGCAACAAGACCCAGGTACAAAGCCGCGAACAGTTGCACGCCTGGTTGCAGGCCAACCCCGCCGAGCGCAAGCAACTGCTCAAGGAGTTGCGCGTCACCGAGGTCAACCAGATGGCCGTGCGCCTGCTCAACGTCGCGTCCTGCGAGCAGGCATGGGAACGCCTGATCGATGATTGCCCGAGCAATGCCACGTCCATCGGCTATCAGGTGCTGGAAGCTGTACTGACCCGGCAAAAACAGCTGGAGCTGGAAATCCAGCTCAACGACGTGGCCGGCAACGAACAGTACCTGTGGCTGGTGATGCGTTTGCCGGAGCAGCAGGATGACGTCAAGGCCGTAATCCTCAGCATCAGCGACATCACCAGCCGCAAGCTGATCGAGTTGTCGCTGGTGGAGCGCGAGAGCTTCTGGTCGGATGTGGTGCGTACGGTGCCCGATCACCTGTATGTGCAGGACGTGATCAGCCAGCGCATGATTTTCAGCAACCATCATCTGGGCCACACCCTGGGCTACAACAAAGCCGAACTGCAGCAAATGGGTGAGTACTTCTGGGAAATCCTGCTGCACCCCGAAGACGCCGAGCACTACCACGACTCGCGTGAGCAGCAACGCCAGGTCGGCTATACGACCCAGTTGCACTGCCAACTGCGCTTTCGCCACCGCAATAACCAATGGCGCCGCTTCGATATTCGCGAACAGGCCCTGGCCCGGGATACGTCCACGGTGGTCACTCGGATCATCGGTGTGGCCAAGGACATTACCGACCAGATCGAAGCCAGCGAATCCCTGCGCGACAGCGAGCAGCGCTACCGCATGTTGGCTGAAAGCATCAGCGACGTGATCTGCTCTACCGACAGCCAACTGGCTCTGAATTACATCAGCCCATCGGTCAACACCGTGCTGGGCTATGACGTGGATTGGGTGTTCAAGCATGGCTGGCAGTCGATCGTTGCCAACCCGCAACAGTTGACCGGCATTTATAGCCTTATGGAACAGGTCAGTCGCGCCCTCGGCAACCCCGAGGCGTTGAACACCTTGCGCGATGAAGTCCAGACCCAACTGTTCCTGTTCGACTGCCTGCGCGCCGACGGGCGCAAAGTACCGATCGAACTGCGCCTGGTGCTGGTGTGGGATGAACATGGCGCCTTTGAGGGCATCCTCGGCGTGGGCCGCGATATCAGCCAGCAACGCCGCGCCGAAAAAGACCTGCGCATGGCGGCCACGGTCTTCGAGCACTCCACCTCGGCGATCCTGATCACCGATCCGGCCGGCTATATCGTGCAAGCCAACGAGGCGTTCAGCCGGGTCAGCGGGTATGAAGTGGCGGACGTGCTCGACCAATTGCCGAACATGCTCACCGTCGACGAGCAGCAGGAAGCCCACCTGCGTTATGTGCTCAAGCAACTGCACCAGCACAGTACCTGGGAAGGCGAAGTGTGGCTCAAGCGCCGCAACGGCGAGCATTACCCGGCCTGGGTCGGCATTACGGCGGTGTTCGACGACGAAGGCGACCTGGCCAGCTATGTGTGTTTCTTCAGCGATATCAGCGAGCGTAAGGCCAGCGAACAGCGCATCCACCGCCTGGCCTACTACGACGCCCTGACCCACCTGCCCAACCGCACGCTGTTCCAGGACCGTCTGCACACGGCGTTGCAGTCGGCAGAACGGCAGAAGTCGTGGGTGGTGTTGATGTTCCTCGACCTCGACCGCTTCAAGCCGATCAACGACTCCCTCGGCCACGCCGCCGGCGACCGTATGCTTAAGGAAATGGCGACGCGCCTGCTCGGTTGCGTGGCCGAAGACGACACCGTGGCGCGCATGGGCGGCGACGAGTTCACCCTGCTGTTGCAACCACGGGTCAGCCGCGAAATGGCGCTGAACCGCGCGATTCATGTGGCCGAGCAGATTCTGGCCAGCCTGGTGAAGCCATTCGTGCTCGAAGGCCGCGAGTTTTTCGTGACCGCCAGTATCGGCATCGCCCTCAGCCCCCAAGACGGCAACGAGCTGAGCCAACTGATGAAAAACGCGGATACGGCGATGTACCACGCCAAAGAACGCGGCAAGAACAACTTCCAGTTCTACCAGGCCGACATGAACGCCAGCGCCCTGGAGCGTCTGGAGTTGGAGAGCGACCTGCGCCACGCCCTGGACCAGAACGAATTCGTGCTGTATTACCAACCGCAATTCAGCGGCGACGGCAAACGCCTGACCGGTGCCGAGGCCCTGCTGCGCTGGCGCCACCCGCGTCGCGGGCTGGTGCCGCCGGGGGATTTCATTCCGGTATTGGAAGAACTCGGGCTGGTGGTGGACGTGGGCGATTGGGTGATCAGCGAAGCCTGTCGCCAACTCAAGACCTGGCACCAGAACAAGGTGCGGGTGCCCAAAGTCTCGGTGAACATCTCGGCGCGACAGTTCTCCGACGGCCAGCTGGGCACGCGCATCGCCACCATCCTCAAGGACACTGGCCTGCCGCCAGCGTGCCTGGAGCTGGAGTTGACCGAAAGTATCCTGATGCGTGAAGTCAACGAAGCGCTGCAAATCCTCGCCAGCTTGAAGAACCTGGGCCTGAGCATCGCGGTGGATGACTTTGGCACTGGCTATTCATCGCTTAACTACCTCAAGCAATTCCCCATCGACGTGCTGAAGATCGACCGCACCTTCGTCGATGGCCTGCCCTCCGGTGAGCAGGACGCACAGATCGCCCGGGCGATCATTGCCATGGCCCACAGCCTGAACCTGGCGGTGATCGCCGAAGGTGTGGAAACCCACGAGCAATTGGACTTTTTGCGCGAGCATGGCTGTGATGAGGTCCAGGGTTACCTGTTCGGGCGGCCGATGCCGGCGAATCGGTTCGAGGCGCAGTTCAGCAATGATGCTCTCTTCATGTTCGACTGAAGTGCTGCAGTGGAGCTTATGGTCTCATCGCAGGCAAGCCAGCTCCCACATTTGACTGTGTGAGCCCGATCAAGTGTGGGAGCTGGCTTGCCTGCGATGGGGCCAGTGCCGACACCGCCCATCCCCAGATGAGCCCCACTTGTCCGCGACATGATGTCCTTTCATATGCCATCTAAAACCCATTGGGTTAGAATGCCCTCCTTTTCTGCCCCCGATCCTTGAGGACCGCCATGTTCAGCCGTGATTTGACTATTGCCAAGTACGACGCCGATCTCTTCGCCGCCATGGAGCAAGAAGCCGTGCGCCAGGAAGAGCACATTGAGCTGATCGCTTCGGAAAACTACACCAGCCCTGCGGTGATGGAGGCTCAAGGTTCGGTTTTGACCAACAAGTACGCCGAAGGCTACCCGGGCAAGCGCTACTACGGTGGTTGCGAGTACGTCGACGTGGTTGAGCAGTTGGCCATCGACCGTGCCAAGGAGCTGTTCGGCGCCGATTACGCCAACGTCCAGCCACACGCCGGCTCCCAGGCCAACAGCGCCGTGTACCTGGCCCTGCTGCAAGGCGGCGACACTATCCTGGGCATGAGCCTGGCCCACGGCGGTCACCTGACCCACGGCGCCAGCGTTTCTTCCTCCGGCAAGCTGTACAACGCCGTCCAGTACGGTATCGATGCCAACGGCCTGATCGACTACGACGAAGTCGAGCGCCTGGCGGTCGAGCACAAGCCAAAAATGATCGTGGCTGGGTTCTCTGCCTACTCGCAGATCCTGGATTTCCCACGCTTCCGTGAAATCGCCGACAAGGTCGGTGCCTACCTGTTCGTCGACATGGCCCACGTGGCCGGTCTGGTAGCAGCGGGCGTGTACCCGAACCCGGTGCCTTACGCTGACGTGGTGACCACCACTACCCACAAGACCCTGCGCGGTCCACGTGGCGGCCTGATCCTGGCTCGCGCCAACGCCGAGATCGAGAAGAAGCTCAACTCCGCGGTATTCCCGGGCGCCCAGGGTGGCCCGCTGGAGCACGTGATTGCCGCCAAGGCGATCTGCTTCAAGGAAGCACTGCAGCCTGAGTTCAAGACCTACCAGCAACAAGTGGTGAAGAACGCCCAGGCCATGGCCGCTGTGTTCATCGAGCGCGGTTTTGACGTGGTGTCCGGCGGTACTGAAAACCACCTGTTCCTGCTGTCGCTGATCAAACAGGACATTTCCGGTAAAGACGCTGACGCCGCCCTGGGCAAAGCCTTCATCACCGTGAACAAGAACTCCGTGCCGAACGACCCACGTTCGCCGTTCGTCACCTCCGGCCTGCGCTTCGGCACCCCGGCTGTGACCACCCGTGGCTTCAAGGAAGCAGAGTGCAAGGAACTGGCCGGCTGGATCTGCGACATCCTGGCTGACCTGAACAACGAAGCCGTGATCGACGCGGTACGTGAGAAGGTCAAGGCCATCTGCAAGAAGCTGCCGGTTTACGGCGCTTGATTGCAGTTGCTTGAATGAAAAGCCCGGCTCTTGAGCCGGGCTTTTTTATTTCAATTTGAAATGCATTCAATTGTGGGAGGGGGCTTGCTCCCGATAGCAGTGTGTCAGTCACTTATATGTTTACTGACCCACCGCAATCGGGAGCAAGCCCCCTCCCACAGTTGATCGCATTTCAAGTCAGGATTGGTAGACGCGCTGGAAGCCTTCTCGGATCTTGTCCTCCGGCAGCTCATCGGCAATAAACACAATCACACTCTCCCGCGCCTCGCCCTCGGCCCATTCGGTGTCCCAGTCAAAACCATAGAGTTTCAGCACGCCCTGGAACACCATGCGTCGATCCTCCCCGGCAATATTGAGCACGCCCTTGTAGCGCAGCAGCTGCTTGCCGTGGTCTTCCAGCAGTTCGTTCATGAACTCACTGAGGCGGTCGATATCCAGCGGCTGGTCGGTGCGCAGCACCAGGCTGGAAATACGGTCGACCGATGGCGCAGCGCTGACCGGGCGCAGGCTCATGCCGGCATTGAGGTTGAAGCCGCGCACATCCAGCAACTCAGCCAAGTCGATCTTGCCGTGATCCACCACACGGATCGGCGCACGCCGGTTGATACGGGTCAGGCGCTGACTGAGGGCGTCGAAGGTGGCGTTGTCCACCAGGTCGCGCTTACTCACCAGCAGGCGGTCGGCAAAGCCGATCTGGGCCTGGGCGATGGTCTGGGTCAGGTGATGCTCGGCGTGGGCGGCGTCCACCAGGGTAATGATGCCGTCGAGGATGTAGCGCTCGCGCAGTTCTTCGTCGATGAAAAAAGTCTGGGCCACTGGTGCCGGGTCGGCAAGGCCGGTGCATTCGATCACCAGGCGGTCGAAGGCGATTTCGCCACTGTCCAGACGCTCAAGCAGCAGGTACAGGGCCTTGGTCAAGTCGGTGTGGATGGTGCAGCACACGCAGCCGTTGGACAGGGTCATGACTTGTACCGGCTCGTCGCCCAAGAGCTGGGTGTCGATGCCGGCGTCACTGAATTCGTTTTCGATCACGGCGATTTTCAAGCCGTGCTCGGCCTTGAGCAGATGGCGCAGCAAGGTGGTCTTGCCGGCACCGAGGAAGCCGCTGAGGATGGTGACGGGGATGGGAGAGGACAAAACTATTCTCCTGATAACTGAATAAACACAAAACAAATGTGGGAGCAAAGGCCCCTGTGGGAGCTGGCTTGCCTGCGATGCAGACAACTCGGTGCTTCAGTCAGACCGAGGTGATGCTATCGCAGGCAAGCCAGCTCCCACAGAAAGCCCTGCTCCCACAGGGGTATCGCATTGGCCCGCGTTACCGGGTCAACAGCACTTGGGACCACCCTTGCCGCCGTAACGGGCCTCCTGGCGTTCGCGGAAGAACGCCTTGTAGTCCATCACCGGCTTGTCCGGGTGTTTGGTTTGCATATGCTCGACGTAGGTGTCGTAGTCGGGCATGCCGACCATCAGGCGCGCGGCCTGACCGAGGTATTTACCGAGGCGACTGATGTCATTGAACATAGTGGCAATCCTCGCTTATGCGTCCGGTACGGCCTGGAATGGCGCTTCTTTATCCGTACGCTCTTTGTTGCCCCAGGCGGCTACGCCGACTTTGAGCGCATAGAACAGGATGCTGAATACCACGAACAGGAACAGCGCCGTCAGCGTTGCGTTGGTGTAGGCGTTCCAGATCACGTGCTGCATCTGGTCGATGCTCTTGGCCGGGGCGAGGATCTGACCGTTGGCCAGGGCATCGCTGTATTTCTTGGCCAGCGACAGAAAGCCGATCGCCGGGTTGGCGTCGAACAGCTTGATGAAGCCTGCGGTGGTGGTGCAGATCAGCAGCCAGACGGCAGGCAACATGGTCACCCAGATGTAGCGCTGGCGCTTCATCTTGATCAGCACAACGGTCGCCAGCATCAACGCAATACCCGCCAGCATCTGATTGGAGATACCGAACAGCGGCCACAAGGTGTTGATACCACCCAGCGGGTCGATTACGCCCTGGTACAGCAAGTAACCCCACATCGCCACGCAGCCTGCGGTAGCAATCAGGTTGGCGGTCCAGGACTCGGTGCGTTTGAGCGCAGGCACGAACGAACCCAGCAGGTCCTGCAGCATGAAGCGACCGGCACGGGTACCGGCATCGACCGCCGTGAGGATGAACAGCGCTTCGAACAGGATTGCAAAGTGGTACCAGAACGCCATGGTGTTTTCACCTGGCAGCACACTGTGCAGGATCTGTGCGATACCGACCGCCAGCGTCGGCGCACCGCCGGCACGCGCCAGGATGGTGGTTTCACCGATATCGTGGGCAACGGCCGACAGCGCTTCAGGGGTAATTGCAAAACCCCAGCTGCTGACGGTTTGCGCCACGGTGACCACGTCAGTACCGACAATCGCCGCCGGGCTGTTCATGGCGAAGTACACGCCTGGCTCGATCACCGAAGCGGCAACCATCGCCATGATGGCCACGAACGACTCCATCAACATGCCGCCGTATCCGATGTAACGGGCGTGGCTTTCACTGGCGAGCAACTTGGGCGTGGTGCCCGAAGAGATCAGCGCGTGGAAGCCCGAGACCGCGCCACAAGCGATGGTGATGAACAGGAACGGGAACAGGCCGCCCTTCCACACCGGGCCAGTGCCGTCGATGAACTGGGTCAGTGCTGGCATTTTCAGATCAGGCATGGTGACCAGGATGCCGATCGCCAGAGCGATGATGGTGCCGATTTTCAGGAACGTCGACAGGTAGTCACGCGGCGCCAGGATCAGCCATACCGGCAGAACAGCGGCAACGAAGCCGTAGCCGATCAGCATCCAGGTGATCTGGATCCCGGTGAAGGTGAAGGCTTTGGCCCAGACCGGGTCAGCGGCAATCTGCCCGCCCAGCCAGATCGAACCCAGCAGCAACAGCACGCCGATGATCGAAATTTCACCAATGCGGCCCGGGCGGATGTAGCGCATGTAGATGCCCATGAACATCGCAATCGGGATGGTCGCCATCACCGTAAAGATGCCCCACGGGCTCTCGGCCAGGGCCTTGACCACGATCAGTGCCAGCACCGCGAGGATGATGATCATGATCAGGAAGCAGCCAAACAGGGCGATGGTCCCGGGAATGCGGCCCATCTCTTCGCGAACCATGTCACCCAGGGAACGCCCGTTGCGACGAGTGGACAGGAACAGGATCATGAAGTCCTGCACCGCACCCGCCAGCACCACACCGGCAATCAGCCACAGGGTGCCGGGCAGGTAGCCCATCTGCGCCGCCAGCACCGGACCGACCAACGGGCCTGCACCGGCAATCGCCGCAAAGTGGTGACCGAAAAGGATATGTTTGTTGGTCGGCACGTAGTCCAGACCGTCGTTATTGACCACTGCGGGGGTGGCCCGCCGAGGGTCGAGTTGCATCACGTTATTGGCGATGAACAGACTGTAGTAACGGTACGCAACCAGATAGATGGCCACAGCAGCGACCACAATCCACAAGGCGTTGATCGCCTCGCCGCGGCGCAAGGCCACTACGCCCAGGGCGCACGCTCCTACGATTGCCAGCACCAGCCAGGGTAGGTGGCGTAGCAGGCTATTATTATTTTTCATTTTTGTATTCCAGCCAGGGTGGACAGAAAGGACAGCCAGCCCGAGTTTAGCGCTGTTGGCCTCAAAGACCAGCCCCCTACGTTGGTCTAGAGCCTTCTATGCGGCAAAAAAACGAAATAAATGCCAAATGATGGCGCAAGGCTACAATCCTCCTATCCACCGAGGGCTTCACCATGACTGAGCAACCGTCTGATCGCCGCCGTTTTCGCCGGATTGCTTTTGATGCCAAAACCGAAATTCGGCAAAACGGATGGGATTTTCCGGTGAAACTGGTGGATCTCTCGCTAAAGGGTCTACTGGTCGAGCGCCCCGAAGACTGGAAGGGGAACAAGGCGCTGCCGTTCGACGTAGACATACGCCTGGATCCGAAAGCGCATATAAAGATGCAAGTGAAGCTGAGCCACGAGGATCAGGGGCAGTTGGGCTTCGTGTGCCAACATATCGATCTGGATTCGATCAGCCATTTGCGGCGACTGATTGAGTTGAACCTGGGGGATGAGGAAGAGCTACACAGAGAGCTGGCGGCATTGCTGGAAATCTAGAAGCCAACACAACTCAAATGTGGGAGGGGCGGTGCGACGATTCGACTTGCTCCCGATTGCGGTGGGTCAGTCAGCCTATCTGTTACTGATTCACCGCAATCGGGAGCAAGCCCCCTCCCACATTGGATTTGCAATGCTGGTGATTATTCGAACAGTGCATCCAACGCCTGCTCCAGGCGCGTCACCCCAATCACCTGCAAACCTGCCGGCATTTCCTTCGGCGCATTGCCCTTGGGCACGATCGCCCGCTTGAACCCATGCTTGGCCGCCTCCTTCAACCGCTCCTGCCCACTGGGCACCGGGCGGACTTCGCCCGACAGGCCGACCTCACCAAACACCAGCAGATCATGAGGCAGCGGCCGATTGCGCAGGCTGGACATCACCGCCGCCATCAGCGCCAGGTCGGAGGCGGTCTCCAGCACCTTGACGCCGCCCACTACGTTAAGGAAAACATCCTGGTCATGGGTCGGAATGCCGCCGTGACGGTGCAATACCGCCAGCAACATCGCCAGACGGTTCTGGTCCAGGCCAAGCGTGACCCGCCGCGGGTTGGCCAAATGGCTGTCATCCACCAGCGCCTGGACTTCCACCAGCATGGGCCGGGTACCCTCCCACGTCGCCATCACCACACTGCCCGGGACTTCTTCCTGGGCACGGGTGAGAAAAATCGCCGAGGGGTTGGAGACTTCTTTCAGCCCACGGTCAGTCATGGCGAACACACCCAACTCGTTCACGGCGCCAAAGCGGTTTTTTACCGCCCGCAGCAAACGCAGGCGGCCATCGGACTCACCTTCGAAATACAGCACGGTATCCACCATGTGCTCCAACACCCGTGGCCCGGCCAGCGCGCCTTCCTTGGTCACGTGGCCGACCAGGAAGATCGCCGTGCCGCTCTGCTTGGCGTAGCGCACCAACAGCGCCGCACTTTCGCGCACCTGGGACACGCCGCCCGGCGCCGATTGCAGTTGCTCGGTGAAAATCGTCTGGATCGAGTCGATCACCATGACCTTGGGCTTTTCGATCCGCGCCGTGGCGATGATGCTTTCGATGCAGGTTTCGGTCATGACCCGCAGCTGGTCCTGGGGCAGGCCCAAACGGCGGGCGCGCATGGCCACTTGCTGTTGGGATTCTTCACCGGTGACGTACAGCGCCGGCATACGGCTGGCGATGCTGCACAGGGTTTGCAAGAGGATGGTCGACTTGCCGATGCCCGGGTCACCGCCGATCAGCACCACCGAACCATCGACCAGGCCACCGCCAAGTACGCGGTCCAGTTCGCCGGACGCGGTGGAGAAACGCGGGATCTCTTCGACGCTGACCTCGGCCAGGGTCTTGATCTGTGCCTGTTGCCCGGTCCAGCCGGCGCGGCCGGTAGGGGCTGCGGCACCACCGCTTTCAATCATGGTTTCAGTCAGGGTGTTCCACGCACCGCATTCGGAGCACTGGCCCGCCCATTTGGGAAAGGTCGCGCCGCACTCCGTGCAGCCGTACATGCGCTTGGCCTTTGCCATGTGAGAACCTCCAACCGAAAAACCGCGATGATAGCTCAGCGCGACGCCGGGGTCCGGATTTCGCCACTGGCCAAACGTGAAGCACTGTTACCGACGGGGTCCTCGGCGTTCAGGTCTGCGCCTTTGGCTTGCAGTTCACCCAGCAACTCGACGCGTTTGAACAGCCCGGCGTACATGGCGGCAGTCTGTCCCGCGCCATTGCGTTGGTCCGGGTTGCAGTCGGTGGCCAGCAGGCGCTGGGCGATTTTCAGCTCACCCTTGAAGATCGCGCCCATCAGCGCCGTGTTGCCGCGTTTGTCCTGTACGCAGGCGTTGGCACCCGCGTCGAGCAGACGCTCCACGTACGAGCCCTGGCCGTGATAAGCGGCGAGAATCAGTGCCGTGTAGCCTTTGTCATCCTGGGTGTTGAGGCTGTAGCCGGAGTCGATAAAGGTATTGAGCATGTCGAGGTCGCCACGGCGAGCGGCGTCGAAGTAGTAATCCTGCAACTGGGCTTTGAGCGCCACCGGGTCGGGAGACTCCGCATGGGCGACAAAGGCCAGCATGGCCATCAGTAAACCGATAGAGATACGCATAGGGGCTTCTCCTGCCAAAGGTCGACGCCCGTAGAGGCGCCGACCGCAACCAACGAATCAGTCAGTCAGTTTTTCCGCCAGCGCCTTCACGCGAGCCAGATCACCTTTGGCCACCTTGGTCACGCCGGTGCCGTATTCCGGATCAGCCTTGTAAAGGAACGACAGGATGATGTGCTTGCTCTCGTCATCGGTGGTGGCCAGCGAGCCGCCGAAATTGTCGATCAAGTCCTGACGCTCTTTCTTGGTGTAGGAGCGGTACAGGTCACCGGCCTGTTTGAAGTTCTGCTCGCGCTGGATCTTCGCCTGCTGGGTGCTGCCCGACAGCGGCGACTGGCTGTAGCGCGCGGTTTGCGGCTCTTCGCGTGGCAACAGCCGGCTTGGCTGGTAGTTCACGCCGGTGGTGGTCTTGCCGAAGTTCATCGCACCGTCCTGGTTACCGTTGTTGACGGTGACCCGTGGAGCGTTGATCGGCAGTTGCAGGGCGTTCGCACCCAGGCGGTACATTTGCGTATCGGCATAGGAGAACACCCGGCCTTGCAGCAGACGGTCTTCCGACGGCTCGATGCCCGGCACCAGGTTGGCAGGCGCCATCGCTACTTGCTCGGTTTCCTGGAAGACATTGGCCGGGTTGCGATTGAGCACCATCTGCCCGACTTTACGCTCCGGTACATCCGGCCAGATCTTGGTGGCATCCAGGGGGTCGAAATCAAACTTGGCCAAGTCCTCGGGCTTGAGCACTTGCACATACAAGTCCCACTTGGGGAAGTCGCCCTTGTTGATATGGGTGACCAAGTCGTTGGTCATATGACTGTAGTCACGACCCTGTACTTCGGTGACTTGCTTGGGATCCAGGTTCTTGATGCCTTGCAGGCTCTTCCAGTGGAACTTTACGTAGTGCACTTCGCCCTTGGCGTTGATCAACTTGTAGGCATGTACGCCATTACCGTCCATCTCGCGGTAACTGGCCGGGGTACCGGAGTCCGAGTACAACTCGGTCAAAGTACGCGTGGCTTCGGGAACATGGGAGAAGAAGTCGAAACGGCGCGAGTCGTCATCCAGGTTAGTGCGTGGGTCGGGTTTAAAGGCATGGACCATATCCGGGAACTTGATGGCATCGCGGATAAAGAAGGTCGGGAAGTTATTGCCAACCAGGTCCCAGTTACCTTCGGCGGTGTAGAACTTGGTGGCAAAACCCCTTGGGTCACGCAGGGTTTCAGGGGAATGGTTACCGTGGACGACCGCCGAAAAGCGTACGAACACTGGCGTGGTTTCACCGGCGGCGAACACCTTGGCCTTGGTCAGGTCGCTGAGGTTGTCGGTCACCGTGAAGGTGCCATGGGCGCCAGTACCGCGGGCATGTACCACACGCTCGGGGATGCGTTCGCGGTCAAAGCGCTGCAACTTCTGGATCAGCTGAACGTCCTGCAACAATACCGGGCCGTTCGCTCCGGCCGTTTGCGAGTTCTGGTTATCACCGACGTTGGCCCCGTTATCGCGGGTCAGGTTGGCGGCTTGCACGGAGAGGGACAGCAGGCTTGCGGTCACCAGTGCCAGCGCGTGACGCGCGGACACGGGCCTGCGGCGGATTGGAATGTTCATCGAGGTTTCCTCTGGTTTTTTTAGCGCACATTCTGTTGTGCTTGTCAGAGGCTAGAGACCTGCGAGTCAGAAGATAAATAGAAAAACGCCACAGGCCCGATTAATAAAATAATCTGGTAACTGGCTGAAATGACGGGTAATTCGCGCGCGACTGGTGGCACTTTGCAAACTATTTGCGTTTTAATGTGTCGATAAAAATCGACAGTGTTAACAGTTGTGTCGAGCAAGCCTTGTACGACTGAATTACACTGACCTCCACCCTTCTCAACTGTAACAAGGAATAACCTATGGGCGTGATCAGTGAGTTCAAGGCCTTCGCGGTCAAAGGTAATGTGGTCGACATGGCCGTCGGTATCATCATCGGCGCCGCCTTCGGCAAAATTGTTTCCTCGTTTGTAGGCGACGTGATTATGCCGCCTATCGGTCTGCTGATCGGGGGTGTGGACTTTGCCGATCTGGCGATAACGCTCAAGGCCGCGCAGGGTGACGTACCGGCGGTGGTGCTGGCTTATGGCAAGTTCATCCAGAGCATCATCGACTTCGTGATCGTTGCTTTTGCGATCTTCATGGGTGTGAAGGCCATCAACCGCCTGAAGCGAGAAGAGGCCGTAGCCCCTAGCTTGCCACCGACGCCGACCAAGGAAGAAGTGCTGCTGGGCGAGATCCGCGATCTGCTCAAGGCTCAAAATAACAACAAACCGCTTTAATCAGCGGTTGCAAAAAGGCGCCTCGTGAGGCGCCTTTTTTCTACCAGTAATTTTCTACTGCAACCTGACCAGGGCGTCGACTCAGGCTCAGTTGCATGTCCCGTTGCTTGAGTAGCTGGCGGGTGTCATCGACCATCTGCGGATTACCGCAAATCAATACGCGGGAGTGTTCCGGCGTTAACTCAAGGCCGGCCGCACGCTCCAGTTCGCCATTTTCTATCAGCGTGGTAATGCGCCCGTTGAGCGCACCCGGATATTGCTCGCGAGTGACGATGGGGATGTAGGTGAGTTTATGCGCGTACTCGGCCAAGTACTCGCGCTCCCCCAGTTCCTTGATCAGCGCCTGGTAAGCCAGCTCTTTCGCTTCCCGCGCGCTGTACACCAGAATGATGCGTTCGAATTTTTCCCAGACCTCAAAGTCCTGCAGGATCGACAGGAACGGCGCAACCCCTGTGCCGGTGCCCAGCAGCCACAGGTCGCGCCCGTCGACAAAGCGATTAAGGGTCAGGAAGCCGGTGGCCTGGCGCTCTACCAACAAGGTGTCGCCAACCCGCAGCCGGCTGAGTTCGCTGGTGAACTCCCCGCCAGGGACAACGATGGAAAAAAAGTCGAGATGCTCATCAAAAGGCGATGACACCACAGAATAGGCACGCCACACGGTGCTGCCATCGGCCTTGGTCACACCCAGGCGCACGAACTGGCCGGCGGTAAAGCGAAAGCCTGGGTCGCGAGTGGTGCGCAGGGTGAAGAGGCTGGGGGTCAGCGATTGCACGTCGAGCAAGGTCTGGCGGGTAAATTTCTCAGCACTGGCCGTCATGGGAGGCTCCGTTTTGCACAGGCCGCTAGTGTCTCTCAAAGCAGATGACGCAAACACCGTTGATTTGTACTGGCATTGCATTTACCCATCGCGCACCGCCTGTCAGTGACGCAAGTGAGCCAGCGGTTCACCCGCAATCCGCAGCAAACAACGCGCCGCACACTCATACTAATCATTTGGCTATTAACCCAACCGGAATGCGCCACAAGATGAAACTACGCCGTCCGAAGACGTCATTTTGATATCACCTGCAAGTCATTAAAACCAGTGCAAAAAAAATGTCCCATCGGTTTTTTCATACAAACCAATAACGCTTGTACATATCTGAAACCCGAAGACCAACCACTTGATGAATTTTTTTTCAGACTAGCTTGTATGACGTGTCCTACACTTGTTTTCGTGTTGGATTGGGGATCAGGAAGTACCCAAGTCACAAAGAAACCCATGGAGAGTTACCGATGGTCAATTGGCACAATTCACGGCTGCCCAAGCTGGAAGGCGAGAGCGAAATCACCACCGTGTATGAAATGGTGATCAACCGCACTCAGGAAATGGGGTTCAAATATTGCTCGTTCACAATGAGTACTCAATCCGAAAATACCCAAGCAAAGCCTTTCAACTGCAACAACTACCCAAATGAATGGAACAAAATCTATCAACAAGCAGGTTTCTTCGACAAAGATCCGGCTGTAGTTCACTGCAAGCACTCTGTACTGCCCATCCTCTGGGAGAAGCAAGCCTTCAGTAACGCACCTGAATTGTGGGACTTGGCTCAGTCATTTGGGGTGCATAGGGGCTGGTCCCAGGCGGTGCATGATTTCAAGGGTGTATTCAGTATGCTGACCCTGGTGCGTGACAAGGGTGAGGTCAGCCCTGAAGAGCTTTACGAAAAAGCCGGTCAAGTATTGTGGCTCTGCCATGCGATGCATGCGGTCGTCGCGCTTCAATACACCGGCGAGCCCATCGACGAGGCGCCATTCAAGTTAACGGCCCGCGAAACGGAGATTCTCAGATGGTGCGCCATGGGCAAGACTGCCGCGGAGATCGCTCGCATTCTGTGCCTGTCCGAGCGCACGGTGGGTTTTCATGTCGGCAGAGTACTCAGCAAATTGAAGGTCACCAGTAAGATCCAAGCTGTGCTCTGCCTCGCCAAAGCCGGAATGCTGTAATCGTCAATTAAACACCCCATGTCATTGCGTAAAAAAAAACGTAACATTTACGGCCAACTCTGAGTGTTGATGCCGCCCCCTTCAGTGGGTCGCGTCGCCGTTCACTCAGACGGTTCCGTCGATTACCCAGAGCATTCTTCCCCCATGCCCCTGCTTGACAGCCCCTTCGCCCAGCTCGATCTGATTCGTCAGCCAGAGCAACACAATGATCCGCTGCAAGCCTTCGATGCCGCCGACGAGTACCTGCTCAACCACCTTGGCGCACAGCAACCCAATGCGCTGACCCGCGTGCTGGTACTCAATGACAGCTTCGGTGCCCTCGCGGCCAGCCTTGCGGGCCAGATGTTGGTGACCTCCAGCGGCGACTCGTTCCTCGCCGCCCAAGCCCTGGAGAAAAACCTGGTGCGCAACGGCAAGGCGTTTGATGCCGTGCCATTCGTACCCGCCAGTACCGCGCCGGTGGGGCCCTTCGATCGGGTGCTGATCCGTGTGCCAAAAACCCTGGCGCTGCTGGAAGAACAGTTGATCCGCCTGCAAGGGCAATTGGCGCCGGGCGCCGAGGTGATCGCCGGGGCGATGGTCAAGCACTTGCCCCGCGCCGCCGGTGAACTGCTGGAGCGTTACATCGGGCCGATGCACGCGACGCTTGCGGTCAAAAAGGCGCGATTGCTGATCGCCACCGTGGCAGATCGTCCTGTCGCCGTCTCGCCCTATCCCACCCGCTACAGGCTGGACGCGCCAGCGATCGAGTTGCTCAACCACGCCAACGTTTTCTGCCGCGAGGGCCTGGACATCGGCACCCGCGCCTTCCTGCCGCACCTGCCGAAAAACCTTGGCAGCGCCCGCGTGGCAGACCTGGGCTGCGGCAATGGCGTATTGGCGATTGCCAGCGCTCTGCAAAACCCCGACGCGCAGTACACGTTGGTGGATGAGTCCTATATGGCCGTGCAATCGGCGGCTGAAAACTGGCAAGCCGCTCTGGGCAATCGCGACGTTATTGTACGTGCCGATGACGGCCTGGCCGGTCAGGAGGCGCAATCGTTGGACGTGGTGCTGTGCAACCCACCGTTTCATCAACAACAAGTGGTGGGTGACTTCCTCGCCTGGCGCATGTTCCAGCAGGCACGCGAAGCCCTGGTAGTGGGCGGCGCGTTGTATATCGTGGGTAATCGCCACCTGGGCTACCACAGCAAGTTGGCGCGATTGTTCCGTGGCGTCGAACAAGTGGCGACCACACCAAAGTTCGTCATCCTCAAAGCGCGCAAATAAAAAAGCCCTGCCCTTCCAATAGAAGAGCAGGGCTTGCCTCTCACGCTGGCAGGCCGGTTCGGTATGTCAGTGCGTGGTCAGGCCCGCCGCATTCATGAACATGCGCATCAGGCTGGCCACCACGAACAGGGCCAGCACGCTGCCCACCCAGATCCCCGCCAGCCATCCCAGGCGCCGCCACAATGGCTGCTTCTCGGCCTGTTCAATCTCGTGCAGTGAAGGTTTACCGGACATGTTTCAACCCTCCTAGTGGTAGCCGTCTTCGTGGGTGACCTTGCCGCGGAACACGTAGTAGCTCCAGAAGGTATAACCCAGGATGAACGGGATGATGAACAACGTGCCCACCAGCATGAAGCCCTGGCTTTGCGGCGGTGCCGCAGCGTCCCAGATCGACACGGACGGCGGGATGATATTGGGCCACAGGCTGATGCCCAGGCCGCTGTAGCCCAGGAAGATCAACACCAGTGTCAGCAGGAACGGCGTGTAGTGCGCATGACGGGCCACGGCGCGGAACAGTCCGTACATCGTGACCAATACCAGAACCGGCACCGGCAGGAACCAGAACAGGTTCGGCAAGGTGAACCAGCGCGAAGCGATTTCCGGGTGGGTCAGCGGCGTCCAGATACTGACGATACCGATCACCGCCAACACCACGAAAGCCAACGGCCGCGCCAGGTTATGCATCTGCTCCTGCAACTTGCCCTCGGTCTTCATGATCAGCCAGGTGCAGCCGAGCAAGGCATAGGCCACGATCAGCGCCACGCCGCAGAACATCGTGAACGGTGTGAGCCAGTCCAGTGAACCACCGGCAAACTGGCGGTCCACCACCGGGATGCCATCGATAAAGGCGCCCAACGCCACGCCCTGGAAGAAGGTTGCTGCCAGCGAGCCACCGATAAACGCCTTGTCCCACAGGTGACGCTTGTGGTCCTTGGCCTTGAAGCGGAACTCAAAGGCCACGCCGCGGAAGATCAGCCCGATCAGCATCAGGATCAGCGGCAGATACAACGCCGACAACACCACCGAATACGCCAGCGGGAACGCGCCAAACAACGCCGCGCCGCCGAGTACCAGCCAGGTTTCGTTGCCGTCCCATACAGGGGCCACGGTGTTCATCATCACGTCACGGTCGACTTTGCCGGGGATAAACGGAAAGAGGATGCCGATACCCAGGTCGAAGCCGTCCATGACCACATACATCATGATGCCGAAGATGATAATCACGGCCCAGATCAGCGGAAGATCAATACCCATCTCAATTCCCCTTGTGCTGGATGTGGTCGTGGTCGTTATCGCTGCCATCGTCGGCGGCAGACAACGGACGCGCCGGGGTGCGTTTCTGACCAGGGCCACCATGGGCCGGTTCGGTACTGTCGTGAGTCACAGGGCCCTTGCGCACCAGGCGCATCATGTAACCCAGGCCTGCGCCGAACAGCGCGAAGTACACCACCACGAACAACACCAGGGTAATGGTCATCTGCGCCAGGCTATGCCCGGACGAGGCATCTGCGGTGCGCATCAGCCCGTAGACCACCCAAGGCTGGCGGCCGATTTCAGTGGTGAACCAACCAGCAAGAATCGCAATCAAGCCCGACGGGCCCATCCACAGCGCCAGGTACAGGAACGGTTTGGAGGTGTACATTTTGTCGCCACGGCGCAGCCACAGGCTGAACAGACCGGTGAAGATCATCAGGAAACCCAAGCCAACCATGACCCGGAACGACCAGAACACGATGGTCGAGTTGGGGCGGTCCTCAGGCGGGAACTCCTTGAGGGCCGGCACCTGCTTGTCCAGGGAGTGGGTCAGGATCAGGCTGCCCAGGTACGGGATCTCGACCGCATACTTGGTCTTCTCGGCTTTCATGTCCGGCCAGCCGAACAGGATCAACGGCGTCGGCTCGTTGCCGATGTTTTCCCAGTGGCCTTCAATCGCAGCGATTTTTGCCGGTTGATGCTTGAGGGTATTGAGGCCATGGAAGTCACCGATCACCGCCTGGATGGGCGCGACAATCAGCGCCATCCACATCGCCATGGAGAGCATTTTGCGGATCGCCGGGTTGTCCTTGCCGCGCAGCAAATGCCAGGCCGCCGACGAGCCGACGAAGAATGCCGTGGCAACAAATGCAGCCGTGGCCATGTGCATCAGGCGATAGGGGAACGAAGGGTTGAAGATCACCGCCAGCCAATCAGTGGGAATTACCCGGCCATCAATGATTTCAAAGCCCTGTGGCGTTTGCATCCAGCTGTTGGAGGCGAGAATCCAGAACGTGGAGATCAACGTCCCCACGGCCACCATCACCGTGGAGAAAAAGTGCAGCTTGCGCCCCACCTTGTTCCAGCCGAACAGCATCACACCGAGGAAACCGGCCTCAAGGAAGAAGGCCGTGAGCACTTCGTACGTCAGCAATGGCCCGGTGACAGCACCGGCGAAGTCGGAGAAACGGCTCCAGTTGGTGCCGAACTGATAGGCCATGACCAAGCCGGAGACCACACCCATGCCGAAGTTGACGGCAAAGATCTTCGACCAGAAATGGTAGAGGTCACGGTAGGTATCGTTATGAGTCTTGAGCCACAAGCCCTCCAGCACCGCAAGGTAACTGGCCAGGCCGATGGTGATCGCCGGGAACAGGATGTGAAACGAGATGGTGAACGCGAATTGAATTCGGGCGAGATCTAGCGCCTCCAAACCGAACATAAGTCTTCCTCTGTCAGGTAATACCGGCTGCTGGCTGGGAGCCTGCACCCACTGCCCCCACGGATATGGAGTGTGGCGAATTTCAATTCGTTTCTTTTTTTACCCATCTCGTGGGGATTCTGGCCTTGCGGCCGCCAGAGCAATTCCGGGGCAGGTTTTGATCTGGATCAAGCATCGTTGAAAGAGTAGTCCCATTTTTGCTGTAGGACTGTGTGGTCTTTTGCCGCGTGACAGCTTGCCTCAGCCCTGTTCTTGCAACTATTTGTTACAGCTTGATGCTAATCTCGCCATTCCCCCGTTGCCGACCTGATTGCCGATGCCCAGTGAACCCGCGTTGCTGTTACGTCACCACCGCCCTTTCATCGCGTTCTGGCTGGCGCGGATCTTTACCGCCAGCGGTTTCCAGATGCTCACCGTGGCGATCGGCTGGAACCTCTACCAACTGACCGGCAACGTGCTGGACCTGGGGCTGGTTGGCCTGGTGGAATTCGTACCGCGCGTGCTGTTCATGCTGCACACCGGGCATGTAGCCGATCGCTATGAGCGACGCAGGGTCGCCGCCATTTGCCAGACGTTACAGGCGCTGATTGCCTTGTCCCTGGCCATCGGCGGCCTGACCGGCAACGTGACCCGCGAGATGATCTTTATCCTCGCCTTCCTGCTGGGCGCTGCGCGCTCATTTGAAATGCCCACCACCCAGGCGCTGCTGCCGAGCATCGTGCCCAGCGCGTTGTTCCCACGGGCCGTGGCGGCATCGCAATCGGCCCAGCAACTGGCGACCATCGTCGCACCCGCCGTTGGCGGTTTGCTCTACGCGTTTGGTAGCGTGTGGGTGTACGGGCCGACCGTGGCGCTGTACCTGATTGCCTGCGTCCTGACCTTGAACCTGCCCGCCCGCCAGACGCCGCTCAACAAAGCCAAGGCCACGATGGACTCGCTGCTGGCCGGCATCCGGTTTATCCGCAGCCGCCCGGACATCCTCGGCGCCATCTCCCTGGACCTGTTTGCCGTACTGCTGGGCGGCGCCACCGCGTTGCTGCCGGTGTTCGCCAAGGACATCCTGCTGACCGGCGCCTGGGGCCTGGGCCTGCTGCGTTCGGCACCGGCGGTGGGCGCCTTGCTGATGTCACTGTGGCTGGCGCGGTTCTCGGTAGACCGCAAGGTAGGACGCGTGATGTTCACCGCCGTCGGCGTATTCGGCGTGGCGACCATTGCCTTCGGCCTCTCGACCTCGTTCTGGTTCTCCCTGGCGGTGCTGGTAGTGCTCGGCGCGGCGGACATGATCAGCATGGTGATCCGCGCGTCGTTCGTGCAACTGGAAACACCGGATGAGATGCGTGGGCGAGTCAGCGCGGTCAATGGCCTGTTTATCGGTGCATCCAATCAACTGGGCGAGTTCGAGTCCGGGATAACCGCCCATTGGTTCGGCACCGTGCCGGCGGTGGTGATGGGCGGGATCGGCACCCTGGTGGTGACCGGGGTATGGATCAAGTTGTTCCCGACCCTGGCCAATCGCGACCGTATGCATGTGCCGGTGGAAGAAACCAAGCCATAAGCTTAAGCGTTGTACCCTGTGGGAGCCGGGCTTGCCCGCGATAACAGTGTATCAGGCAACTCTCTGGTGGCTGAGGCACCGCCATCGCAGGCAAGCCAGCTCCCACAGTTGGAGCTTCGGTGTTTGGAACACCGGTGCTAGAGCACTTTATCCAAGGTGATCGGAAACTCCCGCACCCGCTTGCCGGTGGCATGGTAAATCGCATTCGCCACCGCCGCCGCCACGCCGACAATGCCGATCTCCCCCACGCCCTTGGACCCGAGTGCGTTGACCACATCGTCGTGTTCTTCGACAAACAGCACGTCAATCTCGCCGATATCGGCGTTCACCGGGATGTGGTACTCGGCCAGGCTGTGGTTCATGTAGCGTCCCAATTGATGGTCGACCTGGGTCTCTTCATGCAGCGCCATGCCAATGCCCCACACCACGCCGCCAAGGATCTGGCTGCGGGCCATCTTCGGGTTGACCACGCGCCCCGCAGCAATCGCGCTGACCACACGGCTGACCTTGATGGTGCCCAAGTCTTCATCCACCCGCACTTCGACGAACACCGCCGAGTGCGTAGCGCTGGCATAGCCCTCGCGCTTCTTGTCGGGCTCGCTGTCGACCTGTACCTGCAAGGCGTCTTCACCGCTGTCCTTGACCAGTTGCGCCAACGACACGCTCACGTCACCGCTGTGTAGCTGGCCGTCTTCAAACCGAACCGAATCGGCATCCTTGAATACCGGGTAAGTCTGCCGGGCGATCTCCAGCAATTTGGCATTCAGCGCTTCGCACGCTTGCTGTACGGCGGTGCCGACGGAAGACACGGTAAACGAACCGCCCTGCAACGGCGCCGTGGGCAATGACGAATCACCCAGTAGAAAGCTGATATCGGCCATCGCCACGCCACTGGCCTGAGAGGCAATCTGGGTCATCACCGTGTAGGTGCCCGTGCCAATGTCGGTGGTGGCACTGCTGACGGTGAGTTTGCCGCGGCTATCGATGCGTGCCTTGGCGCTGGCCTTCATCTGCATGGCTTCCCACACCCCACCGGCCATGCCCCAGCCGATCAACTGGCGACCGTCGCGCATACTGCGCGGTTCCGGGTTGCGCTGGCTCCAGCCGAAACGTTCGGCGCCTTCGCTGTAGCATTCGCGCAGGGCTTTGCTCGACCAGGGTTTGTCTTCGTTCTGGTTACGCTCGGCGTAGTTGATCAGCCGCAGTTGCACCGGGTCGATGGCCAAGGCGCAGGCCAGTTCGTCCATGGCACATTCCAGGCCGATCACGCCCAGCGCAGCACCGGGGGCGCGCATGTCCAACGGAGTGAATACATCCAGCGGCACCAGCTTGTAGGTCAGCTGCACGTTGTCGCAGTGATAGAGCATGCCGCTCCACTCCACCACGTGCTCGCTGAAATCCTCGAAGCGCGAGGTCTGGCCAATCGCGGTATGCCCCAGGGCCAACAAACGCCCATTGGCGGCGGCACCCATCTGCAAACGCTGCAAAGTGCGTGGGCGATAGCCGAAGGTGAACATCTGCTGGCGAGTCAGGGTCACGCGCACCGACCGCTTGAGCGCCAGGGACGCCATCACGGCCAATGGCAATTGGTACTGCGGGCGCAGGCCCGAACCGAAGGCGCCACCGACAAAGGCAGCAAAAATGCGCACCTGGCTTTTATCCAGGCCGAACACTTTTTGCACGTAGGCTTGGCAGTTCTGCGGGCCCTGGGTCTTGTCGTGGATATGCAACGTGCCGTCCGGCTGATACAGCACGGTGCTGGCATGGGGCTCCATGGGGTTGTGGTGTTCGATGGGGGTGCTGTAATGCAGATCGAGGCTGATCGCCGCACCGGCCCACTCGGCCTGAAAGTTGCCGCGTGGTTTGGGCGGTGTCTGCGGTGAAGGGTAGGCCCGTTCCTGCTGGGTGAGCAGGTCCGTTTCGAAATCTTCAGGCGCGTATTCGATGTGCACCAGTGAACCGGCGTGCCGGGCCAGTTCCAGGTTATCGGCAATCACCAAGGCCAGGGGCTGGCCGCTGTAAAGCACGCGGTCGTTGTACAGCGGGCGAAAGGGTGAGCCGTCGGCGGCATCATCATCCTGGAAGGCGTCGTCATAGCTGGCGATTCTGGGGCGATTGAGGTGATCAATGACCTCGACCACGCCGGGCAAGGCCAGGGCCTTGGAGGCATCGATCTTTATAACGCGGCCTTTGGCGATGGTGCTGGAGACGACGCTGCCATGCAGCAGGCCATCCTCAGGGAACTCACCGGCATAACGCGCCTGGCCTGTGACCTTGAGCAGACCGTCGACACGGTCCAGGGGTTTGCCGATGGCACTCATGGCTGTTCTCCTGCGACAGCGGCGTCGCTCAAGGCACGGATGATTGCGCGTCGTGCCAGTTTGATCTTGAAGCCGTTGTGCTCCAGCGGCTCGGCGTCTTGCAATAGGGCATCGGCAGCGTTGCTGAAGGTTTCGCGGCTGACGGTCTGACCGACCAATGCCGCTTCCACTGCGCGGTCGCGCCAGGGTTTGTGCGCCACCCCGCCAAGGGCCAGGCGCGCATCGATGATGGTGTCGCCGTCCAGTTCCAGCGCCGCAGCCACCGACACCAAAGCAAAGGCATACGAGGCCCGGTCGCGGATTTTCAGGTAGTGGCTGTGCCGGGCCAGATGGTCGGCAGGCAGTTCGATCGCGGTGATCAGTTCGTCATCGGCCAATTGGTTGTCGCGCTGTGGCGCATCGCCGGGCAGACGGTGGAAATCGGCGAACTCGATGACACGTGCCCCCCCACGCCCTTCTACATGCACCCGTGCCTGGAGCGCCGCCAGGGCCACGCACATGTCCGAGGGATGCGTGGCCACGCACTGCTCACTGGCGCCAAGGATCGCATGAATGCGATTCAACCCCGTACGCGCCGGGCAGCCGCTACCGGGCTCGCGCTTGTTGCACGGCACCGTAGCGTCATAGAAGTAGTAGCAGCGGGTGCGCTGCAACAGGTTGCCACCGGTACTGGCCATGTTGCGCAATTGCGGCGAGGCCCCCGCCAGGATCGCTTGGGACAACAATGGGTA
Organism: Pseudomonas sp. HN8-3; assembly: GCF_020790195.1. Taxonomy (NCBI): domain Bacteria; kingdom Pseudomonadati; phylum Pseudomonadota; class Gammaproteobacteria; order Pseudomonadales; family Pseudomonadaceae; genus Pseudomonas; species Pseudomonas sp. HN8-3. The sequence goes on from NZ_CP086206.1 coordinate 5,184,634, forward strand.
ACGCTGTTCGATCAGCGGGTGCCAGGCCAGATCGGCATTGCTCACCAGCGCGCCGATCCGCACGCCGCCGTCGGCGGTTTCTTCAACCTCGTGCAAGGGCAAGCCGGTGATATCGATCAAGTGTTCCGGGCGGCTGATGTTTTCTTTCATCAAGTCCAGCAGGTTGGTGCCCCCGGCAATAAAGCGCGAGGCCGCGTTGCTCAGGTGCACCGCCTCTTGAACATCGGCAGGCTTGCTGTAGTGGAAGGGGTTCATTGTTCACCTCCCGAGCGGTGGCACGCCGGCAGCGCCTCTTCGATGGCGTCGCGGATATTGCTGTAGGCACCGCAGCGGCACAGGTTGCCGCTCATCAGTTCCTGGATCTGCGCACGGTCGTGGGCGCGGCCTTCATTGGCCAGGCCCACGGCGGAACAGATCTGGCCGGGGGTGCAATAGCCGCACTGGAAGGCGTCATGCTGGATGAAGGCTTGCTGCATGGGGTGCAACTGGTCGCCTTCGGCCAGCCCTTCGATGGTGGTCAACTCGGCGCCGTCGCACATCACGGCCAGGGTCAGGCAGGCATTTACGCGCTTGCCGTCACGCAATACGGTGCAGGCACCACACTGACCGTGGTCGCAGCCCTTTTTGCTGCCGACCAGGTCCAGCTGTTCGCGCAGCAGGTCGAGCAAGGTGGTCCAGGGCAGCACATCCAGTTGGCGCGGCTGGCCGTTGAGTGTCATGCGTATCGGGTGGCGGGCAAACGGCTGGGCCGCCGCGCCATTGGGGTTTGCGCTCATAAACACCTCACGGGTTGAAGTACATCCGCGGCGTTCAGGAAAATCGCCGTCTTAGGGGTACGACTTCCCGGGATTTTGAGCGTTCAAGATGATTGATCAGCGGATATTGAGCTGGGCTTTCAAGGTGTTTTGCGGGGGGTTGATCGAGGTATTGGTGAATTCGAACCAGCCCTGGGCCTGGACATTCAGGTCGAACACATAGATGTAGCCCATCAAGGTGCCCACGCCGTTGCACGCCTCACTGATGTTGCCCACCTGGCACACCGCCGTGCGTTGCCCGTTCAACTCTGCGCCATTGAAGCGGCCCATCGGGCTGTTGCCCAGGCCGACTTCCATGACCAACACCTGGGTGGGCCCACGGTGTTCGCACATCTGGGTGGTGTTCACCCGTTCGGGGATGGTTTCGCTGCATTTTGCCGATTCCACCTTGAACACCCGCACCTCGCTCAACGCCGGTGCAGCCGCGCCCCACGCCGGTGCTTCGCCCAGCCACAGGCTGATACTGGCGATCAGAGCTAGACTCCACGCGTTGGCTTTTTTCATGCTGGCAATGACCCGGTATTGAACGTCGGCGCAGTATGCCTCAAGGCCATGCGCCACACAGCCTCGGCTGCTGGTATGATGCGCCGCTTTTTCCGATCCTCTCTGAAACCACAGGCGCTTGGCGCAGTTTGTGCTTTGACTTAGAGGTCAACAAATAACGACGCACAATAGCGTCACAGGGAGCCGGCATGCTGGAAAAGCTGTTTCAACTCAAAGCCCACAACACCAATGTGCGCACCGAGATTCTTGCGGGGATCACCACCTTCCTGGCCATGGCCTACATCCTGTTCGTGAACCCGAGCATCCTCGGCGAGACCGGCATGGACAAAGGTGCGGTATTTGTCGCGACCTGCCTGGCGGCGGCCATCGGTTCCACCGTGATGGGCCTGATCGCCAACTACCCGATTGCGCTGGCGCCGGGCATGGGCCTCAACGCGTTCTTCACCTACACCGTGGTCCTGCACATGGGCCACACTTGGCAGGTGGCACTGGGCGCGGTGTTCATTTCGGCGGTGCTGTTCTTCCTGCTGTCGATCTTCCGCATCCGCGAGTGGATCATCAACGCCATCCCACTGCCTCTGCGCTCGGCAATTGCTGCCGGTATCGGCCTGTTCCTGGCGCTGATTGCCCTGCATAACGCCGGGATCGTGGTCGCCAACCCGGCCACCCTGGTGGGCCTGGGCGACTTGAAACAACCGGCGCCAATCCTTGCGACGCTGGGTTTCGTCCTGATCGTCGCGCTCGAAGCCCTGGCCGTACGCGGTGCGGTGCTGATCGGTATCCTGGCGGTGACCATCGCCTCCATCGTATTGGGCTTCACACCCTTCATCGGGGTGACCTCGGTGCCACCTTCGCTGGCTCCGACGTTCCTGCAGCTGGATATCAAGGGCGCGCTGGATATCGGCCTGGTCAGCGTGATCTTCGCCTTCCTGTTCGTCGACCTGTTCGATAACTCCGGCACCCTGATCGGCGTCGCCAAGCGCGCCGGCCTGATGGGCAAGGACGGCCATATGCCGAAAATGGGCCGTGCGCTGATCGCCGACAGCACCGCCGCCATGGCCGGCTCGCTGCTGGGTACTTCCACCACCACCAGCTACATCGAATCGGCCGCAGGCGTGAGCGCCGGTGGCCGCACCGGCTTGACCGCCATCGTGGTCGCGATCCTGTTCCTGCTGGCGCTGTTCTTCTCGCCGCTGGCCGCCAGCGTGCCCGCGTATGCCACCGCGCCAGCCCTGCTGTTTGTAGCGGTGCTGATGAGCCAGGGCCTGGCCGAAATCGACTGGGATGACATTACGGTTGCAGCGCCGGTGGTGATCACTGCCCTGGCGATGCCCTTCACTTACTCCATCGCCAATGGCATCGCCTTCGGTTTCATCGCCTGGACCGCCATCAAGCTGCTTTCGGGCCGCTACCGTGAGCTGAACCCGGCACTGGTAATCCTGTCGATTCTGTTTGTGATCAAGCTGGGCTGGTTCAACGCATGACTTTTGACGCCGCAAGCTACACCGCTCAACTGCAAGACAAGGTCACGCGTTTGCGTGACCTGCTGGCACCCTTCGACGCGCCCGAACCGCAGGTCTTCGATTCGCCCTTGCAAAACTTCCGCCTGCGCGCGGAGTTCCGCCTGTGGCGCGAAGGCGGTGATCGCCATTACGCAATGTTTTCCCAGGACGACAAGCGCACGCCGATCCTGATCGAAGCATTTCCGATTGCCAGCCAGCGCATCAACCAGTTGATGCCGCAACTCAAGGCCGCCTGGCAAGCCAGCGCCACCCTGAGCCACAAGCTGTTTCAGGTGGAGTTCCTCACCACCCTGGCCGGCGACGCGATGATCACCCTGTGCTATCACCGCCCGCTGGACGAGCATTGGCACACCGCCGCGAACAAGCTGGCGGCTGAGCTGAATGTGAGCATCATCGGCCGCTCCAAGGGCAAGCGCGATGTGATCGGCCAGGACTACGTAGTGGAGAAACTCGAGGTCGGTGGCCGCACCTTCAGCTACCGCCAGCCCGAAGGCGCCTTCACCCAGCCCAACGGTACGGTGAACCAGAAGATGCTCAACTGGGCATTTGAAGCCTTGGGCGACCGCCCGGACGATTTGCTCGAACTCTACTGCGGCAACGGCAACTTCACCCTGCCGCTGGCCACTCGCGTGCGTAACGTGCTGGCCACCGAGATCAGCAAGACCTCGGTGAACGCGGCCTTGAGCAACCTCGATGAAAACGCGATCGGTAACGTCAAGTTGGTGCGCCTCTCCGCCGAGGAACTCACCGAGGCGCTCAATGAAGTGCGCCCATTCCGCCGCTTGCACGGCATCGACCTGAAAAGCTATGAGTTTGGCAGCGTATTCGTCGACCCGCCCCGCGCCGGCATGGACCCGGACACCTGCGAACTGACCCGGCGTTTCGACAATATCCTGTACATCTCCTGCAACCCGGAGACGTTGGCCGCCAACATCGCGCAACTGCATGACACGCACCGGATTACCCAATGTGCGATGTTCGACCAGTTCCCGTGGACGCACCATATGGAATCGGGTGTGTTGCTGACCCGCCGATAAATCCGCGGGGCATCGACCCAATAATGTGGGAGAGGACTTGCTGTGGCGAGCCCCCTCCCACACGGGCTCTTCATGTGTCTGGTGTTTCTGGTACGTCCTTGCGTGGCCGCCCGCCCTTCTTGCCATTGGCACGGGCGGCGGCGGATTTGGCCGCGCTGCTTTTGCGACCATTGCGCGATGCCACCAGGCTGGTTGCCAGATCCATCAGCGGCTGGCTTGTAGCGATCAGGCCGGTAATCGAAACATCCAGGTCCTGAGCTTCACAGCTGATGGCCTTGCCACCGAACGTCACTTCCAGTTGCTGAAAGTCTTTCTCTGAAAACCCCTCGAACTCCGGCAGGCCAGCCACCGGCAACACCACACGGCTGCCATCGCTGAAGCCGATGGAGAGGCAGTCGTTTTCATAACGCACATTGCTGGCGTTGGCGTACAGCCGCTTCAACCTGCGCCCGCGGGCGATTGCCTTGTCAACGTCGGCCTCAGTGAGAGGTACATAAGGTTTGACCTTAGCTTTTACGATCTTCATAAATTAATCCCCACGCAATCTGGCGCTCTTACCAGATTCAAAATAGTCCGTTGCTCGACAACGTCGTGCCGGGCGCTTGCGATGACGTAGACGCCCGGTCGAATGACCAACCCTGGAACCAACTCACCAGCGTCCCAATCCCAGGAATGATTCTCCAGGCAAACCGTCTGCAGTTTTTCCCACCAAATCCTGCGTGCCCGCGCCAGGTAGTGCCGCTGCATGATCGCCTCGCGTATTTCCTTCAGTACCGACATGGGTGGCCGCCTCCGTTCAGGCTCTACGTCCCACAACTCAACATCCCCACCCAAAAAACTGAAGCGAAAGCGTGCATCCCATCCCTTGCCCATGACATGCACATGGGGCGGGCAATGCTCATCCCTGATAAACACTGAAATCACGTAGCCTTTGTAAGCACCTACTCTCATCGTAACCCATCCGTTAGGTTATTTTCCGCCAGGTAACAATTTCCCTCTGCCACCCGACAACCGGCTCCTGATTCCCGAAGCTGTTTCACAGACTAGTAACCACAAAAAACCCGGCGAATGCCGGGTTGTAACCACTCATGCCGAGGGCCGGAAATACCCGGCCAACGCCCGCAAGTCCTGCTCGCTCAGCAACCCCGCGTAATACTTCAACTGAATGCGCGCCAGCAGGTACGCGTGGCGTGCATTGGCCAGGTCACGGCGGGCGGTGAACAGTTGTTGTTCGGCGTCGAGTACATCAAGGTTGACCCGCTCGCCGCCACTGACGCTTTTCTTCGTGGCGCTCACCAGCGCCGTGGCGGAACTCACTGCCATTTCATAGGCCCGCACCTTGGCCGCGCCGCTGGTGTTGAGGTTGAATTGCTTGCGCAACTCCACCAAGGTTGCGGCGGTTTGCGCGTCCAGCTCGTATTGAGCCTGGGACAATTGGTTGGCCGCCTGACGGGTAGAGGCTGAGACCGAGCCACCGGCAAACAGCGGCAGGCTGATCTGAATGCCGACGCTGTTGGTGTCGTACTTCTGGTTGTAACTGCTTTCTGAGTCGGAACTGGTCTTGCGACTGGTCGCGTACAGGCTGACCTTGGGCAAATGCCCGGCGCGCTTGCGCTCCACTTCATAAGAGGCCACGTCGAGCGCGTGGTGCTGGGACTTGAGTTCGGGGTTGTTGGCCATGGCCAGTTCACGCCAGGTTTCGAAACGGTTGGGCTCAAGCGGCGCGATCTCGAATGAGCTGGCCAGGGGCGCCAGCTCTTCGATGTGCAGCGGCTGGCCGACAATGGCTTCCAACTCACGTAAAGCGCCGTCCTGGGCATCCACGGCTTCGATCTCTTCGGCCTGGGCCAGGCTCAGGCGCGCCTGGGTTTCAAGCACATCGGTACGCGTGCCCTCACCGCCTTTGAGCAGGCGGTCGTTGAGTTGCAGGCGCTCGGCAAACGTACGCTTCTGCGCACGGCTCAACTCGATGCGCTCTTGTGCCAGCAATGCCTGGCTGTAGGCGCTTAGTACCCGCACGGCCAGCTCCTGGCTCTTGCCGCGAAAGCGCTCGTCGGCCATCAACGCCTGGGCAGTACCTTGGCGAAAACGCGCATAGGCTTCGTAATCGAGCAGCGGTTGCTGCAAGGTCAGGGCCGAGGCGTAGCTGCGGTAATTGCGGTCGCTGGTGGCATTACCCACCGCCGTACTCTGGGTGACTTCGGACTCATTGCGCGAGTTGTTGTAGCTCCATGAAAGGTTCGGCAGCAACGCGGCTCGACCAATCACGCGGTTTTCTTCACCGGCCTCACGCTCCTGGATCGCCGCCTGAAAGGTCGGGTCGTTGCGTAGCGCCAACTCATACACATCCAACAGACCCAGGGCGTTTGCCGCTGGCGTGCAACTTAAACAGAGGGTGAACAACAACGCCTTCATTCTTCCACCAGGGCCATATGGGTACGGTCCAGCAAGGGTTTGAACAGGTAGTTGAGCATCGAGCGCTCGCCGGTCTTGACGAAGGTTTCCACCGGCATCCCCGGACGGATCTGCACGCCGTCCAGTTGCTGCATACCCGCTGCGCTGACCTGGGCCCGTAGCGTGTAATACGGCTCATCGGTGCGCTCATCGACCTGGCGGTCGGCCGAGACCAACGTGACCTCGCCCGCCACCCGTGGCGTGGTGGATTGGTTGAATGCCGAAAACATCAACTCAACCGGCAAGCCCGTGTGCACCTTGTCGATCATCTGTACCGGCACCCGCGCCTCCACCCACAACGGCTCGCCCTGGGGCACGATGTCCATCAGGGCCTCACCGGGCTTGATCACGCCGCCCTCGGTGTACACCTGCAACCCCACCACCACGCCGGATGCCGGTGCACGCACCAGGCTGTTGGCCAGTTCGAACTCGGCGGAGGCCAGGCGATTGCGCAAGTCCTCGCTGCGGGTGCGAGTCTCGGCCAACTGGGTGCGCAGGTCTTTCTGGAAGTCTTCGCCCAACTGGCGGATGCGCAAACGCAACTCCAACACCTGGCGCTGCAACTGGCCGATACGCCCGAAATCCTCGGCGATGGCGCCGTCGATCTGCGCATACAGCCGCTCGCTGTCGAGCAGGCGATTGCGAGGGATGTAGCCGTCGCGTGCCAGTTCGCGCAGGCCCTGAAGCTGTTCACTCAACGCCGCCCGCTGTTGCACTTTGCTCGCTTGGGAGGCCCGCGTGCCGCGCAACTGCGCCTCAAAGCCGGCGATGGTTTCGCGCAGGCCCGCCTGTTCAGTGGCCAGGGCCTGGGCACGGCTCTGGAATAACTGGCGTTGCAGGGTCAGGGTGTTTGCGACGTCGGGATCGGCCAGCAGCTCGGGGCCAAATGCAATGGCCGGCAAGCCTTCGCTCTCGGCACTCAAGCGCGCTTCGCTGGCCAGCGACGCCAGGTATTGGCTGCGCAGTGACTGCATCTGCCCGCGTAACGGTGTTTCTTTCAGGCGCAACAACACCTGGCCTGCGCGTACCCGGTCACCGTCACGCACTTCAATACGCTCGACGATCCCGCCCGCCGGGTGTTGCACCGTCTTGCGATGCCCCGACACCATGACCTTGCCCGGCACCGCCACGCCCTTGTCCAACGGTGCCAGCGCCGCCCAGCCAAGAAAGCCGGCAAAGCCTCCAAGCACCAGCCACCACCCCAGGCGCGAATATTTTTTGTCATCCAGCGCCAGCACGTTGTGCGGCGGCTCACTGACCCATGCAGCTTTGCTCTGGCTCATGCGGGTTTTCCTTCACCGAAGCGGTAGCTCATGCTCATGCTCGACACCGGCTTGCTGACCACAGGTTTTTGCCGCGCCTCCAACACCCGCGCCGTCGGGCCGAACGCCTGCATCTGGCCGTCCTTGAGGATCAGCAACTGGTCGGTCAGGCTCAGCACATTGGGTTTGTGGGTGATCAGAATCAGGGTGCGGCGCTGTTGCTTGAGCTGGGCGATGGCTTGCAGCAGCGCCTGCTCGCCCACTTCGTCGAGGTTGGCATTGGGCTCATCCAGCACAATCAGCGCCGGCAGGCCGTACAGCGCACGCGCCAGGGCCACCCGTTGTTTTTGCCCGCCGGACAAGCCTGCGCCGCCCTCGCCCAGTTGCGTGTCGTAGCCTTGCGGCAGTTGCAGTATCAGCTCGTGCACGCCGGCCATTTGCGCCGCAGCGAGGACTTTGTCGGCCTCCACCGTTTCAAAACGCGCGATGTTTTGCGCAATGCTGCCCGCGAACAGCTGGATGTCCTGGGGCAAGTAACCGATATGCGGGCCCAGTTGCTGTTTGTCCCACACGGCCAGGTCGGCGCCATCCAGGCGCACCTTGCCGGCCAGCGGTGCCCAGGCCCCCACCAGCACCCGCGCCAGGGTGGACTTGCCGCAGCCCGAGGGGCCGATCACACCGAGCACGTCACCCGCCGGCAGGCTGAAGCCCAAGTTGGCCAGCGCGGGCCGGCGGCTGCCGGGGGCGCAGGCGCTGATCTGCTCCAGGCTTACCTGGCCCTTGGGCACTGGCAGGCTCATGCGTGCCGGTCGCGCCGGGTTATCCTGCAGCATCAACGACAAACGCTCATAGGCCAGGCGCGCCGAACCCCACTGCTTCCACACGCCGATCAACTGGTCGATGGGGCTGAGCACGCGCCCCATCAGGATCGACCCGGCAATCATCATCCCCGGCGTAATGTCGCCGTTGACCGCCAACCAGGCGCCCAAACCCAGCACCAGCGATTGCAGGGCCAGGCGTACGCCCTTGGACCAGGCTGTGACCACCGCAGTCTTTTCACTGGCCAGGTTCTGCTGCACCAGAAACGCCTGGTGCTGGCTGAACCAGCGCCCGCGCAGTGTGGCGAGCATACCCATGGCCTCGATGGTGTCGGCATTGCGCAGGTTGGCCGTGGCCTGCTGACTGGCACTGATCGACAGTTGGCTGGCCAGGGCCATCGGCGCCTGGCTGACATGGTGGTTGGCCCACGCCAGCGCGATCAGCAGCAGCGCACCACCCAGCGCCAGCAGGCCCAGCCAAGGGTGGAACAGGAAGATCACCAGCAGGTACACCGGAAACCACGGCGCATCGAAAAAGGCGAACAGCGCCTGGCCGGTGGCGAACTGGCGCAAGGTGGTCAGGTCGTGCAGGGCCTGGCCCGCGGCCTGGGTGCCGCCCTTGAGTTGCGCTTCATAAGCGGCGTCGAACACCCGCTGGTTCAAACGCATGTCCATCTGCGTGCCGAGGCGAATCACCACTTGGCTGCGCACCCACTCCAACGCCCCCATCAAGGCGAACAGGCCGAGGATCATCAGCGTCAGCATCAGCAGGGTCATCTGGTTGCCGGAAGCCAATACCCGGTCGTACACCTGCAGCATGTACAGCGCCGGGGCCAGCATCAGCAGGTTGATCACCGCCGAGAACAGGCCGATGTTGAAGAAGGCGCTTTTATAGGCCGTGAGTGCAGCCAGCATCTCATTCGCGCGCTTGGCACCGGGCCGAGTCATGGAGGTTGTCCCATTGAAGAGTCAAGCAAGGGCTCGCCCGGTGCGTTGACAGCACCTGCGGCGTACCCACAGAATTTGCCCCCGCCGCCGCCCTGGCCCTCGAAAACTCGGGCGGCGACGGGGTTTCAACCAGGCCGGTGAAGGCGTGAGCTTTCATCGGCTTTTTTGCATCAGGCGGCCAGGGCGAAGTCTTGCGGCGCGTCCTGAATCCCGACCAGGCCCACATCGGCAGCGGCGAACGCAGCCGAATCCTGATGCGCCACACCGGCGGCGGCCAGTTGGTCGAAGGTGGAGTTGACCGACAGGCTTGGGTCGATGCCCTTGAGCAAGGTGTCGATTGCCGAGGCCAGCGCCGAACTGTCACCGCTCATCAGGCCGTACACGATTTTGTGCACCTGGCCGTCACGGCCCTCGGACTGCAGACTCGACAGGCCCAGGTTGGTGAAGCTGACTTCCTGGTTGGCGATGCTGTAGCCACCGCTGGTTGCGCCACCGGCGAGGGTATCGCCCAGGGTCAGGCCATCGAGCGAGCCCCACAGGGTGTGGGTCGGCGGATTGAACAAGGTGTAATGCAGGCTGCCTTCGGCAACCACTGCCGCATCACTGACGCTGCTCGAAACGCCATATTGGGTGCCGTCGAACGGCCCAGGATTGAAACCACCGGTGTTCGCACCCTCTTTGACCGAACCTTCACGGTGGTTGAGATCACCGAAGTAGGCCGACCAATCGCTCAGGTACTGGGCGACGGTGCTAGCGGCGTAGGTCGTGCTGTATGAAATAGAAATGCTCATGCAAAACTCCAAGTCATTGGGTGGTCACTCCGCAGCAAGCAATTGCCTGCTGTGGTTTTGCCCGTTACTGGGCAAAAGCGGTCAGAACTGATATTCAACGGTGCCCTGCAACGTACGCCCACGGCCCAGGGTGAAGGCCAGCACATCGCCCAACGGCACCAGGTAGGCGCGATCGGTGACGTTTTCCATGGCCAGGCGCAGGGTCAGTTGATCGGTGGCGCGGTAACTGCCGTAAAGGTCATAGACGGTGTAGGGCTTCCAGTCGGCGGGGTAGACGCCGGTTTGCGCGGTGGTCACCCCGGCGGCGCCTTTGACGTAGTAGCCCGCGCTGTAGCGAGCGCGCACGCCCACATCCAGCTTGCGTTCAAGGAACCGTGCGCCCAGGGTGGCGGTGCCACGGTCCATGGGCATGTGTTCGGAAGAGCCCAGGATCGCGCTGCAACCCACGCCGGCATTGGCCGCATCGTCCGGTACCATCGCATCCACCGGCGCCCGGTTGCCGGGCCGCTTCTGGGTTTTGGTCACGCCGCCGAGCCAGGCGGTTTTGCTGCAGAACTTGTTGCTGCCGAGCATCCGCGTGTAGTTGAACTGGCCGTAGGCAAAGCCGGCGTCGTAATCGAGCTGGTACTCAAGGCCACGAAAACGCGTGGTTTCCAGGTTGTTGACGTAGGCCGCACTGCCGATATTGACGTTGCCATAGCCGGGTGGCTGCACGCCCAGGGCCATATAGGAAAAGTCATCGACCCGGGTGTTGAAGTACGACACTTTCATGCCCGCGCGATCATCGGCGAACAGCAGGTCTTGCTTGAGCACATTGAACCCGACTTCCCACGCAGTGGATCGCTCCGGCTTGAGGTAGGGGTTGGGGAGAATCGACTCCGAACCACCGCCATGGGGCCGACCGCTGACCAGGGCTTCGGTCACCGCCGGCGGACGCCAGCCCTTGCCGTAGGTGGCGAAGAGCTGCAACCAATCGACGCCGGGCTTGATCGACAGCCCGAAGGTCGGGGAGAAGCGGCCCTCCTCGCGATCCACGTCGTAATTGACCGGCACCCCAATCTGGCGGGTGGTGCCGAGGATGAACGTGCGGGTGTTCAAGCCGGTTTCGCCGCGCAGCCGATAGCGGTCATAACGCAAGCCGGCGTTGAGGTTCAGCCAACCGTCGTAGTCCAGATCCAGGCGCCCGAACACGCTGCCCATCGCGCGGTCGCCTTTGGGCGTGATGCTTTCCGCCGCCGACGCCGTCAGCGCCGAGCCGGCTTCTACGGCCTGGTTGGAATCGGGCCGAACCTTATCGTAGAAAAACTCCAGCCCGTAGTTGGCCTTGAGTGCGGCCAGCTCGGTCAGGGCAAAGGTCGAGGTGTTCTGCGCCTGCACGCCATAGGTATTGGTTTGATAGGTAACGTCGTAACCCTTGCTGATCCCCCGGGCCAGCGTGGATTGGTCATTGCGCGTATCCACATGGTAAAGCTTGGCCTTGAAGTCGATCAGCGGGTTGTCCGGTGCATAGCTGTAATCCAGCGCGAAGTTCTGCGCCTTGACGTTGCTGCTGCCGAGCTTTTCCCACAACTGGGACTTTTCGGCGGTCATCATGTTGACGTCGTCGTAGTCGACCTCGGTGACCAGGTAGCTCAGTTGCAGACGCTGATCAACTGGCAGGTTGAGCCCCAGCTTGAGCAGGCGCGAGCGCATCACCGAGCCTGAATAGGCGACCGTGCTGTGCTTGATGCGCTCTTCACTGGCCGGCATGTACGCCGCACCGGTACGCAGCTCGCCGATGCTGCCCTTGGTGCCGGGGTTGTAATCGCCCAGGTGACGCTCACTGGCGGCCACCAGCATGTCCCACACGTCGGTCCCCACGGCAAACGCCGAACTGCCGATAAAGTGCGTGCCGTTGCTGCGCCCGCCCAACCCGGTGGTGAGGCGAATGCGCCCGCCGATTTGCTTGCCGTCCTTGAGCAGGTCGGCGGCCTCCACGGTACGGAAATTGGCCACCCCGCCAATCACGCCCGCCCCGCCTTGGGTTGAGGTCGCGCCCTTTTCGATCACCACTTCGGACAACAACTCGGGGTCGACATACAGCGTGCCATTGCGTTGCTGGTGGCCGCTCTGCTGGTAATTCTGACGCATGCCATCGACCGACATATTGACCCGGCCATAGTCCTGGATACCGCGGATATTCACGGACAGGCCAGGGTCTTGCTGGCTGACGGCGGAGTAGACGCCGGGCGCCTCTTCGAGCATCTCGGCAGCATGGCGTGGCGGGTTGCGGTCCAGTTGCTCGCGATCGACCACGCTGACCGAACGTGGTGTTGAATACACCCAGTCCTGCTTGTGCAGGCCGGTGATGGTGGTGGTCCCCAAGGCCAGCGCTCCGGCCTGTTGCTCGACGCGGGTCAAGGTGACCTGGCGCTCGCCGGTGAAACGATATTCAACCGGTGCGGCACCCAGCAGGCGGCCAAGACCTTCCTGCACGTCGAAGCTGCCCTTGAGCGCGGAGCTGCTCAACCCTTGCAGGCGCTGGCTGTCGAACAGTACTTGCAGGCCCGCCTGATCGGCGAACGCCAGTACTGCACTGCCCAGGGATTGCGCGGGAATGTCGAACCTCAACACAGCGGATTGGGCTGCGCCAGCCGCAGGCTGCACGGCATGCACCGGCGCGGCGACGGCAAACAATCCCAAGTGAATGGCCAGGGCCAACCGGCTGCCGGTGATACGCCCCTTGGTGAGTGCTGACATGTGTGGTTATCCCTGCGCTAAGCGTTTCTTGTTTATGCGAATGCTTCTCACCTAGCAAGACGCGCGAGACGCGAGAAGTCAGTAAGGCTTTTTAGAAATTTTTAATGAGGGTTTGAAAACCAGCCCGCGTGTGGCGGGGGAGCTTGCTCCCGCTCGACTGCGCAGCAGTCGCAAGCAAGCTTGCTCGCCACAGGACAGAGCTGCTGCCGATAACGCGAAAGGTCAATAGATCAGGCTGAGGCCGGCCAGGTCCAAGCGTTGCACTTGAAGTTCCTGGGTCAGGGTGGCGAGTGCGCTGTCGAGCATGTCCAGGCGGAAGACGCCGCTGACTTCGCGCTCACCCAAGGCCGCGTCGGTCAACACTACCCGCCCGGGGCGGTAACGGTTGAGTTGCTCGATAACCTTGGCCAACGGCTGGCGGTCGAAGATCAACACACCGCGCCGCCAACTGGTGGCGCGGTCCACATCAAACTGATCAAGGCTGACCACGCCGTCACTTAGGCTGTAACGCGCAGCCTGGCCTTGCTGCACAACGCGCTCGGCCGGGCCGGTGGTCGGTGAGGCCTGCATAGACACCTCGACGCTGTGCTGCAGCACGCCGACCCAGGCCTGGCTCTGGCCCTCACGCTCGACCACAAACCGCGTGCCCAGCGCCCGGGTCTGGCCCCCGGCGCTGTGCACCACGAACGGCCGGGTTTCTTCGCCTTTCATCGGCGCCACATCAAAAACCGCCGAGCCCTGGAGCAGGCTGATACCCCGCTGCACGCCATCGTAATCCAGGCGAATGGCGCTGGCGGAATCCAGCTCCACCCTACTGCCGTCCGCCAGGTGCACCGTGCGCACCTCTCCCTTTTGCGTGACGTAGTCGGCCTGCATGTGCAGCAACACGTCGGGCCCGCGTAGCCAGCCGACGCCGGCCACCACCACGACCAGCGCCACAGCGGCTGCACGTTGCCACGGCCTTCTGCGTTTGGTGCGGCGCACGGGCGGGGTCGGCGCGGCTGGCCGTTGTCGGTGTACGGGCTCGTCCTTATGTACTTCACCCAATGCCGCCCAGGTCTGCTCGGCAAACCGCAGCGCCCCTTCGTGACGGCTGTCGCGGGCGATCCACTGGCGCAACTCGGCCTGCTCCTGTTCGCTCAGGGCACCGGCGTGCAGGCGCACCGCCCATTCGGCAGCCGCCTCGGTAATGCTGTGCTGTTGCGGACCCTGGCTATTCACGTGTGAATCTCGAATTTTCGTTATGTAGACGCTCTGACGTCTGGCCTGGCATTTTTCGGTAATTCATTCGTCGGATGGCGCCACCTCGCCTTCCTGCAAGCGCTGCATCACATAGGCCAACGCCTTGGCCAGATGCTTTTGCACTGAGCTGTCGGAGATAGCCAGGTGCCGGGCGACCTGGGCGTGGGTCATGCCTTCGATACGGTTCAAGCGAAAAATCTGCTGGGTGCGCTCCGGCAGTTCCGCCAGTGCCTGCTTCAATGCCTGTCGCTGTTGCTGCGCCATTGCCTGAGCCTCCAACCCGGCCACGTCATCTTCGATCTCGGCCAGCGCCTCATGGGGCACGGTGTCGGTCTTGCGCCGCGCTTCCTGACGAATATGGTCGATCAGCAGATTGCTTGCCGTTCGATAGAGATAGCCCTGGGAGTTGTCGATGCGCTCACCGGCCGGTTTTTCCGCCAGCCGCAGGAAGCTCTCCTGCACCAGGTCTGCGGCCAATTGCGGGTCCCGTACCTTGCGCGCCAGATACCCGCGCAGGGTATCGGCGTGCTTGAGAAACAGGCCCTTGAGATCCACGTCCGACAAACCGACTCCCTGGAATGTATAGGAAACAGGCGGGCATCTTAAGCGTTGTCGAGAATGATTTTCAATTGATATCTAATCTGATCGGGCCGTAAGAGGTTGTTGATAACAGTTCGATAACCGCACAGATCCGCTGCGATCAATTGACCAAACTAACCAACCAGTACATTTTACCCACATAACCAATAAGAACTGTGGAGATCCCGCTATGCCGCCCATCGTGCTGGTGCTCAACGGCCCCAACCTCAACCTGCTCGGCACCCGCGAGCCGGCCACTTATGGCCATGAAACCCTGGCTGACATCGCCGCCCTGTGTGGCCGCAGCGCCACTGAACTCGGGCTGAAAATCGAGTTTCGCCAGACCAACCACGAAGGCGAACTGCTCGACTGGATCCACGGCGCCCGTAACCGTTGTGCGGGTATCGTGATCAACCCGGCAGCCTGGACCCACACCTCGGTCGCGATCCGCGATGCGCTGGTGGCCAGTGAAGTGCCGGTGATCGAAGTGCATTTATCCAACGTGCACGCGCGCGAAGCGTTTCGTCAGCATTCATTTGTATCGCCCATCGCCAAGGCCGTGCTGGCCGGGTTTGGCAGCCACGGCTACCACCTGGCGCTTGAGCACTTCAGCCAGACACTCAAGGGACGCGCCTGATGAAACCGCGCATTCTCGCCGGCCTGATCGGCGCCGGTATCCAGGCTTCCCGCACCCCTGCCCTGCATGAACTCGAGGGTGACGCCCACGGCCTGCGCTACCTGTATCGCCTGATCGACCTTGAGCCGCTGCACCTGGACCTCGACGCCCTGCCGGAATTACTGCGGGCCGCCGAGCTGATGCACTTCAACGGGTTGAACATTACCTACCCGTGCAAGCAGGCGATCCTGCCCCTGCTTGATGACTTGTCCGACGAGGCCCGGGGCATTGGTGCAGTCAACACCGTGGTGTTCAAGGACGGTAAACGGATCGGCCACAACACCGATTGCCTGGGCTTCGCCGAAGGGTTTCGCCGCAACTTGCATGACGTTGCCCGCCGACACGTGGTGCAGATGGGCGCCGGTGGCGCGGGCGCAGCGGTGGCCCATGCGCTGCTGGCAGAGGGGGTCGAGCACTTGAGCATTTTCGACGTGGACGCCTCCCGCGCCCGCGACCTTGTGGATAACCTCGCGCAGCGCTTCGGCCCTGGTCGTGCCCAGGTCGGCACTGATCTGAAAAATGCGATGGCCGAGGCCGATGGTTTAGTCAATACCACGCCGATGGGCATGACCAAGCTGCCCGGCACACCGGTCCCCGCTGCGTTGTTGCGGGCAGGGTTGTGGGTTGCGGAAATCGTGTATTTCCCGCTGGAAACCGAACTGCTGCGCGACGCCCGCGCATTGGGTTGCCGCACCCTGGATGGCGGCAACATGGCGGTGTTTCAGGCGGTGAAGGCGTTTGAGTTGTTCAGCGGTGAAGTGGCGGATGCAGACAGGATGCTGGCGCACTTCCAGAGCATGAATGGCTGACTGCCGAAACAGAGTTCAAATGTGGGAGGGGCGGTGCGACGATTCGACTTGCCCCCTCCCACATTGGCCCAGCGCTGAACTCAGGCTTGCAGGTAGCGCAACACCGACTCGCAGATCATCTCCCGGTGCCGGTGCTTGATCGCCTCATCCGACAGTTCGATCTGGAATATCTCGCTGAAGGTATGCCGGTTGGAGACCCGGTAAAAGCTGAACGAATTGATCAACAGGTGCACGTCCAACGGCTCCAGCCCTTCGCGAAACAACCCAAGTTCGGCGCCACGGCGCAAGGTCTCGCCCAGCCCTTCGAGGATCTTGCTGTTCATCGCCTTGATGGTCTCGGTGCGTTTGACGTACTCGGCGTTGTGGATATTTTCGATGCTGACGATGCGCACGAAATCCACGTTCTGGTCATGGTGATCGAAGGTGAATTCCACCAGCCGGCGAATCGCCTCACGCGGCTCCAGGGCCGTGAGGTTCATGCGGGTTTCAGTGTTGCGGATATCGCCGTAGAGCTTCTCCAATACCTCGACGTATAACTGCTCTTTACTGCCGAAGTAGTAATAGATCATGCGCTTGGAGGTGTGGATACGCTCGGCGATGGCGTCCACGCGAGCGCCGGCCAGGCCCTGTTGAACAAACTCGACAATGGCTTCCTGGAGAATATTCTCGCGGGTCTTTTCCGGATTGTTCTTGCGACTCTTGCGCGGTGCGTCAGCTACCGCGGGGAGATCGGGACTCGGGGTCATGGTGCGCTCACGGCCATTGTTTGCAAGCGCTGATTATGGGCCGCGGCGCTTCCCGAAGGAAGCACCTGCCTGCGGTTATAGCCGGGCCTGGCGTACCGCCCCACTGCGCGACTTGGCCATCGCCGCCAGACGCACCGCTACGTTGGCCGCGCCGTAGCCGGCATAGCCGTTCTTGCGCTGGATGATCTCGAAGAAAAACCGCCCTTCGAACGCCTCGGTGTACACATGAAACAACTCACCGCCCTGGGCGTCGCGGTCGTACAGCACGTTGTAATACGCCAGCTCACTGAGGAACTCATCGTCGAAATCGAAGCGCGCCGCCAGGTCGTCGTAATAGTTGAGTGGAATATCCAACAACGGCACGCCGGCCTCTTTGGCCCGGCGCACCTCGGCGAAAATATCCGCACAATCGAAGGCAATATGGTGCACGCCCGAACCGCGATAGCTGGAAAGCGCGTGGGAAATCGCCGTATTGCGGTTTTCGGAGATGTTCAGCGGCAGGCGAATCGAACTGCAACGGCTGCGCAACGCACGGCTCTTCACCAAGCCGTAGGGGTCGGGCAGCACCACTTCGTCATCGGCTTCGAAATCCAGCAGGCTTTTGTAGAACAGCACCCAACTGTCGAGGCTGTCCGCCGGCAGCGCCATGGCCATATGATCGATGCGCAACAAGCCACCGCTGGCGGGTGTGGCCGCTTGCAGGTTGAAATCGGTGTCGTACAGCCCGCCTTCGCTGGGGTCCACCAGGTAGATCAGGCTGCCGTCCGGCGCACGCACCGCGGCCAATTCCAGCTCGTTGGGGCCGACCAGGCCGCGATAAGGCTGGCCCTTGTAGGCCACCGCCCGCTCCAGGGCCTTGGCGCTGTCCTTGACCCGAATCGCGGTGGCGCACAGCGATGGGCCATGGGCCTCGAAAAAGTTGTGGGCGAAAGAATAGGGTTCGCAGTTGAGGATCAGGTTGATGTCACCCTGGCGCAACAGGCTCACATTCTTCGAGCGATGCTGACCGGCCTTGGCGAAACCCAGGCGCTCCAGCCAGTGGGTCAGTTTGGCGCCGAGGCTTTCATCCACGGCAAATTCAAGAAACTCGATACCGTCATATTCGCTGGCCGCCGGGGTTTCAAACAGGATGTCCACGGGCGCAGCGGGGGCTTGTTCAGCCAGGCGTTGGCGGGTTTTTTCTTCCAGGTATAACAGTGACCGCAAGCCATCCGCCGCATTCGCCCGAGTCGGCGCGGCGCGGAAACCGTCGTTGAAAATTTCCAGGGACAACGGCCCGGTGTAGCCACTCTGGATGATTGGAGCAAGAAAGCCCGCCAGGTCGAACTCGCCCTGCCCCGGGAAGCAGCGGAAATGCCGGCTCCACTCCAGCACATCCATGGCCAGGATCGGCGCGTCGGCCATTTGCACAAAGAAAATCTTGTCGCCGGGGATCTGCGCAATGGCGCTGGGGTCGCCCTTGAGCGACAAGGTGTGGAAGCTGTCGAGCAACACGCCCAGGCTTGGGTGATCGATCTGGCGCACCAGGTTCCACACCTGCTGCCAGGTGTTCACATGCTTGCCCCAGGCCAATGCTTCATAGCCGATGCGCAGGCCACGCTTGCCCGCGTGTTCGGCCAGCAGGCTCAAGTCATCGAGCAGAATACGTTCGTCGCCCACGCTGTCGGCCGAGGCATTGCTGCACACCAATACCAGGTCGGTGCCCAGCTCTTGCATCAAGTCAAACTTGCGCTCGGCGCGCTCCAGGTTGCGCGCCAGGCGATCGCGGCGGCATCCTTCGAAGTCGCGAAACGGTTGGAACAAGGTGATGGCAATGCCCAGGTCGGCGCACATCTGCCTGACTTCCCGGGGGCTGCCGTCGTAATACAACAAATCGTTCTCGAAGATTTCCACCCCATCAAACCCGGCGGCGGCAATAGCCTCAAGCTTTTCCGGCAGTGTGCCGCTCAAGGACACAGTGGCAATAGAACGTTGCATGGAAGACTCCCGGCAATTGTTGTTTGTGGCAAATTATTCGCCCCCAGCCTACAGGCAGCAATTGAAATGTACGAACCGGTTAGTTTTTGGTGCGATTATCGAACACTATGCCCCTTTGGCGAATTGACGACTTTTTAACCACTGCGCACCATCGACCGGGCAATTCGCTCATGTAACAAAGACCCAGAACACACCATAAGAATTTCAAAAAAACGGGTACGACCTCATGCCTCTGCAAAATCCAGCCCTGGCCACGCGCCCGGGCAACCCGCACGCCGGCATCGGCGACAAGATCCGCGGTGCCCTGGCCGTGGGTAAAACGCGCTGGGGCATGCTGGCCTTGGTGTTTTTTGCCACCACCCTGAACTACATCGACCGCGCCGCCCTGGGCGTGATGCAACCGATCCTGGCCAAAGAAATGAGCTGGACGGCGATGGACTACGCCAACATCAACTTCTGGTTCCAGGTCGGCTACGCCATCGGCTTTGTGCTGCAAGGCCGCCTGATCGACCGCGTAGGCGTCAAGCGCGTGTTCTTTTGCGCCGTGCTGCTGTGGAGCCTGGCCACCGGCGCCCACGGTCTGGCCACTTCGGCGGTGGGCTTTATGGTTTGCCGATTTATCCTCGGCCTGACCGAAGCCGCCAACTACCCCGCCTGCGTCAAGACCACACGTTTGTGGTTCCCGGCGGGAGAACGTGCGGTGGCCACCGGCATCTTCAACGCCGGCACCAACGTCGGCGCGATGATGACACCGATGCTGCTGCCGTTGATCCTGCACGTGTGGGGCTGGCAGGCGGCGTTCCTGTGCATGTCGGCACTCGGTGCGATCTGGCTGGTGTTCTGGGGGTTGAAGTACTACAACCCGGAAGACCACCCAAGCGTTAAACAATCGGAACTGGACTACGTGCAACAGGAAGTCGAGCCCGAACAGCCCCGCGTGCCGTTCAGCCGTATCCTGCGTATGCGTGGCACCTGGGCCTTCGCCATCGCCTACGCGCTGACCGCGCCGGTGTTCTGGTTCTACCTGTACTGGCTGCCACCGTTTTTGAACCAGCAATACAACCTGGGCATCAACGTGACGCAGATGGGCATTCCGCTGATCATCATTTACCTGACCGCCGACTTCGGCAGCGTGGGAGGCGGGATTCTGTCGTCATTCCTGATCGGCCGCGGGATGAACTCGATCAAGGCGCGGCTCTTGTCGATGCTGCTGTTCGCCTGCTGCATCGTCGGTGTGATCATGGCGGCCGGCTCCAGCCAGCTGTGGGTCGCGGTGTTCGCCATCTCCCTGGCCATCGGCGCCCACCAGGCCTGGACCGCCAACATCTGGAGCCTGGTGATGGACTACACGCCCAAGCACATGATGAGCACGGTGTTCGGCTTCGGCGGCATGTGCGCGGCCATCGGCGGCATGTTCATGACCCAGATCGTCGGCCATATCCTCACGGTGACCAACAACAACTACACCGTGCTGTTCACCCTGATCCCGGCGATGTACTTCATTGCGCTGACCTGGATGTACTTCATGGCACCGCGCAAGATTCCTACCGTCGACCTTTGACCTACCTGCGCCGCTGCTGCCAGGCAGCGGCCAACCCGCTCATGCAGATCACCCCGATACCGACCACCGTGGTTGTATCGGGGGTATGGCTGAACACCAGCCAGCCCAACAACCCCGCAAACACAATCTGGCAATAGCCAAACGGCGCCAGCAAGGCCGGCGCCGCAAAGCGGAACGCCTGGGTGAGCATCAGGTGTGCCGTCATCCCGCAGGTCCCCAGTGCCAGCATCAGCACGCCATGCCACAGGCTCGGCACCTGCCAGAAGAACGGCACCATGGCGCTCATGACCAGGGTATTGCACAGCCCGGCGAAGAAGTTGCTGGTGGTCGGCGTATCGAACTTACTGAGGATGCGCGTCAACAGTTGGTAAAAACAGAAGAACGTCGCCGAACACAACGGCAACAGCACCGCCGGCGTGAACAGTTCGCCGCCGGGATGGATGATTACCAACACCCCGATAAAGCCGCAGATCACCGCCAGCCATTGGCCGCGTGTCACGTGTTCGCCCAACAGCGGCACCGACAGCGCTGTCACCAGGATCGGCGCGAGGAAGTTCACCGCAGTGGCTTCGGCCAATGGGATGTAGTGCAATGCGGCGGTGAAAAACAGGCTGGTGCCCAACAGGCACAATGCCCGCACCACCTGCATACCCGGGCGCTTGCTGCGCAGTACGCGCAAGCCTGATTGCGGCAGGAAGATCCCGGCCATCAGCAGGGTGTGCACCAGGTAGCGCGCCCACACCACCATCACAATGGGGTAGAACCCGGCCAGGTATTTGGACAAGGCGTCGTGGCTGGAGAACAGGAACGTCGCCACCACAATCAGCAGGATGCCTTTGAAGGGATGGTTGACGCCTGAGAGGGGGGTACTGACAGTCATGGAATTCTCTTGCTGGCGGGCTGAACGCGATGGTACTCAACCCGGTAATCTAGCAGCCGGGCCAGCGCCTGCTCCAAGAGCATAACCAAACAGCGGGCGAACAGCGCACTAAATCACTGGAATCGAGTCCAACCCTGCACGCTCGCCCAGGCGTTGCACACTTTTTAATCAAGGCCTTGCCGCTATGAAAAAAATCCTCTTTGTTCTGTCTGCCCTCGCCCTGCTTACCGCCTGCGATAAAGCCAAGGAAGCCCCCAAGCCCGCGCCGCCGTCTGTACAGGCGACCCTGGTGCCGCAAACGCCCCCCACCGATCAATGGGTCGGCAAATGGATCGGCGTCGAAGGCTTGCACCTGACCATCGCCAAGGACGACAGCATCGGCCGCGGCCACTACCTTCTGACCATGCAATACGGCCTCGACGCCGACAGTTCCGGCACCTTCAAAGGTGAAGCGAACGAAGATGGCATCGCCTTCACCCGCCCCGACGGCCCGCAGCTGTTGCGCGCCGGAGACGGCGCCGCCACCGGCCTGAAATGGCTGGCGGATAAAAAAGACTGCCTGATCGTGACCACCGGCGAAGGCTATTGCCGTTAATACCGACCATAATCAATCACGGTTAGCACACAGAGGAATGCTCCCATGCTATGGAAAAAAGGCCGACGCAGCGACAACGTGGTGGATGCCCGCGATGAAAGTGGCGGCGGCGGTGGCGGTATGCGCTTTGGCGGCGGCAAGGGCCTGAGCCTGACGGCCATTGTGCTGATCGTCGGCATTGGTTGGCTGACCGGCCAGGACCCGATGCAGATCCTTGGCCAGTTGACCGGCCAGATGGAACAGGCGCCGTCGGTGAGTTCGCAATCGCGCCAGGCGCCACCGGCCAACGATGAGCACGCCGATTTTGTGCGCGCAGTGCTGGGCGACACCGAAGACACCTGGGGCCAGGTGTTCCAGGAAAACGGCCTGGCCTACAAGAACCCCAAGCTGGTGCTGTTCCGTGGCCGGGTGAACTCCGCCTGCGGTGGCGCCACCTCGGCCAGCGGCCCGTTCTATTGCCCGGCTGACCAGCAGGTCTACCTGGACCTGGATTTCTTCCGCGAAATGTCGCAACGCTTCCAGGCCGCCGGCGATTTCGCCCAGGCCTACGTGATCGCCCACGAAGTCGGGCACCACGTGCAAACCCTGCTCGGCATCTCGTCCAAGATCCAGGCGGCGCGCCAACAGGGTCGGCAGATGGAAGGCGATGGCGGCCTGCTGGTACGCCAGGAGCTGCAAGCCGACTGCTTTGCCGGGGTGTGGGCCAATCGGGCGCAAAAACGCCTGAACTGGCTGGAGCCCGGCGATATCGAAGAAGCCCTGAATGCAGCCAACGCCATTGGCGATGACCGCTTGCAGCAACAGGGCCAAGGGCGCGTGGTGCCGGACTCGTTTACCCACGGCACCTCGGCGCAACGGGTACGCTGGTTCAAGACCGGCTTCGCACAGGGCCAGATCACTCAATGCGATACCTTCGCGGCCAAGAGTCTCTAAATGATCAAACGATTGGGGTTGCTGCTGGGTGTGTTCGTGTCCTGCTGCACCCTGGCGGCTGAACACGGCGTCAAGGTGGTCAGCCCCGATCGCTTTCATCTGGAGGCCGGCGACCTCAGCCTTGGCGTAAGCCAGGACTGGCGCCAGCCGCTGCCCAAGGTCACGCGTGCGCTGATCATCGTGCACGGCCGCCTGCGCAATGCGCAGACCTATCTGCAAAGCGGTATCGACGCCGCCACCCATGCCGGGGTCGGCGGCACTACGCTGGTGATCGCGCCGCAGTTTCTGAATCAATCGGACGTGAAGCGTAACCATCTGGGCAATCAGGTATTGCGTTGGAAGGGCAACGACTGGATGGCTGGCGAAGCTTCCACCGCGCCTGGGCAGGTCAGTTCTTATGGCGCTCTGGACCAGATCATCAAGCACCTGGGCAACCGCAAGCTGTTCCCGGCGCTAAAGGAAATCGTGATCGCCGGGCATTCCGGTGGCGGCCAGGTCGTCCAACGCTTCGCCCTCACCGGCCATGACCACCCATTGCTGCAGAGCGAAGGCATCAGCCTGCGGTACGTGGTGGCCAACCCATCGTCCTACGCCTACTTCAGCCCGCAGCGGCCGGTGCCGTTCGATACGGCCAGTTGCCCAAGCTTCAACGACTGGAAATACGGCATGCAAAAGCTGCCCGATTACGTGGGTGACCGAGGCGCCCAGCAACTGGAAAAAGCCTACGTCTCACGCGACATCACTTACCTGTTGGGCCAGCAGGACACCGACCCCAACCACCCGGCACTGGATAAAAGCTGCGAGGCCGAAACCCAGGGTGCGTATAGGCTGATTCGTGGGCACAACTACTTTGACTACCTCAAACTGCGCCATCCGCAGTTGAGTCACAAGCTGGTGGAAGTGCCAGGGGTGGGGCATGACGGGGATAAGATGTTTACCTCGCCAGAGGGAGAAAAGGTGCTGTTCACGCAGTAATCACTGACGAAACCCAATAAAAATGTGGGAGCTGGCTTGCCTGCGATGACGGACTGTCAGTTGACAGAGTGTCAGCTGACCCACCGCTATCGCAGGCAAGCCAGCTCCCACATTTGATCTCCGTCGCCTGGGTTAGATCATTCGGCGCAGCGCCGCACAATCCTCGGCATGCCAATCCGCCAACTCCGGCCACGGGTTATCCGGCAAGTTCACCAACACCGTCCTGGCCCCCGCCGCCCGGCCACAATCCAGGTCAAAGCGATAATCCCCCACCATCACCATCTCGCTCGGCGCTACCCCCCAGGCCGCCGCCAGTTTCAACAGGCCACCCGGATCAGGCTTGTGCGGCGCGTCATCACGCCCCAGCACATCCTCAATGGCAAAGCAGTCCGCCAAGCCAATCGCTTGCAGTGTGATATGGGCCAATTCCCGCGCATTACGCGTCAGGATGCCCAGGCGATAACCACGCCCGGCCAATTCCCTTACCAACTCAACGGCACCTTCGGCCGCGACCGACCCCAGCGCCAACTCGCGCTCATGCTCCAGCAACCAGGCATGTTTGGCTGCCGCAACATCCGCCGGCAATGCAGCCAGGTGCGTGAGGATGTCGTCCTCAGGCGCAATCTCCAACGCCACGCGAATGGCGGCAAAGTCATGCACTGCCACCGTCAGCGTGCCGTCCATGTCGAACACCCAATGTTTAACGTCTGACAGGCTCATGCCCAGTCCTTGCGATGGCGGATCAAGCCTTCCTGGGTCACCGATGCCACCAGTTGCCCGGCGCGGTTGTACACGCTGCCGCGGGAGAAACCCCGGGAGTTGCCGGCCCATGGGCTATCCATGGCGTACAGCAACCAGTCATCGGCACGCAGGTCGGCGTGGAACCACAGCGCGTGATCGAGGCTGGCCACCTGCATGTCTTTTTGCCACACGGTCTTGCCGTGGGGCAGCAACGAGGTGGTCAACAGGCCGAAGTCCGAGGCGTAGGCCAGCAAGTACTTATGCAGCGCCGGCGAATCCGCCAGGGCGCCGTCGGCACGAAACCACACGTACTTGACCGGGTCGGACGGCTGCGGGTTGAACGGGTCTTTTTCGGTGACCGGGCGCACTTCGATGGGCTTGGGGCACAGCAGCTTGTCGCGCATGTGCTCGGGGATCAGGTGCGCACGCTGTTGGGTCAGCTCCAGCTCCGACGGCAGATTCTCCGGGCCCACCACCACCGGCATGGTGGTCTGGTGCTCGAAGCCAGCTTCGTCGTACTGGAACGAGGTGGTACAGGTAAAGATCGGATGGCCCTTTTGAATCGCGGTGACACGGCGCGTGCTGAAGCTGCCGCCATCGCGCACGCGGTCCACCGAATACACCACCGGCAACGCGGCATCGCCAGGGCGCAAGAAATAACCGTGCAGGGAATGCACATGCCGCGCTTCTTCTACGGTCTGGCTGGCCGCCGACAACGACTGACCCAGCACCTGGCCGCCGAACAACTGGCGAAAGCCCAGGTCCTGGCTACGGCCGCGAAAGAGGTTCTCCTCGATCGGCTCCAGGGTCAGCAAGTCCACCAGATCTTCCAATACTTGGCTCATAGAGCAACTCCTACAATCAATAGGGCATTCCGGGCTGCTTATCCGTGCAGCGTGTCCAACCATTGGGCGCGGGTGATGCGGTACAAAACATGCGGGCGCAGCGGGTCACCGGCTGCGACTTTGGGGTGTTCGAAATCTGCCTGCGGATCGTAATGCATACCGATGGCCTGCATGACTTTTTGTGACGGCAGATTGGCTTCGGTGGTAAAGGCGACGACTTCGTCCAGCTGCAAGCGATCAAAGCCACAGCGCAATGCCGTCCAGGCCGCCTCACTGGCATAGCCCAGGCCCCAATGCTCACGGGCCAGGCGCCAACCAATCTCCACCGCCGGGGTGAAGCCCGCTTCGAAGCTGACATTCGCAAGCCCCGTCACGCCGATAAATTCGCCGGTGTCCTTGCGCTGCAAGGCCCAGAAACCAAAGCCATATTCAGCAAAATGCCCGCGAATCCGACCGATCAGCGCGGCGCTTTCCAAATGGCTCAATTTAGCCGGAAAGTAGCGCATCACCTGCGGGTCAGCGCACATGCGCGCAAATTCCGGCAGGTCGCTGTCGCGCCATTGGCGCAGCACCAAGCGTGCACTTTCCAATTCCAGTATCGGCTCCATGGGTCCCCCTGCCTTGCCATGTGCGTGAGTGTACAGCGCTGTTAAGATCCTTCGCAGGTTCCCGTCAGAAAATCCCATGCCCTTGCCATTGATCTACCACGAAGACTACAGCCCTGAGTTCCCGGCGGACCACCGCTTCCCCATGGACAAGTTTCGCCTGTTGCGTGACCACCTGGTGGACAGTGGCCTGACCCAGGACAGCCAATTGCTGCGCCCGCAGCTGTGCCCGGCAGACATCCTGGCCCTGGCCCATGAACCTGGGTATATCGAACGCTACATGGGCGGCGAACTGTCTCGCGAAGACCAGCGCCGCCTCGGCCTGCCCTGGAGCGAAGCCCTGGCGAGGCGCACCGTGCGTGCGGTGGGTGGCTCGATACTGGCGGCTGAACAGGCCCTCGAACATGGCCTGGCCTGCCATTTGGCCGGTGGTACCCACCATGCCCATTACGATTATCCGGCGGGATTCTGCATTTTCAACGACCTGGCAGTGATCAGCCGCTATCTGCTGGCCAGCGGCCGGGTCAATCGCGTGCTGATCTTCGATTGCGACGTGCACCAGGGCGATGGCACTGCACGCATCCTCCACGACACACCGGAGGCCATCACCGTGTCGCTGCACTGCGAAAAGAACTTCCCGGCACGCAAGGCCCAAAGCGACTGGGACATCCCGCTGCCCATGGGCATGGGCGATGCCGACTACCTCAAGGTAGTGGATGACGCGCTCAACTATTTGCTGCCGCTCTACCAGCCCGACCTGGTGCTGTACGACGCTGGCGTGGATGTACACAAGGACGACGCCCTCGGTTACCTCAAGCTGACAGACGCAGGCGTCGCCGCCCGCGATGAGAGCGTGATGCGCCACTGCCTGGGCCGCGACATACCGGTGATGGGCGTGATCGGCGGCGGTTACAGCAAAGACCGCCCCGCCCTCGCCCGTCGTCACGGCATCCTGCATCACAGCGCGCAACGGGTGTGGACGTCATCAGGCTGTCATTGAACTATGGGCGTTACCCACAATGCCTGTGGAACGGCCTGTGGATAACTTGAGCGTAAGCGGCTGCACGCGAGTGGCCGCATGGCCTGTAGGAAAGTGTACGTTTTTTGATCAGGCAGCGGCGTCGTGGTCGGGTAGAATGCTCGGCCTATTCACATCACCGTAGCCCTGCCCATGCCTCAGACTTCTGCCCACCACGTCTCCATTATCGGCGGTGGCCCTGCCGGGCTGATGGCTGCCGAAGTCTTGAGCCAAGCGGGCGTGCGGGTCGACCTGTACGACGGCATGCCTTCGGTGGGGCGCAAGTTCCTGCTGGCCGGTGTCGGCGGCATGAACATCACCCACTCCGAAGCCTACCCCGCGTTCCTGTCGCGCTATGCCGAACGCGCCCCGCACATGGCGCCGCTGTTGCGCAGCTTTGGCGCCGAGGCGTTGTGCGAATGGATCCATGGCCTGGGTATCCAGACCTTTGTCGGCACCTCCGGCCGCGTATTTCCTACCGATATGAAAGCCGCACCGCTGTTGCGCGCCTGGCTCAAGCGCCTGCGGGATCAAGGTGTGGTTATCCACACCCGGCATCGTTGGACCGGTTGGAATGCCGAAGGCGATTTACTTATCCACAGCCCGGACGGCGACAAAGTTGTCCACAGCGACGCGGTGTTGCTTGCCTTGGGCGGCGGCAGTTGGTCACGCCTGGGCTCTGACGGTGCCTGGCTTAACCTGTTTGAAGGCAAAGGCCTGCCCTATGTGCGCCTGCAACCGAGCAACTGCGGGTTCGAAGTGTCGGCCTGGAGCGAGTTGATGGTCAGCAAATTCGCTGGCGCACCGTTGAAAAACGTCGCCATTGGCTTGGGGGATGACAAGCCTCGGCTGGGTGAATGCGTGATAACCGCCACCGGTATTGAAGGCAGTTTGATTTACGCCTTGTCGGCGCCAATTCGCGAAACGATCAACCGCAGCGGTGCAGCCACGGTGCATATCGATTTGCTGCCGAGCAAGCCGCTGGACAAGGTGCAGGCCGCATTGGCCAAGCCCCGGGGTTCGCGGTCGATGAGCAAGCACTTGCACAGTCAGTTGGGGTTGGATGGTGTGAAAGCAGCCCTGCTGCGCGAGCTGACGCCCGCTGAACACTTCACCGATCCGGCGCAGTTGGCAGTGGATATCAAGGCGTTGCCGCTGACATTGGTGAGGACGCGGCCGATGGATGAGGCGATCAGCACAGCGGGGGGTGTGCCGTTTGAAGCGCTGGATGAGCGGTTGATGCTCAAACCATTGCCTGGGGTGTTTTGTGCGGGGGAAATGCTGGACTGGGAGGCGCCCACTGGTGGGTATTTGCTGACGGGGTGTTTTGCCAGTGGCAGAGCGGCTGGGCTGGGGATGTTGGAGTGGCTTAATCGCTGAGAGCCGCGCTGGATTCAAGGCCGCCATCGCAGGCAAGCCAGCTCCCACCTTTGACTGTATTCACAATTTAAAGGTGGGAGCTGGCTTGCCTGCGATGAGGCCATCAGCCACAGCGCAAAATCACTTCTTCTTACGCGGCCCGGTATTGAAAACCGGCACCTTGCGCACCGGCTTGATCGACGGCTCAGCCGGCGCCACGTCACCACTGTCCACCCACTTGCCCAGGTTGCGCTTGCCGCCACCACCGGACGTTTTAGGTTTCTTCGGTTTTTTCGGCTTCTTCACCACCTGCCCGCTGGCATCGGTATCCGGTACACGATGCTCCGGCTCGAAATCCGCTTCCATTTTGCGGGTGAGGGTCTGGCGGGTCAGCATCTCGATCGCCGAGAGCATGTTCACCTCATCAGCGCACACCAGGGAGATCGCCTCCCCAGTGTTGCCCGCACGCCCGGTACGGCCGATACGGTGGATGTAGTCCTCGGCCACGATCGGCAGGTCAAAGTTGACCACCAGCGGCAGGTCTTCGATATCCAGGCCACGGGCCGCCACATCAGTGGCCACCAGGATTTGCACCTCGCTGGCCTTGAAGCGGTCCAGTGCGCGTTGGCGGGTAGCCTGGGGCTTATCGCCATGGATGCCGTCGGCGTTGATGCCCAGGCCCTGCAACTTGTCCACCAGGGCGTCCACGCCGTTGCGGGTCTTGGCGAAAACCAATACCTGCTTCCAACGGCCCTTGCGCATCAGGTGCACAAACAGTTCAGGCTTGCGCTTCTTGTCCACCGGCACCACCCACTGCTTGACGGTGTTGGCAGCGACGTTGCGCGGGCTGACTTCGATGCTCAGCGGGTCGTTGAGCATCTGCCCAGCCAACAGGCGGATGTCATCGGAGAAGGTCGCAGAGAACAACAGGGTCTGGCGCTTTTTCGGCAACATGCGATAAATGTTGGCAAGCTCTTCGGAGAAGCCCAGGTCGAGCATACGGTCGGCTTCATCCAGCACCAGGGTTTGCAGCTGGTTGAGCTTCAGCGCGTTCTGGCGGAACAGGTCGATCAGGCGGCCAGGGGTGGCGACCAGAATGTCGACGCCTTTGCGCAGCTTCATCATCTGCGGGTTGATGCTTACCCCGCCGTATACCGCGTAGGTGGTCAGCGGCAG
Source organism: Pseudomonas sp. HN8-3 (assembly GCF_020790195.1). Lineage (NCBI taxonomy): Bacteria > Pseudomonadati > Pseudomonadota > Gammaproteobacteria > Pseudomonadales > Pseudomonadaceae > Pseudomonas > Pseudomonas sp. HN8-3. Next base: position 5,214,242 of record NZ_CP086206.1, read on the forward strand.
GTGCTGGGCATATTCAGCGACGCTGGCGTGAACCTGCTCGGCCAGTTCGCGAGTCGGGCACAGGATCAGCGCACGCGCCGAGTTGGCGGCGACTTTCGGCCCTTCCATGGTCAGCAGTTGCAGCAGCGGCAAGGCGAAACCTGCGGTCTTGCCGGTGCCGGTCTGGGCCGCGGCCATCAGGTCGCGACCGGCCAGCACCGCCGGAATGGCTTGCGCCTGCACCGGCGTCGGGGTCTGGTAGCCAAGCGTCTCAAGGGCGCGCAGCAAGGGTTCGATCAGGCCAAGGGTGGCGAAAGTCATGTAGTTACCGTAGGAAAAATTCAGCGCAAGGGCGTAATGCGCGGCAGTTTACCTTATTTCCGGCTTGGGCTTGCGCCACTGGGGCAGGCTGATCAGCAACACGGCGCTGATGATCACCAGCATCGCCAAGGCTTCTTCCAGGCCGATGGTCTCACCGACGAATACAATCCCCAGCAACACCGCCACAGCCGGGTTCACGTAGGCATAGCTGGTCGCCGCTGCCGGACGCACATGCTTGAGCAGATACATGTAGGCGTTAAAGGCGATGATCGAACCGAATACCGTCAAGTAGGCCAGGGCCAGCCAGCCTTCCAGTGGCGGCATGGCCTGCAGGTGCTCGCCCGACAGCGCGCTGACAATCAGCAGCGCCACGCCGGCCACGAGCATTTCTGCGGCACTGGCCATGGCGCCCTGGGGCAGTGGCAGGTGGCGGCTCCACACCGAGCCGAAAGCCCAGGAGGCCGCCGCGACCAACAGCAAAACTGCACCCGATGGGCTTGATTGCAAGGTACTGCCCATATTGAGCATGGCGATGCCGATGATGCCCAGAATCACCCCGGCCCACTCCAGCCGCGTATTACGCGCGCCCCAGAAAAACCCGCACAGCAGGGTAAACAACGGCACGGTCGCCACGGCCAATGCCGCCACACCGGACGACACGCCCATATGTTCGGCCACGCTGACACCACCATTGCCCACGGTGAGCAACAAAATGCCGATCATCCCGGCGGCCTTCCACTGCGGCCAGGTTGGCGCCGGCACCCCGCGCCACCTGAGGAAGCCATACATCAACACACCCGCCGTGCAAAACCGAATCCCCGCCAGCAACAGCGGCGGCCAGTACTCCACGCCGATGCGGATCACCAGGTAAGTGGAACCCCAGATCACATACAACGCGAAAAAGGCGGCGATCAACGGTAAGGGAAAGCGACGTGGGCCAGGCATTGGGCGGCTCTAATGGCAGGAAAAGGGAGACTTATTCTAGAAACGAAGGTGGATAAACTTAAGTTACAAAACCTGTTTAAACCGCCCATACACTTTTCAAACCATGGTTATGAGGGCTATAACCCGTGCTTTCGAAAGCCACGCGCCACCGGAGCCTTACCATGGACAAATACGACCGCATGCTGCTCAGCGCCCTGCTTGAAGATGGCCGTGCTTCCTACGCGCAACTGGCGCGCACCGTGAACCTCTCCGCCCCCGCCGTGGCCGAACGCGTGGCCAAGCTTGAGGCCAGCGGAGTGATCACCGGGTACCAGGCCAAAGTGGATCTATCCAAAGTCGGTTTGCCGATTCAGTGCGTAATTGAACTGCGGCTGACCAATCACGGCAGCCAGAAGGTGTACGACGCCCTGGCGCAAATTCCCGAACTGACCGAATGCCACCGGGTCACGGGCGACCCGTGCGTGATCATGCAAGCGGCGGTAGGCACCATGCCGCAGCTGGAAGACCTGATTAATCGAGTGGCGAAGTTCGGGTTCAGCAAGACCTCGATTATTTTGTCCAGCGCTATAGAACGGCGGGTGCCGTTGGGGCAGTTGGAAGCCAATGGGAAAAATGGTGGCTGACCTACCGCCATCGGGAGCAAGCCCCCTCCCACACTTGATCTGTGAACACCTTCAAAATGTGGGAGGGGGCTTGCTCCCGATGGCGTCATTAGCTTCATCGCAAGACCAATCTCTTTCATTTGCGGGACGTTTCCGAGAGAATCCCACGGCCTTGTTTCCGTCGGATTCGGTAGCTAGTCTCGCCCTGTCATCGAATGTTCGGTGACCGGACGTGCAAGTCCGATGGCAAGCAAGATCATAAATAAACCTGCAGCCGATATGCCTGTTATGGCGGCTGTGCGTGGGAGGCCTTCGGGCCTGCTGGGTTTGGATCCTTGCCCCGGTCTTGCACACCTACGCACAGTTGCCACCCTAATTCGCGTGCAAGCGAACGGTGTCGACTTCTTCCAGCAAGGAGTTTCACCATGGCCAAAAAAGTCACCCCCGATCCACCCAAGTCCAAAACCGACTTCCTCAGCGAAGACGCCCTGCTCCACCGTCGCGCCATCGACTACTACCTCAAGGCATCCGCCCCGGATGCGCCGATTTTTATCCTGAATGACAACCTGAGCTTCGAAGACGCGTTGGCCCATGCGGCGGATTTGTTGCATTGCGCGGTGGAGACGGCCCATGGGTCGGGCGAGGTGATGAAGGCGCCGCAGCGGGCGGTGATGCATTTGGTGGAGATGGCGAAGGGAGTGGTGGACCAGGCGTTGGCGTGCACACAGCCTCGATAGGCGCCGCATCACTAAATGTGGGAGGGGGCTTGCTCCCGATGGCGGTGTATCAGCCAGCTTATTTTTAGCTGACACACTGCTATCGGGAGCAAGCCCCCTCCCACATTTGGATCTTTGGTGTGCTTGAGAGGGTGGCTGGTTTAGAACCCGCGATGCTTTTTCAGGTGCTCATTGATTTTGGCGGCAGGTACTTTCTGCAAGGTGCATAACAGGTCATGGGACAGTTCGCGCAGGCCGTGGGTCTGGCGCAGTTGCTGGGCCAGGTGCGCCGTGAGGTTGGCGGCCATTTCCGCATCCGCCAGCGCCCGGTGAGCCTGGCCGGTGTGGGGCAGTTTGGCGTAGGCGTTGAGGGTGCCGAGCTTGTGGTTGGGCGCAGCCGGCATCAGGCGGCGGGCCAGCAGCAGGGAGCAGGCGAATTTCTGCAGGCGGGTGCGGCGGATCAGGCCGAGCTCATAGTCCCAGAACTTCTGGTCGAAGGCGGCGTTGTGCGCCATCAAGGGCGTGGTGCCGACGAACTCATTGACCTCGTTCATCACTCGCTCAGCCGGTGGCGCACCGCGCAGCATGGCGTTGCTGATGCCGGTGAGCTGTTCGATAAAGGCCGGTACGCGCACACCGGCGTTCATCAGGCTCTGGTAGCGGTCCACGATTTGACCGCGCTCGAGGATGACCACGCCAATCTCCGTGGCCCGGCATTGGCTGCTGGGGGTGATGCCGGTGGTTTCAAAGTCGATGACCGCTATACGTTCCAAACCTGCTCCAACTCCATTCAACAATCTATTTCTATTTGAGCAACAACGCGCCTTCGATCGGCACGTAGTGGCTGGCGGCGCGTATCAATGAGTTGGCCGTCAGCCCCGGCACGCCGTAGGCCACGGCCCGCACGCCATGCTTTTGGATGATGCGTTCGAGCAGCATGTCGAAATCGCCGTCACCGGAGGCCAGTACGATTTCGTCGACATGGTCGGCGGCGTCCATGATGTCGAGGGTGATGCCCACGTCCCAGTCGCCCTTGGCCGAGCCATCGCTGCGCTGGATATACGGCTTGAGTTTTACCGTAAAGCCCAGGTTGCGCAGGATCTGCTGGAATTGCTGCTGCTTGCTGTCGCCACGGTCGATGGCATACGCGTACGCCTCGACAATCTGCCCGCGAGCGCTGATGTCAGCCCACAGGGCGGCGTAGTTGAAGTGGCAGCCATAGGCTTGGCGCACGGTGTAGTAGAGGTTTTGTACATCGGCGAACACTGCAATTTTCTTCACCGCACTTCCTCATGGACAGCCAGGCGCCAGCGCCCGGAAAGGGCGCCAGTATGCCAGCCAAGGGAGCGTTTCCGGGAAAAAATCAGACCGGAGCGCCGTGGCGCCCCGGGCCAAGAGGTGTCAGACGAAGGAATCGTCGTCGCCGAAGGAAGAGGAATCGTCGGAATAATCGCTGTCAGCCAAGTTGTCAGAGTTGTTGCCCCAACTGTCATTGCCGGCAAACTTCTGGTCATCGTTGCCCCAGTCACCCTGGTCGCTGGCCGGTGCCGGTTGTTCGATGATTTCTTCCACCACCTGTGGTTGCGAGTTGTGATGGAACAGGCTGCTGATACCTTCGGCGAGCAACACACCACCGGCCACACCGGCAGCGGTCTTCATGGCGCCGCCGAGGAAGCCGCTGCCCACGGGTGCGCCAGCCGGTGCTTGCGGCGGTTGATAGTTTTGCTGCGGTGCTGGCTGGTTGAACGACGGCCGCGCCGGCTCACGCCAGCCGCCACCGGAGTTGTTCGGCGCAGGCTGTGGCTCACGGGAGCTACCGCCAAAGATGCTCGACAAAAACCCACCACCACTGGCCGGCGCCGGTTGCGCAGACTTGGCCCGCTGCAGTTCGTCCTGCAATTGCTGGATCTGTTGCGCCTGTTGCTTGTTTTGCGCATCCAGAGCCTGGAGCGCATGTTCCTGCACCAGCAATGACTGGGTCATGTAGTAGCCGGCGGCCGGCTGGCGAGTCATGTGCTCCTTGATCCGCGCTTCGGCCTGGGCGTCGCGGGGGGCTGAGTCCGTTTCGGCTTGCTGCAACCGTGAAAACAGTCCATCGATCAGGGTTTGCTCTTCGCTGTTCATGGCGACCTCGTTAGATTGCCGATAAAAAATTCCGGTCCCGCCTGTGATCAGGCCGGGTGCCTTCCAGTTATGGGGATGTTACGAGTTGTTTCAATGGTCTTTACTCAAGGTTTACGTTTGCGCCCCTTTGGACCCTGATCGGTTAAAGTGTGGCCCTCTGCTTCCAGGCCTGTGATGACCCTGATGAATCCGTTAGACGTTTTGCGCGACTCCTTGCGTTTTACCCAGCGCAACCTGGGCGCCATCGTGCAGTTGTGCCTGCCGTTGGTGATCCTCGAAGCCCTGCTGCAACAAATACTGGACCACACGCTGGGCCCGGATGCGTTTCCCGGCTACAGCGTGGTCGTGGGTTTATTGGTGTACCCGCTGTACACCGGCGCCTTGATCCTGTTTCTCGACGCCCGCACCCGTGGCGAGTCGCCACGCACCAAGGATGTATGGGCCATGGCATTGAGCCTGTGGCCGCGCTTCGCCCTGCTGACGGCCATGAGCACGTTGTTGATATTGCTGGGCCTGTCGCTGTATTTCCTGCCGGGCTTGTGGCTGATGGTGGTGTTGGCGTTTGCCGAATACCTGCTGGTGCTGCGCGGTATGCCGGCGTTGGCGGCGATGAAGGAAAGCTTTCGCCTGACCCGCGGGCATTTCTGGCGAATCCTGGTGTGCCTGCTGTGCGTGATGACGCCGTTGTGGCTGCTCAAGGGTGCCAGCGTAGCGGCGTATCCCGAGCCCGCGCCGCTGCTGGGGCTGTTGATGGACAGTGCGCACAGCTTCCTGCAGTTGTTTACCAGCGTGGTGCTGTTCCGTTTATTCATGTTGATCGGTGGCGACGCCGACGCGCGGTGATATGCTCCGTGCCTCTTCTGACACGCATATAAGCCGAGCCGATGACCCGTTTATTGCGCATCACCCTGTTGAGCCTGTTGATCATCGCCGGCCTGCTGGCCGCGCTGATCTACAGCCTGACCTGGCGCCCTGCCGACAAAGAAACCCTGCCCGTCAGCTGCGTGGCACCCCGTGCGCCGACGCTGCTGCCGGGGCAGGCGCTCAAGGTCATGACCTGGAATGTGCAATACCTGGCCGGCAAGAACTACGTGTTCTGGTACGACACCCCGGACGGCAGCGGCCCGGACGATCGCCCTACCGTCGAAGACATGGCCTTCAGCCTCGACGAAGTGGCCCGGGTGATCCGCGACGAACAACCCGACATCCTGCTGTTGCAGGAGCTCGACGAAGGCGCCAAACCGTCCCACTATCAGGACCAGCTTGCGCTATTGCAGGAGCGCCTGGTCGACCTCTACCCGTGCAGCGCCCAGGCCTTCGACTGGAAAGCCGACTTTGTGCCCAGCCTGCATATCTTCGGCAGCGTCGGGCGCAAGCTGGCGACACTCAGCCGCTACCAGATCGAGCACGCCGAACGCCTGCAACTGCCGACCGCCGATGCCAACGTCATCAGCCGCCAGTTCCAACCCAAGCCAGCTCTGCTGCTGACATATCTGCCCTTGAGCGATGGCGGCCAACTGGCGGTGCTCAACACCCGCCTGGACGGCGGCGCACCTGGGCGCAGCGCGGTGCAGGAGCAAGTGGCAAGCACGGTAAAACTGCTGGATAAACTCGAAGGTCGCGGCACACCCTGGTTGATTGGCGGGGATTTCAACCTGCTGCCACTGGGCCAGTTCCTGCGCCTGGACGCTGGCAAGCGCGGCCAGTACTCGCCGGACAGTGAGTTGCATCTGCTGTGGGACAAATACCCGATGATCCCCAGCAACAGCCAATCCAGTGGTATCGACCGTGAGAAATGGCTGACGCACTTCCCCAACGATCCAAGCCTTGATGGCCCGGATCGCACCCTGGATTACCTGTTCTACAGCTCGCGGATCAAACGCGTGGAGGCGAAGGTGCGCCAAGACGATACGTTGCGTATTTCCAACCACCTGCCGGTAATCGCCCGCTTCCTGCTGCCTGCCGCGCAATAACCCCTAGGGTTTCAACACCTGGGCCCGCAGCGGCTTAAGCCACTCAAGGCTTTCAACCGTGGTGCCGGATGGGCGGTACTCACAGCCGATCCATCCTCGGTAGCCACGCTGCTCCAGCGCCGCGAACAAGGCGGCAAAGTCCATGGTCCCGGTGCCCGGCTCGTGACGCCCCGGGTTGTCGGCGATTTGTACATGGACGGTCCTGTCGTAAAACTGCGCCAGTACCCCGGCTGCGTCGCCGGTCAAAAGCTGGGCATGGTAAAGATCCAGAATCAGCCCGACACTCGTAAAGGTTTCCAGCACCTGTTGCGCCTTGTTGAAGTCAGACATGTAATAGCCGGGCATCGCCTGCGGGCAGATCACTTCAATAAGCGCGCGCAAACCCTGATCTTCGAGGTACTTGACCGCGTATTCCAGGTTACTTGCGTAGGCAGGCGCGCTCTCATCCTGGGGCGTGGTCACGCCAGACATGATGTGCACATCCGAGCAGTTCAGCGCCTTCGCATAGCGGGCCGCCTCGCGCAGCCCATCGCGAAATTCCTGCTCCTTGCCCTGCAAGGCAGCGATGCCTTTGGTAACACCTGCCGGCGCTGCGAACTGAATCAACGGCAGGTTGTATTGAGCCAGGTGATCGGCGAGCAGGCTGGCGTCAAATTCATAGGGCGATGGGAACTCCACCGCCCTGAAACCGGCAGCGGCGGCGGCTTCGATGCGTTGCAGAAAAGGCAATTCGTTGAACTGGAAACCGAGGTGAGCATTGAATTTGAGCATGGGTAACTATCCATCCTGGGAATAAACAAATCATCAGCCTGGAGCCTCATTCGCGGCTCCAGCGCCGCGCTATTGAAAGTGGTCAGTGCAAATACTCATGCTCTTCGTATGGTATTTTCCCACTCCAGTGCGGTGGGGGCATCTGCCCCGACGGGAACGGACTGAAGCTAACCATTCGGAATAAAACCTGTGATCAAGAAAGACCTCGCCCTGCAGTTGGCCCCACGCGTCATCGACATGGTTCGCGCCCGTTCGATGAAAGCCGGTGAGCCCTTGCGCGAGCAGACATTTGCGCAAGCGCTCGGGGTGTCGCGCTCGCCGATCCGGCGGGTTTTTGCCTTGCTCGCCGAGTGGGACCTTGCCATTCAAGAGCCCAATCGTGGCTATTTCCTCAAACAAGGTGCCGGGCAGATTCAGGAAGCCGCAGTCCCTTGCGCCAGCGATCCGTTCGAGGACTTTTACCTTCGCGTGGTCGACGACATTCTGAGCGGAGAAATACCGGCGCACTTTTTCGAAGCGCAGTTGTTGCGACGCTATGAGGTGCCCCGGGGGCAGTTGCTCAAGGTGCTGAACCGGTTGGCCGGCGAAGCCATGGTGGAGCGTAAGCCAGGCCAAGGGTGGGGCCTCAAGGACTTCGTGCATAACACGCAGGCGCATATTCATAGCTACCGTTTCCGGATGGCCATCGAACCGGCGGCGCTGCTTGAGCCCGGTTATCAGGTCAATCACGCCGCGTTTGCCCAGGCCAGGCAACAGCAACAGGCCTTGATCGACGGCGAGATCCAGACCTTGTCCCGCGCGCAACTGTTCCAGCTGGGGGCCCAGTTTCACGAAATGATCGTGCAGTGCTCCGGCAATGTTTTTTTCATCGACGCCATACGCCACCAGAATCAGCTCAGGCGCTTTATGGGCTACAAGGCCAACATTGATCGCACGCGTCTTAAGGCGCAATGCCAGGAACACATCCATTTGCTCGACCTCATCGAGTCTGATCGGCGTGAAGAAGCCGCACAGTTTCTCTGGCGCCACCTGGATCAAGTCGGCCGACTCAAGACTGATCAACGCGCAGTGCCAGAAGAAAGCCAAATCTAGAGCACGTCACTGACTACCCGTCAGTGCCGCAGCTTCGCCATCACCGCGCCCAATAACGGGCCAAGCAGCCTAGCACAATTGTTTCTGATCAAAACAGAATACAAAAAAATCACCAAACAGTTAATTTTTTCACTACATATTGTATTTCGTTACAACAATAGGCAATCATGCGCGCCGCTCGGACTCGGATCCGTATCGAATCGCACAGGGATGGTGGCCATGAACGAAAGGACGTTGGGTAGTGCAGCGGGAGTCTCAAACCTGCTGTTCGGGGTGTACAACACAGTGGTTGCCCTGCTTGGCGTGATGCTGGCCTATAAAGGCGGCGTGCTGATGGCCGCGGGCGGGTCACCCTATTACGCGATGATGGGCACCGCGCTGTTGTTATCGGCCATCCTCTTGGGCCTGAAAAAGTCCTTGGGCCTCTATCTTTATGGCGCAGCCTCTGTGGCCACCTATGCCTGGGCGGTGTGGGAGTCTGGTTACGATGGCTGGGCCTATATTCCACGCCTGGCCTGGCTGGCGGTTCTCAGCGTGCCGTTCCTGGCGTTCTGGCCCGTGGTACGGCGTGATTTTGCCAACGTCAGAAAAAGTCATTACTTCACCATTATGGGTGTGCTGCCGCTGGTGATGGGGGCTACCATCCTGGTGCCGCTGTTCTTCCCCACAAGCGTTCACCTTGCCGACTCGACGCTTGCCACCACACGCCCCGCCGCCGCCTTCAGCCGCAGTTCTGTCGCCTCTCCAGACGGCAATATTGCCGCGTCACACACCGAGACCAACTGGACCGCCTATGCAGGCTCCAACCTGGGCAACCACTATTCAGCCGCGTCGCAAATCACGCCTTCGAATGTGTCGGGCCTGGTCAAAGCCTGGGAATACCACCACGGCGACGTGAAGCAACCCGGTGAGAAAACCAAGTACTTGAACGAAGCCACGCCGATCAAGGTGGGTAACTCGCTCTACACCTGCACCCCCAAGCAAATCATCATTTCCCTGGATGCCACCACTGGAAAGGAGAACTGGCGATTCGACTCCAAAGTCGACCCGGACTACTTCGCCAATGGCGGCGCCTATTGCCGTGGTGTCTCTTATTTCGAAGTCCCCAATGCCAGTGGCTTGTGCGCCTCGCGCATCATTTGGGGCACCAATGATATTCGCCTCGGCGCGGTAGACGCCCTGACCGGCCAGGCGTGCCCCGACTTCGGCAACGCAGGCTTTGCGGATTTGAAAGACGGGCTGGGCACTTTCAGAAAAGGCTCGACGGGTATCACGTCTGCCCCTCTGGTCATTCGCGGGGTGGTGATCACCGGTGGCCGAGTACTCGACTCGGATGTGCGCCCTGCCCCCTCGGGCGTGGTGCGCGCCTACGATGCAGTGACCGGCAAACAGAAGTGGGCCTGGGATTTGGGCCGGCCAGACACCAACGCCCCCGCGGGTAACAACGAGACCTACACCCTCAGCACCCCCAACTCGTGGGCACCGCTGTCGGCCGACGATGAACTGGGCCTGGTGTATGTCACCACCGGCAACGCAGCGGGCGACTTCTATGGCGGCACCCGCACAGCACAAGAAGACACGTTCAGCTCGTCCCTGGTCGCACTGGACGCCACCACCGGTAAAGTCCGCTGGCACTTCCAGACAGTCCACCATGATCTATGGGACTACGACCTGAGCCCGCAACCCAGCCTGATTGATTTTCCGACGGCTGCCGGGCCACGCCCGGCCGTGATCCAGGCGACCAAATCCGGCCAGTTGTTCGTGCTTGACCGCGCCACCGGCGAACCACTGGTGGATATCGTGCAAGCTCCTGTCCCACAGGGCACCGCCCCGGGAGACTACACCGCAGCCACCCAGCCACTGTCCCCTGATATGCCGAGCACCATGGGGCGTCCATCGAAAACACCGGAAGTACTGACCGAAGCCAATGCCTGGGGCCTGACGCCTTTCGATCAGATGCAATGTCGCCTCGAATTTCGCCAGGCACGCTACGAAGGGATCTTCACCCCGCCGGTCGTGGGCCAGCAAAGCCTGATCTTCCCCGGCCATCATGGCGGCTTGAACTGGGGCGGTGTGATGGTCGACCTCAAGCGAGGGCTGCTGATCATCAATAACCAGCGCCTTCCTTATATGCAGGGGCTGGTGCCTCGCGAACAACTCGACGCCATCAATGCCAAGTCGTTCCAGGAGTCGCCGGGCAATGCCCAAGGCTTCCGCGTCCAGGCCGGCCTGCCTTACGGCGCGATTAAAGATCCGTGGATGTCATCCCTGGACCAGCCTTGCATTGCGCCACCCTGGGGCTTTATCTCCGGTATCGACCTGCGCACTCGCGATGTCGTGTGGAGCCGCCCGTTCGGCACAGGCTATGACAGTGGACCTTGGGGGATCGCCTCCAAGATGCGCTTCGAAATCGGTACGCCGAGTGATGCAACGGGCGTGACAACCGCTGGCGGCGTGACGTTCATCGGCGCCGCTATTGACCGGTTCATGCGGGCTTACAACAGCGAAAGCGGTGAGCTGCTCTGGGAAGAACGCCTCCCGGCAGGCAATCAGGCTTCACCCTTGACCTACATGAGCCAGGGTCGACAGTACGTGGTGGCGGTGGTTGGCGGTCATGACCGAATCCCAACCAAGTTAGGTGACAGCATCATCGCCTGGGCCCTGCCTGAGCAGTAAATCGAGTGCTGCAAGAGAGGCTCGCCATGAGCGTATCGGTGGGTAAAACATATACATGTTCTACCCCCCTCAGTCATGGCGTAGTTTCTGGCACGTGTCGCATCACTTCAGAGTGATGACAGGCTAATGACTTATCGCGGGAAATTTATAAGTAGCGGCCATCACTGCTGCCCTTTATTCACGTAGCAATACCCACTTCTACGCCAGATTCAAAGCGCCTGACTCTCTCAGCGCGCTCGCAGGCGATTGCGCCCGGTTTACTCACCTGATGAGAAGCCTGCGCATCGATATATACGCTTTACGCTTTATAAAATTGGATAGGAATTAACAATGCTCGAACTTTCTGATGGTTTGTATCTATTGGTGGGCGTCAGTTTTATTACGTCATTCATGACGGCTGCCATTGGCGTGGGCGGCGGGATTGGACTGCTTGCGGTTATGCCTCAATTCATCCCCATTTCTGCGGTTGTACCGGTTCACGGCTTGATTCAAATGGTCAGCAACGCCAGTCGATTCGCGTTTGACTTCAAAAGTGCAAAAGTGGAAATCCTGCCTAAATACGTTATCGGCTGCCTGGTCGGCGCGTTCATCGGTTACTTCTTCATCGGCAAATTTCCCGAGCAATATTTATCACTGATTCTCGGCTTCTTCATCCTGGCCATCACCTGGACCAAGATCGTCGCACGCCTGGGTTTTATATTTAAAAACTTTGCCCTGGTGGGCTTTTTTCAAACCTTCCTTTCACTGTTCGTGGCCGTAACCGGTTTGATATCGCAGCCCATCCTGATGAAGATGAATATTAATAAAAACGAAGTCATTGTCACCCACGCCATGCAAATGAGCGTACTGCACGGGCTCAAGGTCGCCGCCTTTGTTATTGCAGGTTTTGCGTTCATGGATTACGCCAACCTGATCATCATCATGATTACCGCCTCTACATTGGGTTCGTACCTGGGCGGCTTTCTCAGAGACCGTATATCGCAGCGTGTCGGCGCAATGCTGTTAAAGGCAGGGGTGACGTTTTTTGGTTTGAAGATGATCTTCGATCATTTTTTCAACGGCCTGTAAAAAGTTCTTCCAATAAAACAAGGAGCGTGAAATGAGCATACGTAAGTTTGATTTTTTTGAAACCAAAGAAATCTCAACGTTTCTGAAAGAGCATGGATATTGCGTTATCAAGCCTCAAGACCACTCTCTGGAAGCCTTTAGAGAGACCGCCGGCAAGTTTGGGCTGATTCAGTTTCATACCAAGTCCGATGAACACGGTGTGGTGGGCGGTGGCGAGCCGATCAACAAGGACTGGCAACGCTTCAAGGATGATTATCATGGCGAACTGTCGAGCGATTTTTTCCCGCATACCGATGGGTCATTCTTGAATGGCATCGCCTACGTAGAGGGCACTGCGAAAAAAATCACGCCCCCCAAATTCGTCATTCTCCAGTGCGTTTCAAAGCCTGAATTTGGCGGCGACAACTTCCTGGTGGATGGGCAGAAAATCTACAATGACCTGCTTGCCCATCACGCTGACACATTAAAAATATTGATGACCAGCGGCAGTGTCACTTACTGCCGCGACGATTTGCTGTCCATCGATTGCGCCGTCTTTGAAAAAATCGATGACGAAACGTTAAGAATTCGCTACCGCTATGACAGCACTGCGTTTATTCCCGAATGGGCCAGCGCGGCGTTTAAATACATCCAGACCCACTACTCCACCAACGAGCGTTACATTACCCCCATCAGCCTTGAGCCAGGGGACATCCTGGTGATGGATAACCTGCGGGTCCTGCATGCCCGGCATAAATTCATCGATGGCAACCAGCAGAGAAAAGTAAGAAGGCTGTGGATCGCTGATGACGCGAGCACCACATTCAAGAACATCCTGGATCAATCCCCGGTACGCAGGGCCATGCTGCCCTTTCAGAACTACAATATTGCCCAGTCTGAAACCGCCGGGCATTCGTTCATCGAGTACACCTGCGGCATCCACGCCCAAGCGAGCAAATCGCTGCCAGACGCGCATAAGCAATTTGACAGTGCGCTTGAAGCGCTTTAAGCCCTTCAAGACAACCTCCTTGCTGTGATTCAACGCTTTCAGGTAACCCCCCAGTCATCAAAACGACTGGGGAGTTACTTACATTCAAGGCTTTCTGGGTTTGATCCGGGCCGTAGCTTCGGCCACCAACGGGTCATCCGGCCAGTAATGCTTCGTACCACCTAGCACCTTCGACATTGACAGCGTTGTAGCCCCTGACTTACCGGGCTTATGAGGTTTGCGTGAGAAACACCGTTGACTGTCAATCACGCTATGACGGATTGACATTTGGAAAGGGGATTTTATAGAGGGTTGACACACCACGGCGCATAGCGAAGGGAGCTCAGACGGGAAAACATTGACATTCAAAAGCCAACCACGCCCCTCTGGCCCCAATACACCATGACGGCACAAGGCCCCTGACCGCGAAGACCGCTCACATTCCTGGGGGAATATAACCGGGGACATACCTGACATTGGTGCACTTGCCATGAAGAATTCGTCCATCTTCGATCAGGAACTGCGCAATCTTCTTTTGTTGATTGATCTTCGCCTGCAATTTGCAATCGGAACTGTGCCCGACTTGTTGATAGTGTTCGGTGTACACCATGCCATTACCGGTATGGGTCATTGATGTCCCGGCCGCTTCGGTGGTGGTCCAGCTCGCGGACTTGTACCAGGTCAGCACCGCCAAGGGTTCGCCGTTCGAACCGAGTTCCTTTTTCATCGAATCGGGTTTGCCGAACAAGTCCAGCGCTTCCTGCATATCACGCCCTTCCCAGCGGCTTTGCGCAATAGTGGAACAGCCAGTCAAGAGCAAGACGGCCAACAGAGTGGTTAACAATAAGCGTATGTAAGTCATTGGCTGTCCCGGCTTATTTATTCAGTTCGAGCAGGCTGTCGATGTTGTCCATCATCTGGCTCTTTTCCTGAATCGGTGCGAGTTTGAAGAACATCTGCTGCAGCATCTCGATCATCTGCAGGTATTCCATCTTGCCCACGGCGGCCATGTCGTTTTTAGCTCGACTGCCCGGCGCACAGGCAAACTTCAGCGCTTGCTGTACCCAGAACTCTTTCGGGGTTTGCCATTGATTGGAAACTTTCAGATGGCGCAGGGTGTAAGCCAGACGCTCGACGGATTGGCCATTGATAAAGCGCACTTTGCCCGTAGAGCACTGGGCTTCGAGGTTGTACACGTCGATCATTGGTTTGCCGGGCTCTTCATAAACCAGGGTCACCGCGACCATGGTCGCGCCTTTAGTTTTTTCAGAAGGCACTACCGACGTGGCATCGGCGACGTACATGATGTTTTTTTGGGCCACGCCGTTGCCGTAGATAATCCACCAGTCACCAATCGGATTGGGCTCTTCGGCATTTGCCGAATTGGAGGCAAACAGCAGCGCAGCCGACAAGAAGATCAACTTCTTGAACTTGAAGAGAAATGACATGGGCAGTTCCGTTCCTTGGTTACACGTTGCCAGGCAGCAACTTGTTATTGTTCGGGCCGCCACTTTAGGAGGCGGCTCGGACAGGCACAATTAGGGCGGATGGGCTAATGGCGCGCTGCCATTACTGCTCAGGTGCCTCGAGGTTTTGCCCGTGCTGTGGCTTCGGCCACCAACGGATCATCCGGCCAGTAATGCTTCGGATACCGCCCCTTCAAATCCTTCTTCACCTCGGCGTAGGTACTGCGCCAGAAGTTCGCCAGATCCTGCGTGACCTGCACCGGCCGCCGCGCCGGGGACAGCAGGTGCAACTTCACGGCCAGGCGCCCGCCGGCGATACGCGGGGTGTCTGCCAGCCCGAACAATTCCTGCAAGCGCACCGCCAGAATCGGCGGCTGCTCGCTGTAGTCCAGGCGTACCGATGATCCCGACGGCACTTTCACATGCTGCGGCGCCAACTCTTCCAGGCGTTGGGGCAATGGCCAGGGCAGCAGGTTATGCAGGTAGCTGGAAATATCCAGGTTGGCGAAATGGCTGAGGCGCGAGACCTTGCCCAGGTAAGGCATCAACCAGTGTTCGAGGCTGGCCAGTAGCGCCTTGTCGCTGATGTCGGGCCACTCGCTGGTGTTGCCGGCGTCGAGTTGGCGCAACAGCATCACACGGGCTTGCCACTGACGCAGTTCCGGAGTCCAGGGCAGCAGTTCCAAGCCTTTGCGGCGCACGAGGTTGACCAACGCCTGGCTGCGGGCGGATTCGTCGAGGCCGGTCAGCGGTTCGCGGCTGAGTACCAGTTCACCGACTTTGCGTTGGCGCTCGGCACGCAAGACGCCTTCGCGTTCGTCCCAGTCGAGTTGGTCGACATTGCGCACTTGCTCGGCCAGCACGGTGTCGAACAACGCCGGATCAAAATCCGCCGCCAGGTAGATGCGTTCTTCGCGCTGGCCCTGGCGACTGCCCAGGTCGGCGATCACCAGCCAGGGTTGTTTCATCAGGCTGTCGGCTTCGGCAAACAGCGCCGCGCGACCATTGGCCAGGCGATATTCAGCGCCACCGGGGCGACGTTGCTGGGCGACGCGGTCCGGGTAGGCCAGTGCCAGCAAGGCGCCGAGCCAGCGCGGGTGGTCGGGATTGTCCACCGGCTGGGTCGCCTTGCCGCGCAGGTAGCCACGGTATTGCCGTGCCAACTGCTTGGCGCGCTGCACGCCACCCTGAGTGCCGCGTGCGCGTTCTTCACCGGCCATCAGCGCCAGGCGGCTGTGCAAGTCGGCACCGCCGCCGCGCAGGATATCGCGCTCGCCCAACAGGGCTGCCACGTCACAGGCCATGGCAGCCAGCCCCAGGTCCTGGCCACGCAATAACAGATGGGCAATACGCGGGTGGGCCGGCAGCTCGGCCATCTTCTGGCCATGGGCGGTGAGGGTTGCTTCGTTCAATGCACCCAGGCGTTGCAACAGCTCCTGAGCCTGGGCATAGGCGGCAGTCGGTGGGATGTCCAGCCAAACCAACTGGCTGGGCGTCACGCCCCAACGCGCCAGTTGCAAGGCCAGCCCGGCCAGGTCGGCGGCGAGAATTTCCGCACTGCCATAGGCGGCCAAACCGTCATGCTGGTCTTCGGACCACAACCGATAACACACCCCCGGTTCCAACCGCCCTGCCCGACCGGCGCGCTGGGTGGCGCTGGCACGGGAGATGCGCTGGGTGTCGAGGCGCGTCATGCCGCTGCCCGGGTCAAAACGTGGCACCCGCGCCAGCCCGGCGTCGATCACCACGCGCACGCCGTTGATGGTCAGGCTGGTCTCGGCGATGTTGGTGGCCAGCACCACTTTGCGCTTGCCGGCCGGCGCCGGGTCGATGGCGGCGCGCTGGGCGTTGAGGTCCAGCTCACCGTGCAGGGGGCATAACAGCACATCCGGGCGATCACCCAAGGCCTCGGCCAGTTGCTGGTTGACCCGGCGAATCTCCGCTTGCCCCGGCAAAAACACGAGCACGCTGCCGGTCTCGTCATGCAGGGCTTCGAGGACGGTTTGCACCACGCGCGGCTCGATAAACTCCCCGGCCTGGTACGGCCGGCCCCAGCGCATCTGCACCGGGAACATGCGCCCTTCACTGCGCAGAATCGGCGCGTCATCCAGCAAGCCCGCCAGGCGCTCGCCTTCGAGAGTGGCGGACATCAGCAGGATCTTCAGCGGCTGGTCGTCGCGAAACAGCTCGCGCCCGTTAAGGCTCAGGGCCAGCGCCAGGTCGGCGTCGAGGCTGCGCTCGTGGAATTCGTCGAAGATCAACAGGCCCACGCCATCCAATGCCGGGTCGTCCTGCAGGCGGCGAGTGAGGATGCCTTCCGTCACCACCTCGATACGCGTGTTGGGGCCGACTTTGCTGTCCAGGCGAATGCGGTAGCCCACGGTCTCACCGACCTTTTCGCCCAGCTCGCTGGCCAGTCTTTCGGCGGCGGCCCGTGCGGCCAGGCGCCGGGGTTCGAGCATCAGGATGGTTTGCCCGGCGAGCCACGGCTCATGCAACAAGGCCAACGGCACGCGGGTGGTTTTACCGGCGCCAGGCGGCGCTTCCAGCACGGCTTCATGGCGATGCGCCAAGGCGTCACGCAGGGCGGGTAAAACATCATCGATCGGCAACGAATTCATACTGGCTCCAAAGCAGAGCGGCGAGTATAACGGCGAACTGCCGAGTGCCGATGCGGGTCTTAAATACACCCACTCTTGGGACTGTAATGCAGCGTGGAGCTCAGCCAACAGTAACCACGATGCGAAGCGAGCCGCTCTTGTTCTTGATCTTAGGCGCCCCGTCAAACCACGCTGGCCGGAATCCGACATGGATTTGGGGGGGTAAACCGGCAGGGATGCCGGATGAGCCGCCCCGCGCCATGGATGGCGCGTGGCGGCGGCCCCCCAAATCCATGGCGGATTACGGGCACACCGAGCCTGAGCGAGGTGCCGAGTGGTGGGGCAAGAGCGTTTTGCTTGCTTTTGCGCTCTTTTCAAAAGTGAGCCGCTGTAAAAGCGGAACCAATATCAGCCGTTACCGCAGGAATGGATATGTACTCGGTCTGATCCAGCATCCTGGCCGGCCCTGAGGCCGCCATCGGGAGCAAGCCCCCTCCCACAGTTACAGCGCCACACCACAGGAGATGTATTTATGGCTCCCACATTGGATCATCGGCGTTTGGCAGATCTGGCTTATAGTCACCCTTAAATAGTGTTCAGGAGACTTTTTCATGCGTATCGCTTCCCGTGTCATCGGCGGTGTCCTCGCCGTCACCCTGCTGAGCCAACTCACCGCCTGCGGCTCGATTTTCTACCCCGACCGCCGTGGCCAGATCGACGGCAAGATCGACCCGGCCATTGCCGTGCTCGATGCCGTCGGCCTGCTGTTCTACGTGATCCCGGGCCTGATCGCGTTTGGGGTCGACTTCGCCACGGGCGCGATCTACTACGAACCCGGCAAGACCGCCCAGGTCGCGCCCGAGAAATTGCACGAAGCCATCGGCGCCGACGGCAAGGTCGACAATGCCAAGCTGCAAAGCATCATTGAGAAGGAAACCGGCCGCAGCTTGCCGCTGGACGACCCGCGTCTGATCCAGTTCAAGGGCAGCGTGCAACAACTCGCGTCCCTGGGCCTGCAGCCCGCCGCGTAAGGACAGCCCATGACCAGCAGTCCCGAACACGCCAGGCTTCTGCGCCTGGCCACCCGCGCCACGGTGGGCGTGGCCAGTGTGCTGATTATCACCAAGGCCATCGCCTGGTGGCTCAGCGGCTCGGTGAGTATGCTCGCCGGGCTGACCGACTCGCTGCTCGACGGCGTGACCTCGCTGTTGAATCTGCTGGCCGTGCATTACGCCTTGCGCCCGGCCGATGACGATCACCGTTATGGGCATGGCAAGGCGGAGTCGCTGGCGGGCATGGCGCAAGCCTTGTTTATCGCCGGCAGTGCGGTGCTGATTGCACTCCAGGCCTTTGAACGGCTCAAGCATCCGGAGCCGGTCGGCGCACCGTGGCTGAGCATTGGCGTGATTATCCTGTCGCTGGCGCTGACCGTGGCCCTGCTGATGCTGCAACACCGCGTGGTGCGCGAGACCGGCTCCAACGCGGTGCGCGCCGACTCGCTGCACTACCGCTCGGACTTGCTGCTCAACGGCAGCATCCTGATTGCGCTGGTGTTGGCCGGTTTTGGCTTTCATCAGGTCGATGCCTGGTTTGGCCTGGGTATCGCCGCCTATATTCTGTGGAGTGCGATCCAGATCGCCCGCGAAAGCTTTGCGGTGTTGATGGACGAAGAGTTACCGTCAGATGTCAGCCAGCACATGCTGGAACTGGCTCGGGGCGTACCCGGCGTGCTGGGGGCCCACGACTTGCGTACGCGGGTTTCCGGCAACCACTGGTTTGTGCAGCTGCACCTGGAGTTGCCGGGGGAATTGACGCTGTCGGTGGCTCACGGCATCAGCGACCAGGCCGCCGACGCCATTCACCGGGAATACCCGAAAGCCGAAGTATTGGTGCACGCCGACCCGCTGGAAGTGGTCACCGGCAACAAAACCTAGTACTGCACCTGATACCCACGACTGCCCAGGCAGTTGCCCTGGGCCTGGCGGTAGGTTTGCACCACCGCCGGGTCCGGGGCGTAGGTGACGGTGCGCGGGTCGAAGCCGCTTTGCTGCACCGCCCAGCGATAACAGTCGTAGCCGTCCTGCTGCACCTGCGCCGGCGATTGGCCGTTGGCAGGGTAGGCCACTACGTCATAGCCGTTGCCTTGCGGCGCCGGCTGGGGTGATGGCACTTGCGCAGGAGGCTGCACCACCACGTATTGCTGGGTGCTTTGCTCATAGGCGTAGTACGCGCCAGCGGCAAGGAACAACAGCGAGCCCCCTACCCATACTTCACGCGCATAGTCCGGCAGGTAATGCACACGGATGCCATAGGGTGGCGTCACCACCACGTAGCGTGGGCCTTGGGGGCGATACCAGTAGCCGCCGGAGAAAAAGTAGTCCTGGCCACGGTAAGGCACGCGGTAATTGCGGTCGGGAAAACGGTCGATGACATAACCAGGGCGATGTTGCGGGCCCGGACCCCAGCCGTTGCCATGCCCGTCGGGGCGGCCTGGCCAGCGGTTATCACCGGGGCGATCGTTACCCGGACGCGAACCGGGGCCGCCAGCCTCCCAATGCCGATTGTCATCGGGGCGCCTGGGGATATCACGGTAATAACCCTGGCGCGGTTCCTGAGTCTGGCGCACCGTATCGGGCCGGCCCTGGATCGGCAGGTTATTGGAAGGTTGCGGTGCAGGTCGCCCTGGCTCATGACCTTGCGGGCGACCTTGCCATTGGCCACCCTCGTGCTGGCCGCCGCGATCATCCTGCGGGTTTTGTGGACGTGGCTGATTGTGCTCAGGCCGTTGACCCGGGCCCGGTGAGTTATCGCGCTCGTCGGCCATTACCTGCGTGCCGACGCTTGCCACCAGCAAACCAACACCTGCCATACGCCAGATGCGCTTCATGCTTTTCCTCACTGCGGATTAGGGCCTACACATGAGACTGGAAAAGCCTCACCCGGTTCTCACGCAGGTTATCAGTCGTGGGCACTATTTTCTCAAGGCAAAAGAAAAGGGGTGACCCGTCGGCCACCCCTTGAGAATTTCGTCCGTGCTCAACGCTTTTGACGTTGGCTCACCTCACGCCGTCTTGTGGACAGTGTGCAGCCTGGAGGCCGGCTCAACCCTGCTGGGGCGGCGGCCGCAGCGGGCCTGATTGGGCGCGCTGCTGTGGACTGTTGTCCAGGCGGTGATTCTGTTGGTAATCATAGGCGTGCCGGGCGGACAGATGATTGCGAAGATTGCGTCAATAAACAGTGCTTGCGCAATTTTTAACCCTTCATGGATAATTCACCGCAATAGTTACGACAAAGGCCAACCCAATGAGCAAGCTTGACCGATACGACCTGAGTATTTTGGCGGAATTGCAGCGCGACGCGAGGATCTCCAACCAGGAGCTGGCCGAACGCATCGGCCTGTCGCCTTCGCCCTGCTCGCGCCGGGTCAAGCAATTGGAAGACGACGGCTATATCGCCCGCCAGGTCGCCCTGCTGGATCGCAAGATGCTCGGCCTTAGCCTTACAGCCTACGTATTGATCGGCATGGACCGGCACACGCCGGAGCGTTTCGAGAATTTTGAAGCCGCCATTCGCACCTTGCCGCAAGTGCTGGAATGCAGTTTGGTGACCGGGATGGATGCGGACTACCAGTTGAAGGTGGTGGTGCCGGATATGGACCATTACCAGAAACTGCTGCTGGGCCATCTGACCCGCATCGAAGGGGTGACCAGCGTGCGTTCCAGCTTTGTGCTCAACCAGGTACTCAACAGCACCGAACTGCCGCTGACCCACCTGCGCACCTGAGAACACAGAGATTCAAATGTGGGAGGGGGCTTGCTCCCGATAGCGGTAGGTCAGTTGATAAATAACTGACACTCAGTCATCGGGAGCAAGCCCCCTCCCACATTTGGATTGTGCTTCGACTCAGGTCAATGTTGCGTCTGTAACGCTGCCGTATACTGCTCGCTTGTCTTGCTGGAAGAGCCCCATGAACAACATCGACCCCGCCCTGTTTGAAGAATGGATGATGACCGGCCTGGTCACTATCCTCATCATTTTCATGGGCTTTATCGTCTGGGACCTGGCGAAGAAATCCAAGGCCGGGCGCTTTGGCTCATTCATTCTGTTTTTCGTGCTGGGCCTGGGCGTGGCCGCGTTCATCATCAAGAGCGTGGTGATCGGCTTGATCGAGTCCGGCGCTTTATAGGCGCGCCGGTACTGCTTTCCATTGGCCTTGATCCAGGCCGTCGATAGACCAGTCACCAATGCGCACGCGCACCAGGCGCAGCGTCGGCAGGCCCACCGCTGCGGTCATGCGCCGTACCTGACGGTTGCGCCCTTCCCGAATCACCAATTCCAGCCAATGGGTGGGCACGCTTTTACGAAAACGTACCGGCGGGTTGCGCGGCCATAATGCCGGCTCATCCAACTGACGGGCCTCGGCAGGCAAGGTCATGCCGTCGTTCAGCTCGACGCCATCGCGCAGGCGTTGCAGTTGTTCTTCGGTCGGCTCGCCTTCCACCTGCACCCAGTAGGTTTTCGCCAGCTTGTGCTTGGGGTCGGCGATGCGCGCCTGAAGCTGGCCATCATTGGTCAACAGCAGCAAGCCTTCGCTGTCACGGTCCAGGCGCCCGGCCGGGTAAATACCGGGAATGTCGATGAAATCCTTGAGGGTCGCGCGACCGCCTTCGTCGCTGAACTGGGTCAACACGTCGAACGGCTTATTGAACAGGATCAGCTTCGGCTCGGCCGGTGGCGCCTTGGCGACACGCCGAACAGGCTGCGAAGGTTTCACGCCTGGGCGGCGCGAATCGGGACGGGTAGGACGGGACATGGCAAAGGAACATCTAACGGTCAGGACCGACAATGCTAGTGGCCTGACCGCCAAATGACCATCCCAACCGCTTAGCGGAACGGCGGCTCGTCGAAGCTGCGCAGTTTGCGCGAGTGCAACGAGTTGAGTTCGGTGCGCAACAGGTCGACCGCCTCGATGCCGATCTTCAAGTGCTGGCTGACCGCACGCTCGTAGAACGCGTTGGCCGAACCCGGCAGCTTGATCTCGCTGTGCAAGGGTTTGTCGGATACGCATAACAAGGTGCCGTAAGGCACGCGCAAACGGTAACCCTGGGCGGCGATGGTGCCGCTTTCCATGTCCACGGCCACGGCGCGGGACAGGTTGATCAGCGGCCGTTCCTGGGCCCAGCGCAATTCCCAGTTACGGTCGTCATAGGTCAGCACGGTACCGGTGCGCAGGCGTTTTTTCAGCTCTTCGCCTTTTTCGCCAGTGACGTGGGCCGCCGCTTGCTGGAGCGCCAACTGCACCTCGGCCAGGGCCGGGATCGGGATGTTCGGCGGTACCACGCGGTCAAGAATCCCGTCACGGCGCATATAGGCGTGGGCCAGTACGTAGTCGCCGATGGTCTGGGATTGGCGCAGGCCGCCGCAGTGGCCGATCATCAGCCAGCAATGCGGGCGCAACACGGCCAGGTGGTCGGTGATGTTCTTGGCGTTGGACGGGCCCACGCCGATGTTCACCAGGGTCACGCCGTGGCCGTCACTGGCTTGCAGGTGATACGCCGGCATCTGGTAGCGATGCCAGACCACGCCGGCGGCGATCGCCGAGGCTTCGCCGTGGTCCATGCTCTTGTCGATGACCACGTTGCCCGGCAGCACCATGCGGATAAAACGCGGGTCGCTGCGCAGTTGTTCCAGGCCGTGCAGGATGAACTGGTCAACGTAGCGGTGGTAGTTGGTCAGCAGGATCCACGGCTGTACATGGCGCCAATCGCTGCCGGTGTAATGCACCAGGCGGCGCAGGGAAAAGTCCACGCGCGCCGCGTCGAACAATGCCAGGGGCAGCGGGTCGGTGTTTTCCCAGTCGTAGAGGCCATCGGCAATGCCGTCGGTGGCGGCGGACAGGTCGGTACTGGGGAATACGCGGGCCAGGGTCGCGGCGGTCACGCCGGAGCCGGCCAGTTCGTCGCCCTGCTCCACCACGTACGGGTACGGAATGTTCTGCTGGCTGACGCCTACTTCCACCGTGACGGTGAAGTCGTGCATCAGCGGCACCAGTTGCTCCAGCAGATACTTACGAAACGCGGCGGGGTGGGTCACGGTGACGCTGTAGGTACCCGGCAGTTGCACCTTGGCATATGCACGGGTGGTCTGTGGGACTTCGCCATGGCAGTGGTAGGTCAGGCGCAGTTCCGGGTAGCGAAACAGTGCGCGTTGTGCGGCGTCGGGCTCGACGCGGTCCTTGAGGTATTGCTTGAGGGCTTGATTGAGCGCGCCGGTGGCTTGCTCATGCAGAGCCGCCAGCCGGTCCACGGCTTCTTCGGCGGTTTTAACGACAACAAAAGCTTCGGTCACGGTAAGCATCCTGTGTTCTGGACTTGCAGGCCTTTATCTTGCCTGTATCCCGGCCTCACCGAAACAGCCGGATTGGAATGCACCTTAAAATATGGGAGATGGCGGGGTTGAGCGCGCGACTATGGCTTCTACATCCACCCCACGCGGCAAGGTGCCATATACCCGCCCCGACGATTCGCCCAACCGGCTGGCGATAAACCCGTCGCTGACCGCCACATTTCCTGCTTCCAGCAATAACTTGGCCTGCAACGCCACGGCAATATCCTCAGTCAACTGCCGCGCACGGTACTGAATGTCCTGGGTGTCCATAAACGCCAACTTCAACTGCTCGATATGCCGCGCCAGTTGCTTGTCACCATGACCGTCTCCCAACTCCACAAACAGCACCTCCAGCACGCCCGGCTCTTTGGACAACGCGCGGAGTACGTCCAGGCATTGCACATTGCCGGAACCTTCCCATGTCGAGTTCACCGGCGCCTCACGGTAAAGACGCGGCAGGATGCTGTCTTCCACATACCCGGCGCCGCCCATGCATTCGGCGGCTTCGTTGATCATCGCGGGCGCTCGCTTGCAGATCCAATACTTGCCCACCGCCGTGACCAGCCGAGCGAACTTGGCTTCCTGTTCATCTTCAAGATGATCCAGGGCGCGCCCCATGCGCAGGCTCAAGGCAAGGGCCGCTTCGCTCTCCAATGCCAGGTCGGCCAGGACGTTCTGCATCAGCGGCTGCTGGTTGAGCACGCGGCCACCGACCAGGCGGTGCGCGCAGTGATGACTGGCCTGGGTCAACGCCTGGCGCATCAAGGCGCTGGAGCCGACCATGCAATCGAAGCGGGTCATGGCGAC
The DNA here is from genome assembly GCF_020790195.1 of Pseudomonas sp. HN8-3. NCBI lineage: Bacteria > Pseudomonadati > Pseudomonadota > Gammaproteobacteria > Pseudomonadales > Pseudomonadaceae > Pseudomonas > Pseudomonas sp. HN8-3. The sequence continues at coordinate 5,238,736 of NZ_CP086206.1, forward strand.
CATTTCGATGATGGTCGGCACACCCCGGCCCTCTTCACCGACCATCCAGGCCAGGGCGCCGCGAAACTCTACTTCGCTGGACGCGTTGGAGCAGTTGCCGAGTTTGTTCTTCAAGCGCTGGATATAGAACTCGTTGCGCGTGTCATCCGGGCGGTGCCGGGGCAGCAGGAAACAGGTCAGGCCCTTGTCGGTCTGGGCCAGGGTCAGGAAGCCGTCGCACATCGGTGCCGAGCAGAACCACTTGTGGCCCACCAGCTCATAGGCCTGGCCGGACCCACCCGCGCCCACCGGATAAGCGCGTGTGGTGTTGGCCCGCACGTCGGTGCCGCCCTGCTTCTCGGTCATGGCCATGCCGATGGTGGCGCCGGCTTTGTGGGCAATGCCGACGTTGCGTGGGTCATATTGGGTCGAAAGGATTTTCGGCAACCAGCGATCTGCCAGGTCCGGTTGCAGGCGCAAGGCCGGAACGCAGGCGAAGGTCATGGTCAGCGGGCAACCGGTGCCGGCCTCGGCCTGGCTGTGCAGGTAGGTCATTGCCGCACGGGCCACATGGGCGCCGGGCTGCGGGTGAGCCCAGGGCAGCGACGGCAGGCCATGCTCAACAGCAGTGCGCATCAGTTCGTGATAAGCCGGATGAAACTCCACCAGGTCAATGCGATGACCATAACGGTCATGGCTGCTGAACACCGGTTTGTTCTGGTTGGCCAGGAACCCGGCTGCCATCAACGGCCCTCCGGCCAGCGCGCCGTAGGCATCGATACGCGATTCGGCCCAGCCGGCGCCAAAGCGACGCGACCATTGCTGCAGGGGCAAGTCGATGCGATACAGGTTGGTGCCGTCCAGGGTCGGTGGCTGATTGGTGACGTCGTGGGTTTCGGCAAACTGATGCAGGTTCATGACGGGCCTCCTGGAAAAAGGCCACGTGAAAGAGGGGCCTTGAATTCAGTTAAGCACCGACCTCACGCTTAAAACAGTGGCATACCCGCCGAATGCCCGGCGCTTTCGCCCTCACCCAAGCGCAACACGCGGCGCTCCAGCACCCCTTGCAAGGCTTCGAACCGCACCGGTTTAGCCAGGCGATCAGTCATGCCGATGCCATGGCAGCGTTCACGCACTGGTCCATCACTTGAGCTACTCAAGGCGATCACCGGCAACTCACCACAGTCGGGCAGTGCACGAATCTGACAGCACAATGAGAAGCCGCCCTCAGGTACGTCGAGCAGCACCGCATCGAAGCGATTGCCTTGTAATGCCGCGAGTGCCGCCGGGCCGTTATCTACGGTTTTCACCCGGTAGCCGAGTTTGAGCAACATGCCACGCACCGCCAACTGGCCGACGCTGTTGTCGTCCACCAACAACACAGTGCAATCCTGGGGCGCACGCTGCCTGGGCTGCGCTTGCCCGCTCGGCTTGGGTTGCGCAGGCACCACGCTGACGTCCACCTCCAACTGAAAACGGCTGCCCTTGCGCGGCTCCGAATGATGGGTCAGGCGCCCACCCAACAGCTCGATCAACTGCCGGCAAATCGCCAAACCAATGCCCAGGCCGCCGTATTCGCGAGTCATCGAGCCATCAAGCTGGAAGAAGCGCTGGTACAGCGTGGCTTCATCGAGAAAGGCGAAGCCGATACCGGTGTCGGTCACAATAAAGCTCAGGTGCAATGCACCCTCCCCTTCGGGCACCCCGACCACGCGCAAGCGCACAGCGCCGAGTTGGGTAAATTTGAATGCATTGTCCAGCAGGCAATCCAGGCATTGGAGCAGTTTGTCGGCATCGCCAATCACCCGGTCCGGCAACTCATCGGCAACATCAATGGAAAACGCCAGGCCCTTGCTCTGCGCGCTGGGGGTGAACTGCTGGCGCAAGGTGTCGAGCACACCGCGCAGGCTGAACGCTTGCGGCTGGGCCACCATCCGACCGGCCTGCAACTCGGTCAGGGTGAGGATACCGTTGACCATGCGCATCATGTCCCGCGCCGAGCCCGCGGCGGTTTGCTGGTACTGCGCCAGGTCCTCGCCCAACGGCACGGTCTGCATCAATTCCAGGGAACCAATCACCCCATTCATCGGCGTGCGCAGTTCGTGGGTCAGGGTGGCGAGGAACTCGTCTTTGAGGCGATTACTGCGGGCCAGTTGCTGGTTGAGCGCTTCGAGCTTCTGGCTGGCGTCGAGGAGGATTTGCGCCTGCTGTTCGCGCATACCGTTGATGCGGTCGGCCAGGGCCAGGGACAGCAGCGCCACTTCAATGGCCGAGCCGAGCTGGCTGGCGTACATGGTCAGGAACACGTTGGGCAGGTAGCCCAGCACCATCAGCGTATTGACCACTCCGCCCAGCAGGAACGCCGACCAGGCGATGATGAAGTAGCGCGCCATGCGCTGCCCGCAGTACCAGGCCTTGATCGCGGCGACAAAGATGGTCACGGTGAACACCAGCGCCAGGCCGGTGGCCAGGCGCAGGGCCACGGCGTAGCTGGTCAACAGCGCCAGCGCCATCACCACGCCGCCGCAGGCTGCCAGCGCCAGCAGGATCCGGTCGATCCAGCGGCTGTGCTGCACGGTGTGCAGGAAGCTGCGAGCGAACAGGCTGCCGAACAATGCCGCCGATCCGATCAGGAACGGCACCGCCGCATTCGCCCACCACGGGTTGTTCGGCCAGAAGTACTGCACCGCGACGCCATTGACCGACAGCTGGTACAAGCCGAACGATGCAATATAGAGGATGTAATAGAGGTAGCTGGTGTCGCGCACGCTGAGGTAAATGAACAGGTTGTAGATCAGCATGCCCAGCAGCACACCATAAATAGCCCCGAGTACATACAAGCGCAGCGGTTGTTCTTCCAGGTACGCCGTGCCCGCCCACAGGGTCAGCGGCGCCTGGATCGAGCCCTGGCTTTGCAAGCGCAGGTACAGGGTCTGCTGCTGATCGGGCGCAAAATTGAGCTTGAACAGGTAATTGCTCTGGCTCACCTCACGGCTGGAAAACGGTAATGCACTGCCGGTGCGGGCGGTCAGGCGGTAGTGACCGGTGCCGTCGCTCTGATACAGGTCCAGGCGATTGAGCGGCGGATAAGCCAACTCCAGAAACCAGGTGCGCGGTGCACGAGGATCTGTTGCGCTGTAATGCAGGTTGACCTTGAGCCAGAACACCGAGCGCGAATAGCCGGCGTTGAGGGTGGCTTTGTCATGGGTCTTGAACTGGGCGGCGTAGGTGGGGGAACTGACATCGGCAATGGTGAGGGCATCGGTTGGATCTTCGAGCACTTGCATGACCTGGCCCAGCGGCAGGCTTCGCGTGTCCTGGTTGAACTCGACGGCGCCGGCGAGCAAGGGTAGCCCGCACAATATAAAGATCAGCAAATAGCGCATAGAGCCCCAGCGTGGCCTGTCCGGTTATGTCAAAAGCCCCCCATCCTTTTGAGAAGACGTACACCGGCGATACAGTAAGTTGTTTGAATGCACTTTAGCATAGCCATTAAAGGCCATTGGACACCATTGAACTATTTTTTTGAAAGGCTCTACATCAAGGTCTTCAGAGGACTTTCATGCTGTTTCAATCGCCAGAAAAGCGCTGTTCCAGCGCTCACACTTCAACCATCGTCAGACGGCCACGCAAAAAGCGTTTGGTGGTAAGCTCGCGCACCATGAATATCTACAGCTCTCGCCCTGTTGTCCTCTGTCTCTCCGGCCACGATCCCAGTGGTGGCGCCGGCTTGCAGGCAGATATCGAAGCCCTGCTCGCCCAGGGCTGTCACGCGGCCCCGGCCGTCACAGCGTTGACCGTGCAGAACACCGTCAATGTCAGCGACTTCCGCGTGCTCGACCGTGAGTGGGTGATGGCCCAGGCCAATGCCGTGCTCGGCGACTCCGAAGTCGCAGCCGTCAAACTGGGCATGCTCGGTTCCACCGCCATGGTCGATACGGTGGTTGAACTGCTGCAGGCGCACCCGCATCTGCCGGTGGTCTGCGACCCAGTGCTGCGCGCCGGCGGCGGCGGTAGCCTGGGCAAGGACGAGGTCGGCTATGCGATGCGCGAGCGGCTGTTGCCCTTGTCGCTGATCGCCACGCCCAACCTGCCGGAAGCGCGCATCCTGGCCGAACTGCCAGACGGCACTGCCGACGAGTGCGCCGAGAAACTGTTGCCGTACATCAAGCACCTGCTGATCACCGGCGGCCATGGCGACGAACATGAAGTGCACAACCGCCTGTACAGCCGCGACGGCACGCGCCATACCTTTACCTGCCAGCGCTTGCCTGGCAGTTATCACGGTTCGGGCTGCACCTTGGCCAGCGCCCTCGCCGGGCGCATCGCCCAGGGCGAAGGTTTGACCAGCGCGGTGCAATCGGCCCTCAACTACACCTGGCGCACCCTGCGTGACGCCGAGCAACTGGGCCATGGCCAGTTCGTGCCGCGCCGGCTGCCGCTGGATTTCTGCTCGTAACTTATCGCTCGTCACAGCAAGGGGCTTGCCCGATGAAACTACGTGGCCTTTACGCCATTACCGACAGCCAGCTCCTGGCCGGCAAGTTCCTCGCCTACGTCCAAGCGGCGCTGGACGGCGGCGTGACACTGTTGCAGTACCGCGACAAAAGCAGCGACGAGGCACGGCGCCTGCGTGAAGCCGAAAAGCTGTATGAACTGTGCTCGCGCTACAAGACTCAATTGATCATCAACGATGATGCCGAACTCGCCGCGCGCCTGGGCGTGGGCGTGCATCTGGGGCAGACCGATGGTCCGCTGACCCCGGCCCGTGCGCTGCTCGGTTCCAAGGCGATCATCGGTGCTACCTGCCACAGCCAGATCGAACTGGCCGAACAGGCCGCCAAGGAAGGCGCCAGTTATGTCGCCTTCGGGCGCTTCTTCAATTCCACCACCAAGCCCGGCGCACCTGCCGCCACCGTTGAAATGCTGGCCGAGGCCCGCACGCGCTTGCAGCTGCCGATCTGCGTGATCGGCGGCGTGACCCTGGACAACGCCGAACCGCTGGTGGCCCACGGTGCCGACCTGCTGGCCGTGGTGCACGGTTTATTCGGCGCCGACAGTACTCAGGAAGTCACGCGACGCGCCCGTGCTTTCAATGCCCTTCTTAAAATCTGATTTCAGAGAGACGTCCATCATGTCCCGTTCCGAAACCCTGTTTGCCAATGCCCAGAAACACATCCCCGGCGGTGTGAACTCCCCCGTGCGTGCGTTCAAGAGCGTGGGCGGCACGCCGTTGTTCTTCAAACACGCCGAAGGCGCCTACGTCACCGACGAAGATGACAAGCGCTACGTCGACTACGTCGGCTCCTGGGGCCCGATGATTCTCGGCCACAGCCACCCGGACGTACTCGACGCGGTGCGCCAGCAGCTGCAACACGGCTTGTCCTATGGCGCGCCGACCGCCATGGAAACCGAGATGGCCGACCTGGTCTGCTCTATCGTGCCGTCGATGGAAATGGTGCGCATGGTCAGCTCCGGCACCGAAGCCACCATGAGCGCGATCCGTCTGGCCCGTGGTTTCACCGGCCGCGACAACATCATCAAGTTCGAAGGTTGCTACCACGGCCACTCCGACAGCCTGCTGGTCAAGGCCGGCTCCGGCGCGCTGACCCAGGGCGTACCCAACTCTGCCGGTGTGCCGGCGGCATTCGCCAAGCACACCCTGACCCTGCCGTTCAACGACATCGCCGCCGTCGAGCAAATGCTCAGCGAAGTCGGCCAGGACGTGGCCTGCATCATCGTCGAGCCGGTGGCCGGCAACATGAACTGCGTACCGCCGGCACCGGGTTTCCTCGAAGGCCTGCGCGAGCAGTGCGACAAGCACGGCGTGGTGCTGATCTTTGACGAAGTGATGACCGGTTTCCGCGTCGCCCTCGGCGGCGCCCAGGCACACTACGGCGTCACGCCGGACCTGAGCACCTTCGGCAAGATCATCGGTGGCGGTATGCCAGTAGGCTGCTTCGGCGGCAAGCGCGAAATCATGCAGCACATCGCCCCGCTGGGCCCGGTTTACCAGGCTGGCACCTTGTCGGGTAACCCGCTGGCAATGGCCGCTGGCCTGACCACCCTGCGCCTGATCAGCCGCCCGGGCTTCCACGCCGAGCTGACCGACTACACCACCCGCCTGCTTGATGGCCTGCAGCAGCGCGCCGACGCCGCGGGTATCCCGTTTGTCACCACCCAGGCCGGTGGCATGTTCGGCCTGTACTTCAGCGGCGCCGACGACATCGTCACCTTTGATGACGTGATGGGCAGCGATGCCGACCTGTTCAAGCGCTTCTTCCACCTGATGCTTGAAGGCGGCGTGTACCTGGCGCCGAGCGCCTTCGAAGCCGGCTTCACCTCGATCGCCCATGGCGAAGCCGAGCTGAAACTGACCCTGGATGCTGCCGAACGCGCCTTCGCGGCCCTGAAATAAGTGACCCACGTTCTGACGTTGCCCCCCAGGCAGCGTCAGATTTGCTACTTTGCTTACAGAAGTTTCCTGGTTTTTTCGAGAATTGCCCTGCAATCCGGCAGATAACTTGCCCAAGCAGCAGAAAAACGAGTAAAGACTTTGTAAGCAGAGGCCTGCTTATTTCATAATGCGCGCTTATTGGACTCCCCGAGGGTCCGCGCGCCCCGTCAGAGGTAAGTCGATTCCCATGAAACGCACCGGCCGCACCCTGGTTCTGGGCTGCCTGTTGCTCCTTCAGCCGCTGCTGGCACATGCCCAGGCAGGCGGCAACTCGTTGTTAATCCCAGCGATGGGTCGTTGCACCCTCAATACCCAGCCAGACAGCCAGGCCGAAGCCCTGAGCGCGTGCCAGAAACAAGCTGATGAAGGGGATGCGCAAGCGCAATACGAGTTGGGCGAGTTCTACCACGACAGCAAGAACCCGGCCGTCGACCTCAACAAAGCGTTGAGCTACTTCGAAAAGGCTTCGCTACAAGGCCACGCCCAGGCGCAATTCCAGCTCGGCAATATGTTCTTCAAGGGTGAAGGCGTGCCGGCCAATAACGTGCAGGCCTACATCGTGCTGAAAATGGCCGCGGTCAACGGTGCTGAAGACGCGCTGGACACCGCCGATGAGGTCGCCGAGCACATGCAGCGCGATGAACTGGAAGTGGCGACCCAGGTACTGGGGCAGATTTTCCGTAATTACCTGCAGGAATTGCAGAGCGCCGATGGGCGCTCGCCCTTCTCTCCCCTGCCCTGATCACGGCGATAACAGGTAGCCCTGTCGATATGCCGTGGACCCCGCTACATGGGCAATCGTCATACCGGCGCTTGCCATGCGGCGTACTGATCGCACATACAACAGCCCTTCATGCTCACACGCGACCTCAATCACTCGGTCCGTGATCGGGTCGATGACTTGCGCCACGATCTGTCCTGCTTCGAGGTAGTCCCCCACCTGCGCGCAAAAGACCATCAAGCCTCCCACCGGGCTCACCACCGGCTCGACCCCCGCCAAGGGTGTTGGCGGGCTCAATAGCGCCGGCAGTGGCGGCGCTTGCCCCTCAATGCCTCCCTGTAACATCAGATAGTTGATCAACGCCTGACAATCCTGCCGCGCCAGCCCGTGGTCCACATCGGCAACGCCGCGCAACTCCACGGTCACGGCAAAACCCGGCGCCGAAAAGGCCCCAGGAAAACGCGCCTGCATCCGTGCCCAGAACAAGGTGTAGCAATCGTCGAACGAATGCCCGCCCGCGTCCGGGCTCATAAAGCAGGCCCGAGCGCCCAGGTACCGCGCCAGCGGCTCCACCTGGGGCCAGGCATCGGGCGCCAGGTACAGGTGCTGCACTGCCTCGAAATCACAATGCAGGTCCAGCACCCTGTCGGCGTCACAGGCCAGCGTTTGCAGGACCAAACGCAGAGAGTGCAGCTGGGTCGCCGGTACCTGGCTGACAAGGGTTCGCCGCAGGGCCGCACGGATCAGATGCAGGTTATGCGCAGGATCATCGGTCAGAACATCCTGTACCTGGTCGCCGACCTGCTCGCTGACGTCAACGAAGAAGCGGTTGAAGTTCTCTCGACTGTCGTTATCGAAACGCCCCTGCGGTACGTCCATCAGCACCTGCTCCAATCCCAACGGATTGGCCACCGGCACCAGCACCACTTGCCAACGCAACGCACCTGTCGCCTCCAGGTGCGCCAGACGCTGTTTGAGATGCCACAACACCAGCATCCCCGGTAATTCATCGGCGTGCAGGGACGCCTGGATGTAAACCTTGCTCGGCGCATTGGCCGGACCGTAATGAAAACTATGAATATGCCGCGTGGTACCTGGCACAGCCGTTAACAGTTCATGCCTGTGAGTCTGCATATTGCCCCCCTATCGACTCGAATCAAGAAAGCTCAGCCAACGTCGTTCAGCCAGATGGAACAAGCCGACCAACGCGAACGTAATACACAAGTAAAGCGCCGCGGCCAGGCCAAAGGATTGGAAGGTGAGGAAGGTTGCAGCGTTGGCATCCCGTGCGACTTTCAGGATATCCGGCACCGTTGCCGTGAACGCCAGGGTGGTGGAATGCAACATGAAGATCACTTCATTGCTGTAGTAGGGCAACGACCGGCGCAGGGCCGAGGGCATGATCAAGTGCACGTACAATTTCCAGCCGTCGAAGCCCAGGGAACGAGCAGCCTCGATTTCACCGCGTGGCATTGCCCGAATTGCGCCCGCCAGTATTTCCGTGGTGTAGGCCGCGGTATTGAGGGCAAACGCCAGAAGCGTGCAATTGAGCGCTTCGCGAAAAAAGGCATCCAGCAACGGTTGCTCGCGAACAGCGCCAATGCTGTAGATGCCGGTGTAGAAGATCAGTAACTGGATATACAGCGGTGTGCCGCGAAACACGTAGGTAAAGCTTTGCACCGGCCAGCGCAGCCAGCGTCGGCTGGACGTCCTGGCGATGGACAGTGGCAACGCCAACAGCAGGCCCAGGCACAAAGAGGCGCTGGTCAGCCACAAGGTCATGGCCAGACCGGTGATTTGTTGACCGTCGGAATAAATAAACGGCCGCCAATACTCCTGGATAAGCTCGATCATGATGATGATCCCTGCACACCTTCACCATACCGACGCTCCAGCCAGCGCAACGCTGCGTTTGAAACACTGCTGAGCAACAGGTAGACCAGCGCCGCCAGCAGCAGAAAAGCCAGTAATTGCTGACTGCTCTTGCCCGCCATCTGCGCCACTTTCACCAGGTCTGCCAGGCCGATGATCGACACCAGCGCCGTAGCCTTGAGCAAGACCATCCAGTTATTGCCCAGACCCGGCAGGGCGAATCGCATCATCTGCGGGAATATCACATGCAAAAAGCTCTGCCTGAAGCTCAGGCCAAGGGCCTTGGCTGCCTGGAACTGCCCACGGGGTACAGCCAGCAACGCGCCGCGAAAGGTTTCGGTGAAATAAGCGCCGTAGATAAACCCCAGAGTGATCACGCCGGCGCTGAAAGGGTCGATATCGATGTAGGCCCAGCCCAATTCGCTGGTCAGACGACTCAGGCCTGTCTGCAATCCGTAGAAAATCAACAGCATTAACAGCAGGTCCGGTACCCCGCGAATCAAGGTGGTGTACACCTGTGCGCACAGGCGCCATGCCCTCACCCTGGACAGCTTGGCACCTGCCCCCAGCAGGCCCAGGATCAGCCCCAGCAGCAATGACAACAGTGCCAGTTGCAAGGTGACCCAGACCCCGTGCAGTAACATCGGCAAAAAACCGCCCAGGGACGCGGCGAATTGAGTGAAGGCAGGTAGCATGATCGTGTCCTCGCTGGCCGTTGAAGGCGGTTATTGGCCGCTGAACATGTTCACACCGGGGAAGTACTGCTCTTGCAGGCGAGCGTAGGTGCCATCGGCGTGCAGGGCAGCCAGCCCCTTATCCAACAGCGCTTTCAACGTGTGGTTGCCCTTGGCGAGGCCGATGCCGCTTTTGGACGGCATCAACTCGCTGTCAATCAGCGGCCCCAGTACAAACCCGACGCCTTGGGGTGAACGCAAAAATCCGCTCTGTGCTTGCTGAGCATCCTGCAGCGATGCCTGCAAACGCCCTGTCAGCAGGTCCGCGTACACTTGCTCCTGATCGGCATAAGCCACCACCTTCATACCCTGCCCAGCGAGCACTTGCCGGGCATAAACTTCCTGAGTACTGCCCTGCAAATAGCCGACGGCCATGCCTGTGGAAAGCTCAGTGCCAGGGCGCATCACCATGGCAGTGGGGCTGGAAAACACCTCCGAGGAGAAGTCGATGACCTTTTGCCGAGCGGCAGTGATGGTCATTGAAGCGAAGATGGCGTCGATCTTGCCGGCGTTGAGGCTGGGAATCATGCCGTCAAAGTCACTCTCGACCCATTGGCAGCGAACATTCAAACGTGCACAAATTGCATTGCCGATATCTATTTCAAAACCGGTCAAAGTCCCCGTGCTGTCTTTATAAGCAAAGGGCGCATAGTTGGGATCGGCAGCGAAACGGATCACGTTGTAATCGTTGGCAAACAACGATGTATTAATCAGGAGCGCGGTGAATAACATCAGGAGTATTTTTTTCATTATTGTATTCCTCGTTATTGATTGAACAGTTGGACTGACTACACCTCTATAAATGGAATTTCTCTGCGCACTACCAGCGAGCCCTCCGGCGCATCGAACTCACGCGCGATGCGATGCCCTGAATACACCGCCGCCGCAATGGTGCCGGGCGCCACACAGTCGCCGATCAGCGTGAGCGTTCGGATGCCTGCCGCCTGTAACTGTTCGGGTGAGTTGTTCAAGGCCTGATACAGCGCCTGCTCAGGCTCCCGGGAAGTGACCAGCAGCAAGGCTGCAGCTGGGATCAACCGCGTACGTTCGGTGTAGATGCAGCCCGCTACCACGCCCTCTGGCTTAACGCTGACCAGCGTATGGGACGGCACGATCGTGACATTCAGCTGCATCAGACGACGCTGAATGCGATGCTGCTCAAGGGTGTTATGGGTCCAGGCCGCCACGTCCGCCGCGGGGGTGACGAATATCACCTCCACGCCACGCGCCACCAGATGTTCGGCCAGCACGCTGCCCATGTAATAGTGATCGTCATCGAACAGCAGCACCGGCGAAGCGGGCAACGCCCCTGCCATCAGGTCATCAGGCGTCAGCACGGGCAGGCTGTCCAGGCCCGATAAGGATCGGCGCAAGGCGCGCCCCAATCCATCACGTCGCCAGTGGGAACCCGTAGCAATGAACACATGCTCAGCGGCTAAATCCAGCACGTCCTGGGCCTGCAAGTGGCTTTCCCGATAGATCTCCACCGACGGCATACGGCTCAACGCATCCAGTCGATAGTCAATCACCCGCGCCCAACTCGCCAGCCCCGGCAGCCGAGCTTCCAGCGCTACACGTCCGCCCAGGGTGCGCAGGCCGTCGACCAGGGCCACTTCCATCCCTCGCGCACCCAGGATCCGTGAACACTCAAGCCCGGATGGCCCGGCGCCGACCACCAGCGCCCGGCCGGGTTGCTGCGTATGGTTGACCGACTCGGGATGCCAGCCACGTCGCCATTCCTCACCCATGGTCGGGTTCTGTGTACAGCGCAGGGGCGTGCTGGTGTGATCGCCACTGACGCATACATTGCAGCCGATACACTCGCGAATTTCCTCGGCGCGCCCCTCTTCAATCTTCTTGGGCAAGAACGGATCGGCAATCGAAGGGCGGGCCGCCCCGATCAGGTCCAGCACGCCACGACGAACCAAAGACACCATGGTGTCTGGCGAAGTGAAGCGGCCGACGCCCACCACGGGCTTGCTGGTCAGCGCCTTGAGCCCCAGCAGGAAGGTCTCCTGGTAACCCTCCCCGGCAAAGCGCGCCGTCACGCTGTCATTGGACCAATCGGCGACATTGACGTCCCACAAGTCCGGCAGGTCCGCCAGCATCGAGAAGATTTCGGCACCTTCGCCCTCGCGACTCAAGCCGTCGGCCATTTGTTCATCCACCGCCAGGCGGACCGCTACGGCACACCGATCACCGACTGCGTCGCGAGTGTCTTCAATCAATTCGCGGAGCAAACGCACACGGTTTTCCAACACACCGCCGTATTCGTCGGTACGCCGGTTATTGCGTGGCGTGAGGAAATGGAACGGCACACTCAGGTCGTGGCCGGCGTACACATAGATGATGTCGAAACCCGCCTCCCGGGCGCGCAATGCGGCGGCTCGATGCAGGGCGCGCAATTGCCGGATATCGGCATGGCTCATGGCCCGGGCCTGCACCGGGTCGTAACTGCGCACCGGGGTATTGGAAGGCGCCCAGGGAATTTCGCGACTGTAGCGGTTGGGCGCCGAGTAACCGTTGAATGCCAGCTCTACCCCTGCCAACGACCCGTGCTGGTGTACCGCCTCACACATGCGGGCCAATGCAGGAATGTCGCGCTCATCCCACAAACGCGCCTCGATATAAGGGGAGAACTCGCTCAGCGGGCTGATTTCGCACTCTTCAGTGCACACCACGCCCCAGCCGCCCTCGGCTTTCACTGCGCGCATCCGGGCCATGGCCGAGGGATGTACATGGCCCATGCCATTACAGTGGGGAACTTGATAAAAGCGATTGCGAGTACGGACCGGGCCTATTTGTACCGGCTCAAACAGAATGTCATAGCGAGGATCGCGCACAGGGCTACTCCCGAACAAGTCAGTTCGTTAATGACGGCATGATGGAACTTGGCGCTAATGAGTGGCGTGATTAAACGCAGTTGAACGGGGGAAACTTCGAGGTTTTCTTATTATTGGTATATTCATGATGCCCTCTCTGAATAAACAAAATTTGCTATCTTTCAAACAAAATGTCCATCCACTGAGAGGCAGTTTCGGAAACGCCCTACAAATTAATTGCAGATCATTTCTCGGGCATCGGCATCGGAAACGGCATCACATTGCTCGTGCCCCGTGCTTCGCTGATCTTCGGCGTACCCAGGCGTTCGACCTCATCGATGCGCACAATCGAATGCATCGGCACAAAGCTGCGCACCACGCCTTCGAACTGGGCCTTGAGCTTTTCTTCGCCCGGATCGACGACCAACTGGGTGCGCTCGCCAAAGACGAACTCTTCCACTTCCAGGAAGCCCCACAGATCACTTTGATAGATCTGCTTGGCGTACATTTCGAACACCTGGCCCTGGTTGAGGAAAATCACCTTGTAGATTGGAGCTTCACGTTTGGTCATGGTGGGCGGGGAACACATGGGGATATAAAAGAGGGCGCGAACTATAGCATGGCACCCGATGCACAGCGCTAGGAACCGATGGGCATGACCCCTATAATGCGCGGTTCTTTACCACCAGTTGACGATTCCCATGGCCAAGAAGCTTTATATCGAAACCCACGGTTGCCAGATGAACGAGTACGACAGCTCGCGCATGGTCGACCTGCTGGGCGAACACCAGGCCCTGGAAGTCACCGCCCGCGCCGAAGATGCCGACGTGATCCTGCTCAATACCTGCTCGATCCGCGAACGGGCCCAGGACCGTGTGTACTCCCAGCTGGGCCGCTGGCGTGAATTGAAACTGGCCAACCCGGACATGGTGATCGCCGTCGGCGGTTGCGTGGCCAGCCAGGAAGGTGCTGCGATCCGCGACCGCGCCCCGTATGTCGACGTGGTGTTCGGCCCGCAGACCTTGCACCGCCTGCCGGAAATGATTGACGCCGCACGCGTCACCAAGCTGCCGCAGGTGGACGTATCGTTCCCGGAAATCGAGAAATTCGACCATTTGCCCGAGCCGCGCATCGATGGCCCGAGCGCCTACGTGTCGGTGATGGAAGGTTGCAGCAAGTACTGCACTTTCTGCGTGGTGCCCTACACACGCGGTGAAGAAGTCAGCCGGCCGTTTGACGATGTACTGGCAGAAATCATCCACCTGGCTGAAAACGGCGTGCGCGAAGTGACCCTACTGGGCCAGAACGTCAACGGCTACCGCGGCCTGACCCACGACGGGCGCCTGGCCGACCTGGCGGAGCTGATCCGCGTGGTCGCCGCCGTCGATGGCATCGAACGTATCCGCTATACCACTTCGCACCCGCTGGAATTCTCCGACAGCCTGATCCAGGCCCACGCCGAAGTGCCGGAGCTGGTCAAGCACCTGCACTTGCCGGTGCAATCGGGCTCGGACCGCATCCTGTCGGCGATGAAGCGCAACCACACGGCGCTGGAATACAAATCCAAGCTGCGCAAATTGCGCGCCGCCGTACCGGGCATCTGCATCAGTTCGGACTTTATCGTCGGCTTCCCGGGCGAAACCGAGAAAGATTTCCAGCAGACCATGAAGCTGATTGAAGACGTCGGTTTCGACTTTTCCTACTCGTTTGTGTACAGCCAGCGCCCGGGCACCCCGGCGGCGGACCTGCTGGACGAAACCCCGGAGGCGTTGAAAAAGGAGCGGTTGAACGCACTGCAACATCGCCTCAACCAACAGGGTTTCGAAATCAGCCGACAAATGGTCGGCTCGACCCAGCGCATCCTGGTCACCGATTACTCGAAGAAAGACCCGGGTGAGTTGCAGGGGCGCACCGAGAACAACCGCATCGTCAACTTCCGCTGCGACAACCCGACGCTGATCGGCCAATTTGCCGATGTGCACATCGATGCGGCGCAGCCACACTCGTTGCGCGGCTCGCTGATCAACTGATCTCGCGGACCGGATGAAGATCAAAATGTGGGAGCTGGCTTGCCTGCGATAGCGATGTATCAGTGCCCTATGTGCCAACTGACCCACCGCTATCGCAGGCAAGCCAGCTCCCACAGGAGTTCTTCATGGTTATCGAGAGTAGGGCCAGGCTATTTAAGTGCTTTCGCACACTGGCGCCTGGCGTTATTCTCTCTCTCACCTCATCAGCCAAAGGGCGGCTAAAAGCAACCTTGAACGCACCCATAGCAGAACCCCATCGTTTTCTCCTCGAGCCGTTTGAGGCTCGCCGTTTCGCCAACCTGTGCGGACAGTTCGACGAGCACCTGCGCCTGATCGAACAACGCCTGAGCATCGAGATCCGCAACCGCGGCAATCAGTTCGAGCTCATTGGTGAACCCCAACACACCACGTCTGCCGAAAACCTGCTGCGTCGCCTCTACCGCGAAACCAAGGGTAGTGAGCTGTCGCCAGAGACGGTACACCTGTACCTGCAGGAATCAGCCGTGGAGGACCTGGCCAACAACCCGGTGGCCGAAGCCAGCGTGGCCCTGCGTACCAAAAAAGGCATGATTCGCCCACGCGGCTTGAATCAGCAGAAGTACGTCAAGGAAATCCTCGGCAACGACATCAACTTCGGCATCGGCCCAGCCGGTACCGGCAAGACTTACCTGGCCGTTGCCTGTGCGGTGGATGCCCTGGAGCGCGAGCAAGTACGGCGCATCCTGCTGGTGCGCCCGGCGGTCGAAGCGGGCGAAAAGCTCGGCTTCCTGCCCGGCGACCTGGCCCAGAAGATCGACCCGTACCTGCGCCCGCTCTACGACGCGCTGTACGAGATGCTCGGCTTTGAATACGTGGCCAAGCTGATCGAGCGCCAGGTGATCGAAATCGCCCCGCTGGCCTACATGCGTGGCCGCACCTTGAACAACAGCTTCATCATCCTCGACGAAAGCCAGAACACCACCGTCGAGCAGATGAAGATGTTCCTCACCCGCATCGGTTTCGGCTCTACCGCCGTGATCACCGGTGACGTCACCCAGGTCGACCTGCCCAAGGGCACCAAGTCGGGGCTGGCGCAGGTGATCGAAGTACTCAAGGATGTACCGGGCATCAGCTTCACGCATTTCATGCCCAAGGACGTGGTGCGTCACCCGCTGGTGCAGCGCATCGTAGAAGCCTATGAGCGTTTCGATCACAAGGATGACGCACCGGCCAGGGACGTTCGCGGCGATGCTTGAGCTAGACCTGCAGCTTGCCACCGAAGCGCCCGCCCCCAGCGAAGCACAGTTCCGGCACTGGTGCACCCTGGCCCTGCGCCAGCGCACCGCAGACTCGGAGCTGACCATTCGTCTGGTGGATGAGCCCGAAGGCCGCGAGCTGAACCACACCTGGCGTCAAAAAGACTACGCGACCAACGTGCTGTCCTTCCCCGCCGACGTACCCGACGAGTTGCTGGATATCCCGCTGCTGGGCGATCTGGTGATCTGCGTCGAGGTGGTCGAGCGCGAGGCAAAGGAACAAGGCAAGGAACTTGAAGCCCATTGGGCCCATCTAGTCATCCACGGCTGCTTGCATCTCTTGGGCTACGACCATATAGACGATGATGAAGCCGAGGAAATGGAAGCACTGGAACGAACGTTGCTTGCTGAATTGGGTCACCGCGACCCTTACGCAGACGACGAAAGCTGATCAACACTCAACTGTCATATCAAAGGATTTAGAGTAATCGCTATGAGCGAAGACCGATCGAGCAACGGGCAGAAGTCATGGCTGGGTAAACTGACCCAGGCTTTTGCCCACGAGCCGAAAAACCGCCAGGAGCTGCTGGAGCTGCTGCGCGAGGCCCACCAGAACAAGTTGCTGGACAGCGAAGCGCTGGCCATCGTCGAAGGCGCCATCCAGGTGGCTGACCTGCAAGTACGGGACATCATGGTCCCGCGCTCACAGATGATCAGCATCAAGGCGACCCAGACCCCACGGGAATTCCTCCCGGCCGTGATCGACTCGGCGCACTCGCGCTACCCGGTGATCGGTGAAAGCCATGACGACGTCATGGGTGTCCTGCTGGCCAAGGACCTGTTGCCGCTGATCCTCAAGGAGAATGGCGACAACTTCAACATCAAGGACCTGCTGCGTCCGGCCACCTTCGTACCTGAATCCAAGCGCCTGAATGTGCTGCTGCGCGAATTTCGCGCCAACCACAATCACATGGCCATTGTGATCGACGAATACGGCGGCGTGGCTGGCCTGGTGACCATCGAAGACGTGCTGGAACAGATCGTCGGCGATATCGAAGACGAGCACGACGTCGAAGAAGACAGCTACATCAAGCCGCTGCCCAGCGGTGACTTCCTGGTCAAGGCGCTGACGCCGATCGAGAACTTCAACGAGTTCTTCGACAGCGAATTCTCCGACGATGAGTTCGACACGGTCGGCGGCCTGGTGATGAGTGCGTTCGGGCATCTGCCCAAGCGTAACGAAACCACCGAGATTGGCGCCTATCGCTTCCGCATTTTGAATGCCGATAGTCGTCGTATCCATCTGATCCGTTTGACACCTATTGCCCGCTAAGGAAGGGGTGGGGCATCAGCTATTTCCTGTGTCGCGTTGCCCCTGAGAGCGGGCCAGGCAAGGCGCAGGCCGCAGGGAATGGCATTCCCTTTTCAAGGCCTGCAACGCAGTATGGCCCGCTCTCAGGGACAACCCGAAGGGCCGGGCCTGCTGCGACACAGGGCTGCGTTACTCGTCGTTCATTTGGAAAAACCAAACCACACTCCTCGCGCCTTGCCCTGTGCCGCAGCAGGCCCGGCGCGATACAGGAAATAGCTGATGACCCACCCCTACATGCAGCGCCTGAACCGCCCCGGCTGGCCCGGTAACTTGCTGGCCGTGGTGGCCGGCGCCATCACTACTCTGGCGCTGGCGCCGTTCGATATCTGGCCGTTGGCTCTGGTAGCGGTCGGCCTGTTCTATATCGGCCTGCGGGAGCTGACACCCCGCCAGGCCCTGGGCCGCGGCTGGTGTTTCGGTTTCGGCCTGTTTGGCGCCGGCACCAGCTGGATCTACTACAGCATCCACCACTTCGGCGGCGCTTCGGTGCTGCTGGCGGGGTTCCTGATGCTGCTGTTCACCGCCGCCATTGCCTGGTTCTTTGCCCTGCCCGCCTGGTTGTGGGCGCGCTGGCTGCGCCGCAATGAAGCACCGTTGGCGGATGCCCTGACCTTCGCCGCGTTATGGGTTGGCCAGGAAGCGTTTCGTGGCTGGTTCCTCACCGGTTTCCCCTGGTTGTACTCCGGTTACAGCCAACTCGACGGCCCGCTGACCGGCCTCGCGCCGCTGGGCGGAATGTGGCTGATTTCCTTCGCGCTTGCACTCACGGCAGCCCTGCTGTGCAACCTGCCGCGCCTGCTGGCAAGCAAGCGCAACGCCTTCATTGGTGCGGGCCTGGTGTTGCTGGTCGCCCCCTGGGCCATCGGCCTGGCGCTCAAGCACCACGCCTGGACCTCGCCCTCCGGCGCCCCCCTGAGCGTCGCCGCCATCCAGGGCAACGTCGAGCAAAGCATGAAGTGGGACCCCGAGCAGCTTAATGCACAGTTGGCGCTGTATCGCGACATGAGCCTGAGCTCCAAGCGTGTCGACCTGCTGGTATGGCCGGAAACCGCCGTGCCGGTACTCAAGGAGTCGGTCGAGGGCTACCTGGGCATGATGGGCAAGTTTGCCGCCGACCGGAACACCGCGCTGATTACCGGGGTACCGATTCGCCAGGAAGTGCACCATGAGAAGCGCTACTTCAATGGCATTACCGTAGTCGGCGAAGGTGACGGCACCTATCTCAAGCAAAAGCTGGTGCCGTTTGGCGAATACGTGCCGTTGCAGGACATGCTGCGCGGGCTGATTGCGTTCTTCGACCTGCCGATGTCGGACTTCGCCCGTGGCCCTTCAGACCAGGCCATGCTTCAGGCCAAGGGCTATCAGATTGCGCCGTTCATTTGCTATGAAGTGGTGTACCCGGAATTCGCTGCCGGCCTGTCGGCCCAGAGCGACCTGCTGCTGACCATCAGCAACGACACCTGGTTCGGTCGCTCCATCGGCCCATTGCAGCACCTGCAAATGGCGCAGATGCGTGCACTGGAAGCCGGGCGCTGGATGATCCGCGCCACCAATAACGGCGTGACCGGGCTGATCAACCCGTTTGGGCAGATCACCGCACAGATCCCGCAATTCGAGCGTGGCATTCTCTACGGCGAAGTGGTGCCGATGCATAACCTCACGCCGTACCTGCAGTGGCGTTCGTGGCCGTTGATCATTGTGTGCCTGGGGTTGTTTGGCTGGGCGCTGCTGGCTGGCCGGATGTCCAAAACGCTCTGACCTGTGGGAGCTGGCTTGCCTGCTCCCACAATTGATTTCCTGTGTTGCACCTATCGGTAGAACAACCGATACCCCACCTGCCCCACCGCTTCGTTGATCAACTGCCCGCTCTGCCACACCGCCTTGACCTCCGGCATCCAGCCGCCCAGCGGCCGGCCGTGGTCCACGCCCAGAAAGCCCACCGGCCCGGGCACCACGGTGAAACCGGCTTTCTCAAAACTCCACACCGAACGCGGCATATGCCAGGCCTGCGTCACCACCACCACACGCTTGATGCCTTGGGGCAGCAGAATCTCGGCGCTCATCTGGGCGTTTTCCCAAGTGGTACGGCTGCGCTCTTCCTTCCAGCGCACGCTGACGCCGAAATCATCCTGCATCGACACCGCCATCAATTCGGCTTCGCTGGGCGGCGTGCCGTAATGCAAGCCGCCACTGGTCAGCACCGGCAAGCCTGACGCCTTGGCCAGTCGCGCCGCATAACGCTCACGCTCAAGACCAACGCCGGTGGGCTGGTCGCTGCCCCAGGCGATGTCCCCACGCTCGCGCCCGGAGCCCAACACCACAATCGCATCGGCGCGCTGGGCGAGCGTGGCCCAGTCTTCGCGAGCCAATGGCGGCGCTGTCTCAAGCGCACGGGCGCCCCATTGCACCATCACCGGCAGGCTGATCAACCACATCCCGCCCAGCCCCAGGGCAAAGCACACCCCGGCCAGGCGCGGGCGGCTACGGCGAAACCACCAGGCACACGCCAACAACAACAAAAAAATGCCGGGCGGCAACAGCAATTGTTTGATGAAATAACGAAAAGGCATCGGGCATCTCCAAAGATGCCCGAAGCCTAAATGCAACGCGATCAAGCGACAATCTTTACCAGCCTGTTTCGACAACGTTAATGGATAGTACTGTGCTTCACTTGCACCGTACGGACCGGGACCTTTCCGGGCCGCGACCGGCCGCCAAGTCTTTGAGCCAAATGACCTTGGCCGAACGAGGAGGCTCCTGGGCTGGCGGGGAGGCCTGCCCATGAGAGGCGCGGTGTTGATTCAACTCCAGGTAAGTCCTGATCAATTCAAGCTCTGCCTGGCTCAAGCCTCGCAACTCCAGCTCCAGAGGCCGCTCATCACGCAATCGGCCTGCGGTTCTTGCAGCATCCAATGCCCGACCCAAACGGTCGATCAGTCCTTCATACAATTGCGGTTTCGTTAGAGTTCGCTGCGATTCAACCATCCCCTCACCTCATTGAAGAAATACTTGCTCCCCAATAAACAGCGTAGCCCCCGTTGCTGCACCTGCCCGGTGCCGCGACAGACGGCCCTTGCCGCGCAATCAGGGTTTCCCTCGATAGAGTGGGGTCATGTATGCTACGGCGCTTCCTGTAACTCCACTTCCCGCAGGGTTTGGGCACGGACGCGCCACTTTCTGGTGTCGAACAACCCGGACTATGCACCGAAGAGGATTAGGCCACCCCTATTCAGTTCAAAAGTAGCCATGCACGAACAATATCAGCCCCGTGAAATAGAAAATGCCGCACAAACCTTCTGGGACGAGCAAAAGTCCTTTGAAGTCAGCGAACAGCCAGGCAAGGAGACTTACTACTGCCTATCGATGTTCCCTTACCCCAGCGGCAAGCTACACATGGGGCACGTGCGTAACTACACCATCGGCGACGTGATTTCCCGCTACCAGCGCATGCTCGGCAAAAATGTCCTGCAACCCATGGGTTGGGACGCCTTCGGTATGCCGGCAGAAAACGCCGCGATGAAAAACAACGTGGCGCCCGCCAAGTGGACCTACGAAAACATCGCCTACATGAAGACCCAGCTGCGCAGCCTGGGCCTGGCGGTGGACTGGTCCCGCGAGGTCACCACCTGCAAGCCCGATTACTACCGTTGGGAACAATGGCTGTTCACGCGCCTGTTCGAAAAAGGTGTGATCTACAAAAAGAGCGGTACCGTGAACTGGGACCCGATCGACCAGACCGTACTGGCCAACGAGCAGGTCATCGACGGTCGCGGCTGGCGCTCCGGCGCGCTGATCGAAAAGCGCGAAATCCCGATGTACTACTTCAAGATCACCGCCTACGCGGATGAACTGTTGTCGAGCCTCGACGATCTGCCGGGCTGGCCTGAACAGGTCAAGACCATGCAGCGCAACTGGATCGGCAAATCCAAGGGCATGGAAGTGCAGTTCCCGTATAACGTCGATTCCATCGGCGAAGCGGGCGCCCTGAAAGTCTTCACCACCCGTCCGGATACGCTGATGGGCGCGACTTACGTCGCGGTCGCCGCCGAACACCCGCTGGCCACCCAGGCGGCACAGAACAACCCCGAGCTGCAGGCGTTCATCGCCGAATGCAAGGGCGGCAGCGTGGCGGAAGCCGACGTCGCCACCCAGGAGAAAAAAGGCCTGCCGACCGGCCTGTTCGTCGAGCACCCGCTGACCGGCGAGAAACTGCCGGTATGGGTCGCCAACTATGTGCTGATGCACTACGGCGACGGCGCCGTCATGG
Source organism: Pseudomonas sp. HN8-3 (assembly GCF_020790195.1). Classification (NCBI taxonomy): domain Bacteria; kingdom Pseudomonadati; phylum Pseudomonadota; class Gammaproteobacteria; order Pseudomonadales; family Pseudomonadaceae; genus Pseudomonas; species Pseudomonas sp. HN8-3. The sequence continues at coordinate 5,260,225 of NZ_CP086206.1, forward strand.
CCGTGCCGGCCCACGACGAGCGCGATTTCGAATTCGCCACCAAATACAGCCTGCCGATCAAGTCGGTAGTACGTACCAGCTCGGGCGACACCAACCCAGCCCCGTGGCAAGACGCCTACGGCGAGCACGGCACCCTGATCAACTCCGGCGAATTTGACGGCCTGGACTTCCAGGGCGCCTTCGACGCCATCGAAGTCGCGCTGATCAAGAAGAACCTCGGTGCTTCGCGCACCCAGTTCCGCTTGCGCGACTGGGGTATCAGCCGCCAGCGCTACTGGGGCTGCCCGATCCCAATCATTCACTGCCAAACCTGCGGCGATGTACCGGTACCGGAAGACCAACTGCCCGTCGTGCTGCCTGAAGATGTAGTGCCAGATGGTGCTGGCTCGCCATTGGCGCGCATGCCCGAGTTCTACGAGTGCAACTGCCCGAAATGCGGCGCACCGGCCAAGCGTGAAACCGACACCATGGACACCTTCGTGGAGTCCTCCTGGTACTACGCCCGTTACGCTTCGCCGCACTATGAAGGTGGCCTGGTGGAGAAATCCGCAGCCGACCATTGGCTGCCGGTGGATCAGTACATCGGCGGTATCGAACACGCCATTCTCCACCTGCTGTACGCGCGCTTCTTCCACAAGCTGATGCGTGACGAAGGCCTGGTGAGCTCCGATGAGCCGTTCAAGAACCTGCTGACCCAGGGCATGGTGATCGCCGATACCTACTATCGTCGCGAAGCCAATGGCGCCTACACCTGGTTCAACCCGGCGGACGTCGAACTTGAGCGTGACAGCAAAGCCAAGGTGATCAGCGCCAAACTGAAAGCCGACGGCCTGCCGGTGGAAATCGGTGGCACCGAGAAGATGGCCAAGTCCAAGAACAACGGCGTCGACCCACAGTCGATGATCGACCAATTCGGCGCCGATACCTGCCGTCTGTTCATGATGTTCGCCTCGCCGCCCGACATGAGCGCCGAATGGTCCGACTCCGGCGTCGAAGGCTCGCACCGCTTCCTCAAGCGCGTCTGGCGCCTGGCCCATGCCCATGTCAGCCAGGGCTTGCCGGGCAAGCTGGACGTCGCGGCCTTGAACGACGAGCAGAAAGCCATTCGCCGCAGCACTCACCTGGCCATCCGCCAAGCGAGCCTGGACGTAGGGCAGAACCACAAGTTCAACACCGCCATCGCCCAGGTGATGACGCTGATGAACGTGCTGGAAAAAGCCCCGCAGGCCACCGAACTTGATCGCGCGCTGATTCACGAGGGCCTGGAAACGGTTACCCTGCTGCTCGCACCGATCACGCCGCATATCAGCCACGACCTGTGGAACCGCCTGGGCCACAGCGGCGCCGTCATCGATGCCGCCTGGCCGGTACAGGATGACAGCGCCCTGGTTCAGGACACGCTGCAACTGGTCATCCAGGTTAACGGTAAACTGCGCGGCCAGATCGACATGCCGGCCAGTGCCAGCCGTGAAGAGGTCGAAGCGGCTGCTCGCATCAACGAAAACGTGCTGCGCTTTACCGAAGGCTTGACGATCCGCAAAGTGATCGTGGTGCCCGGCAAACTGGTCAACATCGTCGCCAGCTAAATCGGATCGGGCGCGGGGCTTGGGCCCTGCGCCGAACTAAACCTTTAGGGCCTGGATAAGGCCCACCTGGTTTCAAGGGGAGCAACAAAATGATCAAACGCAATCTGCTGGTTATGGGCCTTGCCGTGCTGCTGAGCGCTTGCGGCTTCCAGCTGCGCGGCACCGGCACCAACGAGCTGTCGCTCAAGGAACTCGACGTCAGCGCCCGCAACGCCTATGGCGAAACCGTCACCCAGCTGCGCCAGACCCTGGAGAACAGCGGCGTGCACGTGTACAACGGCGCGACCTACAAACTGATCCTGACGGACGAGAAAGAAACCCAGCGCAATATCAGCTACGCCAGTGCCGGCCGTGCGTCCGATGTGGAGTTGAACACTGCGCTCTACTTCGAAGTACAGGGTCGCGATCAGTTGCCGCTGATGGGTGACAAGATCCAGGTGCAGAAAGTCGTGAGCCACGATGGCAATAACCTGGTGGGTTCGGACTCCGAGACCCTCCAGGTGCGCAAGGAAATGCGTCGTGAGCTGATCCAGCGCATGATGACTCGCCTGCAAATGCTGACCCCGGAAAAGCTCGCCGCCCTGCAGCAAACCGCTGACAACAAGGCCAAGGCTGACGCCGATGCCCTGAAAGCCGCGCAAGAGTATGAAGACAACACGCCGAAACAATCGCCTGTTGAAGTTCCTGTCGAGTAAGCCAGACGGGGCGCCCCTGGCGCCCCGTTCGCCCTGCCTATGAAACTCGCCCCCGCCCAACTCGCCAAACACCTGCAAGGTGGCCTCGCGCCTGTTTATATCGTCAGCGGTGATGACCCGCTGCTGTGCCAGGAAGCCGCCGACGCCATCCGCACTGCCGCGCGCCAGCAAGGCTTCGATGAACGTCAGGTATTCAGTGCTGACGCCAGTTTCGACTGGGGTACCCTGCTGCAAGCCGGCGCGAGCATGTCGCTGTTTGCCGAAAAGCGCCTGCTGGAGCTGCGCCTGCCCTCGGGCAAGCCGGGCGACAAAGGTGCGGCGGCGCTGATGGAGTACTGCTCGCGCCCTGCCGAAGACACCGTGCTGCTGATCAGCCTGCCCAAGCTCGATGGCAGCGCGCAGAAAACCAAGTGGGGCAAGGCACTGGTAGAAGGTGCGCAAACCCAGTTCATCCAGATCTGGCCAGTGGACAGCAACCAGTTGCCGCAGTGGATTCGTCAGCGCCTGTCACAATCGGGGCTGGCGGCGACACAAGATGCCGTGGAGCTGATCGCCGCCCGGGTCGAGGGCAACCTGCTTGCCGCCGCACAGGAGATCGAAAAGCTCAAGCTGATGGCCGAGGATGGGCAGATCACCGTCGAAACCGTACAAGGCGCAGTGGCCGATAGCGCTCGCTTTGATGTGTTCGGCCTGGTCGATTCGATCCTCAACGGTGAGCCCGCCCACGCGCTGCGTATGCTTGAAGGCTTGCGTGGCGAAGGGGTGGAACCGCCGGTGATCCTCTGGGCCCTGGCCCGGGAGCTGCGAGTACTGGCGAATATCGCCTTGCAATACAGCCAGGGCACACCCCTGGACAAATGCTTCAGCCAGGCCAGGCCTCCGGTGTGGGACAAGCGCAAACCGCTGATGAGCAAAGCCCTGCAACGGCACTCGGCGCAACGCTGGGCGCAACTGTTGCTGGAAGCGCAACGCATCGATGCGCAAATCAAGGGCCAGGCAGCCGGCTCGCCGTGGATGAGCCTGAGCCGTTTGTCGCTATTGATGGCCGGCCAGCGCCTCACCCTGCCAGCCGAATAACCCTCTCTTGAAAACACCATAGATCCAATGTGGGAGGGGGCTTGCTCCCGATGGCAGTGTGTCAGGAATTTATGTTTCACTGATGTACCGCTATCGGGAGCAAGCCCCCTCCCACATTTGACCTGCGTACCTTTCCTACACTTCGCGGGGCTTTACAGCCGCTCAACTTAGGCAGATTATTTGCCCGCTCCACCACCCACAGAGACTAGACACCATGAGCAAAAAGCCATCCAAGCATGGCCCCAACAAGGCCAAATCCATCATCGCCCAGCCACTGTTCCGCAGCCGTCAGGAACGCGCCGGCAAGGGCAAAGGCAGCTACCGCCGCGAAGCCTTCCAGTCTAATAGCTGGGAGGCTTCTTACTTTCTGGCTGCCTGAAGGCAAGCGCCCCTCTGGCATGATAAGGTCTGTACCTGATTTGTAACCCCCTGGACCTGTGCATGCCCTCTAGTCTTTCTCGTCGTTGGCACCTACGCCAATTGATCGCTGCCTCCAGCCTCATTCTGCTTGTCGCCTGCGCGGAAAAACCCACCGCCGCGGACGCTCAGCCCCTGCCCAAGCTCCAGACGGCACCGGCTATCGCACCGGCTGTGGTAGCCCCCTTGGCAGTGGATAATCTTGATATCCAACCGACCCAGACCTTTGCCGAATGGCAGGCTGGCTTCCGTGCGCAAGCGCTGCAAGCCGGGATCACTGCGGCTGTGTTCGATAACGCTTTTGCCGGCGTCACCCCTGATATGGCGGTGATTCGCGCCGACCGCAGCCAACCGGAATTTTCCCGCCCGGTGTGGGAATACCTCGACGGCGCCCTGTCACCGGTGCGCGTGCGCAATGGTCAGGCGCTGCTGGTCAAGTACGCCGATATTCTGCAAAGCATCGAACAGCGCTATGGCGTCGACCGCCAGGCACTGGTCTCGGTGTGGGGCATGGAGAGCAACTTCGGCGCGTTCCAGGGCAATAATTCGGTGATCCGCTCCCTGGCCACCCTGGCCTATGAAGGCCGTCGCCCGGCCTTTGCCCAGGCGCAGCTGCTGGCAGCGCTGCAGATCATCCAGCATGGTGATATTCAGGCCGACCAGATGAAAGGTTCCTGGGCTGGTGCGATGGGCCAGACGCAGTTTATCCCGACCACCTATAACACCCATGCGGTGGACTTTGACGGTGATGGTCGTCGCGATATCTGGAACAGCCCGTCCGACGCCCTCGCCTCCACGGCGCATTACCTGCAAAGCTCCGGGTGGCAGAAAGGCCAGCCATGGGGCGTTGAAGTGCAGCCGCTGCCGTCGGGCTTCGACTACAGCCTGGCCGATGGCGGCGTGCGCAAGACCGTGGCGCAATGGCTGCAACTGGGCATCCAACTCCCCCCTGGCGTGAGCCTGCCGGCCAATGTCGACCAGTTGTCCGCCGCCCTGCTGTTACCGGCTGGCTACCGTGGCCCGGCATTCCTGGTATTGGATAACTTCCGCGCAATCCTCAAGTACAACAATTCGTCGTCTTATGCGCTGGCGGTTGGCCTATTGTCGGAGCGATTTGGCGGCGGCGGTGTGATTCGTGGCAGTTGGCCCAAAGATGAGCTGCCGCTGAGCCGCTCCCAGCGTATCGACCTGCAAACGGCACTCAGCGCCAAAGGCTATGACGCCGGTAATCCGGATGGGATTATCGGCGCCAATACGCGCAAGGCGATTCGCGCGGCGCAGCAGGCGTTGGGCTGGCCGGCGGATGGGTATCCGACGGTGAAGTTGCTGGAATCACTGCAAGGCCGGTAGATTGACTTATGGCGACTACCGCAATCGGGGGCAAGCCCCCTCCCACACTTGGAATGCATTCCAAAAATGTGGGAGGGGCTTGCCCCCGATTGCGGTTTAGCAGACTGTAAAAAACTCAGGGGTTGAACACTACATCCTGCTCCAACACCACCCGCCGCTCCCCCGCATCCAAGCGCACCAAAGCACCCATCGGCAACGTCAGGTTGGGGTCGCAATGCCCACTGCGCCAGCCGGCCAGCACCGGAACGCACAGGGGTTCGAAGGTCTGCTTCAGCAACCGCTCCAGCGCACCGTTATCCACACCCGCCACATCCCCTACCAGCACACCGGCGACCTGGGCCAGCTTGCCGGCCAGGCGCAGGTGAGTCAGCAGGCGGTCGATACGATAAAGCGGCTCGTTGACGTCCTCGATAAACAGGATGATGCCTTCGGCGTCTATCTCATACGGCGTGCCCATTGTTGCAGCAATCATCGACAGATTACCGCCCAGCAAGCGCCCACAGGCAATGCCTGGCTCGATCGTGGTCAATGGGTAGGCCACCGGGTGCGCAAGCACACTGCCGGCGCCCAGTTGGCCACGCAGCAGGCTGAACAGGGAGGATTCGGTTGGCTGTTGCTTGTCGCCCAGCAGGTCGGCATTGAGCATCGGCCCGTGGAATGTGACAAAACCGGCGTAACGGTTGATCGCCAAGTGCAAGGCGGTGATATCGCTGTAACCCACGAATGGTTTGGGGTGGGCGCGCAGCAGGTCGTAGTCCAGCGCGTCGAGCAAGCGCGGCGTGCCGTAGCCGCCGCGCAGGCAGAAGATGGCATCGACGTCGGGATTGGCGAAGGCGGCATGCAAATCGCGCAGACGCACTTCATCGCTGCCGGCCAGGTAGCCGTCGCGCTCGTATACACCGGGGTAAATACGCAGGTCGTAACCGCGGGCACGCATCCATTGCCCGGCTTTTTCAACATCCAGCGCGGCAGGGCCAGCGGGGGCGATCAGGCCGATGGTGCCTTCGGGGCGCAGTGCAGGTACGGCGGCGGTCATCTATGGTTCTCCCTATATGACGCAGAACGAAATGTGGGAGCTGGCTTGCCTGCGATGCAAGCGCCTCGGTGTATCAGTGACACCGAGGCGCTTGCATCGCAGGCAAGCCAGCTCCCACACAAGCCAGCATTTCACATTGATTCTGGGGGCGGCTTACGAAACCAGGCTCGCCTTGACCAGCTTGGCCTGCTCGTCGGCGTGGTACGAAGAACGCACCAACGGGCCCGACGCCACGTTCTTGAAGCCCATCTTGTAACCTTCCTCGGCGAACCAGGCGAAGGTGTCCGGGTGCACGAAACGCTGCACCGGCAAGTGGCTGCGCGATGGTTGCAGGTACTGGCCCAGGGTCAGCATGTCGATGTCGTGTTCGCGCATGCGCTTCATGACGTCGATGACTTCTTCGTCGGTCTCGCCCAGGCCCAGCATCAAGCCGGATTTGGTCGGGATGTGCGGCATCATCTGCTTGAATTTCTGCAGCAGGGTCAGCGACCACTGGTAGTCCGAACCCGGACGCGCAGCCTTGTACAGGCGCGGTACGGTTTCCAGGTTGTGGTTGAACACATCCGGCGGCTCGGCGGCGGTGATTTCCAGAGCCACGTCCATACGGCCACGGTAGTCCGGCACCAGGGTTTCGAGCATCACGTTGGGTGACAGCTTGCGGATCTCACGGATGCAGTCGGCGAAGTGCTGGGCACCGCCGTCGCGCAGGTCGTCACGGTCGACCGACGTGATCACCACGTACTTGAGTTTCAGGTCGGCGATGGCGATGGCCAGGCTTTGCGGCTCGTTGACGTCCAGAGGTTTCGGACGGCCGTGGCCTACGTCGCAGAATGGGCAACGACGGGTGCAGATGTCGCCCATGATCATGAACGTGGCGGTGCCGCCAGAGAAGCATTCACCCAGGTTCGGGCAGGACGCTTCTTCGCATACGCTGTGCAGTTTGTGTTTGCGCAGCAGGGACTTGATACGGTCGACTTCCGGCGAAACCGGGATGCGCACGCGAATCCAGTCGGGTTTCTTCGGCAGTTCGGTGGTCGGGATGATCTTGACCGGGATGCGTGCAACCTTCTCGGCGCCGCGCAGCTTGACGCCGGCTTCCACCTTGGCACGCGGGGCCGGGGCTGGACGCTCAGTGATGTCCAGCGTCGGGATCATGGTTTGCACAACATCAGTAGTCATATCAATCGATTCCGCCCGTCAGGGTCGTCTGCTCTGCATAGTCGAGGTGTTTGACGAGCTGCGCGCGCAGCCGGGCACTAACCTCGGCAAATTTAATCGGTGTGGCATGATCGCTCAGTTGGGTCATCGCCAGCCCGGCATAACCGCACGGGTTGATCCGCCGGAACGGCGCCAGGTCCATGTCCACGTTCAAGGCCAGGCCATGAAAGGAACAACCGTGGCGAATACGCAGCCCCAGAGAGGCGATTTTCGCGCCGTCTACATACACACCGGGTGCATCGGGCTTGGCCGCGGCGGTCACGCCATAACTGGCCAGCAGCTCGATCAGGCAAGCCTCCATGCGGCTGACCAGGTCGCGCACGCCAAAACCCAGCTTGCGCACATCCAGCAACAGGTAAGCCACCAATTGCCCTGGGCCATGGTAAGTCACTTGGCCACCCCGGTCGACCTGCACCACCGGAATATCACCCGGAAGTAACAGATGCTCGGCCTTGCCGGCCTGCCCCTGGGTGAATACCGGCGGGTGTTCCACCAGCCAGATTTCATCCGGGGCAGAGGTGCCGCGCTCGTTGGTAAAGCGCTGCATTGCATGCCAGACCGGCTCGTAGGCCATCTGGCCGAGCTCGCGAAAGCCCAGAACGTGCGACATCACAGCACCATGTGCACGAAGCCGGTGGCCCGCAGTTCGCTGTTGATGTTGTAGAGCTGGTCCTGATCGGTCGCAACGATGTGCAACTGAATCGTGGTGTACTTGCCGGTGGAGCTTTGACGCTCGTCCACGCGGTTGTCGTTGATCGTCGCGTGTTTCCTGACGATTTCGAGAATCTTGTCCTTGCGGCCGACACCGGTATCGCTGATCACCTTGACGGGATAATCCGTCACAGGGAATTCGATCTTTGGCGCCTTTACTTCTACGTCTTTATCGGTCATGGCAGAACAGCCTCGTAAGCGCTAAGCCGTGGCGACGGGCAAAGCCCCGCGCTGGATCAACGCGGGGCTTTGCAGGTGCACACAATCAGTTGAACAAGCCGTAGAAGAATAGACGGATGCTATCCCATACGCGGCGGAAGATACCACCTTCCTCGACAGCGTCCAGCGCGATCAGGTCGGCGCTATGCACCACCTTGTCGTCCAGCTTGACTTCGACTTTACCGATCACGTCGCCCTTGGCGATTGGGGCGACCAATTGCGGGTTCAGGGTCATGCTGGCGGCGAGCTTTTTCAGCTGGCCTTTAGGCATGGTCAGGGTCAGGTCGTCAGCCAGGCCGGCCTTGACTTGGGAGGTGGCGCCTTTCCATACCGGCGCGGTCGCAAGCTCGGCACCCTTCTGGTAGAAGGTCTGGGTTTCGAAGAAGCGGAAGCCGTAGGTCAGCAGTTTTTGCGTCTCGGCCGCACGGGCCTGTTCGCTGTTGGTGCCGAATACCACGGCGATCAGGCGCTGGCCATCACGCACAGCGGACGACACCATGCAGTAGCCGGCTTCGTCGGTGTGGCCGGTTTTCAGGCCGTCGACGGTCTTGTCGCGCCACAGCAGCAGGTTGCGGTTAGGCTGCTTGATGTTGTTCCAGAAGAACTCCTTCTGGGAGTAGATCGCGTAGTGCACCGGGTCAACGCGGATGATCGCGCGCGCCAGGATCGCCATGTCGTGAGCCGACGAATAGTGCTCTGGGTTCGGCAGGCCGGTCGGGTTCATGAAGTGGCTGTTGGTCATGCCCAGGTCGGCGGCAGTCTTGTTCATCACGTCGGCGAACGCATCTTCGCTGCCGGCGATGTGCTCGGCCAGGGCGACGCTGGCGTCGTTGCCGGACTGGATGATGATGCCGTGCAACAGGTCACTGACGGTGACTTGCGAGCCGACCTTGATGAACATCCGCGAACCACCGGTACGCCAGGCGTTTTCGCTGACGGTGACCGGATCGTTCTCGCCGATCTGGCCGCGACGGATTTCCAGGGTCGCGATATAGGCAGTCATCAGCTTGGTCAGGCTGGCTGGCGGCAGGCGTACATCACCGCCGTTTTCGACCAGCACGTTGCCACTGGCGGCGTCCATGAGGACCCACGACTTGGCGGCCAGTTGCGGGGAGGCCGGCACCATTTCAACCGCCCAGGCGGCCGGGGTGATGATCAGCGAGATAAGCAGGCACGTGCGTTTGGCTAAGGTGGTGATGTTCATCCGTCTCTCGAAATTGCTTATGGAAACTTGCCCTCGCGGGCAAAACTATTCAGACAGCCCGCTTCCAGACTGTCACGTGTTCGGTTGCCCGCTCACCCCTTGCCCCTGGGTTTTTATTGTTCAACGAGCCAACAACCTGGACTCAAGCGCGCAGGCGCACCTGAGCCATCAATCCGTTACTTATTCTGCGGTGACCACGCTGGGTTGCCCCAGGTTGGCCAGGCGGACGCTGTTCTGCACTTGCGCCACTTCACTTGGCGAACCGATCGGGCCCATGCGTACACGGTGCAACGTTTGCTGGTTACGCACGATGGAGCTGATGAAGACCGGCGCGCTGACCATACCGCTGAGCTTGGACCTTAACAGTTCTGCCGCATCCGGGTTGGCGAAAGCACCGACCTGCAGGTATTGCCCGCCCGCCATCGAGGCGCCCGGTGCTGCGTGAGGGACGACGACGGTATCCGGAGCATGTTGCGCCGGCGGCGGCGTCCACTGCTCGATCTTGCCGGTCGAGGCCGTCACTTGCGGTTGGGGGGTTGCCGGTTCGTTAAGCATCAACGGCGCCGGCTTGCCACGCTGGGCCCAATACTGTGCCGGGTCGATGCCCTCGACTTTCACCCGTGCAGTGCCGGTTTCGGCGTATCCAAGCTTCTTGGCCGCGGCGTAGGACAAATCGATGATCCGGTCCGAATAGAACGGCCCGCGGTCGTTGACCCGCAGGATCACCGTACGGTTGTTGTCCAGGTTGGTAACGCGAACATAGCTGGGCAACGGCAGGGTCTTGTGGGCCGCGCTCATGCCGTACAGGTCATACACCTCGCCATTGGCGGTGTTCTGGCCATGAAACTTGGTGCCGTACCAGGACGCGGTGCCGGACTGCACGTAAGTCTTGGATTCCTGCAGCGGGAAGTAATTCTTGCCCAGCACGGTGTAGGGGTTGGCCTTGTAGGGGCCGGTGTGCAGAGTCGGCGTGGCGTCCGGGATTTTCGAGACATCCACATCCCACCACGGCGCGCCGTCTTTGTGCGCACGGTTGATGTCCAGGCCCGGCTGGGCGAGCACCACCGCGCCACCGGCCTTCTTGGCAGGCGCACGGTTAGGGGTGGTGGAGCAACTGGCAACCAGCAAGGACAACGCGGCGAACGCCACCAGCTTGAGCGGTTTTTTGAACGGCGATACCCGCATTACTTGTTGCCCCGTGCTTGAACCAGCTCATCTGACAGCTGATGCACGGCCATGGCGTACATCACACTGCGGTTATAACGCGTGATTGCGTAGAAATTCTTCAGGCCCATCCAGTATTCCGGGCCGTTTGCACCTTCCAGGCGGAATGCCGTCACCGGCATGTCGTCGCGTGGCGCATTCTGACTCGACCAGCCCAGCGCTCGCAACTCCCCGACGGTCTTGACCGGCTCGATACCCTGGGTCAAGCCTTCATCGGCGCGCTCACCTGTGACATCGGCGCGGATAACCACCGGTTCGCCGCCAACCCAGCCGTGACGCTTGAAGTAGCTGGCCACGCTGCCGATGGCGTCGTCGGGGTTGCTCCAGATATTGATATGGCCGTCGCCGTCAAAGTCCACCGCATAGGCGCGAAAGCTGCTCGGCATGAACTGCGGCAAGCCCATCGCGCCGGCGTACGAGCCCTTGAGTGTCATCGGGTCGACCTGTTCTTCGCGGGCCAGCAGCAGGAATTCGCGCAGCTCCTTGCGGAAGAATTCGGCACGCGGCGGGTAATCGAAGCCCAGGGTCGACAAGGCGTCGATCACCCGGTAGCTGCCGGTATTGCGGCCGTAGAACGTTTCAATGCCGATGATCGAGACGATGACCTGGGCCGGCACGCCGTATTCCTGCTCGGCGCGGGCCAGGACGGCTTCATGCTGGCGCCAGAAGTCCACGCCGCGGGCAATACGTGCGTCAGTAAGGAACATCGGGCGATATTCCTTCCACTGCTTCACGCGTTCGGCGGGGCGGGAAATGGCGTCGAGGATCGCCTGCTTTTTCTGGGCTTCGCGGAACACGCCCATCAGTTGCTCGCCAGCAAAACCGTAGTCGCGGGTCATCTCACCGACAAATTCGGCGACCTGGGGTGAACCATCGTAGTCACCGGCCTGCGCCTCTTGCGTTGCCCCCAGCAGCCCAATCAGGCCCATCCAGGTCGCATGCCGAGTCGCCCAGCCGCGCATTACTTGCATTGACATCTTCACCTTATTCAAACCTGTGCGATCCACTTGCGATGCGTATGAATCGACATCAAAACCCCAAACGCTGACAGCAATGTCACCAGCGAAGTTCCGCCGTAGCTAATGAATGGCAACGGCACCCCAACCACCGGCAGCAGGCCACTGACCATACCGATGTTGACGAAAACGTAAACAAAAAAAGTCATGGTCAGGCTGCCGGCAAGCAATTTACCGAACAGCGTCTGCGCCTGGGCGGTAATCACCAGGCCGCGACCAATCAACAGCAGATAGATCAACAATAAGGCGCAAATGCCCACCAGGCCGAACTCTTCGCCCATCACCGCGATGATGAAGTCGGTATGACTTTCGGGCAAGAAGTCCAGATGGGACTGGGTGCCCAGCAACCAGCCTTTGCCGAATACGCCGCCGGAACCGATGGCCGCCTTGGACTGGATGATGTTCCAGCCGGTGCCCAACGGGTCGCTCTCCGGGTCGAGGAACGTCAGGATCCGTTGCTTCTGATAGTCGTGCATGAAGAAGAACCACATGGCCACGGCCACGGGGACGGCAGCGGCCAGCACGCTGAGGATCCAGCGCCAGCGCAAGCCCCCCATAAACAGCACGAACGCGCCACCGGCCAGAATCAGCAATGAGGTGCCAAGGTCAGGCTGGCGCACGATCAGAATAAACGGCACGCCGATTAGAAGCAGGCTGATCACCACGTGCTTGAGCTGTGGCGGCAAGGTGCGCTTGGACAAGTACCAGGCGATGGTGGCCGGCATCAGGATCTTCATGAATTCCGACGGTTGGAAGCGAATCACCCCGGGAATGTTGATCCAGCGCGTGGCTCCCATGGCGTTATGGCCCATGACATCCACCACCACCAGCAGCAACACGCCGGCGACATACCCCAGCGGCACCCAACGCGCCATGAAGCGTGGTTCAAGCTGGGCGATCACCACCATCGACAACAGGCCCAGGCCAAACGAGGACGCCTGTTTGATCAGCAGGTCCCAGTTCTTGCCGCTGGCCGAATACAGCACGAACAGGCTGCCGGCCGCCAAGGTCAGCAGCAGGATCAGCAGGGGGCCATCAATGTGCATGCGTTGCAGCAACGTCGCACGGCGACGCATCACATCCTCGCTGGAGAGGATGCGGTCAAAATTACTCTTCACGGGCCGTAACCTCGGGGCTTGATGGGGGGCCGCCATATTCGGGCTTGAGCTTGCCATCCTCGGCCAACAGCCAGGCATCCATGATCTGCCGCACCACGGGCGCCGCGACGCCAGAGCCGGACTCACCGTTCTCGACCATCACCGAGACCACGATTTTCGGGTCGTCAGCCGGGGCGAAGCCGACAAACAAGGCGTGGTCGCGGTGACGCTCCTGAACCTTGGAACGGTCATATTTTTCGCCCTGCTTGATCGCGACCACCTGGGCCGTACCACTCTTGCCGGCGATGCGGTATTGCGCGCCGGCTGCCGCCTTGCGTGCGGTACCCCGTGCGCCGTGCATGACTTGCTGCATGCCGTGGTTGACCTTGGCCCAGTCCGACGGGTCGCGCAGCACAATATCGGGAATCGGGTTGTCGTCTACCGGCTTTTCGCCTTCGATGGTCTTGGCCAGGTGCGGCCGATTCCAGATGCCTTTATTGGCCACCAGCGCCGTGGCCTGGGCCAGTTGCAGCGGCGTGGCCTGCATATAGCCCTGGCCGATCCCCAGGATCAGGGTTTCACCCGGGAACCATGCCTGACGGCGCGTCGCACGCTTCCATTCCCGCGACGGCATCAGGCCGGGAGACTCTTCGAACATGTCCAGAGAGACTTTCTGACCGAGGCCGAACTTGCCCATGTAGGCAGACAGGCGATCGATCCCCAGCTTGTGGGCCAGGTCGTAAAAATAGGTGTCGTTGGAGCGCATGATCGCGGTGTCCAGGTCGACATAGCCGTCACCGGAGCGGTTCCAGTTACGGTATTTGTGATCATAGTTGGGCAGCATGTAGTAGCCGGGGTCATAGACCCGACTGGAGGCCGTGACCACGCCGGAATCCAGGCCGGCGATCGCCACCGCCGGCTTGATGGTCGAACCCGGTGGATACAGGCCGCGCAATACGCGGTTGAACAGCGGTCGATCGATGGAGTCGCGCAGCTCGGCGTAGGCCTTGAAGCTGATGCCGGTGACGAACAGGTTAGGGTCGAAACTCGGCTGACTGACCATCGCCAGCACTTCGCCGGTTTTCGGGTCCAGCGCCACCACGGCGCCACGCCGGCCACCCAGGGCCATCTCGGCCGCTTCCTGCAACTTGATGTCCAGGCTCAGCACAATGTCCTTGCCCGGTATCGGGTCGGTGCGCTTGAGCACGCGCAAGACGCGGCCGCGGGCGTTGGTCTCGACTTCTTCGTAACCCACCTGGCCGTGCAGCTCGGGCTCGTAGAAACGCTCGATGCCGGTCTTGCCGATATGATGGGTGCCGCTGTAATTGACCGGGTCGAGGGTTTTAAGCTCTTTCTCGTTGATCCGCCCCATATAGCCGACCGAGTGGGCAAAGTGCGCCCCTTGCGGATAGTGGCGCACCAACTGCGCCACCACTTCCACACCCGGCAGACGGAACTGGTTCACGGCGATTCGGGCGATCTGCTCTTCGGTCAGCTCGAACAGGATCGGCACCGGCTCGAACGGCCGGCGCCCCTGCTTCATGCGTTTCTCGAAGATCACCCGGTCTTCCGGCGTCAGTTGCAGCACCTCGACAATCACATCGAGCACCTGCTGCCAGTCGCCGGAACGCTCACGGGTCATGCTCAGGCTGAAGCTGGGGCGGTTATCCGCGACCACCACGCCATTGCGGTCGAAGATCAGCCCACGGGTCGGCGGAATCGGCTGCACATGCACCCGGTTGTTTTCCGACAGCGTGGAGTGATAGTCGTACTGGATCACCTGCAGGAAATACAGACGCGCAATCAGCACGCACATCAACGCCACCACCAAAATCGCACCGAACACCACCCGCGCGCGTACCAGACGTGCGTCTTTCTCGTGGTCCTTGATGCGGATCGGCTGGGTCATCGGGGGCAGCGCAGACTATTTGTGGTAAGGGTGCCCGGACAGGACTGTCCAGGCGCGATACAGCTGTTCACCGATCAGAATCCTTACCAACGGGTGCGGCAATGTCAGCGCCGACAACGACCAGCGCTGATCGGCTCGCGCGCAGACTTCCGGCGCAAGCCCCTCGGGGCCACCGACCATGAAGTTGACCGTACGCGAATCCAGGCGCCAGCGATCCAGTTCCACCGCCAACTGCTCGGTGCTCCAGGGCTTGCCGTGCACTTCGAGAGTGACGATACGCTCGTTGGGGCCGACCTTGGCCAGCATGGCTTCGCCTTCCTGGCGAATAAAGCGCGCCACATCGGCGTTCTTGCCCCGGGTATTGAGCGGTATTTCCACCAGTTCAAGCGACAGCTCAGCGGGCAGACGCTTGGCATACTCGTGCCAGCCTTCTTCCACCCACTTGGGCATGCGTGAACCGACAGCGATCAGACGCAGGCGCACAGCCGTTCCTTATTCCTGGTCTTTGTTGAGCTTGTCGAAGTGCGCGTGGCCCACTTCCGGGCTGTGGTGCTTGCCATCGGCGGCACGGCTCTGCTCGGCGCCTTTCCACAGACGTTCCAGGTCGTAGAACTGGCGGGCGTTGGAGGTCATCATGTGAACGATCACATCGTCCATGTCCAGCAGTACCCAGTCGCTGTCGCCCTTGCCTTCCTCACCCAGAGGCTTCACGCCCTGGGCTTTGACGGCTTCGCGAACCTTGTCGAGCATCGCGCCGATCTGGCGGTTGGAGGTACCGGTGGCGATGATCATGAAGTCGGTGATGCTTTGCTTGTCGCGTACGTCCAGCACCTGGATGTCCTGGGCCTTAACGTCTTCCAGGGCGGCCACGGCCACTTTCACCAGCTCTTCGCCAGCCAATTCCGGGCCCACGTGGGCTTCAACCGGCAGCGGTGCGCTTTTGAAGGTGCCTTTGCGCTTAACTTTGCTTACGTCTTTGTTCGTCATATAAAACTCGTTTTGCTCGTATGTTCGGGCGCTTGCTGCACGGCTCGTGCGTTCAAGCGCGCCTTTTCAGTTCGACGCACGGTAAAGCCCGTGCGCATCGATGTAGGCCAGGACCGCGTCAGGCACCAGGAAACGTACCGACTTACCGCTGGCCAGCAGTTGACGGATCTGGGTGGCGGACACCGCAAGCGGGGTCTGCCAGACGAATGCAATATTCCCGTTCGGCCCGGTCAGGGCCAAGGGGTCACTTACCGACCGCGCGGCCAGCAGGTTGCGCAAGGCATCCGGCGGTTCGCTGTCGGCATCCGGGCGTTGCAAAACCAGGATGTGGCAATGCTGGAGGAGCTCCTCCCAGCGGTGCCAAGAGGGCAGGCCGCAAAATGCGTCCCAGCCCAAAAGCAGAAACAACTGGTCATCTGCGGCCATCTCGGCGCGCATCAGCTCCAGGGTGTCGACAGTGTAGGACGGTTTATCGCGCTTGAGCTCGCGGTCGTCCACCATCAACGGCTGTATGCCCTCTACGGCCACCTGCACCATTTCCAGACGCTGTTGCGCGGACACCTGCGGCGTATCGCGATGCGGCGGCCGAAAATTGGGCAGCAGCCGCACCTCGTCCAGCGCCAGGGCATCGGCGACTTCCAGGGCACTGCGCAAATGGCCGATGTGCACGGGGTCGAAAGTACCGCCGAGCAGCCCGATGCGTTTAGCCATCAAGTGCGCACATGACCGTCGCCGAACACTACGTACTTCTCGCTGGTCAGCCCTTCAAGGCCAACCGGGCCGCGTGCATGGAGCTTGTCGGTGGAGATACCGATCTCCGCCCCCAGGCCATACTCGAAGCCGTCGGCAAAACGTGTCGAGGCGTTGATCATCACCGAAGCGGAGTCCACTTCATTGAGGAAACGCCGGGCATCGCTGAAATGCTCGGAAACAATGGCGTCGGTGTGCTTGGAGCCGTATTTATTGATGTGTTCGATGGCCTGATCCAGGTCGTCGACGATGCGAATCGACAGGATCGGCGCCGTGTATTCGGTGTACCAGTCTTGTTCAGTCGCTTCGATCACATCGCTGCCGAGCAGTGCACGGGTACGCTCGCAGCCACGCAGTTCCACGCCCTTGTCACGGTAGATGGCAGCCAGCGGCGGCAGCACGCGCTCGGCAATGCCGGCGTGCACCAGCAGGGTCTCCATGGTGTTGCACGGCGCGTAGCGGTGGGTCTTGGCGTTGTCGGCAATGCGAATCGCCTTGTCGAGGTCGGCGGCGATGTCGATGAAGACGTGGCACACGCCGTCCAGATGCTTGATGACTGGCACCTTGGCATCCCGGCTGACGCGCTCGATCAGGCTCTTGCCGCCACGGGGCACAATCACGTCGACGAATTCCGGCATGGTGATCAACGCGCCCACAGCCGCGCGGTCGGTGGTTTCCACCACTTGCACCACTTCAGCTGGCAACTCGGCCACGGCCAGGCCTTGCTGGATGCAGGCGGCGATAGCACGGTTGGAATTGATCGCCTCGGAGCCGCCTCGCAGGATGGTAGCGTTGCCCGACTTCAGGCACAGGCTCGCGGCGTCGATGGTCACGTTCGGACGCGACTCGTAGATGATGCCGATCACACCCAGCGGCACGCGCATCTTGCCGACCTGGATACCGGACGGCAGGTAGCGCATGTCGCGGATTTCACCGATGGGGTCAGGCAGCTTGGCCACCTGACGCAGGCCTTCGATCATGTCGTCGATACGTGCCGGGGTCAGTGCCAGGCGATCCAGCAAGGCAGGTTCCAGGCCATTGGCGCGACCGTTGGCCAAGTCCAGTTCATTGGCAGCGGTCAACTCGGAGCGCGAAGCATCCAGAGCATCGGCAGCCGCCAGCAGCGCACGGTTCTTCTGCGCAGTGCTCGCACGGGCGATCAACCGCGAGGCCTGACGGGCAGCGCGACCCAGGCGGGTCATGTAGTCAAGAACGGACTCAGTCATGGTCAGGGAGTCTTGGCAAAGAGGAAAGCGGCAGATTATAGCTGTGACGCCGCTCGACTGACAGCGGTGAGGGGCGGATGGTCGAAATGAACTGTAAAAACCCGGGGTTCAGCGGTAATTAAGGTGAGAGTTGTTATTATTCCGTCACATTTAGCCGTAATAACCCTGAACGCCATGCCCGGACTTAACGCCCCACTCCCCGCAAGCGCCCTGCCCGACGGCTTCTTCGACCGCGATGCACAACTGCTCGCGCAAGAACTGTTGGGGAAAATCATTCGCCACCGTGTCGGTGATCTCTGGCTTTCGGCGCGAATTATTGAAACCGAAGCCTATTACGTGGCCGAAAAAGGCAGCCATGCGTCGCTGGGCTACACAGAAAAGCGTAAGGCTTTGTTTCTGGATGGCGGTCATATCTATATGTACTACGCCAGGGGCGGTGATTCCCTGAACTTCAGCGCCCACGGCCCGGGGAATGCCGTGCTGATCAAGTCGGCTTACCCGTGGGTCGATGAAATCTGCGGGCCGGCGAGCCTGGCGCAAATGCTGTTGAACAACCCCAACCCCGACGGCACCCCGCGCCCGGCGCAGAAGCTGTGCGCCGGGCAGACCCTGTTGTGCAAGGCACTGGGCCTGAAAGTGCCGATGTGGGACGCCAAGCGCTTCGATCAGGAACTGCTGTATGTCGAAGATGTGGGCCAGGTGCCCACACAGATTATCCAGACCACCCGGCTGGGCATTCCCAGCGGGCGCGATGAACACTTGATGTACCGCTTCGTCGATGCCGGCTATGCGCCGTACTGCACGCGGAACCCGCTGCGCCGCGGGCAGGTCGAAGGCCGCGATTATTTTTTGATCTAACGGGCGACACATCCCATGTGGGAGCTGGCTTGCCTGCGATAGCGGTGGGCCAGGCAACTTCCATGCTGACCATGCCGCAGCCATCGCAGGCAAGCCAGCTCCCACAGTGGAAATTCACCGTCTCATTATGGAGTGGATTGTATGGGCCAATGGCTCGATAGCATCACCGGCTGGCTGACCCTGAACCCGCAATGGCTGGCAGCCGCGGTGTTTATTGTCGCGTGCGTGGAGTGCCTGGCCATTGCCGGGCTGATCGTGCCGGGCACGGTATTGCTGTTTGCGATTGCCGCACTGGCCGGCAGCGGTGCGTTGTCACTGAGTGAAACCCTGCTGCTGGGCTTCCTCGGCGGTCTATTGGGCGACGGGGTTTCCTACTACCTGGGCCGACATTTCCATCAGAACATCCGGCGCTTGCCGGGCCTGCGACATCATCCGGAATGGATGAATGGCGCAGAAACCTACTTCCACAAGTACGGAATCGCCAGCTTGCTGGTCGGGCGCTTCATCGGGCCATTGCGCCCCATGCTGCCGATGGTCGCCGGTATGTGCGACATGCCGTTCCCGCGCTTTGCGATCGTCAGCCTGATCGCCGCCGCCGGTTGGTCAGTGGCGTATCTGCTGCCGGGCTGGGCAGCCGGTGCCGCGTTCCGCCTGCCCTTGCCGGAAGGTTTCTGGCCGGAAGCGGCGATTGTCGCGGCGTGCCTGGCGGCGCTGTTGGGATTAAGTTTGAACAGCAGCCTGCGCGCCCATCGTCGCGCAACGTTGTGGATCGGTTGTGCCAGCCTGACCCTGCTGATCGCGCTGTTTATCGGCTACCCGCATCTCAATGACTTCGATCAGGGCCTGAGCGCCCTGGTGCAGGAGCATCGCAGCCCGTGGCTGGATGAGGTGATGGTGCGGATCACGCAATTGGGCGAGTTCAAGAAAATGTTCGTCGCCAGCGCCGTGTTCACCGCCCTGTTGTTTGTGGCCCGGCAATGGCGCCACGCGCTGTTTGTGGGAGCGACCCTGGCAGGCGCGGCGGTGATCAACACCGGCACCAAGCTGTTCTTTGCCCGCGGCCGCCCGGAGATTCTGACCGACCCGTTGACCAGTTTCAGTATGCCCAGCGGCCATGCCTCCGGCGCTTTTGCGTTCTTCCTGGCGCTCGCGGTATTGGCCGGTCGCGGCCAACCCACGCGGTTGCGCCTGACCTGGATGCTGCTGGGCTGCATACCCGCCGCATTCATTGCTCTGTCGCGGGTGTACCTGGGCGCTCACTGGCCCAGCGACATCCTCGCAGGCACGCTACTGGCCATGACGGTGTGTGCGTTCAGCCTGACCGTGATCCAGTACCGCAGCCCGCTGCCGGCAATGACGCAAAAAGCCTGGTGGCTGGTATTGCCGGCGGTGGTGGCGGTGCTCGGCTTCATTGCATTCACCGGCACCTCCCATGCATTGCTCAGGTACGCCTACTGACCCTTGGCCGGGCCAATCCAGTCCACTGAAGCAGAGCGACGCTCCACGCAACGCTCGCGTCGCTCCAGCAGCATCTCGTCGGCAATGTCGGCGGCGCGCTCTGCGATGTACTCTGCGCCCCGGGTGGCGTCCTGCTGGAGCAATTGCGTGGTCACGCTGACAAAATACGTGTCCCAGGCCACTTGTTCCGATGGTGTCAGACGAATCATGGTCATCCCCGATCATTATGGTGTGATCGGAAAATATTGCAGGCGCCGCGCCTGAAATGACGTAGCAAAATCCGAAAGCAACCGCAGAAAATTCTGTATCTCAGGTGAACAACTCACCCTGCAATTCATCCAGCAACATCTGAATGGCATCCAGCCGCTGCTGCGGATCGTCAATTCGCAGCAAGTCGACCTTATCGGCGTCGGTAAACGGCAGCAGGTACGCCAGTTGGTTGCCGAGGGCCTGCTGGCTTTCGGCATGGGCGTTCATCTCCAGCGAAGCCACCATCGGGTGCTCCGCCAGGGCCTCCAGCAGCGCCAGCAAGTCGGCGTCCTCTTCTTCCAGAGGCCGATCCGGCATCTCCTCCAACCATTTAACCTCGGCCACCAGCAATTGATCTTTCTGCACCGTGACGTCTAGTACGCGGAAACGCCGGCCACCCTCGACACGAATCCCCAGCAGGCCATTGTCCTGCTGTTTGAAGTCGCGAATAAACGCTTCGCAGCCGATCAGCGCGTAGCCGTCCGGGGCTATGCCCACTTCCTGGTCATTGAAGATGCACACCACACCAAAGCTTTCGCCCTTTTTCATGCAGCGGCTGATCATGTCCAGGTAGCGCGCCTCAAATATCTGCAGGTCGAGGGTGCAGCCTGGGAACAGCACAGTGTTGAGTGGGAACAGCGCCAGACTCATAACGGTTTCCTTAAAACCCGGGTTAAACAATTACCGATACGGCCAACGGCAGAAACACCGCCGTCGCCACGCCCATCAGGCTCATGGCCAGCGCCGCAAAGGCGCCGCACTCTTCGCTTTCCTGCAGGGCCACCGAGGTGCCGACCGCATGGGCGGTCATGCCCAGCGCCATGCCCCGCGCTTCAGGGCTGTGCACGCCCAGGCGCGACAGATACGCCGGGCCGATCATCGCGCCGACCACCCCGGTGATCAGTACAAACACTGCCGCCAATGCCGCCACGCCACCAATCTGTTCGGCGACCAGCATGGCAATCGGCGACGTCACCGACTTGGGTGCCATGGTCATCAGCACCCTGTGTTCGGCACCGAACCACCACCCCAACAGCACACACAAGCCGGTAGCCAGCACCCCGCCTACCACCAGCGTAGTAAAAATCGGCCAGAACAATTGGCGAATCCGCCGCAGGTTGAGATAAAGCGGTACCGCCAATGCCACCGTTGCAGGCCCCAGCAGGATCCCCATGATCTCGGTGCTTTCGCGGTACTCGGCGTAACTCAGGCCACAGGCGAGCAACACACTGATCACCAGCAACATCGACACCAGCACCGGTTGCAGGAAGATCCAGCGGGTTTTCTCATACCCCGCCAGCACCAGCTGATAGGCGCCCAGGGTGATACCGATGCCGAACAACGGATGATGAATGACCGCCGTCCAGGCGCCCTGCCAGTCAAGCATCATTGGTCCTTCTCCTTGCGCCTGACCATCTGCTGCATCAGCACACCGACAAAGCCCATGGCGATCACCAGCGACAACACCAGCGCCCCGACGATAGCCCAGAAGTCCGCGACAATGTCCTTGGCGTAGACCATCACTCCCACGGCGGGCGGCACCAACAGCAACGGCAGATAACGCAACAGGCTGCCAGCCGCCAGGCTCAGCGGCTCGCCGACTTCACCGCGCCAGACCAGAAAGCCCAGCATCAGCAGCAGCCCGATGATCGGCCCCGGCAGTACCGGCAACAGCAAATGATTGATCGCCGTACCGATCAATTGAAACAGCACCAGCCAAGTCAGGCCACGTAACAGCATCCCGCTCTCTCCCCCCTCAAAGCCCATGCGCATTATAAGCACGCCCGCCCTATGCCCAGGCATTCGCCAAAAGCATGTTGGGTTGACCGGGCCATTTGCCCATGATGATCTACATTGGTTCTCTGTATCCCATATAAAACCCCTTATCAACGGGGGATAAAAATGATGAACCCAGGAGAGACGCAATGCCCTATGTACCCGTAGCGCAGCTCAAAGATTATGTCGGCAAGGAACTGGGACGTTCCGAATGGCTCACCATCGACCAGGCGCGCATCAACCTGTTCGCAGAGGCCACCGGCGATCATCAGTTCATCCACGTCGACCCGGTCAAGGCCGCACAAACCCCGTTCGGCAGCACCATCGCCCACGGTTTCCTGTCACTGTCACTGATGCCCAAGCTGATGGAAGACATCCTGATCATGCCCGAGGGCTTGAAAATGGCCGTCAACTACGGCCTGGACAGTGTGCGCTTCATCCAGCCGGTGAAGGTCGACTCCAAGGTGCGCCTGAACGTCACGCTCACCGACGTCACCGAGAAAAAACCCGGCCAATGGCTGTTCAAGGCCACCGCCACCCTGGAAATCGAAGGCCAGGAGAAACCTGCCTATATTGCCGAGTCGCTGTCACTCTGCTTCGTGTAAGGCCGACCCTGTGGCGAGGCAATAAACCTTGCCACAGTGTATGTAAATTTATGTATGAATCTCGCGGCTGCGGCATACTCGGCGCTCAATTATCCGGATCCCGCTATGCGCCCACTCGCTCCCCTTGCCCTTGCCCTGTTGCTGACCGCTTGCGGAGACGGCGAATCGCTGTTGCCGCCCGATGCGCGCCTGCCCGATGGCGGCCGCTACCGTGGCGATGTGGTCAACGGCCTGCTGCAAGGCCAGGGCCGCGTGGACTACCCCAACGGCAGTTGGTACGCCGGCCAGTTCGATAAAGGCCAGTGGCACGGCCAGGGCGAATGGCATGGCAGCAATGGCGAAGTCTATAAAGGCCAGTTCCAGCAGGGCCTGTTTGATGGCCAGGGCAGCTTGACTACCACGGGCAGCAGCTATGTCGGCAGCTTCAAGAACGGTCGACGCGATGGCGAAGGCACCCTCAAAGAAGGGCAGATGACCTATCGCGGCGAGTTCAAGGACGACCAGTACGCAGGCCTCGGTCGCCTGGAATTGGCCGATGGCAGCCAGTACCAGGGCCAATTTGCCCACGGCAAGCCCAATGGCGAAGGCCAGCGCAATGACGACAGCGGCAATCAGTTCAGCGGCCACTTTGTCGATGGCCAACTGGAAGGCAATGGCACCTTCAATAGCGCTGAGGGCGATATCTATATCGGCCAATTCAAGCAGAACCAACTCAACGGCAAAGGCCGCTATGAAAACGCCGACGGCGACGTATGGATCGGCCAGTTCAAGGAAGGCGCCCTCAGTGGCAAAGGCGAATTGATTGGCGCCGATGGCAGCCACTACGTCGGTCAGTTCAGTGACTGGCGCTTTACCGGTGAGGGGCGCTTGAACCTCACCGATGGCAGCTTCTATATCGGTGGCTTCGACAGCGACAACTATCAGGGGCGTGGCACCCTCGTGCTCACCGACGGCACCGTGCAGGCCGGCACCTGGGTCAATGGCCTGCGCGTGCGCGATGCCGATGGCAAGTTGCTGCCCGACCCACTGGAAACCGGCCTATTGGCCCAAGGCCGCTTGCTCGACGAGGCCCTGGCCGCCGTTCCGGCCTCGACACCTGCCGTCGAGCTTTATACGTTGGCGTTGGCAGGTGACGGCAAGCAAAGCGTGTTTCTGCGCGAAGCCGATTACGTCAGCAACCTGCTCACCACCCGCTTCGGCGCGCGCGGGCAGGTCCGCCTGGTCAACCACCGTGACCACATCGCCGACCGTCCGCTGGCCACCCGCGAAAGCCTGCGGCGTTCCGTGCAAACCCTGGCCGAACGTACCGGGCCCGAAGACCTGGTGTTCATCTACTTGACCAGCCACGGCACCCATGAACATGAGTTGGTGCTCGACCAGCCGCGCATGGAACTGGCCGACCTGCCCGCCGATGAACTGGCCGCCGTGCTGGCGCCGTTGAAAAACCGCGACAAGATCATCGTGATTTCCGCCTGCTACTCCGGCGGTTTCATTCCGGCCCTGAAAGATGAGCGCACGCTGATCATGACGGCATCCCGTGCGGATCGCGTGTCCTTTGGCTGTTCAGAAGAGGCGGACTTTACCTACTTTGGCGATGCCCTTTTCGCACAAGCCCTCAACCAAACGGACGATTTGCAACACGCGTTCAAACTGGCACAACTGCATGTGGCCGAACGCGAACAGGCGGACAACTTCGAAGCCTCGGAACCGCAGATATGGGCGCCCAAAGGCGTGATCGCCCATTGGCAACTATTACGCAAACAGCAGGCACGAAAGGCGCTCGAAAGCGTCTCAATGAATAGCAAGGAAGCCAAAGGCAACTAAGCTGTAACGTGTAACAAGGGGGAAACATCATGTACCTGACACCTCAGCATATCTTGCTGGCCGGGGCCTCTGGCCTCACCGGCGAACACCTGCTTGATCGCCTGCTCAACGAACCCACCGTGACCCGTGTACTGGCGCCGAGCCGCAAGCCGCTGGCTGAACACCCACGCCTGGAAAACCCGGTGGGCGACCCTGCAGTGTTCCTGCCGCAACTGAGCGGCCGGGTGGACATTGCCTTTTGCTGCCTGGGCACCACGATCAAGAAAGCCGGCTCGGAAACGGCGTTCCGTGCGGTCGATCTGGACATGGTGGTGGCCTTCGCCAAGCGCGCTCGGGAACTGGGTGCGCGGCATCTGATCGTGATCAGTGCGATCGGCGCCGACCCGAAATCCTCAGTGTTCTACAACCGAGTCAAGGGCGAAATGGAGCAGGCACTCAAAGCCCAGGACTGGCCGCAACTGACCATCGTGCGACCTTCCTTGCTGCTGGGGGAGCGGCTGGAACCGCGTCTGGCCGAACAGCTGGCCGGGCCGTTGTCGCGTTTGATTCCGGGCAAGTACCACGGCATCGAAGTCTGCGAACTGGCTCGCGCCATGTGGCGCCTGGCGCTGGAAGAACAGGATGGCGTACGGGTGGTGGAGTCGGATGAGCTGCGCAAGCTCGGCAAGTAAGAACGCCAATCCCAATGTGGGAGGGAGCAAGCCCCCTCCCACATTGGGTTCGTGTAGTTCTCAGAGTCCGCCAGTGGCGTTGAAGCCCACACCCAGCACGGTCAACAACGACAGTGGCAACAGCAGCGTATCGAGCAGCGCGCTGGCGGGCAGGTCGATATGAGGATAGGTGGGCGCCTCGGCACCAAAGCGGTCCTTGGCACAGCAGCCGCCATTGATCGCATACAAATCCAGGCGTGTACCGGCATACACCACTGGCGCGCCCGCTTGCGCGGCGTCCAGGGTGCGTGCCGTGGCGCAACCAGCGAGGTGCAACGCCAGTAATAGCAGCAGCACTTTATTCATCGCCGCCCAAATGGTGCTCGCCCCAGCGCGGCAGCATGTCCTGGGGAATGTTCAGCAGGTTGAGAATGCGCGCCACCACGAAGTCCACCAAGTCATCGATGGTCTGCGGCTGGTGATAGAAACCCGGCGACGCGGGCAAGATGGTCACGCCCATGTTCGACAACTTGAGCATGTGTTCCAGGTGAATACTCGAATACGGTGCTTCGCGCGGTACCAGGATCAATTGGCGACGCTCCTTCAAGGTCACGTCCGCCGCCCTTTCGATCAGGTTATTGCAGGCGCCCGTGGCAATCGCCGACAGGGTGCCGGTGGAGCATGGCACCACCACCATCGCCGCCGGCGCGCCGGAGCCCGAAGCTACGGGCGACATCCAGTCTTCCTTGCCATAGACCTTGATCTGCCCCGCTGCCGCACCGGTGTATTCGGTGAGGAACGCTTGCATCATCTGCACCTTGGCCGGCAATTGCACATCCGTCTCGGTCGCCAGCACCAATTGGGCGGCCTTGGAAATCAGGAAGTGCACTTCACG
This sequence comes from Pseudomonas sp. HN8-3, assembly GCF_020790195.1. NCBI lineage: Bacteria > Pseudomonadati > Pseudomonadota > Gammaproteobacteria > Pseudomonadales > Pseudomonadaceae > Pseudomonas > Pseudomonas sp. HN8-3. The sequence goes on from NZ_CP086206.1 coordinate 5,286,262, forward strand.
GTCTTCACGTACCAGGCAATCCAGCAGGCGCAGGCCGTAAGGCGCGCCGGATGCGCCGGTCATTGCCAGGGTGATACGTTCGGGGCCGCTCATTTCAACGCCTCGGCCAGCTTGCCGTGCAAGCCGCCAAAGCCGCCGTTGCTCATGACTACCACATGGGTGCCGGGCTTGGCCAAGTGCTTCACATGCTCAATGATGCCTTCCAGCGAATCACACACGGTCGAAGGCACGGTGCACAGCGCAGCGATCCCCGGCAGGTCCCAACCAAGGTTGGCAGGCGCGTACCAGACCACCTGGTCGGCGTCGTTGACGCTTTCCGGCAGGCCATCGCGGTGCGCACCCAGCTTCATGGAGTTGGAGCGCGGTTCAACGATCGCAATGATTTGGGCATCGCCAACGCGCTTGCGCAGGCCGTCGAGCGTAGTGGCGATAGCTGTTGGATGGTGGGCAAAGTCGTCGTAGATGGTAATCCCATTCACGTCGGCGACTTTTTCCATGCGCCGCTTGACGCTTTTGAATGCGCTCAAGGCCGCGATGCCCATGGCCGGCACCACACCGACATGCCGTGCAGCCGCCAGGGTTACCAGCGCGTTGGCAACATTGTGCTGGCCGGTCATATCCCACTCCACGACGCCTTGGGCTTGGCCTTCGAACAGCACTTCAAACCGGGAGCCGTCTTCGCTGAGCAACTTGACCTGCCATTGCCCGTCCACACCGGTGGTCTGCACCGGCGTCCAGCAGCCCATGTCGATCACGCGCTGCAACGCCGGTTCAGTGGTCGGGTGGATGACCAAGCCTTCACTCGGGATGGTACGCACCAAGTGATGAAACTGCCGCTCAATAGCCGCCAGATCGGGAAAGATGTCCGCGTGATCAAACTCCAGATTATTCAGGATCGCTGTGCGCGGACGGTAGTGGACGAACTTGGAGCGCTTGTCGAAAAACGCGCTGTCGTATTCATCGGCTTCGATCACGAAAAACGGCGTATCGCCCAGGCGCGCCGACACCGAGAAATTCTGCGGCACGCCGCCGATCAGGAAGCCCGGGCTCATGCCCGCATGTTCCAGCACCCAGGCGAGCATACTGCTGGTGGTGGTCTTGCCGTGAGTGCCGGCCACCGCCAATACCCAACGACCTTGCAACACATGATCAGCCAGCCATTGAGGGCCTGAGACGTAAGGCAAACCTTTATTGAGCACGTACTCGACCGCTGGGTTGCCGCGGGACATGGCGTTGCCAATCACTACCAGATCCGGCGCCGGGTCGAATTGCGAGGGGTCGTAACCTTGGGTCAGCTCGATACCTTGCGCCTGCAGCTGCGTGCTCATGGGCGGATAAACATTGGCATCGGAGCCCGTAACGTGATGGCCCAGCTCTTTGGCCAGAACCGCCATCGAACCCATGAACGTACCGCAGATACCCAGAATATGAATGTGCATAGTCGACCTCGTAAACATCGAGGCAGGTTAGCGTAGGGTGGGAAAGTTCGCACGCTTTAGCTGAGGGCGAAACGCCCGCCGGTAGGATCCGACGGGCAAAAGGGATGTCTTAAACCGTGGTGCCAGCTTTTTTAAGCTCAGCGTCTTTCAAGGTCATGATTCGTTCGGCCGCTTTTTCCATCGCGTCATACCGACGCTCTATTACGCCTAAGCGTCCCCCGGTACTGGGAGATGTTGACGACTCGATGTGAGGTTTGAAAATAACCCCGTTGTCCTCAGCCACTTGCCTCATATGGGTTTCTGAAACGCTCAGTAACTGCTCCAGGTTAGTCAAGCGTGCCCCACGCTCCTTGGGCCAGGCGTCGCCGATGGCAAGCCGGTCTGCGGTGCTGCCCGACGCCAGCGTCATGACGACATTGGCAAACTCCAGCACCACTTTCTCTACCCGATCCAGATGGCGCGTGGCTCCCGGCGCAGGCTCATCGGGTGCGGGTGGCGCAACGGTTTGCGGCATGGGCTTCTGATCGGGCTGTGCAACGCCGGGCAAATGCGGTGGCGGTGGCGCCACTGGCGACGGCACGTATTGGCCCTTGATCGCTTCCCCCGCGGCCACGGACCCGGCATACGCCCCCACATTGATCGGCGCGCTGACCATACCATTGACGCCTGCATTGATGAACGCGTCCTTGACCGTCTTGCTGGTAGAGGGTGATGTAGAAATAACGCCCGCTTTGACCAGCCTGTCGGCATCCAACAGTCGCTGGGTGACATCGGCCATGCTGACCTTGGGTGAATCGTCCTGTTTCACAGGGGCGGTCCCACCGCGGGGGGGCGTCTGAGGCCCCTTGGTCAGCACGTCCTTGAGTCTACCTGCGGTTGACTGGCTTGAACTGCCCGCGGTCGCACTGGCACCAGGGGTTTCGTGGCTTGTCGTCGGCTTTTTCCCACCCGCCGTGGTTTGGGGCCGGGTGGGCGAGGGACTGACCGGAGCAGGCGGCACTCTGGGCGATGGCGTGGGCGGCACGTGAGGCGTGGGGCGGGATCCTCCCCCGAACCGCCGTCCAAAAATTCCACGCTTGATGCGCACCTTCGGCGTTTGATCAGTCTCCTGCGCAGACAACTGCGTGCCAGGCTCAGGCTGAGTGGGGTCCATCGGTTCGCCCCAGCCCGCGGTTAAGGGTTGCGGTTGGGACGTGAGCGTAACGTCAAGTTGAACAGGGAGTTGTAGCACAGGAGTCGTTATTGGACTTGTAATGTTCATGTGTTGTCACCCTAGAAGTTTCAAACAACTGTGATTAAGGGCACGTGATGCTCTGCCCTTATTCCATCAGTGCTTAAAACAACGTGCAGCGTTCCGGGGCGACGTGAGTACATGGCGCGATAAAAAACCTTAAAGCCTGTGCGACAAAACTTGAGCCATCGGCAATAACTGAGTTATTCCGACAGGTGTCGCACTCCCTTAATGGGTGGAGTCCCTTGAGATTCCATGTTTGCGTAACTTGCGGTACAGCGTATTGCGACTGACCCCCAACTGTTCAGCCACATGGCTCATATGCCAGCGCTGCTGCGCCAACGCACCGAGTAATGCCTGACGCTCGGCGCTTTCCAGTGGCAAGGCGTACGGCGCATCCACCCTCGCCCCCAGCGGCTGCGCCTGACGAATCAATGCCGGCAAGTCGTCAAGCCCGACTCGGCCGTCCTCACAGAGCGCCACCACCGTGCGCAACACCGTACGCAACTGTCGCAGGTTGCCGGGCCAGGGGAATGCCAACAAAGCCTGGCGCGCCGACTCGTCTAGCATCACCTGTTCGGTGCCGGCCTCTTGGGCCAAGAGGAAGTCCAACAATTGCGCCTTGTCAGTGCGTTCGCGCAACGGCGGCAGGGCGACTTCCAAGCCGCTCAAGCGGTAATACAGGTCTTCGCGAAAGCTGCCATCGGCCACACGCTCCAACAAATTACGGTGCGTCGCGCTGATGATGCGCAGGTTCACGGCTTGAGGTTCGCCGCCGATAGGCACCACCAGGCGATCCTCCAGCACCCTTAACAAGCGGGTTTGCAGCGCCAGTGGCATATCGCCGATTTCGTCGAGAAACAGCGTACCGCCGTCGGCCTGTTGCAGCTTGCCGCGCATGCCTTCTTTAAGGGCGCCGGTGAAACTGCCGGCGCGATAGCCAAACAACTCGCACTCGATCAGGTTTTCCGGAATGGCCGCACAGTTCAGCGCGACAAAGGCCTTGTCGCCTCGCTGGCTGGCCTGGTGCACGGCCTTGGCGAAAGCCTCTTTACCGCAGCCGGTTTCGCCGTTGATCAGCAAGGGCACGTCGCGTTCGAATACTCGCGAGGCCTTGCGCAGCTCATTTTGCAACGCCGGATCGCCCAGGCAAATACCCAGTGGGCGTGGCGCCTGCGGCTTGACGACCGGGGCCGGCGTACTGCGGGGCTGGCCTCGCAGCGCTGCAAATAGAGGCCGACCATCGCGGCTACGCAGCGGCCAACTGGCCGTGGCATTCGCGCTGGCCCGCCCTAGCAACTGATCCAGGGAACAGTCGAAAAACGCGTCCACCGGCTGACCCACCAAGCCGCCGCGTAGCTGCCCCAACAGGTTCAGGGCGCTCTGGTTCACCGCACAAATGCGCCCTTCGCCATCGAACGCCAGCAAGCCTTCGCTGAACAACCCGACCGACTCAGCCTGCAGGTGAAAACGCAGCAGCCAATGGTGTTCGAAGTGGCGCAGGAAGTAGCAACTTTCGATCATCTTGGCCGACAGGTTCACCAGCGCCATGGTGTGGAACTGGCTCTGGCGCGACACGGCTTCGCGGGCCGAGGACACATCCAGCACCGCCAGCAATTCACCGTGAGGGTCGAACACCGGGCTCGCCGAACACGTCAGCCCGGTATGGCGGCCGCGAAAATGCTCGTCACGGTGGATGGTCAGGGATTGACGCTCCACCAGGCAGGTGCCGATGCCATTGGTGCCTTCGCAGGCTTCACTCCAGTCGGCGCCCAGCCACAGCCCGGCGCGTTCGAAAATCTTGCGCTCGGACGGCGCGGTGACACAGTTGAGGATCACCCCCCGGGCATCGGTGAGCAGCACCGCATGACCGGCCCCCGAGAGTTGCTGGTGCAGGCTGTTCATTTCGTTGCCGGCGATATGCAGCACCTGGCGCAGGCGTTCGCGGCTTTCCAGCAGGCGGCCATGCTCAAGCACGGTGGGCGCAACGGTCAGCGCGGGGTCGAGGTGGTAGTCCTCAACGCAACGCAGCCAGGAACGGGCGATGGAGGGATCGCTACCCGGCCCTTGAAGCGGCTCTTGCCCCCGGGTGACGGTGAGAACCTGCTGGGCATGGCGACTGAAATGATCGTTGTGCATGTTCTTATTATTCTCCCTGCGTGAGAGCGCCCAGCATCCACCAGCCATCCGGCCATTGCAATCCCGGGCCGACCCATCGGTCACAGGCTGTACCGTTTGCGGTACAAACTGTCACCCCTCCTGTATCGCCCCGGCCACATTCATGCCTTGTAAACAAAACCAAACCCTTGATTTACCTGGCCTGCACGCACTGGCCCAACCTTTGCTCTACGCTTTATAACGCGCTTGCAGCGCTGTACTCCGATAAACATAAAAGCAGGAGATGCCCACCATGCGTTATGCACACCCCGGTACCGAAGGCGCCATCGTTTCGTTCAAGGCCAAGTACGGCAACTACATCGGCGGCGAGTTCGTTGCGCCGGTCGATGGCAACTACTTCTCCAACACCTCGCCGGTCAACGGCAAACCTATCGCCGACTTCCCGCGTTCCACCGCCAAAGACATCGACAAGGCTCTGGACGCCGCCCACGCCGCCGCTGACGCCTGGGGCAAAACCAGCGCCCAGGACCGCTCGCTGGTACTGCTGAAAATCGCCGACCGTATCGAGCAGAACCTCGAACTGCTGGCTATCACCGAAACCTGGGACAACGGCAAGGCCGTGCGTGAAACCCTCAATGCCGACATTCCCCTGGCCGCCGACCACTTCCGCTACTTCGCAGGCTGCATTCGCGCCCAGGAAGGCAGCAGCGCCGAAATCAACGAACTCACTGCCGCCTATCACTTCCACGAACCACTGGGCGTGGTCGGCCAGATCATCCCGTGGAACTTCCCGCTGCTGATGGCCGCCTGGAAACTTGCCCCGGCCCTGGCCGCCGGCAACTGCGTGGTGCTCAAGCCCGCCGAGCAAACCCCGCTGGGCATCAGCGTACTGATGGAACTGATCGGCGACCTGTTGCCGCCAGGCGTACTGAACGTGGTGCATGGTTTCGGCAAGGAAGCCGGCGAAGCCCTGGCGACCAGCAAACGTATCGCCAAGATAGCCTTCACCGGCTCTACCCCGGTGGGCTCGCACATCATGCATGCGGCGGCCGAGAACATCATTCCGTCTACCGTTGAGCTGGGAGGCAAGTCGCCGAATATCTTCTTCGCCGACATCATGAAAGCGGAACCTGCATTCATCGAAAAAGCTGCCGAAGGCCTGGTGCTGGCGTTCTTCAACCAAGGCGAAGTGTGCACCTGCCCATCCCGCGCCCTGGTGGAGGAGTCGATCTACGACGACTTCATGAAAGTGGTGATGAAGAAGGTCGAGTCGATCAAGCGCGGCGATCCGCTGGACACCGACACCATGGTCGGCGCCCAAGCGTCCGAGCAGCAATTTGACAAGATCCTGTCCTACCTGGAAATCGCCAAGGGCGAAGGCGCGCAACTGCTGACTGGCGGCAAGGTTGAAAAGCTAACTGGCGATCTGGCCACCGGCTATTACATCCAGCCGACCCTGCTCAAGGGCACCAACGACATGCGTGTGTTCCAGGAAGAAATCTTCGGCCCGGTGGTGAGCATCACCACTTTCAAGGACGAAGCCGAAGCCCTGGCGATTGCCAACGACACCGAGTTCGGCCTGGGCGCCGGCCTGTGGACCCGCGACATCAACCGCGCTTACCGCATGGGCCGCGCGATCAAGGCCGGTCGCGTGTGGACCAACTGCTACCACCTGTACCCGGCGCACGCCGCGTTTGGCGGTTACAAGAAGTCTGGCGTAGGGCGCGAAACCCACAAGATGATGTTGGATCACTACCAGCAGACCAAGAACCTGCTGGTGAGCTACGACATTAATCCGTTGGGCTTTTTCTAACCCCACACCCCCTCCCACCTTTGAAATGCAATCAAGGGTGGGAGGGGGCTTGCTCCCGATCGGGGAGTGTCAGTGCAAGTATGAGTCACTGACCCACTGCTATCGGGAGCAAGCCCCCTCCCACATTTGGATCTTCATAAGTACTTGCGATGCGCATTCGGCACACACCGGCCGAGTTGAAAACAATAAGAATGGAAGGTACTTCCCATGCCCAGCGAACCCACGAGTTCTTCGGTCGACTTCGAAAAAGTCGGCACCGATTACTTTCAACAACGAGAATTGAAAAAAGGCGCTGCCGGCTGGGTGCTGTTAGTCGGCCTTGGCGTCGCCTACGTCATCTCCGGCGACTACGCAGGCTGGAACTTCGGCCTGGCCCAGGGTGGCTGGGGCGGCATGTTCCTCGCCACATTGCTCATGGCTACCATGTACCTGTGCATGTGCTTCTCCCTGGCCGAACTGTCTTCGATGATCCCCACCGCCGGCGGTGGCTACGGTTTTGCCCGCAGCGCCTTTGGCCCTTGGGGCGGGTTCCTCACCGGCACCGCGATCCTGATCGAGTACGCCATCGCCCCCGCCGCAATTGCGGTGTTTATCGGCGCTTACTGCGAGTCGCTGTTCGGCATTGGCGGCTGGATGATCTACCTGGCGTTCTACATCATCTTTATCGGCATCCATATTTTTGGTGTCGGCGAAGCCTTGAAGCTGATGTTTGTCATCACCGCCGTCGCCGCGATCGCTTTGGGCGTATTCCTGGTGTCGATGGTGCCGCACTTCAACGTCGCCAACCTGCTGGATATTCCGGTGACCGAGGCCAAAGGCGCCAGCAGCTTCCTGCCGTTCGGCTATGTGGGCGTGTGGGCGGCGATCCCTTATGCGATCTGGTTTTTCCTCGCAGTAGAAGGCGTGCCCCTGGCCGCTGAAGAAACCAAGAACCCCAAGCGCGACCTGCCCCGTGGGCTGATCGGCGCGATTGTGGTGCTGACCAGTTTTGCCCTGTTGATCCTGGTTATCGCGCCGGGCGGTGCAGGCACGTATGCGCTGATCAAATCCGGCAACCCGTTGGTGGAAGCCCTGGCGCTGTCCTACGGCGGTTCGACCTGGATGGGCAGCTTCGTCAACCTGATTGGCCTGGCCGGTTTGATCGCAAGCTTTTTCTCGATTATCTACGCCTACTCGCGGCAGATTTTTGCCTTGTCGCGCGCTGGCTACCTGCCGCGCAAATTGTCCGAGACCAACAAGAGCAAGGCGCCAGTACTGGCATTGGTGATTCCCGGGATTATCGGTTTCGGCCTGTCGCTGACCGGCCAGGGCGATTTGCTGATATTGGTGGCGGTGTTTGGCGCAACGATTTCCTACGTGCTGATGATGGCTGCGCACATCACCCTGCGCATCCGCCGCCCTAAAATGGAGCGCCCGTACCGCACGCCGGGCGGCATCTTCACCTCGGGCGTGGCGCTGGTACTGGCCTGCGTGGCCGTGGTAGCAGGCTTTTTGGTTGACCCACGCGTGGTGATTGGCGCGGCGGTCATCTATGGAGTATTAATTGCTTACTTTGCTTTCTACAGCCGGCATCACTTGGTAGCAGGCACGCCCGAAGAAGAATTCGCGGCGATCCAGGCCGCAGAGGCCGCCCTGCACTAAGTGCCGTAAACCTCGGCGCGGGCGCCTGCTCGCGTCGTCAAGGAGACACTGTATGGCAAGTTTTTCCCACGCGGTGGGTGCACACACCTATCGCTTCGACAGCCTCAAGGATCTGATGGCCAAAGCCAGCCCGGCGCGCTCCGGCGACTTCCTGGCCGGTGTCGCTGCGCAAAATGATGGCGAACGGGTCGCCGCCCAGATGGCGCTGGCAAATACACCCCTGAAGCACTTCCTGGAAGAAGTGCTGATTCCCTATGAAAGCGACGAAGTCACCCGGCTGATCATCGACACCCACGACAAACAGGCCTTTGCCACGGTGAGCCATCTCACCGTCGGTGGCCTGCGCGACTGGCTGCTCAGTGACGCGGCTGATGAACAATCCCTACGCGCACTGGCGCCGGGGCTGACACCGGAAATGGCGGCAGCCGTGTCCAAAATCATGCGCGTACAGGACCTGGTGCTGGTGGCACAGAAGATCCGCGTGGTCACCCAGTTTCGCGGCACCATGGGCCTGCGCGGGCGCTTGTCCACGCGCTTGCAGCCTAACCACCCCACCGACGAACCAGCAGGCATTGCCGCGAGTATTCTCGACGGCCTGCTCTACGGCAACGGCGACGCCATGATCGGCATCAACCCGGCCACCGACAGCATCGCCTCGATCTGCGCCATGCTGGAGATGCTCGACGCGATCATCCAGCGCTACGAAATCCCCACCCAGGCCTGCGTACTCACCCACGTCACCACCTCCATCGAGGCGATCAACCGTGGCGTGCCGCTGGACCTGGTGTTCCAGTCGATCGCCGGCACCGAGGCCGCCAACGCCAGTTTCGGCATCAGCCTGAGCGTGCTGCAGGAAGGTTACGAAGCCGGCCTGAGCCTCAAGCGCGGCACCCTGGGGCAAAACCTGATGTATTTCGAAACCGGCCAGGGCAGTGCGCTGTCGGCCAATGCGCACTTTGGGGTCGACCAGCAAACCTGTGAAACCCGTGCCTACGCCGTGGCCCGGCACTTCAAGCCGTTCCTGGTCAATACCGTGGTCGGTTTTATCGGCCCGGAGTACCTGTACAACGGCAAGCAGATCATCCGCGCCGGTCTGGAAGACCACTTCTGCGGCAAGCTGCTCGGCGTACCCATGGGCTGTGATATCTGCTACACCAACCACGCCGAAGCCGACCAGGACGACATGGACACACTGTTGACCCTGCTCGGCGTTGCCGGCATCAACTTCATCATGGGCATCCCCGGCTCCGACGACATCATGCTCAACTACCAGACCACCTCGTTCCACGACGCCTTGTACGCCCGGCAAACATTGGGTTTAAAACCGGCGCCGGAGTTTGAACAGTGGCTGGCGAAAATGGGCATCTTCACGCAAGAAGGCGGCAAAGTGCACTTCGGCAACAGCCTGCCACCGGCGTTTCGCCACGCTCTGGCGCAACTGGGATGAAGGAGCCGACCGTGCAACCAGAATTGCCTGACAACCCGTGGCTGGAATTACGCCGCCTGACCCCGGCGCGCATCGCCCTGGGCCGCACCGGCACCAGCATTCCTACCAGTGCCCAGCTGGACTTCCAGTTTGCCCACGCCCAGGCGCGGGATGCGGTGCACCTGCCCTTCGACCATGCCGCGCTCAGCGGCCAATTGGCCGAACGTGGCCGCGACAGCCTGTTGCTGCGCAGCGCCGCCACGGACCGGCATATGTACCTGCAACGCCCGGACCTTGGGCGACGCTTGAGCGATGAGTCGGCCCAAACCTTGCGCGACTACGCTTCGGCGCATCCGGGTGGCGTGGATTTGGCCATCGTGGTGGCCGATGGCCTGTCGGCATTGGCGGTGCATAAGCATACGGCTCCGTTTCTGACGCGCCTGGAGGAACAGACCCACGCCGAAGGCTGGTCCTTGTCACCGGTGATACTGGTGGAACAAGGCCGCGTGGCAGTGGCCGATGAAATCGGGCAATTACTCGGCGCCAAAATGGTGGTGATCCTGATCGGCGAACGGCCGGGGCTCAGCTCGCCGGACAGCCTGGGCCTGTATTTCACCTACAACCCCAAGGTGGGCCTCACCGATGCGTATCGCAATTGCATTTCCAATGTGCGGCTGGAAGGCTTGAGCTATGGCATGGCGGCCCATCGCCTGTTGTACTTGATGCGCGAGGCGTGTCGCCGGCAACTGTCGGGGGTCAACCTCAAGGATGAGGCACAGGTTCAGACGCTTGAATCCGACGACCCGGACTTGATGAAGGGCAATTTCCTGCTCAGCCCACCGAGTGACCGATAGCGGCACGATTGCGCTTTTTTGCCGCATTAGGCAGCATCAAGTCACGGCCGCTCGCGTGGTCATACCCCATTTGGAAGTTGAGGCCTGGCATGCGGATTACTCAAGCGACCCTGGAACACCTGGACCTGTTGACCCCGTTGTTCGTCAAATACCGCGAGTTTTACGGGGCCCTGCCATTCCCGGATTCATCCCGGGCCTTCCTGGAAAAGCGCCTGCGACGCAAGGAATCGGTGATCTACCTGGCCCTGGCCGATGATGATGACAAGCGACTGCTGGGCTTTTGCCAGCTGTATCCGAGCTTTTCCTCGTTGTCGCTGAAACGGGTGTGGATCCTCAATGATATCTATGTAGCCGAGGATGCCCGCCGGCAACTGGTGGCGGACAACCTGATGCGCACGGCCAAGAAGATGGCCAAGGAAACCCAGGCCGTACGATTGCGGGTATCCACCAGCAGCGACAATGAAGTGGCGCAGAAGACCTATGAGTCCATAGGCTTTCGTGAAGACACCGAGTTCAAGAACTACGTGCTGCCGATCAACGAAGACTGACCCCTAATCCCCCAAACACTGTAGATCTCTTGTGGGAGGGGGCTTGCTCCCGATGGCGGGGTGTCAGTTAACGAATTTGTCCCTGACCCACCGCAATCGGGAGCAAGCCCCCTCCCACAAAAAACCAAGCCAACCGCTTCACACTTTCACGACACTCCCCGCTACAAAAGCCACACGCTTTTCACCATTCAATCCGTATAATGCGGACCTCTCAAGGTTGTAAGAACCACGACATACACTTGTAGCCTTATTACCCGTCGTCCCCGCACTGGCCCGCTGAGCCGGGCCATTCACACAGGTGCCATCCATGGATTTCAACCCGCTTGACCTTATCCTGCATCTCGACGTTTACCTCGACATGCTGGTAACCAACTACGGTCCGTGGATCTACGCCATTCTGTTCCTGGTGATTTTTTGCGAGACCGGCCTGGTGGTCATGCCATTCCTGCCGGGTGATTCATTGCTGTTTATCGCTGGCGCCGTAGCGGCTGGCGGCGGTATGGACCCAGTGCTGCTGGCCGGCCTGCTGATGCTGGCGGCGATCCTCGGCGACAGCACCAACTACGTCATAGGACGAACGGCTGGCGAACGCTTGTTCAGCAACCCCAACTCGAAGATCTTCCGCCGCGACTACCTGCAAAAGACCCACGATTTCTACGACAAGCACGGTGGCAAGACCGTGACCCTGGCGCGCTTTCTGCCGATCCTGCGCACTTTCGCGCCGTTCGTCGCCGGCGTGGCCAAAATGCCCTACCCGCGCTTCTTCGGGTTCAGCGTACTCGGCACCATCCTCTGGGTCGGTGGCCTGGTGACCCTGGGCTACTTCTTCGGCAACGTGCCCTTCATCAAGAAAAACCTATCGCTGCTGGTGGTGTTCATCATTCTGTTGTCCCTGGTGCCAATGATCATTGGCGTGGTGCGCAGCCGCTTTGGCCGCACGTCCTCCGAAGCCAACCCACACTGATTGCCCATGTGGTCCCTAAGCGCCTGGCGTCGCCGGCGCCTGCTGGCCAAGCACCCGATTGCCGATGACACCTGGCAACGGGTGCGCCACCACCTGACCTTCCTCGACGGCATCAGCGCCGAGCAAGACCAGTGGCTGCGCGAAGCCTGCGTGATCTTCCTCGCCGAAAAACACCTCACCGCCCTGCCCGGCGTCGACCTGCACCAGGAACAACGCCTGCTGCTCGCCGCCCAGGCGCAATTGCCGCTGATGAACCTGGGCGACCTCGACTGGTATCAGGGCTTTCATGAAATCGTGCTGTACCCCGACGACTTCCTCAGCCCGCAGCGCCATCGCGATGCCAGCGGCGTGGAGCACGAGTGGGACGGCGAACACAGCGGCGAAGCCTGGCAACAAGGCCCGGTAATCCTCGCCTGGCCTGGGGTGCTCGCCAGTGGCCAATGGGAAGGCTACAACCTGGTCATCCATGAACTGGCGCACAAGCTCGACATGCTCAACGGCGACGCCAACGGCCTGCCACCGCTGCACCACGACATGCGCGTGCAGGAATGGGCCAGCGTGATGCAAAGCGCCTTCGACGACCTCAATCGCCAACTGGACGCCAACCCGGAGGCCGACACCGAGATCGACCCTTACGCGGCGGAAAACCCAGCCGAATTCTTTGCCGTCACCAGCGAGTACTTTTTCAGCGCACCGGATTTACTGGTCAACCGTTATCCACAGGTGTACGCCCAACTCAGCCGCTTCTACCGCCAGGACCCACTGGCGCGCCTGACCCAACTGCAAGCCGGCGACCCACGTTATCAGCCGCAAGGCGAATGACCGTACGACGCTTGGCGCATGGCATCGGCGTCAGAATATGCCTATAATCGCCGCCACTTTTAGGCCAATCCGGCCATGTCATATGGCCAACTAACGGGGGCAACGCCCAATGAGCTACAGCAAGATTCCGGCTGGCAAAGACCTGCCGAACGACATCTACGTCGCCATCGAAATTCCGGCCAACCACGCGCCGATCAAATACGAAATCGACAAAGACAGCGACTGCCTGTTCGTTGACCGTTTCATGGCCACCCCGATGTTCTACCCGGCCAACTACGGTTTCATCCCCAACACCCTGGCTGACGACGGCGACCCCCTCGACGTGCTGGTCGTGACCCCTTACCCGGTTACCCCAGGCTCGGTTATCCGCGCACGTCCAGTCGGCATCCTGAACATGACCGACGACGGCGGCGGCGATGCCAAAGTCATCGCAGTGCCACACGACAAGCTGTCCCAGCTGTACGTGGACGTGAAGGAATACACCGACCTGCCGCCACTGCTGCTGGAACAGATCAAGCACTTCTTCGAGAACTACAAAGACCTCGAAAAAGGCAAATGGGTGAAGATCGACGGTTGGGGCAACGCAGAAGCCGCCCGCGCCGAGATCATGAAGTCGGTTGCCGCCTACAAAGGCTGATACCCGCACCTCATTGCTTCGGCAAATAAAAAAGCCCCGTTAGTTCGGGGCTTTTTTATGGGCAAAATTAAACATCAAGTTCAATGTTTATTTTATGCTGTTTATATAAGTTGTACGCCTGAAAGATCGAGCCACAACTAAGCTAAATCCTACATATGCAATTCAACGCATGGTTTATTTGATTGGTTTTTCCCGCCAGTAAACTCTGCGTTTATGAATACATCAGGTGATCGTTTAAAAGCGCTACTCCGGGAAGTTAATCTTTCCGCCTCCGACTTCGCCAAGAACCGCGGTGTCACGCCTCAACACGTGAACAACTGGTTCAAACGCGGCGTTCCCATGGGCCGACTCAACGAGATAGCAGAACTGCTGTGCGTCTCAAGTCGCTGGTTAAGCGACGGCCGAGGCCCCAAACACCCGCCCGCCAACTACCTGCTGGAAGGCCCCGACACAAGGAAACTACTGCCCACCCGCGAAGACACCGGCAAATACCTCACAGGCCCCGCCTGCCGTCCGGAAACAACCGACGTGGAGATCCCCCTCCACCCCACATTCACCTCAAGCGAACGCATCCGCGTCTCCCGGCACAGCCTGCAAACCCTCAACGTCCATCCCGACCGCGCGGTAGGCGCTTACATGGTCGACAACAGCATGACCGACATCATCCAACAAGGCGCCACCCTTGCCATCGACCGAGGCCGCACCCAAATCATCGACGGCGAAATTTATGCGGTAGAGCACGACGGGATGCTGCGCATCAAATACCTCTACAACCGACCTGGCGGTGGGTTGCGCCTGCGCAGCCACAACGCCGCCGAACACCCGGACGAATACCTCAACCACGAAGAACGCTTCGAACAAAGCTTCAAGATCGTCGGCTGGGTATTCTGGTGGTCCACCCTCAACAACCGCCGGCCGCCCGTGCCGCTGGATGAACATCTATTGGGCTGGGAAGGCTCTAAATCGGAACCGGAGGTGGGCAACTGAAGTGAATGTGGGTATCATGCGCCGCACATTTGGCAGGGGGATGGCTTAGCTATCTGCCCTGTCAGGCGATGCGGAGGAGTTCCCGCGGATGCCCCTACTATTCAGCCCGACGCCATGTGGGCTGAGCGATTTGAAGGCTGGTGAGGTTTGTCAAAAACAAGCTGAGGCAGTCCCCGAGAAGCCGGCCACAAGCCGGCTTTTTAATGCCTGTAAGAATACAGTTCAATTGTCCAGCAGCTGCTGGACAATTGAATCGTCAACAAAGGCGGGCAGGTATCCTACCCATCCTTCAATAGGCGTTATTTAGGCTGCAAACACTCCACAGCCCTATCCGCCACCATCTTCGCCATCTCCACCAGATGCATCACCGCCCTCTGCGGCGCAGCCACTGACTCGCCGATCACCCGTGACGTAGCCAGCGCACAATGCAGCAGCTCAGCCACCTGCACCCAGGCATCCTCAAAGCTCAGATCTTCATTGACCGTGAATGAGTTGGTCGGGTGTGACGACAGCGTATCTGAACGAACGTTATCCATAGCAAAACTCCTAGCAGTAAGTGACTACCACCGTCCTTTCGCGACTAAACGAGCAGAGGTGGCGGCTGTACGCAGGTTAGTCGACCGGCCGCTAGGCACCGGCGCACCCGAGGGTGCCCTGCGCACAGCCACCATAAAGTGCAGGCGAGAAGACACCTGTCTTTGGGATGGCGCGTGCGCCCAGCGAGGTCCGGGCGACTAAACCCGATCACTGAATTAGCAGTGACGGTCAGCAGCCTAGTCACCCAATTCCACTGGCGCAAGCGGTTGGGATTCTCTCGGAAACGTCCTGCAAATGAAAGGGATCGTACCTGCTGGCTACTCAAAATCAGGCAATTCATTCGCGTTATGCGCATTAGTACGGCGCCCCCAATCGCTCGCTCTTTGTCTCCTTTAAGTTGACAGTAAGACTCGTCACACCCGATTTATCCCCCGCCACCCACCCATTAATCTGTGCCCATGTTGAACGCAACGCCCAACCAACCTAAACAAAAAAGGATTCAACCATGAGCGCTCCCACCTACAACCGCTTGAACAAAGACGACGCTATCGTTCTGCTGGTCGATCACCAAACCGGCTTGATTTCCCTGGTGCAGGACTTCTCGCCCAACGAGTTCAAGAACAACGTGTTGGCCTTAGCTGACCTGGCCAAGTTCTTCAACCTGCCGACCATCCTCACCACCAGCTTCGAGCAAGGCCCCAATGGCCCGCTGGTGCCAGAGTTGAAGGAAATGTTCCCGGAAGCGCCGTATATCGCTCGCCCTGGTCAGATCAATGCCTGGGACAACGAAGACTTCGTCAAGGCGATCAAGGCCACCGGGCGCAAGCAGATCATCATTGCCGGTGTGGTGACGGATGTGTGCGTGGCGTTCCCGACCTTGTCGGCGCTGGCGGAAGGCTTTGAGGTGTATGTGGTGACGGATGCGTCCGGCACGTTCAACACCACGGTGCAGCAGGCGGCGTGGAGCCGGATGACGCAGGCCGGTGCGCAGTTGATGAACTGGTTCTCGGTGGCGTGTGAGCTGCACCGCGACTGGCGCAACGATATCGAAGGCCTGGGTAACCTGTTGTCCCAGCGGATTCCCAACTATCGCAACTTGATGAACGGTTACGCGGCGCTGACAGCTCATCAGAAATAAGCAAACCCAGCGTGATAAGCCTGCCCTGAAAAGCAGGCTTTTTCCATTGCTTGCCCGCCCCTAGCCCGCCAACTCCCGTTCGATCTGCTCAATACTCGGCAAACTGGTTTGCAATTCTGCGGGCAAAGATTCCACCAATTGATATTCCGCCACGCCGATAGGTCGGTTGTTATCGCGCAGTGCATATTCAGCCACCACCTCATTTTTACCTTTGCACAACAACAGACCAATCGTCGGGCCATCCTGTGGGTGCTTTATCTCGGCATCCACAGCTGCGAGGTAGAAGCTCAGTTTGCCCAGATGTTCGGGCTTGAACTTGCCAGCCTTGAGTTCGATCACCACGTAGCAACGCAGCTTCAAGTGATAGAACAGCAGGTCGACGAAGAATTCATCACCGCCCACATTCAGCAGCACTTGCCGGCCTACGAAGGCAAAGCCTGCGCCCAATTCCAATAAGAAGTCGGTGACATGCTTGATCAGGGCGTTTTCAATATCACGCTCTTGCGCGTTCAGGCCCAGGCTGAGGAAATCAAAGCGATATGGGTCCTTGAGGGTTTCACGCGCCAGATCGGATTGGGCTTTGGGCAGATGGCTTTCAAAGTTACTGACGGCCTTGCCACTGCGTTCCAGCAGGCGGTTTTCAATGTGCATCATCAGCGTGTTGCGCGACCAGCTGTGTTTAACGGCCTGGAGAATGTACCAACGACGTGTTTCGGGGCCCGGAAGCTTATCGAGCAACACTAGGTTGTGACCCCAGGGCAATTGTGCAGCAGCTTGTTGCACAAATTCAGAATCCGGCCACGCCTCGGCAAAAGCACGCATGTACTTCAGATTGCGCGGCGAAAAACCCTTGATGTCTGGAAAGGCCGCCCGCAGATCCTGCGCAAGGCGGTCGATCACTTTGCTACCCCAGCCTTGATCGTTCTGACGGGTCAAAATATCGCGACCGATCTGCCAGTAGAGCAGCACCAGTTCACGATTGACCGCGATTGACGCACGCTGCTGTGCGTTATGGATACGGCCCTTGAGGTCTGTCAGCCAATCACTGTAGCCCTCTGGAGGTGCCGTCAACCCGATGGAGGTCTCGCTCATGCCTTTTTACTCTTGTGTTTTCAGCAGGCTAGTTAGCCCGCTGTGCCGTCACAAGCGCTCATGAGTACTCTCGGACGCGTCCTGCGTACCTTGCAGAAAGGTCCTGCTGGCACTGGCTGTGGCCCTTGACTCTCCCCTATACGGCACCCCCTACCCTGAACGCCCATTTCAGGAGCCTTCAGCATGAGTCAGCGCATCCTGGTCATTCTCGGCCATCCGTCCACCGATAGTTTTTGTTCAGCCATGGCGCAGACCTATATCCACGCTGCGAAAACGGCAGGTCACGAAGTACGCATCCTGCACCTGGGCAACCTCACATTCGACCCGATTCTTCACCACGGTTATACCCAGGCTCAAACACTGGAACCCGACTTGCTCAGCGCCCAAGCCGACATCCTTTGGGCCGAGCACCTCACATGGGTTTTCCCTGTTTGGTGGGGTGGTATCCCGGCACTGATGAAAGGCTTTATCGACCGAGTTTTCCTACCCGGCTTCGCCTTCAAATACCGCGCAGGCAAGGCATTCCCTGACAAGCTGCTCAAGGGCCGAAGCGCGCACTTGTTAGTGACCCTGGACACGCCGGCGTGGTATTACCGCTGGGTCTACCGCATGCCGGCCATCCACCAGATGCGTCGCACCACGCTGGCGCTGTGCGGCATCACACCGAGCAAGACGCTGCTGTTCGGGCCGGTGCTGGGCGCTACACTGACGCAGCGGGCCAAGTGGCTGAAACAGGCCGGCGCATTATTTGAGAAAGGGAATTTTCATGTACATCGGCAAAGCCGCGCAGTTGTCCGGCACGACCATCAAGGCGATTCGTCACTATGAGGCGATTGGATTGATGCCCGAGCCGCAACGCCTTGGTGGCTATCGGGTTTATACGGCGCAGAGCGTAGAGCGACTGACCTTTATCAAATGCGCCCAGCAGCTCGGGTTCAAACTCAAGGAGTTGCAGGAGATTTTGCTGGGGTACGACGGTGACGCCTTTCCCTGGGACAGGGCGGACCAAGCCATCACCAACAAGAAGCAAGCGCTGGCCGCGCAAATCACCGTGTTGCAACGGATGCAGGCGGGCTTGATTGAGTTTGAAACCCAACTGAAAGACGCCCAAGGGCACTGCTCGTCAATCAGTAGTGTCGCCATTTGAAGTAGCCCTTACGCATGAGTTGCCGCTGACTTTTGCGAGCCCCGTGTAAGGGCAATCTGATTTTCCAAACCGTTCATCCAGCCGCTTTTCGCTGCGGCAGACTCCGACGCCTTGCCTTCTGTCGAGACGTCATGGATGACCCACGCTGCCCACATTGCCGCTATCGAACATGAGCTGGATGGCTTCCATCAGAGCCTGGTGGAGTACCGCCAGCAAATGGGCGCCTGGTATTCGCGCGCGCTGGATTCGGTCAGCCATGCAGCGGATATGCCGTCGTTGCTGGGCATGGACCGAGTGTTGCGGGTTGGGGATTCGCAGCGTTCGGTGAGCATTACCGATGCAGATTTCTCCACCGTGGCCCGTTGCCCGGTGGGTGGCGTGCTGGAGATCGAGAGCAAATTCGAATCAGCGTATGACGTGCCGATTGGCGACATCCCGGTTGAGGTGATCGGCCTGGATGACGGCATCTCCACGCGGGTGATGCTCGATGAACACGGCAAGGGTTCGCACTACTGCGCCGCTGGCGGGCGCTATGAGGTGCGGGTTCAGGGCGGTGTTTCAGCGCAGCAAGTGGAGGCCTTGTTTACCTCCTATGCAGGGCTGACGGCGGACTTGGAACAGTGGCTTCGGTCACAGTGGAAAGACTTCAAACCCCACTGGGAACGCTCTAGTGCCAGCGCGATTGGCAGCGGCGTGCTGGCGGGCAGTTGGGCGGCGATCACGGATGTGTGGGACAGCATCAAGCTGGTGCAGGCGATGCTTGAAGACCCGCTGAAGTACGTCGAGCAACTGGGTAGCGAGGCGGCCAAGTTGGCGCAGATCGCCACCGATGCGCCCAAGGTCATGGAACAGGCGATGTTGCTCGCCAGTGACGAGGCGGCGCTGTACCTGTTACTGCGCACCGCCATGATCTGGCTGGACGCGTTACCGCCCCGTGAAGTCGCGCAAGCGGCCGCAGGTTTTATGGTGTCGTTGCTGATTGACCTGGTGATTGGCGCGGTGTTGACCATCGCGTTGCCGGCGGCGGGCGTGGCGTATTTGAGCGTTCGCCTGGTCAAGCATGGCGCACAAATTCTCAAGGCTGCCGTGGGCTTCGTGAAGGGGGTGCTGGCGATTCTCACCAAGTTCATGCAGGCGGTCGACCGTTATAAAGCGGTGGCGGTTCGCGGTGTGGTCGGCTGGGTGAAACAAGGCACGATGCAGATGCGCTGGCGGGCGCGGCAGAACGCGGTGCTGACGCAAAAAGAGCGTGTGGATGATGTGCCGGTCATGGCGTCGAATCCGAAGGGAGACGCGGCGACGCCAGCGGACAAGACGGTCACCAACGGCTGCCCAGTGTCGATGGTCACCGGGGAAGAATTGCTCACTCTTACCGACGGCGCGCTGGACGGGATTTTGCCGTTTGAGTGGACACGGCTGTATCGCACCAGTGCGGTGGGTGTGGATTGCGGGTTGGGGTTTGGCTGGAGCCATGCGCTGGCGCACAGGCTTTGTGTGTCGGGCGATTCGGTGGTGTGGATCGACCATGAGAACCGCTCGACCACCCTGCCCTTGCCTACAGCGGCTCGACCCGCGATCACCAATAGTCTTGCCGAAGCGGCAATTTACTTGGGCTCGACGCCTGATGAACTGGTGCTGGCCCAGGCGTCGCGGTTCTATCACTTTCGCGACGGTGCGTTGGTTTCTATCAGCGATGCGTATGACAACCGTCTACGCATTTGCCGTGATCGCTCGGGAAGGATCGAGCGGCTGGATAACGGTGCTGGTCGCTCGCTGCTGCTGCGTTATGAGCTGGATCGCATCGTGGCGGTGGACTACCAGGTGCATCGCGCCAAAGGGCGTGAGCCCTACGTCTGGGAAGCCGAGCAGAACGTTGTTTCCTACGCCTATGACGAAGACGGACGACTGGTTTGCGCGACCAATGCTGTCGGAGAAAGCGAGCGTTATAGGTACGACGATCAGCACGTCATTCTTGAGCGGCAGCTGGCCGGTGGGGCGAGTTTCTTTTGGGAATGGGAGCACGCTGGCAAGGCGGCGCGTTGCGTTCGGCATTGGGCGAGTTTTTCCCAGATGGACACGCGTTATGCCTGGGGGGATGACGGGCGTGTCACCGTACATAACGCCGATGGCAGCCAGGAAGTGTATGTCCACGACGACCGAGCGCGATTGGTGCAGCGCATCGATCCGGACGGCGCGCAGCATTTCAAATCCTACGATGCCAAGGGTCGGCTGACCGTCGAGCAAGACCCGCTGGGCGCGGTGACGGCGTATCAGTACGACGAAGCCGGACGCTTGGTGGCGTTGTTTCCCGGGGATGATGAGCCGACCTCCTACGAACATGACAACGGCTTCGTACGGGTTGTAAGGCGCGGCGAGGCTGTCTGGAAATACGAGCGTAATGAGCAAGGCGATATTACGCGTAGGATCGATCCTGACGGCGAGGTTACCGATTACAGCTACAACAAACACGGGCAACTGACCGGAGTTTGGTACCCGGATCACAGTTGCCATCGGCTGGTGTGGAATGAGCGTGGGCAGTTGCTGGAAGAGCAATTGCCCAATGGCGGGATCAAGCGTTATCGCTATGACGATTTAGGCCGACAGATTGCCCGTGAGGATGCACACGGCGCGCAGACAGTCTATGAATGGGACAGCGTCGGTAGGTTGATTCGCCTCGCCTTGCCAGGCGGCGCCACACGAGAGTTCAGCTACAACCCCTACGGAAAAATCATCGCCGAACGCGATGAGCTCGGCCACGTCACCCGCTACGAATATGCCAATGGCCTGCACCTGATCAGCCGCCGCATCAACGCCGACGGCACCCAGGTCAAGTATCGCTACGACAATGTTCGGTTACTGCTGACCGAAATCGAAAACGAAGTCGGCGAAACCTACCAACTCGACTACCACCCCAACGGCCTGATCCAACAGGAAACCGGCTTCGACGGCCAACGCACCGCCTACGTCTACGACCTCAACGGCAACCTGCTGGAAAAGACCGAACACGGCGACGACGGCAGTCAGCTCATCACCCGCTACGAGCGCGACCACGCCGGTCGCCTCGTACGAAAAACCCTGCCTGATGCCAGCGTTGTCGACTATGCCTACGACCGCCAAGGCAATCTCCTCAGCGTCGAAGACGGCCACTGGGCGTTGGCCTACGAATACGACCGCCAAAACCGCCTGACCGCCGAACACCACGGCTGGGGCACCTTGCACTACGGCTACGACGCCTGCGGCCAACTACAAAAACTGCGCCTGCCCGACAACAACCGCCTCACCTTCAACCATGACAAGGGAGGCCATCTCGCTACGGTCGAGCTCAATGGTGAGGTGCTCACTGCACATTTATTCAAGAGCGGCCGCGAACACCAACGCCAACAAGGTCAACTGCTCAGCCACTATCACTACGACGAGCAAAACCGCCTACACGCCCACGCCGTTACGCAGCAGCAAAACTACCTCTACCAACGCCAATACGACTACGACAAAAGCGGCACCCTCACCCGCCTGCTCGACAGCCGAAAAGGCGAACACCTTTACCGCTACGACCCACTGAATCGTCTGACCCGCGCCGATCATTCCCAAGACGTCCAGGAGCGCTTTGCCCACGACCCGGCGGGCAACCTGCTGATGCAAGACCGCCCCGGCCCGGACATCGTTGCCGGCAATCGCCTGATGATCCAGGGCGACCGCCATTACGACTACGACGCCTTCGGCAACCTGATCCGCGAACGGCGCGGCAAAGGCCATCAACTCGTCACCGAATATCGCTACGACTGCCAGCATCGGTTAATCACCATCACAAAGCCGAACGGCGAAACCGCTAGTTATCGCTATGACCCGTTTGGCCGGCGTGTCAGCAAGACCGTGGATGACATAACCACGGAGTTTTTCTGGCAAGGCGACAAGCTGATTGCCGAGCACCATGGGGACTGTCATCACAGTTATATCTACGAGCCCAACAGCTTCCGCCCGCTGGCACTGCTGGAAGGCTACGGACCACAAGCCACAACACCCTACCACTACCAACTCGACCACCTCGGCACACCGCAGGAACTGACCAGCCCCGAGGGCGAAATCGTCTGGTCCGCCCACTACCGCGCCTACGGTCAGATCGCCCGGCTCGACGTAGGCAAAATCGACAATCCGCTGCGTTTTCAGGGGCAGTATTTCGATCAAGAAAGCGGCCTGCACTACAACCGCCATCGCTACTACAATCCAGATATTGGTCGTTACCTGACGCCGGATCCGGTGAAGTTGGCGGGTGGGGTCAATGGGTACCGGTATGTACCCAATCCGACGGGATGGGTGGATCCACTAGGTCTAAATGCATGCCCCGGTGAAGATGGCTGTAAGCCCGAGATTGAAGCGCGTGAATCAGCCCAGGCAGTTCGAGTTAATGAGGGTCAACCAGAGCTACCAAAAGCAGGAGGAGCACAGCGAGCAGCCCGGTACTCGGCCAATTGGCAGACCGCTGACCTGAACGAAAATATCGTTAAATTTGCTGGACCTGACCCGATAGTAATAACTACAGATAAAGGAAAGAAAATATACAAAAACCCTCAGAGCGGGATTGAAATAGTGGAGGACCTTAATGGTAATTACTTTAGAATTCACGACCCGTCCTTGCCGGGATCCAGGCGTTATCTTAGTTTAGCCGGAGCAATCCCCAACAACAAAACCTCCTCTTCTGGCAAACAGATGGGAAGAACACAAAGCGAATACAATGAAGTCACACATTTTAAAAAAGGAAATTCTCGATGAAATTGATTTGTACGCCCTTGACTGGCGAAGCCATGTTTTTGCTAGACCTAAATGCGTGCCCAAACGACCAGATGGAGCGTGTGGTCCTCACAAGCATAGAGCACCAACAACTCTTGAAATCGGGAATATACGAGGAGATCAATGATTCTTTAAAAAAGATCATCGATGACTATGAGGACGAACACATTAACACTTCCGAAGAGCTCACCGAAATGCTAAGAATTTTAAAAAAAAAATCCTTGCCTGAAAACCCCGAACTATTAGAAAAAATAATCCATTTAACCCAGTTAGCTATCGATAGAAAAACCGGTGTTTTTTTCTACTTCTAGGCACTAGACGTGAAATTAAAGAAAGCACGAGTTATAGAAACCAGTATCCATATAGAAGAGGACGTAATACTGCTCATCGAGGGAGTCATCATTAATTGCTTCGTCAGCTATTCCCCACATGAGATAGAAGTCGGAAAGACGTATGACGTCGAGCTGACAATGAATCTATCTGACGATTACGAGATTGAAAGGGTTGAACCGAGAACACCACTGATTGAAAAGACAAATCCCGGATATGCTTACCTACTTTATGGAAACCTACGCGACACACAATTTCACAGCTTCGTCTCATTAAACGATGAGGACATTCACTACGACCATCCTGAATGTAACGAGCGCTTCATAAAACTAAAAGTCGACAGAATCGACGTCAGCTTCCGTTGAATATCAAACGCCCCCCTGAGAACGCACTCTGTGGCCCAGTAGCGCCTCGACGATGAGCCGAATACAAAGCACAATCAGCTCACAAAATGAGCCGAATACTCTCTCTATTCGGCTCACACGCCCCCAGGCGTCCCCTTATGAATCAACAACACGCCACCTGGCCGACCTACTGGAAAAAACTACCTGACACGCCTCCCCGGAGGCGGCCGCAGCACGCGTTATCAGATCAATCCCGCCCAGCAGTAACAGCCCCACTCATTTGCCCCAATCCCCCATGTCTGCTAGTGTCGCGCCGGTTTACCGTCTACCGGAATTGCCGCCATGGCCCGCAAAAAAGTTGCACTGGATTTCGAACAATCCCTCGCCGACCTGCAAACCCTGGTCGAGCGTCTGGAGAACGGCGAGTTGTCGCTGGAAGACTCGTTGACGGCATTTGAGCAAGGCATTGGCCTGACCCGCGACTGTCAGAGCGCGTTGGCGCAGGCGGAGCAGAAGGTCCAGGTGCTGCTGGAGCGCGACGGGGAGTTGGCGCAAGAGCCTTTCGATGCGGAACAGCCGGAATGATCAGCGCGTATCAGGCCAGTAGCCAAGCCCGGGTGAATGCGGCGCTGGAGCCCTTGTTTGCTGCGCCAAGCCCGGAATTGACGCGCCTCTATGAAGCCATGCGCTACAGCGTGATGAATGGCGGCAAGCGGGTGCGCCCGTTGCTGGCCTATGCGGCCTGCGAAGCCCTGGGCGCGCCGGCGGTCGAGGCCAATGGCGCAGCGTGTGCGGTGGAGTTGATCCACGCTTACTCCCTGGTACACGACGACCTGCCGGCGATGGATGACGACGATCTGCGTCGCGGCCAGCCCACGACCCACAAAGCCTTCGATGAGGCTTACGCGATCCTGGCCGGGGATGGCTTGCAGAGCCTGGCGTTCAGCGCGTTGCTGGACCCGGCGCTAAGCAGCGTCAACGCCGAGATCCGCCTGCGCATGGTTACTGCTCTGGCCCACGCTGCTGGCCCGGCCGGAATGGTCGGCGGCCAAGCCATCGACATGGGTTCGGTCAGCCTCAAGCTGGATCAAGAAGCCCTTGAATACATGCATCGCCACAAGACCGGCGCGTTGATCGAAGCCGCCGTGCACCTGGGCGCCCTGGCCAGCGGCCGCGCCGACGCCGAGCAACTGGCGGCCCTGCAGACTTATTCCCGCGCGATCGGCCTGGCCTTCCAGGTGCAGGACGATATTCTCGACGTGGAAAGCGATACCGCCACCCTCGGCAAACGCCAAGGCGCCGATATTGCACGGGACAAGCCGACGTATCCGGCTCTGCTGGGGCTGGAAGCCGCCAAGGCATACGCCATTGAGCTGCGTGACCAGGCCCTGGATGCCCTGCGACCTTTCGACGCGGCGGCCGAGCCGCTGCGTGACCTGGCGCGGTATATCGTCGAGCGCCGCCACTGACAGCCCCGGCCATTTGCGCCGCATATCGGCCAAGTTCGGCGCCCTGCGTGGGCAGTTTGCACCGCTTGAGGTAAACTGCCGCCTCTTCTATACCTATAACGATTCGCCTGATGCCCACGACGTTTCAAGAGATTCCCCGCAAACGCCCGTCCACGCCCCTGCTCGACCGCGCTGCCACGCCGGACGGCCTGCGTCGACTGGGTGAAGCCGA
Organism: Pseudomonas sp. HN8-3; assembly: GCF_020790195.1. Taxonomy (NCBI): domain Bacteria; kingdom Pseudomonadati; phylum Pseudomonadota; class Gammaproteobacteria; order Pseudomonadales; family Pseudomonadaceae; genus Pseudomonas; species Pseudomonas sp. HN8-3. The sequence goes on from NZ_CP086206.1 coordinate 5,311,795, forward strand.
GCTGGAAACCCTGGCCGATGAGTTGCGCCTGGAATTGCTCTACACGGTCGGCCAGACCGGTGGGCATTTCGGCGCCGGGCTGGGCGTGATCGAGCTGACCATCGCCCTGCATTACGTGTTCGACACCCCGGACGACCGGCTGGTGTGGGACGTGGGCCATCAGGCATATCCGCATAAAATCCTCACCGGCCGTCGCGAGCGCATGGGCAGCCTGCGTCAGAAGGACGGCCTGGCCGCCTTCCCGCGCCGTTCCGAGAGCGAGTACGACACCTTTGGCGTCGGCCACTCCAGCACGTCCATCAGTGCAGCGTTGGGCATGGCGATTGCCGCCCGTCTGCAAAACAGCGATCGCAAGGCGATTGCCGTGATCGGGGATGGCGCGCTGACTGCCGGCATGGCCTTCGAAGCGCTCAACCATGCGCCAGAAGTGGATGCCAACATGTTGGTGATCCTCAACGACAACGACATGTCGATCTCGCGCAATGTCGGTGGCCTGTCCAATTACCTGGCGAAAATCCTCTCCAGCCGCACCTACGCCAGCATGCGCGAAGGCAGCAAGAAAGTACTGTCACGTCTGCCTGGAGCGTGGGAAATCGCCCGTCGCACCGAAGAATATGCCAAGGGCATGCTGGTGCCCGGCACCCTGTTCGAAGAGCTGGGCTGGAACTACATCGGCCCTATCGATGGCCACGATCTGCCGACCCTGATCGCCACCTTGCGCAACATGCGCGACCTCAAGGGCCCGCAGTTCCTGCATATCGTCACCAAGAAGGGCAAAGGCTTCGCCCCGGCTGAAGTCGACCCGATTGGTTACCACGCGATCACCAAGCTCGAACCCCTGGACGCGCCCGCCGCTGCGCCGAAAAAGGCCAGCGGGCCGAAGTATTCCGGTGTGTTTGGCGAATGGCTGTGCGACATGGCCGCCGCCGACCCACGCCTGGTGGGCATTACTCCGGCGATGAAGGAAGGCTCCGACCTGGTGGCGTTCAGCGAGCGTTTCCCGTTGCGTTACTTCGACGTGGCGATTGCCGAGCAGCACGCTGTCACCTTCGCCGCCGGCATGGCCTGCGAAGGCGCCAAGCCGGTGGTGGCGATCTACTCCACCTTCCTGCAACGCGGTTATGACCAGTTGGTTCACGATGTGGCGGTGCAGAACCTCGACGTGCTGTTCGCCATCGACCGCGCCGGCCTGGTGGGCGAAGACGGCCCGACCCATGCTGGCAGCTTCGACCTGTCCTACCTGCGCTGCATCCCCGGCATACTGGTGATGACGCCCAGCGACGAAAACGAACTGCGCAAGATGCTCAGCACCGGCCACCTGTACAACGGCCCGGCCGCTGTGCGGTATCCCCGGGGCAATGGCCCGAATGCCGTGATCGAGAAAGACCTGGAGCCGATTGAAATCGGCAAAGGCGTCGTGCGTCGCCAAGGCAGCAAAACTGCATTCCTGGTGTTTGGCGTACAACTGGCCGAAGCGCTGAAAGTGGCTGAAAAGCTTGATGCCACAGTGGTGGACATGCGTTTCGTCAAACCGTTGGATGAGGCGCTGGTACGCGAAATCGCCGCCAGCCATGAGTTGTTGGTGACCGTCGAAGAGAACGCCATCATGGGCGGCGCCGGCGCGGCAGTCAGCGAGTTCCTGGCGCGGGAGAACATCCTCAAATCGGTGCTGCACCTGGGCTTGCCGGATGTGTACGTCGAGCACGCCAAGCCGGCGCAGATGCTGGCTGAGTGTGGCTTGGACGAGGCCGGCATCGAGGCTTCGGTGCGCGAGCGTTTGGCGCTTCTGGCCCTGTAGAAACCGGGACTAAATGTGGGAGGGGCGGTGGGACGATTCGACTTGCTCCCGATCGCGGTGTATCAGTACCAGATGTTCTGACTGACACACTGTAATCGGGAGCAAGTCGAATCGTCGCACCGCCCCTCCCACATTTAACTTGTATCACCTTCAAAATCGCTATGGACAGCCCATGAAACGCCTGTGCCTCGCCCTGCTGCTTTTACCCGCCGCCGATCTGCTCGCCGACACCCGCGACCAGGCCTTGAAGCTCTCCGATGTGGTCATCAGCGCCAACCGCCAAGTGCAGGCGCGTAATGACAGCAGCGCCGCCAACACCGTCTTCACCCGCGCCGACATCGACCGCCTGCAACCCACCAGCGTCACCGACCTGCTCAGCCGCGTGCCCGGTGTGCAGGTTGCGCCGACCGGTGGGCGTGGCAGTTTGCCGGGGATCTTCATTCGAGGCACAAAGGCCGCACAAAGCCTGGTACTGGTGGACGGCCAGCGCATTGCCAACACCACCACCGGTGATAGTGGCCTGCAATATCTGAACGTCGATCAGATTGAGCGTGTAGAAGTGCTGCGCGGTTCCCGCTCGGTCATTTACGGCAGCGACGCGATTGGCGGAGTGATCCAGGTGTTTACCCGGCGCAATGTCGAGCAAGGCTTGCAGCCGCGCTTGAAGCTCGGGTTTGGCAGTAACCAGACGTGGGAACGTAGCCTGGGCTTGTCGGGCGGCGATGAACATACGCGCTTCAACCTGGGCGCAAGCCTGGATGAAACCGCAGGTATCAACGCGAGCCACGCGTCGTTCCCCAGTGACGGCGACCATGATGCCTACCGAAACCAGTCCATCAGCCTGAACCTCCGCCATTCGTTCAGCGATGAGCTGGAGGTAGGTTTCAATCTGCTGGATAACCGTGGCAAGTCGGAGTACGACAACAGTTATGGCCGCTACAACGGCGCCACCGGGCAGAGCGTCGGCCAGAAACCCTACACCGATTACACCGTCAGCAGCGCCAGCGGTTATGTCGATGCCAAGCTCAATGAGACCTGGCAGTCGCGCCTGGAGTTGGGCCACAGCGAAAACCGTGACACCAAGCGCGATACGCTCAGTGATGATTTCAGCGTGTTCAATACCTACCGCGACTCGGTCAACTGGCAGAACGACCTGACGCTGAATGAGCAGAACAACCTGATCGTCGGTGGCGACTGGTATGAAGACCGCTTCCACGGCTCCACCACCTTTACCGAAAACAGCCGCTGGAACCGCGCCGCCTTTGTGCAGCACCGCTTCCACAGCGAGTGGTTTTCCACCGAGCTTGGGCTGCGTCGCGACCAGAACCAGCAGTTCGGCGGTCAAAATAGCTGGAGCGGCACCCTGACCGTACCGGTCAACCCTGACAACGACCTACTCTTGAGCTACAGCGAAGGCTTCCGCGCGCCGACCTTCAACGACCTCTATTACCCCGACACGCAGTACAGCAACCCCAATCTGCAGCCCGAGACATCAAAGAGCTACGAGCTGCAATGGCGCAGCCAACTGACCGACAGCACACGGGTGGAAGCCTCGCTGTATCGTACCGACCTGAGCGACGCGATCATCCTTGACGCCGGCAAGCCGCAAAACGTGGCATCGGCGCGGATCAACGGCTTTGAAGCGGCGCTCAAGCAGGAAGTGTTTGGCTGGCAGGGCAACCTGGGCCTGTCGCTTATCGACCCGCGTGACCGTGACAGCGGCCACACCCTGGCACGTCGCGCTCGGCGTACATTGAACCTGGATCTGGATCGGCAGTTCGACAAGCTGGGCGTTGGCGCGAGCTGGCAGGCGATCAGCAGCAGCTACGATGATGAAGCCAACCGCAACCGTTTGGGCGGGTATGCCTTGTTGGGGCTACGCAGCAGTTGGGCGTTGAACCGAGAGGTGTCGTTGTCGCTGAAGGTGGATAACGTGCTGGACAGGTCCTATGCCCGGGCGAAGTACAGCTACCTCGGCGAGGCTCAGAATTATCGTGAAGAAGGTCGGGTGTGGATGGTTGGGCTGACATGGACGCCTGAGTTCTGAGGGACCTGCACCGACGTCATCACAGGCAAGCCAGCTCCCACAATTGAAATGCATTCCCCTGTGGGAGCTGGCTTGCCTGCGATAGCGGTTTCACAGGTTAGGCGATAAAACCTGACACAACCGCCCCACCGCCTCCAACATCTGCCCGCTGGGCCGCTCCAGGCCCTTGTCCGGCACTAATCGCACCCGCGAAGACATCATCGGCCATGCCTTCCACCCTTGTCTCTGAGCTTGATCACCCACCAGGATCACCTCGGGATCACGCGCCAGCACCGACTCGATATTGACCTGCGGCGCCGGCAACTTCAGATCATCAAACACATTACGCGCCCCGCACACACTGAGCGCATCGCTGATGATCTGCCCACCACCCACGGTGTACAGCGGTTGGTTCCACACTTGGTAAAACACCCGCAACGGCTCGGCCCGCTGATAGCGCTGGCGCAACTCGGCCAAGCGCTGGCGTAGTTGTGCAGCGAGCTGGCGCCCTGCCTCAGCTCGGCCCAATTGCTCGGCAATGGCCTGGACCTGAGTAGTCAGTTGCTCAAGGCTATGGGGCTCGGCGATATACACCGGGATATTCAACCGCTGAAGCTGCTCACGCTGGGCCGGGCCGACGCTGCCGGGCCACAGCAGGACCAGGTCGGGCTTCAGGCTGAGCAGACGCTCCATATCCAGTTGGCCGTAATGCCCGACCGACGCAACCGTTGCCAGTGCTGTTGGCCGCTCACCACCATCAAGCACACCCACCAACAGGTCGGCTGCGCCCAGCTCAACGACGATTTCAGACAGCGACGGCGCCAGGCTGACCACTCGTTCGGCTGCCATCGCCTGAACACTCAATACGAGCAGCAGTGCCAGCCAGTAGCGGCTCATCCCAGTTGACGCGGAATGCGGTAGAGGTAAAACAGCACCATGGTCGACATTGCCAGCAGGAACAGTGGCACCGCTTCCAGCCCCACGAACACCGCCAGCGCACCGATCCAGGCCGGTAGCGCGGCTACCAGCAAAGCCGTGCGCCGACGCGCCGCCAGGGTGATCCAAGCAGCAGGTTCTTCAGGGGTATCGAGGGCTTTGGAAGTGGCGATCAGCGCATGTTTATAGCCGTGAAAATAACGCAGGCTGAGAAACATCGAGGCCACGCCGGCAATGAAGAACGGCATGGCCAGCACGGGCAGCAGGGGTTCAGCGCGACCAAACAGCAGATTGATCACAAACAGGGGCAGCAATGCCAAAGCCAGGTACTGCCACCAGTTGAAGGATAACCGCCGTTTCACCTGGCCGCGAGTCACGCGCGGTCGACCTCGCCCTGGTGCTCGTTGCCCATCATATGGTCGAGCTTGCTGGCTTTGGTCGCCAGGTAGAGCTTGTTGTGCGGATTGTGCCCGGTGTGCAGCGGCACGCGCTCGGCCACGGTGATGCCCATCTCGGTCAAGGCTTTGACCTTGCGCGGGTTGTTGGTCATCAGGCGCAGGGATTTGACCCCCAGGTGCTCAAGCATCGGCAGGCAGATCGCGTAGTCGCGCTGGTCGGCGGCAAAGCCCAGGCGCTCGTTGGCTTCCACGGTGTCGGCGCCGCCATCTTGCAGTTCGTAGGCGCGGATCTTGTTCAACAAGCCAATGCCACGGCCTTCCTGACGCAAGTACAGCAGCACGCCACGGCCTTCACGGGCGATGGCTTGCAAAGCGGCTTCCAGTTGCGAGCCGCAGTCACAGCGCTGGCTGAACAGCGCATCGCCGGTCAGGCACTCGGAATGCACGCGCCCCAGCACCGGCGCGCCATCCGTGATGTCGCCGAGGCTGAGCACAACGTGCTCGCGCCCGGTGGCTTCTTCGAGAAAGCCGTTCATGGTGAACGTGGCAAAAGGGGTAGGCAGCTTGGAAGCGGCGACGAAAACGACGGGCACCGTGTGCTCCTGATTTCAGATTTCACAGAGGCGGCCATTGTAACAGCAGGTTCCTACAGACGCTTAAGCTGAATTATCGCTGATAAAGATCAATAGGTTCGATTGGCCTTCGCGTCAGTTCTATGGGCCCGGGAACGGATACGGCTGTTTCCAGCGCGCAAAAGTCGCTTTGAGCTCGCCGGTCTTGACCAGGGCGGCCAAACGCTGGTCATACACCGCCATCAACGCCCTGCCGCGCTCGGTATCGGCAAAGGCTATGTAGAGCGGCAACTCGGCGATATGCGTAAGTTTGAACAGCGCCGGGTCTTGCGCCTGGCTGAGTACATACTTGGCTTCAGTGAGGGCATCGATATAGAAATCGGCGCGACCGTATTGCAGCATTGGCAGGATACCGTCGCGCCGTTCGATCTGGTTGAAGCGGCGCACATTGGGCAGGTATTGCTCGTACTTGTAGCCACGCACCCAGGCCAGGCGGTAGTCGCCCAGCGTCGCCTGTGTCGGCGTAGGCGCAGTGGCGAGCCCAAGGGCGTATACGTGGTCGGCGTCGAAGTTCCAGCGGGGGTACAACACCCCGCTGACTTCATTGCGATAGGTGCCGACGCATCCATCCACCTCGCCACGCTGGGCCAGGCCGACCGAGCGGGTGTAGGGCTCGCTGCGGGTCTGCAGGGTGATGCCTACCGGCTCGAAGATCTGGCGCACCACGTCCCAGGCCAGGCCGCTGCCATCTTTATTGGTGTAGTCGTTCCACTCTTCGCCGGCCAGCATGACCTTGCCGGGCACCGACGCCTCATCCGCCTGAAGTACAGAGGTAAAGGCACACAGAGCGATCAGCAGCCAGCAGCGCACGACCATAGTGACGGCTTCCTACGTGGTAATCATCAGATAAAGGGTAGCGCAGGACGCTGGCTACGGCGTCTCGCGAAAATGCTGATAGCCGCGCACGGCCGGTGTAATGTCCTGACCATGGGCATCGAGCAGGGTCACGCCCTGCCCCGCTTCGACCCGACCGATCACGTGAATCGGCCAGCCGCCCGCTCGCAAAGGTGCCAACGCGGATATCGGCAAGGTAAATGCCAGCACGTAGTCATCGCCCCCGCTCAACGCCGCGACGCGGGCCTGATCCTCGCCGACAAATGTCAGCAAGGCGGTAGATAACGGCAACCTGTGACGTTCGATCACCAGGCTGACCGCCGAAGCCTTGGCGATATGCCCACAATCGGCCAGCAGCCCGTCGGAGATATCCATGGCCGCGCTCGCCTTGCCCCGCAACGTCAGCCCCAGGGCCAACTGCGGTTGCGGCGACCAGTAATGTGCCAGCAGCGGCTCGGCAACTGCCGCATCCGCCGTGCGTTGGCCCAAGACCAATGGCAAAGCACCAGCGGCATCGCCCAGTTCGCCGCCCACACACAGCAGGTCACCCGGCTGCGCACCACTGCGCGTCAACGCCTGCCCGGCCGGTACGCGGCCAAATACGGTCAGGGTCAGGCTCAGTGGCCCTCGGGTGGTATCGCCGCCCACCAAGCCCACGCCGCAACGTTGCGCCATGGCGTTCAGGCCTTGGGCATAGCGTTGCAGCCAATCGGCATCCACGGTCGGCGTGGTCAGGGCAAGTGTAAACGCGAGGGGGTCGGCGCCCATGGCGGCCAGGTCGCTCACCGCCACGGCCAGCGAGCGCTGGCCGAGCAGGTACGGGTCACAGGGGTCGGCAAAATGCACGCCGGCCACCAGCGTATCGGTAGAGACCGCCAGTTGCTCTCCGGCGGGCAGCGCCAGCAAGGCACAGTCGTCGCCGATCCCCAGGGCAATGCCATCGCCGCCTTGCGCACAAGGCGCGGCGGCGAAGTACTTGCGGATCAGCTCGAACTCGCCCATGCGGGACTCAAGCGCAGACTAGCGCTTGTGTTCCTTTACTTCGGCTTCACGCAGGCGCGGGGCCAGCTTGTCGAGCACGCCGTTGACGAACTTGTGACCGTCGGTCGAACCGTAGACCTTCGCCAGTTCGATGCCTTCGTTGATCACCACGCGGTACGGTACGTCAACGCGCTTGAGCAGCTCCCAGGTGGACAGGCGCAGTACCGCCAGCTCAACCGGGTCCAGCTCTTCGAGGGTCAGGTCCAGGCATGGCGTCAGCGCAGCATCGATCTCGGTCATGTTGGCCGGAACACCGTGCAGGATGTCGTGGAAGTAGGTCTGGTCAGCAAAGGTGAAGTCGTTATCGACGCGAAATTGCGCTTCGATCTCGTTCAGCGAAGTGCCAGCCATATGACGCTGGTACAGCGCCTGGGTGGCGAGCTGACGGGCCGCACGGCGCTTTTCGCTTTTCGAAGGCTTGCCGGCATCGGCTGGACGCTCGTCACGCGGGTTGAAACGATCGCTTTCGTCGGAAATCACTTGGCCTCCAACTGCGACAGCAGGCTGACCATTTCCAGCGCGGACAAGGCAGCTTCAGCGCCCTTGTTACCGGCTTTGGTGCCGGAACGCTCGATGGCTTGCTCGATGGAATCAACGGTCAGTACGCCGAAAGCGACTGGCACGCCGAACTCCATGGACACCTGGGACAGGCCCTTGGTGCATTCGCCGGCTACGTATTCGAAGTGCGGGGTGCCGCCACGAATGACCGCGCCCAGGGCGATGATCGCCGCGTATTCACCCTGCTGAGCAACTTTTTGCGCAACCAGTGGAATTTCGAAGGCGCCAGGGGCGCGGATAAGGGTGATATCGCTCTCGCTCACACCGTGGCGAACCAGGGCGTCAACCGCACCGCTTACCAGGCTTTCAACCACGAAGCTGTTGAAGCGGCCAACCACCAGGGCATAGCGGCCTTTGGGGGCGATGAAGGTACCTTCGATGGTCTTCAGGGTCATTCGACAAATCTCTTAAAGAGCCGGGACGCGAAAAGTGCGTCCCTCAGTGATGATTTAACCGCGAACAAGGGGCAAAAATCGCCGGCCTTTATTCGGAGGGCACGTATTCTACAACTTCCAGGTCGAATCCGGATATCGCATTAAATTTCATCGGTGCGCTCATCAGGCGCATTTTGCGCACGCCCAGGTCGCGCAGGATCTGCGAACCGGCACCGACGATGCTGTAGGTGGTCGGTTTTTTCACCGGCACGGCGTCGGCGGTTTCGCGGATGTGCGCCAGCAATACGTCGCCGTCCAGCGGGTGACCGAGCAACAGCACCACACCGCTGCCAGCCTCGGAAACCGCGGCCATGGCGGCGCGCAGGCTCCAGCGGCCGGGTTGCTTGACCATCAACAGGTCGCGCAGAGGGTCCATGTTGTGCACCCGCACCAGGGTCGGCTCTTCGGCGCAAATGTTGCCCAGGGTCAGGGCCATATGCACGTCGCCTTCCACTGAATCACGGTAGGTCACCAAATTGAATTGGCCCAGTTCGCTGTCCAGCGGCTGCTCGGCAATCCGCTGAACGGTACGTTCGTGGATCATGCGGTAGTGGATCAGGTCGGCAATGGTGCCGATCTTGAGGTTGTGTTCGGCGGCAAAGGCTTCCAGTTCGGTGCGACGGGCCATGGTGCCGTCGTCGTTCATCACTTCGCAGATCACCCCACTCGGCTCGAAACCGGCCATGCGCGCCAGATCGCAGGCGGCTTCGGTGTGACCGGCGCGAGCCAGGGTGCCACCCGGTTGAGCCATCAGCGGGAAAATGTGACCGGGGCTGACGATGTCTTCGGCCTTGGCATCTTTGGCGGCGGCGGCTTGCACGGTACGCGCGCGGTCAGCGGCGGAGATACCGGTGGTGACGCCAGTGGTGGCTTCAATCGATACCGTGAACTTGGTGCCAAAACCCGACCCATTGCGCGGCGCCATCAACGGCAGCTTGAGCAACTCGCAGCGTTCGCGGCTCATGGGCATGCAGATCAGACCACGGGCGTGCTTGGCCATGAAGTTGATGTGCTCAGGCTTGCACGCCTCGGCAGCCATGATGATGTCGCCTTCGTTCTCGCGATCTTCGTCATCCATAAGGATGACCATCTTGCCTTGGCGGATGTCTTCAACCAGTTCTTCGATGCTATTGAGCGCCACGCGGCACCCCCTTGGTCAGGATTTCAGGTAGCCGTTAGCGGCCAGAAAACTTTCGGTGATGTTGCCTGATGCAGGCTCTGCGGCCTTTTCGCCCAGCAACAGGCGCTCCAGGTAACGGGCAAGCAAGTCCACTTCCAGGTTCACCCGGCGCCCAGGCTGGTAGGAGGCCATGATGGTTTCGCTGAGGGTGTGGGGAATGATGGTCAGTTCAAATTCGGCGCCATTGACGGCGTTCACGGTCAGGCTGGTGCCATCAACGGTGATCGAACCCTTGTGGGCAATGTACTTGGCCAGCTCTTTGGGCGCACGGATGCGGAATTCCACGGCGCGTGCGTTTTCACTGCGGGCCACCACTTCGCCGACACCGTCGACATGGCCGCTGACCAGGTGACCGCCCAGGCGCGTGGTCGGCGTCAGGGCTTTTTCCAGGTTGACCGGGCTGCCGGCCTTGAGGTCGTTCATCGCGGTGCAGTCCAGGGTTTCCCGGCTGACGTCGGCGGCAAAGCCGTTGCCCGGCAGCTCAATAACGGTCAGGCACACGCCGCTGACGGCGATACTGTCACCCAGCTTGACGTCGCCGAGGTCCAGCTTGCCGGTTTCAACCAGCAGGCGCACGTCGCCGCCTTTGGGGGTCATTGCACGGATGCTGCCGATGGATTCGATAATGCCGGTGAACATTTCGCTCTCCTGAAAACGAGGGGCTGACGCTTAAGCGCAGGCCGGGAATTATACGCTCGCTGTCGGGACGGGAATGGCAGTGACTCGCCAGTCGTCGCCTACAGCGCGCATGTCAGTGATCTTGAGTTGGGGCGCGTCGACCAGCTTCTCAAGCGGCCAGTCCAGCAACGGCCGGGCAGCGGAGCCGAGGAACTTGCCGGCGATGAATATGACGTACTCATCCACCAGGCCCTGCTGGGCAAACGCGCCCGCCAGGCTCGGGCCCGCTTCCACCAGCACGTCGTTGACGCCACGGGCGGCCAATGCCACCAGCGCCGAGCGCAGGTCGACCTGGCCCTCCACGCCCGGTACCACCAGGCACTCTGGGCCACGGGGAAACTGGTTCTCCGGGGCCACGCAGGTGATGACCAGTGCCGGGCCTGCCTTGAAGAAGGGTGCATTGAGCGGCACGCGCAAGCGGCCGTCGATCAACACGCGCAGCGGCGGGCGCGACATGGCCAGGGCGGTGGTTTGTTCATCCAGGCCCAACTCAGCGGCGCGCACAGTCAAGCGGGCGCCGTCGGCCAGCACCGTATCGGCACCGGTCAACACCACACTCGCCTCGGCACGCAGACGTTGGACGGCGGCGCGGGCAGCGGGGCCGGTGATCCATTGGCTTTCGCCGCTGGCCATCGCCGTGCGGCCGTCCAGGCTCATGGCCAGCTTGACCCGCACGAACGGCAAACCGTGCTCCATGCGCTTGAGGAACCCCGGGTTAAGCGCCCGCGCCTCAGCTTCCAGGACACCACTGCGCACCTCGATACCCGCCTGGGCCAGACGCTGCATGCCACGCCCGGCCACTTCCGGGTTCGGGTCCTGCATACCTGCCACCACCCGCGCCACACCGGCGCTCACCAGTGCATCGGCGCACGGCGGCGTACGGCCATGGTGGCTGCACGGCTCCAGCGTCACGTACACCGTCGCGCCGCGGGCCTTTTCACCGGCGGCGCGCAGGGCATTCGGCTCGGCATGGGGCTCGCCGGTGCGCTCATGCCAGCCTTCGCCGACAATCTGCCCGTCACGCACGATCACACAGCCCACCCGTGGGTTGGGGTGGGTGGTGTACAGGCCCTTGCGCGCCAATTCGAGGGCACGCGCCATGTAATGGGCGTCGAGGACTGCCTGTTCAGACTTCATTGTTTGGAGGGCTCACGGGCCAGGCGGTCGATTTCTTCGCGGAACTCATTGAGGTCCTGGAAGCGTCGATACACCGAGGCAAAACGGATATAGGCGACTTCGTCGAGCTTTTGCAGTTCGCCCATCACCAGCTCGCCGACCACGAGGCTCTTGACCTCGCGCTCGCCGGTCGCCCGCAGCTTGTGCTTGATATGCACCAGCGCCGCTTCCAGGCGCTCGACACTCACCGGGCGTTTTTCCAGGGCGCGCTGCATACCGGCACGCAGTTTTTCTTCGTCGAAAGGCTGGCGGCTGCCGTCGGACTTGATCAGACGGGGCAATACCAGTTCGGCGGTTTCGAAGGTGGTGAAACGTTCACCACAGGCCAGGCATTCGCGCCGGCGACGCACTTGATCGCCCTCGGCGACCAGACGCGAGTCAATGACCTTGGTGTCGTTGGCACCGCAGAAGGGACAGTGCATGGTTGGCAGGCAACAAAAAATGGGAGGGCCATGGTAGCGCATCCCCGTCGCAAGACAAGCCATAGCCTTTACGGTATATAGGCAGGCTTATATGTTTGATATTTTTTAAGCCACGGATTTTGTCCTTTCTGGAGCCGTACATGCAGTTACGACCACTCGTTCTACTCACGCTGTTCAGTTTTCTGGTCGCCTGCAGCAGCGAAGCCCCCAAACCGGCCGCGCCTCAACCGACACCGGCACAAGAGAAAAAAGTCCCGGGTATTGAAGACCTCGGCCCCCTGCCCGCCTATCAACGGGAAATCAGCGGCAGCCTGACCAACGTGCCCGCCGGCGCCGAAGTCGAGATGGCGCTGCTGGTGATCGACGACCGTTCGCGCCCGCAGCAACTGCTCGCCAGCAGCGTGCTGAGCGGCAATGGCAAGCCCCTGGCCTTCCGCCTGCGCTTCAACCCTGAAGCCTTCCCGGCCGGTGCACGCGTTGAATTGCGTGGCCGCGCCAGCCAGTCCGGCCAGTTGATCCTGCACCTGCCCGCCGTGCGCGTCACCCAGGCGATCACCCAGAGCACCGGCCCCCTGCAACTCGTCAAGGCGCCATGACGCCACCGCTGCACCTGCAGCGCGCCTTGAGCGAGCTGATCGGCGACGCGCAATTGGTGCCCTGCCCGCTACCGGGCACCGAATTATCGCTATGGCTGCTCGATGCCGACAATATGGACCGCGCCTTCAGCCAGGAAGAAACCCGGCGCATCCTGCATGAGCCGCCCTATTGGAGCTTTTGCTGGGCCAGCGGCCTGGCGTTGGCGCGCTACCTGGCGGCGCATCCCGAGTGGGTCGCCGGTAAACGCGTGCTGGATTTCGGCGCAGGTTCGGGCGTAGCCGGGATCGCCGCCGTAAAGGCGGGTGCCCTGGAAGTAGTGGCGTGTGACCTGGACCCGCTGGCCCTGGCGTCTTGCCGCGCCAACGCCGAACTCAATGCGGTGGAGCTGGGCTATTGCGCCGACTTCTTCGCCGAAGCCGACCGTTTTGACTTGATCCTGGTGGCCGACGTGCTTTACGACCGCGCCAACCTGCCGCTGCTGGATCAATTCCTCACCCGTGGCCGCGAAGCGCTGGTGGCCGATTCGCGGGTGCGGGACTTCCAACACCCGCGTTATCAACGGCTGGAGGTTCTGGACGCGTTGACCCTGCCGGACCTGGCCGAGCCTTGGGAGTTTCGCAAGGTGAGTCTGTACCATTCGCGGCGCCAGCCCTTATAGTTGCCCCCATTCCCGCTTTATTCGAGACGCCCCATGAGTGAGCCCACGCCGTACATCTTCGACGTCACCACCGCCAACTTCGACCAGGCGGTGATTCAGAATTCTTTTGAAAAACCTGTGCTGGTGGACTTCTGGGCCGAATGGTGTGCGCCATGCAAGGCGCTGATGCCGATGCTGGCGCAGATTGCCGAGAGCTATCGCGGCGAGTTGCTGTTGGCCAAGGTCGATTGCGAGGCCGAACAGGACATCGTCGCGCGTTTCGGCATTCAAAGCCTGCCGACGGTGGTGTTGTTCAAGGATGGCCAGCCGGTGGACGGCTTTGCCGGTGCGCAGCCGGAGTCGGCAGTACGGGCGATGCTGGAGCCACATGTGCAGATGCCACCACCGGCTGCGGCGGATCCGCTGGAACAGGCCCAGGCGCTGTTCAGCGAAGGACGCATCAGTGAAGCTGAAGGGCTGCTGGTGGCGCTGTTGGGCGAAGACAACACTAACGCCCCCGCGTTGATCCTGTACGCACGCTGCCTGGCCGAACGCGGCGAATTGGGCGAAGCCCAGGCCGTGCTTGACGCAGTCAAAAGCGACGAGCACAAGGCCGCCCTGGCCGGGGCCAAGGCGCAGATCACCTTCCTGCGCCAGGCCGCAGACTTGCCGGACACCGCCGATCTGAAGAGCCGTCTGGCACAGAACCCGCAGGACGACGAGGCGGCCTATCAGTTGGCGATCCAGCAACTGGCGCGCCAGCAGTACGATGCGGCACTGGAAGGTTTGCTCAAGTTGTTTACCCGCAACCGCAGCTACAGCGAAGGCTTGCCGCACAAGACGTTGCTGCAGGTGTTCGAATTGCTGGGCAATGAGCACCCGCTGGTCACGGTGTACCGCCGCAAATTGTTTGCCGCGTTGTACTAATCACCGATCCAACGGTACAGCGGCGTATCCCCGCCGCTGCTCACCTTGACTTTAGCGCTATGGCGCAGGCGCACCAACAGGCGCTTGCCCGCGCCTGCATCGCCTGCCAACCCTTCCAGTTGATCGAGCAATTCCAGACCATTGAGCTGCCCGGCCTTGCGCAGCACATCCTGGGCGCTCTGCCATAGGTCGTCGTTCTGTTTGACCGGCGCCGCGGCTGGCGCACTGGGCGTTGGGGCGGCCTGAAGCTGTGCGCCCAAGCGCGCCCAATCGCCGTCGTCCAGTTCCAGGGTCAAGTCCACCGGCAGGTCGCCGATGGTTCCACGAATTCGCAACATCGCTGTACTCCTGCATTTTTCTGACCGTCATGCTCCCATGCAGCTTGCGCAACACCAAGCAGGCGGTCAAACTCTCGGCTCTATTGTTATAAGATCACATAACAAAACTTTCATCCTGGAGCCCTCCCATGCGCCGTTTGCTGCTTGCTTTGCCGTTCGCCCTGCTGCCACTGGCTGTTGCCCACGCTCACGAAGAGCATGACCACGAGCACGGCAGCCTCGGCGCCCATGAACACGGGGTCGGCCGTCTCAATGCCGTGCTGGATGGCAAGGCCCTTGAGCTTGAACTGGACAGCCCGGCGATGAACCTGGTGGGTTTCGAGCATGTAGCGACCAGCGCCGCCGATAAAGCCAAGGTCGCCGATGTACGCAAACAGCTGGAGAACCCATTTGCCCTGTTCAACCTGCCCAAGGCTGCAGGGTGTGTGGTCAGCAGCCAGGAACTCAATAGCCCGCTGTTCGGTGACAAACCAGAAGCCGACCATGACGACGATGACCACGCCACCGACGGCAAAGGCGCCGCCGCCCACGAGCACCATCACGACCACAGCGAAATCCACGCCCACTACCAATTCACCTGTGCCACGCCGACGGCCTTGGGCAACCTGGACTTGAGCCAAGTGTTCAAGACCTTCCCCGCCACCAAGAAAATTCAGGTACAACTGATCGGCCCGAGCGGTCAGCAAGGTGTTGACGCGACGGCCACCGCCGCCACCCTGAAGTTCTGACTTGAAAGCACAGTCCATGTGGGAGCTGGCTTGCCTGCGATACTGGCGACGCGGTGCAGCAGGCACACCGTAGCGATGCCATCGCAGGCAAGCCAGCTCCCACAGTGGATCGGCGCCATTTTCGACTACCAGGCGACACTGACTTCCCATGACTCAAGCGTTAATCGAACTGTCCGACCTGGGCTTCAACTGGCCCGGTCACCCGCAGTTGCTGGACATCCCCGCGTTCCGCCTGGAACCCGGGGAAACCCTGTTCCTCAAGGGCCCGAGCGGCAGTGGCAAGACCACACTGCTGGGGCTGCTGGGGGGCGTGCAGAAACCCAGCCAGGGCAGCATCCGCCTGCTGGGGCAGGAGTTGACCGAACTCTCGGCCGGCGCCCGTGATCGTTTCCGTGTAGACCACACCGGCTACATCTTCCAGCAGTTCAACCTGCTGCCGTTTCTATCGGTGCGCGAAAACGTCGAGTTGCCTTGCCACTTTTCCAGGCTGCGCGCGCAGCGGGCCAAGCAGCGCCATGGCAGTGTCGACCAGGCAGCCGCGACCCTGCTCGCGCACCTGGGCTTAAAGGATAAGGACTTGCTGGAGCGCCGCGCCGACTCGCTGTCTATCGGCCAGCAACAACGGGTGGCCGCTGCCCGTGCGTTGATTGGCCAACCGGAACTGGTGATCGCCGACGAGCCCACCTCGGCCCTGGACTATGACGCCCGCGAAGCGTTCATCCAGTTGCTGTTCGCTGAATGCCGTGAAGCTGGCGCCAGCCTGTTGTTTGTCAGCCATGACCAGAGCCTGGCGTCACTGTTCGACCGTAACCTGTCACTGGCCGAACTCAATCGCGCCGCCACGCCCGCAGAGGTTTGAGATGTATCTGTTTCGTCTAGCCATGGCCAGCCTGGCTAACCGCCGCTTTACTGCGATCCTCACTGCCTTCGCCATCGCGCTTTCCGTGTGCTTGTTGCTGGCGGTGGAGCGCGTGCGTGTCGAGGCGCGCAACAGTTTTGCCAGCACCATCAGCGGCACCGACCTGATCGTCGGGGCACGTTCGGGCTCGGTCAACCTGCTGCTGTATTCGGTGTTTCGCATCGGCAACGCCACCAACAACATCC
The DNA here is from genome assembly GCF_020790195.1 of Pseudomonas sp. HN8-3. NCBI lineage: Bacteria > Pseudomonadati > Pseudomonadota > Gammaproteobacteria > Pseudomonadales > Pseudomonadaceae > Pseudomonas > Pseudomonas sp. HN8-3. The sequence continues at coordinate 5,328,239 of NZ_CP086206.1, forward strand.
GCTGGGACAGCTTTGAGCATTTCGCCGCCAGCCCCCAGGTGAAATGGGCCATTCCGATTTCCCTCGGCGACTCCCATCGCGGTTACCGCGTGATGGGCACCAACGAATCCTACTTCGAGCATTACCAGTACGGGCGCAAGCAAAACCTCGAACTGGCCAGCGGCCGCGCCTTCGCTACCGACCCGTTTGAAGTGGTGCTCGGCGCCGAAGTCGCCGACGCCCTGCATTACAAACTCGGCGACAAGCTGGTGCTGGCCCACGGTGTAGCGGTGGTCAGCCTGGTCAAGCACGACGACAAACCCTTCACCGTGGTTGGCATCCTCAAGCGTACCGGTACGCCGGTAGATCGCACATTGCACATCAGTCTCGGCGGCATGGAGGCAATCCATGTCGATTGGCACAACGGTGTGCCGGCCCAGGGCAAAGGCCGCGTCAGCGCCGACCAGGCGCGCAATATGGACCTGACGCCGCAAGCCATCACCGCGTTCATGCTCGGCCTGAACAACAAGATTTCCACCTTCGCCCTGCAACGAGATATCAATGAATTCCGTGGCGAGCCGATGCTGGCGATCCTGCCGGGCGTGGCGTTGCAAGAACTGTGGAGCATGATGGGCACCGCCGAGAAAGCCTTGTTCGTGATTTCGCTGTTCGTGGTGCTGACCGGGTTGATCGGTATGCTCACGGCGATCCTCACCAGCCTCAACGAGCGCCGCCGCGAGATGGCGATCCTGCGTTCGGTGGGCGCACGCCCCTGGCATATCGCGAGCCTGCTGATCTTCGAAGCCTTCGCCCTGGCCTTGTCCGGTGTGGTAGCAGGTGTGGGCCTGCTGTATGTCTGCATCGCCGCCTCCCGGGGTTACTTGCAGGCCAACTACGGGCTGGACCTGCCGATGTCCTGGCCGAGCGAATATGAATGGACTCTGCTGGCGGGTATCCTCGCCGCAGCGCTGTTGATGGGCAGCGTGCCCGCGTGGCGCGCCTATCGACAATCTTTGGCCGATGGCCTGTCCATCCGTTTATGAGGAAGGCTTCGATGCGTCGTGCCCTGTTTGCCCTGTTGCTGCTGACGGCCTTGCCCGTGTGGGCGGATGAACAGCCCAAGGACCTGTCCTGGCAGGAAATGATCCCGCCGGATGCGCCACCGGAAGTGCCTAATATGAAGCCGCTGCACGATCTGTCGAACATGGCCGATGCCTTGTCCGTCGAGGCGGCGCCGGCGGCCAAGCAGGATTTGCCCAACGCGCCGGTGGTGCAGAGCCTCGACGGCCAGCACATCCGCCTGCCGGGGTATATCGTGCCGCTGGAAGTCAGCGAAGAAGGCCGCACCACCGAGTTTCTGCTGGTGCCGTATTTCGGCGCGTGCATCCACGTGCCGCCACCGCCGTCGAACCAGATCGTGCATGTGAAAAGTGAAGTCGGGGTGAAACTCGATGAGTTGTATCAGCCGTACTGGATCGAAGGCGCGATGCAGGTCAAGCCGTCGTCGAGTGAACTGGCCGACGCCGGTTACCAGATGGATGCCCAGAAGATTTACATGTACGAGCTGCAGGAGTAGCGCTGATCACCCTTTCATTGAGCTGAGTCAAAAGACCGAACGGAACGATCTTTACCATTGGACGTACAACTTTTAAACGTCCTTTGGAGCTCCCATGAACAAGTCTCTGCTCGGCGCGTCCCTCTTCGCGCTCGCCCTCGTCGCCCCGGTCGCACACGCTCACCAGGCGGGCGATATTCTGGTGCGTGCCGGTGCAATCACCGTCAACCCGGAGGCCGACAGCGGCAAAGTCAAGGTTGACCAGGGCCCGCTGGCCGGCACCAACCTGGGCGGCAAGGCGACCATGAGCAGCGATACCCAACTGGGCTTGAACTTCGCCTACATGATCACCGACCACGTCGGTATCGAATTGCTGGCCGCTACACCGTTCGAGCATGACGTGAAACTCAAGAACACCGCACTGGGCGCCGCCAACGGCAAGCTCGGCTCGCTCAAGCACCTGCCGCCGACCCTGAGCGTCGTGTACTACCCGCTGGACAACAAGTCGGCATTCCAGCCGTACGTGGGCGCCGGTATCAACTACACCTGGATCTACGACGAACACGTCGGCGGTCGCGCTCAACAAGCCGGCTTCAGCAACTTCAAGGCCGAAAACTCCTGGGGCTGGGCCGCACAGATCGGCGCCGACTACATGATCAACGACAACTGGATGATCAACGCCCAGGCGCGCTACATCGACATCAGCACCAAGGCGACTGTGGATAACAATGCGCTGGGCCAGGGCACTCGGGCCAAGGTCAATGTGGACGTGGATCCGATGGTTTACATGGTGGGTATTGGCTACAAGTTCTAAGCAACACTGCATAACCCATGTGGGAGGGGGCTTGCTCCCGATAGCAGAGTGTCAGTCAACAGATTCATGGACTGACCCATCGCTATCGGGAGCAAGTCGAATCGTCGCACCGCCCCTCCCACATTTGGTTTTGTAGCGTGTCAGCTGTGGCGGTAGAACCGGTCCAGCAACGCCGGAAGTCCCGCCCGCCATGCCCTGGGCTTGATGCCGAAGGTATGCAGGATTTTCTTGCACGCCAGCACCGCGTGCTGCGGTTCATCCGCCGCATCCGGCCGAGCCGCGTGGGCCTGGGCAGTGGGGGATTCAATGGCCAACGCGTGGAAGTTGCGCGCTTCGGTCAGAATCGCCTGGCCCAGCGCCAACGGTGTGGTCGCCTCATGCCCGGCGTAATGATAGGTGCCCCACAGCGGAGCCGCGCAATCAAGCTGCTTGAGCACCGAGATAATCACCCGTGCGGCGTCGTCTACCGGCGTCGGGTTGCCACGACGGTCGTCGGCCATCAGTAGTTCATCAGGTTTTTCGGCCCGGGCCAGGAACCGCCCGAGCGTGCCGTCGACACTGTCATCGAGCAACCAGCCAAATCGCAGCAGCACATGTTGCGGGCAAGTGGCGCGCACGCTCTGCTCGATACGCCACAACGCCTGGCCGCGCAGGCCCAGGGGCACCGGCTCGTCTTTTTCGCTGTAGGCGGTGGCGCGGGAGCCATCGAACACCCGGTAGCTGGACGGTTGCAGCAGCGTGATGCTGTGGTGCTGGCACAATTCAGCCAGGCGTTCGATGGCGAACTCCTGGGCGGCCAGACGGGTTTCGCTCACGGTTTCGGCCTGGAACCAGTCGAAATAGTAGGCGAGGTTGATCAATGCATCGGGACGGGTGTCGTCGAGCAATTGGGTAAGGCTCGCGGCATCCCAGCCGTCTTGGGGCGGTTTGGGGGCGAGGAAACCGATGTCTTCCTCTGCACCGAGGCGAATCAGCGCCTGCCCGAGGGCATTCCCGCCGCCCAGTAACATAAGGCGCATTCGCATAGATTGAGCAGGCCCGGTCTGTTTGGAACGATGGTTATTATCGACAGGCGTGTGCGCCTTGCCGCAGGTAGTTGCCAGAATCGTTGCATTTTGCGGGTTTGTAGCGCAACCGTCACGGATAAAGTACGTGTTTGCAACTTGTTGGAGCAGGTGGCATCAATCACTTCATGAACCTTCCCGAATCAACGGCCAGCGCACTGGATGGTTTTCACCCCGCCGTCAGTGCCTGGTTTTGCAGCACCTTCCCCTCGGTGACCGGCGCCCAGGCCCAGGCGTGGCCGCTGATCCGCCAGCGGCGGTCAACGCTGATCGCCGCGCCCACCGGCTCGGGCAAGACCTTGACGGCCTTTTTGGCGGTACTCGACGATTTGGTCCACCAAGGCCTGGCCAACGGCGGGCAACTGCCGGACGAGACCCTGGTGGTGTATGTGTCACCGCTCAAGGCGCTGTCCAACGACATCCAGATCAACCTGCAAAACCCGCTGGCCGGCATTACCGAGCAGCTTCAAAGCCTGGGCCTGCCGCCGCTGGTGATCCGCACCGCCGTGCGCACCGGCGACACCCCGCAAAAAGACCGCGCACAGATGCGCAAGCGCGCGCCGCATATCCTGGTGACCACGCCCGAATCTCTGTATGTGCTGCTGGGTTCGGATTCCGGCCGACACATGCTCGCCAGCACGCGTACGGTGATCGTCGATGAGATCCATGCCATCGCCGCCGGCAAGCGCGGCAGCCACCTGGCCTTGAGCCTGGAGCGCCTGCAAGCGCTGTGCGCCGAGCCATTGACCCGTATCGGCCTGTCAGCCACGCAAAAACCCATCGACGCGGTCTCGCGGTTTTTAGTCGGCACCGACCGTGAGTGTGCCATCGTCGACATCGGCCATGCGCGCCCACGGGACCTGGATATCGAAGTGCCGCCAGTGCCGCTCTCGGCGGTGATGGCCAACGATGTGTGGGCCCTGGTCTACGACCGCCTCGCGCAATTGGCCCGCGAACACCGCACCACGCTGATTTTCGTCAACACCCGGCGCCTGGCCGAACGCCTGGCCCGGCATCTGAGCGAGCGGCTGGGCAAGACCGCCGTGGCCGCCCACCATGGCAGCCTGGCCAAGGAACTGCGCCTGGACGCCGAGCAACGGCTCAAGGCCGGCGAACTGCAAGTGCTGATCGCCACCGCGTCCCTGGAGCTGGGCATCGATATTGGCGAGGTGGATCTGGTCTGCCAGATCGGCTCACCCGGCTCGATCAATGGCTTTTTGCAACGCGTCGGCCGCTCCGGGCACCAGGTCGGCGGTACGCCCAAAGGGCGCCTGTTTGCCACCACCCGTGACGACTTGATCGAATGCGCCGCGTTGCTCGACTGCGTACGCCGTGGCGAGCTGGATACCTTGCATATTCCAGTGGCGCCGCTGGACGTGCTGGCCCAGCAGATCATTGCCGAAGTCAGCGCCCGTGAATGGCCGGAACAGGCGCTGCTGGCGCTTGTTCGCCGCGCTGCGCCTTACGCCGAGCTGGATGAGCGCCACTACCAGGCCCTGTTGCAGATGCTCAGCGAGGGCTACAACGGCCGCCAGGGTATCCGCAGCGCCTACCTGCACCGTGACGCCGTGACCCACACCCTGCGCGGCCGCCGCGGTGCCAGGCTCACCGCCGTCACCAGCGGTGGCACCATCCCGGACAACGCCGACTACAGCGTGTTGCTGGAGCCTCAGAGCCTGAACATCGGCAGCGTCAACGAAGACTTCGCGGTGGAAAGCATCGCCGGCGACATCTTCCAACTCGGCAATACCTCTTACCGCATCCTGCGGGTCGAAGCGGGCAAGGTGCGTGTCGAGGATGCCCATGGCCAACCGCCGACCATCCCGTTCTGGCTGGGCGAAGCACCCGGGCGCAGCAACGAGTTGTCGGTGGCCGTGGCGCGCTTGCAAGGGCAAATCGACAGCTTGCTGGGTGCCACGCCCGGCGACCTGCAACCGGCCCTCGACTGGCTAACCGGCACCCTGGGCCTGCATCGCGCCAGCGCCGAACAACTGCTGGATTACCTGGCCCGGTCGCGCCAGGCCCTGAGCGCCCTGCCCTCCCGGGACACGTTGATCATGGAGCGGTTTTTCGACGCGTCCGGCGGCACCCAGTTGATCATCCAAACGCCGTTTGGCAGCCGCATCAACCGCGCCTGGGGCCTGGCGTTGCGCAAGCGCTTCTGCCGCACCTTCAACTTCGAGCTGCAAGCGGCGGCCAGCGAAAACGCCATCGTGCTGTCGCTGTCTACCAGCCACAGTTTTGCCTTGGATGAGGTGTGGCGTTACCTCAACAGCAACAGTGCTGAACACCTCCTGATCCAGGCCGTGCTGGATGCGCCGCTGTTCGGCGTGCGCTGGCGCTGGAATGCCGGCGTGGCCCTGGCGTTGCCGCGCTACACCGGTGGGCGCAAGGTGGCGCCGCAGATCCAGCGCATGAAGAGCGAAGACCTGATCGCCAGCGTCTTTCCAGACCAGATCGCCTGCCTGGAAAACCTCGCCGGCGAGCGCGAAATCCCCCATCACCCACTGGTGGAACAAACCCTCGACGATTGCTTGCATGAAGCCATGGACAGTGGAGCCTGGCTGGCACTGCTGCGGCGCATGGAGCGCGGTGAAGTCCGATTGATCAGCCGCGACCTGCCCGCCCCTTCGCCCATGGCTGCGGAAATTCTCAGCGCCAAGCCCTACACCTTTCTCGACGACGCCCCGCTGGAAGAGCGCCGCACCCAGGCCGTGCTCAACCGACGCTGGAGCGACCCGCAGAGCACCGACGACCTGGGCGCACTGGATGCCGAGGCCATCGCCGGCGTTCGCGAAGAAGCCTGGCCCGCGCCCAACGGCGTGGATGAAATGCATGAAGCGCTGATGAGCCTGGCGTGCATCGCAGCCCCTGAAGTTGCGCCGCAATGGGCCGCATGGCTGCACGCCTTGGCCAAGGCCGGGCGAGCCTGTCAGTTGCACAACGGCATGTGGGTCGCCGTGGAGCGCTTGAGTTGCTTGCAAGCGCTCTACCCTAACGATTTGCCACTGCTGCCCGGGTTCGACGAGCCCTGGGAATTTGACGAAGCACTGTTAGAAGTACTGCGTGCGCGCCTCAGTGGTTTTGGCCCGTTGAACCTGGTCGAAATCGCTGCCCCCCTGGCGCTGCCCGTGGCGGCAATCACTCAGGCCCTGTCGCGCCTGGAGCAGGAAGGCTACGTGCTGCGCGGGCACTTCAGCCCCGGTGCCACGCAGGAACAATGGTGCGAACGTCACTTGCTGGCGCGCATTCATCGCTACACGGTCAAGCGCCTGCGCCGGGAAATCGAGCCGGTGGCGTTGCAGGATTTCATGCGTTTTCTGTTCGATTGGCAGCACCTGTCCGACAGCACCCGTGGCCAGGGCAGCGCCGTATTGCCGCAGATAGTCAGCCAACTCGAGGGCTACGCCGCCGCCACGTCGGCCTGGGACACTGACCTGCTCAGCGCGCGCATCAAGGATTATTCATCGACCTGGCTCGATGACCTGTGCCGCAGCGGCAAGCTGGTATGGACGCGCTTAAGCAACAAGGCCGGCGCCATGGCGTTGCGCAGCACCCCGGTGGTTTTGCTCCCCCGTAGCCAGGTAGCGTTGTGGAGCGGGCTGACCGAGCCCACCGACAGCACCACGCTGTCGCCCAAGGCGCAGAAAGTCCACTCGGCCCTGCGCGAACACGGCGCCTTGTTTTTTGATGAACTGGTGCACGAGGCCCACCTGCTGCGCAGCGAGCTGGAGACAGCCTTGCAGGAACTGGTAGGCGCCGGCCTGGTGAATGCCGACAGCTTCGCCGGGCTGCGCGCCCTAACCACGCCTGCCAGCAAACGCCAGGCTCGCAGCAGTCGACGTGGGCGCGGGGCGTTTGTCGGCGGCATGGATGATGCCGGTCGCTGGGCCTTGGTCCGCCGTTCAGCCAGCGCTGCTGGCCCACATTCGACCGAGACCCTGGAGCATGTGGCGATGACCCTGCTGCGCCGTTACGGCGTGGTGTTCTGGCGCTTGCTGGAGCGCGAGGCGGATTGGTTACCGAGTTGGCGTGAATTGCTGCGCACCTTCCATCGGCTGGAGGCACGCGGGGAGATTCGTGGCGGGCGGTTTGTCAGTGGGTTGGCGGGCGAACAGTTTGCGTTGCCGGAGGCGATACCCTTGCTGCGCGAGGTGCGGCGGCGGGCACATGACGGGAGCTTGATCGCGGTGTGCGGGGCGGATCCATTGAACCTTGTGGGCACGCTGCTACCGGGGGCCAAAGTGCCGGCGGTGAGCGGTAATCGGATTGTATATCGCGATGGGCTGCCGGCGGCGGTGATGGTCGCCGGCAAGCAGCAGGTGTTGCTGGAGATGGATCAGCAGGCAGTGCAGGAGAAGTTGATCAGGCGCTGACCTTTAGGCCCTCATCGGGAGCAAGCCCCCTCCCACATTTTGATGTGTGAACACATTCAAATGTGGGAGGGGGCTTGCTCCCGATAGGGCCGGAACAGCCACTCTCATCATTGCGGCCTGGCTTGCTCGGCCTCTGGCTCATCCTCCTGCGCCACACGCTTGGGCAACAACACCTGCTGTGGATAAGTCTGCGCAAAATGCACCTCGTCACAGTTATCCACAAGCTTTTTCAAGCGCTGATTGAACGCTCGACTCACCGCATATTGCCCACCCGATACCGTGCGGAATTGCGCCGTGAGCACCACGCCATTGAGGTCCATCTTGTCCACGCCGAACACTTCCAGTGGCCCTTGCAGGTTGTACTTGAGGAACACGTCGTCACGAATCGACTGGCCTGCTTCACGGATCAGCTCCACGGCCTTGTCCACGTCGGTGTCGTAGGTGAACTGCACCGAGAAGAACGCATAGGCGAATTGGCGCGACTGGTTGGTGACCGCCTTGATCTGCCCGAACGGTACCGAATGCACAAAGCCCTTGCCGTCGCGCAGGCGAAGGGTGCGGATGGTCAAGCCCTCGACGGTACCGGCGTGGCCGGAATCGAGCACCACCCAGTCGCCGATGGAGAGCGTGTCTTCGATGATGATAAACAGGCCGGTGATCACGTCCTGCACCAACTGCTGGGAGCCAAAACCAATCGCCAGGCCGACCACCCCCGCACCCGCGAGTAACGGCGCGACGTTGATACCCAGATTGGCCATGGTGGTGATCGCACAGATAACCACCAGAATGATTTTCACCGCATTACGCAGCAGCGGCAGGATGGTTTTGACCCGCGTACTGGGCTGGCGGCTGGAGCGTTTGTTCACCGGGGGCTTGAGCGCTTCCTGAATCGCCGTATCGAGCACCACCCAGAACAGCCACGTCATCAGCAGGATCAGGCCGATACTGCTGAGCGAATCGCTGATCGCCCGGCCCACTGAGTTGCGTTGGGCGAACTCGAACAGCGACACGCCCCAGATACGCCCCAGTATCTCGATAAAAGCGATGGCCATCACAATGCGCAATATCGCGTGCAACAGGCTGAGAAAGCGCTCCTTGTAGGCACTGCTGCGCTGTATCGCCACTTGGCTGCGCGACTTGAACAAGTGTTGCAGCACCGTGCTGAGAAATACCGTGCCGATCAGCAGGATGGTGGTCAACAAGGCGCAGCGCAGGGCCTTTTGATTATCGTCGCCGGCACCGATCAAGTTGATCGCCGAGACCAGTACCATCAACAGGATCGGCCAATACCACAGCCCGGAAAATATCCGCAGCGATTGCTGCAACGCCGGATGCTTAAGGCGCTGCGCCAACGGCCGGTTACGAATCAAATGCGCCACCGGGCGACGTAGGCGAACCACCAGCACACCGAAGATCACTGTCGCGAACAGCCCGGTAAACACCGCAACACTGCTGGTGATGTTGCCGCCCAGCTGCCGGGCGATCTGCGGGCTGGTGAGCGCGTCGCTGAGGGCGGCAAGGAAGCCGATCAGGAACAGCGGTTTGGGGCAATAGTCGCGAATGATCTGCACCGCCGGGCGCTTGTGGCCGACATTGAACATGACGATCACGCACAGCAGCATGGAGGTGGAAAAGATGCCGCTACTGGTGGCGTAGGCAAAACACAGCGCCAGTGCCCGTCCTACGGAAGAGGCGAGAAAATGGCTGACATACAGCGTCAATGGCAGGCAGATAACCGCAGGGATGGTGTAAGGCACCACATACCCCAGCACGCCCAGCAAGCGTGCCCGCCGGCGAAAAAAGGCGCGCAGGCTCAAGCGCCGCACGATAAAGCGCCCCAGTAACGTCAGCAGCGCAAAAGCACCCACCCAAACGGCGGATAACAGCAGGAAATCCCCGGCCACACTCCACGGCGAGCGTGCGGCGGTCTGGTCGACCAGCCGCCCGACTTCATTCGCGGCCCGGTCGGCCCGCAGGCGCCACTCGTCGATAAAGTTCTGGTTCAGATCGAGCTTCTGCTGCACATCATCAATGCTGGAACTGATGGCCCCGAGCAGGCCGCCCTCCACCAGCAACTCGGGCTTGGCCGCCGCGTCGGACTCAGGCGCGGTGGCAGCAGCTTGCAATGCGCCGCTGCCGCAGAACAGCAGCGCCCCTAGCAGTAATGCAGTCTTTAAATTCAGCAAAACAGCGGGCTCCTTCAGAAGGGTCTGTAAGGAACTGACGGGTTTGAGCCTTGATCGTTCCCTGTGTTTGCGGGCATGTGATTCAAATTGCGGGAGGGGGCTTGCTCCCGATAGCAGGCTGTCAGTCAGCAACTTCATGACTGATGCACCGCTATCGGGGGCAAGTCCCCTCCCACATTTCGCACCCCGTACCGTCTGTAGGAACGTGGAAACTTTCAGCCAAATATCGCAGTCATCCCATAACGCACCCCACCTCCCCAGGAGCAACCATGGCGGCGATTCATATCGGCATTTCCGGCTGGCGCTACACGCCCTGGCGCGGGGACTTCTACCCCGACGGGCTGACCCAGAAACGCGAGTTGCAGTTTGCGTCACGCGCCGTGAGCAGCATTGAAATCAACGGTTCTTTCTATGCGCTGCAAACCCCCAAGCGCTATGCGCAGTGGTACGCCGATACGCCTGAGGGATTCATGTTCAGCGTCAAGGCGCCACGCTATGTCACGCATATCCTGCGCTTGCGCGAGGTGCACAAGCCCATGGCCAATTTCTTCGCCTCCGGGGTGCTTGAACTGAAAGAAAAACTCGGCCCCATCCTTTGGCAGTTCCCGCCCAGCTTCAAATTCGACGCCGCGCTGTTCGAAGCCTTCCTGGCCGATTTACCCACCAACACCCAACAGGCCGCCGCCCTCGCCCGCCAGCACGAGCCGCGTCTGAACGGCAAGGCAAGCATGAAAGCCTATGGCAAAAAACCCTTGCGCCATGCGGTGGAAATTCGCCACAAGAGCTTTGCGGTACCGGAGTTTGTGCAGCTGCTGGACAAGTACGGTGTTGCCCTTGTCGTGGCTGACACCGCCGGCAAGTGGCCCTATATCGAAGACGTCACCGCCAACTTCATGTACCTGCGATTACACGGCGACAAGCAGCTCTACGCCAGCGGCTATACCGATGAGGCGCTCGAACGCTGGGGCGACCGTATCGAGCGCTGGGCCCACGGCAAACAACCGGCGGATGCGCACCTTGTCGCCCCGCAACGCAAACCCCGCGTGCGCAAACAGCGTGACGTGTTCTGCTTTTTCGACAATGACATCAAGGTGCGCGCGCCTTTCGATGCGCGCCAGTTGTTGCAGCGCTTCGGGCTGGACAAGCACCTGCTCACGGCACCCGGGCAGTTGCCGGAACCGGGAGTGTTGCCATGACTCACCCCGAGCTGATCCCCGTGCCCCCCACCACCGCCATCACGCGTTTTACCGTGCTAACGGTGAATATCCATAAAGGCTTCACCGCCCTGAATCGACGCTTCATCCTGCCCGAACTGCGCGAAGCGGTGCGCAGCGTCGGTGCCGATATGGTGTTCCTGCAAGAGATCCACGGCACCCACGAGCGCCATCCCCAGCGCTATAGCGACTGGCCGAAGATGCCGCAGTACGAATTTCTCGCCGACAGCATCTGGCCGCAGTTTGCCTATGGTCGCAATGCGGTCTACCCCCATGGCGACCATGGCAACGCGCTGCTGTCAAAATTCCAGATCATTCGTTACGACAACCTCGACATCTCCCAAAGCGGCCATGAGAACCGCGGCCTGCTGCATTGCGTACTGCGCCTGCCGGGCGGCGAACGCGAGGTGCATGCCATCTGCATCCACCTGGGCTTGCGCGAGGTACATCGCCAACAGCAACTGCGCTTGCTTGAGCAGCGTATTGGCCAGATCCCGGCGGATGCGCCCCTGGTGGTCGCCGGCGATTTCAATGACTGGCGGCAAAAGGCCGACCTGAGTCAAAGCGGCCTGCAGGAGGTGTTCATCCACGCCCACGGCAAGCCTGCGCGTACGTTCCCGGCACGCCTGCCGTTACTGCCGCTGGATCGCATCTATGTGCGCAACCTGACCATCCACAACCCGCGCGTGCTCACCACGCGGCCGTGGTCGCACCTGTCAGACCATGTGCCCCTGTCGGTGGAGATTGAGTTATGAGCATTGCGGTAGAACATATCGCCACCGACCAGCCGCCGGATGACAGCAAGGCCCGCGACCTGGACTACGGCTGGCAGAGCGGCAATCGTGTGCAATTGCTGGAAAATGGCGAGGCCTATTTTCCCGCGGTGTTCGAGGCCATGCGCGACGCCCAGCGGGAAATCCTGCTGGAGACCTTCATCCTCTTTGAAGACAAGGTCGGTCATGAGCTGCAAGGCATTCTCATCGAAGCGGCGCAACGCGGGGTCAAGGTGGTGGTCAGCCTTGACGGTTTCGGCTGCGGCGAGCTGAGCCCGGCCTTTCTGCGCGAACTGGCCGAAGCCGGCGTGATCGTGCAGATGTTTGACCCGGCATCCAAAACCCTCGGCATTCGCACCAACTGGTTTCGTCGCCTGCACCGCAAGATCGTGGTGGTGGACGCTAGCGTGGCGTTTATCGGCGGGATCAATTTTTCCGCTGATCACCTGGGGGACTTCGGCCCCGAAGCCAAGCAGGATTACGCGGTACAGATCATCGGCCCGGCAGTGGCCGACTTGCACCATTTCGCCCTCGCCCAAAGTGGCCGCCAGGTGCGCGCCCGTAGAGGTTGGCGCCGACGCCAGCAACGGCCTTCGCCATGGGCAGACGAGCACGGCGACGGGATGGTGCGCCTGATTTATCGCGACAATATCCAGCATCGCGACGACATCGAAGAAGCCTATATCCACGCCTTGAGCCAGGCCCGGCAGCGGGTGGTAATTGCCAATGCCTATTTCTTCCCCGGCTATCGCTTGCTGCGCGAGATTCGTAACGCAGCGCGCCGGGGCGTGCAGGTGCAGTTGATCATGCAAGGCCAGCCCGACGTGCTGCTGGCCAAGCTGGCGGCGCGCATGCTCTACGACTATCTGCTCAAGGATGGCGTGGTGATTCACGAGTACTGCCAACGCCCGTTGCACGGCAAAGTGGCGCTGGTGGACGACGAATGGAGCACCGTTGGCTCAAGCAATCTCGACCCGCTGAGCCTGGCGCTGAACCTGGAAGCCAACGTGCTGATTCGTGACCGCGCCTTCAACCAGCAGCTGTACCAGAGCCTGGAAGCCCTGGCACGAGACCATTGCCAGACCATGCCGGCCAAGCGCAAGCCGCGCCTGTGGTTGTGGCGCCTGACCGTGGGGTTTCTGGTGTTCCATGTCATGCGCCACTTTCCCGCGCTGGCGAGTTGGTTGCCGGCACACAAGCCGCGTTTGAAACCCATTGAGAGTCCGGCCCATGACGTCTGAGAAAAACGGCTCACGGTTCCAGCGCTGGAAGAAGCCCCTGACCATTGCGTTCTTCCTGCTGCTGATCGTGCTCTTCACCCTGCTTGCCCGGCGCATCGACTGGAGCGAAGTGCTGCAGACGTTGAGCGACTTCAAAGTCAGCACATTGCTGATCGCCGGCGCCCTGACGCTGTGCAGTTTTATCGTGTACGCCTGCTTCGATCTGATCGGCCGGACCTACATTCGCCAGCCCCTGCGCTGGAAGCAGATCCTGCCGGTGGGCATTATCAGTTATGCGTTCAACCTCAATCTGAGCGCCTGGGTCGGCGGCATCGCCATGCGTTACCGGCTGTATTCGCGATTGGGGGTAAGCACCAGCAATATCGCCAAGATCCTCGGCCTGAGCCTGGCCACCAATTGGTTCGGCTATATGGCCTTGGCCGGGGTAGTGTTCAGCAGCGGGCTGGTCACCTTGCCACCGGGTTGGAAGCTCAGCACCGGCGCTCTGCAAGGTGTGGGCGTGTTGCTGGTGATCGCGAGCCTGGGTTACCTGGCGGCGTGCCGGTTTTCGAAAAAACGTGCGTGGTCGATCCGCGGCATCGAGATCAATTTGCCGTCGCTGCGCATGGCCTGCCTGCAACTGGCCCTGGGCGCCTTGAACTGGTCACTCATGGCAGCGGTTATTTTTACCTTGCTGCCCGCCAAACTCGATTACCCGCTGGTATTGGGCGTGTTGCTGATCAGCGCGATTGCCGGTGTGGTCACCCATATACCCGCCGGGCTTGGGGTGTTGGAGGCAGTGTTTATCGGGTTGTTGCAGCATGAGGCGTCGCGCGGGAGTCTGCTGGCCGGGTTGATCGCGTATCGGGCAATCTACTTTATTTGCCCATTGCTGATTGCGTTGGTGATGTACCTGGGGGTGGAGGCCAAGGCCAAGGCGTTGCGGGTGAAGAAGACACCCGCTTAACGTCTATCGGGATTGGATAATGCTCAACCGCTCACCCACTACCATTTCGGTAATCCAGTCCACCAGGATCGAGGTATAGGCCTGTTGCGACACCGGGTCGCTCAAGGCATGGTCCGCGCCGTCGATGATGCGGTGGGTCAGGGAGTGAGTCTGCTGGCACGCCGCGCGATAACTCATGATGGTGGCATGGGGCACATGGTCGTCGGTTTCCGATTCCACAATCAGCACATCACCGGTAAATTGCGCGCAGGCGTGCAGGGCACGGTTGGTTTCGGCACGTACCAACGTGCCGCGGTAATCCATCAGGTCGGCTTTATCCAGCTCACGCTTGGGCTTGAGCCATTCCTGGTCGCGGTACAGCGCGGGCACCCGCAGCGCCAGCCAACGCACGGGGCGCAACGAAGTGAGAATTGCCGCCAGGTATCCGCCATAGCTGGTGCCCACCACCGCCACTGCCGAGGTGTCGATGGCCGGGTGGGACAGCAGCCGGTCGTAGGCGGCCAGCAGGTCGCGCAGATTGTCTTCGCGGGTGACGCGCGATAAGGGAATGCCGGTGCCGGCGTGCCCCCGCAGGTCGAAGGTCAGGCATACACAACCCAGCCCCGCGATGCCTTTGGCGCGTTCCAGGTCGCGCTCCTGGCTGCCGCCCCAACCGTGCACAAACAATACGCCGGGCACTTTGGACTTTGGGCTGAGGAATGTCCCACTCATCTGTTCATCATCTACATCGATACTGATGCTCTCGCTTCTAGCCGTCATAAGATTGAACCGTCACATACTTGAGAAGAAAGTCGCTGTCTTCGGCCGGGCCTCGGTACACCTCAATGGCATCCGCCGGCAGCGCTTGATCCACGTAGGTTTCCACCGAGGACACGCGGATGGCCTTGAGGCTCGGGTTGTTGATGAAACTCTGCAGCGCCGCGACTTCCGCGCTGCTGGCCCCGCCCATGCGCCAGGACTGTTCGAGCACGCCGCTACGGCGCTGGCCGTTACTGTCCAGGCCCTGGGCGATGTCGTAATTGCGCCGCGAGGCGTAGAACCCCGGGTAGGCTTCGTCGGCAGCATTATCGAAAACCCGGGCGTGCTCGATGGCTTGCCGCACATCGTCAGGCAGGGCCAATTGCAGCAAGTCTTCATAGTAGCCGGGCACGACCAGCAGGTTGGATCCGCCGTAGACCTCCTCGCCCTGCCCGTCCCGGGTCAGGTATTGCTCGCCGCAATAGCTGAATACGTGCTCACCGATAAAGCTCTGGCCCACGCTGTGGGTAACCACGTCGTGCAGGTCTTGTTCCAGCACCACGCCGGCGCTGAACAACTTTGCGGCGTCAGGACGCGCCACTATCGCGTCGAACTCATCGAGACTGTGGATCACTTCCTGGCCCCGTCCAGCACAGGCGTGCACCGGTTTCATACGGATCGGGCCACTATAGAGCAAGCGCGCGGCGGCGGGCTTGGCGTCTTCCAGGGCGAACACACTCAAGCCATCCAACACAACGTCGCGTACGCGCTCGCAGAAGATCGGCGACCAACCTTCAGGTGCCTTTGCTTCAGGGCTCAACAGGCCGTGGCTGATCGCTTTGGTACAAATGAAATCGTGATCGACATAGCCCCCCCACAAATCTTCCGGCCCTCTGACGTCAAGCTTCAACGCCAGGGCGGGACCGACCAGAGTTTGCGTGGGTAGCAGGTACAGCTCGCGACCGGCGTGCATCTGGGGGTCGTAACTGCCACCAAACTTGAGCCCCAATATCTGCGCCAGCCAGCGGGCCAATGCGCGGTTGGTTTCAACCTCATGCAATGGCGCACCTTCGCGCGTCGAGTGTGCGACCACCAATTTGTTGCGATTTGTCGGGGTCATGCGTCCCCCTTGGCTATCCCGCCATGTGTGTGGTGGGAAAGTTGCAGGGATCAGGCCAACGCGGCTTTGTGAGGGATGTTTATCAAATCAATGAGTTGCACTAAAAGCGATGGCAGTTAGCCTGCTCTATTCTGCACGACGATGCCCCAACCCCCCTGCGTTCTGCACGATTCAAACGCCAAACCGGGTGCGGTAGTCGCTGGGGGTCAAGCCAGTAATCTTCTTGAAGAGTGCACGAAAAGCGCTGGGGTCCTGATAACCCACGGTCCAGGCGATGTGGTCGATCGTGCCGTTGGTGAACTCCAGCATCTGCCGCGCCTTGCCGACCCGCAGATGCTGGCAGTACTCGGTGGGTTTAAGCCCCGTCGCACTGCGAAAACGGCGCAAAAACGTGCGCTCTTCCAGGTTTGCCGCCTGCGCCATCGCCGCCACCGAAACATCCACTGCGCCACTGGCTTGCAGCCAATGCTGGACCTTCAGGATCGCACTGTCGCCATGCCTGAGGATCGGCGCAAAGTTGCTGCCGCACTGGCTGGCACTGTCGCGGTGTTCGATCACCAGAAAACGCGCAGTGTCGGCGGCGACACTGGGCCCCATCAGCCGGTCGACCAGGCGCAGGCCCAGTTCGGACCAGGCCATCAGCCCGGCGGTAGTGATCAGGTCGCCGTCATCGACGATGGGCTTATCCGCTTCCAGGCGCACTGCCGGGTAACGGGCCGCGAAGGACTCCGAGGACGACCAGTGAGCGGTGGCGCTACGCCCATCCAACAGACCGCTACGCGCCAACATGATCGAGCCAATGCACACACCGCCAAGCACCGTGCCGGCAGCATGCTGCTGGCGGATCCACTCCAGCAGTGCGGGCGGCGCCTGGTCTTCGGTGAACTCGCCAATCGACGGCGGTACCAGCAGAGCCATCATCGGTTGGGCCGGCGACGGGTGGCTGTCGAACACGCGCGCAGGCGTGCCGTGGGCGTCCACCTGCCAGTGGCTGACCCGCAGCAGCGGCAGTTGCGCAGATTGGTACTCGGCGGCGATGCGATTGGCGACCCCGAACAGGTCGGTCAGGCCATGCACGGCGGCCAGTTGCGCGCCCTGATAGATCAATACACCCAGTTCGAGCGTCGCGCGTTCCACGGCCATTGTCAGTTTTCCCCCTGTTATTGTCGGTGCGCCCAATTCTCAACCTCGGCGCCAGCTAAGATACTGGGCCCATCAACCCATCAGGAGGCAACATACATGGCCAAGCAAGCGCTCATCCTAATCGATATCCAGAACGACTACTTCCCTCAGGGCAAGTGGCCGCTTGACGGCGTAGAAGCCGCGGCGGACAGGGCGGCGCAGGTGCTACAGGCATTTCGACAGGCAGGCGATGCGGTGATTCATGTACGCCATGAGTTTGAAGGCGACGACGCGCCGTTCTTCACGCCCGGCTCCGACGGCGCCCGCTTGCACGACAAGGTGTTGAACGAGGGTGATGAACCGGTAGTGCTCAAGCATTTTGTGAATGCGTTTCGCCAAACCAACCTGCGCGAATTGCTGGAGCAGCGCAGCATCACCGATCTGGTGGTGGTCGGCAGCATGAGTCATATGTGTGTGGACGCCGTGGTGCGGGCGGCGGCGGACCTGGGCTATAAGGTCACGGTGATCCATGACGCTTGCGCTACTCGCGATCAGGAGTTCAACGGCCAGGTGATTCCAGCGGCGCAGGTGCATGGGGCGTACATGGCATCCCTGGCATTTGGCTATGCGGGCGTCATGTCGGCGCAGGAATACCTGCAGGCGCAAACGGCGGCCGCGTGACCGCCACTTACGCCGATCACTTTAGCGTGTCGCGATGATGAACAGACGCGGAAAGGGCAGCAACACAGTGCCATCGGCCAGGGCTGGATAAGCCTGGGCAATTCGCGCCTGGTATTGCTGCAGGAAGGCGGCCTTTTCATCGTCGGTCAACGGCGCAAGAAAGGGCCGCAATGCCGACGCCTTGAACCACTCCACCACCGCCGCATGATCCGCCAACGGGTGCTGATAGGTAGTGCGCCACACATCCACCGTACTGCAGTGCTTACTCAGCAACTCGTAGTAGTAACTCGCGGTGTGCCGCTCATTGTGTTTGACCGCGCCGATCTTCGCCGACCATGGGCCGTCGGCCGCCACTTCGCGGGCCAACCGGTGGGCGGGCTCGTCGAGATTGTCCGGGGTTTGCACCGCCAGCGTACCGCCAGGGTTCAGTTGTTTGACCAAGTGCGGGTATAGCGCGGCGTGGTCGGGCAGCCATTGCAGTGAGGCATTGGCCAGAATCACATCGAATTTTTGTGCTGGATTCCAGGCGCCGATATCTGCCAGTTCGAAGCTCAACGCCGGCAAGCGCTCGCGGGCGTCGGCCAGCATGTCGTCGGAGCTGTCCATGCCGGTGACTCGCGCTAGGGGAAAGCGCTCGGCCAGTACCGCTGTGGAGTTGCCCGGCCCGCAGCCCAAGTCGACGGCAGTGCGCACGTCGGTTTCGGGAATCGCCGCCACCAGGTCACGGACCGGGCGAGTGCGCTGTTGTTCGAACAGGGTGTACTGCTTGGCAGACCAGGTCATCGCTGCTTTCCTTCTTGTCAAAGAGGGCTACAGCCTAAATCTTGTGATCCTTGAGAACAAATGCCGCCAAGTGAGCACGCAACCGATCAAAACGCAGAGGGCTGAGGCTGCCATTGTTGCGCGGTGAGGGGGTTGTCCAGCTCCATCTGTATCAACTGGCCAACGGTTTGCCCGACCTTTTGCACGGCCATCTCGACCTTGCGGGTGGGTGGGTTGGCGAAGTTCAGCCGGATGCAATTACGGTATTTTCCCGCTGCCGAGAAAATATTGCCGTTGGCCACCTGCACATCCTGCGCTTCCAACAGCCGGTTGAGGGCGTAGGTATCGAACTCCCCGGGCAATTCGACCCACAGCGTAAAGCCGCCCTGAGGCTGGCTGACGCGGGTCCCCACCGGGAAATAGCGGTTGACCCACTCACTCATCAGATCGCCGTTGCGCTTGTATTGCTTGCGCATACGCCGCAGGTGCAACTGGTAATTACCCTTGGCGATAAATTCGGCCACGGCCAATTGCGGTTGGGTGACGGTGGCGCCAGAGCCGATGAACTTCATATGCAGCACCTGGGGCAGGTAACGCCCCGGAGCGATCCAGCCGACGCGCAGGCCAGGGGCCACGGTCTTGGAAAACGAACTGCACAACACCACGCGGTTGTCTTCATCGAAGGACTTGAGCGAGCGTGGCCGCGGATAGCGATGCGACAGATCACCGTAGATATCGTCTTCGATGATTGGCACGTCAAAGCGTTGGGCCATGCGGATCAGCTTGAGCTTGCGCTCGTCGGGCATGATGTAGCCCATGGGGTTGTTACAGTTGGCGGTCAATTGGATGACCTTGATCGGCCACTGCTCCAGGGCCATCTCAAGGGCTTCCAGGTTGATGCCGGTCACGGGGTCGCTGGGGATCTCCAGCGCCTTGAGACCGGCCGCCTTGAGGATCTGCATCATCCCGTAATAGCTCGGCGAGGCGATCGCCACGATATCGCCGGGCGCGCAAATCGCACGGATTGCGGTAGACAGGGCTTCCTGACAGCCACTGGTGACAATCAGGTCGGCCGGGGTCAGGCGAACACCCGCATCGATGGACAGCCGGGCGATCTGTTCGCGCAAGGCCAATACACCCTGGATGTGGCTGTATTGCAGGCTGGTGTTGTCGCTGCGCCGGCTGATACGGGCCATGGCGGTCAGCAGCGGCTTGAGGGTCGGCACGCTGATGTCCGGCATACCGCACCCCAGTTGCACGATACCGGCGCCTTGATCGAGGCGTATCAGTTCCTGGACCATGTCCCACTGGGAAATGTCCACCGGCCGCAGGATGGGTCGGCCCATCTGTGGCAAAGGTGCCACGCGCCGGTCCGACGGCACGAAATAGCCCGACTTGGGACGCGATACCGCCAACCCCGAACATTCCAATACACGGTAGGCCTGTTGCACGGTCGTCAGGCTGACGCCGTGCTCATGGCTGAGGGTGCGTACAGATGGCAACCGCTCACCGGGCCCGTACAGGCCCTGCTCGATGCGGCTGCTGATGAATTCGGCGAGGTTCAGGTAAAGAGTCATAGGCCCGACTGTAGCTTCTGATCTGTCGCTTAAGAAGTTACAGATTGGCCTTTTTTTGAAAAATTTTCAGCATAAAACCCCAATCTGTATTCAAAAGATTGAGTTCTGCTGTATCTGCAATACACGTCGTCGCCTTGGGATGATAGGTCCCATAACAGTGCACGAGACCTTTGACAAGGTTGGTACAAAGTAGTCACAAAATAGTAAAGCAGCACTGTACGCACCAAATTTTCAGAAATGCCCTACAAAGCAAGCACCTTACAAACCAACCAGGTGTTTGAATCTGCCCAGCGAATACCAAATGGATCAAGCGCTATGACGACAAGGACGACGCTCACACCGCAGATGGCCGAGTACGAACAGAAATTCACCGATGCCGGTGAAGTTCGATGGCTGCCCTATTTGATGTACTTCCACCCCACTGACCATGCTTCCCCCGTGGTCAATACCGATTCATCCGGCTTTCGCTACTCCGAGTCATTGGGTACCCGCTATTCGGTGGTCGACGGTATCAAGGGTAATGGCCCGGTACGCCTGTTGGCGGGCAGCTCCACCGTGTTCGGCATTGGCGCCAGCGCCGACAGCTGGACCCTTGCTTCGCGCCTCACGAAGAACGATCCCCGTGGCCAGCGCTGGATCAATTTCGGCGGCCGCAGCTTCAACTCTACCCAAGAGCTGGTGCTGTTCACCCTCAACCGGCACCACCTGCCCAAGGTGGATGAAATCGTGCTGTTCTCCGGTTTCAACAACCTTGGCCTGGCACGTCAGCCTCACGCCTATCGGGGCGAGCACGGCGCGTTTTTCAACTGCCATCAGTTTTTCGATGCCTTGACGCCACAGCAGCCGACCGCCAGCAACTGGAGCCTGTCGAATCTGTTCGGCAAGCCTCAGGAGCCCGAGCAACCCACGCCGCCGTCGATGCAGGAACAGATCGACTACGCCGCCAACCTGACCTTGCAGCACCTGGATATCTGGCGCGCCCTGGCCACCGACATGGGTGCGAAGCTGACGTTCATCCTGCAACCGCTCGCCGGCTGGGTCCGCGAGACCGGCAGCCATGAGGAAGAGCAACTGTTTGCCGAACTCGACCAACTCGGTAATTTCACCGAGGTGTATGGCGACATCCTGCAAACCTCGGTGCGCGAAGCCTACGCCCAGCGCTTGCGCGACGGGGCGCGGGCCATGGGGGTGGAGTTTGTCGACATCACGCCATTGCTGGCCGAGGCACTGGGCCCGCAAGACTGGCAGTTCGTCGACCGCATCCATTTCACCGATGCCGGCAACGACCTGGTTTCAAAACTTATTCTCGATGTCACCCGCTAAAAGGACTTGCACATGAAATCCATCAAGAAGTTTTTCCAGCGCCTGTTTGGAAAAAAGAAGAAGAAACCTGACTCCTCCATTTATCCGATGTTCTGACGCGGCACTGGAAGGTAATGGCTATGGATGGCTCGATTCCAACACGCATCCCCGCAGACGACAGGTGGCGCGAACTCTATCGTTTGGCGCTGGAGCCTGAATGTTTCCTGGATACGGAGTACCTCGACACCCTGCTGGGCAAAGACGTCGAGCCGGTGCAGTTGCCGCTGCTGTCACAGCGGATCGATGCGTGGCAGTCGGAACAGGCGTCGGCGTATGCCGGCGCCGCCACCGCCGCCGTCGAACAGCACAACGCTCGCGCTTTTGCCCAGGCATTGGCGGTTTATTCGGCACCGATGGCCTCGGTGCTCGGCTGCTGGCTGCAGGGCCTGAGCGCACCCGGGGTATTTGAAGACCCCGCGCAGCTGCGCCTGATGCAACTGTTTGCCCATGACATCGGCGTCGGCTACCCGAACGCCTCCCGCGGCCATCACTTCAACGCGTTGTTGGGCCAGCTACAGCTGACCACCTACGCCTTGGCGCCGGCGCAATTGGCGACCCTGCCGGACCTGCATGACGACGCGTTCGAACTGCCCGCGCTGTTGCTTGCCCTCAGCCGACGCAGCGATGCCTACGGTGATGAACTCTGCGGTGTCGATTGGGCCTTGCGCGCCGTCGGGCTTTGCCCGGGCTGGGCAGCCATGGGCCAGCTTGAAGGGCTGGCGCTGGAACTCGGCCGGCTGGATCTGAGCGCGTCATTCCCCGGCCTGGAACCGGCTTCGTTGCGCCATATCAGCCAATGGGTCGCGCACCGCATCATCGAGCAGGGCGAAGAGCGCCAGGCCCGTCTGCTACGCGGCGCCAACTGGCTGTTCGGCGCGCTGCAACGCTGGAATGCGCGGCTGTATAACGCCTCGCTGACCGCCACTTCGCCCCAACAGGCCATGGCGCATTTGATGCAGCGTCTGGCGCGGGTGGGCGCGGTGTATCACCAGAGTTACCTGATTGAAGGGCGCAGCCTGGCGCTGTGGATCGAAGAAGCGCAGCGCGACCCGTTGCCCCTGCTGGATGTGCTGTCGCGCAGCCGTTTGATCGTGCCGGGCAACTCGAAAAAAAGCCTGCTGGTCACCAGCCTGGTGGCGCCGACCGGGCGCATGTTCCGCATCTTCAGCGAGGCAGACTTGAGCGTAATTCGCCAGTGGATCGACTGGTTGCCCCAGGCTGGCGCCACGCCGCAACTGCCACGCCAGCCAGTCGACAGCGCCGCCACGGTGCCCCGCCCTGACTCAGCCAGCCCTGCCGACACCGGACACTGGCCCAAGAGCCTGCGCGAAGCCTATTTTGTCTTGCAGGGGCGTGCGCTGCAGCCGGCCACCCGCCAGTTTGCCCATGCCTATGTGAGCCGTTGGCTTGAGCGTTCGCGCCAGTCGCTGAAGACGTCCGAGCGCCAATTGCCCGACCAGTGGGGCCCCAATGTGCTGCGCGCCTGGTTGCTGGACAAGCATGACCAGAACGGCCAACAGTTCGATGACAGCGACCCGGCGCAAATGCCCAGCCGTGAAGAAATCATCGAGTCGACCCTGCAACTGGCGCCGCTGACGCTGATCGACGGTGCGTGGCTGCAAGGCTTTACCGACCTGGGGCTAGCGTCTTCCCACGTGGGCTACACCCTGTTCCAGACCTATTGGGATGAATTGGGCAACGGCATCGAGGCGCTCAATCATCCGAAAATTTATCGCGATGGCCTGCGTGACATGGATTTCGAACTGGCCCCCACCGGTAGCCGTGAATTCGCCGAAGACCCGCGCCTGGACGAAGACTCCTTCCGCCTGCCCGTGTATTGGCTGTGCCTGGGCAAACTGCCGATGACGTTCATGCCCGAAGTGCTCGGCATGAACCTGGCGATGGAGCTGTCCGGCGTGGGCGGCAGCTATCGTTCGGCGCGGCGCTTTTTACGGCACTACGGGTTCAGCACGGCGTTCGTCGACCTGCACAACACCATTGATAACGTGTCCACCGGACATTCGGCCTGGGCTGCCGATGCGATCGATGCGTACATGCGTGCGTTGACCAGTGCCGAGCAGGTCGCCGCGCAATGGCAGCGCGTGCGCGTGGGCTATGAGTCCCTGGCGCCGATGCCAGGCAAATGGGCCTCGATGTTGCGTCGCTTGCGCCTCTCATCGGCCGACCATGTACTCCCGCGCCCAACCCGCACAGCGGCTTCAAAAGGCTATCTGCATCACTTGCCGATCACGCGGCAGGTATTGCTGCAAACCCACGAACAATAACGCCACGAGGAGCAATTATGTCTTTGGTAGAAGTGCATAACGAATGGGACCCCCTCGAGGAAATGATCGTGGGTATTGCCCATGGCGCACGCGTGCCGCGGCCGGACAAGGGCCTGTTCGCCCTCGACTACAGCGAGCACCACGACTCGCCCAATGAGATTCCGTCAGGGCCTTACCCCGAACAACTGGTTGAAGAAGCACAGGAAGACCTGGACGCCTTTGCCGCCTTCCTGGTCGGCCATGGGGTGACCGTGCGCCGGCCCAAAGAGACTTATCACGCGGCACTGTTCGGCACCGGCGACTGGAAGACCGACGGCGAATACAACTACTGCCCAAGGGACGTTCTGCTGCCGATCGGCAAAACCATCATTGAAGCGCCGATGGCCTTGCGCAGCCGTTACTTCGAACCTTTTGCCTACCGCGAACACCTGCAGGCGTACTTCGCCAGCGGCGCCAACTGGATTTCCGCGCCCAAGCCGGAACTGCCCGACAGTACCTACCGGGTCAACCCGCGCGAGGGCTCGATCATCGCCAACGATGAGCCGATTTTCGATGCCGCCAACGTGCTGCGCATGGGCCGCGACATTCTTTACCTGGTGTCGCGCAGCGGTAACCGCATGGGCTACGAGTGGCTCAAGCGCGTGCTCGGCGACCAATACCGCGTGCACGCCCTCAGCGGGTTCTACGACGGTACGCACCTGGACACCACCATCACCCTGGTGCGTCCAGGGCTGGTGGTGTTGAACCCCGAACGCATCGGCAAGGATCAGGTGCCCGAAGTGTTCAAGCACTGGGACATCATCTGGGCCCCCGACATGGTGGACACCGGTTACTGCTGGTCGTACCCGCGTGCCTCTATCTGGCAGGGCATGAACTTCATCATGGTCAACCCGTCGCTGGCGGTGATCAATGACCAGCAAGTGCCGCTGATTCGCGCACTGGAAAAACACGGCATCGATGTGGCACCGCTGAAGATGCGCCACGCGCGCAGTCTGAGCGGCGGTTTCCATTGTGTGTCCGTGGACATTCGTCGACAGGGCACGCTGGAAGATTACCGTTGAGCAGGGCATGACCATGCAGGCACTGGATTACTACTCGATCGTGCTGTTCGTGATTGCCACCTGTGTCACGCCAGGCCCGAACAACGTGATGTTGATGTCGTCCGGGGCCAATTTCGGCATCGGCCGTACCTTGCGCCATGTGGCCGGTATCAACATCGGCTTTCCGCTGATGCTGGTGGCGGTCGGGTTGGGGGCCGGGGCGGTGTTCCGCCAGTACCCGTGGTTGCATGACGGCTTGCAGGTGGTCGGCGCGTTGTACCTGTTGTTCCTGGCGTATCAGATTGCCAGTGCCCCCACCACCGATCTGGGTGACCAATCAGGCAAGCCTTTGGGGTTCACCGCTGCGGCGCTGTTCCAGTGGGTCAACCCGAAAGCCTGGGTGATGGCGGTGGGCGCAGTGCTGGCCTACACCTCGCCCTTGGGCTCGTACACGGTGCAGGTGTTTCTGATTGCGCTGTTGTTTTTTGTATTCGGTTCACCGTGTTCGATGGTCTGGGTGTTTTTCGGGCAGTACCTGCGGCGCTTCCTGACCCAGCCACAACGTTTGAAGGCGTTCAATATCACCATGAGCCTGGTGCTCGTGGTGTCCTTGATCCCGGTTCTACGAAGCCTGCCATTCGCGCAATGGTGGTCTTGATACGCAGAGAAGGTTGCCTACACGCCAGCAGTTCGATTGGCGCAGGCGACTCCATGGATTGGCGGAATGTGATGAGGATGCACAGTTAAATGGCTAATTATGTTTTAGGGATTTCTGCCTTCTACCACGACAGTGCTGCCGCCCTGGTCAAGGACGGCGTGCCCGTCGCTGCCGCCCAGGAAGAGCGCTTCACTCGCGTGCGCCATGACCCGGCGTTCCCGGCCCAGGCGATTGCCTATTGCCTGGACGCCGAGGGCATCAGCCTGGATGACCTGGAGGCGGTGGTTTATTACGAAGACCCCCAGGAAAAATTCTCCCGGGTGATTTCGTCGTTTGCCAGCGGCGGCATCGGCGGCGCACGTACGTTCATCAATGCGATGCCGGAATGGATTCGCTGGAAGTGGAACGTGCTCAAGTTCGTCGACGAGCAACTCGAAATCCTGGGCCGGGGCAAGGCGCCGCGCACCCAGGCTTCCCAGCATCACCGCTCCCACGCGGCGGCGGCGTTTTACCCGTCACCGTTCAAGAACGCGGCGGTGTTGTGCATCGACGGCATCGGCGAATGGCATTCGACCACGATCTGGCACGGCCAGGGCACCAATCTTGAACTGAAAAACTCGATTTCCTACCCCCATTCGGTGGGTTTGCTGTATTCGGCCATGACCTACTATTGCGGGTTCAAGGTCGACTCAGGGGAATACAAGCTGATGGGCCTGGCGCCCTATGGCCAGCCGATCTACGCCGACAAGATTCGCGACGAGCTGATCAATATCCGCGAGGACGGCTCGTTCACCCTGAACATGAAGTACTTCGAGTACCTGCGCGGTGAGCGCATGGTCGGCGAAGCGTTTGAAGAGTTGTTCGGTGGGCCGATCCGTCAACCCGAAAGCCCGATCTCACAGCGCGAGTGCGACCTGGCCGCGTCGATTCAAAAAGTCACCGAGGAAGTGGTGCTTGGCCTGGCCACTGCCGCGGTCAAGCAGACCGGAGAGCGCAATCTGTGCCTGGCCGGTGGCGTAGCCTTGAACTGCGTGGCCAACGGCGTGCTCAGCCGCTCGGGGCGCTTTGATTCGATCTGGATCCAGCCGGCGGCCGGTGATGCCGGTTGCGCCCTGGGGGCGGCGTTGGACTTTGCCGTCAAGCACAGCGGTCGTCCGCACCTGGAAGGTGGCAAGTCTGATGCCATGAGCGGCAGCCTGCTGGGGCCGGGCTTTGGCGACGAAGAAATCGCCCGCTTCCTGCTGGAAAACCACTACCCCTTCACCCGCTATGACGACGCCGGGCTGTATGACCAGGTTGCCAGTCGCCTGGCCGAGGGCGCGGTGGTGGGCTGGTTCCAGGGGCGCATGGAGTTTGGCCCACGAGCCTTGGGCGCGCGTTCGATTCTCGGCGATGCACGCAACCCCGAGATGCAGCGCACCATGAACCTGAAGATCAAATACCGCGAGTCGTTCCGCCCGTTTGCCCCGGCCGTGCTGGCCGAGGACGCCGGCAACTATTTCGATATCTGCGAAAAAAGCCCTTACATGCTGATGGTCGCGCCGGTCACCGACTCGATCAAATCCCAGCAGTCGCGGCAAGAAGGCGGCCCGGAGCGCGGGCTGGGCAGTATCAACAATATTCGCTCGCAATTGCCGGCGGTGACCCACGTCGACCTGTCGGCACGGGTGCAAACGGTGACCGAGGAAAACAACGCACCGTTCACCTACCTGCTGCGCAGTTTCAAGGAACGCACGGGGTGCTCGGTGCTGGTCAATACCTCGTTCAACGTGCGCGGTGAGCCCATCGTGTGCAAACCCGAGGAAGCGTACGCCTGCTTCATGCGCACCGAAATGGACGTACTGGTTTTGGGCCGTTACGTGCTGGAACGCCCCGGCCAACCGGCCTTCGTCGAGGCTGTGGACTGGCGCAGCGAGATCCCGCTGGATTGATCCTTACCTTTAACTCAATGGAGCTTTTACCGTGCTGAGATTTCTTGCGTTTCTGATGTTTATCGTCGTGTTGCTGCCCATCGGGCTGACGCGTTCGGTGTTTCACTCTTCCCGTTTCGGCCGGCGCTTTCACCAGGCGCCGACAGCCTGGGATCACGCTGTGAGTAAACGGTAACGCCCATTGCCTGAGGAACTGCGCCCATGTCAAAAGTGATCTACAAGAACCTCAACAGCTCACCGATCCTGGCGGTCGGCGGGAGTGGGGTTTGGCTTGAGGATGCAACGGGCAAACGCTACCTCGACACCTGCGGCGGTGTCGCAGTGTCGAGCCTGGGCCATGGGCACCCGCGGATCGCCGCGGCATTCGAGCGCGAAGCGAAGAAACTGGCCTGGGCCCATGCGGGCAGCTTCACCACCGCTGCCGCCGAGGAGCTCGCTGAGCGCCTGGTGGCAGCCAGTGGCGGCCTGGCGCGTGCGCAGTTCTTGTCCGGCGGCTCGGAGGTGATGGAGCTGGCGATGAAAATCGCTTACCAGTACCAGTGCGAGCGCGGCTTGCCCGACAAATCAGTGTTCATTTCCCGCCAACAGAGCTATCACGGCAGCACACTGGGCACCTTGAGCATCTCCGGCAACCCGCAGCGCCAGTCGGTATTCGGTCGACTATTTGCACCCGCCGAGTTCGTCTCCCCCTGCTACGCCTACCGTGATCAACGGCCCGACGAAAGCCAGGAGCAGTACGCCACGCGCCTGGCCGATGAACTGGACGCCAAGATTCGTAGCCTGGGCAGTGAGAACGTCGCGGCGTTCTTTGCCGAGACCGTAGTGGGCTCCACCAACGGCGCGGTGCCTGCGGTGCCCGGTTATTTTCGCAAGATCAAGGCGGTGTGCGAGCGCCACGATGTGCTGCTGGTCCTTGATGAGGTGATGGCCGGCATGGGGCGTACCGGGCAGCTGTTCGCCTATACCGACGACGGCATCGTGCCGGACATGGTCGCGGTCGGCAAAGGCCTGGCGGCGGGTTACATGCCGATCTCGGCGCTGTTGATCAGTGACCGGGTGCATTCGGTGATGGCCCGTGGCTCGGGTGTACTGGGCAACGGCCAAACCCATGTCAACCACCCGCTGGCCTGCGCCATTGCCCTGGAGGTACAGCAAGTCATCGTCGAAGAAGACCTGCTGACGCAAGTGCGCCAACGGGGTGAGCAACTGCGCACCTGGCTCAGGGAAAGCCTGGCTGACCTGGATATCGTTGGCGATGTGCGCGGGCGCGGATTGTTCGTGGGCGTCGAGTTTGTCGAGAGCCGTTCCACCAAGGCGCCATTCAGAGGCGGCGGCGCCTATGCCGCGGCCCTCAAGCAAGAGGCGCTGCAACGCGGCCTGCTGATTTATCCCGGCAGCGGCACAGTGCAAGGCACACAAGGCAATCATGTGCTGTTCGCACCGCCGTTTATCACCAGCGAAGGGGAACTGGGGCAAATGGTCGAGCGCTTCAATGCAGTGGTCAGGGCTGTCGCCTACTAGCGATCGAGCGGGCTTACCGGGGGACGGTCGTTGTCACCCACATTAGCTGGAAAGGGAGAAATGAAGATGCAGACGATCGAACCATGCAAGGACAAAGTCCTGCTGTCGGTGTGCACTATGGACTGGTGTGATCACGGCGTGGAATTCGCCAAGACCGTGTTCTCCAACCTCGAGGTGTTTTGCTGGGACCCGGGCGATCCCTACCCTTATCACCTGGATGATTGGGAAGGCGACTGGATCATCTCCTACCGTGGCGACTTCATCTTCCCGCAGAGCATCTACAAGAATGCCCGCAAAGGCGCGATCAACCTGCACCCGGCGCCCCCCAAATATCGGGGCCTGGGCAGCCAGCATTACGCGATCTACTACAACGATGAAACCTACGGTTCGACCTGCCATCACCTGGCCCCTTCGGTGGACAGCGGGCAGATCATCGATGTGGCGCGCTTCAACGTCGCGCCCGCCGAGACGGCTTCCTCGCTGCGCCTGCACGTGGGCGCCTATTGCCTGCAGCAGTTCATTCACCTGCTCACCGACTACATCCTGCAGGGGCGGCCATTGCCGGTTTCGCCGGAAAATTGGGGCGAGCGCCTGTACAAGCAATCGGAACTCAAGCCCTGGATGGAGAAGATTCGCGCCCAAGAGCCGGATCATCGTTGCTTCAAGTAGCTTTTTTGACCATCACTTCAAGCCGCGGTGGCTTGGGGTGCTCACTGCGCGCTGGCGCCACGGGTATGAGTGCACCTATGTTTGAGTTTTCAAGTTTTGCAGCGGCACTGGGGGTCTACGTGATCGGCACCGCCAGCCCGGGCCCAGGCAACCTGGCCATCGCCAACACCTCCTTGAACTACGGGCGCACACCGGGCCTGGCGCTGGCGGCGGGGGTTATTTCCGGGTCGTTGTGCTGGGGCGCGATGACCGCTGCCGGCGTGTCGGCGCTGTTAATGTCCAACACCCAGATCATCCTGTGGCTGAAGGTGTTCGGCGCCTGCTACCTGTTCTTCCTGGCCTGGAAGTCGGTGCGCAGTGCGCTGGCGCATAACGCCACGACGGTGGCCAAAGCGCGAGCAAAACAGACGCGCAACCTGGGCTTCTATCTACAAGGGTTGGGCATTCACCTGACCAACCCCAAGGCGGCCTTGACCTGGTTCACCGTGACCACAGTGGGGCTGAGCGTCAACGCACCGGCATGGGCGAGTTTTGTGCTGGTGGCGGCCTGTGCGTTGTTGGGTTTCCTGATTTTCTGCACCTACGCCCTGGCGTTTTCCGCCCATTCGGCAGAACCTTTTTTTGCCCGGACCCGCAAGTCCTTCGGGCTGATTTGCGCAGCGTTCTACTCGATGGTTGCCATCGGCTTTCTCAGTTCGTTGCTCTGACTCCAACTTTAAGTGGCCTCCGTACACCTGTAACCGCGAAACCCGAGTGGCAGGTGACGTGCTAAGGCCCGTTCCAGGAAAAAACCATGTCCTTGTCGTTTGATTTGATGCTGGCGTTTGCTTTATTTGCGTTTGTCACGTCCGTCACCCCGGGCCCCAATAACGCCATGCTGCTGGCCTCAGGGGTTAATTTCGGCTTCCAGCGCACCATCCCGCATATCCTGGGCATCAGCTCCGGATTCCTGGTGCTGGTATTGGCGGTGGGGCTTGGGCTGGGCGCGGCGTTTACCGCCTATCCGGTGCTCTACACCATCCTGCGCTACGCGGGCGCGGCTTACTTGCTGTACCTGGCGTGGAACATCGCCCGTTCGGGCCCGGCATCCGAAGACACTGAAGGTAAAGGCAAGCCTCTGGGGTTCTGGGGCGCGGCGGCGTTTCAATGGGTCAATCCCAAGGCGTGGGTGATGGCAATCGGTGCAATCAGCACCTACACACCGTTGCAGGGCTACACCATGAACGTGGTGATCATCGCTACGGTGTTCGCCCTGATCAATGCGCCGAGCGTGGGGGTTTGGGCAGGATTCGGCAGTGTGTTGCGCAACGTGCTGCGCAACCCGCGCTGGTTACGCGTGTTCAACTTCGGCATGGCGGCGTTGCTGGTGATATCGCTGTATCCGTTGCTGCAGCAGACGAGCTGAGTTCCGGCGCTGTATTTTTTGCACCACCAAGATCTGCGCTCATAAAAAAAGCGAAGCCAAATCAATGGCTTCGCTTTTTTGGATTACGTTCTGAAAAGCTGAGGGTCAGAACGGAATATCGTCATCAAAGCTGTCGAAATCCTGAGCCGGTTGCGGCGCAGCCTGTTGTGGCGCTGGACGCGACTCACGCTGTGGCTGCTGGGTTGGCTGTGGACGCGACTGCTGTGGACGCGGTGCCGAGTTGGACATGCCGCCCTGGCCCTGTTGGTCGCCCTGTGGACGGCCGCCCAGCAATTGCATGGTGCCTTGCATGTCGACCACGATTTCGGTGGTGTAACGCTTGATGCCGTCTTTTTCCCACTCGCGGGTTTGCAGTTTGCCTTCGATGTAGACCTGCGAACCTTTGCGCAGATATTCGCCGGCAATCTCAGCGACCTTGCCGAACATCGACACGCGGTGCCATTCGGTTTTCTCGACCTTCTGGCCGGTCTGCTTGTCGGTCCACTGTTCGCTGGTCGCCAGACTCAGGTTGGTCACGGCATTACCGTTAGGCAAGTAGCGAACTTCGGGATCCTGGCCGCAAGTACCGACCAATATGACTTTGTTAACCCCACGGGCCATAACGTTCTCCTAGGCTGGGCGCGCTGTCGGCACTGGGTTGACCAGTTGCTCGAGCGTCGCGCGATCCAATAATTCGGTGTCCAATTTGATGTAAATGGCCGCCTCTTCAGCGACCACGACTGCATCCGTTACCCCTACGACGGCCTTCAGGCGCTCTACCAGACCAGCCTCGCGGATCGCCTCGGGCGATAGCGGCAAACGCAGACTTGTGACGTAGGGAGGTTCGCGCATGGTAACAGCAAAGACCAGCCAAAGTGCAGCCAGCCCGGCGCATCCGAGGAAGACAACCGACAAACCGCCATGCTGGAACATCCAGCCACCCATGATGCCGCCCAACGCCGAGCCAAGGAACTGGCTGGTGGAGTACACCCCCATCGCCGTGCCCTTGCCGCCAGCCGGTGAAACTTTACTGATCAGCGACGGCAGCGAAGCTTCCAGCAGGTTGAACGCGGTGAAAAACACCACCGTACCGATGACCAGTGCCCGCAGGCTATCGCCGAACTGCCAGAAGAATAGTTCAGTGAGCATCAATGTCGCGACGGCGCCGAGTAAAACTCGTTTCATTTTGCGTTTCTTCTCGCCATAGATGATGAACGGGATCATGGCGAAGAACGAAATCAGCAGCGCGGTGAGGTAGACCCACCAATGCTGCTCCTTGGGCAGGCCGGCTTTTTCCACCAGGGCCAGGGGCAAGGCGACGAAGCTGCACATCAGCATTGCGTGTAATACGAAGATACCTAAATCCAGGCGCAGCAGGTCCGGGTGCTTGAGCGTCGGCAGCAGCGCCTGACGTGCGACGCCCGATTCTCGGTGCTGCAGCGTGCCGGTAGAGCGCGGCACCATAAAGGCTACGATCACAATCCCGACCAGGGCCAGGCCGCCAGTGGCCAGAAACAACCCGTGCAGACCAAAAGCGCTCGTCAGCAACGGGCCGACCACCATGGCCACGGCGAACGACAGACCGATGGTCATGCCGATCATGGCCATGGCCTTGGTGCGGTGCTGTTCTCGGGTCAGGTCCGACAGTAAGGCCATGACCGCGGCGGAAATCGCCCCGGCGCCTTGCAGGATGCGTCCGGCAATCACGCCCCAGATTGAATCGGACTGGGCCGCAAGCACACTGCCAAGGGCGAACACGATCAAGCCAAGATAAATCACCGGGCGACGGCCAATGCGGTCGGAAATAATCCCGAACGGGATCTGAAAAATCGCCTGGGTCAGGCCATAGGCGCCAATCGCCAGGCCGATCAACGCGGGGGTAGCGCCTGCGAGATCCATTCCATAGGTCGCCAGCACCGGCAACACCATAAACATGCCCAGCATACGGAAGGCGAACACCAGGGCCAGACCGCTTGCCGCTCGGGTCTCGCCGCTACTCATGCGTTCGCTGTGGGGATCGTGCATGGAAAAACCTCGTGTGAACCGGCGGCGATTCTACCAGTCCCATCGATTGAGAGGGTATATGCGGCGCTTTGCCGCGCAGCTTTCATCTAAGGCTGCAAGCGGCCTTTTGACAGTGTATATTCATCCAGTCTTTAGCCGTATACTCCGGCATTATTTACGCCCGCCGTGCGAGGCCATCTTGGACAAGATCCTGATTCGTGGGGCTAGAACCCACAACCTGAAGAACATCGACCTGACCCTGCCCCGGGACAAACTGATCGTCATCACCGGCTTGTCCGGCTCCGGCAAGTCGTCCCTGGCGTTCGACACGCTATATGCCGAAGGTCAGCGTCGCTATGTGGAATCCCTGTCGGCCTATGCCCGGCAATTCCTGTCGATGATGGAAAAGCCCGACGTCGACACCATCGAAGGCTTGTCGCCGGCCATTTCCATCGAGCAGAAGTCGACCTCCCACAACCCGCGTTCCACCGTGGGCACCATTACCGAAATCTACGACTACCTGCGCCTGCTGTATGCGCGCGTGGGTATTCCGCGCTGCCCGGACCACGATATTCCCCTGGAAGCCCAGACCGTCAGCCAGATGGTCGACCTGGTACTGGCCCAGCCGGAAGGCGCCAAGCTGATGCTGCTGGCGCCCGTCATCCGCGAGCGCAAGGGCGAGCACCTTTCGGTCTTCGAAGAGCTGCGCGCCCAGGGTTTTGTACGTGCGCGCATCAACGGCAAGCTCTATGAGCTGGATGAAGCGCCCAAACTCGACAAGCAGAAAAAGCATTCCATTGATGTGGTGGTCGACCGCTTCAAGGTACGCGCCGACCTGCAGCAGCGTTTGGCGGAATCGTTCGAGACCGCGCTGAAGCTGGCCGACGGCATTGCCCTGGTGGCGCCGATGGATGACGAGCCGGGCGAAGAGATCATCTTCTCCGCGCGCTTCGCCTGCCCAATCTGTGGGCACGCCATCAGCGAACTGGAGCCCAAGCTGTTTTCCTTCAACAACCCAGCCGGCGCCTGCCCGACGTGCGATGGCCTGGGCGTGAAGCAGTTCTTCGATATCAAGCGCCTGGTCAATGGCGACCTGACCCTGGCCGAGGGGGCGATACGCGGCTGGGACAGGCGTAACGTCTACTATTTCCAGATGCTCGGGTCATTGTCCTCGCACTACAAGTTCAGCCTGGAAGTGCCATTCAACCAGCTGCCGGCAGACCAGCAGAAGGTCATTCTTCATGGCAGCGGCTCGCAGAATGTCGACTTCAAGTACCTGAACGACCGTGGCGACATCGTCAAGCGCTCCCACCCGTTCGAAGGCATCGTGCCGAACCTGGAACGTCGCTACCGCGAGACCGAATCGGCAAGTGTGCGTGAAGAACTGGCAAAGTTCCTCAGCACACAGCCTTGCCCGGATTGCCGTGGCACACGCCTGCGCCGTGAAGCGCGGCATGTGTGGGTGGGCGAAAAAACGTTGCCGGCAGTGACTAACCTGCCAATCGGCGATGCGTGTGAATATTTTGGTGTCCTCAAGCTCACCGGGCGTCGTGGGGAAATTGCCGACAAGATCCTCAAGGAAATTCGCGAGCGCCTGCAGTTCCTGGTCAACGTTGGCCTGGACTACCTGTCACTGGACCGCAGCGCCGATACCTTGTCGGGCGGTGAAGCACAGCGGATCCGGCTGGCCAGCCAGATCGGTGCGGGCCTTGTTGGCGTGCTGTATATCCTCGACGAACCGTCGATTGGCTTGCACCAACGGGATAACGATCGCCTGCTCGGCACGTTGAAACACCTGCGGGACATCGGCAATACCGTGATTGTGGTCGAGCACGATGAAGATGCCATCCGCCTGGCGGACTACGTGGTCGATATCGGCCCGGGTGCAGGTGTGCATGGCGGACATATCGTTGCCGAGGGCACGCCTGCCGAAGTGATGGCGCATCCTGATTCGTTGACCGGCAAGTACCTGTCTGGCCGGGTGAAGATCGAAGTGCCCGCCAAGCGTACGCCGCGTAACAAAAAGATGGCACTGCATCTCAAGGGCGCGCGCGGCAACAACCTGCGCAATGTCGACCTGGAGATTCCGCTGGGCCTGCTGACCTGTGTGACCGGTGTTTCCGGTTCGGGCAAGTCGACGCTGATCAACAACACGCTGTTCCCACTCAGTGCCACCGCGCTGAACGGCGCGACCACCCTGGAAGCGGCGGCGCACGACAGCATCAAGGGCCTGGAGCACCTGGACAAGGTGGTCGATATCGACCAAAGCCCGATTGGGCGTACCCCACGCTCCAACCCGGCCACCTACACTGGGCTGTTTACGCCGATCCGCGAGCTGTTCGCGGGTGTACCCGAGTCCCGCTCGCGCGGCTATGGACCTGGGCGGTTCTCGTTCAACGTCAAGGGCGGGCGCTGTGAGGCCTGCCAGGGCGATGGCTTGATCAAGGTGGAGATGCATTTTCTGCCGGACATCTACGTGCCGTGCGACGTGTGCAAAAGCAAGCGCTACAACCGCGAAACCCTTGAGATCAAGTACAAGGGCAAGAGCATCCATGAAACCCTGGAGATGACCATCGAGGAAGCTCGCGAGTTCTTCGACGCGGTGCCGGCGTTGGCGCGCAAGCTGCAAACGCTGATGGATGTGGGCTTGTCGTACATCAAGCTGGGGCAATCGGCGACTACGCTGTCAGGTGGCGAGGCACAACGGGTCAAGCTGTCTCGCGAGCTGTCCAAGCGCGATACCGGCAAAACCTTGTACATCCTCGATGAACCGACCACCGGTCTGCACTTCGCGGATATCCAGCAATTGCTGGACGTGCTGCACCGCCTGCGAGACCACGGCAATACCGTGGTGGTAATCGAGCACAACCTTGATGTGATCAAGACCGCTGACTGGCTGGTGGACCTTGGGCCGGAAGGTGGTTCCAAGGGTGGCCAGATCATCGCAGTGGGTACGCCGGAGCAAGTTTGCGAAATGCCACAGTCGCACACCGGTTACTACTTGAAACCGTTGCTGGCGCGCGACCGGGCCTGACTTTTTCTAGCCCAATAAAAAGCCCCTGTCACTTTGCGGTGACGGGGGCTTTTTTACAGCTGGGAATCAGAACTGCGATTGCAGGTAATTCTCCAGGCCAATCAACTTGATCAGGCCCAACTGTTTTTCCAACCAATAGGTGTGATCTTCTTCGGTGTCGGCCAACTGCACGCGCAGAATTTCCCGGGTGACGTAGTCGTTGTGCAGCTCGCAAAGTTCGATGCCCTTGCAGAGCGCAGCACGAACTTTGTACTCGAGGCGAAGGTCGGCAGCGAGCATGTCCGGTACCGTGGTCCCCACATCGAGATCATCAGGACGCATACGCGGCGTGCCTTCGAGCATCAGGATACGGCGCATCAGTGCGTCGGCGTGCTGTGCCTCTTCTTCCATCTCGTGGTTGATACGCTCGTAGAGCTCGGTAAAGCCCCAGTCTTCGTACATGCGCGAATGGATGAAATATTGGTCACGAGCTGCCAGTTCGCCCGTCAGCAACGTGTTGAGGTAATCGATTACGTCGGGGTGACCTTGCATCGCCCTACATCTCCCTGCTTGAAAGACTGTAGTTTGAACCATGATGACTTGAAGGTCACGGGATCAACGGCAGAAAAGTGAAGATTTCCGTAGAAAAGTAGCTGAAATAACGCAAAAACCGCCCAAATGAGGGCGGTTCTGCTTATCGTTTAGAGTCAGTTAAGCGATACACCCAGTGCCTTTGCGATTGCTTCTCCATAAGCCGGGTCGGCCTTGTAGAAGTGCTGCAATTGACGCTGGACCACATCGCTGGAAACGCTAGCCATCGCACCGGCAATGTTATTGGTCAGCAGGGCTTTCTGCTCATCATTCATCAAGCGGAACAGCGCGCCCGCATGGCTGTAGTAGTCCGTATCTTCGCGGTGATCGTAACGATCAGCAGCGCCGCTCAGGGCCAGTGCCGGCTCTGCGTACTGCGGGGCTTGCTTGGGCGCATCGGCATAGCTGTTTGGCTCGTAGTTGGGAGCCGCACCGCCATTACTGCCGAAGGCCATAGAACCGTCACGCTGGTAACTGTTAACCGGGTTGCGCGGCGCGTTTACGGGCAGTTGCTGGTGGTTAGTGCCGACACGGTAGCGGTGGGCATCTGCGTAGGCAAACACTCGACCTTGCAACATACGATCGGGTGACAGGCCAACGCCTGGAACCATGTTGCTCGGACCAAATGCAGCCTGCTCCACTTCAGCGAAGTAGTTCTGCGGATTACGGTTGAGCTCAAGCTCGCCCACTTCGATCAGCGGGAACTCTTTTTGCGACCAGGTCTTGGTCACGTCAAACGGGTTCTCATAATGAGCGTTTGCTTGAGCCTCAGTCATGATCTGGATGCAGACGCGCCATTTCGGAAAATCACCGCGCTCGATAGCACCAAACAGATCACGCTGGGCATAGTCAGGGTCGGTACCCGCCAGGCGTGCAGCCTCGGCCGGGGCCAGGTTCTTGATGCCTTGCTTGGTCTTGTAGTGCCACTTCACCCAGTGGCGTTCGCCCTTGGCGTTGATCAGACTGTACGTGTGACTGCCGAAGCCGTGCATGTGGCGATAGCCGTCTGGAATGCCACGGTCCGAAAACAGAATGGTGACCTGATGCAGCGCCTCTGGAGAGTGCGACCAGAAGTCCCACATCATCTGCGCGCTTTTCAGGTTGCTCTGCGGCAGGCGTTTCTGGGTGTGGATAAAGTCCGGGAATTTCAGCGGATCCCGGATGAAGAACACAGGGGTGTTGTTGCCCACGATGTCCCAGTTGCCCTCTTCGGTATAGAACTTCAGGGCAAAACCACGTGGATCACGCTCAGTGTCAGCAGACCCGCGCTCACCACCCACAGTGGAGAATCGCAGGAATGTAGGCGTTTGCTTGCCAACAGATTCGAACAGCTTGGCACTGGTGTACTGGGTGATGTCTTGGGTAACGGTGAACGTACCGTAGGCACCCGATCCTTTGGCATGCACGCGCCGCTCAGGAATGTTTTCACGGTTGAAGTGAGCGAGCTTCTCGATCAGATGGAAATCGTCGAGCAACAATGGGCCACGAGGGCCTGCGGAACGGGAGTTCTGGTTATCCGCAACAGGAGCCCCGCTGGCGGTGGTAAGGACTTTATTCTGGCTCATGCGCAATCTTCCTCAGGTCGGACTTTGAACTGCCGGCTAAGCGGCTTGGAGGGAGTATTGATCATCAACACTACGCCTACAAATTCATTAAATCGTATGCGTCGATAGAAAATAACTAACAAGACTCCGCTCGCTATAGTGCAGCGCACTGTCTATGGAAGCTTGTATAAGTTGCGCTTTTGTTACGCGCACAAAAAACCGGGCGCGAGGCCCGGTTTTTTGTTGCAGCTTGTCGTCTTACTCGGCGCTTACAGCTTCGCCGGCAGTAGCACGATCAACCAACTCGACGTACGCCATAGGCGCGTTGTCGCCAGCGCGGAAACCGCACTTGAGGATGCGCAGGTAGCCACCCTCACGGGTAGCGTAACGCTTGCCCAGGTCGTTGAAGAGCTTACCAACGATAGCTTTCGAACGAGTACGGTCGAAAGCCAGACGGCGGTTAGCCAGGCTGTCTGTCTTGGCCAAAGTGATCAGCGGCTCAGCAACGCGACGCAGTTCTTTAGCTTTCGGCAGTGTAGTTTTGATCAGCTCGTGCTCGAACAGCGACACCGCCATGTTTTGGAACATGGCCTTGCGGTGCGAGCTGGTACGGCTCAGGTGACGACCACTTTTACGATGACGCATGGTTCATTCCTTACCAAACTCACGTTCGGTGATTACGACGATCAGGCAGTCGCCTTGTCGTCCTTCTTAAGACTTGCAGGCGGCCAGTTGTCGAGGCGCATGCCGAGGGACAGACCGCGGGAGGCCAGAACGTCCTTGATTTCAGTCAAGGATTTCTTGCCCAGGTTCGGAGTCTTCAACAGTTCTACTTCGGTACGCTGAATCAGGTCGCCGATGTAGTAAATGTTTTCCGCCTTAAGGCAGTTAGCCGAACGTACAGTCAGTTCCAGATCGTCAACCGGGCGAAGCAGGATCGGATCGATCTCGTCTTCCTGCTCGATTACCACTGGTTCGCTGTCACCTTTGAGGTCGACGAACGCAGCCAACTGCTGTTGCAGAATGGTTGCAGCGCGGCGGATAGCCTCTTCAGGATCCAGGGTACCGTTGGTTTCCAGATCAATAACCAGCTTGTCCAGGTTAGTACGCTGCTCGACACGGGCGTTTTCCACCACGTATGCGATACGGCGAACCGGGCTGAACGAAGAGTCAAGCTGCAAGCGACCAATGCTGCGGCTTTCGTCTTCATCGCTCTGACGCGAGTCGGCCGGTTCATAACCACGACCACGAGCTACAGTGAGCTTCATGTTCAGGGCGCCGTTAGACGCCAGGTTAGCGATTACGTGATCGGGGTTAACGATCTCGACATCATGATCCAGCTGAATATCGGCAGCGGTAACCACCCCCGAACCCTTCTTCGACAAGGTCAGCGTAACTTCGTCACGGCCGTGCAGCTTGATAGCCAGACCTTTAAGGTTCAACAGGATTTCAATTACGTCTTCCTGTACACCTTCGATGGCGCTGTACTCGTGGAGCACACCGTCAATCTCGGCCTCGACTACTGCACAGCCGGGCATTGAGGACAACAGGATGCGGCGCAGCGCGTTGCCCAGGGTGTGGCCAAAACCACGCTCGAGAGGCTCGAGAGTAATTTTGGCGCGGGTTGGACTGACAACCTGCACATCAATGTGGCGGGGTGTCAGGAACTCATTTACCGAAATCTGCATGGATGCACCTATTTTCTAGCCCTTACTTGGAGTAGAGCTCGACAATCAGGCTTTCGTTGATGTCGGCGGACAGATCACTGCGAGCAGGAACGTTCTTGAAAACGCCCGACTTCTTCTCAGTGTCTACTTCTACCCATTCTACGCGGCCACGTTGGGCACACAGATCGAGAGCTTGGACAATGCGAAGTTGGTTTTTAGCTTTCTCGCGAACTGCGACCACGTCACCAGCACGAACCTGGTAAGACGGAACGTTTACGGTCTGACCGTTAACGCTGATCGACTTGTGCGATACCAGCTGACGGGATTCGGCACGAGTCGAACCAAAGCCCATACGGTATACAACGTTGTCCAGACGGCATTCGAGCAGTTGCAGCAGGTTTTCACCGGTTGCACCTTTCTTGCCAGCAGCTTCTTTGTAGTAGCCGCTGAACTGACGCTCGAGAACGCCGTAAATACGACGGACCTTCTGCTTTTCACGCAGTTGGGTGCCGTAATCGGACTGGCGACCGCGGCGTTGGCCGTGGATACCAGGTGCTGCTTCAATGTTGCACTTCGATTCGATCGCGCGCACGCCGCTCTTCAGGAAGAGATCGGTGCCTTCGCGACGAGCGAGTTTGCATTTTGGACCAATGTAACGAGCCATTCTTTACAATCTCCTGGATTACACGCGGCGCTTCTTCGGCGGACGGCACCCGTTGTGCGGGATTGGCGTCACGTCGGTGATGCTGGCGATCTTATAGCCACAGCCGTTCAAAGCACGGACAGCAGACTCACGACCTGGACCTGGACCTTTGACGTTAACGTCGAGGTTTTTCAGGCCGTATTCCAGCGCAGCTTGACCAGCACGTTCAGCAGCTACTTGAGCAGCAAACGGGGTGGACTTGCGGGAACCGCGGAAACCCGAACCACCGGAGGTAGCCCAAGAAAGCGCGTTACCTTGACGGTCGGTGATGGTCACGATTGTGTTGTTAAAAGATGCATGGATGTGGGCGATGCCATCAACCACTGTCTTTTTAACTTTTTTACGAGGACGAGCAGCAGGTTTTGCCATGATAATTTTCCTGTCGATTCGCTGGGGCGATTACTTGCGGATCGGCTTACGCGGACCTTTACGGGTACGCGCGTTAGTCTTGGTACGCTGACCGCGTACTGGAAGACCACGACGATGACGCAGACCGCGATAGCAACCGAGGTCCATCAAACGCTTGATTTTCATGTTGATTTCGCGACGCAGGTCACCTTCAGTGGTGAACTTCGCCACTTCGCCACGCAGCTGTTCAATCTGCTCGTCGCTCAGATCCTTGATCTTAGCGGCTGGGTTTACCCCAGCAACTGCGCAAATTTTCTGCGCAGTAGTGCGACCAACACCATAGATGTAGGTCAGCGAGATAACAGTGTGCTTGTTATCTGGAATGTTAACGCCTGCAATACGGGCCATTCAGTGGGACTCCAATTGACAGCTACCTACGCCCCGGAAGCCAAGAAATAGGGCGCGAGATAATATCGCTGTAATAACAAATAATCAACCCGGCAGCGCACTAGCTGCCGGGCTTCAAGCGGATCACACTCAGCCTTGGCGCTGTTTGTGACGCGGTTCCGCGCTGCAAATTACTCGAACAACACCTTCGCGGCGAATAATCTTGCAGTTACGGCACAGCTTTTTCACCGATGCACGAACTTTCATCACCAACTCCTCGAACCTTATGGGGTACTCAGCGCAACATGCCGCTGCCGTAGCCCTTCAGGTTGGCTTTCTTCATCAGGGATTCGTACTGGTGCGAAACGAGGTGCGATTGTACTTGGGACATGAAGTCCATCACAACCACGACCACGATCAGCAACGAGGTCCCGCCAAGGTAGAACGGAACGTTTGCTGCAACCACCAGGAACTGGGGCAACAGACACACGGCCGTCATATATAGAGCACCGAACAGGGTCAAACGAGTCAGAACGCCATCAATGTAGCGTGCCGACTGCTCACCTGGACGGATACCCGGAATAAAGGCACCGGACTTCTTCAGGTTTTCCGCTACGTCTTTCGGATTGAACATCAACGCCGTATAGAAGAAGCAGAAGAAAATAATCCCTGCACTAAACAGCAGAATATTCAACGGCTGACCAGGAGCGATCGACTGAGAGAGGTCCTGCAGCCAGCCCATGTTTTCGGACTGACCAAACCAGGTACCCAACGAAGCCGGAAACAGCAGAATGCTGCTCGCGAAAATTGCCGGAATAACACCGGCCATATTCACTTTCAGCGGCAAGTGGCTGGTCTGCGCAGCAAAAACCTTACGGC
The DNA here is from genome assembly GCF_020790195.1 of Pseudomonas sp. HN8-3. Classification (NCBI taxonomy): domain Bacteria; kingdom Pseudomonadati; phylum Pseudomonadota; class Gammaproteobacteria; order Pseudomonadales; family Pseudomonadaceae; genus Pseudomonas; species Pseudomonas sp. HN8-3. The sequence continues at coordinate 5,370,394 of NZ_CP086206.1, forward strand.
CCTGCTGACGCTTGGCGTAGTGAACAGCAATACGACGCTGACCACGCTCAATGAACACCACAAAACCGATAATCGCTACTGCCAGCAAACCGATGGCAACCAGGGCGAAAATGTTGATATCACCCTGACGTGCAGACTCGAAAGACTGCCCGATCGCTCTCGGAAGACCGGCGACGATACCTGCGAAAATCAACATCGAGATACCGTTGCCAACACCACGCTCAGTAATCTGCTCACCCAGCCACATCATGAACATCGCACCAGCCACGAATGTGGATACCGCGACGAAATGGAAGCCAAAGTCACCAGTGAACGCAACGCCCTGCCCTGCCAGGCCAACGGACATGCCGATAGCTTGAACCAGGGCGAGGACTACAGTGCCGTAGCGGGTGTACTGGCTAATCTTGCGACGGCCAGCTTCACCTTCCTTCTTCAACTGCTCCAGCTGCGGGCTGACGGCTGTCATCAGTTGCATGATGATCGACGCCGAAATGTACGGCATGATCCCCAGTGCAAAGATGCTCATCCGCTCCAGCGCACCGCCGGAAAACATGTTGAACAAGCTAAGAATGGTCCCCTCATTCTGTCGAAACAGGTCTGCGAGTCGGTCCGGGTTGATACCTGGAACCGGGATGTGTGCGCCTATTCGGTAGACGATAATCGCCAGGAACAGAAAACGCAGACGAGCCCAAAGTTCAGACATACCGCCTTTGCCGAGCGCTGAGAGAGCACCTTGCTTAGCCATTTATTCCTCGAACTTGCCGCCAGCTGCTTCGATAGCCGAACGCGCACCTTTGGTGGCGCCGATTCCCTTGCCGATAGTGACAGCGCGAGTCACTTCACCGGACAGCATGATTTTCACACGCTGTACGTTGACGTTGATCACGTTGGCATCTTTCAGGGTCTGCACAGTAACGATGTCGCCTTCCACTTTAGCCAGCTCGGACAGACGCACTTCTGCGCGGTCCATGGCTTTCAGGGATACGAAACCGAACTTAGGCAGGCGACGATGCAGCGGCTGTTGACCGCCTTCAAAGCCTGGAGCGATGGTGCCACCGGAGCGGGAGGTTTGACCTTTGTGGCCACGGCCACCAGTCTTACCCAAACCGCTACCGATACCACGGCCCGGACGATGCTTTTCGCGACGGGAACCCGGCGCTGGACTCAGATCATTGAGTTTCATCGATTAACCCTCTACACGCAGCATGTAGTAAGCCTTGTTGATCATCCCGCGATTCTCGGGAGTATCCTGGACTTCTACAGTGTGACCGATGCGACGCAGACCCAAACCTTTAACACACAGTTTGTGGTTAGGGATGCGGCCGGTCATGCTTTTGATCAGCGTTACTTTAACGGTAGCCATGATCAGAAGATCTCCTTGACAGTCAGACCACGCTTGGCAGCGATGGACTCAGGAGATTGCATAGCTTTCAGACCCTTGAAAGTGGCGTGAACCACGTTTACCGGGTTAGTCGAGCCGTAGCACTTGGCCAGAACGTTCTGAACGCCAGCAACTTCGAGGACAGCACGCATAGCGCCGCCAGCGATGATACCGGTACCTTCAGAAGCAGGCTGCATGTACACCTTCGAAGCGCCGTGAGCGGACTTCATTGCGTACTGCAGAGTGGTGCCGTTCAGATCAACTTGGATCATGTTGCGACGAGCAGCTTCCATTGCCTTCTGGATCGCGGCAGGCACTTCACGTGACTTGCCACGGCCGAAGCCAACACGCCCTTTACCATCACCCACCACGGTCAACGCGGTGAAAGTGAAGATACGGCCGCCTTTAACGGTTTTGGCTACGCGGTTAACTTGAACCAGCTTCTCAATGTAGCCTTCGTCGCGCTTTTGGTCGTTATTTGACATAACTTAGAACTCCAGCCCAGCTTCACGAGCAGCATCAGCCAGCGCTTTCACGCGACCGTGGTACTTGAAGCCAGAGCGGTCGAAAGCCACTTGCGAGACGCCAGCGGCCTTAGCACGCGTAGCGACCAGCTGGCCAACCTTTGTGGCCGCGTCGATGTTGCCAGTGGCACCATCACGCAGTTCTTTATCCAAAGTCGAGGCGCTTGCCAGGACTTTGTTGCCGTCGGCCGAGATGACCTGGGCGTAGATGTGCTGCGACGAGCGGAACACGCAGAGACGCACGACTTCGAGTTCGTGCATTTTCAGGCGTGCTTTGCGAGCGCGACGCAGTCGAGTAACTTTTTTGTCGGTCATTTGCTATGCCCTACTTCTTCTTGGCTTCTTTACGACGGACGACTTCGTCCGCGTAGCGCACACCTTTGCCTTTGTACGGCTCTGGTGGACGGAAGTCGCGGATCTCAGCGGCCACTTGACCTACCAGCTGCTTGTCGATGCCCTTGATCAGGATATCGGTCTGGCTAGGAGTCTCAGCAGTGATGCCCGCTGGCAGTTCGTAATCCACTGGGTGCGAGAAGCCAAGGGCAAGGTTCAAAACCGTGCCTTTTGCTTGCGCTTTGTAACCAACACCGACCAGCTGGAGCTTGCGCTCGAAGCCTTGGCTTACGCCTTGGACCATGTTGTTTACCAACGCACGCGTGGTACCGGCCATTGCGCGAGTTTGTTGATCGCCATTGCGAGCAGCGAAACGCAGCTCACCAGCTTCTTCAACGATCTCAACGGACGAATGGATGTTCAGTTCAAGAGTACCCTTGGCACCCTTCACCGAAAGCTGTTGGCCTGCGAATTTGACTTCGACACCGGCTGGCAGCTTAACGGGGTTCTTAGCGACGCGAGACATGCTTATCCCCCCTTAGAACACAGTGCAAAGAACTTCGCCGCCGACACCGGCAGCGCGCGCAGCACGATCCGTCATCACACCTTTGTTGGTGGAGACGATAGACACGCCCAGACCGCCACGAACTTTCGGCAGATCTTCAGCGGACTTGTACTGACGCAGGCCTGGACGGCTAACGCGCTTCACTTCCTCGATGACCGAACGGCCTTCGAAGTACTTCAGCTCGATGGACAGCAGTGGTTTGATTTCGCTGCTGATCTGATAACCCGCAATGTAGCCTTCGTCTTTCAGGACTTTGGCAACAGCTACCTTCAACTTGGAAGATGGCATGCTTACGACGGACTTTTCAGCCATCTGGGCATTACGGATACGAGTTAGCATGTCCGCTAACGGGTCCTGCATACTCATGGGCTAGACGCTCCTAATACAAAAAAATTAGCCTTGCGGCTACATATGTCGCCGAGAATCTCCGAGCACAAAAAACACGGGCTCAGGCGAGCCGCGTATTTTAGACACACTCCAGAAATGAAACAAGCCCCAAAAGGGGCTTGATCCAGATTCAAGGTCACCGGCGGTCAGTATCTTGCGATTCCGACCACCTGGACGTTGAAAGTACTTACCAGCTGGCTTTAACCAGACCTGGTACGTCACCACGCATTGCCGCTTCACGCAGTTTGTTACGGCCGAGGCCGAACTTGCGGTAAACGCCGTGTGGACGACCGGTCAGGCGGCAGCGGTTACGCATGCGCGAAGCGCTTGCGTCACGTGGCTGCTTCTGCAGAGCAACTGTAGCTTCCCAACGCGCTTCTGGACTTGCGTTCAGATCAACGATGATTGCTTTCAGTGCTGCACGCTTCTTGGCGTACTTGGCAACCGTGAGCTGACGCTTCAGCTCGCGGTTTTTCATGCTCATCTTGGCCATGGTCCTACTCCAATCAGTTGCGGAACGGGAATTTGAAAGCACGCAACAGGGCGCGACCTTCATCATCGTTCTTGGCAGTGGTGGTCAGGGTGATGTCCAGACCGCGGAGAGCATCGATCTTGTCGTAGTCGATTTCCGGGAAGATGATCTGCTCTTTCACGCCCATGCTGTAGTTACCACGACCATCGAAGGACTTGGCATTCAGGCCGCGGAAGTCGCGGACCCGAGGCAGGGAGATCGACAGCAGACGATCCAGGAATTCGTACATACGCTCACGGCGCAGAGTCACTTTGACGCCGATCGGCCAACCTTCACGGACTTTAAAGCCAGCGATGGATTTCCGAGCGTAAGTCACAACGACTTTTTGACCGGTGATCTTTTCCAGGTCGGCAACAGCGTGCTCGATGACTTTTTTGTCGCCGATCGCTTCGCCCAGACCCATGTTCAGGGTGATTTTGGTGACGCGCGGAACTTCCATCACGTTCCCGAGCTTAAGTTCTTCCTTAAGCTTAGGGGCGATTTCCTTCCGGTAAATCTCTTGTAGTCGTGCCATGGTCTAATCTACCTAGCAGTGTTCAAGCATCAACCGCTTTTTGGGTCGACTTGAAGACACGAATTTTCTTACCGTCTTCTACTTTGAAACCAACGCGGTCAGCCTTGTTGGTTTCGCCATTGAAGATGGCGACGTTAGAAGCGTCCAGCGGAGCTTCTTTCTCGACGATACCGCCCTGCACGCCCGACATCGGGTTAGGCTTGGTATGACGCTTGACCAGGTTCAGACCACCGATAACCAGACGGTTATTAGCGAGAACCTTAAGCACCTTACCGCGCTTACCTTTGTCTTTGCCGGCGATCACGATGATCTCGTCGTCACGACGAATCTTTTGCATGTCGGATCTCCTTACAGCACTTCTGGGGCGAGCGAGACGATCTTCATGAACTTCTCAGTACGAAGTTCACGGGTCACTGGCCCAAAGATACGGGTGCCGATCGGCTCTTGCTTGTTGTTCAGAAGAACAGCAGCGTTGCCATCAAAGCGGATAATGGAGCCATCAGCACGACGTACGCCGTGACGAGTGCGGACTACAACAGCAGTCATCACTTGGCCTTTTTTCACCTTACCGCGAGGAATTGCTTCCTTGACGGTAACTTTGATGATGTCACCGATACCAGCGTAACGACGATGGGAGCCACCCAGCACCTTGATGCACATAACACGGCGAGCGCCGCTGTTATCGGCCACATCGAGCATGGATTGAGTCTGAATCATATAATTTCTCCGACCCCTAGTCCTTAGACTTCCACAGCGCGTTCGAGAACATCAACCAGCGCCCAAGACTTGGTCTTGGCCAGCGGACGAGTTTCACGAATAGTGACTTTGTCGCCGATGTGGCACTGATTGGTTTCGTCGTGCGCGTGCAGCTTAGTCGAACGCTTAACATATTTACCGTAGATCGGGTGCTTAACGCGACGCTCGATCAAAACGGTGATGGTTTTGTCCATCTTGTCGCTGACAACACGGCCAGTCAGCGTACGGACAGTCTTTTCGGCTTCAGCCATGATCACTTACCTGCCTGCTGGTTGAGCACAGTCTTCACGCGAGCGATGTCACGCTTAACTTGCGAGAGCAGATGAGACTGCCCCAACTGGCCAGTTGCTTTCTGCATACGCAGATTGAACTGGTCGCGCAGCAGGCCGAGCAGTTGCTCGTTCAGCTGCTGTGCGGATTTTTCACGAAGTTCATTCGCTTTCATCACATCACCGTCCGTTTAACAAAGGAGGTGGCGAGCGGCAGCTTTGCAGCAGCCAGGGCGAAAGCCTCACGCGCCAGCTCTTCAGAAACACCCTCGATTTCATACAGGACTTTGCCTGGCTGAATCTGGGCAACCCAGTATTCCACGTTACCCTTACCTTTACCCATCCGAACCTCGAGAGGTTTTTTGGAGATCGGCTTGTCCGGGAATACACGGATCCAGATCTTGCCGCCACGTTTTACGTGACGGGTCAGAGCACGACGCGCTGACTCGATCTGACGAGCGGTGAGACGACCACGAGCTACAGACTTCAGCGCGAACTCGCCGAAGCTGACTTTGCTACCGCGCTGAGCCAGACCACGGTTGTGGCCTGTCATCTGCTTGCGGAACTTCGTACGCTTAGGTTGCAACATTTGGCGTACCCCTTACTTAGCAGCTTTTTTACGAGGCGCTGGTGCTTGTGGTTTCAGTTCTTCTTGGCGACCACCAATTACTTCGCCTTTGAAGATCCAAACCTTTACACCGATCACACCGTAAGTGGTGTGAGCTTCGTAGTTGGCATAGTCGATGTCGGCACGCAGGGTGTGCAGTGGCACACGACCTTCGCGATACCATTCAGTACGTGCGATTTCAGCACCGCCGAGACGACCGCTCACTTGGATTTTGATGCCTTTGGCACCAATGCGCATGGCGTTCTGTACGGCGCGCTTCATAGCGCGACGGAACATTACGCGACGCTCCAGCTGCTGAGCTACGCTCTGCGCAACCAGCATACCGTCGAGCTCCGGCTTGCGGATCTCTTCGATATTGATGTGCACAGGCACACCCATTTGCTTGGTCAGGTCCTGACGCAGTTTCTCAACATCTTCACCTTTCTTCCCGATAACGATACCTGGACGAGCGGTGTGGATGGTGATACGTGCAGTTTGGGCCGGACGATGGATATCGATACGGCTTACGGACGCGCTTTTTAGTTTGTCTTGGAGATACTCACGCACCTTCAGATCAGCGAACAAATAGTCCGCATAAGTCCGACCGTCTGCGTACCAGACGGAGGTGTGCTCCTTGACGATTCCCAGGCGAATGCCAATGGGATGTACTTTCTGACCCATCTCTTCGACTCCGTTACTTGTCAGCAACCTTGACAGTGATATGGCAAGACCGCTTGACGATGCGATCAGCACGGCCTTTGGCACGTGGCATGATGCGCTTCAGCGAACGCCCTTCGTTGACGAAAACGGTGCTGACCTTCAGGTCATCAACGTCTGCGCCTTCGTTATGCTCGGCGTTGGCTACGGCCGACTCCAGCACTTTCTTCATGATCTCGGCGGCTTTCTTACTGCTGAAAGCCAACAGGTTGAGCGCTTCGCCCACCTTCTTCCCGCGGATCTGGTCGGCGACCAAGCGGGCTTTCTGGGCGGAGATTCGAGCGCCCGACAACTTAGCGGCTACTTCCATTTCCTAACCCCTTAACGCTTGGCTTTCTTGTCTGCCACGTGCCCACGATAAGTGCGGGTACCGGCAAACTCGCCCAGTTTGTGGCCGACCATGTCTTCGTTAACGAGAACTGGGACGTGTTGACGACCGTTGTGTACTGCGATGGTCAGACCGACCATTTGTGGCAGGATCATCGAACGACGCGACCAGGTCTTAACTGGTTTGCGATCGTTCTTTTCCGCCGCCACTTCGATCTTCTTCAGTAGGTGAAGATCAATAAAAGGACCTTTTTTCAGAGAACGTGGCACTGTCGTATCCCTCTATTTACTTGCGACGACGGACGATCATTTTGTCGGTACGCTTATTACCACGAGTCTTCGCGCCCTTAGTCGGGAAGCCCCATGGCGATACCGGATGACGACCACCAGAGGTACGACCTTCACCACCACCGTGTGGGTGGTCAACCGGGTTCATGGCAACACCACGAACGGTTGGGCGAACGCCACGCCAGCGTTTGGCACCAGCTTTACCCAACGAACGCAGGCTGTGCTCGGAGTTCGAGACTTCGCCCAGGGTCGCACGGCATTCAGCCAGTACTTTACGCATCTCACCAGAACGCAGACGCAGGGTCACGTAGACACCTTCACGAGCGATCAGCTGAGCCGAAGCACCAGCGGAACGAGCGATTTGCGCGCCTTTACCTGGCTTCAATTCGATGCCGTGTACGGTGCTACCAACTGGAATGTTACGCAGTTGCAGAGCGTTGCCCGGCTTGATCGGCGCCAGAGCACCTGCGATCAGCTGGTCACCAGCACTCACGCCTTTAGGGGCGATGATGTAGCGACGCTCGCCATCTGCGTACAGCAGCAGAGCGATGTGAGCAGTACGGTTTGGATCGTATTCAATACGCTCGACAGTGGCAGCGATGCCATCTTTGTCGTTGCGACGGAAATCGACCAGACGATAATGCTGCTTATGGCCACCACCGATGTGACGAGTGGTAATGCGACCATTGTTGTTACGACCACCAGACTTCGATTTTTTCTCGAGCAGCGGTGCGTGAGGAGCGCCTTTATGCAGCTCCTGGTTGACCACCTTGACCACAAAACGGCGGCCAGGGGAAGTCGGTTTGCATTTAACGATTGCCATGATGCACCCCTTCCTTACTCAGCACTGCTGCTGAAATCGAGATCTTGGCCTGGCTGAAGGGAGATAACTGCCTTCTTCCAGTCATTACGCTTGCCCAGACCGCGAGCAGTGCGCTTGCTCTTACCCAGAACATTCAGGGTAGTAACACGCTCTACTTTCACGCTGAACAGGCTTTCGACGGCCTTCTTGATTTCCAGCTTGGTTGCGTCAGTTGCAACCTTGAAAACGAACTGGCCTTTCTTGTCAGCCAGAACCGTAGCCTTTTCGGAAACGTGCGGGCCAAGCAGAACTTTAAATACGCGTTCCTGGTTCATCCCAGCAGCTCCTCGAATTTCTTCACGGCCGACACGGTGATCAACACCTTGTCGTATGCGATCAGACTAACTGGATCGGAACCTTGCACGTCACGTACATCAACGTGTGGCAGGTTGCGAGCAGCCAGGTACAGGTTCTGATCAACAGCTTCGGACACGATCAAAACGTCGGTCAGGCTCATGTTGTTCAGTTTGCCCAGCAGATCTTTGGTTTTTGGACTTTCGACAGCGAAGTCCTGAACCACGACCAGACGATCAGTACGCACGAGTTCAGCAAGGATGGAGCGCAGAGCTGCGCGGTACATCTTCTTGTTGAGCTTCTGAGAGTGATCCTGTGGACGAGCTGCGAAAGTGGTACCGCCGCCACGCCAGATTGGGCTACGGATAGTACCGGCACGAGCACGGCCAGTGCCTTTCTGACGCCAAGGGCGCTTACCGCCACCACGTACGTCGGAACGGGTCTTTTGCTGCTTGCTACCTTGACGGCCGCCGGCCATGTAGGCCACGACTGCTTGGTGAACGAGCGTCTCGTTGAATTCGCCGCCAAATGTCAGTTCGGAAACTTCGATCGCTTGAGCGTCATTTACATTTAATTGCATGTCAGCTTCCCCTTAACCGCGAGCCTTGGCCGCTGGACGTACAACCAGGTTGCCGCCAGTAGCGCCAGGAACAGCACCCTTGACCAACAACAGATTGCGTTCAGCGTCGACGCGCACTACTTCGAGGGACTGCACGGTCACGCGCTCAGCGCCCATATGACCGGACATTTTTTTGCCCTTGAATACACGACCAGGAGTCTGGCACTGGCCAATAGAGCCCGGGACGCGGTGGGAAACGGAGTTACCGTGAGTGTTGTCTTGACCACGGAAATTCCAACGCTTGATCGTACCCTGGAAGCCTTTACCTTTGGACTGACCGGTTACATCAACCAGTTGACCAGCGGCGAAGATTTCAGCGTTGATCAGATCGCCAGCCTGGTAGTCGCCGTCTTCAAGACGGAACTCCATAACAGTACGACCAGCTGCAACGTTTGCTTTAGCGAAGTGACCTGCTTGAGCAGCAGTCACGCGCGAAGCACGACGCTCGCCGACAGTGACTTGCACTGCACGATAGCCATCGGTTTCTTCAGTTTTGAACTGGGTGACGCGATTCGGTTCGATCTCAATGACCGTGACCGGAATGGAGACACCTTCTTCGGTGAAAATACGGGTCATACCGCATTTACGACCGACTACACCAATAGTCATGTTGTAAACCTCATGAGTGTACGGGGCTTTCACCCGCTATGGCCGCCCATTTCAGAGCGTTACACGACTAAGACCCAAGTCTTAGCCGAGGCTGATCTGTACTTCCACACCGGCCGCCAGATCGAGCTTCATAAGTGCATCAACGGTTTTATCCGTTGGCTGGACGATGTCCAGTACGCGCTTATGAGTACGGATCTCGTACTGGTCACGCGCGTCTTTGTTGACGTGCGGGGAGACCAGAACGGTGAACCGCTCTTTACGGGTAGGCAGTGGAATTGGACCACGCACTTGAGCACCAGTACGTTTCGCGGTTTCCACGATTTCCTGGGTGGATTGGTCGATCAGGCGATGGTCAAAAGCCTTCAACCTGATACGGATTTGCTGATTTTGCATTGGATTTCAGACTCCGGCTGCTATTCCCACCGGGCGCAATACGCCCGTTAAAAGGAGGCGCAATTCTATAGACGCCCTAGATAGGTGTCAACCCAATAAAAAAGCCCCCGCTAAGCGGGGGCTTTCTCAAAACATCAAAGCTCACTCAAAAGAGAGATTACTCGATGATTTTAGCTACAACGCCAGCACCAACGGTACGGCCGCCTTCACGGATTGCGAAGCGCAGACCGTCTTCCATTGCGATGGTTTTGATCAGGGTAACAGTCATTTGAATGTTGTCACCTGGCATTACCATTTCAACGCCTTCTGGCAATTCGCAGTTACCGGTCACGTCAGTAGTACGGAAGTAGAACTGTGGACGGTAGCCTTTGAAGAACGGAGTATGACGGCCGCCTTCTTCTTTGCTCAGAACATAAACTTCTGCGGTGAACTTGGTGTGCGGCTTGACCGAACCTGGCTTAACCAGAACCTGGCCACGCTCAACGTCGTCACGCTTGGTACCACGCAGCAGAACGCCGCAGTTCTCGCCAGCACGACCTTCGTCGAGCAGCTTGCGGAACATTTCAACACCGGTGCAGGTGGTGACGGTAGTGTCACGCAGACCAACGATTTCCAGTGGATCCTGAACGCGAACGATACCGCGCTCGATACGACCAGTCACAACAGTACCGCGACCGGAGATCGAGAATACGTCTTCGATTGGCATCAGGAACGGCTTGTCGGTCAGACGAACTGGTTCTGGGATGTAGCTGTCCAGAGTTTCAACCAGTTTACGAACGGCAGTGGTGCCCATTTCGTTTTCGTCGTTGCCTTCCAGAGCCATACGAGCAGAACCGATGATGATCGGAGTGTCGTCACCTGGGAAGTCGTAAGTGCTCAGCAGATCGCGCACTTCCATCTCAACCAGTTCCAGCAGCTCAGCGTCGTCTACCAGGTCAGCCTTGTTCAGGAAAACCACGATGTACGGAACGCCAACCTGGCGGGACAGCAGGATGTGCTCACGGGTTTGTGGCATCGGACCATCAGCGGCCGAGCAAACCAGGATCGCGCCGTCCATCTGGGCAGCACCAGTGATCATGTTCTTCACATAGTCAGCGTGACCTGGGCAGTCAACGTGAGCGTAGTGACGAATAGTCGAGTTGTACTCAACGTGCGCGGTGTTGATGGTGATACCACGAGCTTTTTCTTCTGGTGCGCTGTCGATCTTGTCGAAGTCAACACGAGCCGAACCGAAAACTTCGGAGCAGACGCGAGTCAGAGCAGCGGTCAGAGTGGTTTTACCGTGGTCAACGTGGCCGATGGTGCCAACGTTTACGTGCGGTAGGGAACGATCAAATTTTTCTTTAGCCACGACAATTAACTCCTTGCCTAAAGGACTGAATCAGCCTTGTTTTTTGGATACAGTTTCAGCGATGTGCGCCGGAGCTGTGTTGTATTTTTTGAATTCCATAGAGTAGCTTGCGCGACCCTGGGACATGGAGCGAACGTCGGTCGCATAACCGAACATCTCACCCAACGGAACCTCGGCGCGAATCACTTTGCCGGAAACCGTGTCTTCCATACCCAAGATCATGCCGCGACGACGGTTAAGGTCGCCCATGACATCACCCATATAGTCTTCAGGTGTAACAACTTCTACCGCCATGATTGGCTCAAGCAACTCACCACCGCCCTTCTGGGCCAGTTGCTTGGTTGCCATGGAAGCAGCCACCTTAAACGCCATCTCGTTGGAGTCGACGTCGTGGTAAGAACCGTCAAAAACGGTTGCTTTCAGGCCGATCAGCGGATAGCCGGCAACAACACCGTTCTTCATCTGCTCTTCGATACCCTTCTGGATAGCAGGGATGTATTCCTTAGGAACCACACCACCTACTACTTCGTTCACGAATTGCAGACCTTCCTGACCTTCGTCAGCAGGAGCAAAACGGATCCAGCAGTGACCGAACTGACCACGACCGCCGGATTGACGAACGAACTTGCCTTCGATTTCACAGTTCTTCGTGATGCGCTCACGATAGGAAACCTGAGGCTTACCGATGTTGGCTTCGACGTTGAACTCACGGCGCATCCGGTCAACCAGGATGTCCAGGTGCAGCTCGCCCATGCCAGAGATGATCGTTTGACCAGTCTCTTCATCAGTCTTGACGCGGAAAGATGGATCTTCCTGAGCAAGCTTGCCCAGAGCGATACCCATTTTTTCCTGGTCATCCTTGGTCTTAGGCTCTACGGCAACCGAGATAACCGGCTCCGGGAAGTCCATGCGAACCAGGATGATTGGCTTGGCAGCGTCGCACAAAGTCTCACCAGTGGTGACGTCCTTCATGCCGATCAGGGCCGCGATGTCACCAGCGCGTACTTCCTTGATCTCTTCGCGAGCGTTTGCGTGCATTTGCACCATACGGCCCACGCGCTCTTTCTTGCCTTTAACCGAGTTGATCACGCCGTCGCCGGAGGCCAACACGCCCGAGTAAACGCGAACGAAGGTCAAAGTACCCACGAATGGGTCTGTAGCGATCTTGAACGCCAGAGCCGAGAACGGCTCGTTGTCGTCAGCATGACGCTCCATCTCTTCTTCCTCGTTATCAGGGTTGGTACCCTTGATAGCAGGAATGTCGGTTGGAGCAGGCAGGTAGTCGATAACGGCGTCGAGAACCAGGGGAACACCCTTGTTCTTGAAGGAAGAACCGCAAACAGCCAAGACGATCTCACCAGCGATAGTACGCTGACGCAGAGCGGCCTTGATTTCCACGTTGGTGAGCTCTTCACCTTCGAGGTACTTGTTCATCAGCTCTTCGCTGGCTTCAGCCGCAGCCTCAACCATGTTGTTGCGCCACTCGTCAGCCAGTTCCTGAAGCTCTTCAGGGATAGGCTTGCGAACAGGAACCATACCTTTATCGGAATCGTTCCAGTAGACAGCTTCCATATTGATCAGATCAATCTGACCCTGGAAGTTATCTTCAGAACCGATCGCCAACTGGATAGGCACCGGAGTGTGACCCAGACGCTGCTTGATCTGACCGATCACGCGCAGGAAGTTGGCGCCAGCACGGTCCATCTTGTTTACATAAACAAGACGTGGAACACCGTACTTGTTGGCTTGACGCCATACGGTTTCCGACTGAGGCTCAACACCCGAGGTGCCGCAGAACACAACGACAGCGCCGTCGAGTACACGCAGGGAACGCTCAACTTCAATAGTGAAGTCTACGTGGCCCGGGGTATCGATTACGTTGAAGCGATGCTCGTCTTTGTACTGCTTCTCGGAACCTTTCCAGAAGGCGGTAATAGCAGCAGAAGTAATGGTAATACCACGCTCCTGCTCCTGAACCATCCAGTCTGTGGTCGCGGCGCCGTCATGCACCTCGCCCATTTTGTGACTTTTGCCGGTGTAAAACAGTACGCGCTCGGTGGTGGTGGTTTTACCAGCATCCACGTGAGCGACGATACCGATGTTACGGTAGCGGCTAATCGGAGTAGTACGAGCCATAAAGCCCTCGCAAAATTAGTGAAGCTAAAATTAGAAGCGGTAGTGCGAGAAAGCTTTGTTAGCTTCAGCCATACGGTGCACGTCTTCACGCTTCTTAACAGCAGCACCTTTACCTTCAGCAGCGTCCAACAGTTCGCCGGCCAAACGCAGAGCCATAGACTTCTCGCCGCGCTTACGGGCGAAGTCTACCAACCAGCGCATTGCCAGAGCGTTACGACGGGACGGGCGAACTTCAACCGGAACCTGGTAAGTAGCACCGCCTACACGGCGCGACTTCACTTCGACCAGCGGAGCGATGGCGTCGAGAGCTTTCTCGAAGATTTCCAGGGGGTCGCTGTTCTTGCGTTCTTTAACCTTTTCCAGCGCGCCATAAACGATACGCTCGGCAACGGCTTTTTTGCCGCTTTCCATCACGTGGTTCATGAACTTGGCCAGAATTTGGCTTCCGTATTTTGGATCGTCAAGCACTTCGCGCTTGGCTGCTACGCGTCTTCTTGGCATGGATAAGCCCTCAAACGGTCTTCAGGTTCGCTCGGAATCGGTGCCCTTTCGGGACGCCTCCGACCTTACTCTTATCGACTCAGAAAATAAGATGATTCAGGTTTACAAAAAGCCGCTACTACTTAGGCTTCTTGGTACCGTACTTCGAACGACCCTGGTTACGACCTTTAACGCCGGAAGTATCCAAGGAGCCGCGTACGGTGTGATAACGAACACCTGGCAAGTCTTTTACACGACCGCCGCGGATCAGTACCACGCTGTGCTCTTGCAGGTTGTGGCCTTCACCGCCGATGTACGAGGAAACCTCGAAACCGTTGGTCAGACGCACACGGCATACTTTACGCAGTGCCGAGTTAGGTTTTTTCGGCGTGGTGGTATACACACGGGTGCATACGCCACGACGTTGCGGGCAGTTCTGCAGCGCAGGTACGTCGGATTTCTCGACGATACGCTTACGCGGCTGACGTACCAGCTGGTTGATAGTTGCCATCTACTAGCTCCACTGTTGTCTTGCGACGCTATTGTCTTGCAAGAAAAGCAAAATGGCAGGAACGAATTCCCGCCAAATTTAGGGGTACAAGAGTCTAAAGAGGATCTTGTCCCCAGTCAAGGCAAGGCCCCGACCTCCCCTCGCGCCGAACCGGGGCAAAAATGCCTCGATCCGACGAACGGGAGTGTCAGGGCCCAGACTCATCTATCGCAGAACTCAGTTACCGCTTGAGTTCAGTGCTTCGGTCAGTGCAGCTTCCACTTCACTGGCGCTCACGCGCAGCGGCTTGTCAGCATCACGGCGACGCTTACGCTCGCTGTGGTAAGCCAAACCGGTACCCGCCGGGATCAGACGACCCACGACCACGTTTTCTTTCAGGCCGCGCAGGTAATCGCGCTTGCCGGTTACCGCTGCTTCGGTCAGTACGCGAGTGGTCTCCTGGAAGGAGGCCGCCGAGATGAACGACTCAGTGGACAACGACGCCTTGGTGATACCCAGCAGCACGCGAGTGAACTTGGAAACGAATTTCTCTTCGTTCGCCAGGCGCTCGTTTTCTACCAGTACGTGAGTCAGTTCCATCTGGTCGCCCTTGATGAAACTGGAATCGCCGGATTCAGCGATTTCAACTTTACGCAGCATCTGACGCAGGATGGTCTCGATGTGCTTGTCGTTGATCTTCACGCCTTGCAGACGGTAAACGTCCTGGATCTCGTTAACGATGTACTTGGCCAGAGCACTCACACCCAGCAGACGCAGGATGTCGTGTGGATCGCTCGGGCCGTCGGAGATAACTTCGCCGCGGTTTACCTGTTCGCCTTCGAACACGTTCAGGTGACGCCACTTCGGAATCAGCTCTTCATACGGATCGCTACCGTCGTTCGGAGTAATGACCAGACGGCGCTTGCCTTTGGTTTCTTTACCGAACGCGATGGTGCCGCTGACTTCAGCCAGAATCGACGCTTCTTTCGGACGACGAGCTTCGAACAAGTCGGCAACACGCGGCAGACCACCGGTGATGTCACGGGTCTTCGAAGTTTCTTGCGGGATACGCGCGATAACATCACCGATCGCGATCTTCGCACCATCCGCTACACCGACCAGGGCGTTGGCTGGCAGGAAGTACTGAGCGATTACGTCAGTGCCTGGCAGCAACAGATCCTTGCCGTTGTCATCAACCATCTTCACGGCAGGACGGATGTCTTTACCGGCAGCTGGACGATCTTTGGCGTCGAGTACTTCAATGTTGGTCATACCGGTCAATTCGTCAGTCTGACGCTTGATCGTGATGCCTTCTTCCATGCCCACGTAGGTCACGGTACCTTTCATTTCGGTAACGATTGGGTGAGTGTGCGGATCCCACTTGGCCACGATTGCGCCAGCGTCGACCTTGTCACCTTCTTTAACCGAAATCACAGCACCGTACGGCAGCTTGTAACGCTCGCGCTCACGACCGTAATCATCAGCGATTGCCAGCTCACCGGAACGGGACACAGCAACCAGGTGGCCATCCACTCGCTCAACGTGCTTGAGGTTGTGCAGGCGGACGGTACCGCCATTCTTCACCTGAACACTGTCGGCTGCGGAGGTCCGGCTTGCCGCACCACCGATGTGGAACGTACGCATGGTCAGCTGGGTACCCGGCTCACCGATGGACTGGGCAGCGATAACGCCGACCGCTTCACCGATGTTTACCTGGTGACCACGAGCCAAGTCACGGCCGTAGCACTTGGCGCAAATGCCATAGCGGGTTTCGCAGCTGATCGGCGAGCGAACGATCACTTCGTCGATGCTGTTGAGTTCGATGAACTCGACCCACTTTTCGTCAACCAGGGTGCCAGCAGGAACGATAACTTCCTCGGTACCTGGCTTGAACACGTCACGGGCAATCACACGACCCAATACGCGCTCACCCAGCGGCTCTACAACGTCACCGCCTTCAATGTGCGGAGTCATCAGCAGGCCGTGCTCGGTGCCGCAATCGATCTCGGTTACAACCAGATCTTGTGCAACGTCTACCAGACGGCGAGTCAGGTAACCGGAGTTAGCGGTTTTCAACGCGGTATCCGCAAGACCCTTACGAGCACCGTGAGTGGAGATGAAGTACTGAAGTACGCTCAAACCTTCACGGAAGTTCGCAGTGATCGGCGTTTCGATGATGGAGCCATCCGGCTTGGCCATCAGGCCACGCATACCGGCGAGCTGACGGATCTGCGCAGCAGAACCCCGTGCGCCCGAGTCGGCCATCATGTACATCGAGTTGAAGGATTCCTGGTCAACTTCGTCGCCGTGACGGTCGATGACTTTCTCTTTCGAGAGGTTGGCCATCATCGCCTTGGAAACTTCGTCGTTCGCCTTGGACCAAAGGTCGATCACCTTGTTGTACTTCTCGCCCTGGGTTACCAGGCCGGAGGCGTACTGGCTCTCGATCTCTTTCACTTCGTCAGTGGCGGCACTGATGATGCGAGCTTTTTCATCCGGGATAACGAAGTCGTTAACGCCGATGGAAACGCCGGAGATAGTGGAGTAAGCGAAACCTGTGTACATCAACTGGTCAGCGAAGATAACGGTCTCTTTCAAACCAACCACGCGGTAGCACTGGTTGATCAGCTTGGAGATCGCCTTCTTCTTCATCGGCAGGTTGACGACATCGTACGACAGACCTTTTGGCACAACCTGGTACAACAGCGCACGGCCGACAGTGGTGTCGACGATACGGGTGTTGCTCACGCTGCCGCCGTCACGGTCATTGACGGTTTCGTTGATCCGCACTTTGACCTTGGCGTGCAGTGCGGCTTCGCCGGCACGGAACACACGGTCAACTTCCTGCAGGTCAGCGAACACACGACCTTCGCCCTTGGCATTGATCGCTTCACGGGTCATGTAGTACAGACCCAATACAACGTCCTGCGACGGAACGATGATTGGCTCACCGTTGGCTGGCGACAGAATGTTGTTGGTCGACATCATCAACGCGCGCGCTTCCAACTGGGCTTCCAGTGTCAGCGGTACGTGCACGGCCATTTGGTCGCCGTCGAAGTCGGCGTTGTACGCAGCACAGACCAGCGGGTGCAGCTGAATAGCCTTACCTTCGATCAGTACTGGTTCAAACGCCTGGATACCCAGACGGTGAAGGGTCGGTGCACGGTTGAGGAGAACCGGGTGTTCGCGGATCACCTCGGCGAGAACGTCCCAAACTTCTGGCAGTTCGCGCTCGACCATTTTCTTGGCCGCTTTGATGGTGGTCGCGAGACCGCGCATTTCCAGCTTGCCGAAGATGAATGGCTTGAACAGCTCAAGTGCCATCTTCTTGGGCAGACCGCACTGGTGCAGACGCAGGGTCGGGCCTACGGTAATTACCGAACGACCGGAGTAGTCAACACGCTTACCGAGCAAGTTCTGACGGAAACGACCTTGCTTACCCTTGATCATGTCAGCCAAGGATTTCAGAGGACGCTTGTTGGAACCGGTGATAGCGCGGCCACGACGACCGTTGTCGAGCAAGGCATCGACAGCTTCCTGCAACATACGCTTTTCGTTGCGCACGATGATGTCCGGAGCGGACAGGTCAAGCAGGCGCTTCAAGCGGTTGTTACGGTTGATCACGCGGCGATACAGGTCGTTGAGGTCGGACGTCGCGAAACGACCACCGTCCAACGGTACCAGCGGACGCAGGTCTGGCGGCAGAACCGGCAGAACGGTCAGCACCATCCACTCTGGCAAGTTGCCGGAACCCTGGAAGGCTTCCATCAACTTCAGACGCTTGGACAGCTTCTTGATCTTGGTTTCGGAGTTGGTTTGCGGAATTTCTTCGCGCAGACGGCCAATCTCGTGCTCCAGGTCGATAGCGTGCAGCAGCTCGCGGACAGCTTCGGCACCCATACGGGCATCGAAATCATCACCGAACTCTTCCAGCGCTTCGAAGTACTGCTCGTCGTTCAGCAGCTGACCTTTTTCAAGGGTGGTCATGCCTGGATCGATAACGACATAGCTCTCGAAGTAGAGAACGCGTTCGATATCACGCAGAGTCATGTCCATCAGCAAGCCGATACGGGACGGCAGCGATTTCAGGAACCAGATGTGGGCAACCGGCGAAGCCAGTTCGATGTGCGCCATACGCTCACGACGAACCTTGGCCAGTGCGACTTCAACGCCGCACTTCTCGCAGATCACACCACGGTGCTTCAAGCGCTTGTACTTACCGCACAGGCACTCGTAATCCTTTACCGGGCCAAAGATCTTGGCGCAGAACAGGCCGTCACGCTCAGGTTTGAACGTACGGTAGTTGATGGTTTCCGGCTTTTTAACTTCACCGAACGACCACGAACGGATCATCTCAGGCGATGCCAATCCAATACGGATGGCGTCGAACTCTTCGACTTGACCCTGGTTTTTCAGCAAATTCAGTAGGTCTTTCAAGGCCTTTCCTCCTGGCGGAGCAGAGAGCGGACCAAACGGCCACGCTCTCGATTCGCGTCACGTGTTATTCGGTTTCCAGATCGATATCGATGCCGAGGGAACGAATTTCTTTGATCAACACGTTGAAGGACTCGGGCATGCCCGGCTCCATACGGTGATCGCCGTCCACGATGTTTTTGTACATCTTGGTACGACCGTTCACATCGTCCGACTTCACTGTGAGCATTTCTTGCAGAGTGTATGCAGCACCGTATGCTTCCAGTGCCCAGACCTCCATCTCCCCGAAACGCTGACCACCGAACTGAGCCTTACCACCCAGCGGCTGCTGGGTAACCAGGCTGTACGAACCAGTAGAACGAGCGTGCATCTTGTCGTCTACCAAGTGGTTCAGCTTCAGCATGTACATGTAGCCAACAGTAACCGGGCGCTCGAACTTGTTGCCGGTACGACCGTCGAACAGCTGCATCTGGCCGCTTTCCGGCAGGTCTGCCAGTTTCAGCATGGCCTTGATTTCGCTTTCCTTGGCACCGTCGAACACCGGGGTAGCCATTGGAACGCCGCCGCGCAGGTTCTTCGCCAGATCCAGGATTTCCTGGTCGGAGAAGGTATCCAGCTCTTCGTTGCGACCGCCGATCTCGTTGTAGATCTCGTGCAGGAACTTGCGCAGGTCTGCGACCTTGCGCTGCTCTTCGATCATACGGTTGATCTTCTCGCCCAGACCTTTGGCCGCGAGGCCCAGGTGGGTTTCAAGGATCTGACCAACGTTCATACGCGAAGGTACGCCCAACGGGTTGAGGACGACGTCGACCGGGGTGCCATTGGCATCGTGCGGCATGTCTTCAACCGGCATGATCACGGAGACCACACCTTTGTTACCGTGACGACCGGCCATCTTGTCGCCCGGCTGGATGCGGCGACGGATTGCCAGGTAAACCTTGACGATTTTCAGCACGCCTGGAGCCAGGTCATCGCCCTGCTGCAGTTTGCGCTTCTTGTCTTCGAACTTGTCGTCCAGCAGACGGCGGCGATCAACGATGTAGGCCTGGGCCTTCTCGAGCTGCTCGTTCAGAGCGTCTTCAGCCATGCGCAGTTTGAACCACTGGCCGTGCTCAAGACCGTCGAGAATTTCGTCGGTGATGTCCTGACCTTTCTTCAGACCTGCGCCGCCTTCGGCCTTGTGGCCTACCAGAGCGGAGCGCAGACGTTCGAAGGTCGCGCCTTCAACGATACGGAACTCTTCGTTCAGATCCTTACGGATCTCGTCGAGCTGGGTCTTCTCGATGGACAGTGCACGAGCATCACGCTCAACGCCGTCACGGGTGAAGACTTGTACGTCGATGACAGTACCTTTGGTACCGGTAGGTACACGCAGGGAGGTGTCTTTAACGTCGCTGGCTTTTTCACCGAAGATGGCACGCAGCAGCTTCTCTTCCGGAGTCAGTTGGGTCTCGCCTTTCGGAGTGACCTTACCCACCAGGATGTCGCCTGCGCCAACTTCAGCACCTACGTAAACGATACCGGCTTCGTCCAGCTTGTTCAGTGCAGCTTCACCCACGTTCGGGATGTCTGCAGTGATTTCCTCAGGCCCAAGCTTGGTGTCACGTGCCACACAGGTCAGTTCCTGAATGTGGATCGTGGTGAAGCGGTCTTCTTGAACCACACGCTCGGACAGGCAGATGGAGTCTTCGAAGTTGAAGCCGTTCCATGCCATGAACGCGATGCGCATGTTCTGACCCAGAGCCAGTTCACCCATATCGGTGGACGGGCCATCGGCCATGATGTCGCTACGCTGAACGCGATCACCCTTGCTCACCAGCGGACGCTGGTTGATGCATGTGTTCTGGTTCGAGCGGGTGTATTTGGTCAGGTTGTAGATGTCGACACCGGCTTCGCCAGTTTCTACTTCGTCATCGGCAACACGAACCACGATACGGCTGGCATCAACAGAGTCGATAACGCCGCCACGACGAGCCACGACGCAAACGCCGGAGTCACGGGCTACGTTACGCTCCATGCCGGTACCTACCAGCGGCTTGTCAGCACGCAGGGTCGGTACAGCTTGACGCTGCATGTTGGAACCCATCAATGCACGGTTGGCGTCATCGTGCTCCAGGAACGGGATCAGCGACGCTGCAACCGAAACTACCTGCTTCGGAGAAACGTCCATCAAGGTGACGTCTTCCGGCGCCTTGACGGTGAACTCGTTCAAGTGACGAACAGCTACCAGCTCGTCGATCAGGACTTTCTTGTCGTTCATCGTGGCCGAAGCCTGAGCGATCACGTGATCAGCTTCTTCGATGGCGGACAGGAACACGATCTCGTCGGTGACCAGAGCGTCTTTCACCACACGGTACGGGCTCTCGAGGAAGCCATACTGGTTGGTACGCGCATAAGCGGCCAGGGAGTTGATCAGACCGATGTTCGGACCTTCCGGCGTTTCGATCGGGCAAACACGACCGTAGTGCGTCGGGTGTACGTCACGAACTTCGAAGCCAGCACGCTCACGGGTCAGACCGCCCGGGCCCAGTGCGGATACACGGCGCTTGTGGGTGATCTCGGACAGCGGGTTGTTCTGGTCCATGAACTGGGAAAGCTGGCTGGAACCGAAGAACTCTTTCACCGCCGCAGCCACTGGCTTGGCGTTGATCAGGTCTTGCGGCATCAGGCCTTCGCTTTCAGCCATCGACAGACGCTCTTTGACCGCACGCTCAACACGCACCAGGCCAACGCGGAACTGGTTCTCGGCCATTTCGCCTACGCAGCGAACACGACGGTTACCCAGGTGGTCGATGTCATCGACGATGCCTTTGCCGTTACGGATGTCGACCAGCGTCTTCAGTACCGCGACGATGTCTTCCTTGCACAGCACGCCCGAACCTTCGATCTCGGTACGACCGATACGACGGTTGAACTTCATCCGGCCGACCGCAGACAGGTCATAGCGCTCAGGGCTGAAGAACAGGTTGTTGAACAGGGTTTCGGCAGCGTCTTTGGTTGGTGGCTCACCAGGACGCATCATGCGATAGATCTCGACCAGCGCTTCCAATTGGTTGCTGGTGGAGTCGATCTTCAGAGTGTCGGAGATGAACGGACCGCAGTCGATGTCGTTGGTGTACAGGGTCTCGATGCGAACAACCTGGGCCTTGGCGATTTTCGCCAGGATCTCGGTGTTCAGCTCGGTATTGCACTCAGCCAGGATTTCGCCTGTAGCCGGGTGAACGATGACCTTGGCGGTCGTGCGACCCAGAACGTAGTCCAGAGGCACTTCCAGCTCTTTGATACCAGCCTTTTCGATCTGGTTGATGTGGCGCGCAGTGATACGACGGCCAGCCTCAACGATGACCTTGCCTTTCTCATCCTGGATGTCCAGGACAGCAATTTCACCACGCAGACGCGAAGCGATCAGCTCCAGCTTGAGGGTTTCATCCTTCAGGCTGAATACGTTGGTGGTATAGAAAGCGTCCAGCACTTGCTCAGTGGTATAGCCGAGCGCGCGCAGCAGTACCGAGGCCGGCAGCTTGCGACGACGGTCGATACGCACGAACACGCAGTCTTTCGGGTCGAACTCGAAGTCCAACCACGAACCGCGGTACGGAATGATCCGCGCGGAGTACAGGAGTTTGCCGGAGCTGTGCGTCTTGCCGCGGTCGTGGTCGAAGAACACGCCCGGGGAACGGTGCAGCTGGGAAACGATTACACGCTCGGTACCGTTGATAACGAAGGTACCGTTCTCAGTCATCAATGGGATCTCGCCCATGTAGACTTCTTGCTCTTTGATGTCCTTGATCGCTTTGTTCGACGATTCTTTGTCGAAAATGATCAGACGGACTTTTACCCGCAAAGGTACGGCGTACGTAACGCCACGCAACACGCATTCTTTGACATCAAATGCCGGTTCGCCCAGGCGATAACCGACGTACTCCAGCGCAGCATTGCCGGAGTAGCTGATGATCGGGAAAACGGATTTGAAGGCCGCATGCAGGCCCACGTCGCGGAACTGATCTTTGGTCGCTCCCGCCTGCAAGAATTCACGATACGAATCCAGCTGGATAGCCAGAAGGTACGGGACATCCATGACGTCCGGCAACTTGCTAAAGTCCTTGCGGATACGTTTTTTCTCAGTATATGAGTAAGCCATCAGCGTTCCCCAGCTTGGTCACCTGCTTGTTTGGCCCCTCCGACGGGAGCAGCCAGAAAATCTTGCAAACCCCATGGTTTGCACCACCGCTTCGGGTGGCTACAGCGCGTTAATGGCGGCGACCGAGTCGACAGCCAAGAACGGAAAAAGGCCGGTGGCAAGAGCCACCAGCCATCAGCCTTCAGCTTAACGCTTGGGCTGGAGACGCAAGGTCGATGCTTACTTCAGCTCGACTTTAGCGCCTGCTTCTTCCAGAGTAGCTTTGGCTTTGTCAGCTGCGTCTTTGGCAACAGCTTCCAGAACCATGGCAGGAGCGCCGTCAACTACAGCCTTGGCTTCTTTCAGGCCCAGACCGGTCAGTTCACGTACTGCCTTGATCACGTTTACTTTCTTCTCGCCAGCTTCGGTCAGCATGACGTTGAATTCGGTTTGCTCTTCAACAACGGCAGCAGCAGCAGCTGGGCCAGCGGAAGCAGCGGCAGCGGAAACGCCGAATTTTTCTTCGAAAGCTTTGATCAGCTCAACAACCTGCAGAACCGACATTTCAGCTACGGCGTTGAGGATATCGTCTTGGGAGATAGACATTGCTGTATTTCCTGAATTGGGGGACGGCCTACGCGGCCATCGAAATAAACAAAAATACGCGAGAGAAGTTGCTCAGCCTTAGGCTGCGGCAGCTTCTTTTTGCTCGCGAACTGCAGCCAGAGTACGAGCCAGCTTGCTGGTAGCGCCTTGAATCACGCTCATCAGCTGCGAAATGGCTTCGTCGCGGGTCGGCAGTGTTGCCAGTACGTCGATTTGGTTAGCTGCGAGGAACTTGCCCTCGAACGCAGCTGCCTTGATCTCGAACTTATCCTGACTCTTGGCGAACTCTTTGAACAAACGGGCAGCAGCGCCTGGATGGTCCTTGGAGAACGCGATCAGAGTCGGGCCAGTGAACACGTCGTTGAGAACACTGTATTCAGTGTCAGCAACAGCGCGCTTGAGCAGGGTGTTACGTACAACACGTACGTATACGCCAGCTTCACGAGCCTCTTTACGGAGTCCGGTCATAGCGCCTACTGTCACACCACGGGCATCAGCCACGACAGCGGACAGAGCAGCTTTGGCAGCCTCGTTGACTTCAGCGACGATGGCCTTCTTGTCTTCGAGATTAATTGCCACGGGTTTAACTCCTGCTTGTTACCGTTTCATCTGGCCGAGGCCGGATGTCGTTTTGGTGTCTGATTCGGTAAGGAACCGGGAGCACCATCTGCGTAGGCTTGTTGGTTTAAGACTTGCGTCGCCTACGGTCTTGGATAGCCCCCGCCAGGCAGGGACCCCAATCTTTCAATTGGCGCAATCGCTTGCGCCAATTTGTGTCTTATACGTCCAGCGAGCCTTGGTCGATGACCAGACCTGGGCCCATAGTGGTGCTCAGGGTAACGCGCTTGACGTAGATGCCTTTCGAGGAAGCTGGCTTGATACGCTTCAGATCAGCGATCAGGGCTTCAACGTTTTCCTTCAGCTTGACGGCGTCGAAGCCGACCTTGCCAACGGAGGTGTGAATGATGCCGTTTTTGTCGGTGCGATAACGAACCTGACCAGCCTTGGCGTTTTTAACCGCGGTAGCTACGTCTGGCGTTACGGTACCGA
This sequence comes from Pseudomonas sp. HN8-3, assembly GCF_020790195.1. NCBI lineage: Bacteria > Pseudomonadati > Pseudomonadota > Gammaproteobacteria > Pseudomonadales > Pseudomonadaceae > Pseudomonas > Pseudomonas sp. HN8-3. The sequence continues at coordinate 5,395,038 of NZ_CP086206.1, forward strand.
CTTTAGGGTTAGGCATCAGGCCACGTGGACCCAGGATCTGACCCAACTGACCTACAACGCGCATTGCATCCGGGGAAGCAATAACGACGTCATAGTTCAGATCGCCGCCTTTCATTTCGGCAGCCAGATCGTCCATACCAACGCGATCAGCGCCGGCAGCCAGAGCAGCTTCAGCCGCCGGGCCCTGAGTGAAGACAGCAACACGTACAGTCTTGCCAGTACCGTGTGGCAGCACAGTAGCGCTACGAACGACCTGGTCGGATTTACGCGGGTCAACACCCAGGTTCACAGCAACGTCAACAGACTCGCTGAACTTGACAGTCGACAGCTCGGTCAGCAGAGCAGCAGCGTCTACGAAGTTGTAGGACTTGCCTGCTTCGATTTTGCCGGCGATAGCCTTTTGGCGCTTGGTCAGCTTAGCCATTACACACCCTCCACGTTAAGGCCCATGCTACGAGCAGAACCGGCGATGGTACGCACGGCTGCATCCATATCAGCTGCAGTCAGATCCGCGTTTTTGGTTTTCGCGATTTCTTCCAGCTGAGCACGAGTTACGGTGCCAACCTTAACGGTGTTCGGACGAGCGGAACCGCTAGTCAGACCAGCAGCTTTCTTCAACAAAACCGAAGCCGGGGTCGACTTGGTTTCGAAAGTAAAGCTACGGTCGCTGTATACAGTGATGATCACTGGAGTCGGCAGACCTGGCTCAAGACCCTGAGTACGGGCGTTGAAGGCCTTGCAGAATTCCATGATGTTCACGCCGTGCTGACCCAGAGCTGGACCGACGGGTGGGCTAGGGTTGGCCTGAGCGGCCTTCACTTGCAGCTTGATGTAAGCGGTAATCTTCTTGGCCATGAGGCACTCCAATTACGGGTTCAAACGCCTAGAAAGGCTCCCCGGTTACTTGCGCGTTTATCCCAGTGACGACAAAACCCCACAGCCTAAGGCTGCGGGGTTGGGATGCTTTTTCAGCTAGACCTTCTCGACCTGGCTGAACTCCAACTCTACCGGAGTAGAGCGACCGAAAATGAGCACTGCCACTTGGATCCGGCTCTTTTCGTAGTTAACTTCTTCGACGGTGCCATTGAAATCAGCGAAAGGACCATCTGTAACACGAACAACCTCACCCGGCTCGAACAATGTCTTCGGCTTGGGCTTGTCGCTACCGTCAGCAACACGACGCAGAATTGCTTCTGCCTCCTTGTCAGTGATCGGAGCAGGCTTATCAGCAGTACCGCCAATGAAACCCATGACACGAGGAGTATCCTTGACCAAGTGCCAAGTACCTTCATTCATGTCCATCTGTACCAGCACGTAGCCAGGGAAGAACTTGCGCTCACTCTTGCGCTTCTGGCCATTCCGCATTTCAACCACTTCTTCAGTGGGAACCAGAATTTCGCCGAAGCCATCTTCCATGCCTGCCAGCTTTACGCGCTCCAGCAAAGAGCGCATAACATGCTTCTCGTAACCCGAGTAAGCATGCACAACGTACCAACGCTTAGCCACGGGACACCCTTAGCCAACAATCAAGGAAACAAGCCAGCCGAGCAGGGAATCGAGCCCCCACAACAGCAACGCCATAACCAGAACAACAGCCACAACAATCAATGTGGTCTGCGTGGTTTCTTGGCGAGTCGGCCAAACGACTTTACGAATTTCGGTGCGAGCTTCCTTTACCAGGACCGCGAAAGACTTGCCTTTAGCAGTCTGCAGGCCTACAAAGGCAGCTACAGCAGCGAGGGCGAGCAATGCGAGGACACGGTACAGGATCGGCGAAGCAGAATAGTACTGATTGCCAACAACGCCTACGACCACCAAGGCGACTACAGCGAGCCACTTGAACAGATCGAAACGAGAGCTTTGAGCTTCAGCCTTAGGAGTCATCTATGAAGATCCTGTGAAAAGAAAGCCAGACACACCACGTGAATCTGGCAGGTCAGGAGGGAATCGAACCCCCAACCTACGGTTTTGGAGACCGTCGCTCTGCCAATTGAGCTACTGACCTAAAACAAAATCAGGCCGACCATTATGCAGGCCTGAAAAAGACTTTACAACAACCAACCCCAACAGACTTGAAATCACCTGACAATCACAGCCAGACATAACACGATACAAGCCGAGGCAGCTGTTAAAACAAAGGCAGATATTTTCATATCTGCCTTGTTATATGGAGCTCTTGAGCGGATTTGAACCGCTGACCTCACCCTTACCAAGGGTGTGCTCTACCAACTGAGCTACAAGAGCAAAACACCTTGCACAACCTGCAAACTTGGAGCGGGTAGCGGGAATCGAACCCGCATCATCAGCTTGGAAGGCTGAGGTTCTACCACTAAACTATACCCGCGGAGCTTGCAGCTCACGCTAAAAATGGTGGAGGGGGAAGGATTCGAACCTTCGAAGTCGTAGACGTCAGATTTACAGTCTGATCCCTTTGGCCGCTCGGGAACCCCTCCTAAGCGAGCCGGCATTCTACATCACGCCGGCCTTCTGTCAAGCATTTTCTCATTAAAAATATGAGGTTAGCTGCGTTGACCTTCGTTTCACCTTGAAGCCCTTAAAGGTCTTCACTGCGAAGCGGGCGCCATTCTATGCAAACTATTCGAGAGTTGCAATGCCTTCGCACAGCATTATTTTATGTTTTAACTCATTGAATTCATTAGCAAGGCTTTCAAAGGGCAGATCGTCAGCCAAGCGCCTACTCTCAGGGGCTACTCGCAACCAGTAACCCGAGGCTTCAGGCGCGCTCAACAATTGAAGCCTGACCCTTATGTCCAAGCTTGTCAGCCGCTGCTCGAGAGAGAGCGCCTGGTGACGATCCGAGAAACCACCAATGTACAGACAGGTGCTTTGTGCATCAGCCCCCCTTGCTCGATCACGCCGCGCCACCGTGTCGGCAGACTCACTCAGGAGCCGAATATCTTGCTGCGTTCCACGATAGAGACTCAATGGTGTGACGTCCTTGGCACGCAATGGAGCTTCTTGCTGATGCCAGACGTAGTAGAAAACATTGAGGACAAGTAAAAGCAAAAACAGCCAGCGCATAATCACCTCAAGACAAAGGACACGCCATTGCCAAACCAACAAACACAAGGTCCGGGACCAAACAAGCCTGAGGTGCAGCATCCCTGACCAGGTCGGCATCCCCCCCCGTCAGGAAGACAGTGAAATCCTCGCCCCAATAGCTTCTCGCCAATTCAAGCTGGGTCAACACGAACCCTCTTAGCATAAGCGTACAACCGCGCTCGACAGCCTCTACGGTCGTCCGCCCAGGAGAGAGACGCTCAAGAGCTCTCTCAGCCGCGGCATCGTCATAACGTATCTTGCGCGTATGGGTTCGCAACTGATTGCGCATAAGTGGCAAGCCCGGGCAAATAAACCCACCCAAGTGCTCACCATCAACATCAATAAAGTCTGCGGTCGCCGCCGTACCAAAATCGAGCACTACGCATGCGCCGGACGCTAACTTATATGCACCCAGCATCGCCAACCAACGATCCAGCCCAAGCCGCTCGAACTCTTCGTAGCCATTGTGCACACCGGCCATTTGTCGCGCGGAACCCGCACAGGAAACGGTAACGCCAAATGCCTTCACCAACGCCTCTACCAGCTTGTCGGTTTCCTCAAGCGCTCGAACACTCACTAACCGACAACGCGTGAGCAGAAGGCCAGGAAGCGCTATCAGGCTCTCAATCAACGCATCATCCGAACCCACCACGCCTTCGGCGGAGACACTTGCATCACTCGCCTCAAGCACGCGCCACTTTATGAAGCTGTTCCCACAGTCGAGCTCAAGAATCATCACGCAACCTCAGGCTTAACTCACCACCGCTGTATATTTTCTCGACGCCATCGACATTCAAGCGCAACGCGCCCTGATGATCCACGCCCAACACCACCCCATCAATCTGGGTAACACCAGCAACGAGAGACACAGGCTTGCCCTGCCACAAGTGATGCCGCTCCCACTCATCTTGCAGCCCGGCAAAACCGGCAGTCTTATGTCGATCCAGATAGCCTTGCAACTGCATCCCCAGACGCGCCACCAATTGGTTGCGATCAATAGCAGAACCGGTCTCGAGCTGAATTGAAGTCCATTGCTGATCCACATCATCGGCTTTCTGCATATTCACATTGATGCCTATCCCTAGGACAACGTGACAGATATCCGCAGGATCCCCCACCAGCTCCAGCAAGATGCCAGAAATTTTCTTGCTCCCGACCAAGACGTCGTTTGGCCATTTCAAAGCCGCGCCCTGTACACCGGTCTCACGCAACGCCTGCATAACGGCTAAGCCAACTACGAGACTCAACCCCTCCAACTGTCGCAGACCACCTTCAATGCGCAGCACGAGACTGTAGTAGACATTTTGCGCAAACGGACTGACCCATTTTCGACCACGCCTTCCCCTACCAGCCGTCTGCTGCTCCGACAGTACGACAAAGGGGGCTGCGCACCCTGAGTCAACGAGACGCAAAGCTTCGGCGTTAGTGGAGTCGATGGAATCGAAAATATGAACTGGCCAGGTTAAAGAGGCCGCATTCAGGGAAATTTGCTCTGCACTCAAGAACACCAACGGCGCAGCCAATTGATACCCACGACCTCGGACCTTATGAATGGGCAGCCCTAACTCTGCCTCAAGATGCTGAAGCTGCTTCCACACAGCGCTGCGACTGACGCCCAGGGCGGCGCCAAGCGCTTCTCCAGAATGGAATCGACCGTCTTTCAGTAGTTTCAACAACATCAGCATGCAAATATCGCCTCACAATGAGGCACGCATAATAGCCATGCGTAAGGTCATTGCATAGAAACGCAGGGCGTTTGCACTCAGGACATGAGCGATGGTTTTTTAGTTTTTTCGACCGCCCAAAACAAAACCCCTGTCTGCGTTAGCAAACAGGGGTTCTGGAATTTAATCTTGACGATGACCTACTCTCACATGGGGAAACCCCACACTACCATCGGCGATGCATCGTTTCACTGCTGAGTTCGGGATGGGATCAGGTGGTTCCAATGCTCTATGGTCGTCAAGAAATTCGGGTACTGAGTCGTGACCAGTTGGTCTCGCTTCAGCAAATTGGGTATGTGACAGTTTTCGGTGTTTTGTGAGCGTCGAACTTTCGGTTCATTTTCGTCTTCACACACCGCAATCTGGTCTCTTTCGCTTTTCAGCTCAGAGCATGCAAATTGCTTGGGTGTTATATGGTCAAGCCTCACGGGCAATTAGTATTGGTTAGCTCAACGCCTCACAGCGCTTACACACCCAACCTATCAACGTCGTAGTCTTCGACGGCCCTTCAGGGAACTCAAGGTTCCAGTGAGATCTCATCTTGAGGCTAGTTTCCCGCTTAGATGCTTTCAGCGGTTATCTATTCCGAACATAGCTACCCGGCAATGCCACTGGCGTGACAACCGGAACACCAGAGGTTCGTCCACTCCGGTCCTCTCGTACTAGGAGCAGCCCCTCTCAAATCTCAAACGTCCACGGCAGATAGGGACCGAACTGTCTCACGACGTTCTAAACCCAGCTCGCGTACCACTTTAAATGGCGAACAGCCATACCCTTGGGACCGGCTTCAGCCCCAGGATGTGATGAGCCGACATCGAGGTGCCAAACACCGCCGTCGATATGAACTCTTGGGCGGTATCAGCCTGTTATCCCCGGAGTACCTTTTATCCGTTGAGCGATGGCCCTTCCATACAGAACCACCGGATCACTAAGACCTACTTTCGTACCTGCTCGACGTGTCTGTCTCGCAGTCAAGCGCGCTTTTGCCTTTATACTCTACGACCGATTTCCGACCGGTCTGAGCGCACCTTCGTACTCCTCCGTTACTCTTTAGGAGGAGACCGCCCCAGTCAAACTACCCACCATACACTGTCCTCGATCCGGATAACGGACCTGAGTTAGAACCTCAAAGTTGCCAGGGTGGTATTTCAAGGTTGGCTCCACGCAGACTGGCGTCCACGCTTCAAAGCCTCCCACCTATCCTACACAAGCAAATTCAAAGTCCAGTGCAAAGCTATAGTAAAGGTTCACGGGGTCTTTCCGTCTAGCCGCGGATACACTGCATCTTCACAGCGATTTCAATTTCACTGAGTCTCGGGTGGAGACAGCGCCGCCATCGTTACGCCATTCGTGCAGGTCGGAACTTACCCGACAAGGAATTTCGCTACCTTAGGACCGTTATAGTTACGGCCGCCGTTTACCGGGGCTTCGATCAAGAGCTTCGCGTTAGCTAACCCCATCAATTAACCTTCCGGCACCGGGCAGGCGTCACACCCTATACGTCCACTTTCGTGTTTGCAGAGTGCTGTGTTTTTAATAAACAGTCGCAGCGGCCTGGTATCTTCGACCGGCATGAGCTTACGGAGCAAGTCCTTCACCCTCACCGGCGCACCTTCTCCCGAAGTTACGGTGCCATTTTGCCTAGTTCCTTCACCCGAGTTCTCTCAAGCGCCTTGGTATTCTCTACCCAACCACCTGTGTCGGTTTGGGGTACGGTTCCTGGTTACCTGAAGCTTAGAAGCTTTTCTTGGAAGCATGGCATCAACCACTTCGTTAACTAAAAGTTAACTCGTCATCAGCTCTCGGCCTTAGAATCCCGGATTTACCTAAGATTCCAGCCTACCACCTTAAACTTGGACAACCAACGCCAAGCTGGCCTAGCCTTCTCCGTCCCTCCATCGCAATAACCAGAAGTACAGGAATATTAACCTGTTTTCCATCGACTACGCTTTTCAGCCTCGCCTTAGGGACCGACTAACCCTGCGTCGATTAACGTTGCGCAGGAAACCTTGGTCTTTCGGCGTGGGTGTTTTTCACACCCATTGTCGTTACTCATGTCAGCATTCGCACTTCTGATACCTCCAGCAAGCTTCTCAACTCACCTTCACAGGCTTACAGAACGCTCCTCTACCGCATCACTTACGTGATACCCGTAGCTTCGGTGTATGGTTTGAGCCCCGTTACATCTTCCGCGCAGGCCGACTCGACTAGTGAGCTATTACGCTTTCTTTAAAGGGTGGCTGCTTCTAAGCCAACCTCCTAGCTGTCTAAGCCTTCCCACATCGTTTCCCACTTAACCATAACTTTGGGACCTTAGCTGACGGTCTGGGTTGTTTCCCTTTTCACGACGGACGTTAGCACCCGCCGTGTGTCTCCCATGCTCGGCACTTGTAGGTATTCGGAGTTTGCATCGGTTTGGTAAGTCGGGATGACCCCCTAGCCGAAACAGTGCTCTACCCCCTACAGTGATACATGAGGCGCTACCTAAATAGCTTTCGAGGAGAACCAGCTATCTCCGAGCTTGATTAGCCTTTCACTCCGATCCACAGGTCATCCGCTAACTTTTCAACGGTAGTCGGTTCGGTCCTCCAGTTAGTGTTACCCAACCTTCAACCTGCCCATGGATAGATCGCCCGGTTTCGGGTCTATTCCCAGCGACTAGACGCCCTATTAAGACTCGCTTTCGCTACGCCTCCCCTATTCGGTTAAGCTCGCCACTGAAAATAAGTCGCTGACCCATTATACAAAAGGTACGCAGTCACCCAACAAAGTGGGCTCCCACTGCTTGTACGCATACGGTTTCAGGATCTATTTCACTCCCCTCTCCGGGGTTCTTTTCGCCTTTCCCTCACGGTACTAGTTCACTATCGGTCAGTCAGTAGTATTTAGCCTTGGAGGATGGTCCCCCCATATTCAGACAAAGTTTCTCGTGCTCCGTCCTACTCGATTTCATGACTAAGAGATTTTCGCGTACAGGGCTATCACCCACTATGGCCGCACTTTCCAGAGCGTTCCGCTAATCTCAAAGCCACTTAAGGGCTAGTCCCCGTTCGCTCGCCACTACTAAGGGAATCTCGGTTGATTTCTTTTCCTCAGGGTACTTAGATGTTTCAGTTCCCCTGGTTCGCCTCTTGCACCTATGTATTCAGTACAAGATAACCATCTTATGATGGCTGGGTTCCCCCATTCAGACATCTCCGGATCAAAGTCTGTTTGCCGACTCCCCGAAGCTTTTCGCAGGCTACCACGTCTTTCATCGCCTCTGACTGCCAAGGCATCCACCGTATGCGCTTCTTCACTTGACCATATAACCCCAAGCAATCTGGTTATACTATGAAGACAACATTCGCCGAAAATTCGAATTTCTCGATTAAGAGAACTCACAAATTTTACCTTAGCCTGATCCGTTACCAGTGAAAGTAACGTTCAGTCTATCTTTCTATCACATACCCAAATTTTTAAAGAACGAACTAGTCAAAGACTAGAAATCAACATTCACCATCACAACGATGGAATGCTCATTTCTAAGCTTTATACAAACAGAAGCAGTAGTGGTGGAGCCAAACGGGATCGAACCGTTGACCTCCTGCGTGCAAGGCAGGCGCTCTCCCAGCTGAGCTATGGCCCCGTATTTCTACAGGCGTTTCCCACACAAAATTGGTGGGTCTGGGCAGATTCGAACTGCCGACCTCACCCTTATCAGGGGTGCGCTCTAACCAACTGAGCTACAGACCCAATTTCGGGCTGCTTCTTTTCGTCTTCTTCAATGAATCAAGCAATTCGTGTGGGAACTTATGGAGCAGCTGATGTCGTCGATTAAGGAGGTGATCCAGCCGCAGGTTCCCCTACGGCTACCTTGTTACGACTTCACCCCAGTCATGAATCACACCGTGGTAACCGTCCTCCCGAAGGTTAGACTAGCTACTTCTGGTGCAACCCACTCCCATGGTGTGACGGGCGGTGTGTACAAGGCCCGGGAACGTATTCACCGCGACATTCTGATTCGCGATTACTAGCGATTCCGACTTCACGCAGTCGAGTTGCAGACTGCGATCCGGACTACGATCGGTTTTATGGGATTAGCTCCACCTCGCGGCTTGGCAACCCTCTGTACCGACCATTGTAGCACGTGTGTAGCCCAGGCCGTAAGGGCCATGATGACTTGACGTCATCCCCACCTTCCTCCGGTTTGTCACCGGCAGTCTCCTTAGAGTGCCCACCATTACGTGCTGGTAACTAAGGACAAGGGTTGCGCTCGTTACGGGACTTAACCCAACATCTCACGACACGAGCTGACGACAGCCATGCAGCACCTGTCTCAATGCTCCCGAAGGCACCAATCCATCTCTGGAAAGTTCATTGGATGTCAAGGCCTGGTAAGGTTCTTCGCGTTGCTTCGAATTAAACCACATGCTCCACCGCTTGTGCGGGCCCCCGTCAATTCATTTGAGTTTTAACCTTGCGGCCGTACTCCCCAGGCGGTCAACTTAATGCGTTAGCTGCGCCACTAAAAGCTCAAGGCTTCCAACGGCTAGTTGACATCGTTTACGGCGTGGACTACCAGGGTATCTAATCCTGTTTGCTCCCCACGCTTTCGCACCTCAGTGTCAGTATTAGTCCAGGTGGTCGCCTTCGCCACTGGTGTTCCTTCCTATATCTACGCATTTCACCGCTACACAGGAAATTCCACCACCCTCTACCATACTCTAGTCAGTCAGTTTTGAATGCAGTTCCCAGGTTGAGCCCGGGGATTTCACATCCAACTTAACAAACCACCTACGCGCGCTTTACGCCCAGTAATTCCGATTAACGCTTGCACCCTCTGTATTACCGCGGCTGCTGGCACAGAGTTAGCCGGTGCTTATTCTGTCGGTAACGTCAAAATTGCAGAGTATTAATCTACAACCCTTCCTCCCAACTTAAAGTGCTTTACAATCCGAAGACCTTCTTCACACACGCGGCATGGCTGGATCAGGCTTTCGCCCATTGTCCAATATTCCCCACTGCTGCCTCCCGTAGGAGTCTGGACCGTGTCTCAGTTCCAGTGTGACTGATCATCCTCTCAGACCAGTTACGGATCGTCGCCTTGGTGAGCCATTACCCCACCAACTAGCTAATCCGACCTAGGCTCATCTGATAGCGCAAGGCCCGAAGGTCCCCTGCTTTCTCCCGTAGGACGTATGCGGTATTAGCGTCCGTTTCCGAACGTTATCCCCCACTACCAGGCAGATTCCTAGGCATTACTCACCCGTCCGCCGCTCTCAAGAGAAGCAAGCTTCTCTCTACCGCTCGACTTGCATGTGTTAGGCCTGCCGCCAGCGTTCAATCTGAGCCATGATCAAACTCTTCAGTTCAAACATCTTTGGGTTTTTAAGAAACCCTAAACTTGGCTCAGCAATCGTTGGTTACATCTTTGATTTCTCGCGGAGTAACTTGTGATGCTGATAATCTTGTTGACTACCAGTCTGACTCCACAAGCACCCACACGAATTGCTTGATTCAGTTGTTAAAGAGCGGTTGGTTAAGATCTTTCGTCTCAACCGAGGCGCGCATTCTACAGCAGCCTCATTTGCTGTCAAGTGATTATTTTCAGAAGCTTTCGAAGATTTCTTCAACAACTTCAACCACTTGCGCTTAAGATCTCTCCGAAGCGGGAGGCGAATTCTACAGCGTTACACGCTGCTGTCAACACCTCTTTTTCAACTTCCTTTTGGCTTCGATGAACTGAAGCAACCTGCTGCCGAAAACTACGTAACTCATTGTTTACCAAGGAGTTTTCCGTTTCGACTGCGCCGGAAGTGGGGCGAATTATAGACAGATATAATTCGCCGTCAACATCTAATTTCAGACTTATTCGGATTTGAGCGTAATTCGCGCAAACGCCTTCTTACCCGCCTGACAAACGTGAGTGGCGCCCAGCTCATACATAAATGTGCGATCAACCACTTCACCATCTATACGTACACCACCCGACCCCAAGAGATCACGAGCGACCGCCGAGTTCTTCACCAAGCCCGCCTTATTAAGGACAGCCGCAATCGGCATAGCCTCGGCAGCGGTCAGTTCAATCTCCGGCAGATCGTCCGGCAGCTCACCATCCTTCATACGATTACCAGCTGCACGATGCGCACTGGCAGCAGCCTCTTCGCCATGGAAGCGCGCGACAATCTCCTCAGCCAGCTTGATCTTCACATCACGCGGATTGGCGCCTGCCTCTACGTCCGCACGCAACGCATTGATTTCGTCCATCGAGCGGAAGCTCAACAGCTCGAAGTAACGCCACATCAGCGCATCAGGAATGGAAACCAGCTTGCCGTACATTACGCCCGGCGCCTCCTGGATACCGACATAGTTACCCAGGGACTTGGACATTTTCTTGACGCCATCCAACCCTTCCAGCAACGGCATAGTCAGAATGCACTGAGCCTCCTGACCGTATGCGCGCTGCAACTCACGCCCCATCAGCAGGTTGAACTTCTGATCGGTACCGCCCAACTCAACATCCGCACGCAGCGCCACCGAGTCATACCCCTGGACCAATGGGTAGAGGAACTCATGAATCGCGATCGGCTGATTGGTGGAGTAGCGCTTGTCGAAATCATCGCGCTCGAGCATACGTGCCACGGTGTACTGGGAGGTCAGGCGAATAAAGTCTGCCGGCCCCATCTTGTCCATCCAGGTGGAGTTGAATGCCACCTCGGTCTTGGCCGGATCAAGGATCTTGAACACTTGGGTCTTGTAGGTCTCGGCATTATCGAGAACCTGCTCACGAGTCAGCGGCGGGCGCGTAGCACTCTTGCCGCTGGGATCACCGATCATTCCCGTGAAGTCACCGATAAGAAAGATGACTTGATGGCCCAGCTCCTGAAACTGACGCAGCTTATTAATAAGCACGGTATGACCCAGGTGCAGATCCGGCGCAGTCGGATCAAAGCCAGCCTTGATACGCAGGGGCTGGCCACGCTTAAGCTTTTCGATCAGCTCAGCTTCAACCAACAGTTCTTCCGCACCACGTTTTATCAGCGCTAGCTGCTCTTCAACCGACTTCATAACAGACCCGCAAGGCTCAGATTCAAAAGGGAACCAACCATACAAGATCAGGGACTAATTACAAGTTTTGCCCTGCGCACGGACACCGTTCAGCGAGCCCAGCATTCGCGAGCTTGCGCCACAGATGATTTGGTTATATTTTATACAGTTATTTCATCTTCATCATGTCATTCATCTTTTCCATTTCATCTTCAAAGTCAAATTACCTATGACCACTGAACCGTCTAAAGCGCCGCCGCTTTACCCGAAGACCCACCTGCTCGCCGCAAGTGGTATCGCCGCCCTTCTCAGCCTGGCACTGCTGGTATTCCCTTCCAGTGACGTAGAAGCCAAACGAACATCCCTGAGCCTTGATCTGGAAAGCCCAGTTGAACAACTGACACAAGATCAAGACGCTTCCGACGCCCAACAAGCCACAAACACTGCAACTGAATCACCTTTCGCACAGATCGAAAGCGCTCCCGAAGACACCCAGCAAGCCGCCCAGGAAGCACCTGCGGCAGCTGCCGCAAAGAATCCCCAGCATCGCGAAGTCATCGTGGGCAAAGGCGACACGCTATCCACCCTGTTCGAAAAGGTTGGGCTGCCTGCCACCGCTGTGAATGAAGTGCTGGCCAGCGATAAGCAAGCCAAGCAATTCACCCAGCTCAAACGCGGCCAGAAGCTTGAATTTGAACTGACGCCAGACGGCCAGTTGAACAACCTGCACACCAGCCTCAGCGACCTGGAAAGCATCAGCCTGAGCAAAGGTGCCAAAGGCTTCGCCTTCAACCGCATCACCACCAAGCCGGTTATGCGTTCCGCCTACGTACACGGGGTGATCAACAGCTCCTTGTCACAATCGGCTGCCCGAGCCGGCTTGTCCCACAGCATGACCATGGACATGGCCAGCGTATTTGGCTATGACATCGACTTCGCTCAGGACATCCGCCAGGGCGACGAATTCGATGTGATCTACGAACAGAAAGTGGCCAACGGCAAAGTGGTGGGCACTGGCAATATTCTTTCTGCGCGCTTCACCAACCGCGGCAAAACCTACACAGCCGTTCGCTACACAAACAAACAAGGCAATAGCAGCTATTACACGGCCGACGGCAATAGCATGCGCAAGGCCTTCATCCGTACGCCCGTGGACTTCGCCCGTATTAGCTCGCGTTTCTCCATGGGCCGCAAGCATCCAATTCTGAACAAAATTCGCGCACACAAGGGTGTGGACTATGCCGCTCCGCGTGGCACACCCATCAAGGCGGCGGGCGACGGCAAGGTACTGCTGGCGGGGCGCCGGGGTGGTTACGGCAATACGGTGATCATCCAGCACGGCAACACTTACCGTACGCTATACGGCCACATGCAAGGGTTCGCCAAGGGCGTCAAAACCGGCGGCAACGTGAAGCAAGGTCAAGTGATCGGCTACATCGGCACCACCGGCCTGTCCACCGGACCGCACTTGCATTATGAGTTCCAGGTCAACGGCGTACACGTCGACCCCCTGGGTCAAAAACTGCCAATGGCCGATCCGATCGCCAAGGCCGAACGCGCACGCTTCATGCAACAGAGCCAGCCGTTGATGGCACGGATGGATCAAGAGCGCTCCACCTTGCTGGCTTCGGCGAAGCGTTAAGGTATGCCGCTCTATATCGGTGTGATGTCCGGAACCAGCCTTGATGGACTGGATATCGCCCTTATCGAGCAAGGTGCGGCGATCAAGCTGATCGCCACGCACTACATCCCGATGCCAGACACCTTGCGGGCTGAACTTCTGAGCCTGTGCGCCAGCGGCCCGGATGAAATCGCCCGCTCGGCAATCGCCCAGCAACAGTGGGTAACACTCGCCGCGCAAGGCATCCGGGCCTTGCTGGAGCAAAACCGCTTCAAGCCTCAGGACATCCGCGCAATTGGCAGCCATGGGCAAACGATCCGCCATGAACCCGCTCGAAGCTTTACGGTGCAGATCGGCAACCCTGCCCTGCTCACCGAGCTGACAGGGATCAGCGTAGTCAGCGACTTCCGCAGCCGTGATGTTGCCGCCGGAGGCCAGGGAGCCCCTCTGGTTCCAGCGTTTCATGAAGCTCTGTTTGGCGAGCACACTGGCAATCGCGCAGTGTTGAATATCGGCGGGTTCAGCAACCTCAGCCTCATCGAGGCGAGCAAGCCTGTAGCGGGTTTCGACTGCGGTCCCGGGAATGTTCTTCTGGATGCGTGGATTCACCACCAGCGCGGTGAACACTTCGACCGCGACGGGCAATGGGCCGCTAGCGGCAAGGTTCAGCCTCAACTACTCAACGCATTGCTCAGCGACCCGTTCTTCTTGACCAAAGGCCCCAAAAGCACAGGTCGCGAAGTGTTCAATCTGGCCTGGCTGCAACAGCACCTGAGCCCGTTGCCCGTCTTTGAGCCCGAAGACGTGCAGGCCACTCTGCTGGAGCTGACGGCTCTCACCATCGTCGAATCTCTGCAAAGCGCACAGACGAGCACTGAGACGTTGCTCATCTGCGGCGGCGGCGCGCACAACACGATGCTGATGAATCGGCTGACCGCGCTATTGCCTTCTACTCACGTCAGTAGCACAGCCACTTACGGGGTAGACCCGGACTGGGTCGAAGCCATGGCCTTCGCCTGGCTGGCGCACTGCTGCCTGGAAGGCATCGCCGCCAACCGCCCTAGCGTAACCGGCGCCCGTGGGTTACGGGTGCTCGGCGCCATCTACCCGGCCTAAACTGGCTTCAGACAGCAAAACGCCGCTTGGCCCATAAAAGCCAAGCGGCGTTTCTGTATCCGCTACCGATCAGATCGAGAACGAAGATCCGCAGCCACAGGTAGTGGTGGCATTAGGGTTCTTGATCACGAAACGCGAACCTTCCAGACCTTCCTGATAATCCACCTCGGCACCAGCCAGGTATTGGAAGCTCATCGGATCCACGACCAGGCTGACGCCCTCGCGCTCGACGATGGTGTCGTCATCGGCCACATCTTCATCGAAGGTAAAACCGTACTGAAACCCTGAACAACCGCCGCCCGTAACAAATACGCGCAGCTTCAAGCGATCATTACCCTCTTCATCGACCAGGCTCTTCACCTTGTGCGCAGCACCGTGGGTGAATTGCAAAGCCGTGGGGGTGAAGGATTCAACGCTCATGCTGATAATCTCCCGGCGTAGCGCCGCCATATGCGTAATGACCGGCATTATCCGCTTCTCCTAGAAAAGCGGTCAACTATTGTTACGGTATATCAATCTGTGCAGCCGCCATAAAAACACGAAAGGCCCGATCACCGGGCCTTTTGCGTAACCACCAGACTGCGTTAAGGCAACATTCCCGCGTGGGCCAGGCCCAACTTCTCATCCAGACCGAACAGGATGTTCATGTTCTGCACCGCCTGGCCCGACGCGCCTTTGACCAGGTTGTCGATCACCGACAGCACCACAACCAGGTCGCCATCCTGCGGACGATGCACGGCGATACGGCACACATTGGCACCACGCACACTACGAGTCTCCGGGTGGCTGCCCGCCGGCATCACGTCGACGAACGGCTCATTGGCATAACGCTTTTCAAACAGCGCCTGCAAGTCGACCGAGCGATCAGTGACGGTTGCATAAAGCGTGGAGTGAATCCCACGGATCATTGGCGTCAGGTGCGGCACAAAGGTCAGCCCCACATCCTTGCCCGCGGCGCGACGCAACCCCTGGCGGATTTCAGGCAAGTGGCGATGGCCTTTTACCGCATAGGCTTTCATGCTTTCCGACGTTTCGGAGTACAAAGACCCCACCGCCGCACCACGACCAGCGCCGCTGACGCCCGATTTGCAGTCGGCGATCAGGCGCGACGCATCCGCCAAGCCAGCTTCCAGCAATGGCAGGAACCCCAACTGTGTCGCCGTCGGATAGCAACCTGGTACCGCAATCAGGCGTGCTTGCTTGATCTGCTCACGATTGACTTCCGGCAAGCCGTACACCGCCTCCTCCAACAACTGCGGCGCTCCATGAGGCTGACCGTACCACTTGGCCCACTCATCGGCGTCCTGCAAGCGGAAGTCGGCCGACAAGTCGATAACCTTGGTGCCGGCCGCCAGCAACTCACCGGCCAGTGCATGGGCGACACCGTGAGGCGTGGCGAAGAACACCACGTCGCACGCGCCCAGGGTCTTGATGTCCGGCACGCTGAACGCCAGGCCGTCATAGTGGCCTCGCAGGTTCGGGTACATATCGGCCACGGCCAGCCCAGCTTCGGATCGGGAAGTGATGACCGCCACCTCAGCTTGCGGATGCTGAGCCAACAGACGCAGCAATTCGACACCGGTGTAACCGGTGCCGCCGACGATACCGACCTTGACCATAAACCTGCCCTCAACGAACCCACTGGAAAGCCGTCGATAATAGGGGCCGTATCGTCCTGCGACAACCGTCAACGTGACGTACGGGCGCATGAGCCACTACTATCTTCGCTACCGTGAACCTGGGAATAACCAAAATGCTCTATCTATGGGTCAAAGCCTTCCACATCGTCAGCATCGTCTGCTGGTTTGCCGGGCTGTTCTACCTGCCGCGCCTGTTCGTCTACCACGCCCAAAGCGAAGACAGCGTCAGCAAGGAGCGCTTCAGCGTTATGGAGCGCAAACTGTACCGCGGCATCATGGGACCGGCGATGATTGCCACACTGGTCTTCGGTATCTGGATGCTGGCGCTCAACCCCGGCATTTTCCAGTCAGGCGCGTGGATGCACGCCAAACTGACCCTGGTCGTTCTGCTGATCGGCTACCACCATATGTGTGGAGCGCAGGTAAAACGCTTCGCCCGTGGCGAAAACACCCGCAGCCATGTCTTTTATCGCTGGTTCAATGAAGTACCGGTTCTGATATTGCTGGCTATCGTAATTTTGGTCGTGGTCAAACCGTTCTAGTTTCAATTACTCGGGGGAACTTCCAATGTCGCTGCCCGCTTTACTGGAACAACATCTGCGCCTACCCGTCGTGGTGGCGCCGATGTTTCTGATTTCCAATCCGCAACTGGTCCTGGCCTGCTGTCGTAATGGCGTGGTTGGCAGCTTCCCGGCGCTCAACCAGCGTGAAAGCAGTGGTTTCAGGGCCTGGCTGGAAGAAATCGAAGCGGGCTTGGCCCAGTTGGACAACCCTGCTCCCTATGCTGTGAACCTGATCGTGCACAACAGCAACCCACGGTTGGAAGCAGACCTGGCAATCTGCGTAGAGCACAAGGTACCCATCGTCATCACCAGCCTCGGCGCGGTAAAGGAACTGGTCGATGCCGTCCACAGCTACGGCGGCCTGGTGTTTCATGACGTCACCACCCGGCGACATGCCGAGAAAGCCGCTGAGGCGGGCGTCGATGGCCTGATTGCCGTAGCCGCGGGTGCCGGTGGCCACGCTGGCACCTGGAGCCCCTTCGCTCTGATTGCCGAGATTCGCCAGTTCTTTGATAAAACCCTGCTGCTGGCCGGTTGCCTCAACCACGGCCACGAAATTCTCGCCGCCCAGTTGCTGGGCGCCGACTTGGCGTATTTCGGCACGCGCTTTATCGGTACTACCGAAAGCCACGCGCCAGATGCCTATAAAGAGATGCTGCTCACGTCGCGCGCCGCCGACATCGTGCACACTCCGGCAGTTTCCGGCGTACCTGCGAGCTTTATGCGCCAGAGCCTGGAAAATGCCGGTTTCGACCTCGCCGCGCTGCAAGGCAAAGGTGAAGTCAATTTCGGTTCCAAGCTCAAACCATTGAGTGATGAGGCCAAAGCGTGGAAAACTGTATGGTCAGCGGGCCAGGGCGTCGGTGAAATCGATGATTTACCCAGCGTCGATGAACTCGTCGCCCGCCTGGATGCCGAATACCGCAAAGCACGCGAGCATGCCGCGCAACTGCGCTGGCCACGCTGACCTACTGCACGGCCCGCCGATTGGACGGGCCTGCACACCCTCCCTGATTATTAAGTGACAAGGATGCCCGCATGAGCGACAACCGTTTCAAGATTGTGTTTGACGGAGCCTTGCTTCCGGGTGTCGAAAGCACCACCGCCAAGCTGAACCTCGCCGAGCTGTTCAAGAGCGATGTCGAGGCGATCGAAAAACTCTTTACCGGCCGCCCGGTCGCGCTCAAACGCGATCTTTCCCGCCCCGATGCCGAAACCTACCTGACGGCATTGAAAAACGCCGGGGTCGACGCACGCATCGAAGCCGAACAGCCCGTGGCGTTCAGCCTCGCTGAAACCCACGAGACGAGCTCCCCTGGCTCCGACTTTTCCCGCTCCGAAGCTTCGCCTTATGCCCCGCCACGCGCAGCGGTTGGCGATGACTTGCCGGAGTTCGCCACACTCAAGGTCTTCACCATCCACGGGCGCATCGGGCGCCTGCGTTATCTGGCCTGGACACTGGCGCTGACCGTCGCGTTGCTGGTAGCCGCAGGCATCATCAGTACCGTCGGCTTCGCAGTGGCGACAGCCTCGCCAACCATAGCCATCATCCTCGGCTCGCTACTGGGTTTCGCACTGTTTGTTGCTCTGGTAGTCGTGAGCGTGCAAATCGGTGTGCAACGCTTGCACGATATGGGCTGGTCTGGCTGGCTGTACTTGCTGAACCTGGTTCCAGTGGTCAATAGCGTGTTCCCTATCCTGTTGCTGGTATTGCCGGGGAACGCGGGTGCCAACCAATACGGCGCACCGCCACCACCGAATTCTACTGCGGTGAAAATCCTGGCCTCGCTGTGGCTGGCGTTTATTCCATTGATGCTCATCATCGGCCTGACCCTGGGCATGAACGGCTACCTGGATCAACTTGAAGCCAACATGGACAGCAGCTACGAAAGCAGCTCAATGACCTCCGATGAAGGCGCCGATCAAAGCGTCATCACTGATGAGGCCGCAGAGCAAAGTGCTGACGACGCAGCCGAACCTGTAGACTCTACGCAACAGTGAAGAAACGCCCGCCTGCCTGTGACGCCACTGTCACAGGCAGGCGACGTTGCGATGGAGAAAGGCATGACCCGTTACGCTCTGATCACCGGCGCCTCCAGCGGCATCGGCCTGGCTTTGGCCGAAGCGCTGGCTCGACGCGGCCGCAGCCTGATTCTCGTGGCCCGTCAACGTGATCAGTTGGAAAGCATTGCCATCGAACTGACCCAACGCTTCGGTGTCGAGGTGTTGTTTCGTGCCTGCGACTTGGGCGAGCCGCTGCGTTTGTCCGGTTTTTTGCTGGAACTCGAAGAAGGCGAGCGGCAGATCGACCTGCTGGTCAACTGCGCAGGCATCGGCACCAGCGGGCCATTTTTGGCCCAGGACTGGATGACCGAGCAAGACCTGATCGAAGTCAACATCCTGGCGCTAACCCGTATGTGCCATGCCCTCGGCAACTCCATGGCGCTGCAAGGCGGCGGGCAGATACTCAATGTCGCTTCGATCGCCGCCTTTCAGCCAGGCCCGTGGATGAGCAGCTACTACGCCAGCAAAGCTTATGTATTGCACTTCTCTGAGGGCTTGCGCGAAGAACTGAAGACCTGCGGCATCAAGGTTTCAGTGCTGTGCCCCGGCCCTACGCGCACCGCGTTCTTCGGCACTGCGCAGATGGACACCGCAAAACTCGACCGCAGCCAGCAGCTAATGAGCCCGGAGGAAGTCGCGCTCTACACCGTACGCGCGCTGGAAAAGAACAAAGCCATCATCATTCCCGGGCGCCGCAACCGCTGGCTGGCATTCAGCCCACGTTTCAGTCCACGCTGGCTGACCCGCAAGATTGCCGGCGCCATCAATAAAGCCTATTGCCCACGCTAACCGCCTGATTACACTTACCTAGACTTTCACCCTGGAGAAACAGCTGTGGATACTCTGTTCACCAAGATCATCAACCGAGAAATACCCGCCAGGATTATCTATGAAGATGATCAAGTCCTCGCCTTCCACGATATCGCCCCACAGGCGCCGGTGCATTTTCTGGTTATTCCGAAAAAGCCGATTCGTACCCTCAATGACTTGACCGAGGAAGACAAAGCCCTGGCCGGCCATATTTTGTTCACCGCCCAGCGCCTGGCCGTGGAACAGGGCTGCGAAAAAGGCTTTCGTGTGGTGATGAACTGCAATGAAGACGGTGGGCAGACTGTCTACCACATCCATATGCACGTGCTGGGTCAACGTCAGATGAACTGGCCGCCGGGTTGAGTGCCCAGGGTCAAATTGACTCAGCGCAAACGCTTCGTCCTCTCTTGCGGTAAACTGGCCGCCGAGATTCTTCCCGGAGGTCAGCATGACTACCCAACGTCACTACTCGCCGATTGACCGTCTGCTGCTGCAAGCCGATATGGCCATGCGCACGCTGTTGCCATTCAGTGGCCAACCGTACCGCCCGTCACCGGCCATCGTACAGCCCGATGCCCAGATGAGCGAAACGGACACCCGCCATGTCGCCGGCCTGATGCGCATCAACCACACCGGCGAAGTGTGTGCCCAGGCGCTGTATCAAGGCCAGGCGTTGACTGCCAAATTGCCGCAGGTACGTGCAGCGATGGAGCATGCGGCCGAGGAAGAGATCGACCACCTGGCCTGGTGCGAACAACGTATCCGCCAATTGGGCAGCCACCCCAGCGTGCTGAACCCGCTGTTTTACGGTTTGTCATTTGGTATCGGCGCCGCCGCTGGTTTGATCAGCGACAAAGTCAGCCTCGGATTTGTCGCCGCGACAGAACATCAGGTGTGCAAGCATCTGGATGAGCATCTTGAGCAACTGCCGGCCGAAGATGAAAAATCCCGCGCCATCCTTGAGCAGATGCGCATCGATGAAGAACACCATGCAGATAGCGCGCTGGACGCAGGCGGTTTCCGCTTTCCAGCACCGGTGCGCTTCGGCATGAGCGTTTTAGCCAAGGTCATGACCAAAAGCACCTACAGGATCTAAACCCAAAAAAGGGCGCTCGAAGCGCCCTTTTTTTTGCCAATTGCCGCAATCAGCCCAACTCGATGATTTCATAATCGTGAGTGATGGCCACACCCGCGGCCCCCAGCATGATCGACGCCGAGCAATACTTCTCGGCCGACAGCTCGATGGCACGCTTGACCTGGGCTTCCTTCAACGCCCGGCCCTTGACCACGAAATGCATATGGATCTTGGTAAATACCTTGGGGTCTTCAGTGGCGCGCTCGGCTTCCAGGAAGGCTTCGCAGCTTTCCACTGCCTGGCGGGACTTCTTCAAGATGCTGACCACATCAAAATTGCTGCAACCGCCAACACCCAGCAGCAACATTTCCATCGGGCGTACACCCAGGTTACGGCCACCGGCTTCCGGCGGACCGTCCATGACCACCACATGGCCACTGCCCGACTCACCGAGGAACATGGCTTCGCCCGCCCATTGGATGCGTGCCTTCATCGCCCAGACTCCACTGCTAAAAAAGGGTCGCCAGCTTAGCACAGGCCCTTGAAACAGCAGCGCCCCGGATAAAATCGATAAATGACTGCGTTTGCCGGTAAATTGGCTAATCGAGGCAGAATGTGTCTGGTAAGCTGGCGCCAAATCAATGGCGCATTGCCATGATTCTTACAGCCGGCATCAATGCCGATGCAGCTGGATAAAAACAACGCCACTTACACCGTGCAGTCTTTTCGGGATACAACCATGGTTGCTCTTACTCCCACACCCAAGATCAAGAACCTCGACAAGCTGTTGATGCATTGTCAGCGTCGGCGTCATCCGGCCAAGCACAACATCATCTGCGCCGGCGAGCGCTCGGAAACCCTGTTCTTCATTATCAAGGGCTCAGTCACCATCCTGATCGAAGATGAAGACGGTCGCGAAATGATCATTGCCTACCTCAACACCGGCGATTTCTTCGGAGAGCTGGGGTTGTTTGAACAAGCAGGCAAAGAACAGGAGCGTAGCGCCTGGGTCCGAACCAAAGTCGAGTGCGAAGTGGCCGAGATCAGCTATGCGAAATTTCGCGAATTGGCCCAGCAAGATCCGGATATCTTGTACGCCCTGAGCGGCCAGATCGCCCAGCGCCTGCGCGACACTACGCGCAAAGTCGGCGACCTGGCGTTCTTCGATGTGACCGGTCGTGTGGCGCGTTGCCTGTTGGAGTTGTGCAAGCAACCCGATGCCATGACCCATCCCGACGGCATGCAAATCAAGATCACCCGCCAGGAGATCGGGCGCATTGTCGGCTGTTCGAGGGAGATGGTCGGCCGCGTGCTCAAGGACTTGGAAGAGCGCAACCTGGTACACGTCAAAGGCAAGACGATGGTGGTATTCGGCACCCGTTAAACCGGCAGGAAGCTGGCCAGCATCTGACGGTACAAGGTATCGAGCCGAGTGATCGCATCCGGTGCCGGAAAGGCTTCGTGCAGCGCGATATGGCTCTCGGCGCGAACCCGCTGCTCCAAGCCACAGGCTTGATTGAAGCGGTTGACCGCCGCAATCAACTCCTCACGATCATTCTCCAGCAACATCGCCCCATGCACCAACCCGACCGGGCGGCCACCGCTTTGTCGCCAACGCTGGGCCGTGCCCACCATTTTGCGACCATTGAGATTGACGTTGTAACGACCGTCGCAAAAGGCACCGTCAATTTCGCCGACAGATGCATCGCCGCCCAATTCAATCAATAGATCACAGATCGGTTGGCACAAGCGCTGATAACCCGTCTCGATGCGCCCTTGGTCGCCTTCGCTACGGGGCGGGGCATAGACCAGGGCGATATTGACCGTGGCGCCGGACTGCGGCACAGGCTCACCGCCGGTTTCACGCAGCAATACCGGCCAACCCGCACCGGCCGAGACTTGGCTCGCCGCCGCGAAGGCAGGCAGCCGGCTCAAACGGCGCGGCATGACCAGCGCTTGGTCGCTGGGCTGCCAGAACAGCAGCCCGAATTCCTGCTCATGCTCGCAAACGGCTGCCAATAGGGCTTGCTCGGCGGCAAGGCCTGCTTCGACAGTCATGATCACGGGCTGGAGCATCGAACACTTACCTATCTGAATAAACACAAAACCCAATATGGGAGCTGGCTTGCCTGCGATAGCGGTGTGTCAGCTACACAGAGGTTGGCTGACCCGCCGCTATCGCAGGCAAGCCAGCTCCCACAGTTTCGAGCGTATTTCACATCAATCCAATGTCGAACTGCTGATCGTCGTACCGCGCTCCGGAAAGAACAGGCGCTGCAGTTCTGCTCCCGGGTTCTCGGCGCGCATAAATGTCTCGCCCACCAGGAATGAGTAAACGCCGCTGATTTCCATCAGTTCCACATCGGCACGGTTGACGATGCCACTCTCGGTAATCACCAGGCGGTCGCGAGGAATACGCGGCAACAAATCCAGGGTATTTTCCAGGCTGACTTCAAAGGTATGCAGGTTACGGTTGTTGACCCCCACCAGCGGGGTGTCGAGGGTTTTCAATGCGCGCTCCAGCTCATCGCCGTCATGCACCTCAACCAACACATCCAGGCCGACACTTTTGGCCACGGCCGCCAACTCCGCCATCTTCACGTCATCCAGCGCCGAGACGATCAGCAATACGCAGTCGGCGCCCAGAGCACGGGCTTCGACGATCTGGTACGGGTCAACCATGAAATCCTTGCGGATCACCGGCAACTTGCACGCCGCGCGAGCTTGTTGCAGGAATAGGTCGCAACCCTGGAAGTAGTCGATATCGGTCAACACAGACAGACAAGTCGCCCCGCCCTTCTCATAGCTGACGGCGATTTCAGCTGGTACGAAGTTTTCGCGGATCACGCCTTTGCTCGGCGAGGCTTTCTTGACCTCGGCGATCACTGCCGGTTGCTTGAGCTTGGCCTGGGCGATCAGAGCATTGGCAAAGCCACGCGGCGCATCAGCAGTTTTAGCCTGCGCCTCAAGCTCAGCCAGGCTCACACGGGCGCGGCGTTCGGCCACTTCCTCGGCCTTGCGGGCCAGGATCTTTTCCAGAACGGTTGGCACACTCATCCCTCATTCTCCATCTTGAATACGGCAGTGAATGCACCCAGCTCTTCGAGCTTCTCTCGAGCCAGACCGGTGTGCAGCGCATCGTGGGCCAACGCGACACCTTCCTTAAGACTATAGGCATGGTCGGCTGCGTAAAGTGCCGCGCCAGCATTCAGAACGATCATTTCCGCAGCTTTCTGACCGTTTTCGGTTTTGCGACGCCCCAGGGCATCGCGAATCAGTTCCAGCGAAGCTGCCGGGCTCTCCACTGCCAGACCGTGCAAACTCTGGCTTTTCATGCCCAAGTCTTCAGGCTCGACCCAGTATTCGATGACCTCGTCGTTTTTCAGCTCTGCAACAAAGGTCGGCGCCGCCAGGCTGAACTCGTCCAGGCCGTCTTTGGAATGCACTACCAGCACATGCTTGCTGCCCAAGCGCTGCAAGACTTCGGCCAGCGGCCGGCACAACGCCTGGCTGAACACTCCCACCACCTGATGCTTCACACCGGCCGGATTCGTAAGCGGGCCAAGCATGTTGAACAGGGTACGCAGGCCAAGGTCCTTGCGCGGGCCGGCCGCGTGTTTCATGGCGCCGTGATGAGATTGGGCAAACATGAAGCCGATGCCAACGCTGTCGATACAGCGCGCGACTTGCACAGGCGTGAGGTTCAGATAGATGCCGGCCGCTTCCAGCAAGTCGGCACTGCCGCTCTTGCCGGACACCGCGCGGTTACCGTGCTTGGCAACGGTGCAACCAGCGGCGGCCACCACGAAGGATGACGCTGTCGATACGTTGAAAATATTCGCACCGTCACCGCCGGTGCCGACCACATCGACGACGCCGTCGAGGGTCTTGAGCTCAACCTTGTCCGCCAGCTCGCGCATCACCGAGACCGCGCCGACGATTTCGTCGATGCTCTCGCTCTTCATGCGCATTGCCATCATAAAGGCGCCGATCTGCGCGTCGGTGCATTGACCGGTCATGATTTCGCGCATCACATCGCTCATTTCAGCGGTGCTCAGGTCCAGATGGCCGACGATACGGCTCAGGGCAGTCTTGATATCCATGAAAAGTCCTTAGCGCGTGCCGCCGCTCTGCTTGAGAAAGTTGGCGAACAGCTCGTAGCCCTGCTCGGTCAGGATTGATTCAGGGTGAAACTGCACCCCTTCGATGTTCAGTGTCTTGTGACGCAGGCCCATGATCTCGTCGACCGAACCGTCTTCCAACTGGGTCCAGGCGGTCAGCTCCAGGCATTCAGGCAAGGTGTCACGCTTGACCACCAGCGAGTGGTAACGGGTCACCGTCACCGGCATGTTCAGGCCTTGGAATACACCAAGGTCCTTATGAAACACCGGGCTGGTCTTGCCATGCATCACCTGACGCGCACGCACCACATCGCCGCCAAACGCCTGACCAATGGACTGGTGACCCAGGCACACGCCCAGGATCGGCAGCTTGCCGGCGAAATACTGGATGGCTTCCAGCGAGATACCCGCCTCGGTCGGCGTGCAAGGGCCAGGCGAAACCACAATGCGCTCAGGGTTCAGGGCGGCGATTTGCGCAACGGTCAGCTCATCATTGCGCACCACCTTGACATCCGCACCCAGCTCGCCCAGGTACTGCACAACGTTGTAGGTAAAGGAATCGTAGTTATCAATCATCAGCAACATGTGGGTTCAAACCTCTTGAATTCACTGATTTCAAATGACCGCCTTCCAGAAGGGTAACCCGCTGCCAAACGCACGTTCCGGTTGCCGGGGTTGGCCGGCAAGGGGCGTCAGACACAGGGTGAAGAAGGCAGATCGGTACAGGTCCGGCCAGGCCGGCAGAGAAAAATGTCAGGCGCGCCAACGCCAACGGGCGTGTGCCTTGACTACTCGCATCAAGAGTTTGCTGATGATCAACACGGGGAGGGTCTCATTCATACGTTCAGGCACAGTAACGTAGCCTCGCCAGCGGTGCAATATGGAGCAGCAAATACGGGGGCCTGCGTAGACGCATTCCGCATATCTCTAAAGAAAATGCCGGAAGTTTTGCTAGTGTTTCGTTTCCTGCATAAAAACAACCAAATGGAATTCTCATGCTCAAACCAGCGTTTTTCACACCCCTTGCCGGCTGCCTCTTGGCACTGGCCTGCACCCAAGCCTTTGCCGCCCCGTCACCTTATTCAGCCATGGTGGTTTTCGGCGACAGCCTGGCCGATGCAGGCCAGTTCCCCGATGGTTCGAATGGCTCGACACTACGTTTTACCAACCGGACAGGTCCAAACTTCCAGGGTGAGTACGGCCTGGTTTCATCAACCCTGTTGGGCACCAAACTGGGTGTGGCCCCCAACGACTTGAATGCCTCCACCTCACCGGTTCGGGCGGCCCAAGGCTTGCCAGATGGAAGCAACTGGGCGGTCGGTGGCTACCGCACCGATAACATCCTGGACTCTATTACCTCGGTCTCCAACGCCGCGATCCCACCCGGAAATCCTGGCGGTGGTACAGTGTTGCGCAGTCGCCAGGGCTATCTACCGGCTAACGGCGGACGAGCCGACCCGAACGCGCTCTACTTCCTCTCCGGTGGTGGCAATGACTTCCTTCAAGGCCGCGTGCTCAGCCCCGCGCAAGCAGTCGCCGCAGGTGGGAGACTGGCCGACAGCGCCCAAGTGCTGCAGCAAGCCGGTGCGCGTTACATCATGGTGTGGATGCTGCCCGACCTGGGGCTGACGCCCGCCATCAACGGCACCCCACAGCAGGCCGCGACCTCTGCCCTGAGCAATATTTTCAACCAATCGCTGGTACAGCGCCTGTCGCAAATCGATGCCCAGGTTATTCCACTGAACATCCCGCTGCTATTGAACGAAGCCTTCGCCGATCCTGCGCGCTTCGGCCTCGCAACCGGGCAAAACCTGACCGCCACCTGCTTCAGCGGCAACAGCTGCACCGCCAACCCGGTCTATGGCATCGGCGGTACCAACCCGGACCCGACCAAGCTGGTCTATAACGACTCGGTCCACCCCACCGTAGCCGGGCAACAGCTGATCGCCGACTATGCTTACTCGCTGCTCGCAGCGCCCTGGGAGCTGACCTTGCTGCCGGAAATGGCCCAAGGCACGTTGCGCGCCCATCAGGACGAACTACGCAACCAATGGCAAGCAGACAACGGCCACTGGCAAGCCGTCGGCCAATGGCGCGCAATCGTGGCCGGCGGCGGTCAGCGCCTGGACTTCGATGATCAGAGCAGTTCAGCCAGTGGTGACGGCAGCGGCTATAACCTGAATATCGGTGGCAGCTACCGGCTTGATGACAATTGGCGTGTGGGCGTTGCAGCCGGCCTGTACCGGCAGACACTCGAAGCCGGGGCCAGCGACTCGGACTACAAGCTCAACAGCTACATGGGCACGGCATTCGCGCAATATCAGCACAATCAATGGTGGGCCGACGCCGCGTTAACGGGTGGCAAGCTGGACTTCGACAGCCTCAAACGCAAGTTCGCCCTGGGCGTCAACGAAGCGTCCGAGAAAGGCGACACCGACGGTTGGCTCTGGGCCTTGAGCGCTCGCTTGGGTTACGACCTTGCTGCACCGGGTAGCGATTGGCACCTGTCACCCTTCGTCAGCGCCGATTACGCACGCGTCGAAGTGAATGGCTACTCGGAGAAAAACAGTCGCTCCACCGCACTGACCTTTGATGACCAACAACGCGACTCCAGGCGCCTGGGCGTCGGCCTGCAAGGTAGCTACCGCATCACCCCGCAAACCCAGGTATTTGGCGAAGTGGCCCACGAGCATGAGTTCGAAAATGACACCCAGAAGGTGAACATTTCGCTCAACAGTGTTCAGGGGATCGACTTCAAGCTGGACGGCTACACGCCTCGCAGCAACTCTGACCGTTTGAGCCTTGGGGTCAGCCACAAACTGACTCAGGAGCTGGCGTTGCGGGCGGCATATAACGTGAGGAAGGATGACAACCTGACCCAGCAAGGGGTCAATGTGGGGGTGAGTCTGGATTTCTAAATACCACGCAAAACAAATGTGGGAGCTGGCTTGCCTGCGATGGCGGTGGATCAGTCACTGAATATCTCGACTGATACACCGCCATCGCGGGCAAGCCCGCTCCCACACTTTTTATTCCAGCTTTAGTCTTGTGGGGTTTGCTCTGCCAGCGCCACAGCACGAAACATCGCCCGGCGCTTGTTCAAGGTTTCTTCCCACTCAAGGGCCGGCACCGAGTCCGCCACAATCCCGCCACCGGCCTGTACATGCAGTTCGCCATCCTTGATCACCGCGGTGCGGATCGCGATCGCAGTGTCCATATTGCCGTTCCAGGCGAAGTAACCGACGGCACCGCCATACACGCCACGCTTGACCGGCTCCAGTTCGTCGATGATTTCCATCGCACGGATTTTCGGTGCGCCCGACAAGGTGCCCGCCGGCAAAATCGCGCGCAGTGCATCCATCGCCGTCAGCCCGGCCTTCAGTTCGCCAGTCACGTTGGACACGATGTGCATCACGTTGGAGTAGCGCTCGATGACCATCTTCTCGGTCAACTTCACCGAACCGATTTCTGAAACACGCCCGGTGTCATTGCGCCCCAGGTCGATCAGCATCAGGTGCTCGGCGATTTCCTTGTCATCGCTGAGCAGGTCTTCTTCCAGCGCCAGGTCTGCCTCTTCGGTTGCGCCACGTGGGCGTGTGCCGGCAATCGGGCGTACGGTGATCAGGTTATCTTCGACGCGCACCAGCACTTCCGGCGAGCTGCCCACCACGTGGAAGTCGCCAAAGTTGAAGAAGTACATATACGGCGTCGGGTTGAAGCACCGCAGCGCACGGTACAGGTCGATCGGCGCGGCCTTGAAGTCGATGGACATGCGTTGTGACGGCACCACTTGCATGCAGTCACCGGCGAGGATGTATTGCTTGATGGTATCGACTGCGCGCTCGTAGTCATCCTGCGTAAAGCTGGAGCGAAACACCGGGTCGGCCGCAGGTGGGCGGCTCAGGTCAAGGCCGCGACGCGGGGTGATCGGCTGGCGGAGTTTTTCCAGCAGCGCCTGCAGACTGGCCTGGCCTTGCTCGAAGGCATCCGCTTGAGCAGGGTCGGCAAGGACAATCGCATGCATCTTGCCGGCAAGGTTGTCGAACACCACTACTGCGTCGGAGACCATCAGCAATATGTCCGGCACACCCAATGGGTCTGGGTTCGGACATTTCCCAAGACGCTTTTCGACATAGCGCACGCAGTCATAGCCGAAATACCCCACCAGGCCACCGTTGAAACGCGGCAGGCCGGCAATGGTCGGTACGTTGTAGCGCGCCTTGAACGCTTCGACGAAGGCCAGCGGGTCTTCAACGTCATGGCTTTCGATCTCTACGCCATCGTGGGTGATGCTGACATGATGGTCGTGCACGCGCAGCACCGTGCGGCATGGCAGGCCGATGATCGAGTAACGGCCCCATTTCTCGCCGCCCTGTACCGATTCGAGCAGGTAAGAGTTGGGCGCATCGGCAAGCTTCAGATAAATCGACAACGGCGTGTCGAAGTCGGCCAGGGTTTCGCAGGCCAGGGGAATACGGTTATAGCCGGCAGCGGCCAAACGCAGGAATTCTTCACGGATCATGGGGGAGCCTCGTGGCTTGAGGGTCAAACGGTCAGGTAGGCAAACGTGCCGCAGCGCGGCGAGAATCAGTCAGGCGCGCCAACGCCAGCGGGCCAGGGCCTTGATGACTTTCATCCAGAGTTTGCGAGTGACCACCACGATGGCGTTTCCAGAAGGGGACGGATCAATGTCGGGCAACGTTATCTCAGCGCCCGCTCCCAGGCAACCGGGGATTAGCAGGCGCAGATCATCAATCACCAGCGCCGGCGACTCTTCGGCAATCGGGCGCCCGTGGTTGTAGCCGTAGCTCAAGGCTACGCATTGCACGCCTGCAGCTTTTGCCGCCAGTACATCACTGCGCGAATCGCCGACAAACAATGACTGGGACGCCGGGATATTCGCCATTTTCATCACAAAGAACAGTGCGGCCGGGTCAGGCTTCTTCTGCGGCAAGGTATCGCCACCGATGATCCAGCGAAAATAACGGCCGATTTTCATCTGGTCCAACAGCGGCGCGACAAAGCGCTCCGGCTTGTTGGTGATCAAGGCCATTTCCACGCCCTGCTTGCTCAGCCATTTGAGAGTGTCACGCACGCCGGGGTAGACCACGGTGAGTTCGTGGCCGTTTTCGTACGCGACATTGAACAGTTCCAGAGCGTGCTCGGCTTCCACCTCATCGACACCCGAAGCGTCGATATTGTTGGCCAGGGCCCGGCGCACCAGCATCGGCGCGCCGTTGCCGACCCACTCGCGCACCGACTCGATCCCCGCCGGCTTGCGCCCCAGTTTGAGCAGCATCTGGTCCACCGCCGCTGCCAGGTCAGGCACCGAGTCGATCAGCGTACCGTCCAGATCGAACATCACCAGCCGTGGCAGCTTGCCGGGGAACAGCTGCTCGAAGCCGCTCATGGACGCGTCAGCGCCAGTTCGGCACGCATCGCGTCGATGACGGCCTGGTAGTCCGGTGCGTTGAAGATCGCCGAGCCTGCCACGAAGGTATCGGCGCCGGCGGCAGCGATTTCACGAATATTGTTGACGTTGACCCCGCCGTCGATCTCCAGGCGGATATCGCGCCCTGAGGCGTCGATCAGCGCTCGCGCTTCACGCAGCTTGTTCAGGGTGCCCGGGATGAATTTCTGCCCGCCGAAACCTGGGTTGACGCTCATCAGCAGCACCATGTCGACCTTGTCCATCACGTACTCAAGTACGTTCAGCGGAGTGGCCGGGTTGAACACCAGGCCCGCCTTGCAGCCGCCTTCGCGGATCAGTTGCAGGGTGCGGTCGACGTGCAGCGTGGCTTCCGGGTGGAAGGTAATGTAGGTCGCACCGGCCTCGATGAAGTCACCGATGATGCGGTCCACGGGGCTGACCATCAGGTGGGCGTCGATCGGCGCGGTGATGCCGTATTTGCGCAGCGCTGCGCAGACCATCGGGCCTATGGTCAGGTTGGGTACGTAGTGGTTGTCCATGACATCGAAGTGCACGAAGTCGGCACCCGCGGCCAACACCTTGTCCACTTCCTCACCCAGGCGGGCGAAGTCGGCGGAGAGAATCGATGGAGCAATGACGAAGGGCTGCATGACGCACCTTTTTTGAGCTAAATCACGATGGCGCGCATTGTATACCTCATGCTTTGCTGCGCGCACCGTGACCTAACTCAACGGTTAGTAAGCCGCCCGGTAGATTTTCTCGATATCGGCCGCACTGAGCTGACGCGGGTTATTGCGCATCAGGCGCTCGATACCCGCAGCTTCCGTGGCCATGGAGGCAATGGCGTCCTCGGGCACCCCGAAACTGCGCAGCCCTGCGGGAATCTCGACAGCGGCGCACAGTCGCGTCATAGCCTCCACCGCGCGGTCGGCAGCCTCGCTGACACTCAAGCCCGTCACATTCACGCCCATGGCTTGGGCAATATCCTGCATACGTTCGACGCAGGCCAACTTGTTCCAATGCATGACGTACGGCAGCAACAGCGCATTGCTCACACCATGGGCAATATTGAAACGCCCGCCCAACGGGTAAGCCAGCGCATGCACGGCACCGACTCCGGCATTCCCGAATGCCATGCCGGCCATGAGGCTGGCAGTAGCCATGTCATCACGGGCCTGCAGGTTGGCCGGGTTGGCGTAAGCCTTGGGCAGCGCGTTGGCAATCAGCTTGATGGCGCCGATGGCCAGGGCGTCGGTGATCGGCGAGGCGTTCAGTGACAGATAGGACTCAATGGCATGCACCAAGGCGTCCACACCACTGGCCGCGGTGACACTGCGCGGGCAGGTCAGAGTCATTTGCGGGCTGATCAGCGCGACATCCGGCAGCAGGTAGTCGCTGACGATGCCTTTTTTCAGCTGTGCGGCCTTGTCGGAGAGGATCGCCACATTGGTCACCTCCGAACCGGTGCCCGCCGTGGTCGGGATGGCGATCAGCGGCGGGCCCTTGCGCGGCACCTGGTCGACCCCGAACAAATCCGCCAGCGCACCGTGGTAGCCGGCATACGCCGCCACGCTCTTGGCGATATCGATGGCACTGCCGCCGCCCACACCAATGAGGCCGTCATGCCCGCCTTCGCGGTACGCACGCATGCAGTCTTCAACGATGGCGATTTCCGGGTCGGGCAGTACGCGATCGAAGATTTCGTAAGCACGATCGCCCAGCTGTTCGAGGGCCAGGGCCACAGTGCCAGACTTGACCAGGGCCGCATCGGTGACGATCAGCGGGTTATCCACATCCAGCCGGGTCAGTTCCGCGGCCAATTGCTCGATGGCGCCCGCGCCGGTCAGCAGTTTATGGGCGATCTTGAATGAGGAAGTACTCATGTGCGCGGCCTCTTATGAATGATGGGCTGGCACAAGAATAGCTGCCCATCGCGTGTTGTCTGCCATTCACTGGTTGAATGGTCATCGCCGATAACCTGCTGGCAGAAAACCACGCCCCACATCACTGACAAATACTGACCAACCCATTAGGCTGCTCACATCACTTATGGCCGGAAATTAACGATGCTTTTTCTCCACCGTTCGGCACTGCCAACGTTGTGCCTGTCGCTACTATGTGCCAGCGCCCTGCCTGCTCACGCCGCCGACGCGCCCGCGCCCGCTGCCGAAAAACCTGCTGAGCGCCAACCTCTGCCCGAGCGCAGCCAGTCGCAAGCCAGCGCTCTGGAGCGCCAGATTCCGCAACCGGAACAACAACAGCTGCAAGCCGGTAGCGATTCGTTCCTGGCCCTTTGGAAACCCGCCAACGGCGCAGAGGCCGAAGGTGTGGTGATTATCGTACCGGGCGCCGGGGAGAACGCCGACTGGCCGCAAGCAATCGCCCCCTTGCGGCGCAAGTTACCGGATGCGGCCTGGGGCACCTTGAGCCTGTCACTGCCGGACGTAAATGTAGACACCTTGCCGCCACGGGTCATCGAACCGCCAAAAGCTGCGGTCGACACCAGCAGCAAGGACGGCAGCACGGCTGCCAAACCTGTCGAACAGGCCGCCAGCGCCGAGGCCGAAGGTACTGATCCGGCGGTGGTGCCGGATGCGGATGAACAGGACAAGACCGACGCCAAGCGCATCTTCGACCGCATCGACGCCGCCGTCGCCTTCGCCCAGACCCAAAGCGCCCGCAGTGTGGTGCTGCTCGGCCACGGCACCGGTGCCTGGTGGGCCGCACGTTACCTGAGCGAGAAACAGCCATCCCAGGTGCAGAAGCTGATCATGGTGGCCGGGAAGACGCCGGCGGCTCGCCAACCGGACCTGCAACAACTGGCGCCGAGCTTGAAGGTGCCCACGGCGGATGTGTTTTATCAAGACACACCCCAGGAACGCAAAAACGCGCAGGAGCGTATCCAGGCGGCCAAGCGCTCGAAGAATGACGGTTACAAGCAGGTATCGCTCACGGCGTTGCCCGGCAATAGCGCAGCAGAGCAGGAACAGTTGTATCGGCGGGTTCGCGGATGGCTCAGCCCGCAGGGCGGCGCAGACTGATCATGTCTTCGAACCTGTTGCAGAAACAATGTGGGAGGGGCCTCTCAGGCCGACAGCCTCAGCGAAAATCCCGACGCTCGCGAATCAACGCGTAAGCGTTATGCAGCTCCCGGGTGCGTTCGGTGGCTTCACGCACTTGTGCAGGGCTGGCGCCCGTGCCGGCGATCTTGTCCGGGTGGTGGCGGCTGAGGAGGCGACGGTAGGCGCGTTTGATCACCGAGGGCTCAGTGGTCGCCGTCACACCCAGAACCCGCAACGCCTCCTGATAGGCTCCACCACGATTGGCCAGCGGCTTGCGCTGCGGCGCGTAATCGGTTGCCAGTGCCTGGAGTTGTTGCGGCGTCCAGCCCAGCCATTTGCCCCACAGATCGATCAGGTCGCGCTCGGCGTCATCCGCCCGCCCGTCCGCCCAGGCCATGCGCCAACAGGCACGTAGCACGCCTTCCGCCGCATGGGGTTGCGCCTTGAGCACACGCAGGTAGCTGCGCACACGGTCGCTGCCAGACTTGCCCCGGTTGAAGGCGCTGATAGCGCGACGCTGGGCCGGCTCGGACATATCCAAGGCGCGCATCTCCTGACGCGCCTGCTGGATATGCCCATCCACAACCCGGCCGTTACTCTTGGCCAACCGCCCCAACAGCACAAACAACAGTTCGTCGTTGCGCAACGCCGAGCGCCCGCCCAGGCGTTCGCGCAACTGCGCCCAACTGTGCAGTTGCAGGCGACGATCCAGCGCCTGCCCCAGCAATGCACCCAACAAGGCCCCCGGAATACTGGCAATGGCAAAGCCAGCCCCGGCGCCGATCAGCGTCCCTGGCCACAACATCCTACTGCTCCGCTGTCAGCAAGGTTTCGACTTGCGCCAGACGCTTCAGCGTCCCGACATCCACCCAGCGTCCCGTCATGTGCTCCCCCGTTACCAGACCTTTAGCCATGGCCGCACGCAACAGCGGCGCCAACTTGAAGGCACCGGCGCTGCAACCCGCGAACAATTTGGGGTCGAGCACTGAAATGCCACTGAAGGTCAGGTTATCGGCACCGGGCGCGGCATCATGAAGCAGACCTTTATCCAGGTAGAAATCCCCGCCTGACGGGTGGTGCTCAGGGTTGTCGACCATCACCAAGTGCGCCAGGCCCTGGATCGGCTGCCCGAGGCGGGTAAAATCGTAGTCAGTCCAGATATCGCCATTGACCACCAGGAAGGGGTCATCCCCCAGCAGCGGCAACGCCTGGAATATCCCGCCCCCCGTTTCCAGCGGCTCCCCCTCCGGCGAGTAGCGGATGCGCAGCCCGAACTGGGCGCCGTCACCCAAGTAGTTTTCAATCTGCTGGCCAAGCCAGGCATGGTTGATCACGATCTCGGTAAAGCCGGCCTTCGCCAAAGCTTCAAGGTGATACTCGATCAACCGCTTGCCGCCGGCTTGCACCAGCGGCTTGGGCGTATGCAGGGTGAGCGGACGCATGCGCTCGCCCTTGCCCGCCGCAAGGATCATCGCCTTCATACAATGGCCTCGGCGGGCTGGCGCAGGCTGGCGAGCAGTTCGCCCAGGTCGCTCAACTCGGGTCGGTCGGCGAGCACCGCGTCTATATAAGCAAAGAAACGCGGCACGTCGGCCAGGTAGCGCGGTTTG
This sequence comes from Pseudomonas sp. HN8-3, assembly GCF_020790195.1. NCBI lineage: Bacteria > Pseudomonadati > Pseudomonadota > Gammaproteobacteria > Pseudomonadales > Pseudomonadaceae > Pseudomonas > Pseudomonas sp. HN8-3. Next base: position 5,429,967 of record NZ_CP086206.1, read on the forward strand.
CCGTCACGGTGGCAAATACGCGAAAAAATACCGATGACCTTGAGATGACGCTGCACGCCCATCAGGTCGCTGGCGCGCAGAAAGTCTTCGAAGTCGTCCTGCACCGGGATCCCCAACTGCCCGGCGCGCTGCCAGTAGCCGTGTTGCCATTCACGCACACGCGCCTGGGGCCAACTGAGGAAGGCGTCCTTGAACAGGCAGGTAATGTCATAAGTCACCGGGCCGTAGACTGCATCTTGAAAATCCAGTACGCCGGGGTTCGGCTCACTGATCATCAGGTTGCGCGGCATATAGTCGCGATGCACCAGCACCTTGGGCTGCGCCAGGGCACTGTCGATCAATTTTTCGCTGACGCGTTGCCAGAGGGCTTGTTGCTCAGCGTCGAAGTCGATCCCCAGGTGACGGCGCACATACCATTCCGGGAATAATTCAAGCTCGCGACGCAACAAGGCCACGTCGTAGCTGGGCAATGGTGCGTCCAGCGGCAATTGCTGGAAAGCCAGCAGCGCATCGATGGCATCGGCAAATAATTGATCGGCATTTTCAGCGTCAATCACATCCAGATAGGTTTTTCTGCCCAGGTCATTGAGCAAAAGAAAGCCACGAGGCAAGTCTTCTGCATAAATTTTTGGCACATTTATTCCTGATTTCGCCAGTAAATGAGCGATATCGACGAAAGGTTTGCAGTTTTCCTGGGGGGGTGGCGCGTCCATTACGACGAACGTATGGGCACCGCCCTCCCACCGGAAGTAACGCCTGAAACTCGCGTCGCTGCTGGCCGCGGTCAATGTGGCCGGGGGTACGGGGCCCCAGTCCTGAGCGTTGAAGAGGATCGGCAACTGCTCATCCAGCCAGACTTCCAGCTGTTGTAAACGTAGATCTTGCTCGGGCATTACAAGGGTCTCCGACGGCGCTAGCCGTCAAGCGGGGCATGCTTTATTATCACGCATCTTTTTCAGACCATCGAGAGGCGTGCGGCCCAAACCGCGGGCAGATGGCACGCAGGAAGCCCGGACTAATAAGATGGCATTGAAATCCCCCGCGTTTCGTAGAAAATTTCCGTTGCTGGTAACCGGCAGTCTGCTGGCCTTGCAACCTTTCGCCACCTCATTCGTGGTCGCCGCGGAACAGTATGACTGCTCAGTCTCTGCTTCGGGTGCCTGGGATTGCGCGCCGAAGACCGCCGCAGCCCCATTGCCACCGCGCCCGGTGCATGACGGTTCTGCCGTCAGCTCGGCCAACGGCACGCCGCAAGGCAAGGCTGGCGGCAGCGTCGACGCCGAGCCCAAGACCGTGCTGGTCACCGAATCCAAGGGCCGTGGCCTGCGCTCGCGCAGCGCCGACTACAGCCACCTGGACTGGGTGCCTCGCGACAAGCTGACTGCAGCGCAACTGGCCGAGACCGGCCCTTACTGCGGCGGCGCCTACATCGAGCCGACTCGTCCTGGCATGAACGACAAGACGGACAAGAGCGATGCGCCGACCTTCATCGGTGCCAAGGCCTCGCGCTACGAGCAGGAACAGCAGGTCGCCACCCTGGCCGGTGACGTGGTCATGCGCCAGGGCAGCATGCAGCTTGAAGCGGACGAAGCCAGCCTGTACCAGGCCGAGAACCGTGGCGAGCTGAACGGCAAGGTGCGACTGCGCGACAACGGCGCGCTGATCGTGGGCGACCATGCCCAGGTCCAGCTAGACACCGGCGCCGCCCAGATCGACAACGCCGAATACGTGATGCACAAGTCGCGCATTCGCGGTAACGCCCTGTACGCCAAGCGTGCCGAGAACGCGATCATCCGTCTCAAGGACGGTACGTACACCACCTGCGAGCCGGACAGCAACGCCTGGCAGCTCAAGGGCAACAACATCACGTTGAACCCGGCCACCGGTTTCGGTACGGCCACCAACGCGACGTTGCGGGTCAAGAACATCCCGATCCTGTACACCCCGTACATCTACTTCCCGATCGACGACCGTCGTCAATCCGGCTTCCTGCCGCCGAGCTTCAGCACCGGCAGCGAGACTGGCTTTACGCTGGTAACGCCGTACTACTTCAACCTGGCACCGAACTACGATGCCACGTTGTACCCGCAATACATGACCAAGCGCGGCTTGTTGATGGAGGGCGAATTCCGCTACCTGACCAAGTCGAGTGAAGGCCAGTTTGGTGGGGCGTATCTCAATGATGATAGCGACGAGCGGAAGAAGCAGACCGATTACGAAAAAACCCGTTATATGCTCAATTGGCAGCATAAGGGTGGGTTGGATTCGCGTCTGACGACTCAGGTCGATTACACCAAGATCAGTGATCCTTTCTACTTCCAGGACTTGAAGTCGTATCAGGAAGGCGTTGAGAGCCAGGACTACCTGAATCAGCAAGGCTCGGTGACCTACCGTGGTGACAGCTATCAAGCTCGCGTGAATCTGCAGTCGTATCAATTGGCGACGATTTCGCAGATCACTCCGTATGACCGTTTGCCGCAGATCACCTTCAATGGTCAACTGCCGTATCACCCGGGTGGGCTCAACTTCTCCTACGAGACTGAAGCCGTAAGATTTGACCGAGACCTTCGAAAGGGTAATGTGGTCAATGAAGACGGCGGGCCGTTCAACGAAGATGGCACCATCGGTGAACGACGCCTGGATACCTACGTAAACGGCCTGACCCGTGCAAACGGAACACGCTTGAACGTAGCTCCCGCTGTCGAGTACCCAATGAACTGGAGCTATGGCTTCATTACGCCGAAACTCAAGTACGTCTATACCAAATATGATCTTGACCTCGATAGCATAGGCAAGGGTGACATTGTCCGCGCGCAGCAGGCTGCTGCTCAGCCTGGCGCAGCCCCTTATGCCGGCGGCGTGTTCAAAAGTTCACAAGATCGTGCAGTCCCGATCGCCAGCATCGACAGCGGCCTCTACTTTGACCGCACCACCAATTGGTTCGGCAAGGACTACAACCAGACCCTTGAGCCTCGCGCCTTCTATCTTTACGTACCAAACAAAGATCAAAGCGATATCCCGGTCTTCGATACAGGTGAGTACTCGTTCAGCTACTCCTCCCTGTTCCGCGATAATCGTTTCAGCGGTTCAGACAGGATCGGTGATGAGAATAAGCTTTCCCTGGGCGTAACCAGCCGCTGGATCGAAGAAAACGGCTTTGAACGCCAGCGTGTTTCCGTCGGTCAGGCTGTGTACTTCAAGGATCGCGAAGTCCAACTGCCGGGTGTATTGGCCGCTGATCGCGACGATGCACGCTCAAACGTCTCGCCTATCGCTCTGGAATACGCGTTCCGCTTCAACCGCGATTGGCGTGCAACAGCCGACTACAACTGGGACCCGGAAAGCCACGCCCCTCGTTCGGGCAGCGCGATGTTCCACTACCAGCCGGAAGACAACCCGAACAAGGTCGTCAACCTCGGCTATCGCTATCGCAACGACCAGGTGGTCTACAACCAGCTGACCGGCAAATGGCAGTTTGGTGGTGATTACGGCCAACCAAGTGATCCGAACTACGTGAAGGATTACTACAAAATCCAGCAACACGACTTCTCGATGATGTGGCCGATCATTCCTCAGTGGAACCTGATCACCCGCTGGCAGTATGACTATGCCCGCAACCGCACCCTGGAAGCCTTCGGTGGTTTCGAGTACGACAACTGCTGCTGGAAACTGCGCGTCATCAATCGCTATTGGGTTTCCAACGACGAATACAGCCAGATCGCCCCGCTTAACGAAAAGGGTGACCACGGGCTCTTCTTCCAGATCGTCCTTAAAGGACTCGGCGGCCTGACCGGCGCCAAGGTAGAGAGCTTCCTCGACAAAGGCATTGAAGGTTATCGTGAACGTGAAGACAAAGCTTTCTGAGTGTTTGCGCCCGCTAGTGCTGGGCGCGCTGTTCCTGGGTACTGTTTCGGCACACGCCGCGGTTCAACAGCTGGATAAAGTAGCGGCCATCGTCGACAACGACGTGATCATGCAGAGCCAGCTGGACCAACGGGTCAAGGAAGTTCAGCAAACCATCGCCAAGCGTGGCGGTGGTGTGCCGCCGACCAGCGTCCTGGAACCCCAGGTACTGGAGCGTCTGATCGTCGAAAACCTGCAGTTGCAGATCGGCGAACGTTCCGGCATCCGGATTTCGGACGAAGAGCTGAACCAGGCCGTCGGCACCATTGCTCAACGCAACAACATGAGCATTGATCAGTTCCGCGCCGCCCTGGCTCACGATGGCTTGTCCTATGAGGACGCCCGCGACCAGATCAAGCGCGAGATGATCATCAGCCGTGTGCGCCAGCGCCGTGTGGCCGAACGGGTCCAGGTATCGGAGCAGGAAGTGAAGAACTTCCTGGCCTCGGACCTTGGCAAGATGCAGCTCTCCGAAGAACTGCACCTGGCCAATATTCTTATTCCTACCCCTGACGCCGCCAACTCCGAGCAACTGAATGCCGCTGCGGCCAAGACCCAAGCGGTGTACGACCGCCTGAAAGCCGGTGCTGACTTTGCCCAGACCGCCATTGCCGTCTCCGGCAGCGATAACGCACTGGACGGCGGTGACATGGGCTGGCGTAAAGCCGCACAGCTGCCGCCTCCGTTCGATCGCGAGCTGAGCTCCATGGAAGTCGGCGGCATCACCCAACCGGCACGTACCCCAGGTGGCTTCATTATCCTCAAGCTGCTGGGCAAGCGCGGCGGCGAGACCTCGCTGAAAGACGAAGTACACGTTCGTCACATCCTGGTCAAACCAAGCGAAATCCGTACCGAGGCACAAACCAAGGAACTGGCGCAGAAGATCTACGACCGCATCGAAAGCGGTGAAGACTTCGCCACCCTGGCCAAAAGTTTCTCGGAAGACCCTGGTTCTGCCCTTAACGGCGGCGACTTGAACTGGATCGACCCGAAAGCCCTGGTGCCCGAGTTCCAACAGGTCATGGCCGACACACCGCAAGGCGTATTGTCCAAGCCGTTCAAGACTCAATACGGCTGGCATGTCCTGGAAGTCCTTGGCCGTCGCGCCACCGACAACACCAACCAGGCCCGCGAGCAGCAAGCCCTGACCGTGCTGCGTAACCGCAAATACGACGAAGAGCTGCAAACCTGGTTGCGTCAGATCCGTGACGAAGCCTACGTAGAGAACAAGCTGCCAGGCGCCGAGCAAACAGGCACCGACCAGGCAACCCAGTGAAACCCCAGCGTTTCGCGGTGACACCCGGCGAGCCGGCCGGCATTGGTCCAGACCTGTGCCTGCTGCTCGCCTCGCAACCTCAGCCACACCCCCTGATTGCCATTACCAGCCGCGACCTGCTCCTTGAGCGGGCCGCGCAGTTGGGCGTGGCTGTCAACTTGCTGGAAGTGGCACCGGGCAATTGGCCGGACCTGCCCGCCCCGGCCGGCAGCCTGTATGTATGGGACACCCCTTTACAGGCCAAGGTGGTCGCCGGGCAACTGAACAAGGCCAATGCAGCCTTTGTGCTGGAAACCCTGACACGCGCCGGGCAAGGCTGCATCGACGGCGACTTTGCCGGCATGATCACCGCGCCCGTGCATAAAGGCGTGATCAACGAATCCGGCATCGCGTTTTCCGGCCATACCGAATTCCTCGCCGAGCTGACCCATACCGAACAGGTCGTGATGATGCTGGCGACCCGTGGCCTGCGTGTTGCGCTGGTGACCACACATCTGCCACTGCGCGATATTGCCGACGCCATCACCGCCGAGCGCATAGAGCGCGTCACGCGCATCCTGCATGACGACCTGCAACACAAATTCGGCATTGCCCGACCGCGTATCCTGGTCTGCGGGCTAAACCCCCATGCCGGTGAAGGCGGCCACTTGGGCCATGAAGAAATCGACATCATTGAACCGACATTAGAGCGCCTGCGCCAAGAAGGCATGGACCTGCGTGGCCCATTGCCTGCAGACACTCTGTTTACCCCCAAATATCTGGAGCACTGCGACGCAGTGCTGGCGATGTACCACGACCAGGGGCTGCCCGTGCTGAAGTACAAAGGCTTCGGCGCTGCAGTCAACGTGACACTGGGCCTGCCGATCATCCGCACCTCCGTCGACCATGGCACAGCCCTGGACCTGGCGGGCAGCGGCAAGATCGATACCGGCAGCCTGCACGTAGCCCTGGAAACCGCCTATCAGATGGCCGAGACCCGTATATGACTGAGCATTACCAACACCGGGCGCGCAAGCGCTTCGGGCAAAACTTCCTGCACGACGCGGGTGTCATCGATCGCATCCTGCGCTCCATCCACGCCAAGCCAGAAGACCGCCTGCTGGAAATCGGCCCGGGCCAGGGCGCGCTGACCCAAGGCCTGCTGGCGAGCGGCGGGCAGCTGGACGTGGTGGAACTGGACAAGGACCTGATCCCGATCCTGAACCAGCAGTTCGCTGGCAAGCCCAACTTCAACCTGCACCAGGGCGATGCGCTGAAGTTCGACTTCAATAGCCTGAATGCCGCCCCCAATAGCCTGCGGGTGGTGGGCAACCTGCCGTACAACATCTCCACACCGCTGATTTTCCACCTGCTGAACAACGCCGGGATCATCCGCGACATGCACTTCATGCTGCAGAAGGAAGTGGTGGAGCGCCTGGCCGCAGGCCCTGGCGGTGGTGATTGGGGCCGTTTGTCGATCATGGTCCAGTATCATTGCCGCGTGGAGCACCTGTTCAACGTCGGCCCGGGCGCGTTCAACCCGCCGCCGAAGGTTGATTCAGCCATCGTACGCCTGGTGCCGCATGCCGTGCTGCCCCACCCAGCCAAGGATCACAAGCTGCTGGAGCGCGTTGTGCGTGAAGCGTTCAACCAACGCCGCAAGACGCTGCGCAACACGCTCAAGGCCCTGCTGAGCAACGCTGAAATCGAAGCTGCCGGTGTCGATGGCAGCCTGCGCCCCGAACAGCTGGACTTGGCCGCGTTCGTACGCCTGGCTGACCAACTGGCGATTCAGCCAGCTCCGACAGAAGGATAAGGCTCAACGCGATCCAATGTGGGAGGGGGCTTGCTCCCGACAGGGGAGTATCAGTGGATACATTTTCAACTGACACACCGCTATCGGGAGCAAGCCCCCTCCCACATTTGGATCACGTATCTGGCCTAGTGCCCACCTCATGGCCTAGACTGACCCGCATCTGCTGTCCCCTGCTTTTAAGGCCTCTTGCATGTCCGATCCTCGCTATCAGATCGACGTCAGCGTCGTCACCCGCTTCCTGGCGGACCAATCGCAACCCGAACAGAACCGCTTTGCCTTTGCCTACACCGTCACCGTAAAAAACAACGGGTTGGTCCCGGCCAAGCTGCTGTCGCGCCACTGGGTCATTACCGATGGCGACGGCCAGGTCGAGGAAGTGCGTGGAGCAGGCGTTGTCGGCCAGCAACCCTTGATCAACAGCGGCGCCAGCCACACCTACAGCAGCGGCACGGTGATGACCTCCAAGGTCGGCACCATGCAGGGCTCGTATCAGATGAAAGCTACCGACGGTCATTTGTTCGACGCAACGATCAAGCCCTTCCGCCTCGCGGTGCCCGGAGCCCTGCACTGATGGCGACGTACGCGGTCGGCGACCTGCAAGGTTGCCTGGAACCTCTCAAGTGCCTGCTCGAGCGCGTAGCCTTTGACCCCGCAAGCGATCGCCTGTGGCTGGTGGGCGACCTCGTCAACCGAGGCCCCCACTCCCTGGAGACCCTGCGCTATCTCTATAGCCTGCGTGACTCGCTGGTATGCGTACTCGGCAACCACGACCTGCACCTGCTCGCGGCCGGCAATAACATCGAGCGCCTGAAAAAGGGCGACACCCTGCGCGAAATCCTCGAAGCGCCGGACCGCGCCGAGTTGCTCGACTGGCTGCGCCGGCAAAAACTCATGCACTACGATGAGGGCCGCAACATGGCCTTGGTGCATGCAGGCATCCCACCTCAGTGGACGCTGAAAAAAGCCCTCAAATGCGCCGCTGAAGTCCAAAGTGCACTGGCCGATGACACCCTGTACACCACCTACCTGGACGGCATGTACGGCAACGAACCGGTGAAGTGGGACAACGACCTCACGGGCGTAACCCGCCTGCGCGTGATCACCAACTACTTTACGCGGATGCGCTTCTGCACCGCTGAAGGCAAGCTGGACCTCAAGAGCAAGGAAGGCGCCGACACCGCGCTACCCGGCTACAAGCCATGGTTCGCCCATAAGGAGCGCAAGACCCGTGATACGAAGATCATCTTTGGTCACTGGGCCGCCCTGGAAGGCAAATGCGACGAACCCGGCGTGTTCGCCCTCGACACCGGCTGCGTATGGGGCGGCGCCATGACCCTGATGAACATCGACACCGGCGAGCGCTTCGGCTGCCAGTGTGAACCCCCTCTTTCCATTACCCAGCCGGCCGCCGCCAAACCATAGGAGCCCGCCATGACCGAATTCAAACGTATCCCTCCCCAAGAAGCCCAAGCGCTGCGCGAGCAAGGCGCGGTGGTCGTCGATATCCGCGACCAGCCTACCTATGCGGCAGCTCATATCCCCGGCGCCAAGCATCTGGACAACGTCAACATCGCCGACTTCATCCGCGCCGCCGACCTCGATGCGCCGCTGATCGTAGCCTGCTACCACGGCAATTCCAGCCAGAGCGCGGCCGCTTACCTGGTCAGCCAGGGCTTCTCCGACGTCTATAGCCTGGACGGCGGCTTTGAGCTGTGGCGTGGGACCTACCCTTCGGAAATTTCCGAAGGCGATTCGCAATAATTTTTTTCACACCCCGCTACCCCGCGTGACGCTTGGGCTTGCGCCGTTTCTGACGAACGGCGCAGCCAAACTAATTGCGCATCGCGCCTTGACCTCCCGGATTCCGAACTATCCTTAAGCGCAGGCCATCCGAATCAGGGGAGAGCCGGTACACCGGCGTACGGGTCATCGGTAGCGTTTCAGGGTGTTCTGGGGGGAAAACAGCCATTGGCGTACGTCAATGACTGCCAGCATCCGCTGATTGATCCGGCGTCGGCTCCACGTATCGAGCGAGGTGACGACGTCATGAGTATCTTTAGCCACTTCCAACAACGCTTCGCGTCCACGCAGCAGGAAGAACTCACGCTTCAAGAGTATCTCGAGCTGTGCAAGCAAGACCGCAGCACCTATGCCTCTGCCGCCGAACGCCTGCTATTGGCGATCGGCGAGCCGGAGCTGGTGGAAACCGCCAACAATTCGCGCCTGTCGCGAATATTCTCCAACAAGGTGATCCGCCGCTATCCGGCCTTTGAAGACTTCCATGGCATGGAAGAATGCATCGACCAGATCGTCTCCTACTTCCGCCATGCCGCCCAAGGCCTGGAAGAGAAGAAACAGATCCTTTACCTGCTCGGGCCAGTCGGCGGCGGCAAGTCGTCCCTGGCGGAAAAGCTCAAGCAGTTGATCGAGAAGGTGCCCTTCTACGCGATCAAGGGCTCGCCGGTCTTCGAGTCGCCCCTGGGCCTGTTCAACGCCACGGAAGATGGCGCGATTCTCGAAGAAGACTTCGGTATCCCGCGGCGCTACCTCAACACCATCATGTCGCCTTGGGCCACCAAGCGCCTGGCCGAGTTCGGCGGTGATATCAGCCAATTCCGCGTAGTGAAACTCTACCCGTCGATCCTCAACCAGATCGGCGTAGCCAAGACCGAACCGGGCGACGAAAACAACCAGGATATTTCGGCACTGGTGGGCAAGGTCGATATCCGCAAACTCGAAGAATTCCCACAGAACGACGCTGACGCCTACAGCTACTCGGGCGCGCTGTGCCGGGCCAACCAAGGCTTGATGGAGTTCGTGGAGATGTTCAAGGCGCCGATAAAGGTGCTCCACCCACTGCTCACCGCTACCCAGGAAGGCAACTACAACAGCACCGAAGGCCTGGGCGCGATTCCGTTCACCGGGATCCTGCTGGCCCACTCCAATGAATCGGAATGGCACACCTTCCGTAACAACAAGAACAACGAAGCCTTCATCGACCGGATCTATATCGTCAAGGTGCCGTACTGCCTGCGGGTCAGCGATGAGATCAAGATTTACGACAAGCTGCTGTTCAACAGCTCCCTGGCCAAGGCCCACTGCGCACCCGACACGTTGAAGATGCTCGCCCAGTTCACCGTACTGTCGCGCCTCAAGGAGCCGGAGAATTCGAATATCTATTCGAAAATGCGGGTGTATGACGGCGAGAACCTCAAGGACACCGATCCCAAAGCCAAGTCGATCCAGGAGTATCGTGATACAGCGGGCGTCGATGAGGGCATGAATGGCCTGTCGACACGCTTTGCGTTCAAGATCCTGTCCAAAGTCTTCAACTTCGACCCCCACGAGATCGCCGCCAACCCGGTGCATCTGCTGTATGTACTGGAGCAGCAGATCGAACAGGAGCAATTCCAGGCGGAAACCCGCGAACGCTACCTGCGCTTCCTCAAGGAATACCTGGCACCGCGCTACATCGAGTTTATCGGCAAGGAAATCCAGACCGCGTACCTGGAGTCCTACAGCGAGTACGGTCAGAACATCTTCGACCGCTATGTGCTGTACGCCGACTTCTGGATTCAGGACCAGGAGTACCGCGATCCGGAAACCGGCGAAATCCTCAATCGCGTGGCGCTCAACGAAGAACTTGAGAAGATCGAGAAACCGGCCGGCATCAGCAATCCAAAGGATTTCCGCAACGAAATCGTCAACTTCGTACTGCGCGCCCGTGCCAACAACAATGGCAAGAACCCCACCTGGCTCAGCTACGAGAAGCTGCGGGTGGTCATCGAAAAGAAAATGTTCTCCAACACCGAGGATCTGCTGCCGGTCATCAGCTTCAATGCCAAGGCCAGCAAGGAGGATCAGCAAAAACACAACGACTTCGTCACACGAATGGTCGAGCGCGGCTACACCGACAAACAGGTACGACTGCTCTCCGAGTGGTACTTGCGGGTGCGTAAATCGCAGTAAGGCAGCGACAAGCCAACGCTGCCAGGCATCCGGCCTGGCGGCTGACCGCTTGTCTCTAAGCTTCCAGCTCGCGGCTTGAAGCTTGTAACGTGAAGCTGCCCGGAGGGCTCCCCATGAGCTATGTGATCGACCGACGCCTTAATGGCAAGAACAAGAGCACGGTAAACCGCCAGCGTTTCCTGCGGCGTTACCGTGACCACATCAAAAAGGCCGTAGAAGAAGCCGTCAGCCGCCGCTCCATTACCGACATGGAGCATGGCGAGCAAATCAGCATTCCCGGCCGGGACATCGACGAGCCCGTGCTTCACCACGGGCGCGGCGGCAAACAGACCGTCGTGCACCCCGGCAACAAGGAATTCACCACCGGCGAACACATCCAGCGCCCACAAGGCGGCGGTGGCGGCAAAGGTCCGGGCAAGGCCGGTAATTCCGGCGAAGGCATGGACGAATTCGTGTTCCAGATCACCCAGGAGGAATTTCTCGAATTCATGTTCGAAGACCTGGAGCTACCCAACCTGGTCAAGCGCAACCTGACCGGCACCGACACGTTCAAGACTGTACGCGCCGGGATCAGCAACGAAGGCAACCCCTCGCGCATCAACATCATCCGCACCTTGCGTTCAGCCCATGCACGACGCATCGCCCTCTCGGGCAGCAGCCGCGCAAAACTGAAGGCGGCCAAGGAAGAGCTGGCGCGTTTGAAGCGTGAAGAACCAGACAACTTCGGCGATATCCAGGAAATCGAGGCAGAAATCGAGAAACTCAGCGCACGCATTCACCGCGTGCCGTTCCTCGACACCTTTGATTTGAAATACAACCTGCTGGTCAAGCAACCCAACCCCAGCTCCAAGGCCGTAATGTTCTGCCTGATGGATGTCTCCGGCTCCATGACCCAGGCCACCAAGGACATCGCCAAGCGTTTCTTCATCCTGCTGTACCTGTTCCTGAAACGGAACTACGACAAGATTGACGTAGTTTTCATTCGCCATCACACCAGCGCACGGGAAGTGGATGAAGAAGAGTTTTTTTATTCGCGGGAAACCGGCGGCACCATCGTATCCAGCGCCTTGAAGCTGATGCAGGAAATCATGGCCGAGCGCTACCCTGCCAACGAATGGAACATCTACGCTGCACAAGCTTCGGATGGCGACAATTGGAACGACGATTCGCCGATCTGCCGCGACATTCTGATCAACCAGATCATGCCGTTCGTGCAGTACTACACCTATGTTGAAATCACCCCCCGTGAGCATCAGGCCCTGTGGTTCGAATACGAGCGCATCGGCGAAGCCTTTGCCGACACGTTCGCCCAACAGCAACTGGTCTCGGCCGGCGATATCTATCCGGTCTTCCGTGAACTCTTCCAGCGCAGGTTAGTGACATGACCGCCAAAAAAGAGAACAAGCGCCAACCCCTATCCACTGGCTCCGAGTGGACCTTTGAACTGATCCAGGCCTATGACCGGGAAATCAGCCGTATCGCGGCAGGTTATGCCCTGGACACTTACCCCAACCAGATTGAAGTGATCACCGCTGAGCAAATGATGGATGCCTATGCCTCGGTGGGCATGCCGCTGGGTTATCACCACTGGTCCTATGGCAAACACTTCCTCAGCACCGAGAAGTCCTATACGCGAGGCCAGATGGGCCTGGCCTACGAGATCGTGATCAACTCCGACCCGTGCATCGCCTATCTGATGGAAGAAAACACCATCTGCATGCAGGCGCTGGTGGTGGCTCATGCCTGCTATGGACATAACAGTTTCTTCAAAGGCAACTACCTGTTTCGAACCTGGACCGACGCCAGCTCAATCATCGATTACCTCGTGTTTGCCAAGCAGTACATCATGCAATGCGAAGAACGACACGGCATTGATGCGGTGGAAGACCTGTTGGACTCCTGCCATGCACTGATGAATTACGGGGTCGACCGCTACAAGCGTCCCTATCCGATTTCAGCCGAGGAAGAGCGCCTGCGCCAGAAGGAACGCGAGGAGCACCTGCAGAAACAGATCAACGACCTGTGGCGCACCATTCCCAAGCGCGCCGGCAAAAACAACGACAAGGACAATGCACGCTTCCCCGCCGAACCCCAGGAAAACATCCTGTATTTTCTGGAAAAACACGCCCCGCTGCTGGAGCCTTGGCAACGTGAGATTGTGCGTATCGTGCGCAAGATCGCCCAGTATTTTTATCCGCAGCGTCAAACACAGGTGATGAACGAAGGCTGGGCAACATTCTGGCACTACACGCTGATGAACGACCTGTACGACGAGGGCCTGGTCACGGACGGCTTCATGATGGAGTTCCTCACGTCCCACACCAGCGTAGTCTTCCAACCCGGCTTCGACAGCCCGTATTACAACGGCATCAACCCCTATGCCCTGGGCTTTGCCATGTACCGCGATATCCGTCGCATGTGCGAGCACCCCACCGAGGAGGATCGTCGCTGGTTCCCGGAGATCGCTGGCAGCGACTGGTTGTCGACCATCAAGTTCGCCATGAGCAGCTTCAAGGACGAGAGTTTCATCCTGCAGTACCTCTCACCTCAGGTGATTCGTGACCTCAAGCTGTTCAGCATTCTGGATGACGACCTGAAAGACGACCTTGTGGTCCCGGCTATCCATGATGAACCCGGCTACCGCATCATTCGCGAAACCCTGGCCGCCCAATACAACCTGGGCAACCGCGAGCCCAACGTGCAGATCTACAGCATCGATGTGCGCGGCGACCGTTCGCTCACCCTGCGTCATCAGCAACACGACCGTAAGCCGTTGGGCGATTCCACCGAGGAAGTGCTCAAGCACCTGCACCGACTGTGGGGGTTTGACATCCACCTGGAGACCCTGCAAGGCGATCAGGTGATGAAAACCCATCATGTGCCCCCGCGCAGCGATCATAACGACAACGACTACGGCCGCTTGGACATGGCCGTCGTTCATCTCTGAAACAGCAAAGCCTCCATTGCTCAGGCACAGGCGTTATCCTGTGCCGCTAATGGAGGCTTTTTCATGAAAATCTACAAAGTCGGCGGTGCGGTGCGTGATCGCCTGCTGGGCATCAAGGTCACCGATATCGACCGTGTCGTCGTAGGTGCAACGACCGAAGAGATGCTCGCCAAAGGCTATAAGCCCGTAGGGGCCGATTTCCCGGTATTTCTCGACCCGAAAAACGGCGATGAGTACGCCCTCGCCCGCACCGAACGCAAGAGTGGCCGAGGCTACGGTGGTTTTGTGTTTCACGCGAGCCCCGATGTCACGCTGGAGGAAGACCTGATTCGTCGCGACCTGACCATCAATGCCATGGCAGAAGACGATGACGGCACCCTGACCGACCCTTATCACGGCCAACGCGATCTTGAAGCGCGCATTTTGCGTCATGTTTCCCCCGCGTTCGCCGAAGATCCTCTGCGAGTACTGCGCGTCGCCCGCTTTGCCGCACGTTATGCACACCTGGGTTTCAAGGTCGCACCCGAGACGCTGGAATTGATGCGCCAGCTCAGTGAGTCCGGCGAACTGGAGGCCCTTACCCCCGAGCGCAGCTGGAAAGAAATCTCCCGCGCACTGATGGAGGATCAGCCACAGGTTTTCATCCAGGTGCTACGCGACTGCGATGCGCTGAAAACCCTGATGCCGGAGGTAGATGCCCTGTTCGGCGTACCGCAACCCGAAGCCCATCACCCGGAAATAGATACTGGCGTACACACCTTGAGCGTGCTGGAACAAGCTGCATTGTACAAACAGCCGCTGACCGTACGCTGGGCCTGCCTGCTGCACGATTTGGGCAAGGGCCTGACGCCTGTGGATAAGTTGCCGCAGCATATTGCCCATGAGCACCGTGGCTTGAAGCTGATCAAGGCGGTGAACGAACGCTTCAAGGTACCGAGGGATTGCCAGGAATTGGCCTTGCTGGTGGGGCAATTTCATACCCATGGGCATCGAGCGCTGGAGCTGAAAGCCTCGACTTTGCTGGAGTTGCTGCAAAGCTTTGACGTGTACCGCCGGCCGCAACGCTTCGAAGAATTTGTGATGGCCTGCGAAATGGATGCCCGGGGCCGCAAGGGTCTTGAGCAGCGCAGTTATCCACAGGCGGATTATTTGCGCGGCGCGGCGAAGGCTGCACGCGAAGTACCGGTCGCACCACTGCTGGAAAAAGGTTTCAAAGGCCCCGAGCTGGGAGAAGCGCTCAAGCGCGAACGGCTGAACGCGCTGAAAGCCTACAAGGAACAGCCTTCACCGAAATAACGGCCTTTGTGGCGAAGGAGCTTGCTCTCGCTGGAGTGCGAAGCGCTCCCAAAATAGTGGGGCTGCTGCGCAGCCCAACGGGAGCAAGCTCCCTCGCCACGGCAAGCTCGGCTTCTACAGGAGGGTGTCCGGTGTAAGTTGCTGGCCTTGCCACTCGAAGCCGACAGGCGCCAGCACCTGATCGATCTGCGCATCGCGCCACAGCTCGGCCATTGTCTTGCCCGCCTCAGGGTGAACACGGTCCGGCGCCATCATCGACAGCGGCCACAATACAAAGGCATTTTTCAGAATTTCGGCTCGCGGCAGGATCAATCCATCAAAATCCCCCACCAAGTCGCCATACAACAGCACATCGATATCCAGCGGTAACCCTTTGCGGTCAGGTGCATACCGGCCATTATCGGCCTCGATGAGTTTGAGTCGACGGTCCAGCTCCATCAACGGCAGGTCGGTATAGGCCGACACCACCAGGTTGAAAAACGGCCCGCTCTTGATACCCACCGGCTGGCTCTCGAACACCGCCGAGCAGCGCATCTGCGTCAGGAACCCTGCCAGCGCATCCAGGCCGGCACATAGACGGCTCTCGCGCTCGATGTTGCTGCCAAGCCCGAGGTAAACCTGAGTCAACGACATCCGCGCTCGATCTCCACGCCCACGCCCTTGGCAGCGGGCACCGCGCCTGGCTTGGTCAACTTGAGGTGCAACCAGGGAATCTGGAATTCGCTCATCAGCACTTCGGCCAGGCGCTCGGCAAAGGTTTCCACCAACTGATACTGGGAATGCTCGGCAAAGGCCTGGATACGCGCGGATACACTGGCGTAGTCCAGCGCCAGGGTCAGGTCATCACCCGCGGCGGCCGGGCGATTATCCCAAGCAAAGCTCAGGTCCAGGCGCAGGCATTGACGGATGCCGCGCTCCCAGTCGTAGGCACCGATCACGGTGTCCACTTCCAGGCCTTCGATAAACACTCTGTCCAAGCACTCT
The DNA here is from genome assembly GCF_020790195.1 of Pseudomonas sp. HN8-3. Taxonomy (NCBI): domain Bacteria; kingdom Pseudomonadati; phylum Pseudomonadota; class Gammaproteobacteria; order Pseudomonadales; family Pseudomonadaceae; genus Pseudomonas; species Pseudomonas sp. HN8-3. The sequence goes on from NZ_CP086206.1 coordinate 5,446,137, forward strand.
TCTCCGCAGCACGACAAGGGCGCGATGCCCCGTTAGAATCAGGGCGTCCTCGCCCGGAATAGTTAGCATGTTTTGGTCACTGGCGATTTTCGCCTACCTGCTCGGCTCGCTGTCCTTCGCCATTTTGCTCAGCCGCCTGACGGGAAATCCCGATCCGCGAATGAGTGGTTCAGGCAATGCCGGCGCCACCAATATGTTGCGCCTGGCCGGCAAGAAACTTGCCGTCCTGACCCTGCTGGGCGACGTTTGCAAGGGCCTTCTGCCCGTGCTGATCGCCAGTCTCGCCGGCCTTACTTTGCAACAGCAGGCCTGGGTGGGCATATGCGCCGTCCTCGGTCACCTGTTCCCATTGTACTTCCGCTTTCGCGGTGGCAAGGGTGTCGCCACCGCGGCCGGGATGCTGCTGGGCATCTACCCACCGGCAGCATTGCTGGCCATGCTCGCCTGGCTGCTGACGTTCTACCTGACCCGTACCAGCTCGTTGGCCGCGCTGATTGCCACGCCGCTTACCCTGCCGCTATTGGCCTGGCAGGCACCGCAGGCGTTACTGCCGATGAGCGTGCTGACACTGCTGATCGTCTGGCGCCACCGCGGCAATCTACGCGACCTGTTTGCCGGGCGCGAACGGCATTTTTAAATACGCCGGGCGAAACCGGTTCACGTAAGCCCTACAGCGGCGGCAACTGCTCCATCGGCCAGCGCGCCTGCACGCTGATCGCCAGGCTTTCATGCTGCCCGGCCTGCAAGCGCTGGCAGCCGGCGTAGGCAATCATCGCGCCGTTGTCAGTGCAGAATTCCGGGCGGGCGTAGAACACATGGCCTTGCATGTCGCCGAGCATTTTTTCAAGCGAACTGCGCAACGCCTTATTGGCGCTGACGCCGCCTGCGATCACCAGCCGCTTCATACCTGCCTGCTTGAGGGCGCGCTTGCACTTGATGGTCAAAGTCTCTACCACGGCCTGCTGGAACGCCAGTGCGATGTCGCAACGGGCTTGCTGACCGTCGTCCCCGGCGCTGACGCTCTGCTGCCAGGTATTCAGCGCGGACGTTTTCAAACCGCTGAAACTGAACATCAGCCCCGGCCGATCACACATCGGACGCGGGAAAACGTAGCGCCCGGCGACGCCTTTCTCGGCCAGACGGGCGATTTCCGGACCACCAGGATAGTTAAGCCCCATCATCTTCGCGGTTTTGTCGAACGCTTCACCGGCGGCATCATCCAGGGACTCGCCCAACAGCGTGTATTGGCCGATTCCATCGACCTGAACCAACTGCGTATGACCACCCGACACCAACAAAGCGACGAACGGGAACTCTGGAGGTGTTTTTTCCAACATCGGCGCCAGCAAATGGCCTTCCATGTGGTGCACGCCAAGGGCGGGAATACCCCAGGCAAAGGCCAGCGCCTGGGCGCAAGAAGCCCCAACCAGAAGGGCTCCGACCAATCCGGGGCCTGCCGTGTAGGCGATGGCGTCGATCTCGGTCGGCACACAGCCGGCCTCATCCAGCACCTGGCGAATCAACGGCAGCATGCGTTTGACATGATCACGGCTGGCCAGCTCCGGAACCACGCCGCCATAGGCGCGGTGCAGGTCGATCTGACTGAACAGTGCATCGGCCAAAAGCCCGCGTTCACTGTCGTATAGTGCGACTCCGGTTTCGTCGCAGGAGGTTTCAAGTCCCAGTACTAGCATGGGTTTGCGCCTTGTAGAGGCTGAATTCGAAGGCGCGCATAATAGTCGCCACTCCCCCTCCCGACTAGCGGTTTTCGATCAGAGGCTTTGCATTCCGGCCAATGAGGGGTTAACATCCGCAACCCTTAAAAACCGACGACCTCAGCCGCGAATTTTTTGCGACGAGAACGTTGATTCCCGGTAATGAAAGAAGGTAGCTCTGGATGCCAGCCGTCAAAGTAAAAGAGAACGAACCCTTCGACGTAGCTCTGCGTCGTTTCAAGCGCTCCTGCGAAAAAGCCGGTGTTCTGGCTGAAGTTCGTAGCCGCGAATTTTATGAGAAGCCAACTTCTGAGCGTAAGCGTAAAGCAGCAGCCGCTGTTAAGCGTCACGCCAAGAAAGTTCAGCGCGAACAGCGCCGCGCCGTTCGTCTGTACTAATACACAGACGTTCGTAGCAAGCTTCTGCCAAGCCCGGCCCTCAGCCGGGCTGTTGGCATTTGCGGATATCGCTTGATGCTTCACCGTCGACGCCGCACATGCGACCGAGACACTGCTTCACACGTCAGGGCTGGCTCTTTTGCCAGCGGTGCACGTCTCTTCTGACGAGCCTAACAAGGCTACTGACGAGCACACCTATTCTTCAAGCAGACGATCAACTGTATCGGCTGTGCCCATCGATGCGTTTCCGAGGCCCACCATTGGCCAAGACCGGACGCCCGGGCAACATTTCCATGCCGAACACTGATCAGAAACTACCCTCAGTGAATATTCGGCAGATACACTTCCTGAAGACCCATGCAGACGATGATGATCAAGCACTCCATACGTGCGCTTGAACACTTCACGGGCCCTCATTTACACGCAGTGATGACGAGAACGCCATGGCCGGGCTGATTCCCCAGAGCTTTATTGACGACCTTCTGAACCGCACCGACATCGTCGATGTTGTCAGCTCACGCGTACAGCTGAAAAAAGCCGGCAAAAACTACACCGCCTGCTGCCCGTTCCATAAAGAAAAAACGCCGTCATTCAGTGTCAGCCCCGACAAGCAGTTCTATTATTGCTTCGGTTGCGGCGCTGGCGGCAACGCCCTCGGCTTCCTGATGGACCACGACAACCTGGACTTTCCCCAGGCCGTCGAGGATCTGGCAAAAGCCGCGGGCATGGAAATCCCCCGGGAAGAAAGTGGCCGCCCGCACAAACCCCGGCAACCTACCGATTCGCCGCTGTATCCGCTGCTGACCGCGGCCGCCGACTTCTATCGCCAGGCGCTTAAAAGCCATCCGCAGCGCAAGGCCGCCGTTGACTACCTCAAGGGCCGCGGCCTCACCGGTGAAATCGCCCGCGACTTCGGCCTAGGTTTCGCGCCGCCCGGCTGGGACAACCTGTACAAACACCTGAGCAGCGACACCCTGCAGCAAAAGGCCATGATCGATGCCGGCCTGCTGATAGAAAACGCCGAGACCGGCAAGCGTTATGACCGTTTCCGCGACCGCGTGATGTTTCCGATCCGCGACAGCCGTGGCCGCATCATCGCCTTCGGTGGCCGCGTACTCGGGGACGACAAGCCCAAGTACCTGAACTCCCCGGAAACCCCGGTGTTCCACAAGGGCCAGGAACTCTACGGCCTGTTCGAAGCGCGCAAGAACAACCGCAACCTCGACGAAATCATCGTGGTTGAAGGCTATATGGACGTGATCGCCCTGGCCCAGCAAGGTCTGCGCAACGCCGTGGCAACCCTGGGCACCGCCACCAGCGAAGAGCATTTGAAGCGCCTGTTCCGCGTTGTGCCCAGCGTGCTGTTCTGCTTTGACGGCGACCAGGCCGGCCGTAACGCCGCCTGGCGTGCGCTTGAGGCCACACTGTCAAGCCTGCAGGACGGGCGCCGCGCACGCTTCCTGTTCCTGCCCGAAGGCGAAGACCCGGATACCCTGGTCCGTTCGGAGGGTACCGACGCGTTCCGTGCGCGCATCAATCAACATGCGCAGCCGCTGGCGGATTATTTTTTCCAGCAATTGACCGAAGAAGCCGACCCGCGCTCGCTCGAAGGCAAGGCTCATATGGCCACCCTCGCTGCGCCATTGATCGACAAGGTGCCAGGCGCCAATTTGCGCACGCTGATGCGCCAGCGCCTGCTGGAAATTACCGGTTTGAGTGGCGAAGCCGTGAGCCAGCTGGTGCATAGCGCACCGCAAGATGCGCCGCCAGCCTACGATCCAGGCATGGATTACGACGCCATGCCGGACTATGCCGACTTTCACCAGCCTCAGGAGGCCTTTGCCCCCCAACAGGAGTGGACGCCGAAAAAGCCCGGGGCCGGCGGCAAGAAATGGGACAAGAAACCCTGGAGCAAAAATGGCAAGCGCGGTGATCGCGATGAAGCCTACGCTCCACGCACACCCGTAGCAGTGGAAGCCCCGACGCTTATTGCGCTGCGTACGCTGATTCATCACCCACAACTGGCCGGCAAGGTTGAAAGCGCCGACCACTTTGCCAACGAAAGCAACACCTACGCCCAGGTGCTGATTGCCCTGATCGAGGCGGTGCAGAAAAATCCCAAGCTAAACTCAATCCAGCTGATGGCTCGCTGGCACGGCACGGAACAAGGCCGTTTATTGAAAGCATTGGCGGAAAAGGAGTGGCTAATTGACGGCGACAACCTTGAACAACAGTTTTTAGACACCATTAATAGGTTATCTGCGGGTCAACACACTCAGACCCTCGATGAGCTCATTAAGAGAGCAAGGCAGCCGGGATTGTCGGCTGAAGAGCAGATTCAGATAGCAAAACAGATGCGCGACCTCTTAAAACAGAATGTTTACGCATCAAACCCGACCTCAGCTGGCGTGTGAGGTCATAGCTCGGGTATAATCCTCGGCTTGTTTTTTGCCCGCCAAGACCTTCAGTGGATAGGGTGTTATGTCCGGAAAAGCGCAACAGCAGTCTCGTATCAAAGAGTTGATCACACTTGGTCGTGAGCAGGGTTACCTGACTTACGCGGAGGTCAACGACCACCTGCCTGAGGATATTTCAGATCCAGAGCAGGTGGAAGACATCATCCGCATGATTAACGACATGGGGATCAACGTATTCGAAGTCGCGCCAGATAAGGATTCCCTTATGCTGGCCGACGCTGATACCGACGAGGCCGCCGCTGAGGAAGCTGCTGCCGCGCTGGCTGCAGTAGAGACCGATATCGGCCGCACGACGGACCCGGTGCGCATGTATATGCGTGAAATGGGTACTGTCGAGCTGCTGACACGCGAAGGCGAAATCGAAATCGCCAAGCGTATCGAAGAGGGCATCCGTGAAGTGATGGGCGCAATTGCGCACTTCCCAGGCACGGTTGACCACATTCTCTCCGAGTACACCCGCGTCACCACCGAAGGTGGCCGCCTGTCCGACGTCCTGAGCGGTTACATCGACCCGGACGACGGCATTGCGCCGCCTGCCGCCGAAGTACCGCCGCCTGTCGACGCCAAAGCCGCGAAAGCGGATGACGACGCCGAAGACGACGACGCCGAAGCCAGCAGCGACGACGAAGATGAAGTCGAAAGCGGCCCGGACCCAATCGTCGCGGCCCAGCGTTTCGGTGCGGTTTCCGATCAAATGGAAATCACCCGCAAGGCCCTGAAGAAGCATGGTCGCTCCAACAAGCAGGCAATTGCCGAGCTGGTGGCGCTGGCTGAGCTGTTCATGCCGATCAAGCTGGTGCCCAAGCAATTCGAAGGTTTGGTCGAGCGCGTTCGTAGCGCCCTTGAGCGTCTGCGTGCACAAGAGCGTGCAATCATGCAGCTGTGCGTGCGTGATGCCCGTATGCCGCGTACCGACTTCCTGCGCCAGTTCCCGGGCAACGAAGTTGACGAAAGCTGGACCGACGCACTGGCCAAGGGCAAGGCGAAATACGCCGAAGCCATCGGCCGCCTGCAGCCCGATATCATCCGCTGCCAGCAGAAGCTGACTGCGCTTGAGACCGAAACCGGTCTGACGATTGCTGAAATCAAGGACATCAACCGTCGCATGTCGATCGGTGAGGCCAAGGCCCGCCGCGCGAAAAAAGAGATGGTTGAAGCGAACTTGCGTCTGGTGATCTCGATCGCCAAGAAGTACACCAACCGTGGCCTGCAGTTCCTGGACCTGATCCAGGAAGGCAACATCGGCTTGATGAAAGCGGTAGACAAGTTCGAATACCGTCGCGGCTACAAGTTCTCGACTTATGCAACCTGGTGGATTCGTCAGGCGATCACTCGCTCGATCGCCGACCAGGCCCGCACCATCCGTATTCCGGTGCACATGATCGAGACCATCAACAAGCTCAACCGTATTTCCCGGCAGATGTTGCAGGAAATGGGTCGCGAACCGACCCCGGAAGAGCTGGGCGAACGCATGGAAATGCCTGAGGATAAAATCCGCAAGGTATTGAAGATCGCTAAAGAGCCGATCTCCATGGAAACGCCGATTGGTGATGACGAAGACTCCCATCTGGGTGACTTCATCGAAGACTCGACCATGCAGTCGCCAATCGATGTCGCCACCGTTGAGAGCCTGAAAGAAGCGACTCGTGACGTACTGTCCGGCCTCACCGCCCGTGAAGCCAAGGTACTGCGCATGCGTTTCGGCATCGACATGAATACCGACCACACCCTTGAGGAAGTCGGTAAGCAATTTGACGTGACCCGCGAGCGGATCCGTCAGATCGAAGCCAAGGCACTGCGCAAGTTGCGCCACCCGACGCGAAGCGAGCATCTGCGCTCCTTCCTCGACGAGTGATACCAGAACCCCCGGCCCAGGCCGGGGGTTTTGTTTTGCACAGATAAAATTCCCCGCAACACCCCTCCCCTGAAATGCCCGTCTACACTCGAACTATTCCCCGTGCCATAACGAGACCGTTATGCCCAGATTGCCGACCGTGTTGCTACTGTCGCTGCTGACCTGGACCGCAACGGCTGGCGCGTTGACTCTCACGGAGGATGAGCGTAGCTGGTTGGCGGACCATCAGGAGCTTCGCCTTGGGGTGGACGCGTCCTGGCCCCCCTTTGAATACCGTGATGAGAATGGTCGTTACCAGGGCCTGGCTGCCGACTATGTGCGCCTGATCCAGGACCGACTGGGTGTCAGGATCAAGCTGATCGAACCGGCAAACTGGACCGCTGTACTTGAACAAGCCCGGAGCAACCAGCTCGACTTACTACCCGGCATCATGTCCACTCCGGAGCGCCAAAGCTACCTGGCCTTTACACGCCCCTACCTCGACTTTCCCATCGTCATCCTTGCCCATGAAGGCGGCGCGAAACCACGCAACCTAAAGGGTTTGTACGGGCTGAAAATTGCCGTGGTGGAAAACTATGCGCCCCATGAATTGCTGCGCACTCACCACCCGGACCTGAATCTGGTGGCGATGCCCAACGTCAGTTCTACGCTGCAAGCCCTGGCCACCGATGAAGTGGATGCCGTCGTCGGCGACTTGGCGTCCAGCGTCTGGAGCCTGCGCCAACTCAAGCTCGATGGCTTGTACGTCAGTGGCGAAACGCCCTATCGCTACCAATTGGCAATGGGCGTCCCGCAGGAACAGAAAATGCTGGTGGGCATCCTGGACAAAGTCCTCGCCGACCTTAGCTCAGCCGAAACCGATGCGATCCAGCAACATTGGGTCGGCAGCTTCACCGATCACCGCACCTTCTGGGTCGACCTGCTGACGTACGGCCTGCCCGCTGTATTGTTGCTCAGTACCGTGCTGGCGGTGGTCATTCGGATCAATCGCCGGCTCAGTTCGGAAATCTCCCGCAGGGTCGCCCTCGAACAAGAACTGCGCAGCAGCGAATACCACTATCGCGGCCTGGTAGAGAGCTTGTCCGCCATCGCCTGGGAAGCGAGCATCAGCGATTTCACCTACAGCTATGTATCGCCCCATGCCGAAGATTTGCTCGGCTATCCGCGCGCCCACTGGCTGATTCCGGGCTTCTGGCGCAACATCATTCACCCGGCCGACCTCACGCGCACCGAAGCGTATTGCTACCGGGAAACCCGTGCCAATCGTGATCACAGCGTCGATTACCGGGTCATCACGGCGGACGGCCGTTGCTTGTGGGTGCGCGATATTGTCAGCCTGATTGAACACGGACATGAGCCAGTGCTGCGCGGCCTGATGATCGATATCAGCGAAGCCAAGCGCACGGAGGAAGCCCTGCAACTGTCCGAGCAGAAGTTTGCGTCGGTGTTCCAGCAATGCCCCGACATTCTGGTGATCGCCAGGCTATCCGATGGCTGCCTGCTGGAGGTCAACAAGGCATTCGAGGACCAGATTGGCCTGACCGCCGACGAGGTTGTGGGCAAAGCCGCCTCAGATCTGAATATATGGCGCATTCAGGGCGTCGGGCCGGATTTGCTGCAGCGGGTACAGACCACCAGTATCCGCAACCTGGAAATGTCCTTTCTGCGCAGCAACGGCCAAGCGTTTACGGGGCTGATCTCAGCTGAGCCTTTCCAACTCGACACCACCGAAGCTCTGGTGGTGGTGGTGCGCGATATCACCCAGCTCAAGGAAACCCAACAGCAGCTGCAAACCTCCGAAGAGAAATTCGCCAAGGCGTTCCATGCGTCCCCCGACGGCTTGCTGCTGAGTCGCCAAAGGGATGGCCTATTGATTGAGGTGAACGAAGGTTTCAGCCATCTGACCGGCTTCACCAGCGCCTCTTCGCTCGACCAATCAACCCTGGACCTGGGTATCTGGGTCGATCTCAACGAACGCAAGCACATGCTGGAGTTGATGCAGCGCGACGGCTTCGTGCGTGATTTCATCTGCCATATCCGTCGCGCCGACGGCCAGCTTCGCCTCTGCGAAGTCTCCAGTCGCCCGCTGCCCATCGGTGACGAAGACTGCATGCTGACCATCGCCCGGGACATCACCGAACGCCAGCAGATGCAGGAAAAACTGCAACAGGCCGCCACGGTATTCGAGAGCACCGCTGAAGGCGTTTTGATCACCGACACACGACAGAACATCAGTGCCGTCAATCGCGCCTTCAGTGAGATCACCGGCTACAGCGAAATCGAAGCACTCGGCCATACCCCGCGCCTGCTCGCCTCGGGCCTGCATGACAGCGCATTCTATGCGGCGATGTGGCACCAATTGACGGCCCATGGACACTGGCAGGGAGAGATTTCCAACCGCCGCAAGAACGGCGAGGTGTACCCAAGCTGGCTGACCATCAGCGCCGTGCGTAACCGCGACCAATTGATCACGCACTTCGTTGCCGTGTTTGCCGACATCTCCAGCCTCAAGCTGGCCCAGGCACGCCTGGACTATCAGGCCCACCACGACCCGCTGACCGGTCTGCCCAACCGCACCCTGTTTGAAAATCGACTGCAGGCCGCCCTTAACGGCCAGCAGGAAAGCGGCAGGCAAGGCGCGGTGTTGTTTCTTGACCTGGACCGTTTCAAACACATCAACGACAGCCTCGGCCACCCGGTCGGCGACCTGCTGCTCAAAGACATCGCCGTACGTCTCAAGCAGCAACTGCGCGACGTCGACACCGTTGCCCGCCTGGGCGGGGATGAATTCATCATCTTGCTGCCCGGCTTGCAGCAGGCCGGCGATGCCCAGTATCTGGCGAACAAACTGCTCGACTGCTTTACACCCCCATTCCAGGCCGGTGACCATGAGTTTTTTATCAGCGCCAGTATTGGCACCAGCCTTTACCCACAGGATGGCACCGACGTCGCCACTCTGGTCAAGAACGCCGATGCTGCGATGTATCGCTCCAAGGCCAAGGGCCGCAACCGTGTCGAAAGCTATACCCGCGACTTGACGGCCCAAGCCAATGAACGCGTAGCGCTGGAGCACGAGCTGCGCCGTGCCATCGAACGTGAAGAACTGAGCCTCTATTACCAACCCAAGCGCAGCCTGTTGACCCAGGAGCTGATCGGCGCCGAAGCCCTGATCCGCTGGCATCACCCGACCTTGGGCGACGTCCCGCCCGAACACTTCATCGCCCTGGCCGAAGAGAACGGCACGATCCTGCAGATTGGCGACTGGGTGCTGGAACAAGCCTGTCGGCAGTTGCACGCCTGGCAAGAGGCTTTCGACGATTTCGGGCCACTGTCGGTCAACCTCGCAGGCGCGCAGCTGCGTCACCCCAACCTGTTGTCACGCATCGAACAACTGCTGCGCGATTACCGCCTTGAACCTGGCTGCCTGCAATTGGAGATCACCGAGAACTTCATCATGAGCCAGGCCGAAGAAGCCCTGGGGGTTCTGCATCAACTCAAACGCTTGGGCGTCCAGCTTGCGATCGATGATTTTGGCACTGGCTACTCGTCCCTCAGCTACCTCAAGCGCCTGCCCCTGGACTTCCTCAAGATCGACCAATCCTTCGTTCGAGGCCTGCCCGACGATCCCCACGACGTCGCCATCGTGCGCGCCATCATCGCGCTGGGCCACAGCATGCAATTCACCATCATTGCCGAAGGCGTGGAGACCCCCGCACAGCAAACATTCCTCGCCGCCGAAGGCTGTGAACAGATGCAAGGCTACATCGTCAGCCTGCCCCTGCCGCCGGAGCTTTTTGCCGCGAGCTTCCTTCGTACGAAACTGGAGGATTTTTCGGATGGCACAGTGAACAAACCATCGTTATAATCCGCGACCTACTGAGGGCCTATAGCTCAGTTGGTTAGAGCAGGGGACTCATAATCCCTTGGTCGCAGGTTCGAGTCCTGCTGGGCCCACCAACTTGAAAGCCGCGCATTGCGCGGCTTTTGCGTGTCTGGTGTAACGGTTCTTTCGGCCGGACCCAGCCTGTACCATGCGTACTCATTGTCGTCCGCACCGGAGTCCCCCCCTTGCCCGCCCTAGACGAAATCGACCGCCAACTGATCGCCGCCCTGCAGCTCAATGCCCGCGAAAGCGTGGCCATGCTTGCCCGGCAACTGGGGATTGCGCGCACCACAGTCACGTCACGCCTGGCACGCCTGGAGAAAACCCAGGTGATCACCGGTTACGGCGTACGCTTGGGCCAGCGCGTCGCGGATGGGGGTTTGCAGGCTTATGTGGGGATTACCGTGCAACCACGCTCAGGCAAAGAGGTGCTGCGCAGGCTGAGTGCCATGGCGCAGGTGCAGCAGTTGTGTGCGGTCAGCGGCGAATTCGATTACGTGGCCTGGCTGCGCACCGATTCGCCGGAGCAACTGGACCAACTGCTCGACCAGATCGGCAGTGTCGACGGTGTGGAGAAAACCACCACCTCGATCATCCTCAGCAACAAATTGGATCGCGGACAGCCAATCTGATCAACCATTTCGTCATATTGACAAAAATCAGCGCAATCCGACGACACATTGCGTCTTATTAACGAGCGCTACGCTCCCTAAACTGGCTGCCATCTTTTCCTATACTCAACGGGCCATATCCCGCCGAGCCGTCAGTAAGGTCAGCCATGAGCATTCCGTCCAGCACTATCAGCAAGACCAATCGTCACCCAGCAGACGGCAAGAAACCCATCACCATTTTCGGCCCGGATTTCCCGTTCGCATTTGATGACTGGATCGAGCACCCCGCCGGGCTGGGCAGTATTCCCGCCGCCAACCATGGGGCCGAAGTGGCGATCGTGGGCGCCGGTATCGCTGGTTTGGTCGCGGCCTACGAGCTGATGAAGCTGGGGCTCAAGCCAGTGGTGTATGAAGCCTCGAAGATGGGTGGCCGCTTGCGCTCCCAGGCCTTCGAAGGCGCCGAAGGCATCATCGCCGAGCTGGGCGGGATGCGTTTCCCGGTGTCGTCGACGGCGTTCTACCATTACGTAGACAAGTTGGGGCTGGAAACCAAACCCTTTCCCAACCCGCTGACCCCGGCGTCCGGCAGCACTGTGATTGATCTGGAAGGCCAGACCCACTACGCACAAAAACTCTCCGACTTGCCTGCGCTGTTTCAGGAAGTGGCCGATGCCTGGGCCGATGCACTGGAAGCCGGCTCGCAGTTCGGCGATATCCAGCAGGCGATCCGCGACCGTGATGTACCGCGGCTCAAAGAACTGTGGAACAAGCTCGTGCCGCTGTGGGATGACCGTACCTTCTACGACTTCGTCGCAACCTCCAAGGCCTTTGCCAAGTTGTCGTTCCATCATCGCGAGGTGTTTGGCCAGGTCGGCTTTGGCACCGGCGGCTGGGACTCGGACTTCCCCAACTCCATGCTGGAAATCTTCCGCGTGGTGATGACCAACTGCGACGACCATCAACACCTGGTCGTTGGCGGCGTAGCGCAAGTGCCCATGGGCATCTGGCGTCATGTGCCGGAGCGCTGCGCCCATTGGCCGGCCGGCACCAGCCTCAGCTTGCTGCATAGAGGCGCACCACGGGCAGGGGTCAAACGCATTGCTCATGCGGCCGATGGCCGTTTCGCCGTCACTGACAACTACGGTGATACCCGCGAGTACGCCGCGGTGCTGACCACCTGCCAAAGCTGGCTGCTGACCACTCAGATTGAATGCGACGAAACCTTGTTCTCGCAAAAAATGTGGATGGCCCTGGACCGCACGCGCTACATGCAGTCGTCGAAAACCTTCGTGATGGTTGACCGCCCATTCTGGAAAGACAAAGACCCGCAAACCGGCCGCGACCTGATGAGCATGACCCTCACCGACCGCCTGACCCGCGGCACCTATCTGTTCGATAATGGCGACGACAAGCCGGGGGTGATTTGCCTTTCCTACTCGTGGATGAGCGACGCCCTGAAAATGCTGCCCCAGCCTATCGACAAGCGGGTGAAGCTGGCCCTGGACGCGTTGAACAAGATCTACCCCAACGTCGATATCAAGGCGCGCATCATCGGCGACCCGATCACGGTTTCCTGGGAAGCCGACCCGCACTTCCTCGGGGCTTTCAAAGGTGCACTGCCCGGCCACTATCGCTACAACCAGCGGATGTACGCGCACTTCATGCAAAAAGACATGCCCGCCGAACAACGCGGGATTTTCATCGCCGGTGACGACGTATCGTGGACGCCCGCCTGGGTCGAAGGCGCCGTACAAACCTCGCTCAACGCGGTGTGGGGCATCATGACTCACTTCGGTGGCAGCACCCACCCAGAGAACCCGGGCCCCGGCGATGTGTTCGATGAAATCGGGCCAATCGCCCTGGCCGAGTAAGGAGCTGAACATGCGTGTCGCCCTGTACCAATGCCCGCCGCTGCCGCTGGATGTGGCCGGTAATATCCAGCGCCTGCGCCAACTGGCGCAAGAGGCATCCGACGCCGATGTGCTGGTGCTGCCAGAGATGTTTCTCTCGGGCTATAACATCGGCGCCGAAGCCGTTGGCGCGTTGGCCGAGGCGCGGGATGGGGAGTCTGCCCAAGCCATTGCCGAGATCGCGCAAAACGCCGGGCTGGCCATTCTTTACGGCTATCCGGAGCGGGCTGACGATGGGCAGATCTACAACGCCGTCCAGTTGATCGACGCCGAGGGTCAGCGCCTGTGTAACTATCGCAAGACCCACCTGTTTGGCGATCTGGATCACGCCATGTTCAGCGCAGGCGACGATGATTTTCCGGTGGTAGAACTCAACGGCTGGAAGCTGGGGTTTCTGATTTGCTACGACCTGGAGTTTCCGGAGAATACCCGGCGTCTGGCCCTGGCCGGCGCCGAACTGATTCTGGTGCCCACCGCCAACATGGTGCCGTTCGATTTTGTCGCCGACGTCACCGTGCGTTCGCGGGCGTTTGAAAACCAGTGCTTTGTGGCCTATGCCAATTACTGCGGGCACGAAGGCGAGATTCATTACTGTGGACAAAGCAGCATTGCCGCACCGGATGGCCAACGTATCGCCCAGGCCGGCCTGGACGAAGCCTTGATCGTCGGCACCCTGGATCGCCAGTCAATCCTCAGCGCACGCGCCGCCAACCACTACCTGCAAGACCGACGCCCCGAACTCTACGGCGCGCTGCACAAGCCCTGACCCCACGGGTTTGCTAGCATAGGCACTTCTCACGCCTCGGAAGTGCCCATGCCTGCGCCGGTTCACCCTCACCCCGTTCATCTGACCCTGGCCAATGGCCTGCGAGTATCCCTGCGCCATGCGCCGCGCTTGAAGCGCTGCGCCGCCGTTCTGCGCGTGGCTGCCGGCAGTCACGATGTGCCATTGGCCTGGCCGGGGCTGGCACACTTTCTTGAGCATTTGCTGTTTCTCGGTACCGAGCGTTTTCCGGCCGGGGAAGGATTGATGGCCTACGTGCAGCGCCTCGGTGGGCAGGTCAATGCCAGTACCCGCGAGCGAACCACCGAGTATTTCTTTGAGCTGCCGGTGTCGGCCTTCGCTGACGGGCTGGCGCGGTTGGCAGACATGGTGACTCATCCACGCCTGACGCTCGACGATCAACGACGTGAACGCGAAGTGCTGCACGCGGAGTTCGTGGCCTGGTCCGAGGACGCCAGGGCACAACACCAAGTTGCGTTGTTGCAAGGTTTAGCGGCCGATCACCCGCTGCGAGGATTCCATGCCGGCAACCGCGACAGCCTGACGGTGGAAAGCGACGATTTTCAGCAAGCCTTGCGCGAATTCCATAGGCACTTCTATCAAAGCGGGCAGATGACCTTGAGCCTCGCCGGTCCGCAATCGCTGGCAGATTTGCAAACCCTTGCCCAGCAGTTCGGTGACGAACTGATTGCCGGCCCCCTGCACCCGCAAACCGCGCCCCCCCCCCTGATGCACGGCCAGGCACGCAGCTATCAACACACCGCCAGCCAGCACCTGCATCAGGTCATCACCTGTAACGCCCCCCGCCAAGCACTGGAGTTTCTCTGCACCTGGCTCAACGCTTCGGCGTCGGGCGGGTTGTTGGCCGAACTGAAAGCTCGCCAACTGGCCAGCGCGCTGCATGCGTCTGTGCTGTACCACTACGCGGACCAGGCGGTACTGGATATCGACGTTACCCTCGATAGCGACCGCCAACCGGCGACGCAGATCGAAGCCTTGTTGTATGACTGGCTGAGCTTTTTCGCACACAGCGACTGGAATCCATTACGTGAAGAGCTTGCCTTGCTCAATGCGCGTCAACAGCAGGTTCAAGGCGCCCTGACACTGGCTCGCGACGACAGCGAAGACCTGTCGGACCAAGGCATTGCAGCCCTCAAGGCCATGCTTGCATCGCTGCATCTGCCCGCGTCTGAACACAGTTGGCAACTTCCACCGGGCAACCCCTTTCTTCGTGCGCCGGCCAAGGAAGAACGCGCCGGTTTGATCCGCGGCCAAACCAGCGCCCATCGGGGCTTGCGTACCTTTGCCCAGGATCGCTTACGGGGCCGGAGGGAGTTATCGGCGCTGACCTTCAGCAACGCACTGGCGGATGACACCGAGGAAGGCGCGCTGTACCTGCATTGGCGGTTTGACGCTGCCGTACCCGCCGGATTGGAAAGCCTATTGCAGCCGTTGCGCGAGCAAGCCCGTCAAGCGGGTGTCGAGTTGTCTTGCGAAACCATTGGCAACGATTGGCGGGTGAACATGCACGGCCTTCACGAACCGATGCCGGCCGTGCTCGAAGCGTTGGCGCGCAGCCTGAGCAGCTCGGATGCACATCTGTCATCACCGACGCCCCCGCCGATGATCGCCATTCGCGAACTTCTCAAGGCGTTGCCAGCTTGCTGCGTCGGTGTTTCAGCCGACTCCTCGGAGACACCAGCGTCGTGGTCCACTGCTCACTGGCAGGGGCTGGGTGCGGGTTTGCCTGCGGCCAGTGAAGCGGCGATCAAAATCGCCGCCGCCCGCTTGCCAGGGCAGCCGGCCAACATTCAATGCACACCTGAAGTTCTCAACGGGCAGCGGATCTGGCACCCGGTGAACACCGCATCCAGCGACGCTGCGCTGCTGCTTTTTTGTCCAGTGCCGAGCCAGTCTCTCGTCGATGAGGCCAACTGGCGACTGCTCGGGCATATGCTCCAGGGCCCGTTCTACCAACGTTTGAGAGTTGAGCTGCAAATCGGCTACGCCGTGTTCAGCGGCATCCGACAAATCAACGGGCAAACCGGCCTGTTGTTTGGCGTGCAATCGCCCAGCCTGTCACTGGGCAGGATCGCCGAACACCTGCAAGCCTTCCTGCAACAACTGCCGTCTTTGATCGAACGCAGCGCAGACGTGGGCAATCAGCCTCTTGCGCAGCAATTCACGGCGCAGGCACTCCCCGTCAGCCAAGCCGCCGATTTGCTTTGGCACGCGCAGTTGGCGGGTCATTCGTCGAGTTACCTGGATCAACTTCAACACCTGATCCAAAGCCGCACACGCGAGGACTTGCAGCACGCAGCCCAACAACTCCTTGAAGCAGCAGGCGGCTGGCGCTGCGTGGCTAACGGCCCGCGTATCAGCGATGACTGGCAAGCGGCGCAATGATCGTTGCCAACCCTGCAACAGGCTTTTTCCATCGAGACAGCGCTAACTTGAAAAGAATTGCGTAACATTGCGCAGCAATATCTGAACATCTCCAATGGGAGGTGGACTATATGTATTACTTGGTAGTGAACGTCCCATCCCTTGATAGGAGTAAGAATATGACCTGGTCCAAACCTGCTTACACTGATCTGCGTATTGGTTTCGAAGTCACCATGTACTTCGCCAGCCGTTGATTGGCTGAGTAATACAACGCCTCGGTTCGCCCGGGGCGTTTTTGTTTTGAGCTGCGCTTGATGGAGAGATCATGTTTGTCCAGATTCTAGGTTCCGCCGCCGGCGGTGGCTTCCCGCAGTGGAACTGCAACTGCGTGAACTGCGCAGGCTTTCGCGATGGCAGCCTGCGGGCCCAGGCGCGCACCCAGTCGTCCATCGCGATCTCCGACGACGGTGTGAATTGGGTACTGTGCAACGCGTCGCCGGATATCCGCGCGCAACTCCAGGGCTTTGCGCCCATGCAACCCGGGCGCGCCCTGCGCGATACCGGTATCAGCGCAATCATCCTGATGGACAGCCAGATCGACCACACCACTGGCCTGTTGAGCCTGCGTGAAGGCTGCCCGCATCAGGTATGGTGCACCGACATGGTCCATGAAGACCTGAGCACCGGGTTCCCGTTGTTCACCATGCTGACCCACTGGAACGGCGGCCTGGCCTGGAACCGCATCGAACTGGACGCCAGCTTCACCATCCCGGCCTGCCCCAACCTGCGTTTCACCCCACTGCCGTTGCGCAGCGCCGCGCCGCCCTACTCGCCGCACCGCTTCGACCCGCACCCTGGTGACAACATCGGCCTGATCGTCGAAGACCTGCGCACCGGCGGTAAACTGTTCTACGCCCCGGGCCTGGGCAAGGTCGACGCGCCGCTGCTGGATATCATGGGCGGCAGCGATTGCCTTTTGATAGACGGCACGATGTGGGATGACGATGAAATGCAGCGCCGTGGCGTCGGCACCCGCACCGGTCGCGAGATGGGCCACCTGGCGCAGAACGGCCCGGGCGGTATGCTCGAAGTGCTGGAGCAGTTGCCCAAGCAGCGCAAGGTGCTTATCCACATCAACAATACCAATCCGATCCTCGATGAAGATTCCCCCGAGCGAGCCGAGTTGGTGCGGCGCAATGTCGAAGTGGCGTACGACGGCATGAGCATTGAATTGTAGGAGCCACTGAAATGACTGACACACCGCTGACGACCGCCGAGTTCGAAGCAGCCTTGCGGGCCAAGGGCGCCTTCTACCATATCCATCACCCCTACCATGTGGCGATGTATGAAGGCCGCGCTACCCGCGAGCAGATCCAGGGCTGGGTCGCCAATCGCTTCTATTACCAGGTGAACATCCCCCTGAAAGACGCCGCGATCCTGGCCAACTGCCCGGACCGTGAGATCCGCCGCGAGTGGATCCAGCGTTTGCTCGATCACGACGGCGCACCGGGGGAAGACGGCGGTATCGAAGCCTGGCTGCGCCTGGGCCAGGCTGTTGGCCTCGACCCGGACCAGCTGCGCTCCCAGGAACTGGTGCTGCCCGGCGTACGCTTCGCGGTGGACGCCTACGTCAACTTCGCCCGCCGCGCCAGTTGGCAGGAAGCTGCCAGCAGCTCGCTGACCGAGCTGTTCGCGCCGCAGATCCACCAATCGCGCCTCGACAGCTGGCCGCAGCACTACCCGTGGATCGACCCGGCCGGCTACGAATACTTCCGCACCCGCCTGGGCCAGGCTCGTCGCGATGTGGAACATGGTTTGGCGATCACCTTGCAGCACTACACCACCCGCGAGAGGCAGGAGCGCATGCTGGAAATTCTCCAGTTCAAACTGGATATTCTATGGAGCATGCTCGATGCAATGAGCATGGCCTACGAACTCAAACGCCCGCCCTATCACAGCGTGACCGAGCAGCGGGTGTGGCATAAAGGGATCACCCTATGAGCTTTGATCGCAGCAAAATACCGACCTGGCGCCAGGGCTACCGTTTCCAGTATGAGCCTGCGCAAAAAGGCCATGTGTTGCTCTATCCGGAAGGCATGATCAAGCTCAACGACAGCGCCGCGTTGATCGGCGGTTTGATCGACGGCGAGCGCGACGTGGCAGCCATCATCGCCGAGCTGGACCAACAATTCCCCGGCGTACCGGAGCTCGGTGAAGACATCGAGCAATTCATGGAGGTCGCCCGTGCTGAGCACTGGATCACCCTTGCCTGAAAAACCCGCCATCGGCTTGCCGCTGTGGCTACTGGCAGAGTTGACCTATCGCTGCCCGCTGCAGTGCCCGTACTGTTCCAACCCGCTGGATTTCGCCGAGCAGGGCAAAGAGCTGAGCACCGAGCAATGGATCAAGGTGTTTCGCGAAGCCCGCGAGATGGGTGCCGCACAGCTGGGGTTTTCCGGGGGTGAACCACTGGTGCGACAGGACTTGGCCGAACTGATCGCCGAGGCCCGCAAGCTGGGCTTCTATACCAACCTGATCACCTCCGGTATCGGCCTGACCGAGCAGAAAATCAGCGACTTCAAAAAGGCCGGGCTGGATCATATCCAGATCAGTTTCCAGGCCAGCGACGAACAGGTGAACAACCTGCTGGCCGGCTCGAAAAAAGCCTTCGCGCAAAAACTGGAAATGGCCCGTGCGGTCAAGGCACACGGCTACCCGATGGTGCTGAACTTCGTCACCCATCGGCACAATATCGACAAGATCGACCGCATCATCGAGCTGTGTATCGCGCTGGAAGCGGATTTTGTCGAACTCGCCACCTGCCAGTTCTACGGCTGGGCGCAGCTTAATCGCGTGGGCTTGTTGCCGACCCGAGACCAGTTGGTGCGCGCCGAACGCATCACCAATGAATACCGCGCCAAACTGGAAGCCGAAGGTCATCCGTGCAAGCTGATCTTCGTGACACCGGATTATTATGAAGAGCGTCCGAAAGCCTGCATGAACGGCTGGGGCAGCATCTTTCTGACGGTGACACCGGACGGCACCGCCCTGCCCTGTCACGGCGCGAGGCAGATGCCGGTGCAGTTTCCCAATGTGCGCGACCACAGCATGCAGCACATCTGGTACGACTCGTTTGGTTTCAATCGCTTTCGCGGCTACGACTGGATGCCCGAGCCCTGCCGCTCATGCGATGAAAAGGAAAAGGATTTCGGCGGCTGCCGTTGCCAGGCGTTCATGCTCACCGGTGACGCCAGCAATGCCGACCCTGTATGCAGTAAGTCCGAGCAGCACGGCATCATCCTGCAGGCACGGGAAGAAGCCGAACATGCCACCCAGACCATCGAGCAACTGGCCTTTCGCAATGAGCGCAACTCACGGCTCATTGCAAAAGGCTGAGGGCTTCAACGCTTGGCGATGATGTACACCGCGTGGATGATGCCAGGGAAGTAACCGCACAGGGTCAGCAGGATATTCAGCCAGAATGCACCGCCGAAGCCTACTTGCAGGAACACACCCAGTGGCGGCAGCAGAATAGCGATGATGATACGAATAATGTCCATGGGTCAGCTCCAGAAAATCGGCTCGTGTGAGCCGTGTAGCTAATCGACATTGGCGGTTCGTGAGGGTTCAGTGGATTCTGGCATCGGGCCATCTCACGCCAGAATCTGCAGACCATGCTTCTTCACGACGCTCAACAACTTGAGTGCCATGCCGCTGGGCCGTTTCTCGCCCGACTCCCATTTTTTGACCGTGGAAGCACTGGTGTTCAGGTAGCGGGCAAATACAGGTTGGCTGACATGGCTGCTTTCACGCAGTTGCTTGATCTGTTCGGCAGGGATTTGGTCCGGCATGGCAGATAAGCATGCTTCATCATATTCTCGAAGCGTGGTTTTGCTGATGGCGCCGATGGCATGAAGCGCTTCGGCAGACTGATGAATGGACTCAAGCGCCTCACTTTTATACTTCTTGGTCATGATGTATCTCCACAAACTCCCTGAGATCCAGCATGCGCTGAATCTGTGCTTCGTTTAACCCTTCATAAACCCAATAATGCCTGCCCTTGGCCAATACAACAGACCGATGCCGATTCTGGTTGAGACGTTTTTTCCAGACACCACCTCCCAGATTATCTGCCTGCCCCCTCAACATTTCGCCAAACGCCTTCCTCAACTCAGAATCGCAGATCCAGACTTTAGTGGCCGCCTCGGCAAATCGCCTTGTTTTGAACAACCTGAGCCTCATGGAGATCCCTTCCTAAAACATACCACCCAGTGGTATAGATTAAAAGTCGAGCACGTCGTGCCCCTCCGGCAGTCCTTGCCGACGCTCGCTAAAAAGCCATCGTTTCCAAAGAGACTCAATAAACGTTTTCACACCAGAAATTACTCAGGCAAAAAAACGCCCCCAGCCAAAAGAATCAGGCTGAGGGCGCCGCGTATACCGCGAGACGGTTCAGGAATTGGACGGTTAAACAGCAATGCCCTTTCGGCATTGCAGTTGCGCGGTGCGCACCCGTGAGAAGGCGCGGGCCAGGCGCAGGAGCATTTCGTCGATGTTGCTTTTGCTCACCGTCAGCGCCGGTGTGAAGCGCAGGCAGTCGGGTTGCGGCGCGCTGAGGATCAGTCCCTCTTGCAGCGCGGCTTTTACCACCGCATCCGCAGAATCATCCGATAAGGTAAGCCCCCACATCAGGCCATTCCCGCGCAATGGGCCATGGCCGTAGCGATAGGCCAGACGGGCAAGCCCTTCGCCCAGGTGACAGCCCAACACGCGTACATGCTCAAGAAAACCGGGCTCAAGCACGGTATCGGTGACGGCCAACCCAGCCGAGGCCATCAATGCATTGCCATGATGGGTACCTTCCAGCTCACCCACTTCAAAGCAACAGGCCTTGCCCCGTGCCAGCAGCGCCGCCAACGGCACACCGCCGCCCAGGCCCTTGCCCAGGGTGATGATGTCGGCATGCACGCCGTACTGTTGCTCGGCAAGCAAGGTGCCACAGCGGCCCATGCCGGTTTGCACTTCGTCGAGGATCAGCAGGATCCCCAGTTCGCGGCACAGCCGCTCGACGCCTTTGAGATAGTGTTCGGTCGCCGGGATCACGCCGGCTTCGCACTGGATCGGTTCCAGCAGAATGGCCACCGTCTGGGCATCCACGGCAGCATGCAGGGCGGGAAGATCATTGAAGGGAACGTGACTGAAGCCCGACAATTGCGGTTCGAAGCGGTTTACCAAGGTACCAGCCGAAGCGGCTAGCGTAGCGAAGCCATGTCCATGGCAACCGTTGCTGGCGCTGATAATGCGATAGGCCCCGCCACGGTGCAGTTGCCCCCACTTGCGCGCCAGTTTGATTGCCGCCTCGCAGGCTTCCGCGCCGCTATTGAGCAGGTAAGCCTGGTCGCTGCCGGTATGCTGGCAAAGGCGCTCGACGAGATTGAGTTGGGCACGGTTATGCAGGCCATTGCCGGGATTGATCAGCGCCTGGGTTTGCGCAGCCAGGGCCTTGATCAATACCTGTGGGCTATGGCCCAGGCTGTTGGCGGCATTGCCTTGGCTGAAGTCCATATAGGCACGCTCATCACTGTCCCACAGCCACGAGCCCTGGCCTCGCACAAACACTTGAGGTGGGCGCGCCACAGTGGGCATCAAATGCTCGGTTGAATGCGTGTCGCGTGGGGCATCCTGGATCAGGTCATCCAGGCTCGGGGCGGGGCGGCGGATGTTGAACAGATTCACAACTTACCCCCGTTGGCAACCTGACCTTGGTGGTTACGGCCGGACCATTGCACCTGAGGTTTTTTTGCCTTGCCTATATAAACGCTATCAACAAAAACGCTGTTCATTGTCCGATCCGGCCCTGTAAGCCCTGCGAATAGGCGCTAGACTAGGCGTCTCGGGGGCCAGCGGCCATTTCGATTTTCCAGCTTTTTCGATAAGTAAGCCTTATGGATTTCAAGCAACTGCGTTATTTCGTCGCGGTGTATGAGGAAGGCCACGTAGGGCGTGCTGCGGAGCGTCTTTCGATCTCGCAACCGGCCTTGTCACAACAGATTCGCCAGCTGGAGCAGAACCTTGATGTAAGTCTGTTCGAACGCAGCAGCAAGCGGCTGCTGCCGACCCTGGCGGCGCACACCTTATACAACCACGCGTTGCCGCTCATTGATGGCATGCAGCAAGCCGTCGAAGCGCTACGCAACTTCAAGGGCCAGGCCATGCGGACCCTGGCCATCGGCGTGCTGCAAACCGTGCACACCAGCCTGGTGCCGCAAATGCTTGAGCGCGTGCGCAAGGCCCAGCCTCATTTGGTGGTGCAGATTTACGAGCTGACGGGGCTTGAGATTGAGCGGCGGTTGCTCAACGGCTCCCTCGACATTGGCATCAGCTACCTGCCGCCACGTCAGCCGGGCCTGCACGGTGTGCTGCTGTATGAAGATGAGTTGAAGGTGGTGATTCCCGACGACCATCCGCTGCGCGAATTCAAGAAAGTCTCGCTCAAACAAGCTGCCGAGTTACCGATGCTGCTGTTGGGAGAGGAGTTTCAAGTCAGGCAGATCTGGCAGGGCCAGTTGGCCAACCTGGGGCGGCGCCCGCAGGTGCAAGCGGAGCTCAACACCATGGTGGGAATACTCGACAGCCTGCCCCACACCAAGCTGGCGACGGTGCTACCGGGGCGTTCCCAGGACGAACACAACAGCCAGGCGCTTTTGTGGAAACCCTTGAGCGAACCGAGGGTGCCATTGAAGGTGGGGCTGGTCTGCCGCGATGTGCAACGCCAACAGGCCACCGTCGCATTGCTGCGCACCCTGCTGGAAGACGTGATGAATGCCCCGCAGGCAAGCGCCTGACTTTTTCGCGGGCAAAAGAAAACCCCGCCGAAGCGGGGCTTTGCAGACTGTTTCCCTGACATCCATTTCACTCCGCCGTCCTGGCAGAATCCTACGTGTCCGTGTTGTTGCTTTGCGCTTCCTGCGCGACGTCCATGTGAAGTAGATTATCCGTGGATCCAATTTGGCGATAGAGGACGATTAGCAGCACGTCATGTAAGAGATTGCTTACACGCCCTACAGGCCCTTAAAACAGTGCTTCATCCATCAGGAACAGCGATTCGCTACCAGCTTTTACCGACGCGCTCAACGAATGGATACGCGGCAGCAGACGGGCAAAGTAGAAACGTGCAGTCCCCAGTTTGCTGGCGTAGAAAGCCTCCTCGGCCTCTTTGCCCAACGCGGCCTTGGCCATGCGCGCCCACATATAGGCGTAGGCCATGTAGCCGAATGCATGCAAGTACTCCACCGACGCTGCGCCGATTTCATTCGCGTTGCTCTTGGCGCGGTCCAGTACCCAGGCCGTCAATTCATCCAGGTTATCCACCGCTGCGCTGAGCGGCGTGGTGAACTCGGCCAGCTCGGCCCCCGATCCAGCGATGAACTGGCGGATCTCATCGGCGAACAGCGTGTAGAACGCACCGCCGCTGCCGACGATCTTGCGTCCCATCAAATCCAGCGCCTGAATGCCGTTGGTGCCTTCGTAGATCTGGGTGATGCGCACGTCACGCACCAACTGCTCCTGGCCCCATTCGCGAATATAGCCATGGCCACCAAACACTTGCTGGCCGAGCACAGTGGTTTCCAGGCCCAGGTCGGTGAGGAACGCCTTGGCCACGGGTGTCAACAACGCCACCAGGTTATCGGCGCGCTCGCGCGCCTGCGCATCGTCGCTGAACTTGGCGATGTCCAACTGCGTCGCCACGTAGGTGGAGAACGCACGACCGCCTTCGTTGGCCGCCTTCATGGTCAGCAGCATACGGCGTACGTCCGGATGCACGATGATCGGATCTGCCACTTTATCCTTGGCCTGTGCACCCAGCGGGGAGCGGCTTTGCAGGCGGTCGCGGGCGTATTCAATCGCGTTCTGATAGGAGCGCTCGCCGGAGGCCAGGCCCTGGATGCCCACCCCCAGACGCTCGTAGTTCATCATGGTGAACATCGCCGCCAGGCCACGGTTAGGCTCACCGACCAGATAACCCACGGCTTCGTCGAAGTTCATCACGCAGGTCGCGGACGCCTGGATCCCCATCTTGTGTTCAATCGAACCGCAGGTCACCGGGTTGCGCGCGCCAAGGCTGCCGTCGGCGTTCACCATGAACTTGGGCACCAGAAACAGCGAGATGCCCTTGGGCCCCGCCGGTGCATCCGGCAGTTTGGCCAGCACCAGATGGATGATGTTCTCGGTCAGGTCGTGCTCGCCACCGGTGATGAAGATCTTGGTGCCGCTGACCTTGTAGGAACCGTCCGCCTGAGGCTCGGCCTTGGTGCGAATCATGCCCAGGTCGGTGCCGGCATGGGCTTCGGTCAAGCACATGGAACCTGCCCACTCACCGGAATACATCTTCGGCAAGTACGCGGCCTTGAGCTCTTCGCTGGCGTGGGTGTTGATCGAGACACAGGCGCCGGAGGTCAGCATCGGGTACAGGCCGAATGCCAGGCTCGACGAGTTGATCATTTCTTCAACCTGCGCCGACACCGCCTTGGGCATACCCATGCCGCCATAGGTCGGATCGCCGCCCACACCCACCCAGCCGCCTTCGGCGTAGGTCGCATAAGCCTGGGGGAAACCGTCCGGGGTACGCACCGCGCCGTCGGTCCAATGGCAGCCTTGCTCATCGCCGCCGCGGCTCAAGGGCGCGATGGATTTGGCGGTAACCTTGCCGGCCTCTTCGAGGATCGCCTCAACGGTTTCGGCATCAACGGTGTCTGCCAATGCCGGCAGTTCGGCCCAAGTCTTGGCGACTTCAAAAACTTCGTTGAGGACGAAGCGCATATCACGCAACGGCGCTTTGTAATCAGCCATGGCAAACCTCGTGGGAACATGAAAAGTGATTCGATAGGATCGGTTTTACAGACCCCGAGTGTACCCGAACAACTTTTCAGACACATAGGGTCTGCTTGTGACTATCTGGTATTTTTAAGTCACAGTAAATACAGCGCGCTGACTCAACCCGCAGCGCTTTGCGTGCGCACCGCGCCACGACGGGTTTGCCCGGCCGCAATCACGCAGTTACGCCCGGCGCCCTTGGCGGCGTACAGCGCCTGGTCGGCGGACTTGAGCACCTCTTCAGGGTTACGCTGCTCGGCCTGACGCTCGGCCACGCCGATGCTGACCGTCACCGACACGCTGGAGGCTCCGCTGCCCGCACGCCGTTGACGGCCTTGGTGGTCGTCATGAGGACGATCCGGGTTACGCAACTTGATGGCGTAGCCGGCAATGATCTCGCGAATCTCCTCCAGGTGCGGCATGCATTCATCCAAGGTCTTGCCGGCAAACACCACGGCAAATTCTTCACCGCCATACCGGTAGGCGCGCCCGCCGCCGTTGACCTTGGACAGCTTGCTCGCCACCAGGCGCAGCACCTGGTCGCCCACGTCGTGGCCATGGGTGTCGTTGAAACGTTTGAAGTGATCAACGTCACTCATCGCCAGCACATAGTTGCGCCCCAGCCGTTGCATGCGTTCGTTGAGGGCGCGTCGTCCCGGCAAGCCGGTCAGTTCGTCGCGGAACGCCATTTGATAGGCTTCGTGGGCCACACCGGCAGCAATCATCAACATCACTTGGCTGCACATGATGTTGAGGGTGAACGGCAGGATGAAGGTTTGCGGCAACATCCAGAACAGGCCCAAAAACCCCACCAATTGGGCGGCGTGCAGCGGGCGCGGCTGATACCA
Source organism: Pseudomonas sp. HN8-3 (assembly GCF_020790195.1). Classification (NCBI taxonomy): domain Bacteria; kingdom Pseudomonadati; phylum Pseudomonadota; class Gammaproteobacteria; order Pseudomonadales; family Pseudomonadaceae; genus Pseudomonas; species Pseudomonas sp. HN8-3. Next base: position 5,471,877 of record NZ_CP086206.1, read on the forward strand.
ATACTGGGCGGCCAGGGTAAGGAAGCCGATCAGGAACATGGGATAGGACAGCTGGATCAGGCTCATCCACGCGCCATGCAGCATCGGCCAGCGAATCTCCGCCAACCAGCCCAGCAAAGCCTGGGGGAAACTTTGCTCCAGGGCCAGCGCCACACTGCCCACCGCCAGCAACACCGCGCAGCGGGCGACGAAGTCACGGAACAGATGGGTTTTTTCCTGCCACAGCGCATAGATGCTGAACAGCAACGGCAACAGCAGGCAACACAGGTGGAACACCACCGCGGCGTCGTCACGCACGCGGCCATTGTCGCGGTAGAAATCGGTCTGGGTATCCAGCAGGAAATAGGCGACGTACACCGTGATCATCAGGAACAGTTCACGCTGGCGCCGATAGACCGCGCAGTACGCGCCGCCGAGCAGCAGGACCAGGGTCGGCAACACGTTGAAGAGCGAGGTGAAGAAGACGTTGAGGTCCTTGACGTACGCAGCCGAAAGCCCGGCCAGCAACAGCAGCAGCGAAGGTAGGAAATGACTGAAACGTACAGCAGACACGCGTGACAAGGGTAAAACTCCGACCCGCAAAATAATGGCACTGTGCCTTTATGCAGCCAGTTAAGCACAACCGGGCTGACACGTATCACATTGCCACTACTGTAACGGCAGCGGGTTGTAATCCCTGAGTGCATTACTGCGGTTTTTTATGCCCGTACTCTGTAGGAGGGCAAAAAAAACCGCCGCGTCCCGAAAGAAGCGGCGGTTGCAGAAAGAACCGGTAAGGCTTAGTAAGCCAGGCCGAAGTCTTCTTCTTTCATGTCCATCAGGTTGTTGGCGCCCGACAGCATGGTCGCCACGTGGGTACGGGTACGCGGCAGGATGCGCTGGAAGTAGAAGCGCGCGGTCTGCAACTTGGCGGTGTAGAACGCCTCTTCGCTGGTACCGGCAGCCAGTTTCTCGGCGGCCAGGCGCGCCATGTCGGCCCAGAAGTACGCCAGGCACGCGTAGCCGGAGTACATCAGGTAATCCACCGAAGCGGCACCGACTTCTTCGCGGTCTTTCATCGCGGCCATGCCGACCTTCATGGTCAACTCGCCCCACTCTTTGTTCAGTGCCGCCAGCGGTGCAACGAACTCTTTAACCGCGTCGTTACCTTCGTTGGCCTGACAGAACTTGTGCACAATCTTGGTGAAGCCCTTGAGCGCTTCGCCTTGGGTCATCAGTACTTTGCGGCCGAGCAAGTCCAGGGCCTGGATGCCGGTGGTGCCTTCGTACAGCATCGAAATACGGCTATCGCGCACGTTCTGTTCCATGCCCCACTCGGCGATGAAGCCGTGGCCACCGTAGATCTGCACGCCGTGGTTGGCCGATTCAAAGCCGACTTCGGTCATGAACGCCTTGGCGATCGGGGTCATGAATGCCAGCAGGCCATCGGCCTGTTTCTTGGCTTCGTCATCGGTGCCGTACTTGACGATGTCCACTTGCTTGGCGGTGAAGTACACCATCGCGCGGTTACCTTCGGCGAAGGCTTTCATGGTCAGCAGCATGCGGCGTACGTCTGGGTGCACAATGATCGGGTCAGCGGCTTTGTCCGGTGCTTTAGGGCCGGTCAGGGAGCGCATCTGCAGGCGATCACGCGCATATTTCAGGCCGCCCTGGAAGCCGATTTCGGCGTGGGCCAAGCCTTGCAGGGCAGTGCCCAGGCGAGCGGTGTTCATAAAGGTGAACATGCAGTTCAGGCCTTTGTTCGCCGGGCCGATCAGGAAACCGGTGGCTGCGTCGAAGTTCATAACGCAGGTGGCGTTGCCGTGGATGCCCATCTTGTGTTCCAGGGAACCACAGGTGACCGCATTGCGCTCGCCCACTGAACCATCGGCGTTGGGCAGGAACTTTGGCACGATAAACAGCGAGATGCCTTTGGTGCCGGCCGGTGCGTCCGGCAGGCGGGCCAGTACGATGTGGACAATGTTGTCGGCCATGTCGTGTTCACCGGCCGAGATGAAGATCTTGGTGCCGGAGACTTTGTAGGAACCGTCAGCCTGAGGCTCGGCCTTGGTGCGCAGCATGCCCAGGTCGGTACCGCAGTGTGGCTCGGTCAGGCACATGGTGCCGGTCCATTCGCCCGACACCAGCTTGGTCAGGTAAGCCTCTTGCTGCTCGGGGGTGCCGTGCTCGGAAATGGTGTTCATCGCGCCATGGGACAGGCCAGGGTACATGCCCCACGACCAGTTGGCTTCGCCGACCATTTCGCTCACGGCCAGGCCCAGGGATTCCGGCAGGCCTTGGCCGCCGTGCTCCACGTCATGGGCCAGGCTCGGCCAGCCGCCTTCGACGAACTGTTTGTAGGCTTCTTTGAAACCGGTAGGGGTCTTAACGCCTGACTCACTCCAGGTACACCCTTCGATGTCGCCCACGCGGTTCAGCGGTGCCAGCACTTGCTCACAGAACTTGGCGCCTTCTTCGAGGATGGCGTCGACCATGTCCGGGGTAGCGTCCTGGCAAGCCGGCAGGCTCTGATAGTGCGCTTCATAACCGAGCAGTTCGTCACGAACGAAGCGAATATCACGCAAGGGGGCCTTGTAGTCAGGCATAGCGATAAACCTCTGCTGATGTATCTGGGATGAACAACCGCGTGGATTTGTTATGGCGGTCAAACAGGTGTTTGAAACATACGTTTACGACCCAGGGTTGTCAAGCGTCGGCCAGATGCCGTTTGTCTTGACGCAGGTCATCGCCAGGCACGGCAAGGCCTGCGGCGGGATGCCACTGCAAAAAACGAATAGAGAACTAGCTCAGGGCCAGGCACAGGCAAATGTGGGAGGGGGCTTGCTCCCGATAGCGGTAGGTCAGCTATGAATGGGCACGCTGATACACCGCATCGGGAGCAAGCCCCCTCCCACATTTTTAATTGAGTTCAGCAGGGGATCAGGCGTAGGTATCGATCAACGTACCGAGCATTTCGTCCGAAGCCTTGGCGACTTTTGCCCCCAGCTCGACTTGAAACTTGCCCTGGGCCATTTCCACCATATTGCTCGCCGAGTTTGACGCTTGGGCGCGGTCATTAGCTTGCAGACGATCGCTTTGCGCGGCCGATGGCTGGGCTGTTGCGGCGCTGGCAATCTTGCCGGCCGCCTGGTCGACACGGCTCTGCCCGGTCTGAATACTGCTCAGGCCCGAATAAAACGCGCTGCTTCCAGAGATTTCCATGGCTTAAGCCTGCCTTGAGAGAATCGTGAAGGTGGATTGAAGCAGACATCCCGGCAAAAGGCCCGTCAAAAACACTAATGGCATAATGCCTTGCGATAGCCAAAATCAGTCAAGCAGGTCTAACTCCAGGTACTCCGCCACGGCGGCGGCACTGGCATCCTTGAGCTTCGGCACGCGCCCCAGGCAGGGCGCCGGCAAGCGCTCGGCCAGGGTGGCGAGGTTTTCTTCCAGACGGGAGGTCTTGGGATCGATGATATTCGCCACCCAACCGGCCAGCGGCAAGCCGTCCCGTGCGATCGCTTCGGCGGTCAACAACGCGTGGCTGATGCAGCCCAGGCGCACGCCCACCACCAGGATCACCGGCAATTTGAGCGCGATGGCCAGGTCAGACAGGTTGGCCTGATCGGCCAAGGGCACGCGCCAGCCGCCCGCCCCTTCGATCAAGGTAAAGTCGGCTCCACGGGCCAGGATCTGTTGCATCGGCTTGAGCAACGATTGCACCGTCAGCCCCACGCCCGCCTCGCGCGCAGCCAGATGCGGCGCGATAGCCGGCTCGAATGCCACCGGGTTGACCTCGGCATAACTGAGCGGCAATGAGCACTCGGCCAGCAACGCCAGGGCATCGGCATTGCGCAAACCCTGGGCAGTCAACCGGCACCCCGACGCCACCGGCTTCCCGGCGGCCGTGCTTTTGCCCGCGAGCCTGGCAGCATGCAACAGGCCGGCCGCGATAGTGGTCTTGCCCACATCGGTGTCGGTGCCGGTGATGAAGTACGCGACGCTCATAGCGGTTTCTCCAGTACGGCGTACACCACCTGATACGTGGCGGGCAGGCCCTGAGCCTGACGGAACTGCTCGTATGCGTCTACCAGTGCAACAATCCGCGCGCGCCCCGTCAAGCCGCCGGGGCGGCCGGGGTTGAGGTTATGGGCGCCCAACGCTTTGAGCTCGTGGGTCAGGCTGCGCACATCCGGGTAATGCAGCACATGGGGCTGTCGCGCGAGACTCACCACCCGCAAGCCGCTGGCCGCACATAACTGCTGATAAGCCTCGAAGGTGCGAAAGCGATTGACGTGAACCAAGCCGTCTACCGCTCGCCAGCTTTCGCGCAGTTCATCCAGGGTACCCACGCACAGGCTCGCGAACGCCAACACACCGCCAGGTTGCAATACGCGCTGAGCTTCGCTGAGCACTGCATCGAAGTTGGCACACCATTGCACGGCGAGGCTGGAGAAGAGCAGCTCGAAGCTGTCAGCCTTCAGCGGCAAGCGTTCAGCATCGCCAGCCATGAAATGCGCGGCGCCACCCAACGGACGCGCGTGGTTGAGCATGCCTTCGGCGATATCCAGCGCCACGCCCTCGCTCCCGGGCAAACGCTCACCCAGCACGCGACTGAAATACCCTGTGCCGCAACCCATATCCAGCCAGCGTTGTGGCAAAAGCTCGCTGGGCAAACGGCGGAGCAACTCATGCCCTACTGCGCGCTGCAACTCGGCCACGCTGTCGTAGCTGGCCGCTGCACGGGAGAACGAGGCAGCAACCTGGCGCTTGTCCGGCAAGGCACCCGGCAAACAAGGGTGGGATAAGTCAGTCATCAACACACTCATGCAAAAAAGCCTGGATGGCCCCCGCTACACCGTGGGGGTCTTCCAGAAGAAACGCGTGACCGGCCTGTTCAATCAGGCCGACTTCTACATCCGGGAGCAACGCCAGCAGGTCACTGGCAGCTTCGGCAGGTACCAGCCCATCCAGGCCGGCAAACAGATGCAACTGCGGCCCGCGAAATGCCTGCAAGGCCGCGCGGGTATCCAGTTGGGCCAGCAGCTCCAGGCCGGGCATCAACACGCTGGGGGCGGTATGCGGCGCGCCGCTGACCAGCAAGCGCGAGAGCCCGCGAGGCTCCTGCGCGCCCTTGGCACACAACAGGCCGAAGCGCTTGAGGGTGACCTGGGAGTCGGCGTGGCAGCCCGCCAGGAACGCATCGAAGGTCTCGGCGGGCATCCCGTGAGGCCAACCGTCATGGGCGACGAAGCACGGGTTGCTCGCCAAAGTCAGCAAACCGCAGCAACGTTCGCCACGGCGTGCCGCAAGCTCCGAAGCAAGCATCCCGCCCAGGGACCAGCCCCCGAGCCAGACGTCGTCCGCCAGCGTCGCATCGAGCTCGTCGAGCCATTCATCCAGATCACTGGAATCCAGCGCCGGTAAAGGCTCGATCTGTACCCGCAGGTGCTCGTTGAGGCCCTGCAGCGCCGCGGCCAACGGCTCCAGCGGCGACACACCGAGCCCCCACCCGGGCAGCAGTATCAGGCGATCACGCATGGTCGGGCTCCGCTGCGTTCAACAACCGGAAACATTGCTCTAATCCGTTTAACAATAGCTGCACCTGCGCTTCGCTGTGCGCCGCCGTCAATGTCACGCGCAACCTTGCACTGCCGGCCGGTACAGTCGGCGGGCGGATTGCAGTCACCATCAGCCCACGTTCGCGCAGCATCTGTGACAGACGCAACGCCCGGGCGCTGTCGCCAATCAGGATTGGCTGGATCGGCGTAAAGCTGTCCATCAATGCCAGGCCCACCTGCTCGGCACCGCGGCGGAACTGGCGGATCAACCCGTTGAGGTGCTCACGCCGCCAGTGTTCGCTGCGCAGCAGTTCCAGGCTTTTGAGGGTGGCGCAGGCCAGTGCTGGTGGCTGGCTGGTGGTGTAGATATACGGCCGGGCAAACTGGATCAGGCTTTCGATCAAGTCTTCACTGCCTGCCACAAATGCCCCGGCGGTGCCGAAGGCTTTGCCCAAGGTGCCAACCAGCACCGGTACATCGTCCTGGCTCAAGCCAAAATGTTCGACGATGCCGCCGCCATGGGCGCCCAGCGGGCCAAAGCCATGGGCATCATCTACCATCAGCCAGGCACCTTTGGCCCTGGCTTCCCGGGCCAGCGCTGGCAGGTCGGCCAGGTCGCCGTCCATGCTGAACACACCATCGGTGACCACCAGCGTACTGCCGGTGGCCTTTTCTAGGCGCTTGGCCAGGCTGCCGGCGTCGTTATGCAGGTAGCGGTTGAACCGCGCCCCGGACAATAAGCCGGCATCCAGCAACGAAGCATGGTTGAGGCGATCTTCCAGCACCGTATCGCCCTGCCCCACCAGCGCCGTGACCGCGCCCAGGTTGGCCATATAGCCGGTGGTAAACAGCAACGCACGCGGGCGCCCGGTCCAGTCAGCCAGGGCTTCTTCCAACTCATGGTGCGGCGTGACGTGGCCCACCACCAAATGCGAAGCGCCGCCACCCACGCCCCAACGAGCCGCACCGGCGCGCCAGGCTTCGATCACCTGCGGGTGATTGGCCAGGCCCAGGTAATCGTTGTTGCAGAACGCCAGCAATGGCTGGCCATCCACCACCACTTCAGGGCCTTGGGGGCTCTGAAGCAACGGGCGTTGACGGTAAAGATGTTCGGCACGGCGGGCCGCGAGGCGCGCGGCGAGATCAAAAGACATGCTGGCCTCGATCAAACAGCGGCGTTATAGAACTGCTCGCTGCTCTTTTGCTCCACCAGCGCCTGCTCGATCGCTGCCTGATGAACTTCATCGGCGTGCTCTTCACGAGCTTCGGGCAGGATGCCCAGGCGTGCGAACAGCTGCATGTCCTTGTCAGCCTGAGGGTTGGCGGTGGTCAGCAATTTATCGCCGTAGAAGATCGAGTTGGCACCGGCAAAAAACGCCAGGGCCTGCATCTGCTCGTTCATGGCTTCGCGGCCAGCGGACAGGCGCACGTGGGATTGCGGCATCAGGATGCGCGCCACCGCCAGCATACGGATGAAGTCGAAGGGGTCGATGTCCTCGGCGTTTTCCAACGGCGTACCGGCCACCTTCACGAGCATGTTGATCGGCACCGACTCCGGATGCTCTGGCAGGTTGGCCAGTTGGATCAGCAGGTTGGCACGGTCGTCGAGGGACTCGCCCATGCCGAGGATGCCGCCCGAGCAGATCTTCATCCCCGAATCACGCACGTAGGCCAGGGTTTGCAAGCGCTCGCTGTAGGTACGGGTGGTGATGATCGAGCCGTAGAACTCTGGCGATGTGTCGAGGTTATGGTTGTAGTAATCCAGGCCGGCCTGGGCCAGCGCTTCGGTCTGGTCCTGATCGAGACGGCCCAGGGTCATGCAGGTTTCCAGGCCCATGGCCTTTACGCCTTTGACCATCTCCAGCACGTAGGGCATGTCTTTGGCCGACGGGTGTTTCCACGCCGCGCCCATGCAAAAGCGCGTCGAGCCGATGGCCTTGGCGCGGGCGGCCTCTTCGAGGACCTTCTGCACCTCCATCAGCTTCTCTTTTTCCAGGCCGGTGTTGTAGTGGCCCGACTGCGGACAATATTTGCAATCTTCCGGGCAGGCGCCGGTCTTGATTGACAGCAGGGTCGATACCTGCACGCGGTTAGCGTCGAAATGCGCGCGGTGCACGGTCTGCGCCTGGAACAACAGGTCATTGAACGGCTGCACGAACAGGGCTTTGACTTCGGCCAAAGACCAGTCGTGACGCAGGGTGGCAGAGGTGCTGGCGCTCATGGGCGATTCCTTGATTATGCTTTGGCTAACGCTGCGGGAAGGGCAATACCCACAGGCACGACACGGATGCTCGGCATATTTAAGGAAGATTCATGCACTGTCAACCTGAGTACAAACACCAAGTTTACATCTGGTTAAAAAACAAACAGATCTGTCTGATCTGTGACGAATGCACAGACTCCGCCGAAAATGTATGCAATACCTGCGAAACAGAACTGCCATGGCTGCTTGAGCATTGTGAACAGTGCGCCTTGCCTTTGCCGATGGACGGGTTGATCTGCGGCCAGTGCCAAAAACACCCTCCGGCCTTTAACCAGGTGATCGCACCCTGGACCTACAGTTTTCCCATCGACACCCTGGTCAGCCGCTTCAAGCATCAGGCTCGCTGGCCGCTGGGCCACATGCTGGCGCGCCTGCTGGGGCAGCACCTGCAGCACCGCTTCGATAACGCCGAACTCAACCGCCCCGACTATCTACTGCCGGTCCCCATGGCCCGCAAACGCCTGCGCCAACGCGGCTTTAACCAGGCGCAGATGGTGGCTCGCTGGCTCAGTAGCGCGCTCGACATTCCCCTCAATGAGCACGCGCTGCTGCGCCCGCTTGAAACCGTGGCGCAGCAAGACCTCGACGCCAAGACGCGTAAGCGTAACCTGCTCAACGCCTTTGCCCTGGCGCCCGGCGCTCAAGTCGCAGGGCAACACCTGGCGCTGGTGGACGATGTACTCACCACCGGCGCTACCGCCCACAGCCTGGCGCGGTTATTGATGGGCGCCGGCGCACGCCAGGTCGATGTCTATTGCCTGGCCCGCACCCCCAAACCCGGCGCCTGACTTGACTCCCCTGCTTCAGAGCGGCAACGTCGGCTTATCTCATCCAAGCGTATGCCCATGTCTCTGCCCAGCCCACTCAGCCAGCACATCATCCGTCGCCCCCAACGCATTGCCTTGCTGGGGCATATCGCCGAGCAGGGCTCCATCACCCGTGCCGCCAAAAGTGCGGGGTTGAGTTACAAGGCCGCCTGGGACGCCATCGATGAACTGAACAACCTGGCGCAAAAACCGCTGGTGGAACGCAGCGTCGGTGGCAAAGGCGGTGGCGGCGCCAAGCTGACGCAAGAAGGTGAACGAGTGCTGCGCCTTTATCAGCGCCTGCAAGTGCTGCAGGCCGAGCTGCTCGGTTCGGACGAAGCGGCCAGTGACTTCAACCTGCTCGGCCGCTTGATGCTGCGCACCAGTGCACGCAACCAATTGCACGGCCAGGTCATCGCCATCGACAGCCAGGGCCGCAACGACAGGATTCGCCTGCAACTGGCCGGCGACCTGTACCTCGACGCCCAGATTACCCACGACAGCACCCAACGGCTGGAGCTGCAGGCCGGCGTGGAGGTGGTCGCCCTGATCAAAGCGGGATGGCTGGAGTTGCGGGCGATCGGGCACCCAGAAACACCTGGACACAATTGCATGAGCGGTGTGATCGAGACGATTCTCGACGCCAAGGATGGCCCCAGCGAGGTGCGTATCGCCTTGCCCAACGGCCAAGTGTTATGCGCGCTGGCACCGCCCGCTGCACTCCTGGTACTCAACGCTGCCGAGGGCCAGCCGATCCAGGTGCAATTCGCACCCAGCAATGTGCTGCTCGGGACCCCGGTATAACGTCTTCAGGCTGCAACAATTTGGTCACAACCGCTCCTTAAGGTATCTGCAAAAATCGCGGGAGCCTGAGATGAGCCTATTAGAAGAAAACCAAGCCACTGACCTTGAACAAATGGTCGGCCTGACCCGCCGTCGCTTTATCGGCGCGGGCGCCCTGTGCGGCGCCGCGATGTTCCTCGGCGGTAACCTGCTGAGCCGCAGCGCCCTGGCGGTGAATGCTGCCTCCGCCAGCCCGCTGTTGGGTTTTACCAGCATCGCCGCCGCCACCAGCGACACCATTACCCTGCCCCCTGGCTACAGTGCTTCGGTGCTGATCAGTTGGGGCCAGCCGCTGCACAAGAACGCCCCGGCTTTCGACCCGTCGGGCAATGGCACGGCCAAGGCCCAGGAACAGCAATTTGGCGACAACAACGACGGCATGAGCCTGTTTCCGTTCCCGGGCGACGACAACCGCGCCTTGATGGCGATCAACAACGAATACACCAACTACCGCTACCTCTACGCCCACGGCGGCGCGCCACAATCGGCCGAGGAGGTACGCAAGGCCCTGGCCAGCGAGGGCGTGTCGGTGATCGAAGTACGGCGCAAGGGCGACACCTGGCAGTTCGTCCAGGACTCACGCTACAACCGGCGCATCCATGGCAACTCACCAATCCGCTTGAGCGGCCCCGCTGCCGGCCATGACTGGTTGAAAACCACTGCCGACAAAACCGGCAAGAAAGTCCTGGGTACGTTCCAGAACTGCGCCAACGGCAAGACACCGTGGGGCACCTACCTGACCTGCGAAGAGAACTTCACCGACTGCTTCGGCAGCAGCAACCCGCAGCAAGCGTTCGACGCCGGGCAGAAACGCTACGGCGTAGTGGCCGCCAGCAAAGACATCAACTGGCACCCGCACGACCCACGCTTCGACATGGCCAAGAACCCCAACGAACTCAACCGCCATGGCTGGGTGGTGGAAATCGACCCGTTCGATCCGCAATCCACTCCGGTCAAGCGCACGGCCCTGGGCCGCTTCAAACATGAAAACGCGGCGCTGGCCGAAACGCGCGACGGCCGCGCCGTGGTGTACATGGGCGACGACGAACGCGGCGAGTTCATCTACAAGTTCGTCAGCCGCGATCAGATCAACCACGCCAATCCGAAAGCCAACAAAGACCTGTTCGACCACGGCACCTTGTACGTGGCCATCTTCGATGCGGGCGACGGTAACGCCGATCATCCCAAGGGCAAAGGCCAATGGGTTGAACTCACCCATGGCAAAAACGGCATCGACGCCGGCAGCGGTTTCGCCAACCAGGCAGAGGTGCTGATCCATGCGCGCCTGGCCGCCAGCGTAGTGAAGGCCACGCGCATGGACCGCCCGGAGTGGATCGTCGTCAGCCCCACCGACGGCCAGGTCTACTGCACCCTGACCAACAACGCCAAGCGCGGCGAAGACGGCCAGCCGGTGGGCGGCCCCAACCCGCGAGAGAAAAACGTCTACGGGCAGATCCTGCGCTGGAAAGCCGACGCCGATAACCACGGCGCCACAGACTTTACCTGGGACCTGTTCGTAGTGGCCGGAAACCCGGGCGTGCACGGTGGTACGCCGAAGGGCGGCTCGTCCAATATCAACCCACAGAACATGTTCAACAGCCCCGACGGCCTGGGCTTCGACAAGGCCGGGCGCCTGTGGATCCTCACCGACGGCGACTACAGCAACGCGGGCGACTTTGCCGGCATGGGCAACAACCAGATGCTGTGTGCCGACCCGAGCACCGGGGAAATCCGCCGTTTCATGGTCGGGCCGGTGGCGTGTGAGGTCACCGGGATCAGCTTTGCGCCGGATCAGAAGACGTTGTTTGTGGGGATTCAGCATCCGGGAGAAACCGGTGGTTCGACTTGGCCTGAACATCTGCCGAACGGCAAGCCGCGTTCGTCGGTGATGGCGATTCGGCGGGATGATGGCGGGATCGTAGGCGCCTGACAGGGCCTCATCGGGGGCAAGCCCCCTCCCACAATTCTGAATTGCGAATACATTCAAATGTGGGAGGGGGCTTGCCCCCGATTGCAATAGCACAGCCACCACCTATCCCAGCCCCGGTGCGTTACCATACCCGGCCGGACGCGGCGCCCTGCTGCGCGCAGGAGTTCGCATGGCTCACCCGTTTGAAACACTCACCCCTGATCTGGTCCTCGACGCCGTCGAAAGCATCGGCTTTCTCAGCGATGCGCGCGTGTTGGCGCTCAACAGCTACGAAAACCGCGTGTACCAGGTGGGCATCGAAGACGCCGAACCGCTGATCGCCAAGTTCTACCGGCCCCAACGCTGGACTAACGAGGCGATCCTCGAAGAGCACCGCTTTACCTTCGAACTGGCCGAGTGCGAAGTGCCCGTGGTGGCCCCGCTGATTCACAACGGCGAGAGCCTGTTCGAACACGCAGGTTTCCGCTTCACCCTGTTTCCCCGCCGTGGCGGCCGCGCGCCGGAGCCAGGCAACCTCGACCAGCTTTATCGCCTTGGGCAGTTGCTCGGCCGTTTGCACGCCGTGGGGTCAACCCGCCCGTTCGAACATCGCGAAGCCCTGGGCGTGAAGAACTTCGGTCACGATTCCCTCAACACCTTGCTCGAAGGCAACTTCATTCCCAAAAGCCTGTTGCCGGCCTATGAATCCGTGGCCCGCGACCTGCTCAAGCGTGTGGAAGAGGTTTATAAAGCGACGCCGCACAAGAACATCCGCATGCACGGCGATTGCCACCCCGGCAACATGATGTGCCGCGACGAGATGTTCCATATCGTCGACCTCGACGACTGCCGCATGGGCCCGGCGGTGCAAGACCTGTGGATGATGCTCGCTGGCGACCGCCAGGAATGCCTGGGCCAGCTGTCTGAACTGATGGACGGCTATCAGGAGTTCCACGATTTCGACCCCCGCGAACTCGCCCTGATCGAACCGTTGCGCGCCTTGCGCCTGATGCACTACAGCGCCTGGCTGGCACGGCGCTGGGACGATCCGGCGTTTCCCCACAGCTTCCCGTGGTTTGGCACCGAGCGGTATTGGGGCGACCAGGTGCTGGCGTTGCGTGAGCAACTGTCGGCGCTCAATGAAGAACCGCTAAAACTCTTCTGACTGCTTTGCTTTATGTGGGAGCGAGCCCCCTCCCACATAAAAATCCCCATTGCCAAGCAAGTCCCCATTGTCTGACAAATATCCTTACAATCGCGCTTTGTTAGCTGCCTAAGCAAGGATTCTGCAATGCAAGCCGCCAACCCTCGCAAGGGGTACATCCTGGGCCTGAGCGCCTACGTCATCTGGGGTCTGTTCCCGCTCTATTTCAAAGCCATCGCCAGCGTGCCCGCCGCCGAGATCATCGTGCACCGCGTGCTGTGGTCAGCGCTGTTCGGCGGCTTGCTGTTGATGGTGTGGAAGCACCCTGGCTGGTTTCGCGAACTGCGTGACAACCCCAAGCGCCTGGCGATCCTGGCACTCAGCGGTTCGCTGATCGCGGCCAACTGGCTGACCTATGTGTGGTCGGTGAACAGTGGGCGCATGCTTGAAGCCAGCCTGGGTTACTACATCAACCCGCTGGTGAATGTACTGTTGGGTATGTTGATACTCGGTGAACGCCTGCGCCGCCTGCAATGGGTGGCGGTGGGGTTGGCGGCGGTCGGTGTGGCGCAACAAGTGTGGCAGGTGGGTAGCTTGCCATGGGTGTCGCTGGCGCTGGCGTTGACGTTCGGTTTTTACGGCTTGATCCGTAAACAGGCCCCGGTCAAGGCACTTCCGGGGCTGGTGGTGGAAACCTGGATGCTGGTGCCGATTGCCGTCGCCTGGTTGCTGTTCAATCCATCGGCCCACAGTGCACAACTGGAATTCTGGAGCACCTCCGAAGCCTGGTGGTTGGTGGCCGCAGGTCCGGTAACCCTGATTCCATTGGTCTGCTTTAACGCCGCAGCACGGCATTTGCCCTATACCGCACTGGGCTTTTTGCAATACGTGGCGCCGACCCTGGTGCTGTTGGAAGCGGTATTGCTGTTCGGCGAACACCTGGCGCCGGCCACGCTGATTGCCTTCGCCTTCATCTGGGCCGGGCTGGTGATCTACAGCGTGGATGCATGGCTGACGGTGCGCAAACGCTGATCAAATAACGCACAAACCTTTGCAAGCCACGGCGCCCGTGGCTTGCAGCGTTTCACCCCAAGGTTATCCACAACCTGATCCCCGCCATTTGTGCACAAGCCCTTGAAACTGCTCGTTTTTTGCTCAGCTGACGGAGAAGTCCGGCCGACGTGGCCTGGCGCCGGGTCTCTACAGGTTATCCACAGGCCCATGCAAGATTTCCATGCATAACCTTGTGGGTGGTTATTCCTCGTTGCGCAGTTCCACCATCAAGTCGTCGGCCAAGGTCTCAAGCGATTCCTGCAAGCGCTCCAGAGACAACGTAGACGGCACCTGCAACAAAGCCTCGGCGTTGAACAACGGGTCCCCGCTCATGGGCGCCGGGCGTACATCGGTACTCAAGCGCTCCACGTTGACACCCTGCTGGCTCAACAGCGCAGTAATCTCGCGCACGATGCCCGAGCGGTCATTGCCCACCAGCGTCATCACAATCGATTTGGACACTGCCGCCTGCCCTGTACTGCCCTCGCCCACCAGCACGCGTATGCCGTGTGAGGATAAGTCTTCCAGCGCGCCCACCAGTGCCTGACGTTGCTCCGTCGGCACGCTGACCCGCAGGATCCCGGCAAACTGCCCAGCCATGTGGGCCATGCGGCTTTCCAGCCAGTTACCACCGTGGGCGGCAATGTTCTGCGCGATGCGTTCAACCAGGCCGGGTTTGTCGGCGGCGATAATTGTGAGTACAAGATGGTCCATGGCGAAGCCCTCTGGAATTCAATCTACAAGGTGGACCCGGGAGCCCTCGAAAACAAATCGTGTACCATTTTTATATTTATCTGGAACAATCCAATAGTTTTTTGAGAACATCCGGTTCTCCGCTGTGACCGTACGACCAAAGTGGGTCGCTAAACGACGTATTTAGTCTAATTTTCACAACCGCAAGTCATCATGTAGTATGCCCAACCGTGCACTACATAATGAAAATCTGAAAAAGCGCATAAGCTCCGCAGAGTGAGGCAAGCAATGACTGAACACGTTCAAGTCGGTGGCCTGCAGGTCGCCAAAGTCCTGTTCGACTTCGTGAACAACGAAGCCATTCCCGGTACCGGCATTACTGCCGACCAGTTCTGGGCCGGTGCCGACAAGGTCATCCACGACCTGGCACCGAAGAACAAAGCCCTACTCGCCAAACGCGACGATTTCCAGGCGCGGATCGATACCTGGCACCAGACTCACGCCGGCCAGGCCCACGACCCGGTGGCCTACAAAGCCTTCCTGCAAGACATCGGATACCTGCTGCCAGAAGCCGCAGACTTTGAGGCCTCGACGCAAAACGTCGACGACGAAATCGCGCGCATGGCCGGCCCGCAACTGGTGGTGCCGGTGATGAATGCGCGCTTCGCCCTCAACGCCTCGAATGCGCGCTGGGGCTCGCTGTATGACGCGTTGTACGGCACCGACGCCATCAGCGAAGCCAACGGCGCCGAAAAGGGCAAGGGCTACAACAAGGTGCGTGGCGACAAGGTCATCGCCTTCGCCCGCGCCTTCCTCGACGAAGCCGCACCGCTGAGCGCGGGCAGCCACGTCGATTCCACCGGCTACAAGATCGTCGACGGCAAGCTGATCGTGAGCCTCAAAGGCGGCAGCAACAGCGGCCTGCGTGACGATGCCCAGTTGATCGGTTTCCAGGGCCCCGCGGCCGAGCCGATTGCGCTCCTGTTCAAACACAACGGCCTGCACTTCGAGTTGCAGATCGACGCCAGCACTCCGGTCGGCCAGACCGATGCCGCCGGCGTCAAAGACGTGCTGATGGAAGCCGCGCTGACCACCATCATGGACTGCGAAGACTCCGTTGCCGCCGTGGATGCCGATGACAAGGTGGTGATCTACCGCAACTGGCTCGGGCTGATGAAGGGCGACCTGGCCGAAGAAGTGGCCAAGGGCGGCAAGACCTTTACTCGTACCATGAACCCTGATCGCGCCTACACCGGCATCGACGGTAACGACGTGACCCTGCACGGCCGTTCGCTGTTGTTCGTGCGCAACGTTGGCCACCTGATGACCATCGATGCGATCCTCGATAAAGACGGCAACGAAGTGCCCGAAGGCATCCTCGACGGCCTGATCACCAGCCTGGCGGCGATCCACAGCCTCAATGGCAACAACACGCGCAAGAACAGCCGCACAGGTTCGGTGTACATCGTCAAACCGAAGATGCACGGCCCGGAAGAAGCCGCGTTCACCAACGAGCTGTTCGGTCGCATCGAAGAGGTGCTGAACCTGGCGCATAATACGCTCAAAGTCGGGATCATGGACGAGGAGCGCCGTACCACGGTCAACCTCAAGGCCTGCATCAAGGCCGCCAGCGAGCGCGTGGTGTTTATCAACACCGGCTTCCTCGACCGTACCGGCGACGAAATCCACACGTCAATGGAAGCCGGCGCGATGGTGCGCAAGGCCGCCATGAAGGCGGAAAAATGGATCGGCGCCTACGAAAACTGGAACGTCGATATCGGCTTGAGCACCGGCCTGCAAGGCCGTGCACAAATCGGTAAAGGCATGTGGGCCATGCCCGACCTGATGGCGGCGATGCTTGAGCAGAAAATCGCCCATCCATTGGCCGGTGCCAACACCGCCTGGGTACCGTCGCCGACCGCTGCGGCGCTACACGCGTTGCACTATCACAAGGTCGACGTATTTGCCCGCCAGGCCGAACTGGCCAAGCGCGAACGCGCCTCGGTGGACGATATCCTCACCATTCCTCTGGCCAGCAACACCGATTGGTCGGACGAAGAGATCCGCAATGAACTGGACAACAACGCCCAGGGCATCCTTGGCTATGTGGTCCGTTGGATTGACCAGGGCGTTGGCTGTTCGAAAGTACCGGACATCAACGATGTGGGCCTGATGGAAGACCGCGCCACCCTGCGTATCTCCAGCCAGCACATTGCCAACTGGCTGCGCCACGGCGTCGTCAACCAAGACCAAGTGATGGAAAGCCTCAAGCGCATGGCGCCGGTGGTGGACCGTCAGAATGCCGGGGACGCGTTGTATCGTCCGTTGGCGCCGGATTTCGACAGCAATATCGCGTTCCAGGCAGCGGTGGAGTTGGTGATTGAAGGGACCAAGCAGCCCAATGGGTATACCGAGCCGGTGTTGCACCGCAGGCGTCGGGAGTTCAAGGCTAAAAACGGCCTGTAAATGAAAAAGCCCTGATCGAGAGATCAGGGCTTTTTAGTTGGGTTGAGGATGACTGAACCGGCGCAATCGGGAGCAAGCCCCCTCCCACATTCTAAAAGTGTTCGCAGTTCAAAATGTGGGAGAGGGCTTGCTCCCGATGAGGCCATCACAGCATCACAAAAATCAGGAAGCCATCCCCAACTCCCGCTTCACCAACTTCGCCAACTTCACGCTATCTATCGGCTTGAGCAAGAAATCCACCACACTCAAGTGCATCGCATCGATCACATCCGGCGCTTCGGCGTCACCCGACATGATGATGATCGGCAGCGCCGCCCGGGTCGACTCACGCACCTGACGGATCAACTCCAGGCCGTTGCTGGGCTGCATGCGCAGGTCGGTGATCAGCAAACCGATAGAGCCGCTCGATTTCAACAAATCCCATGCCGCCTCACCACTGTCGGCGGTCAAGCAACGAATACCGTCCAGCCCCAGGATTTCCGCCAACAGTTCACGCGCATCCTTGTCGTCGTCCACGATCAATACGCGTTGGGGCGGTAAATCAGGCTCGAGCATCACGGCGCTCAGCGCCTCGCGCTCGGCATCACTCAAAATATCGTGGTCGGACATACGTTTCTCAGCAGTTCTAAATCAATCTCCCAGCACTCGTCAGACATCTGTGCAAGGTCGAACAATGTGCACTTCGTCGGAAAGTTTGCCTAGTGGGCGTTCTACGGGGTTTGGACGATAGTCATGTAAGGTTTTTCCCTAGTTTTGCAGCGTTTTCACCGACCTAGACTTACGTCCAATGGGCACCCGCGGTGCAGGAGTCGACCATGCAGCACGATAACGACAAAAAAACTACGGTCACTGTTATGAGTAAAGCTGATGCATTCGAACAGGCGGGTAAAACTGCTGTGTTGCAGAACATCCACGGCACCTTGCAATTGCTGCAACGCTTCCCGCCGTTCAACCAGATGGAACCGGCGCACCTGGCCTTTCTGGTGGAACAGTGCCAACTGCGCTTCTATGGCCAGGGCGAGAGCATCCTCAAACCGTCGGGCGGGCCGGTCGAGCATTTCTATATCGTCAAACAGGGCCGGGTGATTGGCGAGCGGCCAGACTCGCCAGATCCCACCTTCGAAATCACTACCGGCGAGTGCTTCCCCCTCGCCGCATTGCTGGGTGAACGTGCGACCCGCACCGAACATAAAGCCGCGCAAGACACCTTCTGCCTGCAACTGAACAAGCCGGCGTTTATCAAGCTGTTTGCCCTTTCCAGCCCGTTTCGTGATTTTGCCTTGCGTGGTGTCAGTAGCCTGCTCGACCAAGTCAACCAGCAAGTGCAGCAAAAAGCCGTGGAAACCCTCGGTACCCAATACTCCCTGAATACCCGCCTGGGCGAATTGGCCATGCGCCACCCGGTGACGTGCAGCCCGCACACGCCGTTGCGTGAAGCGGTCACGTTGATGCACGAGCAACAGGTCGGCAGCATTGTGATCGTGGACGAACACAAGGCGCCCCTGGGCATCTTTACCCTGCGTGACCTGCGCCAGGTGGTGGCCGACGGCACCAGCGATTTCAGCCAGGGCATTGACGGCCATATGACCCAGGCGCCGTTCTTCCTGAGCCCGGACCACAGTGCGTTCGACGCCGCTATCGCCATGACCGAACGACATATCGCCCATGTGTGCCTGGTCAAAGACCAGCGCCTGTGCGGCGTGGTGTCCGAGCGTGACTTGTTCTCTTTGCAACGCGTGGACCTGGTGCACCTGGCCCGCACTATCCGCAACGCGCCCCGGGTCGACAACCTGGTGGCAATCCGCGGTGAAATCGGCCAATTGGTGGAACGTATGCTTGCTCATGGCGCGTCTTCCACCCAGATCACCCACATCATTACACTGCTCAACGACCACACCGTCTGCCGGGTGATCGAGCTGACCCTGGCGGAAAAAGGCGACCCCGGCGTGCCATTCAGTTGGCTGTGTTTCGGCAGCGAAGGCCGCCGCGAGCAAACGCTGTACACCGACCAGGACAACGGCATTCTGTTCGAGGCCAAGGACGCCGTCGAAGCTGCCCAGATCCGTGAGCGGCTGCTTCCCCTGGCACAGCACATCAATCAAAGCCTGGCGCTGTGCGGCTTCAGCCTGTGCAAAGGCAATATCATGGCCGGCAACCCCGAGCTGTGCTTGTCCCGGGTGGAGTGGGCGCGGCGCTTCGGCGCGTTTATTCGCGAGGCGACGCCGGAGAACCTGCTTAGCTCGAGCATCTATTTTGATTTGCGTGCAGTGTGGGGCGACGAGCGTGGTTGCGAGCAACTGCGTCAGGGCATTCTCGATCAGGTCGCGGACAACCGTTTGTTCCAGCGCATGTTGGCCGAAAACGCATTACGCCAGCGCCCGCCGGTGGGACGCTTTCGCGAGTTCGTGCTGACCCGCAAGGGCGGCGAAAAGGCCACCCTGGATCTCAAGGTGCAGGGCTTGACCCCCTTTGTCGACGGCGCACGCCTGCTCGCCCTGGCCAATGGTATCCACGTCAACAACACACTGGAGCGCCTGCGTCAGTTGGTCGACAAGCAAGTGATCGAGCCCCTGGATGGCGCGGCCTACGAAGAGGCCTACCACTTCATTCAGCAAACCCGTATGCAGCAGCACCAATTGCAGACCCGCGAGAACCAGCCCTACTCCAACCGCGTCGACCCCGACAGCCTCAACCACCTCGACCGACGCATCCTGCGTGAATCCCTGCGCCAGGCCCAGCGCCTGCAAAGCAGCCTGACCTTGCGGTATCAACTGTGAGTTGGTTCGGCTGGTTTCATAAGCAAAAACCGGGGCTGAATGCCGCGCAACAACAGCGCCTGGAACAACTGCCCAAGCCTTGCGCATTGGGCGATGGTTCGTTGCGCAACCAACGCTGGGTCGTGGTGGATCTGGAAACCAGCGGCCTGAACCTGAACCGTGACCAGGTGCTGTCCATCGGCGCCGTGGTGATCGAGGACGGTGCGGTGGATTTTTCGCAACTGTTCGAACGCACCCTGCAACGCACCGACACCAAGCTCAGCCCCAGCGTATTGATTCATGGTCTCGGCCCCAGTGCGATTGCCGCCGGCAGCGACCCGGCCGAGGCACTGCTGGATTTCATGGCATTCGTGGGCGACAGCCCGTTGCTGGCCTTCCATGCACCGTTCGATCAACACATGCTGGGCCGGGCGCTCAAGGACAGCCTGGGTTATCGCCTGGCCCACCCGTTTCTCGACGTGGCCGACCTGGCACCGCTCTTGTGCCCCGACGCCACGCTGCGCGAGGCCGGACTGGACGACTGGGTCAATCATTTCCAGCTGCAGGTCGGCGAGCGTCATCACGCCAGCGCCGATGCACTGGTCACGGCGGAGTTGATGCTGATCCTGTTCAGCCGTGCACGGCAGCAGCAGATCGATACGCCCCACGCGTTGCAAGAGCGTTTGGCCCAGTGGAAACGGCGCCAACAAGCGCCATCGTTTTAATGTCACCTCCCGACAGACGCTAATTGCGCCCACCCCACGCCTCTGACACAATCGCGAATAATTCTCGTTAGTTTAAACCTACTATTTATTCGGTGATGCCTTGTCGTCGGTTCAGACCCCACACAGTGAGCTTGTTGGCGCGTTGTATCGCGACCATCGTGGCTGGCTGTTGGCCTGGCTACGCCGCAATGTAGCCTGCCCGAGCCGCGCCGAGGACCTGAGCCAGGACACCTTCATGCGCCTGCTGGGCCGCGACGGCTTGCGCGAGCCCCGCGAACCCAGGGCGTTCCTGGTGGCTATCGCCAAGGGCCTGCTGTTCGACTACTTCCGTCGAGCCGCTCTGGAACAGGCGTATCTCACCGAATTGATGCTGATCCCCGAAAGCGAACACCCTTCGCCGGAAGCACAGCAACTGATCCTTGAAGACCTCAAGGCCATCGACCGCCTGCTCGGCAAGCTGTCGAGCAAGGCCCGCGCCGCGTTCCTCTATAACCGCCTCGACGGCCTGGGCCACGCAGAAATCGCCCAGCGCCTCGGTGTGTCGGTGCCCCGTGTGCGCCAGTACCTGGCCAAAGGTATACGTCAGTGCTACATCGCGCTGTATGGCGAGCCCTCGTGACAACCATTAGCTCCAAACCGGTTTCGGCACGGGTGCTGGATGCCGCGATTGCCTGGCAACTGTCTCTGGACTCGGGCGACGGCAGCGCGGTGGAACAGCAAGAGTTCACCAAATGGCTGGCCAGCGATGAGGAACATGCCCGCGCCTGGCGCCAACTGGGCATGCTCGATCAGCGCTTCAGCGTGGCCGCCGGCCCGGCCCGGGCGGCGTTGCTGCAATCGCGCCACGGCATTCGCCAGCGCGTACGCAAGTTGGGCCGTGGCCTGGCGAGTATCGTACTGGTGTGTGGCCTGGGCTTGTTTGCCGGCGAGCGTTACGTGCCGATCCACTACTGGCTGGCCGACCAGCGCACCGCCACCGGCGAGCAACGCACACTGAAACTGGACGATGGCACTTCCATCAACCTCAATACCCATAGCGCCATAGATGTGCGCTTCGACGAACAGCGCCGATTGATTGTGTTGCAGGAGGGCGAAATCCTCGTCGAAACCGGCCACGACGATTCACGCCCGTTCTATGTGCAAACCCGCGACGGCAGCCTGCGAGCGCTGGGTACCCGGTTTATCGTCAAGCGCGAAGACGACGCTACGCGCTTGAGCGTGTTGCAGTCCGCCGTAGCCGCCCAGCCTGAAGCGCTGCATCAGGAGCACGTTTTCAAAGCAGGCCAGCAAGTGTTGATGCGCAGCGATGGCCTTGGCCCGCTGCTGGCCGTGACACCCGCCACCGACGCCTGGACCCGCGGCATGTTGGTGGTCGACAACGCCCGCCTGGGCGATGTGATCGAAGAACTGGGCCGCTACCGCACCGGGCACTTGGGCGTGGATGACAACGTGGCCGACCTGCGCATCACCGGCAGCTTCCCCCTGCACGACACCACGCTGGCGTTGAATGCGCTGTTGCCGACCTTGCCGGTGCAGATCAAGCAGCACACGCCGTGGTGGGTGACTGTAGCTGCCAAGCCTTAGTTCTGTGGTGACCGGGCAATCGCCATCGGGAGCAAGCCCCCTCCCACATTGGAAGGTACTCACACATCAAAATGTGGGAGGGGGCTTGCTCCCGATGAGGCCCTGAAACACACCGCCAAAAAAATAGTTTCACCCAGCCCTATCACTTTCCGATTCTCGCTCGGCACCTAAGCAATTGAGAAATATTTCCATTCAGGAGCCGCCCTTATGTCCCGCACGCTAGACACCTTGTCGCGTCCCAGTCTGTTAGCCCTGGCCATCGCCCTCAGCGCCCCGCTGGCGAGCACTTCGCTGATCGCTGCTGAACAAGCCTTGAGCGTGCGCGCCTATAACCTGCCGGCAGCCCCATTGGCCAGCACCCTGAACCAGATCGCCAGCCAGGCTGGCCTGGCGCTGACCCTCAACCCGACACTCGCCGCCGGCAAGACCTCGGCCCCGGTCAAGGGCCAGTTCGATGCACAGAGCGCGTTGCGCGAGGCCTTGCGCGGTACTGGCTTGCAGTTGGAACAAAGCAGTACGGGCACTTACACCCTGGTGCCGGTTCCGGAGGGCGTCGTCGCCTTGCCGACTACCAACATCACCGGCCAGGGTAGCTATGAAAGCGCTTGGGGGCCGGTGGAGGGGTATGTGGCAAAGCGCACCGCCGCCGGCACCAAAACCGATACCGCGCTGGTCGAGGCGCCACGCTCGATCTCGGTGGCCACCCGCGAGCAGATGCAAGACCGCAACGTGCAGAACCTCGACGATGCGGTCAAATACATGCCTGGCATCGTGTCCGCCAGCTACGGCAGCGACACCCGCTACGACTGGATGCGCGTACGCGGCTTCGAGCCGACGCAATTCCTCGATGGCCTGCCACTGCCACGCGGGGTGTATGCCAACCCGAAAGCCGAAACCTGGAACCTGGATCGCCTCGCTTTGCTGCGCGGTCCGGCCTCGTCTGTCTACGGCCAGACCCCACCGGGTGGCCTGTTGGACATGGTCAGCCGCCGCCCCAGCGCTGAATCGAGCCACGCCATCCAGGTGCAATACGGCAGTGACAACTACCGCCAGATCAATTTCGAAAGCACTGGCAAGATCGATAATGAAGGCCAGTTTCTCTACAGCGTTGGCGGCGTGGTGCGCGATGCTGGTACCCAGGTCGATCACATCGACAACAAACGCTACAACATCGCACCGAGCCTGACCTGGAATATCGACACCGATACCAAGCTGACCTTGCTGTCACAGTTCACCCGTGACGATACCGGGGCTACCAGCCAGTTCCTGCCGATAGTCGGCACCAAGATCAAGTCGCCGCTGGGTGACGTTTCGCATCATAAGAACCTGGGCGATCCGGACTACGAGTTCTACGACCGTACCTATTACGCACTCGGCTACGCATTCGAGCACCGTTTCAACGATACATGGCAGTTCAAACAGAACCTGCGTTACACCAAATCGGAACTGTCGTTCCAGCAATTGACCGTGGGGGCCTATGGCTGGGCGCCGGTCGACGCTGAGGGCAATATCGATCGATCGTCCACCAACGTGGACGAGAACATCGGACAATTGGCGGTCGATAACAACTTTCAGGCCGACTTCGCCACCGGTGACGTCACCCACACCCTTCTCCTCGGACTGGACCACCAGCGTACCGATACCTCGTACTTGTCGATTTACGGGCAGGCCGGAAGAGTCAACATCTTCAACCCGGTCAACACCACGCCGGTTGAACGCCCCGCACGCTCCGGCGCTTTCTACGACTACAACCAGAAAACCATCCAGACCGGTCTCTACGTGCAGGACCAAATGGCGCTGGACAACTGGCGCCTGACCCTGGGCGGCCGTGAAGACTGGGTGCACCAAGGTACAACTTACTTCAACAAAAACGACGCGACCAATACTGACCGCAGCAAGAATTTCAGCGGTAACGCGGCACTGAGCTATGTGTTCGACTCGGGCTTCGTACCGTACATTTCCTACGCCGAATCGTTCCAACCGGCGAGCAACGCCAGCGCTTCACCTACAGAGTCCTATAAACCCACCGAGGGCAAGCAGTGGGAATTGGGGATCAAGTACCAACCGCCGGGCTCGAACACGCTGCTCAGTGCAGCGGTGTATGACCTGACCCAGAAGAACGTTCTGGTCAGCAGCTTCCAGTCCGGTGGTGTATCTGTCACCGACCAGACCGGCGAGGTGAAAGTCAAAGGTCTGGAGCTGGAAGCCATCTCTGACGTCACCGAAAACCTCAAGGTAATTGCGGCGTATACCCTGGCTAAATCCGAAGTGCAAAAAGGCGATTTCAAAGGCAATCGCCTGCAATTGATGCCCAACCAACAAGCCTCCTTGTGGACCGACTACACCTGGCACACCGGCGCCCTCGACGGTTTCGGTATCGGCTTCGGCGCACGCTACACCGGCAATACCTATGGCGACCAAGCCAATACCTGGGCCGGCAAGGCCAATGCCTACACCGTGTTCGACGGCGCCGTGCACTACGACCTCGGTCGCCTCGACAACAGCCTTAAAGGCGCGTCGGTGAAAGTGAACGCGACCAACCTGTTCAACAAGGACTACATTTCCACCTGTGATGGCTCGTACTGCTACTTCGGCGACCAACGCAGCGTCGTCGCCAGCGCCACCTACCAGTGGTGATCAGCTTGAGTTAACAACCAGGCCGCCCCACAGGGCGGCTTGGGTGCATCTGAAGGCTCGAAAATGAAAAGCAAAACCATCCGCCGCTGGTCCTTCATCCACACCTGGACCAGCCTGATCTGCACCGTATTCCTGCTACTGCTCGCCCTCACCGGCTTGCCGTTGGTGTTCCACCACGAGATCGACCACCTGCTGGGTAGCGAGCCCGAGCTGGCACATATGCCGGCCGATACGCCGCAGCTCAACCTTGAGCAGCTTGTGGCCAAAGCCCAGGCCCATCGACCCGGCGAGGCCATGCAGTACCTGGCGTGGGACGAAGACGACAAGAACGGTGTGATCGCGATCATGGCCGCCACGGCCGGCACCGAACCGAATTCGTCGCACACCTTCATGCTTGACGCCCGCACTGGCGAAGCAGTGGAAACCCCGGCGGCCAATGGCGGGCTGACCCTGTTCCTGCTGCGTCTGCATGTGGACATGTTCGCCGGCCTGCCGGGCAAGTTACTGCTGGCGTTCATGGGCCTTCTGTTCGTGCTGGCGATTGTTTCGGGCACGGTGTTGTACCTGCCGTTCATGCGCCGCTTGAAGTTCGCCACCGTGCGTCAGGACAAGTCCACCCGCCTGCGCTGGCTCGACCTGCACAACCTGATCGGCGTGGTCACCCTGACGTGGGCGCTGGTGGTGGGCGTGACCGGCGTGATCAGCGCCTGCGCCGACCTGATCATCGCCGCCTGGCGCCAGGACAGCCTCAGCGCCATGATCGAACCCTACCAGAACGCCCCGCCGCTGACCCACCGCGCACCGGCCACCGAGCTGCTGAGCATTGCCGCCCAGGCAGCGCCGGGCATGGAGCCGGACTTTATCGCCTTCCCCGGCACACGCTTCTCCAGCGAGCATCACTATGCGGTGTTCATGAAAGGCAGCACGCACCTAACCTCCCATCTGCTCACGCCGGTGCTGATCGACGCCAGCACCCTGGCCGTCACCGCCATCGCCGAGCGCCCTTGGTACATGGACGCCATGGGCATGTCCCAACCGCTGCACTTCGGTGATTACGGCGGGATGCCGATGAAGATCTTGTGGGCAGTGCTGGATGTGCTGACCATCGTCGTGCTGGTCAGCGGCATTTACTTGTGGATCGTGCGGCGCAAGGCGGCCAAGGTATGAAGCCTCGGCAGTCGAATTTCTGGAAAGTGTTTGGCGTACCAATGGGGATTGGCCTGCTCAGTGCCGCCGGGTTGTTTGCGGCGTTGCTGGGGGATGGGGTGTGGGATTCCTTGAGTTGGGTGGGGTTGGGCGTACCTGCTGCCATTGGCGCTTGGGCGTTGGGCAAGCGGCGCGGCTGAGGGCGCTATCGGGGGCAAGCCCCCTCCCACATTTGATTTGTGAACGCCGTCCACTGTGGGAGGGGGCTTGCCCCCGATGAGGCCCTCAGGATCACAAAAATCCCCCTCGCCAGCCACTGCGCAAGCATCTACGCTAGCCCCAGTCCATTTCGAGGAATGCCCATGTCCGCCCCCAGCATGACCTTGTTCCACAACCCCGCTTCGCCGTTCGTACGCAAAGTCCGCGTGCTGCTGAGCGAGACCGGCCAGCAGGACCGCGTGGCCCTGCACGCTTGCCTGCCGACACCGGTCAACCCGGATGCCCAAGTACTGCAAGGCAACCCGGTGGGCAAGATCCCGGCCCTGCGCCTGGCCGACGGTTCAGTACTGCACGACAGCCGGGTGATCCTCGATTACTTCGACCACCAGCATGTCGGCAACCCGCTGATCCCTCGCGATGGCTCGGCGCGCTGGCGGCGCCTGACGTTGGCGTCGATGGCCGACGGCATCATGGATGCCGCCGTGCTGGTGCGTTACGAGACCGCCATGCGCCCGCTGGAAAAACACTGGGATCAATGGCTCGACGAACAGCGCAACAAGATTCGTCGCGCTCTCGCCGAGCTGGAGCAGGACGCCATCGCCGAACTGGCCAGCCATTTCGATATCGCTTCGATCAGCGTCGCCTGCGCCCTGGGCTACCTCGACTTTCGCCATCCGGATATGCAGTGGCGCTCGGACAACCCCAAGCTCGCCGCCTGGTACGCCGAGGTCAGCCAGCGGCCTTCGATGCAGCAGACCCAACCGCCCGCCTGACATGCATACCTACCCCCTGTGGGAGCGGGCTTGCCCGCGATTGCGGCGTGTCATTCAGTACATCTGCTTCTGAACCACCTCTATCGCGGGCAAGCCCGCTCCCACAGGGGACGGTGGTGGTATTGAGGAAGGTGGCGATCCTTAAGGCCAACTGCGCCCCCGCTTGCTGATCCTCCCGCAACCCAATCATTGCACTTGCTCCACCTTGCGCTTACCCACCCCATACCAATCCAGCTTGCGCGTCAGCACCATGACCGTGCCCAGCAGGCCAAACAGCAACAGCGAGCCCATCAACAGCGCGTAATCCTCGGCACTGAGCAACCCGAACAACAAGCCATACAACGCCGCCAACCCTGCCGAGAACCCCAGCCCATGGACGACGCTGCGCAGCACGTGGCACACGTAGAAACCGATCAACAGCACACAGGCACTGGCCGATATCAGGTACGCCAAGGCAAAGCCCACATGCTCGGACAGCGACAACAGCAACAGGTAGAAGAACGCCAGCGCCACACCCACCAGTGCATACTGAATCGGGTGCACCGCCAGGCTCTTGAGCACTTCGAACAGGAAGAAGCCAGCGAAGGTCAGGGCGATAAACAACAGCGCGTATTTGATCGCACGGTCGCTCTTGAGGTACTGGTCCACCGGGTCGATGAAGTTCACGCCAAAGCTGCGGTTGTTGAAGTCTTCGCAGCCCTGGCGGTCCAGGCAGCTTTGCAGCGCTTGTTCAAGGTTGGTGGAGAAGAATGAGGTCTGCCAACTGGCACTGAAGCCCTGGTCGTTGACTTCCCGTTGAGCCGGCAGGAAGTTGCCGATGAAACTCGGGTGCGGCCAGTTGGACGCCAGGGACACCTGGCTGGTCTTGCCCACCGGCACCACTTGCAGTTGTTCGGTGCCTTGCAGACGCAGGTCGAAGGCGAAATCCAGCACGGCAGGTTTCTTGCCGTCTTGCGTCGGCAACATCACATGCACGCCCTCGCCCAGCCAGTCCACCTGCGAGCCCGGCGAGAACTCCAGGCGCTGATCACCCAGCTCCAGCTTCAAAGCGTTTTCAATGCCGCGAATATCGCTGATGCCCACCGCCAGAAACGCAGGCTCAAAGCGGTAATCGGCAAAGTCTTCGGTGATTCCCAACTGCGCAGGCAATTCAAAACGCCCGCTGATACGGTTGTCGGCATGGAACAGCCGCGCCTGGTAGATACCCCGCGCACGCAGTTCGGTTTGCACCTTGCCGTCGAGCTCGAAATGCTCCGGCAGGAAATACAACCGGCCACGCTCTTCACGGGTCTCTTCGTAGCGTTTATTGAGCTTTTCATTGAGCTTCCATTCACGCACCGTCTTGCGAAACGGCACCACCATCACCGGCCCGGTGAGGCGCTGGGCGTAACTGGAGCTGCGGGCGATGTCCATCAATACGCCATCGCGCAGTTGCTGGCGGTCGGTGATGATGCCGTTGATCATCAGCAACGGAATCAGCAACAGCAGGATCAGCAGCGCAATCGCGCCAAGTTTGAAAAGCAGGCTGCGGTTCATGGGTCTCTCCCTGTTTGAATGGGGGAGAGTCTGCCCAGCCGGTATGGGGGATTTATGTGGGCAATGTGGAGACTGTGTGGAGATGCAGCACCGCTTGCACGCCGCCTGGCACATTGCCGATCTGCAGCGAGCCGCCGTGCAGCTTCATCACCTCCTCGACAAAGTTGAGCCCCAGGCCCGTGCTTTTACGCCCGCTGGCCGGGCGTGGCAGCGAGTAGAACCGCTCGCTCAGGCGCGGCAGTGCGTAATCGGGAATCGCCGCGGCCTGGTTGAACAGACTGACCTGCACATCGTTATGCCGCACCTGGGCGCTGAATCTCAGCGTGCCGCCGGGAGGGGTGAAATCCAGCGCATTGTCGAGCAGGTTGCCCAGGGCCTGACGCAGCAGGAAGGGTTCGCCAAATACCTTCACATCGGCGGCGATGACCTGCTCCACCTGCAAGCCGGCACCTTCGATTCGCGCACATTGGGCCTTGAGCACCTCATCGACCAACACCGCCAGCGGGATGTTCGATTGTTCCTCCAGCCCCTGACGTTGCTCAACCTGGGCCAGGTTCAACAGGCGTTCGATCAACTGTTGCAGGCGCGCGCTTTCGCTGTCGATATTGCCGACAAACCGCTGCTGCTGCTCACGGCTCATATCGCCCTGCAACAGCTCCGCCGCACCGCGAATCGCCGCCAACGGGCTTTTCAATTCATGGGTCAGCGTATGCACGTAGCGCTCTACGTAAGCCTTGCCTTCCAACTGCGTGCGCATGTGTTCCACGGCGGTGGACAACTGCTTGAGCTCGCCGCCGCGATAATGCGGCAACTCGGCGCGGCGGCCCTCGCTCACGGCTTCGGCATAGGCGGTAAGGCGTCGAAGGGCAACGGTCAGCCACCACGACAATAGCGCCCCCAGCAGCAGGCCCAGAATGACCAGGCCCGCGCCGTACCACAGCAGGCGACGCTCAGTACGATCCACGTAGGGTTGCAACGAGCTGTTGGGCTTGGCCACGGTGACCACGCCGATGATCTGGCCGTTATCGCGAATCGGCGCCCCAACGTGCATCACGGATGACGCGGGATCGTCCACGTCGCTGCGGGTGGAGCGCGCACCGTATTCGCCGCGCAGGGTCAGGTACACGTCGTTCCACTTCGAATAGTCCTGACCCACCGCTTCACCGCTGGAGTCAAGCAGGACCCGGCCCTTGGCGTCGGTCACATAAATACGATGGTTGACCTGGTTTTTCGGCAGGCCCCAGATCACCGCACCCGGCTGGCGATTGCCGTAAGCCTTGAGCAGCGCTGGCCAATGACTCTGGCCCAGGGTGCCGTTCTTCACATCTTCGCGCAGGATTTCAGCCAGCAGGTTGGCGGTATCCACCAATGTTTCTTCGGTGGACTGGCGCACGCCGGGGCGGATTTCTTTCATCACGGTGTTGAGTACGAAGTAGCCGGTCAGGCCGATAAACAGCGCATACACCAGGAAAATCCGCAGCCCCAGGCGCATCAGCTGTGGCTCGGGCTGTAGCTGTAGCCCAGGCCGCGATGGGTCTGGATCGGCTCGGCTTGCGCCGCCACGCTACGCAATTTGCTGCGCAGGCTTTTGATGTGGCTGTCGATATTGCGCTCGTAGCCGGCATCGGCGGGCACACCGACGGCGTCCAGCAGTTGCTCGCGGCTGAACACGCGCTCGGGTTGTTCCAACAGGCTTTGCAGCAGGCGGAACTCATGGCGCGTGAGGCTCAGGGGTTGCCCGCGATAGTGGATCTGCATGCGCTCCAGGTCCACCTGGAACAGCATCGGGGCCGCACCCGGGCCAACACGCTTGAGAATCGCCCGGACCCGCGCCGCTACTTCCCGAGGGCTGAAGGGCTTGACTACATAATCGTCGGCACCGATTTCCAGCCCCACCACCCGGTCGATCTCGGCATCCCGGGCACTGAGGAACATCACTGGCACTTCGCTGAACCGGCGCAGGTGCTTGCAGGTTTCAAAGCCAGTGATGTCCGGCAGGCCGATGTCGAGAATGATCAGGTCGGCCGGGCTCTGGCGCTGATGCTCCAGCGCCGCCTGGCCGAGGGTCAGCCAGGTAGTGGTGAAGCCCTCGCCTTGCAGGGCAAAGATCAGCGTGTCGGCTATCGCCGCTTCGTCTTCGACAATCAGGATGTGCGGCATGGGTTCAATCAGCAGTCCGGTTTGTCGGCAGTGTAGCGACGTGCCGGGTTCACCGCCGCGCCAAATTCACGCAGGGCCTTGGCGCCGATCAACAGCGGGTAGTTGAAGCTGCTGCGGTCGGTGAGGTTGACCTCGACGGTGCGCTTGACGTCGCCCAGGCACATCTCCAGATCGATCACCGGACGCTTGGCCACGCTGGCTTCGTCCTTGTCGTCATCTTCGTCGGCACGGCTCTTGATCTTGCTGATGCGCGACACCTTGTGCTCGTAGACCTTGTTGCCGGCGTCCTTGCCGCCGAGGCGGAAGCGCACCCAATCGTCGCCGTCGCGGGTGAAGGTCTCGATGTCCCGGGCCGACAGCGAGGCGGTCAGCGCGCCGGTATCCATCTTGGCCTTGAAGGTTTCGCCGATCTCCGGCAACTGGATGTATTCGTAGCGACCATAAAGGGTCGGTTCGGCAGCCATGACAGGCAGGGCCAGCAGAGCGAGGGAGGCAAATAACAGTTTCACGAAGTGAGTTCCTCGGAAAGAAGTAGGCGGATTCTAGACCGCAAACGCGGCACTTGGTTAGTGACTGCCACCCTACACGGCACATTGTGAAACATTCGTCCGCTGATTTGCGATTTGGCCTCTAGACTCACCTTGCTTATCATGGCCCACCCACAAGATTCCAAGAGTTATTTATGCGCCGCCTGCTCACCGGCTGTTTGGTCACACTGCTGCTGTTACTCAACACGCTGATCCTGATCGGCCCCTTGATGGTGTTTGCCCTGCTCAAGCTGGTGGCGCCGGGCCGCTCGCGTGACTATGCGTCCTGGGCGGTGATGTGGATCGCCGAGACCTGGGCCGAGATCGACAAGTTGATTTTCTCGCTGAGCATCCCCACCCAATGGGATATTCGCGGCGGTGAGAACCTGCGCAGTGACACCTCCTACCTGGTCATCAGCAACCACCAATCCTGGGTCGATATTCCGGCGCTGATCCAGGCGCTGAACCGGCGCACGCCGTTCTTCAAATTCTTCCTGAAAAAAGAGCTGATCTGGGTGCCCTTCCTCGGCCTGGCCTGGTGGGCGCTGGATTACCCGTTCATGAAGCGCTACACCAAGGCATTTCTGGCCAAGCATCCTGAACTGGCAGGGCAGGATCTGAAAATCACCAAAGAGGCCTGCGAGCTATTCAAGCGCCAGCCGGTGACGGTGGTCAATTACCTGGAAGGCACGCGGTTCAGCGAGGCCAAGCGCGCGCAACAGGATTCACCCTTTACCCGGCTACTCAAGCCCAAGGCAGGCGGCGTCGCGTTTGTACTGGCGGCGATGGGTGAACAGCTGGACGCGGTACTCGACGTCACCGTGGTCTACCCGCAACACAAGATCCCGGGGTTCTGGGACTTGATCAGTGGCGCGGTGCCGAAGGTGATCGTGGATATCCGCACCCGCGAGCTGGACCCGGCGTTGTGGCAAGGGGATTACGAGAATGATCCGGCGTTTCGCCAGACCGTCCAGAACTGGGTCAACCAGCTCTGGGCGGAAAAGGACCGTCGAATCCATGAACTGCTGGAAAACGACGGCATGCAATGCGAAAGCCAACGATGATGGAACCTTCCAAGGTCATACACGAGACCTTGAAAGGTAATCCATAGTGGTGTCTTGCTTCCTGCAGCTCCCTACTGTTTCGACGCTACCGCTCAAGCCAGCTCATTTATGCTGTTGCGCAGAGCATCTCGTACCTGCGTAGGGTTGGTCCTGTCAAAAAGGGAATCCAAAGCAGTGCGCATCTTTGCTGATGCTTGCGAGATATCGCCTCCAGCGGCCTGGACGCCCAACACCTCAACGAGATTGGAAATCACTGCGTCAGCGGAAGCCTGCACAGACGAGGGCACATTTGCCAAATCGCTGCGCGGCACTCCGGATGCATCAACCTCTTTTGGTTGGCCGTCCTCACCCTTCACAAGGTGCACACCGCCTTCAGGCAACGGTTTGTCTACCGGCCACTCTTTAGCAGCAATGACTGCTTCTGGTTGACCGTCCGTACCCTTCACAAGGTGCACGCCACCTTCAGGCAACGGTTTGTCTACCGGCCACTCTTTAGCAGCAGTGACTGCTTCTGGTTGACCGTCCGCACCCTTCACAAGGTGCACGCCGCCTTCAGGCAACGGTTTGTCTACCGGCCACTCTTTAGCAGCAGTGACTGCTTCTGGTTGACCGTCCGCACCCTTCACAAGGTGCACGCCGCCTTCAGGCAACAGTTTGTCTACCGGCCACTCTTTAGCAGCAGTGACTGCTTCTGGTTGACCGTCCGCACCCTTCACAAGGTGCACGCCGCCTTCAGGCAACGGTTTGTCTACCGGCCACTCTTTAGCAGCAGTGACTGCTTCTGGTTGACCGTCCGCACCATTCACAAGGTGCACGCCGCCTTCAGGCAACGGTTTGCCTGCCGGCCACTCTTTAGCAGCAGTGACTGCTTCTGGTTGACCGTCCGCACCCTTCACAAGGTGCACGCCGCCTTCAGGCAACAGTTTGTCTGCCGGCCACTCTTTGGCCCGAGCATTGGTAGAACCCGAGATTTGTTGCAGCCCAGACATCAAGTTATTGAGTGCCCGCTCAGGATTCGATCCGTTAGCGACGGCACTCAGATCGTTGCGCAAGTTCTGCAGCAAATTCGCGCTCAACCCCAGGTTATGCAACACATTGTGGTCGATCAGCCCAGCCTTGCTGGCCGGCACATTGGCGCCAACCTGGTTGTATATATTCTGGAGTGTGGTTTGCAGCTGGTTAATAGAACTCATCAGGCACCATGTAGTTAGTTCGTCGATTGACCTTCGAACAGCACCACGTGATGCTGCGAAAGTTACTACTACGTGGCACCCAACTTTCCTGCCGTTCCTACTGGTTCACTACAATTTATTTCGTCCACATCCAACGCATCATGAAAGATGATTCAGAAATAACTATAGGAAACGCGATTCTTGGAGAAGGCCGCTTAACTGCTGGCCCCCCAAGCCTGGGCAAGCTTGCCCAGCACCGAGTCGCTGGCGCCTTGCCCGCCCAGGTATTTGAGGATCACCGGGGCAAACTGGCTTACCATGCCACTGTCCATGCCCAAGGCACTGAACGCGGTATTCAGGTCGTTGGTGTTCTTCACGTTACCCAGCAAACCATCAAGGCCGCTGGTCTTGCTGCCGCCGCTCTGGCCGAGCATCCCGCTTAAAGCGCCGAGACTGCCCAATGCGTTGTTACCCGACAATTGATCGAGGCCCGGCACGCTGTTGCCCAGTTGCGAATAGTCGTTGCCGCTCAGTTTGTTCTTGGCCAGGCCCAGCATGGCGCCCGTGCCGCCCACCGCTTGCTCGGGGGTGATGTTCAGTTGCGAGGTCAGGGCGCTCAGCAGGCCGGCCGTCTCGGACGAGGGTGCGGCGGCAGCGGCTTTGTTGTTGCCACCCTGCATACCGGAAATCGCGTTGGCTGCATCGCCAAGGCTGAAACCTGCGGCGAACACCGGGCCGGCGGCCATGGACAGCAGGCAGGAAAGGGCAAAACCGCGTGAAATCTTCATCAATACAACCTCAGGAGATGGATGCAAAAGCAAGCGTTGGACTAGGTATCCCGTCGGTTGTTCCAAGCCCTGCCCGGAACCCAATCGGGATAATCGGGTCCATGGACAGACTACAAAATTTGTCGAGACGAGACTTATGACTGCGATCCAACCCCAAGTGATTGAGCAAAAGCCTCCATTCTGGAGCCGCCCACGCCTGTTCATCGGCGCCTGTGTGGTGGTGGTTGCCGGTATCGGCGGCGCCCTCTACACCCAGGACAGCGTCAAATCCGCGGCAACGCTGGTGAACACTACCCAGCAGCCGGCCGCGCAAATCATGGCCCACAAGGATTATCTTGAAGTGCAGCCGATTGCCTCCACGGCGCCGGCGCCAGACCAAAGCCTGGAGCTGTGGGCAATCCCTAAAGATGGCACACCGGTGTCGCTGGGCCTGTTGCCGGAAGACGGCGAGGGCATCATCGGCCTGAACCCGCGCCAGCAGGAAACCATCAGCAAGCCGGTGGAGTTGATGGTGAGTTCGGAGACCAAGGGTGGCTCCATCAGCAAACAACCGACAGGCCCGACTGTATACCAGGGCGCACTGGCCACTCGCTGATTCCTAAACACCATAAAACCCTTGTGGGAGGGGGCTTGCTCCCGATAGCGGCAGGCCAGTCACAGCAGTACCGACTGACCCACCGCTATCGAGAGCAAGCCCCCTCCCACATTTGATCTTCATCAGCCGGCGTTTGCAGGCTTAAGCGCAGACGCAAAAAAGGGCGACCCAAGGGTCGCCCTTTGTCATTTGCCCAACGCTTTTACGCCGCACTGAACAACTTATGCGGATCAATCACAAACTTCTTCGGTACACCCGCGTCGAACTCGCCATACCCGCGTGGCGCATCGTCCAGGCTGATCACCTGCACGCCGACGATCTCGGCGATATTGATCCGGTCCCACATGATCGCCTGCATCAGTTGGCGGTTGTACTTCATCACTGGCGTCTGCCCGGTGTGGAAGCTGTGGGATTTGGCCCAACCCAGACCGAAGCGAATGCTCAGGCTGCCCATTTTCGCGGCGGCATCGACAGCACCCGGATCTTCGGTGACGTAAAGGCCAGGGATACCGATCTTGCCTGCCACACGCACCACGCCCATCAGTGAGTTGAGCACGGTGGCCGGGGCTTCGGCCTTGACACCGTCGTGGCCATGGCCGCGTGCTTCAAAGCCTACGCAGTCGACGGCGCAATCCACTTCCGGTTCGCCCAGCAACGCAGCAATCTGTTCGTGCAGCGGCGTATCGGTGGACAGGTCGACGATTTCAAAACCCTGGGCCTTGGCGTGGGCCAGGCGGATGGAATTGACGTCGCCAATGATTACAACGGCTGCACCCAACAGCCGTGCCGAGGCAGCAGCGGCCAGACCGACCGGGCCGGCACCGGCGATGTAAACGGTGCTGCCCGGGCCAACGCCGGCAGTGACGGCGCCGTGGTAGCCGGTGGGCAAGATGTCGGAGAGGCAGGTCAGGTCACGGATTTTCTCCATGGCCTTGTCGCGGTCCGGCAGTTTGAGCAGGTTGAAGTCGGCGTACGGCACCAGCACGTACTCGGCCTGGCCGCCGGTCCAGTCGCCCATGT
This sequence comes from Pseudomonas sp. HN8-3, assembly GCF_020790195.1. Lineage (NCBI taxonomy): Bacteria > Pseudomonadati > Pseudomonadota > Gammaproteobacteria > Pseudomonadales > Pseudomonadaceae > Pseudomonas > Pseudomonas sp. HN8-3. The sequence continues at coordinate 5,507,296 of NZ_CP086206.1, forward strand.
CGACGTAGCCGTAGGCACCACCGGCACGCGCCGGGTTGACGGTCAGGCACACGCCGGTGTGTTGCTCCTTGCACGAGCGGCAGCGGCCGCACGCGACGTTGAACGGCACGGAAACCAGGTCGCCGATTTTCAGGTTCTCGACGTCGCTGCCCTTCTCGATCACTTCGCCGGTGATTTCATGCCCCAGCACCAGGCCGGTCTGGGCAGTAGTGCGGCCACGCACCATGTGTTGGTCGGAGCCGCAGATGTTGGTGGAGACCACGCGCAGGATGACGCCGTGCTCAATCTTCCTGCCGCGCGGGTCCTGCATTTTGGGATAGTCGATTTTCTGTACTTCGACCTTGCCGTTGCCGAGATACACGACACCACGATTACCAGACATGCTTTCACCTCGCTGTTGTTTTTATGGAACTGCGTTGCCGCTTGGGTGGGCAGCGCGTTAGTGCTCGGGTACAGATGCTGTTTCTTGTGTTGCTTGTAAGGGCCTCATCGCAGGCAAGCCAGCACCCACAGTGGATCGGGTTCATCCATCCTGGAATGTGGGAGCTGGCTTGCCTGCGATAGCGATCTAAAGAACGACGGTGCGATTGGCATTCAAGAACACCCGCCGCTCAATGTGATACCCCACCGCACGCGCCAATGTGAGCCCTTCGATATCACGGCCCTTGGCGATCAAATCCTCGGGATAGTGGCTGTGATCAACCACCTCCACACCCTGGGCGATGATCGGCCCCTCATCCAAATCGTTGTTGATGTAATGCGCCGTGGCTCCCACCAGTTTCACGCCCTTGTTGTACGCCTGGTGATACGGCTTGGCGCCCTTGAACCCCGGCAGCAACGAGTGATGAATGTTGATGGCCTTGCCATCCAGCTTGCGGCACAGCTCCGGCGACAGCACCTGCATGTAGCGCGCAAGGATCACCAGTTCGGCGCCGGTGTCTTCCACCACTTGCCACACCTGCCGCTCCTGGGACGGTTTGTCGTTGGGGTCGAGCGGGAAATGGTAGTAGGGAATCTGGTGCCAGTCGGCCAACGGCTTGAGATCGGGGTGGTTGGACACCACCGCGACCACGTCCATCGACAGTTGGCCGATACGCTGGCGGTACAGCAGGTCGTTGAGGCAGTGATCGGCCTTGGAGACCATGATCACCACTTTCGGCCGATAGTTCGGCGCCGTCAGCTCGAAGATCATGCCGAAGGCTTCACCACGGGTCGCCAGACCATCGCGGAACGCCTGCTCGTCAAAACCGTCAGGCTGACGAAACTCCACACGAATGAAAAACCGGCCCGAGAGACGATCATCAAACGAGTGGTGCTCAGTGACGTAGCAGCCCTGCTCGAACAGGTAGCGGGTGACCGCGTCCACCGTGCCGAGCACGCTGGGGCAGTCGGCGGTCAAAATCCATGTATCGGGTGCGCGGCTCATGGGCGATTCCTCAGGCTTGAACGCTCAGACCGAATTCGGCCGAGGCATCCTGCAGCCACAACCACCAGTAATCGGAGAAGCTGCGACGGATCAGCAGTTCCCAGGTGTCTTCAGCGGTATGGCGGATCACCAATTGCGACTTGGCGAACACCGTGCCCACCGCCTTGCCCACCGGGAAATTATTGGGGTGTACGTCGTAGCTGGTGGACTTCATCAGCACATCGCGCACGTTAGGGCCGCTGAGTTCGAGAATCTGCTGGCCGCCGCTGACGTTGACGATCTGGATGTGCAAATCCCCCAAGGCGGCACGCAGGTTTTGTTCAGCGGCAAATTCATCGCCGCTCGGCACGATCAGCAGCCACTCGTCCGGGCCAAGCCATTGCAGGCTGGTCTCGCCGTTGACGGTCACGCTGAGCGGGCCGGGCAGTTCAATGCCGACGGCCTGGAGTACGCCAGCGGCGAAGGCGGCATCATGGCCATCGCCACGGATAGTCAGGTGGCCGAGGAGTTTCTTTTCACGCACGGTCACGCCGGCGTTCTTGCGGCCCTTGCCGACCAGGCTGGCGAGGTCTGCATGGTGCAGCGACGACTCAGCCTTGGCGCTGGTGGTGGGGCGTTGTTGGTAAACATTGGCTGCTGTCATAAAGCACCTTTCCTGAATTCTGTTGTGAGGCTGATGGCCTCATCGGGAGCAAGCCCCCTCCCACATTGGAAGATATTCACAAATCAAAATGTGGGAGGGGGCTTGCTCCCGATGGCCGCGACGCGGTCTATCAAATGTTCTGGCGATCACCTTTCGGGTCAAAGAACACCGAGGACACAATCTCCGCCTCGATCACGCTGCCATCGGCCTGCGGTGAGAACACCCGCTCACCGATGCGCTTCAAGCCGCCCTTCACCACGCCCATGGCAAACGAATAACCCAGGGAGTTGTGCGCATAGCTTGAAGTGACGTGACCGACCATCTTCATCGGAATCGTCTGCTTTGGATCGAACACCAACTGCGCGCCTTCCGGCAGCCATACGTTTGGATCAATCGGCTTCAAGCCCACCAGTTGCTTACGCTCTTCACGCACACAGTCTTCGCGATTCATGCCGCGCCAGCCGATCCACGAGAACGGTTTGGTACGGCCTACACACCAGCCCATGTTCAGGTCGTCCGGGGTCATCGAGCCGTCGGTGTCTTGCCCGACGATGATGAAGCCCTTCTCGGCGCGCAGGACGTGCATGGTCTCGGTGCCGTACGGGGTCAGGTTGTACTTTTTGCCGGCCTCGACGATCTTCTCCAGCACGCCCATGGCGTAGTCGGCCTGCACGTTGACTTCGTACGACAGCTCACCGGTAAACGAGATACGGAACACCCGCGCCGGTACACCGCCGACCAAACCTTCCTTCCAGGTCATGAACGGGAAGCCATCCTTGTCCAGGTCGATGTCGGTGACTTCCGCCAGCAGCTTGCGGCTGTTGGGGCCAGACAGGGTCATGGTCGCCCAATGGTCCGTGACCGAGGTGAAGTACACCTTGAGGTCAGGCCATTCGGTCTGTTGGTAGATTTCCAGCCACTGGAGAACGCGGGCGGCGCCGCCCGTGGTGGTGGTCATCAGGAAGTGGTTGTCGGCCAGACAGGCAGTGACGCCGTCGTCGAAGACCATGCCGTCTTCCTTGCACATCAGACCGTAGCGCGCCTTGCCCACATCGAGCTTGGTCCAGGCGTTGCTGTAGATGCGGTTGAGGAACTCACGCGCATCCGGGCCCTGGATATCGATCTTGCCGAGGGTGGAGGCATCCAGCAGGCCGACGCTGTCACGCACCGCCAGGCATTCGCGCTTCACCGCGGCGTGCAGATCTTCACCGTTACGCGGGAAATACCATGGGCGTTTCCACTGGCCGACATCCTCAAACTCGGCGCCGTTCTTCACGTGCCAGGCTTGCAGCGCGGTGTAGCGCACCGGTTCGAAAATGTGCCCACAGTGACGGCCCGCCACCGCGCCGAACGTCACTGGCGTGTAGTTGGGACGGAACATGGTGGTGCCCATCTGCGGGATGGTCACGTTCAGCGAACGGGCGGCGATGGCCAGGCCGTTGACGTTACCCAGCTTGCCCTGGTCAGTACCGAAGCCCAGCGCGGTGTAGCGTTTGACGTGCTCGACCGATTCGAAACCTTCGCGGGTGGCCAGTTCGATGGCGGCTGCGGTGACGTCATTTTGCAGGTCGACAAATTGCTTCGGCGCCCGTGCAGTGGCTTTTTCGTGGGGCACCTGGAACAGCGCCAGCGTCGGCTCCTCCAGACGGCTCAAGGCTTTAGGCAGCACACCTTCCACCGGCGCAAAACCAGCTTCACTGGCCGCACGCACGCCGCCTTCAAAACCATCGGCGAGGGAATCGCCAAGGCCGTAGACACCGTTGATACCGCCGACGCACACGCGTTTCTGCGGCGCTTCGCCCGGCACAAAACCGAGGATATCTTCACGCCAGGTCGGTTTGCCACCCAGGTGCGAGGCCAAGTGGACCACCGGGCTGTAACCGCCGGAACTGGCGACCAGGTCGCAGTCCAGCCACTCGCCGGGGCTGGTGACTTTGTGCGCTTTCACATCGATCGCGGCCACGCGGGCAGCGGTCACATGCTTGCTGCCACGCGCTTCGATCACGGCGCTGCCGGTGAGGATGCGAATGCCTTTGGCGCGGGCTTCTTCCACCAGCGCGCCACGTGGGTTGTGACGGGCATCAGCCACCGCCACCACCGAAAGGCCCGCATCAAACCAGTCCAGCGCGACGCGATAGGCATGGTCGTTGTTGGTCGACAGCAGCAGTTTTTTGCCCGGCGCCACACCGTAGCGGCGCACATAGGTAGAGACCGCTCCGGCCAGCATATTGCCCGGCACATCGTTGTTGCCGTACACCAGCGGACGCTCGCACGCACCGGTGGCCAGCACCACGCGCTTGGCACGCACACGGTGGATACGCTGACGCACCACGCCAATCGGCGCACGGTCACCGAGGTGATCGGTGAGGCGCTCGTGAATGGTCAGGAAGTTATGGTCGTGGTAGCCGTTGACGGTGGCGCGGGGCAGCAGTACCACGTCCGGCAGGGCTTTCAATTCGGCAATGACGCTGGCAACCCACTCAGTGGCCGGCTTGCCGTCGAGGCTTTCACGGGAATCGAGCAGCGAGCCACCGAACTCTTCCTGCTCGTCGGCGATGATCACCCGCGCACCGCTGCGCGCAGCGGCCAATGCAGCCGCGAGGCCGGCAGGGCCTGCGCCCACGACCAGCACGTCGCAATGACGGTTGAAGTTGTCGTAGGTGTCCGGGTCGTTCTCGGTCGGCGAGCGGCCTAAGCCTGCGGCCTTGCGGATGTACTTCTCGTAGGTCATCCAGAACGACTGCGGGTACATGAACGTTTTGTAGTAGAAGCCCGGCGGCATCAGCTTGCCGCCGACCTTGCCGAGAATGCCCATCACGTCGTTGTTAACGTTCGGCCAGCCGTTGGTGCTGGTGGCAACCAGGCCCTGGTACAGCGCCTGTTGGGTGGCGCGCACGTTAGGAATTTGCGTGGCTTCGGTAGCACCGATCTGCAGCACTGCGTTCGGCTCTTCGGCGCCGGCGGCGAAGATGCCCCGTGGGCGCGAATACTTGAAGCTGCGACCGATGATGTCGACGCCGTTGGCCAGCAACGCGGCGGCCAGGGTATCGCCTTCAAAGCCTTTGTAAGTCTGGCCGTTGAAACTGAAAGTCAGGACTTTATTGCGGTCGATGCGGCCACCGTTGGACAGGCGATTGATCTGGCTCATACCTTCTCTCCAGAAGCCTTGGCGGTGAACTGGGGTTTTTCGCCAATCTTGTAGGTTTCAAGAATTTCGTAGGTGACGGTGTCGCGGGTGGCATTGAAGTACTGGCGGCAACCGGCGGCATGGATCCACAGTTCGTGGTGCAGGCCGCGAGGGTTGTCGCGGAAGAACATGTAATCGCCCCACTCTTCATCGGTGCAGGCATTCGGATCCAGTGGGCGCGGGATGTGCGCTTGGCCGGACGCGTGGAATTCCTCTTCGGAGCGCAGTTCGCCGCAGTGAGGACAGAAGATATGCAACATAGGGAATTTCTCCTGTTAGTGGGCGACGGCCGCAGCGCCGTGTTCGTCGATCAGCGCACCGTTGTGGAAACGGTCGATGGAGAAAGGCGCGGCCAATGGGTGCATTTCACCTTTGGCCAGGCTGGCAGCAAACACGTTGCCTGAGCCCGGCGTGGCCTTGAAGCCACCGGTGCCCCAACCGCAGTTGAAGAACATGTTCGGTACCGGGGTCTTGGAGATGATCGGGCAGGCATCCGGCGTGGTGTCGACGATGCCGCCCCACTGGCGGTTCATGCGCACCCGCGACAGCACCGGGAACATCTCGACGATGGCCTGAATGGTGTGCTCAATGACCGGGTACGAACCACGCTGGCCGTAGCCGTTGTAGCCGTCGATACCGGCACCGATCACCAGGTCGCCCTTGTCGGACTGGCTGATGTAGCCGTGCACGGCGTTAGACATGATCACGCTGTCGATAATCGGCTTGATCGGCTCCGACACCAACGCTTGCAACGGGTGAGATTCGATCGGCAGGCGGAAACCGGCCAGCGAGGCCATGTGCCCGGAGTTACCGGCAGTGACGACGCCGACGCGCTTGGCGCCGATAAAGCCCTTGTTGGTTTCCACACCGATGCACACGCCGTTTTCCTTGCGGAACCCGATCACTTCGGTTTGCTGGATCAAGTCCACGCCCAAGGCATCGGCAGCACGGGCAAAGCCCCAGGCTACGGCATCGTGACGGGCTACGCCGCCGCGACGTTGCACGGTGGCGCCCAGCACGGGGTAGCGGGTGTTTTTCGAGCAGTCCAGGTATGGAATCTCGTCAGCTACTTGCTGGGCATTGAGCAGTTCGCCGTCCACGCCGTTGAGGCGGTTGGCGCTCACACGGCGTTCGGAGTCGCGGATGTCTTGCAGGGTGTGGCACAGGTTGTACACGCCGCGCTGGGAGAACATCACGTTGTAGTTGAGGTCCTGAGACAAACCTTCCCAGAGTTTCATCGCATGTTCGTACAAATGCGCGGACTCGTCCCACAGGTAGTTGGAACGCACGATGGTGGTATTGCGCGCAGTGTTACCGCCGCCCAGCCAGCCTTTCTCGACCACAGCCACGTTGGTGATGCCGTGCTCCTTGGCCAAGTAGTAGGCGGTCGCCAGACCATGCCCGCCGCCACCGACGATGACCACGTCGTAGACTTTTTTCGGCGTGGGCGTGCGCCACATTTTCTGCCAGTTTTCGTGATGGCTGAGGGAGTGCTTGAAGAGGCCGAAGCCTGAGTAGCGTTGCATAGTCATTACTCCAAAACCGCGCTCAGCGATAAACCGGAAAATCAGCGCACAGGGCAGACACGTGTTTGGCCACGTTGGCCTCGACATCGGCGTCGCCGAGGTTGTCGAGGATGTCGCAGATCCAGCCAGCCAACTCGATGCACTGCGGCACCTTGAAACCACGGGTGGTCACCGCCGGAGTGCCGATGCGCAGGCCCGAGGTCACGAACGGCGACTGCGGGTCATTCGGCACGGCGTTCTTGTTGACGGTGATGTGGGCGCGACCGAGGGCGGCGTCCGCGTCTTTGCCGGTGAGGCCCTGACGGATCAGGCTGACCAGGAACAAGTGGTTATCGGTGCCGCCGGAGACCACATCGTAGCCACGCTTGATGAACACCTCGGCCATCGCCTGGGCGTTGTCGATCACTTGTTGCTGATACGCTTTGAAGCCGGGCTCCAGCGCTTCCTTGAAGCACACCGCCTTGCCGGCGATCACATGCATCAGCGGGCCGCCCTGGGCACCGGGGAACACCGCAGCATTGAGTTTCTTTTCAATAGCTTCGTTGGCCTTGGCCAGAATCAGGCCGCCCCGTGGACCGCGCAGGGTCTTGTGGGTAGTGGTAGTGACCACGTCGGCGTAGGGCAGCGGGTTCGGGTATAGGCCGGCGGCCACCAGGCCGGCGACGTGGGCCATGTCGACGAACAGCAGCGCGCCCACTTTGTCGGCAATCTGACGGAAGCGTGGGAAATCCAGGGTTTTGGAGTAGGCAGAGAAACCGGCCACCACCATCTTCGGCTGGTGCTCGACCGCCAGGCGCTCGACTTCGTCGTAGTCGATCAGGCCGGTGTCGGTGTTGATGCCGTATTGCACTGCGTTGTACAGCTTGCCCGAGGACGACACTTTGGCACCGTGAGTCAGGTGACCGCCGTGGGCCAGGCTCATGCCCAGAATGGTGTCGCCGGCATTGATCAGCGCCAGGTACACCGCGCTGTTGGCGGACGAACCGGAGTGCGGCTGCACGTTGGCGTAATCGGCGCCGAACAGCTGCTTGGCGCGCTCGATGGCCAGTGCCTCGACCTTGTCCACATGCTCGCAGCCACCGTAGTAGCGCTTGCCCGGGTAGCCTTCGGCGTATTTGTTGGTCAGGCCGCTGCCTTGGGCTTGCATGACGCGCTTGCTGGTGTAGTTCTCCGACGCGATCAGCTCGATATGGTCTTCCTGACGCTGCTCCTCGGCATTCATGGCCGCCAGCAGTGCGTCGTCATATCCCTGGATCTGGTCTTGTTTGCTGAACATCGCGTCTCTCCCAGCCTTTCGTATTGTTGAAGCCCTCGCAGGGCCCTTTGATGCGATGGTAGGGCTGGCGCGTACAGGTCAAATGCCTGCGCACGCCACGCAAAGGTGCGTTTACGACATGGACTGAAGAATGTGCAAAGCTTGTGTGGGAGCTGGCTTGCCTGCGATGGCATCGCTGCGGTGCAACTGGCAGACCGAGGTGTCTGCATCGCAGGCAAGCCAACTCCCACAGGGGTCAGGCGATGAGCTTGCGAACGAGTAGCAACAGAAGAAAATGCATGGGATACAGGGCATAGGCCCAGCGCCGCATGGCGGGTGGATTGGCGTTTTTGCCATGTCGCAATAAGACCAATCCTGCCAGCGGCGCAATCAGACATGCAGCCAACCCCAACTGCGCCACAGGCGTGCCGCTATTCAGCAGAATCTGCCATTGATTCGCGGCGACACAGACCAGCCCCGGCAGCACGCTGAAATACCAAGGCCGGCGAAACACCAACAGCATCGCCAGTGGCAGCAATACACCAAAGAAACCGAACATCAACTGGGTTGAAAACACAGCTGCTATTGTGACGGCGATCAGCGCCAATCCTCGATCAACCAACGCCTTCTGCTGCCAACCTCGGGCAACCAGCAGGCCCAGCGCCAGAGTCGGCAACACGTTCAAGGTATCGGCATCTTCGATGAACATCCGATAAGGCACTTCGCTGATCACGCTGAACAGCAGCAACCACCCCAGGTAGCGCCGATGGCCGGTCACCGGAGCGTTCCGGGCCCTGTGCAAATTGGCCGCAATCGCCAGGCAAAACCACGGGAACGCCAGGCGCCCAGGCACATACAGCCCATCCAGGCTCAACCCCACATAGCGCAGGTGATCGAGCACCATGCTCAGCAGCGCCAGCCACTTGAGTAAGTCCAAAGCGCCATCTCGGACACGTCCGACAGGCAAGGTATGAGTACCGTGCATAATTCCCCAACGACTTTGCATTTACAGAGCGTGCGCGCCCCTGACAATCTTGGTTAAAGTGCGCACCAACATCGACCACAGGAATGGGCCATGACCGACAAGAGCCAACAATTCGCCAGCGACAACTATTCCGGCATCTGCCCGGAAGCCTGGGCCGCCATGGAACAAGCCAACCACGGCCATCAACGCGCTTACGGTGATGACGAGTGGACCCATCGCGCCGCCGACGGTTTCCGCAATTTGTTCGAAACCGACTGCGAAGTGTTCTTCGCCTTCAACGGCACCGCCGCCAACTCCCTGGCACTGTCCTCGCTGTGCCAGAGCTACCATAGCGTGATTTGCTCGGAAACCGCCCACGTTGAAACCGACGAATGCGGCGCACCGGAGTTTTTCTCCAATGGCTCCAAGCTGCTCACTGCACGCACCGAGAACGGCAAGCTGACCCCGGAATCGATCCGCGAGATCGCCCTCAAGCGCCAGGACATCCACTACCCCAAACCGCGCGTGGTCACCCTGACCCAGGCCACCGAAGTCGGCAGCGTGTACACCCCGGAAGAAATCCGCGCCATCAGCGCCACCTGCAAAGAGCTGGGCCTGAACCTGCACATGGACGGTGCCCGCTTCTCCAACGCCTGCGCGTTCCTGGGTTGCTCACCGGCCGACCTGACCTGGAAAGCCGGGGTGGACGTGCTGTGCTTTGGCGGCACCAAGAACGGCATGGCGGTGGGTGAAGCCATCCTGTTCTTCAATCACAAGCTGGCCGAAGACTTCGACTACCGCTGCAAACAGGCTGGCCAGTTGGCATCAAAGATGCGCTTCCTGTCCGCCCCGTGGGTAGGCTTGCTGGAAAACGATGCCTGGCTCAAGCACGCACGCCACGCCAACCACTGCGCGCAATTGCTCAGCAGCCTGGTTGCGGACATCCCCGGCGTGGAATTGATGTTCCCTGTGCAAGCCAACGGCGTATTCCTGCAACTCTCGGAGCCAGCCATTGCGGGGCTTACAGCCAAGGGTTGGCGCTTCTACACCTTTATCGGTAAAGGTGGGGCGCGATTCATGTGTGCGTGGGACACAGAAGAAGAGCGTGTACGAGAATTAGCCGCCGATATCAGGGAAGTCATGAGGGCTTAACGTGGGAATTCGGCCAGCGAATACTGGCCGATTGCCAAGTCTGTTTTTTGATATTTCTGACAGCTACGCGCTGGATATTCGTTGACTAGCCTCTTGGTACCCGGAAGGAAAACGCAGTCATAACCGCCACTTTCCGGGTTCGCTACCCGCCGAATAATCGGCTGGAAACGTAAATCCAATGGAGAGCTTAATCATGGAATATCAAAGCAACGGCAACACCCTGCAAAGCGATGGCACTATCAGCACCACGGTGATTGACTGGGATGAGTTCAGGAAGTACGCAAAGATCGGCGATACGATCCGCGAGCCTTCAAGGACGCTGAGGATCTACGACAAGGTCTATGAACTGACAGCATCCGGCCAGCACTTCGTCGTGCATATCTACGCGCAGTAACTGTTAACCCTTGAAGCCCGCGCCGAAGACTCATGACCCTCGGCGCGCAGCCGACCGGCCATTCCCACGCTCCTGCGTGGGAATGTGCAGGGTATTAGAACTCGATGCGCACATCGCCCTTGGGCACGCTGCAGCACGACAGGATGTAACCTTCGGCTTCGTCTTCCTCGGTGATCCCGCCGTTGTGTTCCATCTCCACCTCCCCGCCCAGCTTCATCACCTTGCACGTGCCGCAGATACCCATGCCGCAGGCTTTGGGGATCAACAGGCCAAGCTTGGCAGCTGCTGCGTGGACAGTCTCGCCGGGGGCCACCCGAATGCTTTTGCCCGATGCGATGAACTCCACCTGGTGCAGATCCGCGAGGTCGATTTCCGGCGCATCCGCCGCTTGCTCGGCCTGCTCCACGGCGTCAGCCCGCGCTTCCGGCGGCGTCGCACCAAAGGATTCTTCGTGATAACGCGCCATATCGAAACCGGCGGTTTCCAGCAGGCGTTTCACTGCGCTCATGTAAGGCGTCGGGCCGCAACAGAATACTTCGCGCTCCAGGAAGTCCGGCACCATCAGTTCCAGCATCTTGTGATTCAGATAACCGCGGTAGCCGGCCCAGGGTTCACCCAGGCCATGCTTTTCGCAAATCAGGTGCAAGCTGAAATTGTCGATCCGCGACGCCATGTGCTCCAGCTCGCGGTGGTAGATGATGTCCTTGGGTGAACGCGCACTGTGAACAAAGGTCATGTCGACATTAGCGTTGGTGTCGTAGAACCAGCGCGCCATGGACATGACTGGGGTGATCCCCACCCCGCCGCTCAGGTACAGCACTTTCGGGCTGGGGAAGTCGATCGCGTTGAACAGCCCGACAGGTCCGTGCACCGCCAGCTCCTGGCCCTCGTGCAGCGTGTCATGCAGCCAGTTGGACACACGCCCGCCCGGTACACGCTTGATGGTTACCGAAAAGCTGTAAGGCACCGACGGTGAACTGGAGATCGTGTAGGAGCGCATGATCGGCTGGCCTTCGATTTCCAGCTCCAGGGTGACGAATTGCCCGGGCTTGAAGAAGAACAGGATCGGCTGGTCAGCCATAAAACAGAAGGTGCGCACGTCCCAGGTTTCCTGGATGACTTTGACGCAACGGACGATGTGCCGACCATTGGCCCAGGTCTGGGTGGTTACCGGATTCAGGAAATTGCTAGACATGTTGTTCTCCACCGCCGACGTCGGCCTTATGGTGGCGATTCTGCGTAACGCCGGGGCCACCCATTTACCTATCTGCGACATTCACATACTTACGGCGACCAGCCCCCAAAGACAGGGCCTTGCGCGTCGGGATCAGATTGGGCCATGTCGCCCATGGATAAGGTTCGACCCAACGCCGGGCCCACACTCGCTCCCAACAAAGACGCGTTCTTTACGCCTTGCTGCAAACCTGATCAGCCACTATTCGCCGGCCACACAGAATGGCCATGAGGACACACACGATGGACGTCACCGCAACCTTAAGCTTGGGCGATCCGCTGGAACCCGCACGCAAGGCCACCGCGCAAATGCTGCACGAGCGCGAGCGCACCTTTTCGCTGCCACAGCCGTTCTACTCTGATGAGCGGCTGTTTGATATCGACATGCAGGAGATCTTCCAGAAAGAGTGGTTGATTGCCGGCATGACCTGCGAAATCCCCACCAAGGGCAACTACCTGACCCTGCAAGTGGGCAAGAACCCGATCATCGTGATCCGTGGCGCCGAAGGCGTGGTGCATGCATTCCACAACGTCTGCCGCCACCGTGGTTCGCGCTTGTGCACCAGCGAAAAGGGCAAGGTCGCCAAACTGGTTTGCCACTACCACCAATGGACCTACGAACTGGACGGTCGCCTGTTGTTCGCCGGTACCGAGATGGGCGCCGACTTCGACATGAAGCAGTACGGCTTGAAACCGGTAAACGTGAAGACCGCCGGCGGCTACATTTTCATCAGCCTGGCCGAGACCCCGCCGGCCATCGATGACTTCCTGTCCACGCTCAGCCATTACATGGAACCCTACGACATGGAAAACACCAAGGTGGCGATCCAGACCACCTTGTTCGAAAAAGCCAACTGGAAGCTGGTGCTGGAGAACAACCGCGAGTGCTACCACTGCAACGCGTCGCACCCGGAACTACTCAAAACCCTGCTGGAATGGGACGACGTCACCGACCCGCGCGCCGACCAGGCGTTCAAGGACCACGTAGCCGCCTCCGCCGCCGCCTGGGATGCCGAGAAGATCCCTTACGCCCACGCCAGCTTCGGCCTGCGTAACCGCATCGTGCGTATGCCGCTGCTCAAGGGCACAGTGTCGATGACCCTGGACGGCAAGCAGGGCTGCGCCAAACTGATGGGCCGCATCAAGAACCCGGACCTGGGCTCGATGCGCATCCTGCACCTGCCTCATTCGTGGAACCACTGCATGGGCGACCACATCATCGTGTTCACCGTGTGGCCGATCAGCGCCCAGGAAACCATGGTCACCACCAAGTGGATCGTGCACAAGGACGCCGTGGAAGGCGTGGACTACGACGTGGAGCGCATGCGCCAGGTGTGGGACGCCACCAACGACCAGGACCGTCGCCTGGCCGAGGAGAACCAGCGCGGCATCAACTCCACCGCCTACCAGCCTGGCCCGTACTCCAAGACCTATGAGTTTGGCGTGGTGAACTTTGTGGACTGGTACAGCGAGCGCATGTTGAACAACTTGGGGGCCGCGCCTGCTCCGTACCTCAAAGGTGTGGCTGCACACGAGTAACTGACGCCCTATGGATCAAAAATGTGGGAGGGGGCTTGCTCCCGATAACGGAGTATCAGCCAATGCATGTGCAAGCTGAGCCATCCCTATCGGGAGCAAGCCCCCCCTCCCACACTTCAAGCAGACGCTGCCTACTATTTGATCAACTCTCGCGCAGACCGCTAACCCCCTGCCCTCCAGCCTTTGCCCAACAACTTATCCACAAAGCCACCCACAGCAATTGTGGGCAAGTCGGTGTGCGGCTTAAATTAAATCAAGAAAATCCGTGACTTATTTGAAACCAAGGTATCCATCCTTACCTGATCATTTATTGATCATATCTGTGCAGACCTTGATTCATATGGCCTACAGCACTAAGCGAACACCTTATCCACAGATGCACCAACAGACTTTGGGGGCAACTTTATCCAACCTGTGGAAAAGCGCACAAACCCTGCATAAATCGGGCTTCCCGGGGTTTCAATGCAGAAAAAAGCCGAAACTGATCGAATTTCGATCAACCTCCTGAAAGCCTTTGTTTACATGGCTTACAGAAGATAGCGAACATCTTATCCACAGATGCGCCAACAGACTTTGGGGGCAAGTCAGTACTGCCAACCGGGAAAACTCCTGGAAAAACCGCAGTTTAGGCTGGCTATTTTTCGTACAGAGGGCTGCAAGGCTTGATACATAGGGGGTGTGGACAACCGCGAACAGGTTATCCACAAGCGGATCAACAGCGATTGTGGGTAAACCGCAGAACTCATGCGGGAGGGAGCGCGCCCCCTCCCACAGCGGATCAGCGTACGACACCCTCTTCAATCAACAGCTTGAGAATCGCCTGAGCGCCCTCTTCAGCACTCACACCCTTGAGCACCTGCCCACCACCGCCACTGGCCTTGGCCGTGGCAGCCTTCATACGGTCGGCGCCGCTCTTGGCCTTGATCACCTTGAGACGCTTGGGCCTTGGCTTGGCCGGTTGCAGCAGGGCGCCTGTGAATAACTCGTCCTGTTCGATCTCCACCTCATGGGCCGCCAGTTCGCCACGTTGCGCCGGGCCGTATGCACTCTGGCGCGGTTTGGGCGCAGCGTTATCCACGGTGGCCAGAAACGGCAGGCGCACTTTCAGGCGCCGCCGCTGGCCGCGAGGCAAGGCTTGCAGTACATGGGCCACGCCGGCGTCGATGGATTCCACCTGGGCCAACCCTACAACCAGGGGCCAGCCCAATTGTTCTGCCAGCAGAAACGGCAACATGCCCGAGCCTTCACCGGTTTCCGCCTGACTGCCGGTGAGTACCACCTGGGCGCCGGCGTCATGCAGGTATTCACTGAGTACCGGCAAGGCATCGGCGCCGGGCGGTTGTTCCAGTACATGCAGTTGCGCCAGCCCCATCCCAAGGTAGCTGCGCAAGGTCGGCTCGTTGATATCGCCGGCGTGCAGCACCTGCAACTTATCCCCAGCCATTTGCAGGCCCAGCTCGACAGCGCGGGCGTCCTGCTCCGCACGGCGCGGGCGCCCGGAAGTGGGGTGGGCGCCGATGGATACCAAGCTGATTACAGTGGTTGTCATGGTCATGTCCCTAAGCTGCATCGCGCTTGGCGCCGTTGCGGTAGGCCTGCACCGCATCGATCAAGGCTTGCAGAATCGCGGCGCTTTCGCCGATCACCGACAGGTCGGCACGCTTGATCATGTCGCAGGTCGGGTCGAGGTTGATCGCCACCACCTTGTCGCAGGCCCCGATGCCTTGCAGGTGCTGGATCGCCCCGGAAATACCCACGGCCACGTACACCCGCGCCGTGACCCAGGTGCCGCTGGCGCCGACCTGACGATCACGCGCCATGAAGCCATCGTCCACCGCCACCCGCGACGCGCCCTCGGTGGCGCCCAGGGCTGCGGCGGTCTGGTGGAACAGCGCCCAGTCCTTCACGCCATTGCCACCGGAGAAAATGAATTCCGCTTCGGCCATGGGAATCGCCGCAGGATCCACCGCCACCGCCCCCAGGTCCTCGATACGCGACAAACTGCGCGCCAGGCTTGTGGATAACTCTACGGGCAGTACCTCATGCCGGGTCTCGCTGACCGGGTCGGCACACTCAACGGCCGCCAGGATCAGGCGCGGCAGCGGCCGGGCCAAATCTTGCTGGCCCGCCCCCGCACGGCCGATGCACTCATCGCCCTTGATTTGCCAAACGCGTGTCGCCGGGCGTTCCTTGAGGCTGGCGGCAAAGCGCCGACCCAATTCACCGCCGCCGCTGCGGCTGTCCGGCAGTAGCCAGTGGCGCGGATTGAACTGGTTATCCACAGCGCGCAGGCCTTGTACGCGTTGCTCCGGTGAATAACCGTCGAACGCGTGGCCGTCCAGTACCAGCAGGCGATCGACACCGGCAGTGGCGAAGGCGTTTTCCTTGTGTTCACCAAACACCACGGCCAGCACCGCGCCGTCGCTGCCAGCCAGTTGCCTGGCCAGGCCAAGCAAGTCACGGTCGTGGCTGCTCAAGCGGCCACCGACCATGTCCGGCACCACACTGATGTAGAACGCGGGCGTTGGCACCTGATGCAGTGGCAACTGTACCTCCACCGCCGCCGTACGCTTGGCCGCACCGCCCTGCTGGGCACCGCTGCGGTCAATACGCTTGATGCCGTTGGGGCCGATAAAACCGACACCGTGCACGTTTTTACGAATGATGCCGTTGGGCCCCATCCAGCTCTGCTGCACGGGCTGCATGGCCGCGTGCAAGGGGTGAAGACGGTTACGGGCGATCCATTCGGCCCGAGGGTCACGGCGAATAATGTCGCTCATCAATGCACCTCCGCGGGTTCACGTTTAGGCGCTTTTGCCGGCACAGGGTCTTCAAGCAAAGCGTCGGCCACAAGCTCGGCAATATCCTTGAT
This sequence comes from Pseudomonas sp. HN8-3, assembly GCF_020790195.1. NCBI lineage: Bacteria > Pseudomonadati > Pseudomonadota > Gammaproteobacteria > Pseudomonadales > Pseudomonadaceae > Pseudomonas > Pseudomonas sp. HN8-3. The sequence goes on from NZ_CP086206.1 coordinate 5,523,487, forward strand.
CAATGGCCGCGGCTCGACCACACCTTCAAGCATCGCCGTACATTGCGGGCAGCCCACGGCCACCAGTTCGGCACCGGTTTCGCGGATGTCTTCCATGCGCATGTCGGGGATACGTTGCTTGCCGGGAATGTCAGTGATCGGCGCGCCGCCGCCACCGCCGCAGCAGCGCGAACGGAAGCCTGAGCGTTGCATTTCCTTGACCTCGATGCCCAACGCCCGCAGCACTTGGCGCGGTGCCTCGTATTCGCCGTTGTAGCGGCCCAGGTAACAAGGGTCGTGGTAGGTCACGCTGCTGCCTTTGTGCTGGCCCAGGTTGAGCGCGCCGTCGCCGATCAACTCGGCCATGAAGGTGCTGTGATGCTGTACGAAGTAATTGCCGTTGAAGGCGCCGTACTCGTTTTTCAGCACATGGAAACTGTGCGGGTCGCAGGTAACAATGCGCTTGAAGCTATATTTGCCCAACGTCTGGATATTGCGCGAGGCCAACAATTGGAAAGTTGCTTCATCGCCCAGACGCCGCGCTACGTCACCGCTGTCGCGTTCTTCCAGGCCGAGTACCGCAAAGTCCACCCCCGCCGCCTTGAGCACTTTGACAAACGCCCGCAGGGTGCGTTGGTTGCGCATGTCGAAGGCACCGTCGCCGACCCAGAACAGCACCTCGCAGCTGCCCTTGTCACTGAGCAACGGCAGGTTCAGGTCCGCCGCCCAGTTGAGGCGACCGCCCGGTGCGAAACCGCCAGGGTTGTCGGTGGCAATCAGGTTTTCCAGGACTTCGGCGCCCTTGTTCGGCGTGGCACCTTTTTCCAGGGTGAGGTGGCGGCGCATGTCGACGATGGCGTCAACGTGCTCGATCATCATCGGGCACTCTTCCACGCAGGCGCGGCATGTGGTGCACGACCACAACGTCTCGGCATCCACCAGGCCATTGACGATCGGCTGATGCGGGTTACCGCCGTGTTCGCCCACCGGTTTGCCTGGGTATGGGCTACCGGCGAACTTGGCATCGGTGCCACCGGCCAGGCCGACGACCATGTCTTGGATAAGCTTTTTCGGGTTCAGGGGCTGGCCGGCAGCGAACGCCGGGCACGCTGCTTCGCACTTGCCGCATTGCACGCAGGCGTCGAAGCCGAGCAACTGGTTCCAGGTGAAATCCTTGGGCTTTTCCACGCCAAGCGGCGCGGTTTTATCACTGAGGTCCAGCGGCTTCAGACCGGTGGAGCGGCCACCACCGAAGCGCTCGGCGCGGCGGTGCCAGGCCAGGTGCAGGGCACCCGCGAAGGCGTGCTTCATCGGCCCGCCCCAGGTCATGCCGAAGAACATTTCCGATACGCCCCACAGCACGCCCACGCTCAGCAGCGCAGCGAGCAGCCAGCCGCCAAAGTCAGCGGGCAGAATCCCGGCCACCGGCAAGGTCACCAGGAAAAAGCTCACCGAGAACGCCATCAGGCTTTTCGGCAGGCGCATCCATGGGCCCTTGGACAGGCGCGCAGGCGGATTGCGGCGGCGCAGGTACATGAAGATCGCGCCCACAAACATCAATGCCGAAGCCAGCAGCAAGGCATAGCCAAGAATGCGGTTCTGCAGGCCGAAGCCGTGCACCGCAATAGCCAGCAGCGCTGACAGCACAAAGCCCAGCGCCGTGGCGACGTGGGTATTGGCAATGTATTTGTCGCGGGCGACCACGTGGTGCAGGTCAACCATATAGCGCTTGGGCATGGCCAGAAGACCGCCCAGCAGATCGACTTTGGATGCACGCCCACGGCGCCACATGTTCACCCGGCGCAGGGCGCCGAGGACCGCAAGGCCCAAAGCGGCAAACAACAGAATAGGCAGCAAGGTGTTCAACATGATGAAGCTCCCACAGACCACACAGGTCTACTGTGAAACTGGCCTTGAAATGTGGGAGGGGGCTTGCTCCCGATGGCGGAGTGTCAGTTGATACTGTTGTAGCTGACCCACCGCTATCGGGGGCAAGCCCCCTCCCACATTTGAACCGAGTCCACTTTTTGGTTCGGTGTCGGCTTAGAAATCCTTGCACAAGCGCAGGGCGTCGTAGATTGCGGCGTGGGTATTGCGCTGGGCCACACAGTCACCAATGCGGAACAGCAAGTACCCTTCACCCGCTTCGCTCAGGCATGGCTGCGGCTTGATCGCAAACAGCGCTTCGACGTCGATCTGGCCCTTGTTGCGTGAGCCTTCCTTGAGCCCGTAGTAAAGGGCCTCGTCCGGGCGTACGCCGTTCTCTACCACCACCTGGTCGACCACACGCTCCTCTTTGGCGCCGGTGTATTCGTTTTCCAGCACTGCCACCAGCTTGTCGCCCTCGCGATAGACCTTTTCCAGCATCATGTCGCCGGTCATGATCACTTCCTTGGGGTACATGCTGCGGTAGTACGTCGGGAACGACGTACCGCCAATCGCCACACCAGGCTTGATGTCGTCGGTGACGATTTCCACCTGGCAGCCTTTGTCGGCCAGGAAGTCCGCCACCGACATGCCGGTGAACTCGCAAATGGTGTCGTACACCAGCACGTTCTTGCCCGGCGCGACTTTGCCGTCAAGCACATCCCAACTGCTCACCACCAAGCCTTCGGCGGCGCCCCAATGTTCGTTCTGTTCGATGAACGGATGCCCGCCCACCGCCAGCACCACCACATCCGGACGCAGGTCCAGGATGGTCTCGGCATCCGCCGCCACGCCCAGGCGCAGGTCGACTTTCAAGCGCGCCAACTCCAGCTGGTACCAGCGAGTGATACCGGCGATCTGGTCGCGCTGCGGCGCTTTCGAAGCGGTGGTGATCTGCCCGCCGATGAACTCTTTTTTCTCCAACAGGGTCACGTCGTGGCCGCGTTCGGCGGCGACACGTGCAGCCTCCATACCGGCGGGGCCTGCGCCCACCACGACCACTTTGCGCTTGGCCCCGGTGGTTTTCTCGATGATGTGCGGCACGCCCATGTATTCACGGGAGGTCGCGGCGTTCTGGATGCACAGCACGTCCAGGCCTTGATACTGGCGGTCGATGCAGTAGTTGGCGCCCACGCATTGCTTGATCTGGTCGATCTGGCCCATCTTGATCTTGGCAATCAGGTGCGGGTCGGCGATGTGCGCACGGGTCATGCCGACCATGTCCACATAGCCGCCTTCGAGGATGCGCGTGGCCTGGTTCGGGTCCTTGATGTTCTGCGCGTGCAGCACCGGAACCTTGACCACTTCCTTGATCCCGGCTGCCAGGTGCAGGAACGGCTCCGGTGGGTAACTCATGTTCGGGATCACGTTGGCCAGGGTGTTGTGGGTGTCGCACCCCGAGCCCACCACGCCGATGAAGTCGAGCATACCGGTGTCGTCGTAATACTTGGCGATCTGCTTCATGTCCTCATGGGACAAGCCGTCCGGGTGGAACTCGTCACCGCACAGGCGCATGCCCACGCAGAAGTCATCGCCTACTTCGGCACGCACGGCCTTGAGCACTTCCAGGCCGAACTTCATGCGGCCTTCAAAGCTGCCGCCCCATTCGTCGGTACGCTTGTTGACCCGCGGGCTCCAGAACTGATCGATCATGTGCTGGTGCACGGCAGACAGCTCGACGCCATCCAGGCCACCGGCCTTGGCACGACGCGCCGCCTGGGCGTAGTTGCCGATCACGCGCCAGATTTCTTCCGGCTCGATGGTCTTGCAGGTGGCACGGTGCACCGGCTCACGCACGCCGGACGGCGACATCAGGGTCGGCCAGTTAAAGCCGTCCCAGCGTGAGCGACGGCCCATGTGGGTAATCTGGATCATGATCTTGGCGCCATGCTTGTGCATGGCGTCGGCCAGGTTCTGAAAGTGCGGGATGATGCGGTCGGTGGACAGGTTCACCGAGCTCCACCACTCCTGGGGGCTGTCGATGGCCACCACCGAGGAGCCGCCGCAGATCGCCAGGCCGATACCGCCCTTGGCTTTCTCTTCGTAGTACTTCACATAGCGGTCGGTGGTCATGCCGCCGTCGGTGGCATACACCTCGGCGTGGGCGGTACTGAGCACGCGGTTGCGGATGGTCAGCTTGCCGATCTGGATCGGCGCAAACATTGCTTCGAAAGCCATGGCACGGTCCTCGGCTTACAACGGTTTGACGGTGAACAGGCCATCGTCGTGGCCCTCTTCGGAGCCTCCGTAGACTTGTTCGGCGACAGTGCGGATCTTGCTGCCACGGGCCTCAAGAATCTGGTCCATGGCACCGGCAAACCAGCCGGTGAACATGTAGTCGACTTTGCGCCCGACCTTTCCGTACACGTAGACGAACGCCGAGTGCTCAAGCTTGACGCTGGCGGTGCCTTTATCCAGGTCGATGTCCTGGATCTTGAACAGGCCCCAGCCACGTTGCGACAGGCGCTTCATGTAGTGTTCGAACACCGCGACGCCTTCCAGGCCGTGGCACTCGGCTTCTTTCTCACACCAGTGCCAGGCGGATTTGTAGCCGGCCTTGTAGAGGATCTCGGCGTAGGCATCAGCGCCCAGCACTTCTTCGATACCCATGTGGTTGTTGACGAAGAAATGGCGCGGCACGTACAGCATGGGCAGGGCGTCGGAGGTCCAGACACCGGTTTCGCTGTCGACTTCGATTGGCAATTGCGGGGCGATCTTGGCCATGGAAACTTAACTCCAGAAAAATTCGTTGTGGTGTTGCCGATAGGTGTCTGGCTTATTCGCCCCAGACGTCCTTCAAGACGTTGACCCAGTTCTCGCCCATGATCTTGCGTACCACGCGCTCGGGGTGGCCACGCTTGAGCAGGGTCTCGGTGAGGTTGGGGAATTCACCCACGGTGCGGATGCCCAGCGGGTTGATGATCTTGCCGAAGCTGGTCAGGCGGCGGGCGTAGCCCTTGTCATGGGTAAGCATTTCGAAGAAATCCTGGCCATGCCCCTGGGTGAAGTCGGTGCCGATGCCGATGGCGTCTTCGCCGACGATATTCATGGTGTATTCGATGGCTTCGGCGTAGTCGTCGATGGTCGAATCGATGCCCTTGGCCAGGAACGGCGCGAACATGGTCACGCCGACAAACCCACCGTGGTCGGCGATGAACTTGAGTTCTTCATCGGACTTGTTACGCGGGTGTTCCTTAAGCCCGGACGGCAGGCAGTGGGAATAGCACACCGGCTTTTTCGATTCGAGGATGACTTCTTCGCTGGTCTTGGAACCGACGTGAGACAGGTCGCACATAATGCCGACACGGTTCATCTCGGCGACGATTTCGCGCCCGAAGCCCGACAACCCGCCGTCGCGCTCGTAGCAGCCGGTGCCCACCAGGTTCTGGGTGTTGTAGCACATCTGCACCACGCCAACGCCGAGCTGCTTGAAGATCTCGACATAGCCGAGCTGGTCTTCAAACGCATGGGCATTCTGGAAGCCGAAGATGATGCCGGTCTTGCCCTGTTCCTTGGCACGGCGGATGTCGGCGGTGGTTTTCACCGGGATCACCAGGTCACTGTTCTCGCGGATCAGGGTCTGGCTGGCGACGATGTTATTGATCGTGGCCTGGAAGCCTTCCCACACCGACACCGTGCAGTTGGCGGCGGTGAGGCCGCCTTTGCGCATGTCTTCGAACAGGTCGCGGTTCCACTTGGCAATAATCAGACCGTCGATAACGATGCTGTCGGCGTGCAACTCGGCTGGGCTCATCAGGCGTCCCCTTATTGGCGATTCATGCGCCGAATCGTCTGCCGGCGCTTTGGGGCCAGCATATGCCCAGGGACAACCCGAGCCGGGTGCAAAAACGACAGGGGAATTGCCGAAAGCGTCAATCCACGACAAAGGCTGTGTAGACATGCCTGACGGGCGGCTGTTCTTTGTCTTACGCTTGAGCCAGAATTGCGCATCACGTGATATGAGACGGCGCAATGAAATCGATTTTCCTGGCTTTGGCACTCATCGCAACCGGCGTTCACGCAGCCGAAGACACCGACAGCACGCCGTGCGACGGCATCGAAAACGACAAACAGACCCTGGCCTGCGCCGCCTACAACAAAACCACCGCCGAGCAATTGCTCAAGGATAACTATCAGGGCCTGCTGGAGCGCATGGCTTCAACCTACGGCAGCGACAAGACCAAACTGGCCGACATTACCGCCCGTCTGAAGGACGCCCAGCAGAAATGGGAAAAACTGCGCGATGCCGATTGCGCGGTGGACACCTTCCCGGCGGTCAATGGCAGCAAGGAGTATGCGATTGCGCAGAATGATTGCCTGGCGCGGATGAGTGATGAGCGGTCGGAGTTTTTGGAGTCGATTGGGCAGGAGTGATTTGCGCACCCTATTGGCCAAGCAAGTCCCACGCTGCTTTTGCGCGCTCGTCAAATTTAACGATGCTTTCCCTCTCAAGGATGAGTACTGAACAATGCAATGGTTTCCTACCCCTCCCACCGACAACCTGTACAAATTTGCCGCTGTTTGCGGCTTGCTGATGCTCGGCGGCGCGCTGTTTGCCATCCTGTCATTGGCTTACCTGGATTATCGAATCGAAGTACAGACCAACGCGTCTCTGGACAACTTTTCAAACCAGCATAATCAGAGATTATTCGAAAACCGCATCACCGCTCTTAAAGAGGGTGACACCGAGAAAGACTATATCCCGCAGCTTTCAAAGAAATTAAATAACGATCCGGATTTTTTAGCAGCTGCATTGAAAATCCAGTCAGAGCTGAAGGCCGGCTACAAACCTGCTGATCCTGACACCCTCGATCTTGTATTTAACTTCGTACGTGCTCGAGAGGCGCTTTCATTGATCGCCCTCGTCATATACGCCCTCGTCGCATCATGGCTAACCGTATTTGGCCTAAGCGGCTGGCGCAAAAAAATCCACGGGCCAAACGAGCGCCAAAATGAACTCGACGAAGAAATCAAGAAAGCCAGTTTGTTGAAATTGCACATTGAGATCTCTCAAATGCAGCCCATGAGCGAAACCGTAAAGAAGCTGTTTGAGCTTGGCGGTATCATGCGCCCCGATAAATAACTTACCCATGAGCATTTTCTGGGGCGCGGAGCATTCCATGACTACTTGCGGCATCGAAATCAAAGGCAGCGAAGCCATCATCGCCCTCGCCGCTCTGGACAACCAGGCACTGACCCACATCGCCCTGGCCACCAAGAAAATCGCCCTTGATGACGACGATGAAGCGGCCAACGTCAAAGCCTTCGCCGCCCAGGTAAAGGCCTTCGTGCAGGCGAACGCCATTACCCGTATCGCGATCAAGAAGCGCAGCAAAAAAGGCGAGTTTGCCGGCGGCCCGACGACGTTCAAGATTGAAGGGGTGTTTCAGTTGCTGGACGGGGTGGAGGTGACGCTGCTGTCGCCGCAGACCATCAATGCACAGAACAAGAAGCACACCTTTGATCTGCCCGCGACGCTGAACAAGTACCAGCATGAAGCCTACAAGGCGGCATGCTCGGCTCTGGTAAAGAAATAAGCCACACCCGCTCTCTTTAGGAGCCGGCCTTTTAGCGCGGTGCAGGGTTCTTGTGTTGCAGCCAGTCACCGAAGGTTTTGTCCTCCAGGGCATAGCCGCCTCGGCTCGACTTCCACACCAGTTCCTTATCGCGCAGGGCATCGATGCAGGCCTGGATGGTCTGGGTACCCGGCACCACGTCGCTACCCATCTTTTCCAGCGCCTTGCTGACAGCCGTGAGGGTGCTATCGGTGAATGGCGCGAAGGGTTCGTTGTTTTGAGAACGCTCCACCATCACCTCCAGCACGGCGCGCTGAGGGATGGTCAGGGCGTTCCAGGCGCTTTCGAACTCGGTCCATACACCCGCGCGCAGCAGTTCTGCACGACTGTGCAGCAGTTGGCCCAGATTGCTCGCCTCGCCCAGCTCCAATGCGACTTCACCGATGATCGTGCGCAACATCTCGGGACGCCGACCTACCCGCTCAAACGCCTCATCAATATCAGCCGCGTTGAATTGGTTGTTCTTGGCCAGGTGCGCGTTGAGGTGCGCGGTGTAGGCCTGGGTGAACGCTTTGCCCAGCAGCGGAAACGGCGTGATGCTGGAACCGAAGAATGGCTGGCTTTTACCCAATACCAAATGGGCGAGCTTGTCGCGATTGGATCCGGTAAACACCAGGCGCAAACCGCTGCCCTCCTCGTAACGGCCTTGGTTGAGCTGATCCCGGGCAGCCTTCAACGCGAACATCGCATTGATACCTGATTCGGTGGTTAATGCGTGCTGTGCTTCGTCAATCACCAGCACAACGGGTTTTCCTGCAGCCCTATGGAGCAATTCCAACGCTTGGGTCAGCGTCGCACCGACAGGCAATTGTGGCTTGGTAAAGTCCCAGGAAAGCGTACGCAGAAAGCTTAGTTTCTCGATGCCAATGTTCTTTGCCAGTTTGCGAATGCCCTTTTCAAACGGCACCAACCCCCCCGCAATGGCACTCGCGATCAGCTCGGCGGGGTCTTTTTCCTTGTTGGCCCACAGGTCGACATACACCGCCAGCCAGCCCCGGAGCTGACATTCCGGAATCAGGTCCTCGCGCAGAAAGGTGCTTTTGCCCGTGCGTCGGGGCGCCGCAAGAAACAGGCCGGAGGTGAAATCCTGAATACCGGCCCCCACCAGGCCATCGGCAATACTGCTTGCCAGGGTGGGGCGGCGAAACACAAAGCCGCTGTGCGTGGACATGGTTTTACACTCAATTATGGAAAGGACTATAAATTATATCGATAAGTATAATTGACTATAATTGTCCGTCAAACCACCTCCCGTCGCCGATCCTCCCTAGGACACTTGGCAAACCTGGCGCGATAGCTGCGGGTGAAATAGGACGGCGACTCAAACCCACACGCAATGCTCACCTCCAGCACACTCATGTCGCTCTGGCGCAGCAGTTTCCGAGCTTTCTCCAGGCGCAGGCCGAGATAGAAGTTGCTCGGGGTGTCGTTCAGATGCAGACGAAACAGGCGCTCCAGTTGACGCCGGGTGACCTTGATCGCGTCGGCCAGGGCCAGGGTGCTCAGGGGCGGTTCGGTGTGTTGCTCCATTTCGCCGATCACGTGCACCAGTTTCTTGTTGTTGATGCCGTAGCGCGTGGCGATCTGCATGCGCTGGTGGTCTTTGCGTGGGCGTATACGGCCGAGCACGAATTGCTCCGAGACCTGGACCGCCAGTTCCGAGCCGTGGGCCTGGGCGATCAGATCGAGCATCAAGTCGATGGACGCGGTGCCGCCGGCGCAGGTAATGCGGCGACGGTCGATCTCGAACAGTTCCTGAGTCACGCTCAACTGCGGATAGGCTTCCTTGAAGGCGTCGATGGCTTCCCAGTGCAGGGTCAGGCGGTGGCCATCGAGCAGCCCCGCTTCGGCCAGCACACAGGCGCCGGTGTCGATGGCGCCCAAGGTCACGCCGTCGTGATCGAGGCGACGCAGCCAATGCTCCAGCGCCGGGGTGGAGCATTGCAAAGGCTCGAAACCGGCCACCACTAATAATGTGGCGCCTTTTTCCAGCGGCTCCAGCGCGGCGTCGGCGTTGACCGACATACCGTTGCTCGCCAGCACCGCACCGCCATCTGCACTCAATATGTGCCAGCGGTACAACTCGCCACGAAAGCGGTTGGCGACCCGTAACGGTTCCAAGGCCGAGATAAAACCGATGGCCGAAAAACCCGGCATCAGCAAGAAGTAGAAATCCTGGGACATGGTGGCGCTCTCGTGGGGCGGGCAGCGTGGCACTGTGATACTCCCGTTGATGCACGGATTCAAGGGGACAGGTCGCTGCAGTGCAAGAGCCGGTCGCCGTCGTGCGCTTTGTGGTTCGCCAAGCTGCGTAACGTGGCGTCACGGTGCACAAAGACACCGGCCCCCACAATAACGACCTGCCGAGGGACCCACCATGAACCGACTGATCCGCCGTTGCGTACTTGCACTCAGCGCCAGCGCCGTTTTGAGCACTAACGCCATGGCAGCGGATGCCGCTTCATGCCAGAACGTACGCATGGGCGTGGTGAACTGGACCGACGTGATCGCCACCAGCGCCATGACTCAAGTGCTGCTCGACGGCCTCGGCTACAAGACCAAACAAACCAGCGCCTCCCAGCAAATCATCTTCGCCGGTATCCGCGACCAACGCCTGGACCTGTTCCTGGGCTACTGGAACCCGCTGATGACCCAGACCATCACGCCGTTTGTCGAGGCCGGGCAGGTCAAGGTCCTGGATAAACCCAGCCTGGAAGACGCGCGCGCCACCCTGGCGGTGCCGACTTATCTGGCGGACAAGGGCCTGAAGACCTTCGCTGACATCGCCAGGTTCCAGAAAGAGCTGGGCGGCAAGATCTACGGCATCGAGCCTGGCTCGGGTGCCAATACCCAGATCAAGGCGATGATTGCCAAGAACCAGTTTGGCCTGGGCAAGTTCCAACTGGTGGAGTCCAGCGAAGCCGGCATGTTGGCCGCCGTGGACCGCGCCGTGCGCCGCAAGGAAGCCGTGGTGTTCTTTGGTTGGGCGCCGCACCCGATGAACGTGAATGTGGCGATGACCTACCTCACCGGCAGCGAAGACGCCCTGGGGCCGAACGAAGGCCGGGCCAGCGTATGGACCGTCACGTCGCCAACCTACGCCGAGCAGTGCCCCAACGTGCACACGCTGCTGACCAACCTGACGTTCACCGCCGCCGACGAGAGCCGCATGATGCAGCCGCTGCTCGATCACAAGGATGCCCTGGAATCCGCCAGGCAGTGGCTCAAGGATCACCCTCAAGACCAGCAGCGCTGGCTGGAGGGCGTGACCACGTTCGATGGCAAACCCGCAGCCGCCAACCTGAAACTCACCAGCAAATAACCTTCTCCGAATCACCGTTTCGCGGCCACTTGCGACCGCGAACGGCACCACCACGCCTGTAAGGAACCGCCTCATGAACCACGACGTCATCATCACCTGCGCACTCACCGGTGCTGGCGACACGACCGCCAGAAGCCCGCACGTGCCGGTCACCCCCAAACAAATTGCCGCCGCCGCAGTAGAAGCCGCCAAGGCCGGCGCCACCGTGGTGCACTGCCATGTACGCGACCCGCACACCGGCAAATTCAGCCGCGATGTAGCCCTGTACCGTGAAGTGATGGAGCGCATCCGCGAGGCCGACATCGACATCATCGTCAACCTCACCGCCGGTATGGGCGGCGACCTGGAAATCGGTGGCGGCGAGAACCCGATGGACTTCGGCCCCAACACTGACTTGGTCGGCCCACTGACCCGCCTGGCGCATGTGGAGGAGCTGCTGCCGGAGATCTGCACCCTGGACTGCGGCACCCTCAACTTCGGCGACGGCGACACCATTTACGTGTCCACCCCGGCGCAACTGCGGGCCGGCGCCAAGCGTATCCAGGCCCTGGGCGTAAAGGCCGAGCTGGAAATTTTCGACACCGGCCACCTGTGGTTCGCCAAGCAGATGATCAAGGAAGGGCTGCTCGATAACCCGCTGTTCCAACTGTGCCTGGGCATTCCCTGGGGCGCACCGGCCGACACCACCACCATGAAAGCCATGGTCGACAACCTGCCCGCCGACGCGGTGTGGGCAGGGTTCGGGATTGGTCGCATGCAAATGCCGATGGCCGCGCAAGCGGTGCTGCTGGGCGGCAATGTACGGGTGGGCCTGGAAGACAACCTGTGGCTGGACAAAGGCGTGCTCGCCACCAACGGCCAGTTGGTGGAACGCGCCCGTGAAATCCTCAGCCGGCTGGGTGCGCGGGTCATGACCCCGGCCGAGGGCCGAATCAAGATGGGCCTGACCAAACGCGGTTAAACATGTGGGAGGGGATCCCCGAACTCTTTAGGAATGTGCCAATGAGCTTTATCACTGACATCAAAACCTTCGCTGCCTTGGGCAGCGGTGTTATCGGCAGCGGTTGGGTATCCCGTGCCCTCGCCCACGGCCTGGATGTGGTCGCCTGGGACCCTGCCCCCGGTGCCGAAGCAGCCTTGCGCAAACGCGTCGCCAATGCTTGGGGTGCGCTGGAAAAACAAGGCCTGGCAGCAGGTGCCTCCCAGCATCGGCTGCGCTTTGTCAGCACCATCGAGGAGTGCGTCAAGGACGCCGACTTCATTCAGGAAAGCGCCCCGGAACGCCTGGAGCTCAAGCTGCAGTTACACAGCCAGATCAGCGCGGCGGCCAAGCCGAATGCGTTGATCGGTTCGAGCACGTCCGGGCTGTTGCCAAGCGAATTCTATGAAGGTTCGACCCATCCGGAACGCTGCGTGGTCGGCCACCCGTTCAACCCGGTTTACCTGCTGCCCTTGGTGGAGGTGGTGGGCGGCAAGCGCACTGCGCCAGAAGCGATCCAGGCGGCCATCAAGGTGTATGAATCCCTCGGTATGCGCCCGCTGCATGTGCGCAAGGAAGTGCCCGGTTTTATTGCCGACCGGCTGCTCGAAGCGTTGTGGCGCGAGGCGCTGCACCTGGTCAATGACGGCGTGGCCACCACCGGCGAAATCGATGACGCGATTCGCTTTGGCGCCGGCTTGCGCTGGTCGTTCATGGGTACCTTCCTCACCTACACCCTGGCAGGCGGTGATGCCGGTATGCGGCACTTCATGGCGCAATTCGGCCCGGCGTTGCAGTTGCCATGGACCTACCTGCCAGCACCGGAGCTGACCGACAAGCTGATTGACGACGTTGTCGATGGCACTAGCGATCAGTTGGGCCAACACAGCATTTCGGCGCTGGAGCGCTATCGTGATGATTGCCTGTTGGCAGTGCTTGAGGCGGTGAAAACCACCAAGGCCCGGCACGGCATGACCTTCGCCGAATAAAGGGAACCGATAATGCCCGCATTGACCACCTATACCACCCGAGTCCTTCCCGACTGGGTGGACTACAACGGCCACCTGCGCGACGCGTTCTACCTGCTGATCTTCAGCTACGCCACCGACGCGCTGATGGACACCCTGGGCCTGGACAGCGACAACCGTGAAGCCAGCGGCCACTCATTGTTCACCCTGGAGCTGCATCTGAACTACCTGCACGAAGTGAAACTGGGCGCCGAGGTTGAAGTGCACACCCAACTGATCGCCCATGACGCCAAGCGCCTGCACCTGTATCACAGCCTGCACCGGGTGGGCGATGACAAGGAACTGGCCGGCAATGAACAGATGCTGCTGCACGTCGATCTGGCCGGGCCGCAAGCTACACCGTTCACCGAGGCCACGCTGCAACGGCTCGACGCGATCAGCGCTGCACAGGCCGAGCTGCCAAGGCCCGCCCTGCTTGGCCGTGTCATCGGTTTGCCGGCAAAAAAAGCCCCGAGCCAGCCGTGACTGGATCGGGGCAGAGGGGCCTTGTGTGAGCTGTGCATCTGGAGGGTGACCAAACCGTCAAGCTGCGTGCCTGGGATCAGTGTGCCTATTAACCGTATTGCCAAGTGACCCGAAAACGACCTGTTCATAGCCATCCAAGCCATTGCTCGATTCTGCTCTTGCCCACCCAGCGGGGGCCAACCAGAATCCAGGTCAATCCCTGTTCCCTACACCAGGATAAACGTCATGATGCACGCGGATTTGATTGACCAGGATGACCTGCTGAGCCAACTGCGCTCGCTGGGTTTTGAAGTATCCAGCGGTACCACCGCCGAGCAGGCGTGTGAATGTGCGGTGCGCGGTTTGAGCGAGGCGCGGGCCAAGGCGCTCAAGGGCATGGTTGAAAAAATGTACAGCGGCAGTGCGACGATTTTACCGGCGGTACGCCAGGCGATCGACAAGCAGTTGTTGCCGGCGCTGATGCAATTCAAACAGAACTCCGGCGCCTGAAAATACCGCTATCGCAGGCAAGCCAGCTCCCACAGGAGAACGCATTCCAAGGTGGGAGCTGGCTTGCCTGCGATGCAGACGACTCGGTTTAGAGCCTTACACTGGCAAACGTCGACTCGTTTCTGGCCTGGCTCAACGCCGACATCGGCCCCGACAACGGTGACAACACCAGTGCCTGCGGAATCGGCATCATCGCCACTTGCTGGGTAGTGTTGGAGCCGACACGTTCATCGCGTGGCGGTATGCCGAAGTATTCGCGGTAGCACTTGGAGAAGTGCGGCGTGGACACGAACCCGCACACCGACGCCACTTCGATGATCGACATCGGTGTTTGCTTGAGCAACTGCCGCGCACGGATCAGGCGCAGCTTGAGGTAATAACGCGACGGCGAGCAGTGCAGGTATTTCTGGAACAGCCGCTCCAACTGGCGGCGCGACACGGCGACATACACCGCCAGTTCATCCAGGTCGATCGGCTCTTCCAGGTTGGCTTCCATGAGCGCGACGATTTCCTGCAGCTTCGGCTGGTTGGTGCCGAGCATGTGCTTGAGCGGCACGCGCTGGTGATCCTGTTCGTTGCGGATGCGTTCGTAGACGAACATCTCGGAGATGGCAGCCGACAATTCACGGCCGTGGTCGCGGCTGATCAGGTGCAGCATCATGTCCAACGGCGCAGTGCCGCCGGAGCTGGTGAAGCGGTTGCGGTCGAGCGTGAACAGACGCGTGCTCATCGCGACGCGCGGGAAGGCTTCCTGCATCGACGCCAGGCATTCCCAATGCACGCTGCAATCAAAACCGTCGAGCAAACCCGCGCAAGCCAGCGCCCAACTGCCGGTACACACGGCACCCAGGCGACGGGATTGACGCGCCTGGCTTTGCAGCCACGACACATGCTCACGGGTGACCGTGCGCTGGATACCCACACCGCCACAGACGATGACCGTGTCCAGCGCCGGCGCTTTGTGCATGGAGGCGTCCGGGGTGATTTGCAGGCCGTCGCTGGCCCATACCTGGTTGCCGTCCACGCTCAGGGTTGTCCAGCGGTACAGCTCGCGGCCGGACAACTGGTTGGCCATGCGCAGGGGTTCCACGGCCGACGCCAGTGAAATCAGCGTGAAATTGTCCAGCAGCAAAAAGCCGATGGATTGAGGCGCACGGTTCTGGGGTTGGGCCCCGGAGTTGAACGACGTCATCGCGGTATCTCCTCACACAAAGCGGGTGATGGCCTCAGGCGAGGCTCTTGTTATTGCGCTCATCCCCTGCGAGGGGAGAGAGGCTTTGAATTGACAGAGCAAATGCCATGCCGAAAATTGAATGGCTATTCAATAACTCCTGAAAACGACCTGTTGATGCGTCTATATAAGCCCGCGCGTGGGGTGCGGGATATGACGTGAGAAGGGTGCTACTCAAAGCGTGTGAGCAAATCGGTAGCACTTGTGGGAAGGCACTTTGCGGGCGTAGGACATGTCTGTCACCCAAAGCACAATGCGCAGGTGACGAGAGGGAAATCGTTTGGTAGCTACTTATCTGTTTGCGACGCGCTAAAAGGTGGCGTTTTTTGATCTGGTGTTCACTTTATGAGCAATTGTGTCTGCACTATTGCTATCGGGGGCAAGCCCCGATGCAGGCGACTGGGTCTCAGCACTCAACCGCACTCACCGCCAACCCACCGCGTGATGTCTCTTTGTACTTGTCATGCATATCGGCCCCGGTATCACGCATGGTGCGGATCACCCGGTCCAGGGAGATAAAGTGCTGGCCGTCGCCACGCAGGGCCATTTGCGCCGCGTTGATGGCCTTCACCGCCGCAATCGCATTGCGCTCGATACACGGCACCTGTACCAGGCCGCCGACCGGGTCGCAGGTCAGGCCGAGGTTATGTTCCAGGCCGATTTCAGCGGCGTTGCACACCTGCTCCGGCGTGGCACCTAGAATCTCCGCCAAGCCAGCTGCGGCCATCGCGCAAGCCGAGCCTACTTCACCCTGACAGCCGACTTCAGCACCGGAGATCGAAGCGTTCTTCTTGCACAAGATACCTACCGCCGCCGCGCCGAGCATATAGTCGACCACGTTGGCTTCGGTGACCTCCTCACTGAACTTCATGAAGTAGTGCAGCACTGCCGGGATGATCCCCGCCGCGCCATTGGTGGGCGCCGTCACCATGCGCCCACCGGCGGCGTTTTCTTCGTTGACCGCAAGGGCGAACAGGTTGACCCACTCCATGGCGCTCAAGGTCGAGCCGATCACATTGGGTTTGCCCAGCTCTTGCAAACTGCGATGCAACTTGGCGGCGCGACGGCGCACATTGAGGCCGCCGGGCAGGATGCCTTCGTGCTTGAGGCCCTGCTCCACGCAATCCTGCATGGCGCGCCAGAGTTTCATCAGGCCGCTGCGGATTTCTTCTTCGGAGCGCCAAGTCTTTTCGTTCGCCAGCATCAGTTCGGCGACGCGCAGGTTGTGGGTCTTGCACAGCTGCAACAGCTCCACCGCACTGGAAAAATCGTAAGGCAATTCGGTGCGGTCCATATCGGCCACGCCGCTTTGGGCCTGGGCCTCATCCACCACAAAGCCGCCGCCGACCGAATAGTAGGTATCGCGATGCAGTTCGCCGTCATCACCCCATACCACCAGGGTCATGGCGTTGGGGTGGAACGGCAGGTTCTCGTCGAGCAAGCGCATGTCCCGCGCCCACACAAATGGCACCGGCAAGCGGCTGTCCAGCAACAGGGTGTCGGTTTCACGCAAGGTTTGAATGCGTACGCCGATTTGCGAGGGGTCGATTGCGTCCGGCCACTCGCCCATCAGGCCCATGATGGTTGCGGTGTCACTGCCATGGCCGATGCCAGTGGCAGACAACGAGCCGTACAGTTGCACTTCGACACGCCGAACCCGTTCCAACAGTTCACGCTCACGCAACGCCTGCACGAACAACGCCGCGGCGCGCATGGGGCCCACGGTGTGAGAACTCGAAGGCCCGATGCCGATCTTGAACAGGTCGAAAACGCTGATAGCCATTAACGTGTAACTCCTCGATAAGCGCGGGCCGGGCTTGAACGAGGTGCTACGCTCAGATCGCCCAGATGGCGGCATCATCAAGCTTTTGTTGCTCGCCACGGCGTCTCACACCGACGCATCCATGCTCACCAGCGTCGCTCGCGTGCGAACGCCTGTTTTGGCCGTTTTTTGCGGTGCAGATGGGTAAAAACAGCAGTTTTACCTTGGGAAAAAGCTGTAAGCGACGTCATCGGTACTGGATGCGACCCTCCCTGTACTGGATACGACGCCCCCTGTAGGCGTCAGATTTTCACTGGTACATGATCAGTCTCGACTCGTTTGCAAGGCACCGCGCCAGAGCTGTTCTCGCACGCTCCAACCGCAACACTTATAAAGCGCGGCGAATGCCGCCAGAAAAGACACAGGAGTCTACCCCGATGAAAGGTTCACCCTCGTTGTTGTTGGCCGCCATGCTGAGTCTGCCCGTCATGGCACACGCCGCAGAACCGGAACAGTGCAAGACCGTCAACTTCTCCGATGTCGGCTGGACCGACATCACCGTCACCACCGCGACCACCAGCGAAATCCTCAAGGGCCTGGGCTACAAACCGCGCACCACGATGATTTCGGTACCGGTGACCTACAAGTCTCTGGCCGACGGCAAGAACATGGACATCTTCCTCGGCAACTGGATGCCGACCATGGAAAACGACATCAAGCAGTACCGTGATGCCGGCACCGTGGAAACCGTGCGCGCCAACCTGGAGAACGCCAAGTACACCCTGGCAGTCCCACAGGCGCTGTACGACAAGGGCCTGAAAGACTTCGCCGATATCGCCAAATTCAAGGATGAGCTGGGCGGCAAGATCTACGGCATCGAGCCGGGCAACGACGGCAACCGCACTATCCAGACACTGATCGACAAAGACGCCTTCGGCCTCAAGACCGCCGGCTTCAAGGTGGTCGAGTCCAGCGAAGCCGGGATGCTCTCCCAGGTTGAACGCGCCTCCAAGCGCAACCAGGCCATTGTGTTCCTCGGCTGGGAACCGCACCCGATGAACACCCGCTTCAAGATGAAGTACCTGACCGGCGGCGACGATTCGTTCGGCCCCAACTATGGCCAGGCCACCATCTACACCAACACCCGCAAGGGCTACACCCAGGAATGCAGCAACGTCGGCCAGTTGCTGAAAAACCTGGTGTTCACGCTGGACATGGAAAGCACCCTGATGGGTAACGTCCTGGACGACAAGATGAAGGCCGACGCCGCCGCCAAGGCCTGGCTGCAGAAGAACCCGCAAGTGCTCGACACCTGGCTCGCCGGTGTCACCACCGTCGATGGCAAACCAGGGCTCGATGCCGTCAAAGCTTACCTCGCCAAATAGCACCCGCTGACCCCGGGCCGGTGCGCTGGCCCGGGATGTTTTCCCCTTCGCATGTGGACATTCACTACCATGCTGACTGAACAGAAAATCCCTCTAGGCCAGTACATCGCTGCCTTCGTCGACTGGTTGACCCAACACGGTGCCAACTATTTCGACGCAATCGCATCGACACTGGAAACGATGATCCACGGCGTGACGTTTGCGCTGACCTGGTTCAATCCGCTGGCATTGATCGGTCTGATTGCGCTGCTGGCTCACTTTATTCAACGCAAATGGGGCCTGACGGTGTTTGTCATTGCCTCCTTCCTGCTGATCCTCAACCTGGGGTACTGGCAGGAAACCATGGAAACCCTCGCGCAGGTGCTGTTCGCCACCCTGGTCTGCGTGGTCATCGGCGTGCCGCTGGGTATTGTTGCCGCGCACAAGCCGATGTTCTACACCATGATGCGGCCGGTGCTCGATCTGATGCAGACCGTACCGACCTTCGTCTACCTCATCCCTACCCTGACCCTCTTCGGGCTGGGTGTGGTGCCCGGGCTGATTTCCACGGTGGTGTTCGCGATTGCCGCGCCGATCCGCCTGACCTACCTGGGTATCCGCGATGTGCCGCAAGAGCTGATGGACGCCGGTAAAGCCTTTGGCTGCTCGCGCCGCCAGTTACTCTCGCGCATCGAGTTGCCCCACGCCATGCCGAGCATCGCCGCCGGCATTACCCAATGCATCATGCTGTCGTTGTCGATGGTGGTGATCGCCGCGCTGGTGGGTGCCGACGGCCTCGGCAAGCCGGTGGTCAACGCACTGAACACCGCTGACATCGCCCTGGGCTTTGAAGCGGGCCTGGCGATCGTCTTGCTGGCCATCATGCTCGACCGTATCTGCAAACAACCCGACGCTAAAGTAGGGGGTGATGCATGAGCATTATCCGATTCGACAATGTCGACGTGATCTTTTCCAAAGACCCACGCGAAGCGCTCAAGCTGCTGGACCAGGGCATGAGCCGTAACGAAATTCTGAAGAAGACCGGGCAGATTGTCGGCGTTGAAAAGGCCAGCCTGGATATCGAGAAAGGCGAGATCTGTGTGCTGATGGGCTTGTCGGGTTCCGGCAAGTCGAGCCTGCTGCGCTGCATCAACGGCCTCAACACCGTCAGCCGTGGCCAACTGTTTGTAGAGCATGAAGGTCGCCAGATCGACATCGCCTCCTGCACCCCCGCCGAGTTGAAAATGATGCGCACCAAACGCATCGCCATGGTATTCCAGAAGTTCGCCCTGATGCCTTGGCTGACGGTACGCGAGAACATCAGCTTCGGCCTGGAAATGCAGGGCCGTCCGGAGAAGGAACGGCGCACGCTGGTGGATGAAAAGCTTGAACTGGTGGGCCTGAGCCAATGGCGCAACAAGAAGCCCGACGAGCTGTCCGGCGGTATGCAGCAACGCGTCGGCCTGGCCCGCGCCCTGGCGATGGACGCCGATATCCTGCTGATGGACGAACCCTTCTCGGCCCTCGACCCGCTGATTCGCCAAGGTTTGCAGGATGAGCTGCTGGAGCTGCAACGCAAGTTGAGCAAGACCATCGTGTTCGTCAGCCACGACCTGGATGAAGCGCTGAAACTGGGCAGCCGTATCGCGATAATGAAAGACGGCAAGATCATCCAGTACAGCGTGCCGGAAGAGATCGTGCTGAACCCGGCGGACGACTATGTACGCACCTTCGTCGCCCACACCAACCCACTGAACGTGCTGTGCGGACGCAGCCTGATGCGCACGCTGGACAACTGCAAGCGCGTGAACGGTTCGGTGTGCCTTGATCCGGGTGGTGACTCGTGGCTGGACCTGGCCGAAGGCAACACCATCCAGGGCGCACGCCAGAATGGCGTGGCGATGAACCTGCAGAATTGGGCGCCGGGGCAAGCGGTGGAAGGTCTGGGCCGGGTGCCGACGCTGGTGGACTCCAACATCGGTATGCGCGATGCGTTGCAGATTCGCTACCAGACGGGGAACAAGCTGGTGTTGCATGACAACAACAAGGTGGTGGGGATCTTGGGTGACAGTGAGCTCTACCATGCCCTCTTAGGCAAGAACCTGGGCTAGCAAACACTGCAAAGCAAAATGTGGGAGGGGGCTTGCCCCCTCCCACATTCAAAGCACCACCAGGCTTCAACTATCAGCTATAGACACGGCCAAGGAGCTGCCGATGGCTTTCAAACTGATCGAGCACATCCCGGGTGATCTGTTCCTGGGTGAAGCCCATCAGGTCGTATTCCTGAGGCCCGTTGTGCAGGTACACCTCGGCACGGTAATAACGGGTGCGCTCTTCTTCAGGCAAGTCAGCCGGCGCCGACGAGTAAGCATCCAGGCTCACTTCGTAGACAAACGGGTTGCCCTCTTCCATCTCGATGCGCACACCAATGCAGCGCTTGGATTTGCCCAACAGTGTCTGCACTTCCAAACCTTGCTCACGCAGCGCAACCGCCGCTTCTTCCAGCGCCGGCGTTACGTGCTTGTCCATAAAGCGTTGCACGGTGGCCTGGCTCGGTTGCAGGTCCAGCGCCGTCAAGCGCTCGCTGAACCCACGACGCCCGCGTTCAGCCAGTTGCGCCTGCTCCTGTTCGATGGCCACGTCCTGGCGCATCGCCTTGTGCAAACCGAACATAAAGAAGATCAGCACCACCGAGAACGGCAGCCCTGCCAGCACTACCATGGTTTGCATGGCTTCGAAGTTGCCGGCAAACAACAGACCGATCGTCACCAGCGTAATGACCGCCGACCAGAAGATCCGCAACCAGTGCGGCGCATCTTCGTCCACATTGCCGCCTTTGCAGGACAGATTGGCCATCATCACCGCGCCGGAATCCGCCGGGGTCAGGAACAACACAAAGCCCACGAAGATCGATACGCCGATAACAATTTTCGATGCTGGGTAATGCTCAAGCAGTTGGTAGATGGCCATGGACGGCTGCTCCAGAGCCGTCTTGCCCAACTCCACCGCCCCGTGGTTCAACACCAGGTCCAGGGCCGAGTTACCGAAGATCGACAGCCACGCCAGGGTAAAGCCCAGCGGGATAAGCAATACGCCCGCCACCAGTTCACGCACGGTACGGCCACGGGAAATACGCGCGATGAACATGCCCACAAATGGCGCCCAGGAAATCCACCAGGCCCAGTAGAACAGGGTCCACAGGCCCATCCAGCGCTCGGTCTTGTCGGCGTCGCCTTCGTACACATACAGGTCGAAGGTTTTCAGAATGATGCCGTTGAGGTAATCGCCGGTGTTCTGCACCAGGCCGTTGAGCAGGTGCAGGGTCGGGCCGAACAGCAGCACAAAAATCAGCAAGCCGCTGAACAGCACGATGTTGAGGTTGGACAGGCGGCGAATGCCGTTCTCCACGCCCGATACAGCAGCGATGGTCGCTACGGTGCTCATCACGATGATCACGATCAGCAAGTTAGTGTTGCTGTGCTCCATGCCGAACAGGTTTTCCAACCCCGAGGACACCTGCATCGAGCCGATACCCAGGTTGGTCACCAGCCCCAGCAAGGTGACGAACATGCCGAAACCGTCCACCGCATGGCCGGCCGCGCCTTTCACCCAACGCTCGCCCACCA
Source organism: Pseudomonas sp. HN8-3 (assembly GCF_020790195.1). NCBI lineage: Bacteria > Pseudomonadati > Pseudomonadota > Gammaproteobacteria > Pseudomonadales > Pseudomonadaceae > Pseudomonas > Pseudomonas sp. HN8-3. The sequence goes on from NZ_CP086206.1 coordinate 5,545,234, forward strand.
ATGGGTACAGCGCCGAACGCAAGGCCAGCGGCTGGTTATGGCGGTAGGCAAAGTACGCCACGGCCAAACCGACCAACGCATAGATCGCCCAGCCGTGCAGCCCCCAGTGCAGAAAGGTCAGTTGCAGCGCCTGGCGTGCCGCGCCATTGCTGGCCGCTGCGCCTTCGGGCGGGTTGAAGTAGTGGTCCAGCGGCTCGGACGCACCGAAATACAACAGCGAAATGCCGATGCCCGACGAGAACAACATGCCGGCCCAGGCGCCGTAGCTGAAGTCCGGGGTATCGTCCTTACTACCCAGTTTCAATTTCCCGTAGGACGAAAACGCCAGACCGACCACAAACACCAGGTAGGCGGCGATAACCACCATGTAGTACCAGCCGAAGCTTTTCGACAGCCACGCCTGGGCTACGCCGAGCAGGCGCCCGGCCTCCTGCGGGGCGATGATCAGAATGGCGGTCAATATCAGAATCAGCGCGGTGGAGGTGTAGAACACCCAACCGTTGACCCGGACCTTTTCCGGCGGGGTCTTTATAAGAGAGGCAGAACTCATGGCGCAGATGCTCCAGGCAGTGCGAGAGAGAAACACAAGGCAACGGTTATCCCGGGACATCGATTTTTCGGCAGTCGACGGACGGGTGTTATAAAGACACCCCGAAAATTCTTGAGCCCGCCGAAGCGGTGATCAGGCTCTGAAGTGGCCTGTTTCAAGGGTTTTTGCAGGTGTCAGAGGTTGCAGCTCGCAGGTAGGAAATATCTGTAGGCAGCGACCATTTGTCGCAGATCTTATTCTTTGTTGATTGAACGTTCAATCAAAACAAAATAGACTGGCCCTCAAGCCGACGGACGTGGATCGCCCATCGGCAGGCCTAAGGAGAGGTGCTACATGCCCAAGGTCGGTATGCAACCCATACGCCGCCAGCAGTTGATCGAAGCCACTTTGACGGCCATCGATCAGGTCGGAATGGGAGATGCCAGCATTGCGCTGATTGCGCGGCTGGCCGGCGTCTCGAACGGCATCATCAGTCACTACTTTCAGGACAAGAACGGCCTGATCGCAGCGACCATGCGCTACCTGATGAATGCGTTGATCGAGAACGTCCACGAACGCAGGCGTGCCTTGAAGGAAGACAGCCCACGGGCACACCTTCAGGTGATCATCGAAGGCAACTTCGACGCCAGCCAGGTCAATGGCCCGGCAATGAAAACCTGGCTGGCCTTCTGGGCCACCAGCATGCACCACCCGTCATTGCACAGGTTGCAGCGGATCAACGATCACCGTCTGTATTCCAACCTGTGTTGCCAGTTCCGCCGTGCGATGCCGTTACCCGAGGCACGCAGCGCAGCCCGCGGCCTGGCGGCTTTGATCGACGGTTTGTGGTTGCGCGGCGCCCTGTCGGGAGACGCTTTCGACACGGAGCAAGCGCAACGGATCGCTTACGAATATATGGATTTCCAATTGGCCAAGCAGGTGAGTTAGAGCACTTATAAACGCTCAACCCCTGAACGTCCGCCGCTCAGTGTTGCCACAACTCCATGGCCCACTGTACGGCGGGTAACGCCAACCACTTATGCACTTGCGAGGACTTTATGGCCCGTTTCGACCTGCAAAAACTCTACATTGACGGCGGCTACAGCGACGCTGGCAGCGATGCCACCTTCGAAGCCATCAACCCGGCTAACGGTGAAGTTCTCGCCCAAGTGCAACGCGCCACGAAAGAAGACGTCGAGCGTGCCGTGGTCAGCGCTGAAAAGGGCCAGAAAATCTGGGCTGCCATGACCGCCATGGAGCGTTCGCGCATCCTGCGTCGTGCTGTCGACATCCTGCGCGAGCGCAACGATGAACTGGCCGCCCTGGAAACACTGGACACCGGTAAAGCCTTCTCCGAAACCAAATACGTCGACATCGTCACCGGCGCCGACGTGCTGGAATACTACGCAGGCCTGGTGCCAGCCATCGAAGGCGAGCAGATCCCGCTGCGCGACACCTCCTTCGTCTACACTCGCCGCGAGCCGCTGGGTGTAGTCGCCGGTATCGGCGCGTGGAACTACCCGATCCAGATCGCCCTGTGGAAATCCGCCCCGGCCCTGGCCGCCGGCAACGCGATGATCTTCAAGCCAAGCGAAGTCACCTCGCTGACCACCCTGAAACTGGCCGAGATCTACACCGAAGCCGGCGTTCCGGCTGGTGTGTTCAACGTACTGACTGGCAGCGGCCGTGAAGTCGGCACCTGGTTGACCGAGCACCCGCGCATCGAGAAAGTCTCGTTCACCGGCGGCACCGACACCGGCAAGAAAGTCATGGCCAGCGCCTCGAGCTCGTCGCTCAAGGAAGTGACCATGGAACTGGGCGGCAAGTCGCCACTGATCGTGTTCGAAGACGCCGACCTGGATCGCGCCGCCGATATCGCGATGATGGCCAACTTCTACAGCTCCGGCCAGGTCTGCACCAACGGCACTCGTGTGTTCGTGCCCAAGCATCTGCAAGCTGCGTTTGAAGCCAAGATTGTCGAGCGCGTTGCGCGCATCCGTGTCGGCGACCCGCAGGACGACAACACCAACTTCGGCCCGCTGGTCAGCTTCGCCCACATGGAAAGCGTGCTGGGCTACATCGCCAAAGGTAAGGAAGAAGGCGCCCGCCTGCTGTGCGGCGGCGATCGTCTGACCGATGGCGACTTCGCCAAAGGCGCCTTCGTGGCTCCGACCGTGTTCACCGACTGCACCGATGACATGACCATCGTGCGTGAAGAAATCTTCGGCCCAGTGATGAGCATCCTCACCTACGAGACCGAAGAAGAAGTGATCCGTCGCGCCAACGACACCGACTTCGGTCTGGCTGCCGGCCTGGTGACCAAGGACCTGAACCGCGCCCACCGCGTGATTCATCAACTGGAAGCGGGTATCTGCTGGATCAACGCCTGGGGCGAGTCCGACGCCAAGATGCCGGTCGGTGGTTATAAGCAATCCGGTGTGGGCCGTGAGAACGGGATCAGCTCGCTGAACAACTTCACCCGCATCAAATCGGTACAGGTTGAGCTGGGCGATTACGCCTCGGTGTTCTAACACCCGAGCCTTGTATTGCCTGTAAGGCCGCCATCGGGGGCAAGCCCCCTCCCACCTTTGACTGTGTGAACCCGATCAAATGTGGGAGGGGGCTTGCTCCCGATGAGGCCCGACCTGACTAGACTTCAAAGAGGGTGCATCCAATGTCCCAAGAATACGATTACATCATTGTGGGTGCCGGCTCCGCCGGTAACACCCTGGCGACCCGTCTGACCGAAGACGAAGGCGTCACCGTTTTGCTGCTGGAGGCCGGTGGCCCAGACTACCGCCTCGACTTCCGTACCCAGATGCCCGCCGCCCTGGCTTTCCCGCTGCAAGGCCGCCGCTACAACTGGGCCTACGAAACCGATCCAGAGCCACACATGGACGGTCGCCGGATGGAGTGCGGGCGCGGCAAGGGCCTGGGTGGTTCTTCGCTGATCAACGGCATGTGCTATATCCGTGGCAATGCCATGGACTATGACAACTGGTCGAAGCTGCCCGGTCTGGAAGACTGGACGTACCTCGATTGCCTGCCGTATTTCCGCAAGGCAGAAACCCGCGATATTGGCCCGAACGACTACCACGGTGGCGAAGGCCCGGTCAGCGTGACTACGCCGAAAGCGGGCAACAACCCGTTGTTCCACGCCATGGTCGAAGCCGGCGTACAAGCCGGTTACCCGCGGACCGAAGACTTGAACGGTTACCAGCAAGAAGGCTTCGGCCCGATGGACCGTACCGTCACGCCGAATGGCCGTCGCGCCAGCACCGCACGCGGTTACCTGGACACGGCTAAAAAGCGTTCGACCCTGACCATCGTCACCCATGCCCTTACCGACAAAGTGTTGTTCGAAGGCAAGCGTGCCGTTGGCGTGCGCTACCTGATCGGCGCCGCCGAAGAGCGCGTTGAAGCCCGTGCGCGTAAAGAAGTATTGGTGTGCAGCGGTGCAATCGCTTCGCCGCAGTTGTTGCAACGCTCCGGTGTCGGCCCGGCCAAGCTGCTGGAAAGCCTCGACATCCCGGTGGTCCACGACCTGCCGGGCGTCGGCGAAAACCTGCAGGATCACCTTGAGCTGTACCTGCAATATGCGTGCACCCAGCCGGTGTCGCTGTACCCATCGCTGCTCTGGTACAACCAGCCAGCCATCGGTGCCGAGTGGCTGTTCAACGGCACTGGCATTGGCGCCAGCAACCAGTTCGAAGCCGGCGGTTTTATCCGTTCGCGTCCGGAATTCGAATGGCCGAACATCCAGTACCACTTCCTGCCGGTCGCGATTAACTACAACGGCAGCAACGGTGTGAAAGAGCACGGTTTCCAGGCACACATGGGCTCCATGCGTTCGCCAAGTCGTGGCCGCGTGCAACTGAAGTCGAAGAACCCACGGGACTACCCGAGCATCCTCTTCAACTACATGGCCACCGAGCAGGACTGGCAGGAGTTTCGCGATGGCATCCGCCTGACCCGTGAAATCATGCAGCAGCCGGCACTGGATCAATACCGTGGCCGCGAAATCAGCCCGGGTATTGAAGTGCAAACCGATGAGCAGCTCGACAAGTTCATCCGCGAGCACGCCGAAACAGCGTTCCACCCGTCCTGCTCGTGCAAGATGGGCACCGACGAGATGGCCGTAGTGGATGGCGAAGGCCGCGTGCATGGCATGCAGGGTCTGCGTGTAGTCGATGCGTCGATCATGCCGATCATCACCACCGGTAACCTGAACGCGCCGACGATCATGATCGCCGAAAAAATCGCCGACAAGATCCGTGGCCGCAAGCCACTGCCGCGCAGCACCGCCGACTACTACGTGGCAGGCGATGCGCCGGTTCGTGGCAAGCCGATGCGTGAAGTAGGGCCTACTGCGCAGTAACTGATACACCGCGGCGCCTGATATCGCAGGCAAGCCAGCTCCCACATTTGACTGTATTTGCACATCTGAATTTGTGAACACAGTCAGTGTGGGAGGGGGCTTGCCCCCGATGAGGCCCTGACAGACACCACAAAACCTCCCCCTCTACACTTTCCTTGATCAGCTCCCAGCCCCGGCCTACTCTGTTGGCCTGCCGCGCGCCGAGCCGCCCACAAGGAAGGCCCCATGTTCGAACACCACGCCACCCTCAAACAGCACTTCAGTGCCCTGCGCACCCGTGCCGAATTCTTCTCCCTGCGCTACGTACGCGAATCCGGTCAGTACCTGTCGGTACGCAAGAACGTCGCCGAGCCACCACACCTGAGCCACGATGAAGGCGCCATGCTTACCGTGCGTCTCAATGGCGTGGAAGCCTATGCCGCGACCAACGACATTTCCCTTGCCGGCCTGCAAGCGGCCCTTGAGCGCGCCGAACAGCAAGCCCGGATGATCCAGCCCCACGCCCTGCTCGACCTGCACCAGCAGCCGGTTTCCAATGAAGTCGCCGACTACCTGTCTCCGGACCTTGATCAGCCCTTCCCACCCCTGAGCGACTGCTACCAATTGCTCGGCGATGAATCTGCCGCCGTGCCCAAGGATGAACGCCTGGTGACTTGGGAAGTCAGCCTGGGCACCACCCATGTTGAGCAGATCTACCTCAACAGCGCCGGCGCGCAATTGCGCCAGGCTCAGCGCTTCGTCTTCCCTGGCCTGAGTGTCACCGCCTTCGACGGCAACGATAGCCAGACCCGCACCCTGGGCGGTACCAACTTCGGCCAGCAAGGCAGTGCCGGTGTGATCCAGCGCTTTGGCCTGGTGGGCGCCGCCCGCAAGGTGGCCGACGAAGCCCTGCAATTGCTGCTCGCACCCAATACGCCCCACGGCCAACGTGACCTGCTGCTGATGCCCGACCAGATGATCCTGCAGATCCACGAGTCCATCGGCCATCCGCTGGAACTCGACCGCATCCTCGGTGACGAGCGTAACTACGCCGGCACCAGTTTTGTGAAGGCCAGCGACTTCGGCCATCTGCAATACGGCTCACCGCTGCTTAACGTAACCTTCGACCCGGACATCCCCGAACAGCTCGCCAGCTACAGCCATGACGACGACGGCACCCGCGCCAGCAAGCAATTCCTGATCCGCGATGGCCTGCTGCTCAAGCCCCTGGGCGGTGCGTTGTCGCAATTTCGCGCCGACTTGCCAGGCGTTGCCAGCAGCCGCGCCTGCGGCTGGAACCGCCCGCCCATCGACCGCATGGCCAACCTGAATATCGAGGCCGGCGATAAAAGCATGGAGCAACTGGTGGGTGGCATTGAAAACGGCATCCTGATGTCGACCAACCGTTCGTGGTCCATCGACGATGCGCGCAACAAGTTCCAGTTCGGTTGCGAGTGGGGCCAGTTGATCGAAAACGGCGAACTCAAGGGCGTGGTGAAGAACCCCAACTATCGGGCAATTTCCGCGCAATTCTGGCGCAACCTCAGCGCGGTCGGCGACGCCAGCACCTTCAAGGTATTGGGCACGCCCAACTGCGGCAAGGGCGAGCCCAACCAGGTGATCCGCGTCGGCCATGCGTCGCCGGCCTGTGTATTCAGTAACATTGACGTATTTGGGGGCGATGCCTGATGAACCACTTCAAGGCACTGGTGGACTGGCTCAAGCAGGCCGTCACCGACAAGGAGCAGTTCCACCTGGGTTACGCGGATGAATCGTCCGAGTTCGTGCGTTTTAACCACGCACAGGTGCGCCAGGCCGGCCAAGTGCAACAGGCCAGCCTGAACCTCAAGCTGATCAACGATGGCCGCCACGCCGATCTGGGCATCACCCTGTCCGGCGAGGCGGCACTGGATCGCCAGCGTCTGGCCGATGCCCTGCAACAGCTGCGTGAAACCCTGCCGCTACTGCCACGTGATCCGTACCTGCTGCTCAACCACAACGCCTGGCAAAGCAGCAACGAACAGCGACGGCCGCTGCCGGCGCTGGCCCAGGTGCTGGACGATATCAGCCAGGCTGCCGACGGCGTCGACCTGGTCGGTTTCTACGCCGCCGGCCCCATCAGCCGTGGTTTCGCCAGTTCCTCGGGCGCGTTCGGCTGGCATTGCGCCAACAGCTTCAACTTCGATTTCAGCCTGTTCCACGCCAATGGCGAAGCGGTCAAGGCCAGCTACGCCGGGCACACCTGGGACAGCGCCGAATTTGCCGCACGCTTTCAACAGGCCCGCGAGCAACTGGCGTTTCTGGGGCGGCCGCTGCACAAGCTGGCGCCCGGCCAATACCGTGCCTACCTTGCACCGCCAGCGCTGGAAGAAATCATCAGCATCATTACCTGGGGTGGTTTTTCGGCCCAGGCCATCGCCAGCAAAGGCAGTTCGTTGCAGCGCCTGTATGCCGGTGAACAATCACTGAGCCCGCTGGTGACAATCAATGAACAGATCAGCGGTTCCCTGAGCCAGGCATTTTCCACCGAAGGCTACCCGCGCGGGGATGTGCCCCTGATCCGGGCAGGCAAGGCCGAGGGCCAGTTGATCAACTCTCGCAGCGCCGCCGAATACGGTTTGAGCACCAACGGCGCCAGCAGCGACGAGTCGCCCAGCGCCTTGCAAATGGCGGCAGGCAGCCTGGCCCAGGCCGATATCCTCAAGCAGTTGGGCACCGGGTTATATATCAGCAACCTCTGGTACCTGAACTATTCCGACCTGCCAGCGGCGCGCCTGACCGGCATGACGCGCTTCGCCACGTTCTGGGTGGAAAACGGCGAAATCAAGGCGCCGGTCAGCACCATGCGTTTTGATGACAGTGTCTATCAGTTGCTCGGCTCGCAACTTGAGGCCCTGACCGCTGATCGGGAGTTGTTGCTCTCGGCCAGCACTTACAGCCAGCGCAATACCACCTCCAACCTGCTGCCGGGTGCCTTGGTCAAGCGCCTGACCTTGACGCTGTGAAACTTTCACAGCCCGCGTAAAAACTAATGGCAGCCACTCCGGCTGCCATTAGTTATATAAGTGTCCGGCTATTTCCCTTCCTGCGTACAAACCGACCCAAGGCCGGATTTATCCTGCATCCAAAACCAATCGAGGTCACTCTCTGTAACCTATCCTCTCACCTATAGCGGGAACGCATTGCAGCAACAGGACACTTACAACAGTGATTCATTTGCGGGCAACCCACTATCAACTGCGGAGCATACTTATGAGCCTGAGCATTTCGACGCCCACCGGCAGTCATCGGTCGAGCGTAAATAGCTATTCACAAACAAGGGGCAAATCCGCAAATAACACGTCGAGCTCTGAAAACAAACTATTGTCTTCACACCTCCTCCGCGCCGTGCCTACCGAAACATCCGCAACACATGTCATATCAGGAAAAGATAGAGGCGCCCCACCCAGTAACTTGTGGACTGGCTTGTATGCCACCTATGAAAAATACCCCTACTTTGGCCGTTATGACCACGATGACTGGGTGGCGGTAATTAAGGCCGCCATGTCGGGCCTCGGCCAGAGCCCCTTGAGTATTTTTGATGAAGTCAAGGACACCGGAAACGGCTACAACATCACCATGAAAGACGACTTCAAACTGCATATATCCAACGATGAACTAGCACTGGCTACCCACCATGCCAAGTTTGCGGGCGACGATGAGGGCATGCTAAAAGATGCACGCTTTATTTTTGCGATCATGAATAAACGCAAGCACCTTGAAGCACAATACAACTACAGAAAAATCGATTATCGCACCCATATTCACCAACACAGCTTTGGTGCTGTTCTGAGCTCTTCTGATTACGGGATCAGCGGGTACGAGGGTTTAAAGCTTTTAGGGCTTGACTACCAACTACAGCATGTGTGGTCTCAGGACGTAGGGAACCAGGTAGCCGTACCGGCAATGAAGGTATTTTCGAGTAAGCGCGGCATGATTAATGACGGCTTTATGGAAAACTACGGGCACAAGAAAAAGGTACCACAATGGATAGAAAGCTTTATTGTCCTTAAGGCCCCCCACACCTCCATGCCGACGCCTATTGCGGTCCCTCAGATATCAACACCTTCCACCTTCACGCTCGAACCCCTTCCCCCTGAAGGTGATATTCAGGCCGACCATGAACTCCCGGAGCTTTCTGCCAAACGAAATGGACAGAAACCAGATAACCTGGTCACCGGGTTTTACACGCAAAGACCTTTTGTCTTTCAAGGTGAGACTTCAACCCACGCCGATGTCATAAAATTGCTGATGTCCAAGTTCGGGCAGAGCCCAACCGATGTTTTTTCAAATGTAAAATTCGCCCATAACGCCTATCAGGTCACCTTTAGGGACGGATTTGAGTTGACCCTCTCGCGGGACGAACTTGAGCAAGCCCAACAACACTCCTTATTCATCGGGCACGATGATGGCATGATAAAGGACGCCAACTTCATCTTCGCAGCCTACATCAAACGTCAACAACTCCAGCCCCCCGTGCGTTCCTTTGGGCAGAGTTTCGAAGCAGCATTGATTGGCAACATTGATGGCCGTACGGTAAAAAATGTTCTGGAAGGGATGGGCGTGAGCTCATCTATTAAATACATGGAAAGAGCAGGCGATGCCGATGGCCTGACCGTGTTGATCGGCAGTAACGCTGGTGGGCTGTTCTACAACGGCAGGCTCATAAAGGAAGGTAAAAACCTTCCTGGGGATGAGAAGGTACACACCCACGGATATCAACTCGCATAATAATAAATCCTCACCGTCAGTTCTCAGACAACCTGTTCACCGACAGTCCCCTTTATGCACCCCGAGTCAATTACTATGAATATCGGTTTCTCTCCACTGAATGGCCTCAACTATCCAACCCCTTACGATAATAGTCGCATCAACAATCGCCACTTGGAAAAAGGCGAATTCAATGCTGCCTACACCCGCAAAGATGATGCCCCCGCCCGTACAATTGTTCGCTCGACCACCGACTCGGGCATCAGACCAAAAAACATATGGCGAGATTTCTTTCAAGTCACCGAAGGTAACTGTGTCACGGTGTCAGCCATCAAGGCGGCGATGGCCAAGTTCGGCAGCCATCCAGAGAGTATTTATAAAAAGATAACCCGGACACCTGAAGGTTATGACGTAGTGATGCGCGACGATGTCCGCATCACCCTGACCCATCAAGAACTGCTTCAAGCCATGGAGCACACAGGATTCGCTGGTAGCGGCAAGGTCTTGCGACATGCCGTTTTTCTATATGCGGCCAGCGCAAAGCGGGCGCAGAACGAAAACAATGACCACCGGGCCAGCCAGAACTTTAAGACCGCAATGGACACCTTGAACGACGGAGAACACCCTGGTGAAGCGTTAACACGCCTTGGGCTCAAGCACTCTATGCGCAGCGGCACTCTTGAGGAATTAAAAAATGGAGCGATAGGTACCCTTGCCAACTCCAGCCATTCTGTCGCCGTCATTGATGGCCATATCGACTTGTGGAGTATCAAAGTTCCTCTTGGCGACTCACCATTCGACAGTAAAGAAAATACCGTATTGGTGTTGGCTTAAATCAATCTTTGCCTGACTTGCCTGTAAGTGGACTCATCTGTCAGGCAAATCCCTTCCCACTGGTAAACTTTCTGCGGTGCTCTCATTTGGCGAATCCGCCTATTGTCCCCTCCCTGATTCCTCGTTATAAGGCTTGATGGCATCCCGCCACCCCACCCACGTGCCCGCACGTGATGCATGACCTTGCCTGGACTGGGCAAGCTGGAGCCTTCAGATGAACCATGGAAGTTTTGTCATAGAGAAGCTGTTCAAACACTACAACGTTCACGTAGAGCAGCTCGGTAACCATCCGCATAGAAAAACCGTACTGATGGTCAATGGCGCGCTGTCCACCACGCGCTCCTTTGCCCGCACCAGCAAATGCCTGGCCGAGCATTTCAATGTGCTGCTGTTCGACTTGCCGTTCTCCGGCTACTCGCGCGAGCACAACACCGACCTTGACCTGGTCACCAAGGACGACGAGGTGCAAATCCTGCGTGCCCTGGTGGAACGCTTTGAGGTCAACCATCTGGTGTCGGCCTCGTGGGGCGGCATCTCTACGCTGCTGACCCTGGCGCACAACCCGCCCTCCATCGAAAGCTCGGTGGTGATGGCCCTGGCGCCCAACCTCAACCAGGCCATGCTCGAATACGTGGAGCGCGTGCGCGTGTTGATCGAGGCCGATGACAAATCTGCGGTCGGCCACCTGCTCAACGAGACGGTCGGCAAATACCTGTCGCCGCGCCTCAAGCGCAACAACCATCGGCACCTTTCGACCATGGCCACTACCGAGTACCGCCAGGCGCGCTTTCACATTCACCAGGTCCTGGCCTTGGGCGATGGCAACTACTTGCCAGCGCTGCGACAGATCGAGACGCCGGTGCACTTTCTCAACGGTGCCCTGGACGAATACACCCCGGCCGCCGAGGCCCAGCTGTTCAAACAATATGTAGGCCGCAGCAGCTTTGCGGTGGCCGAGCATACCGGCCACCTGCTGGACCTGGAGTCTCGGGAGGCGGCGCTGGCAGTTCACCGTGCATTGCTGGATTTCCTGGTCGGAGAGCACGCAACGTTGTCGGACTTAGACGAACCGCCAGTGGGAAAATGAGCGACGAATGGCGCATAATCGCCAACACATAGCCTGCTAATAAAAGGGTCCCCATGCCGAATCGTGCCCCTCTCGATGCCAAGACCGCCCGCTGGCTCCCCTGGGTGGTAGCGATTGCCTTCTTCATGCAATCGCTGGATGGGACGATCCTCAACACGGCTCTGCCGGCCATGGCCCGGGACCTCGCGGAGAACCCGCTGCGCATGCAGGGGGTGGTGATCGCCTACATGCTCACCGTCGCCCTGCTGATCCCCGCATCGGGCTGGATCGCCGACCGCTTTGGCACCAAGAAGATTTTCTTTGGCGCGATCATGCTGTTCAGCCTCGGCTCACTGCTATGCGCGTTGTCCAGCAGCCTGACCATGCTGGTGGGCGCACGGGTGATCCAGGGCTTGGGCGGTGCGCTGATGCTGCCGGTCGGGCGGCTAGTAGTGCTGCGCGCTTATCCACGCTCCGAGCTGGTGCGCATCATGGGCTTCATCACCATCCCCGGCCTGCTCGGCCCATTACTGGGCCCGACCATGGGCGGCTGGATGGTGCAATACCTGACCTGGCACTGGATCTTCCTGATCAACCTGCCGGTGGGCATGATCGGCTGCTATGCCGTGTGGAAATTCATTCCCGACCTGCGCGGCAGCGAACGCACGCGCTTCGACGGCCTGGGTTTCCTGCTGTTCGGCGCGGCAATGGTGCTGATCACCATCGCCATGGAGGGCCTGGGCGAACTGCACCTGCCGCACCTGCGGGTCATATTGCTGCTGTTCGGCGGGTTCGCCTGCCTGGCGGCGTACTGGCTGCGCGCCGGGCATATTGATAACCCGTTGTTCTCGCCGGTGCTGTTCAAGACCCGCACCTTTGCCGTCGGCATTCTGGGCAACCTGTTTGCGCGGCTGGGCAGCGGCGCACTGCCGTTCCTGGTACCGCTGCTGTTGCAGGTGGCACTGGGTTACTCGCCATCGGAAGCGGGGATGAGCATGTTGCCGCTTGCGGCGGCGGCGATGTTTGCCAAGTCCGTGGCAAGGCCGCTGATCGAGCGCCTCGGTTATCGCATCGTGCTGACCGGCAACACCTTGGCTCTGGGCATCATGCTGGCGAGCATGGGCCTGGTCAGCGAGCACACGCCCTACCCGCTGCTGCTGGCAATGCTGGCGGTGCTGGGGGCGATCAACTCCCTGCAATTCACGGCGATGAACACCGTGACCCTGATCGACCTCGACGACGCCCAGGCCAGCAGCGGCAACAGTCTGTTGTCGGTGGTGGCGCAGTTGTCCCTCAGCCTCGGCGTGGCCTGTGCCGGCGCGTTGCTTGGCGGGTTTACTGCCGAAGCCGGCAATGATGGTGTGGAAAGTGTCCTCGGCGCGTTCCAGTTGACCTTCCTCACCGTGGGCATCATGGCGATGCTGGCGGCGGCGATCTTCCTGCAATTGTCGCCAAAAGACGGCAAACGCGTGGTCAGCCGCGAGCACGATATCGAGCACTGACGGGCTTCTCGTCGAGAACTTGCGGGGAAAATCCCACAGGGCTGGTACACTGCGCGACATTTTGTTTTGCAGAGCCAGTCCCGTGACTACCATCGCCACCGCTTTTAATACTTTGCCCCTGTCCGCCGCCATGCTGGCTAACCTCGACTCGCTGGGTTACGTCGAGATGACGCAGATCCAGGCGCAAAGCTTGCCGGTGATCCTCAAGGGGCTGGACCTGATTGCCCAGGCCAAGACCGGCAGCGGCAAGACCGCCGCCTTCGGCATCGGCCTGTTGAACCCGATCAACCCACGTTACTTCGGTTGCCAGGCGCTGGTGATGTGCCCCACCCGTGAACTGGCCGACCAGGTCGCCAAGGAAATCCGTCGCCTGGCCCGTGCCGAAGACAACATCAAGGTGCTGACCCTGTGCGGCGGCGTGTCCCTCGGCCCGCAGATCGCCTCCCTGGAGCATGGCGCTCACGTCATCGTCGGCACCCCGGGCCGTATCCAGCAGCACCTGCGCAAAGGCTCGCTGGTACTGGACGGCCTGAACACCCTGATCCTCGACGAAGCTGACCGTATGCTCGACATGGGCTTCTACGACGCCATCGAAGACATCATCAGCAAGACCCCACCACGCCGCCAGACCCTGCTGTTCTCGGCCACCTACCCGGTGAGCATCAAGCAGCTGGCGTCCAAGTTCATGCGTGCGCCGCAGCAGGTGAAGGCCGAGGCGTTCCACTCCGATGACCAGATCGAACAGCGTTTCTTCGAGATCTCGCCAGAAGAACGCATGGACGCGGTGACCAAGGTGCTGGCGCATTTCCGCCCAGCCTCCTGCGTGGCGTTCTGCTTCACCAAGCAGCAAGTGCAGGAAACTGTCGACCACCTGACAGCCAAAGGCATTTCCGCCGTCGGCCTGCACGGCGACCTGGAACAACGCGACCGTGACCAGGTACTGGCGATGTTCGCCAACCGCAGCACCTCGGTGCTGGTGGCTACCGACGTGGCTGCCCGTGGCCTGGACATCGACTCGCTGGACATGGTGATCAACGTCGAACTGGCCCGCGACTCGGAAATCCACATCCACCGCGTTGGCCGTACCGGTCGTGCTGGCGAGACCGGTATCGCCATCAGCCTGGTGGCGCCGTCCGAAGCGCACCGCGCCCAGGCCATCGAGCAACTGCAGAAGTCGCCGCTGAACTGGGACCAACTGGACAACCTCAAGCCGCAAAGCGGTGGCCCGCTGCTGCCGCAGATGAGCACCCTGTGCATCGCCGCCGGGCGTAAAGACAAAGTCCGCCCAGGCGACATTCTGGGTGCATTGACCGGTGAAGCCGGCATTCCGGGCGCCCAGGTCGGCAAGATTGCGATCTTTGACTTCCAGGCATTCGTGGCCGTGGAACGCGGGATCGCCAAGCAGGCGTTGCAGCGCTTGAATGACGGCAAGATCAAAGGCCGTTCGTTGCGTGTGCGGATCCTGTAAATATCTCGCACACCAATGGAGATTCAAATGTGGGAGGGGGCTTGCTCCCGATAGCGAAGTCTCAGTCAATATAGATGTGACTGAACCACCGCCATCGGGAGCAAGCCCCCTCCCACATTTGACTGTATTTCAATTCAGAATTTGTATGAGGACACCGTTTTGCGCTCGACCGAAGTTGTGATCATTGGCGCCGGCGCCGCAGGCTTGATGTGCGCACTGACCGCCGCCGGGCGTGGGCGCAAAGTGATGCTGATCGACCACGCCAACAAGGCCGGCAAGAAGATCCTGATGTCCGGTGGCGGCCGCTGCAACTTCACCAATATGTACACCGAGCCTGCCAACTTCCTCTCGCATAACGCGCACTTCTGCAAGTCGGCCCTGGCGCGCTACACCCAGTGGGATTTCATTGGGCTGGTGGCCAAGCACGGTGTGCCGTACCACGAGAAAAAACTCGGCCAGCTGTTCTGCGATAACAAGTCCAGCGACATCCTCGGCATGTTGCTCGATGAGTGCATCCAGACCGGCGTGAGCCTGCACCTGGACACCTCCATCGAGGAAATCGCCAGGCTCGATAGCGGCTACCAATTGCAGACCACGCTCGGCGAGTTGCACTGCGAGTCGCTGGTGATTGCCACCGGTGGCTTGTCGATCCCCACATTGGGCGCCACCGGTTTTGGCTATCAAGTGGCCAAGCAATTTGGCCACGAACTGCTGCCAACCCGCGCCGGGCTGGTGCCGTTTACCATCACCGACCAGCTCAAGCCATTGTGCAGTGAGTTATCCGGCACTTCAGTGGATTGCCTGGTGAGCTGCAACGGCCAGAGCTTTCGCGAGAACATGCTGTTCACCCATCGCGGCCTGAGCGGGCCGGCGATTTTGCAGATCTCGTCTTACTGGGAATCCGGCGACACGGTGGAAATCAACCTGTTGCCCGATCATGACGCCCATGACTGGCTGCAACAGCAACAGGCCGAGCATCCCAACAGCGAGCTAAAGACCCTGCTGGGGGAGATTTTCACCAAGAAGATGGCCAACCTGCTGGCCCAAAGCTGGTTCGAATCCAAACCGATGAAGCAGTACACCCATGCTGAAATTGCCGATATCGCGCAAAAGCTTGGGAGCTGGCAACTCGTACCGGCCGGCACCGAGGGCTATCGCACTGCCGAGGTAACCTTAGGTGGAGTGGACACGCGGGAAGTGTCGTCCAAGACCATGGAATCACTGAAAAGCCCTGGCCTGTACTTCATCGGCGAAGTGCTGGATGTGACCGGTCACTTGGGCGGGTTCAACTTTCAGTGGGCCTGGGCGTCGGGCTACGCAGCCGCGCAATACGCCTGACACAACGCAGTAAACATGTGGGAGCAAGCCCCCTCCCACATTGGTTTTGTAGTGATCTTGAAAAATTTGCTGTTGGATGTGATCAGCACACTTGCCGTGGCGTCCTTGATAGCTCAATTTAGCGACAACGTCCCGGAAGACTCCAGACTTCATGTCATCGACCTCGTTCAAGCAGTCCATGCGGCGCCTGTGGGCGCTGGATAAATTCAGCTACAGCGTACGGGTGTTCATCGCCCTCACCGGCAGCATGGCGCTGTGTTGGTACCAGGATGAAATGACGCTGTTGATCCCGCTGTTCCTGGGGATTATCGCCAGTGCCCTGGCCGAGACTGATGACAGTTGGCAGGGCCGCCTCAACGCCCTGGCGGTGACACTGGTGTGTTTCAGCATCGCCGCGCTGTCGGTGGAATTGCTGTTCCCCTACCCCTGGATCTTTGCCATCGCCCTGGCCCTGGCCAGTTTCTCCCTGACCATGCTCGGTGCGCTGGGCGAACGCTATGGCGCGATTGCCTCGGCCACCTTGATTCTGTCGGTCTACACCATGATCGGCGTGGACCAGCGCGGCGGCGCCGTCACCGACTTCTGGCATGAGCCGCTGCTGCTGGTGGCCGGCGCCGCCTGGTACGGCGTGCTGTCGGTGCTGTGGCAGGCGCTGTTTTCCAACCAGCCGGTGCAGCAGAGCCTGGCGCGGTTGTTCCGTGAGCTGGGGCGCTATCTCAAGCTCAAGTCATCCTTGTTCGAGCCGATCCGCCAACTGGATGTGGAAGCCCGGCGCCTGGAACTGGCCCAGCAAAATGGCCGGGTGGTCGCCGCGCTGAATGCGGCCAAGGAAATCATTCTGCACCGTGTCGGCAATGGCCGACCGGGCTCGAAGGTCAGCCGCTACCTGAAGCTGTATTTCCTGGCCCAGGACATCCACGAACGCGCCAGTTCGTCTCACTACCCGTACAACGCCCTGACCGATGCCTTTTTCCACAGCGATGTGCTGTTTCGCTGCCAGCGCCTGCTGCGCCAGCAAGGCAAAGCCTGCCAGACCCTGGCCGAATCGATCCAACTGCGCCAACCGTTCATCTATGACGACAGCTTCGCCGAGGCCCTGGGCGACCTGAACGCCTCCCTGGAGCACCTGCGCATCCAGAGCAACCCCGCCTGGCGTGGCCTGTTGCGCTCGTTGCGCGCCCTGGCCGCCAACCTGTCCACCCTTGACCGCCTGCTGGGCGACGCCAGCAACCCCGATGCCCTGGCCGACGCTACCGACAGCAACCTGTTGGACCGCGCCCCGCGTAACTTCAAGGAAATGTGGACGCGCCTGCGCACCCAACTCACGCCGACGTCATTGCTGTTTCGGCACGCCTTGCGCCTGTCACTGGCATTGACCATCGGCTATGGCACCCTGCACGCCATCCACGCGTCCCAAGGTTACTGGATCATCCTCACCACCCTGTTCGTCTGCCAGCCGAGCTACGGCGCCACCCGCCGCAAACTCGGCCAGCGGATCATCGGCACCGCCATCGGCCTGACCGTGGCCTGGGCGCTGTTCGATTTGTTCCCCAACCCGGTCGTGCAATCGATGTTCGCCATCGCTGCGGGCCTGGTGTTCTTTATCAACCGCACCACGCGCTACACCCTGGCGACTGCAGCGATCACCCTGATGGTGCTGTTCTGCTTCAACCAGGTGGGCGATGGCTACGGGCTGTTTCTGCCTCGCCTGTTCGATACCCTGCTTGGCAGCCTGATCGCGGGGCTGGCGGTATTCCTGTTCCTGCCGGACTGGCAAGGCCGGCGCCTGAACAAAGTGCTGGCCAATACCCTGACCTGCAACAGCATCTACCTGCGCCAGATCATGCAGCAATACGCCGCCGGCAAGAGCGACGACCTGGCCTACCGCCTGGCCCGGCGCAACGCGCATAACGCCGATGCCGCGCTATCCACTACGCTGGCGAATATGCTGATGGAGCCTGGGCACTTTCGTAAGGAGGCCGACGTAGGCTTTCGCTTTCTGGTGCTGTCACACACCTTGCTCAGCTATTTGTCGGGTTTGGGTGCGCACCGCGAAACCCAGCTACCGGCCGACGTGCGTGAGCATTTGATCGAAGGCGCAGGCAACAGCCTGGCGGCAAGCATTGATGAGATCGCCAGCGGCCTGGCCAACAAACAGCCGATTGCGATCCAGAGTGATGCCGAGGAAGGGTTGGCGGCAGAGTTGGAGCAAATGCCGGATGAGATCGATGAGGCGCAGCGGCTGGTGCAAACGCAGTTGGCGTTGATCTGTCGGCAGTTGGGGCCGTTGCGCACGTTGGCCGCGCACTTGATCAAAGACACCAGCGCGGCTTAGGCCGCTACATCCCATGCGCCTTCATCAACCGCGCATAACTGCCATCCGCCTTCATCCGCGCAATCTCCCGATCAAAACCGGCAACAATCTGCGCGTGTTCGGGGTTCTTCAGGCTGACCAGGATATGCAAGCTGTTCTGGCTCAAGGGCTCGCCCACAAACGCCACGGCATTGCGCACCCGCGGCGATTCCCGCGCCAGGTAGTAACGCGCTACGTATTCATCCTCCAGCGTCAACCGCACGCGCCGGGCCGCCAACATGCGCACGGCCATGGCAAAGTTGTGCACCGGCACTTTCTGCAACAGTGTGTCTTGGTCAAACGCTGCCGAGTAGGCGTAGCCGCGCACCACGGCGATCGTCTCGTCGTGCAGTTCTGTCAGGTTGCGATAAGCAATGGGATCATCGCTACGCTTGAGAAAGCGCACACGGTTAAGCAAATACTCGCCGGAAAATTGCCCCAACTGCGTACGGGCCTCGTCGTACCAGGCGTTGATCAGCACGTCGTAGCGTCCGTCCCCCACCCCTTTCAAGGCGCGAGCCCAAGGCACCTGGTCAAAATCACTGGCATACCCCGCACGGGCCAGGGCCGTGCTGACGATATCCGTGGCCAGGCCGCCATTGATCAGGGTGGCATCGGTAAACGGCGGCCAGCTATCCGCCACCAGGCGCAGGCGTTGTGCCAACACCGGTTGGGCCAGTAACAACACGGCGATCAAAGCAACGGCACGAGTCAATCGCGGCATGCTCAAAGTCCTTGGCAGGCAGGCAGTGGCCTGATAACAGTAGCTCATCAATGAGCGTGCACTGCAGATTACACAAAGAAGCCCGCGGCGCCCGCGCCGAATGATGGCAAATTGATGCCATTCACAAAATTACCATTTTAGACACCAGCGCCCGCCGCGCTTACTATTCTTGGCACGTCTTTATACGAGCACACATCATGACGGTTGATTGGGTCTGCAAACATCACGACGACTTGGGCAAGGAACAGCTGTACGCCATCCTGCGCCTGCGCAACGAGGTCTTCGTCGTCGAGCAACAATGCGTTTACCAGGACATCGACGACCAGGATCTGGCGGGCGATACCCACCACTTGATGGCCTGGCAAGATGATGAGCTGGTGGCCTACCTGCGGTTACTGGACCCTGAGTCCCAGGGCGACGACGTAGTGATCGGCCGCGTCATCGTAGCAAAGGTGGCACGGGGCACCGGGCTGGGGCATCAAATGATGGAGGAAGCGCTCAAGCGCATTGAGAGTATCTGGCCAGAAATGCCGATTTTTCTCTCAGCCCAGGCGCATTTGCAGGGGTATTACGGGCGCTATGGGTTCGTAGTGGCGGGCGAGGAATACCTGGAAGACGATATTCCACATATTGGTATGCGGCGGGCTTGATGGCCTCATCGGGGGCAAGTCCAGCCACAACCTGTGTCAGGGGTAACCCAACACCTGCTTGATCATCGCAAGATTGGCCGCGATCCACCCCCGGTCAATCGCACCCCAATCACGAATCCGATAATGCCCAGCGTGATTACGCGCCCCCTCTTCCTGCTCAAACTCGCACACGATATCCAAGTCAGCCAACGCCGCAATCGTGTCCTGGGCCGTGCGCCGTGGCATGCCAGTGGCCTCGGTCAGCGCCGGGACGCTGCTGGCCAACTGGCTGTCGATCAAATACGCCACATACAGGCGGCGATAGAAGCTGCTTTTGGTCTTGCTCACATCCATGGTCTGTCGCCTTGTGGTTAGGGCTTGCCCTGCAAATCGCGCCAGGTGAGGTACACCCGCAGGTCGAATTCCACCTGATGGTAGTCCGGCATCATGTATTGGCAGAGTTTGTAGAACGCCTTGTTGTGGTCCGATTCCTTGAAGTGCGCCAGTTCATGCACCACGATCATGCGTAGAAACTGCGGGGCGGCCTCCTTGAACAGCGAAGCGATGCGAATCTCTTTCTTGGACTTGAGATTACCGCCCTGTACCCGCGAAATCGTGGTGTGCAAACCCAAGGCGCGATGAGTCAGGTCCAGCCGGTTATCGAACAGCACCTTGTCGATGGACGGTGCGTTGCGCAAGTGTTCCTGCTTCAGGGCCAGCGCGTAGGCGTACAGCGCCTTGTCGCTCTGCACGGCGTGGCGTTCGGGGTAACGCTGCTCCAGATAGGCACCCAACTGGTCCTTGGCGATCAGTTGACGCACTTGCTCCTGAAGCGCAGCGGGATAGGCCTGGAGGTATTTCAACGCAGTCATGGGGGTGTGCAACGCAAATGGGACGGGCGCCAGTGTAGCGAATTCAACGCCCGCGAGGGTACGACCAGCCTGCAACGTCCTCGGCCATTAACGGCAACGCCGCCCACGGCCCCTGGATATACGTGCAGCCATTGGCCTTGAGCCATTCTGTTTGCTCAAGGGTCTCTACGCCTTCAGCGATCACCAACACATTAAAATGCCCACACAACTGGATGATGCTGCGTGCCATTGCGGCATCCCGCGACGAGCCTGGCAGGCGCGCCACCAACTGCGGGTCAAGCTTGAGGGTGTCGAACGCAAGATCGCGCAAATGGGCCAGGGAGCAGTGGCCAGCACCAAAGTCATCCAGGGCTATACGCACGCCAATGCGGCGCAGTAACTGCAACTGTTTGGTCGACTCCTCAAGATTATTCATCAGGCAGTCTTCACCGATTTCCACCTCCAACTGCCGCCCACGCAGCCCATGTCGCTCCAGTACCTGCTGCAGTTGGTTGGCCAGGTTGGGCATATTGAACTGGCTACTGCTCAGGCTCACGCTCAGCACCAGCTCAGGGTCGAAGGTAGCTTGCCAGGCCTGGCGCTGAGCAGCGACTTGCTGGTAGATCCAGGTGCTCAACTGGCTGATCAAGCGCGCCTCTTCCAACAGCGGCAAAAACAAACCTGGTGGCACATCGCCGACACTCGGATGCTGCCAGCGCAACAGTGCTTCGACACCGCGCAGACGCCCATCATCCAGGCACATCTGGGGTTGGTACACCAAGGTGAAATCCTTGTTCGCAATGGCTGTGCGTACGCTGTCTTCGAGCATCAGCCGCGAACGGGCGCGGCCGTTCATTTCCTGGTCGTAGTAACGATACTGCTGACGTCCGGCGCGCTTGGCTTCGTACATAGCGATATCTGCTGCCCGTAACAGACCGCTCAGGTCCGAGCCGCAATCCGGAAACGTCGCAATGCCAATACTGACGCCGAGCATCACATCCAGACCGTCGACCTGCTGGCACACAGACACTCGCTCGATCAGCTTTTCCGCGATCTTCGCAGCCTGTTCGGGGAACTCAAGCTCCAGCAAGGCGGTGAACTCGTCCCCGCCAATGCGTCCGAGAATGTCGTAGGAACGCAGACATGCCTGCATTTGTTCAGAAACCCAACGCAGCACGCGATCACCGGCGTCGTGGCCCAACGTATCGTTGACTCGCTTGAAGCCATCAAGGTCCAGGTACAGCAATACCAGCGCCTGCTCACTGCGTTCGCCGCGCAGCAACGTATTCTCCACCGCCTGATGAAAACCCCGCCGGTTCAGCAGCCCGGTCAACGGGTCGGTCACGGCCTGGAACTCCAGCTGCTGGTGCAGGTGGCGCACTTCAGACATGTCCAGCACTGTCACCACCATCGCCTGCTGCTCGGCAGGCAAGGGCGCGCAGGATAACGCCACCGGCACCTGCTGCCCGCGACCAGTACGCAAAATGGCATCGTGCTGGCGCCACGTCTGGCCCTTGCGATACGCCTCGTACATCGGGAAGCCCAGCCAAGTGGGCACATGAGGTTTTTGCAGAAAACTGAGGAAACTCTCCCCCTGCAACTCGGCCATCGTGGCATTGAGCAGCCGCGAAATGGCCGGGTTGGCGTACTCGATCACACTGGTTTCGCCCACCACCAGAATGCCCTCGGCGGCGTTATCCAGCACCGAGGCATTAAAGGCGCGGGCCAGTTCCAGGTCATGGCTCAGGCGCTGCAAAGCGCGGCGATTACGCTGGTGATCCAGCAACGCCTGCACCTTGGGCTTGAGGATAAGTGGGTCAAACGGCTTGAACAGGTAGTCGATCGCACCGCTGGCATACCCTTCAAGTACCGCATCGGGTGAATGGGCAGTGGCTGTCAGGAAGATAATCGGCGTCATGCGCGTGCGTTGGCTGCCACGCATTAGACGTGCCACCTCGAAGCCATCCATACCGGGCATGCGCACGTCCAGCAACACCAGGTCGACGTCGTGGGCCAGCAGCAATTCCAAGGCTTCCAGGCCGGAAGCGGCGGTCATTACCCGCCAGTCTTCACACTGCAATAGCGCACGCATGCTGACGAGGTTTTCCGGGTAGTCATCGACCACCAAAAGGACCGAACTGGCATCGCCTGGGTGTGGAGCGCAATCCATGCTACGTCTCTTCCTTGGGGAGCTGCACCGGTCAGTTCTGTTACCAAACCCGGATAAATACTGAGGGCTCACTCTAGCCTCGGTTCCAAAAAAGCAGAAGTGACGTGGATGCCCTCATTGAAACAAAAGCCAGGAAGCCGACTAACGGTAAGGCCCTACAGCCCGCGGCTCATGGGCAACATGGCTTTTTGGCATTCCTCTGACGCCAATTAATTGCCAGCGATTGTTTAACAATTTCACCAGCACCGCCTATAAAGAACCGGTAAGGCCTCTGGGCCAACGTTTTCACCCTCTGTAAAAGGCCAACACCATGATCGACCTCTCCACCTGGAACCTGAGCATTCCGGTCGGCTCCCCGCCCACGACCATCGACACCCCAAGGCTGCTGAGTGGCTTCAACGATCAATACTTCCAGGCCGAAGGCAGCGATGTGCAGTTCTGGACCCCCGTGACCGGCACCCGCACCGAAAACGCCATTTACCCACGCAGCGAACTGCGCGAAACCTACGCCGACGGGCGCCTGCGCAACTGGACCTACCCCGAGGCCGACAACTTCCTGCGCGCCACCCTCACGGTCAACCAGGTACCCACCTCCGGCAAAGTCGTCATCGGCCAGATCCACGCCTATGACAGCCAGAAACCACTGATCAAGCTGGAGTACCAGTTCAAGGAAAAAACCCAGACCGGCAACATCGTCGCCAAGGTGCGCATGCGCCCGGACGAGGCCGAGAGCCAGGTCATCATCGTCGCCTCCGACGTGCCGCTGGAGAAGAGCTTCACCTACGTTATCAATCTCAACAAAGCCGGGCTGCTCAGCGTGTACGCCGCCGACAGCGAGTGGAATGAACGCATTGGCGCTGCCTGGGGCGACAAGCCGTTGTACTTCAAGGCGGGGGTGTATGTGCAGGACAACAGTGGGGACAGCAAGGAGGGGGCAAGGGTGACGTTTGCGAAGTTGGATATTGATCACGAGTAAATGGATTAGCCTATTTCGAGTAGGCAACGTCCGATAAGCCCACGGATCATTCCCCGATAAATCCAGACGATTAAATCCCCTGTGGGAGGGGGCTTGCTCCCGATAGCGGTGTGCCAGCTCCAATAGCTGTGACTGACCCACCGCAATCGGGGGCAAGCCCCCTCCCACATTTGGCCTGTGTGGCCTGAGGGCTTGGTGTCCGTCCTACAGCACCATTGCGACAAGCCAACTCGCCGCTTATAGCTCGCCCCGTCGCCGGCGTTGATCAGCGATAGGGTTTCGCAGCCCTACAGAGTTAAAACCGCACCCGTCAAAACAGTCCCGGTATCTTGCCGACGGCAGTCTTTGTTATGGCGGCTGTGCGTGGGAGACCTTCGGGTCTGCCGGGTCTTAGCTCCTCGGTCTGCGAACCCGCGTACAGCTGCCACCTAATTTGTTTCGCAGCAAACGGTGGTCAATCTTCTTTCGAGTTAAGGATTCACCATGACCCAACAACTACCACCCCGCCGCTTCACCGCACCGAAACCGCCACCGACTACCCCGTGCTCCTGATCGACAGCGACGCACCACTGCTTGACCTTCACGCCTGTCTGCGCGAACGCCTCAACGCGGCGCTTGAGCACCTCAACCTGATGGCGTGCTCCATGCCGGACTTCGCCGAACGCGACCTGAACAACACGCATTCTGGTGCAGGATGTAAGTGATGTGTTTCGGGTCATTGAACACCGTGGTGTTCGATGATCCTGCCGCTGCTTGATCAAGCCCTGCAACAAAAGCCCGCACTTTTGCGGGTTTTCCCCTATAGGCTCATGCCCACAACTGACATTTTGAATAAACATGCCGTATAAGAGTCACAAGCGATTCGGCCTTGTAATAAATCGCAGCTTAATTCCGAATCGTTCTAGACACCTGTTAATGTTGACAGTAGCCGCTCCTTCCCGATTATTAGACGATAAGGCCTCACTCATCGCACTAAGGAAGTGCAAACATGGAAACTCTAAACGCCACTATCGAACTTAAACGGTACACTGCCGGTGATAAGGTGTGCGCCGTAACCGATCACGGAACCTTTGCCGGTACAATTGATCATTATGATGGCGTCGCAAAAACCTACACGGTGGCAACCCCAACAGGTGAGTTCGTTACTTTTGAAGAGCAAAGTATCAAGGCATGGGTCAATTCGGCGCTTTTAAATTCGCAACCACAAGCGCCAACGGAAGGACCGAAGGTGGGCGCTCGAACATTTGTCGTTGCCCAACCTGGCTCTTACATTCAAGACTACACCACTTACAACACCTATAACACCGTCTATGCTCAAGCAGGAAGCGTCGTCCAGATCTACAACCAGCGGAGTTCAATGGTCACTCTTCCACAGCCACCCACCTGTATAAAATGCACCGATGAAGAAAAGTTCTGGGCACTGTGGGCAGGCTTTTACTTCAACAACCCTCACTATCAAACCTACACCGGCATTCCTACAACAACCATTTATCCTAGCCAGACTACTATCGTGCCGAGTGGTAGCGTAGCGGTCATTAGAAACTAATAGACGTGTCTATACTGAATACATCAGCGCCCTTCATCAACACACATGAAATAAAATAGCAAAATTGGAGAATACGACCATGGATAACGCCAGCAACCCGCAAGGTCTGCCACTCAAGGAAAATGACCTCGCAGTTTTCGAGACCATTGATAAAAAAATCATCATTGGAAAAGTAGCGGGAATTTCAAAGGAGACCTTTAGCATCAAAGAAATTTCAACTCAACAACTTCTTACGCTTTCCCAAAATAATGTTCGCCTCATTCGAACCGCCGATATTCCCTCGACGTTGCAAACGACTCCAACAAACGTAGTAATCCCGCCAGTGCAGGAGCCTACACAGATCCCATCCAGTAACAGTTAAGCGAAGTATCAAGGTCCAGCCTTATCACCTACACGGTAGGTCTGGGCCTTGTGTCTAAATAAAAGGACTTCCACATCTTACTATTACAGAGAGTATTCGCATGGATGTTTATACAGGCTTCGAAGACTTAACGTTTACACTCAACACCACCCTAGGTGTAATTACGGGTACATTTCTTGGATTCGATTCGAACACCAATAGCCATATAATGAGCATTAACGGAGAGGTCGCCTCCATTCCCGCAGACAGTATCATATCCTTAATAACGACCAGTTCTTTTCAATTATTTGATGAGCCCAACAGAACTGTTACCGACGTCAACATGGAGCCAGGCGCGATTGCCCATATAAATTTTAGGGGTGCCCGTACCGCTGCCAGCATTCAACAACAGCCCGCTTATGGCAACTGGGACGACTTGAGCAAAGCGCTTACACAGAGCATTCAATAAGCAACATCATTATCTGGAGCATATAAAATGACTGCAGTCTTTACATCTGGCCAATACACCGGTGGTTACGGCGATCTATCGATTTACATTACCGTTGGAAACATCATATATACGTCGCCCACTACCGGAGTCTTTGCAGGAAACTGCAACTACTACGGAGATTTTATCTCCCTCTCTGGCACATTTAACACCCCGAATCCCGGATCTGCACAGGGCACAGTAATCAGAATGCAGTCGACCCAATCGAGCGGAACTCGGGTAAGCGGGCTGAACATAGAACTGAATGCAGCGGACCCTTACTACAGCTTACTTGAGGGCAGTCATACCATTCATTTTACAAATAGCACATGGGGTACGAATTACTTAGGTGTCAGACGTGTTTAACCTTCTCCAGCACTCATAGTGAACCAAAATCATGCCACCTATCTTTATGCCACCGGTTGACTTGTTGCTTTATAACTCGAGCAGAACCGTCTTGAACAATATATCGCCCATCGGCATTGACTTTAACAATCCCAACAACATCACGAGGAAGTCGACCACTATTCCTGATGCTTTTCGTGCGATAGACGGCTATGGTATCTATGTGCCACAGAGCACTGTATTTGACGTCAACAACGACAACGTAGTTTTGCACGTAAAAAACACAACGACGGGAAAAGTAGGAACGTTCTCCGGGCATCGTGCATATTTAGCCCCGTATGTGTTTGAATTCGACTTCTACCATAACGGCAGGGTCACGACAGGCGCTGGTGATCTGCAGTTCTATTACGTCGTTACAAAACCTAATGGCACGGTTCTACAGTCCATAATCTTATTGATTACCGCAGTAGCGCCCTGATATTGGAACAGTGGTAGTTCAATCATGACAGATAATGCCCAAGGGTGGCGGGACACGCTCGCTCACACACAAAAAACCCGTCTCGAGACGGGTTTTTAATACGCACCAGCCTTGTGGACTCAGTTCACCTTAGCGTTCAACTCACCCTTCAAATACCGCTGGTACATCGCTTCCAACGAGATCGGCTTGATCTTCGAAGCATTACCCGCAGTACCAAACGCTTCGTAGCGAGCAATACACACGTCGCGCATTGCGGTCACGGTGGCACCGAAGAATTTACGTGGGTCGAATTCGCTCGGGTTGGTGGCCATCAGGCGACGCATTGCGCCAGTAGAGGCCAGGCGCAGGTCGGTGTCGATGTTGACCTTGCGCACGCCGTACTTGATGCCTTCGACGATTTCTTCAACCGGTACGCCGTAGGTTTCTTTGATGTCGCCGCCGTACTGGTTGATGATCGCCAGCCATTCTTGCGGTACCGAGGAAGAACCGTGCATCACCAGGTGGGTGTTGGGGATGCGCTTGTGGATTTCCTTGATGCGGTCGATGGCCAGCACGTCGCCGGTAGGTGGCTTGGTGAACTTGTAGGCGCCGTGGCTGGTGCCGATGGCGATGGCCAAGGCATCGACCTGGGTCTTCTTGACGAAGTCGGCCGCTTCTTCCGGGTCGGTCAGCATCTGGCTGTGATCCAGCACGCCTTCGGCGCCGATGCCGTCTTCTTCGCCGGCCATGCCGGTTTCAAGCGAACCCAGGCAGCCCAGCTCGCCTTCGACCGACACGCCGCAGGCATGAGCCATGGCCACAGTTTGTTGGGTGACGCGTACGTTGTACTCGTAGTCGGTTGGGGTCTTGCCGTCTTCGCCGAGGGAGCCATCCATCATCACCGAGCTGAAGCCCAGCTGGATGGAGCGCTGGCACACGTCAGGGCTGGTGCCGTGGTCTTGGTGCATGCACACCGGGATATGTGGGAATTCTTCGATGGCCGCAAGGATCAGGTGACGCAGGAACGGGGCACCGGCGTATTTGCGCGCACCGGCCGAAGCCTGGACGATCACAGGGGAGTCGGTCTTGTCAGCGGCTTCCATGATGGCGCGCATCTGCTCAAGGTTGTTGACGTTAAAGGCTGGGACGCCGTAGCCGAACTCGGCTGCGTGGTCCAGCATTTGACGCATGCTGATAAGTGCCATTGTGTTGTCTCTCCCGGTCGAGGGTCGTTAATCGTGCAAGCCTGCCGTAGCGGCGGCTGCTATTCAAGTTATTGCAGATCAAGGGGTTAAGCTTGAGCTGCTGAATCGTTATTGCTGTTGGGTTCAGTTGGCTTTGCAGCCGCGCCCAATCAAATCATCGGTGGCAACCCAGTACACCAGGCCTTCCTCACCTTTGGTGTGAAACGCCAATTGGCCGTCGCTGTACAGCACGCCCGAGGCGGCTACCTCTTGTTTGAGACGGTAAACCTGGTCCGATCCGCCGAGGCGTACATCCACTTCGGAACGGGCCTGGTTGGCGAAGCGCCAGTTGAGCTCGGCCTTGCTATCGCAGGTCCAGGTGGTCCACTTGTCGGCAGGCTCTGCGGCCTTGCTGAACATGTTCATGCTGCTGCAACCGGCCAACAGGGCCAGGGCTGCCAGGGCGAAAACGCCTTTCATTGCCAATCCTCGCAGGGCGACCTGGGGCCGCCGTTGCTGTTGGTTAGTGGATCAGACCCGTCAAGGGCAACCCTGTTCCTGACCGTTGGGCGCGGAGTCGTATTTCTCCAGCCGTTCGTTGCCGATGCGCTTGTTGATCACCGGCATGGTCTCGGCTTGCCAGTCAGCCTGGTAACAGCTTTTGTTCAACGGAGCCTTGGCGTTGTCCGCCTCCGGCGCCGCGCTGGGTGTGCCGCTGCAGCCGGCCAACAAGCCCGCTGCGATCACCAGTGCCAACGACTTGATCATGGGAACACTCCTTTTCCTGATCACGCGAGCCTTAGCCCTTGGCTCGGGTTTCCAGCACTTCCACGGCTGGCAAAACCTTGCCCTCGACGAATTCGAGGAAGGCGCCGCCACCGGTAGAAATGTAGGAGATCTGATCAGCAACGCCATATTTATCGATGGCCGCCAAGGTGTCACCGCCGCCGGCGATGGAGAAGGCCGAGCTTTCAGCAATAGCTTTGGCCAGCACTTTGGTGCCGTTGCCGAACTGGTCGAACTCGAACACGCCTACCGGGCCATTCCACAGGATAGTCTGGGATGCCTTGAGCAGTTCAGCGAAATTGGCCGCGGTTTGCGGGCCGATATCCAGGATCATGTCGTCAGCGGCCACGTCAGCGATGAGCTTGACGGTGGCTTCGGCGCTTTCAGCGAACTCTTTGGCAACGACCACGTCCACCGGCAATGGCACGCTGACTTTGGCGGCGATGGCGCGGGCGGTGTCCAGCAGGTCCGGCTCATACAGGGATTTGCCCACCGGGTGGCCG
Organism: Pseudomonas sp. HN8-3; assembly: GCF_020790195.1. Lineage (NCBI taxonomy): Bacteria > Pseudomonadati > Pseudomonadota > Gammaproteobacteria > Pseudomonadales > Pseudomonadaceae > Pseudomonas > Pseudomonas sp. HN8-3. The sequence goes on from NZ_CP086206.1 coordinate 5,574,428, forward strand.
GCTGCGGCTAGGAAGGTGTTGGCGATGCCGCCGCCGACGATCAACTGGTTACAGATCTGGCTGAGACTGTTGAGCACGTCCAGCTTGGTGGAAACCTTGGAACCGGCAACGATGGCCGCCATTGGCTGGGCCGGAGCGCCCAGGGCCTTGCCCAACGCATCCAGCTCAGCAGCCAGCAGTGGGCCGGCAGCGGCAACCTTGGCGAACTTGGCCACACCGTGGGTCGAACCTTCAGCGCGGTGAGCAGTGCCGAAAGCGTCCATCACGAACACATCGCACAAGGCGGCATATTGCTGGGCCAGTTCGTCGCTGTTCTTTTTCTCGCCCTTGTTGAAGCGCACGTTTTCGAACAGCACGATGTCACCGGCTTTCACGTCCACGCCGCCCAGGTAGTCTGCGACCAGTGGCACGTCACGGCCCAGGGCCTTGCTCAGGTACTCGGCGACAGGCTTGAGGCTGTTTTCGGCAGAGAACTCACCTTCGGTCGGGCGACCCAAGTGGGAGCAAACCATCACGGCCGCGCCTTTTTCCAGGGCCAGCTTGATGGTCGGCAGCGAGGCCAGGATTCGCGCATCGCTGGTGACAACACCGTCCTTGACTGGGACGTTGAGGTCTTCGCGGATCAGTACGCGTTTACCTTGCAGATCGAGGTCGGTCATCTTCAACACGGTCATGGGTCGCAGTTCCTGAATTACTGTTGAGGTTGTTTAGAGGCGATGTGCAGATAATGTTCCGCAACATCCAGCATTCGGTTGGCAAAACCCCATTCGTTGTCGAACCAGGCCAGGATGTTCACCAGCCTGGGGCCGGAAACGCGAGTCTGGCTGGCATCGACAATCGCCGAATGCGGGTCATGGTTGAAATCGCAACTGGCGTGGGGCAACTCGGTGTAGGCCAGCAGGCCTTTGAGCGGGCCGCTGGTGGCGGCGTCACGCAGTATCCGGTTGACCTCCGTCGCATCGGTGTCGCTGACGGTTTGCATGGTGATATCCAGGCAAGACACGTTTACCGTCGGCACCCGTACGGCTTTGGCCTGGATTCGCCCGGCAAGTTCCGGCAACAGTCGCTCGATGCCGCGAGCTAAGCCTGTGGACACCGGAATCACTGACTGGAACGCCGAACGCGTGCGGCGCAGGTCTTCGTGGTGATAGGCGTCGATCACCGGCTGGTCGTTCATCGCCGAGTGAATCGTGGTGATCGACACATAATCCAGGCCGATCGCCTGATCCAGCAGGCGCAACAATGGCACGCTGCAGTTGGTGGTACACGAAGCGTTGGACACCAGCAGCTCATCACCGGTCAGGCAATCCTGGTTGATGCCATAGACAATGGTGGCGTCGACATCCGCCTCGCTGGCCATCGGTTGGGAAAACAGCACACGCGGCGCACCGGCATCGAGAAAACGCTGGCCATCGGCACGGGTGTGATAGACACCGGAGCATTCCAGCACCAGGTCGACGCCCAGTGCTTTCCAGTCGATGCCTTCGGGGGTGGCACTGCGCAACACTTGTACGCAGTTGCCATTGATATGCAGACAATCGCCGTCGACTCGCACTTCGCCGGGAAAGCGGCCGTGGGTGGAGTCAAAGCGTGTCAGGTATTCGATGCTGGCCATGTCGGCCAGATCGTTGATTGCAACAATTTCAAACCCGGCTGCCGCCCCTCGCTCGAACAGAGCACGCAAGACGCAACGACCAATGCGGCCGTAGCCGTTGAGTGCAACTTTGTAGGGACGCGGTTGGGGCATGGGGTTCTCGATCAAGGTTAGTTCGGTGTTGAATGTTCTGACGCCATCGCGGGCAAGCCCACTCCCACATTAGACCGCGATCCAAATGTGGGAGCGGGCTTGCCCGCGATAGCGCCAGTGCAGACAACGCAGACTGACTTAGTCTTCCAGCAACTCTTCAGCCTGACCCAGGATGTTTTCCAGGGTGAAACCGAACTCTTCGAACAACGCTGGTGCCGGCGCCGACTCACCATAGGTGGTCATGCCGATCACGCGGCCTTCCAGGCCCACGTACTTGTACCAGTAGTCAGCGTGAGCCGCTTCGATGGCGATACGCGCGCTGACCTGCAGCGGCAACACCGATTGCTTGTAGCCGGCGTCCTGGGCTTCGAACACGCTGGTGCATGGCATGGATACAACGCGAACGTTGCGGCCCTGGGCGGTCAGCTTGTCGTAGGCCTGAACGGTCAGGCCCACTTCGGAACCGGTGGAGATCAGGATCAGCTCCGGCTCGCCGATGCAGTCCTTGAGCACATAACCACCACGGCTGATGTCGGCGATCTGCGCGTCGGTACGCACCTGGTGTTGCAGGTTCTGACGCGAGAAGATCAGCGCCGAAGGGCCGTCCTTGCGCTCGATGGCGTGCTTCCAGGCCACGGCGGATTCGACCGCGTCGGCTGGGCGCCAGCAGTCCAGGTTCGGCGTGGTACGCAGGCTGGTCAGTTGCTCGACCGGCTGGTGCGTCGGGCCGTCTTCACCCAGGCCGATGGAGTCGTGGGTGTACACATGGATCACACGCTTCTTCATCAGTGCGGCCATGCGCACGGCGTTACGGGCGTATTCCATGAACATCAGGAACGTCGCGCCGTATGGCACCAGGCCGCCGTGCAGGGACACGCCGTTCATGATGGCGCTCATGCCGAACTCGCGCACGCCGTAGTACATGTAGTTGCCGCTGGCATCTTCTGCCGAGACACCTTTGCAGCCTTTCCACAGGGTCAGGTTGGAACCGGCCAGGTCGGCCGAACCGCCGAGGATCTCAGGCAGCAGCGGGCCAAAGGCGTTCAGGGTGTTCTGGCTGGCTTTACGGCTGGCGATGGTCTCGCCCTTGGCCGCGACTTCGGCGATGTAGGCCGAGGCTTTTGCCGAGAAGTCGGCAGGCAGGTCACCGGCCAGACGGCGTACCAGCTCGTTGGCCAGTTCCGGGAATTCGGCGGAGTAGGCAGCGAAACGCTGGTCCCATTCGGCTTCGGTGGCCAGGCCTTTTTCCTTGGCGTCCCATTCGGCATAGATGTCGGCCGGGATTTCAAACGGGCCGTGGTTCCACTTCAGCGCTTCACGGGTCAGGGCGATTTCCGCGTCACCCAGTGGGGCGCCGTGGCAGTCTTCTTTACCTTGCTTGTTCGGCGAGCCGAAACCGATGGTGGTCTTGCAGCAGATCAGGGTTGGCTGCGCGCTCTTGCGAGCGGTGTCGATGGCGATCTTGATTTCTTCCGGATCGTGGCCGTCGACGTTGCGGATCACCTGCCAGTTGTAGGCTTCGAAACGCTTGGGGGTGTCGTCGGTGAACCAGCCTTCGACTTCGCCGTCGATGGAAATGCCGTTGTCGTCGTAGAAGGCAATCAGCTTGCCCAGGCCGAGAGTGCCGGCCAGGGAGGCGACTTCGTGGGAGATGCCTTCCATCATGCAGCCATCACCCAGGAACACATAGGTGTGGTGGTCGACGATGTCGTGGCCAGGGCGGTTGAATTGCGCGCCCAGAACTTTTTCAGCCAGCGCGAAGCCGACAGCGTTGGCCAGGCCCTGACCCAGGGGACCGGTAGTGGTCTCCACGCCTGGGGTGTAGCCGAATTCCGGGTGGCCCGGGGTGCGGCTGTGCAGCTGGCGGAAGCTCTTGAGGTCGTCGATGGTGACGTCGTAGCCGGTCAGGTGCAGCAGCGAGTAGATCAGCATCGAGCCGTGGCCGTTGGACAGCACGAAGCGGTCACGGTCGGCGAACGACGGGTTGCTCGGGTTGTGTTTCAGGTAGTCACGCCAAAGTACCTCGGCGATATCCGCCATGCCCATCGGGGCACCGGGATGGCCGCTGTTGGCTTTTTGCACGGCATCCATGCTGAGGGCACGAATGGCGTTGGCACGCTCACGACGGCTGGGCATCGCTGATCTCCTGGAGTTTACTTATAAAGAAACGGAAAAAAGGACCGGCATTTTCCCTCAGCCACCGCCTGCGGGCAATGACAGATAGTCACTTGAGGGTGTTTTTCCTGTGGTTTGGACGGCAATAGGTTGCAGAAACCTTTAACTGGTTCGTCTAAAGGTTATAGCGGCAGCTTATAACCGCCACTTATCGATCAATATCAAAACTTTTTGATATTGACCTTGCAGGGATTTACACCCGTCACTAGACTGCTGGCCTTATGAACGTACCCGTGCCCTCCCTGCGTCCTGACGACGGCGATGAACTGGCAGCCCTTTGCAAGGCTGCAGGTGATCCGTTGCGCCTGAACGTATTGCGCGCACTGGCCAACGATTCGTTCGGGGTGCTGGAACTGGCGCAGATCTTCGCCATCGGCCAATCCGGCATGAGCCACCACTTGAAGGTGCTGGCCCAGGCCGACCTGGTCGCCACGCGCCGCGAAGGTAATGCGATTTTTTACCGCCGCGCCCTGCCCCATACCGAACAGCTCGGCGGCAAACTGCACGCCGCCTTGCTTGAGGAAGTGGATAACCTCGGCCTGCCGAGCGACGTACAGTCGCGCATCGGCCAGGTCCACGGGCAACGCGCCGCCGCCAGCCAAGACTTTTTCTCCCGGGTTGCCGACAAGTTTCGCGCCCAGCAGGACCTGATCGCCGGCTTGCCCCAATACCGCGAAAGCGTACTGGCGCTGTTGGACAAGCTGAGCTTCAGTACTGAGGCAACGGCCGTGGAAGTCGGCCCTGGCGATGGCGGCTTTCTGCCGGACCTGGCACGGCGTTTCGGGCAGGTGACGGCGCTGGACAACAGCCCGGCAATGCTTGAACTGGCGCGCCAACTCTGTGAACGCGAAGCCCTGAGCAATGTGCGCCTGCAGTTGGCCGACGCCTTGAATGACACCAGCCTGCGGGCCGATTGCGTGGTGCTGAACATGGTCTTGCACCATTTCGCCGCCCCCGCCGACGCCCTCAAGCAAATGGCCGGGTTACTGCACCCCGGCGGTAGCCTGCTGGTTACGGATTTATGCAGCCACAACCAGAATTGGGCCAAGGAGGCCTGCGGTGATCTCTGGCTGGGTTTTGAACAGGACGATCTGGCCCGTTGGGCCACCGCTGCGGGACTCGTTCCCGGGGAAAGCCTCTATGTAGGTTTACGTAATGGTTTCCAGATTCAGGTCCGCCATTTTCAGCGGCCGGCTGGCGACACTCACCATCGGTAAATATCAGGAAAACATCGAGATGAGCGAATACTCCCTTTTCACCTCCGAGTCCGTGTCTGAAGGGCATCCGGACAAAATCGCCGACCAGATTTCTGACGCGGTGCTGGACGCTATCATCGCTGAAGACAAGTTCGCCCGTGTGGCGTGCGAGACGCTGGTGAAAACGGGCGTGGCGATCATCGCCGGCGAAGTCACCACTACAGCCTGGGTCGACCTGGAGCAGATCGTTCGTGACGTGATCACCGACATTGGCTACAACAGCTCCGACGTCGGCTTCGACGGCGCGACCTGCGGCGTGATGAACATCATCGGCAAGCAATCGCCTGACATCAACCAGGGTGTAGACCGTGCCAAGCCTGAAGACCAGGGCGCCGGCGACCAGGGCCTGATGTTCGGCTACGCCAGCAATGAAACCGACGTGCTGATGCCGGCGCCGATCACCTTCTCGCACCAGTTGGTGCAACGCCAGGCCGAAGCACGTAAATCCGGGGTATTGCCTTGGCTGCGCCCGGACGCCAAGTCCCAGGTGACCTGCCGTTACGAAGGCGGCAAAGTCGTGGGTATCGACGCCGTTGTGCTGTCGACCCAGCACAACCCGGACGTGTCCTACGCCGACCTGCGCGAAGGCGTGATGGAGCTGATCGTCAAGCACGTGCTGCCTGCCGAGTTGCTGACCAAGGACACCCAGTTCCACATCAACCCGACCGGACAGTTCATCATCGGCGGCCCCGTGGGCGACTGCGGCCTGACCGGTCGCAAGATCATCGTCGACAGCTACGGCGGCATGGCCCGTCACGGCGGTGGCGCGTTCTCGGGTAAAGACCCGTCCAAGGTTGACCGTTCGGCCGCTTATGCCGGTCGTTATGTGGCCAAGAACATCGTGGCTGCCGGCCTGGCCGAGCGCTGCGAAATTCAGGTTTCCTACGCTATTGGCGTGGCGCAGCCTACGTCGATCTCGCTGAATACCTTCGGCACCGGCAAGATCAGCGACGAGAAAATCGTCAAGCTGGTGCGTGAAATCTTCGACCTGCGCCCCTACGCAATCACCACCATGCTCGACCTGCTGCACCCGATGTATCAGGAAACCGCAGCCTACGGCCACTTCGGCCGTACCCCTGCGCAGAAGACTGTTGGCGATGACACCTTCAGCACCTTCACCTGGGAAAAAACCGACCGAGCCAACGACCTGCGTATCGCTGCCGGCCTGTAAGCGTTCGCGCTGTATACAGAAACACCCGGTAAAAAGCCCCGAGCAATCGGGGCTTTTTTGTGGGCGCCTGGATGACTTAGGCTGGGCTCCCTTTTCGAGCAAGGATGCTCATGATGCATATGTTCATGGCTTTTTTTCTCAGTGTTTTATCCAGCTGGACGTGGGCAGAAACGTGCCCCGATCACGCTCACCTGCAACTCGACAGCTTGGCCAGGCAGATCAGCCAGTGGGACGACAGTTACCACCGCCAGGGCCAATCCCCCATCAGTGACGAACTCTACGACCAGGCCCGCCAGCGCCTGGCGCAATGGCGTGAATGCACACGCCAAGCCACGCCGAAAGCGGAAAACCCGCTGGCCAGTTCACGCGGCACGTTACGGCACCCAGTCGCGCACACCGGCCTGGAAAAGCTGCCAGACGAACCGGCAGTCAAGGAGTGGCTCAGCACCCGCCAGGATGTATGGATCCAACCCAAGGTCGATGGGGTGGCGGTGACGCTCGTCTATCGCGAGGGCCGCTTGCAGCAACTCATCAGCCGAGGCGATGGCGTGCTGGGCCACGATTGGTCGGCCTCGGCCGCCAGGATCCCCGGTATCGTCCAACAGCTGCCAGACGCGATTGATGTGGTGCTGCAAGGCGAACTTTACTGGCGCCTTGATCACCATGTGCAAGCGATAAACGGTGGGCTCAATGCGCGCAGCAAAGTGGCCGGCCTGATGAACCGGCGACAATTGAGCGACGCTGAGGCGGCAGGCATCGGCTTGTTCGTCTGGGCCTGGCCTGACGGTCCGGCGGACTTCACCGAGCGCCTGGCCACCCTGACGCGCTGGGGCTTCAGCGATACACAGCGTTATAGCCACCCCATTGCGCACATCAGCGAAGCCACTCATTGGCGCACGCATTGGTACAACGCACCGCTGCCCTTCGCCAGCGATGGCGTGGTGCTGCACCAGGCTGCACGGGCACCCGCCGAGCGCTGGCAAGCCAGTGCGCCTTATTGGATGGTCGCCTGGAAGTACCCAGCCATCAAAGCCCTGGCACTGGTGCGCAAGGTGCAATTCAGGATCGGTCGCACCGGGCGCATCACCCCCATCCTCGAACTGGAACCCGTGTGGCTGGATGATCGGCAGATCAGCCGGGTCAGCGCCGGCTCCCTGAAACGCTGGCAAGCCCTGGATATCCGCCCCGGCGACCATGTGTCGATCAGCCTGGCGGGCCAGGTCATTCCCCGACTGGACGAGGTGATCCTGCGCAACGAAACCCGTGTGGACATGCAGCTACCCAACCCTCGCGATTTTCACGCCCTGAGTTGCTGGCAAATGGAGCCCGGCTGCGAAGATCAATTACTCGCCCGCCTCACCTGGCTGAGCGGCAAACAGGGCCTGGCCTTGCCACATATGGGCCGTGAAACCTGGAACATATTGATCCAGGCCGGTCTAATCGCAGGCTTTCTCGATTGGTTAACCCTGGATGCGGCGCAGCTTGCTACCATTGAGGGCTTCGGTGATCGCACTCGTGAGCGAGTGCTCGACAGTTTTAACAACGCCCGGCAACGCCCTTTTTCACAATGGCTCAAGGCCTTGGGCGTACCGCCAGCGGCGCGCAACAACCTGAAGGGCGACTGGCAGACGCTGGCCGCCAAAGACACCCAAGCCTGGCTGGCCTCAGACGGCATCGGCCCGGGTCGTGCAGCGCAACTGAGCGCGTTTTTTCGCGACCCGCAGGTGCAAGCCTTGGCTGAAACATTACGCGAGGCCGGGATAGATGGGTTTTGAACGCCACCCGGCCACCTGATTGCGACCTTGGAGCTTTATAGATGAAATTTCTCGCCCCCTTTGCCTTGCTGACCCTCGCAAGTTTCACAACCATGCCACTGCTGGCCGCCGAAGAAGCGCAACCGCTCACCGGCTGCGCCGCCAAGCGCCAGGCCATCAGCAGCCAGATCGAACAAGCCAAGGCCCACGGTAACAGCGCCCAACAGGCCGGCCTGGAAAAAGCCCTGAGCGAAGTCACCGCCAACTGCACCGACGCCACCTTGAAAAAAGAACGTGAAAACAAAGTGCTCGACGCCAAGCACGAAGTCTCCCGCCGTCAGGCCGACCTCGACAAGGCCATGAAAAAAGGCGATCCGGACAAGATCAACAAGCGTAAGGACAAACTGGCCGAGTCGCGCAAAGAACTACAGGACGCGGTGGAAGAACTCGACCAGTAAAAACGATCAGTGATCGCGGAACTGTTTATGGCAGGCGCTACAGGCGTCTTCGACTTTTTGCACCGCCGGCTGAAGGTTACTGGCCTTGTAGGGTTGCACTTGGCTGGCGATCACCAATTCACCGGTGGCCGCCTCAAGGTCGCGGGCCAGTTGCTGGAACTGCGCCTGTTTCTGCCACACGTCGTCCCTGGCGCTCGTGTGATCTTCTTCGCGCACGCTTGGGAAGTGCTTCCACGGCTCATGGGACAACGCATCCAGCTTGACCGCGCCTTCTGCAAACCTGGCACCGTCGAACGGGATACGCCCGCGCAACATCCCGCCCAGGTCTTCGCCGGTCTTGAGCATCTGCTTGAAGATCGCCTTGCGTTGGCCCAGTGGGGAATTGGGGTCAACACCGCCACAGGCGGACAAGGCCAGGCAGGCCAGCAGTACAACGGTCAGTTTTTTTAGAATCATGATGGCTTCAGGTCACGGGAAACGGCGGCCAGTATCCTCGCCCCGCCCGCAAAGACCAATAGCCCTATTAATAATAAGGGTTGCCCGAATGCAATGAAGCATGGGTAATCGCTTCAGGAAATGCTTACATGAATATCACCGCGAAACCCTGGAGCCGCCGACTCGCGTGGGCTCTGCCAATGATCGCACTGCTGGCCGGCTGCGATGCAGGTAAAGATGCCGGCAAAGAGGTCGCCAAAGAAGAAGCCAAACCCCATGCGGTCGCCACCTATGTGAGCGCACCTTGGGAAGCCTTGCCGGTGGTCTCCGACAGCGATTTGCTGGCCGGTTTTGAATCCTGGCGCAGCGCCTGCCAGCGCCTCAAAGCCGACCCGGTATGGGGCACCACCTGCGCGGCAGCGGCCAGCGTACCGGGCAATGCCGTGGCGGTTCGCGGCTTTCTCAAGGAACACCTCGATGTCTTCGGCTTGCGTTCGGCCAACAACACACCCAATGGTTTGATCACCGGTTATTACGAGCCGGTCTACCCCGGCAGCCTGACCAAAACCGCTACCGCCCATGTGCCGGTCTACGGCGTGCCGGATGACTTGATTATCGTCAACCTCGAAAGCATCTACCCGGAGCTTAAAGGCAAGCGCCTGCGTGGACGCCTGGAAGGTCGGGTGCTCAAGCCTTATGACGACGCCAGCACCGTCAACAGCCAGGGCTCCACTGCCAAGCCGATCGCCTGGCTGACCGACCCAATGGACCTGCAATTCCTGCAAATCCAGGGCTCAGGGCGTATCCAACTGGCGGGAGGGCGCCAACTGCGCGTAGGTTACGGCGACCAGAACGGCTACCCGTACCGCCCAATCGGCCGTTGGCTGGTAGAGCAAGGCGAGCTGAAAAAAGAAGAGGTGACCATGGGCGCCATCAGCGCCTGGGCCAAGGCACATCCGCAGCGCATTCCCGAACTGCTGGCGAGCAACCCCAGCTACGTATTCTTCAGCGCACGCCCCGACAGTAACGAAGGCCCACGCGGTTCGCTGAACGTGCCATTGACCGCCGGCTACAGCGTGGCGGTGGACCGCAAGGTCATCCCGCTGGGTAGCCTATTGTGGTTGTCGACCACCAAACCCGATGGTTCACCGATCACCAGACCTGTCGCGGCCCAGGACACCGGCGGCGCAATCACCGGCGAAGTACGGGCAGACTTGTTCTGGGGCACAGGTGATGCGGCGGGAGAGCTGGCAGGAAATATGAAACAACAAGGGCAAATCTGGATGCTGTGGCCCAAAGGCGCGGCGCTGCCGCAAGTACCGGATGCCCCCGCCGGCACCTGACAGACGCTGATAATGAAATGTGGGAGGGGCGGTGCGACGATTCGCCTTGCCCCCTGCCACAAAGGATTTGCATCAGGCGTTAGATCGAGACAAAGAAAAAACTCGCAATCAACGCCATTCCCACGGCCCACACCAGCGAACGCAAAATCGCCCAATCGGCCAGGTAGCAAATGATGTACAGCAGGCGGCTGGTGATAAACAGCACCGCCAGCACATTGATCGTCACCAGTTCGGCGTTGCCGGCCATGTGCGCAATGACCACCGCCGCGGCAAACGCCGGGGTCACTTCAAAGCTGTTGAGTTGCGCATTGTTGGCGCGCTTGGCGACGCCCTCAACGGTATCGAGGAAAGCACGCGGGTCGTGGTTGTGCCGAGCTCCGAACTTGCCCGTGCTGAACTTGGCGACACCCGTGCATAGATAGGGCAGAAAAATTGCGATCAACACACACCAGAAAGCGACTGTCATCACTCATTCCTTTTTTGGATTTATCCGACGGTTAGAGTTTCATCACGAACATGCCGATCAGCACCAACCCACAAGCTATGAGCCGTGGACGGCCAAAAGGTTCTTTCAAGTAACGCATGCCGAACAGCACCACCAGGATCACGCTGACTTCCCGCGACGCCGCCGCCTCGGCAATCGAGCCCAACTGCATGGCCCAAAGCACCAAAGCGTAGCTCAACAACACGCACAATCCCACGCTCAGGCCCAACCGCCATTGAGTGCGCCAGAACAGGCTGAAGGCCGCACGCTTGCGCACCAGCGCCAGCAACGGAAATGGCCAGGCACTGATCAATATCAGCCACACCAGGTAATCCAGCGGGTGCGACCAGCACCAGGGCTGTCGCTACCACCAGAACCTCCTCAATTGATTCGTGATGTAACTTCACCTGTTTATACTAAACACCACCTCGGCGCCCCCCATGCGCCTACATTTCCCTGCTCCAAGGACCCCGGATGCTCGAACTTGTCGCCGCCTTCATTTGCCTCACCACCCTGCTCACCTATGTGAACTACCGCTTTATCGGCCTGCCGCCGACCATCGGTGTAATGGTCACTGCGCTGCTTTTTTCCCTGATCCTGCAGGGCCTGAGCTTTATCGGCTATCCCGGCCTGGAAGAGCGCATCCAGCAACTGATCGGCCAGATCGACTTCGGCGACTTGCTGATGAACTGGATGCTCTCGTTCCTGCTGTTCGCTGGCGCCTTGCACGTCAACTTGAACGACTTGCGCAGTTACCGCTGGCCCATCGGCCTGCTGGCCACCTTTGGCGTGTTGATCGCCACCGTGGTGATCGGCAGCCTGGCCTATTACATCTTCGCCCTGTTCGGCTGGCACGTGAGCTTCCTCTACTGCCTGCTGTTCGGCGCGCTGATTTCGCCTACAGACCCGATTGCGGTGCTCGGCGTGCTGCGTACCGCCAATGCGTCGAAACCATTGAAGACCACCATTGTCGGCGAGTCGCTGTTCAATGATGGCACCGCCGTGGTGGTGTTTACCGTGCTGTTGGGTATCGCGCAGTTGGGCGAGACGCCTACCGCGGGCGCCACTGCCCTGCTGTTTGCCCACGAGGCCATAGGCGGCGTGCTATTCGGCGGGCTGACCGGCTACCTCGTGTACCTGATGATCAAGAGTATCGAACAGCACCAGATCGAAGTGATGCTGACCCTTGCTCTGGTGATCGGCGGTTCGGCCATGGCTTCGCAACTGCACGTGTCCGCACCGATTGCAATGGTGGTCGCGGGGCTGATCATCGGCAACCTGGGACGCAAGCTGGCGATGAACGACATGACGCGTCGCTACTTGGATGGTTTCTGGGAACTGCTTGATGACATGCTCAACGCCTTGCTGTTTGCGCTGATCGGCATGGAATTGCTGCTGTTGCCATTCAACTGGCTGCACGTATTCGCGGCCAGTTTGCTCGCCGTGGCGATCCTGCTCTCGCGCCTGTTGACGGTGGCCCCGGCGATCTTGCTGCTGCGGCGCTGGCGCACGGTACCGCGCGGTACTATCCGCATCCTGACCTGGGGTGGTTTGCGTGGCGGTGTCTCGGTGGCCTTGGCCTTGGCGCTGCCCCTGGGTCCGGAGCGCGACTTGTTGCTGAGCATCACCTACATCGTGGTGCTGTCATCGATCCTGTTGCAGGGGTTGAGCATCGGCAAGCTGGTCAAACACGTGACCCGGGGCGAACCCCAGGCCACGCCTGAACATCACTGATCTTTTCTAGTCGGCTGCGGATGCCGAGGGTCCGCAGCAGCTTTGCCTGGCAGGCTGCTCTCACTGCGAATCTGCGCATGGCTGATCAGGGCGAAGATAAAACTGCCGCCGATGATATTGCCCGCCAGGGTCGGTCCGGCAAACACCAGCCAGAAATCCTTCCACGGCAGCTCGCCGGCAAACACCAGGTATGACACTTCCGCCGAACCGACGACGATATGCGTGAAGTCACCCAGGGCCATAAGGTATGTGATCAGGATAATGATCCACATCTTTGCGCTTTCCATTGATGGGATCATCCACACCATGGTGGCGATCATCCAGCCGGAAACGATGCCCTTGGCAAACATCTGGCCAGAATCGTTCTCCATGATCTTGCGTCCGATTTCAAGAAAGGCCAGGTCGGTCTTGGTATCGAAAATCGGTAAATGCAACATCACATAAGCCACCAGCAAAGTGCCGCACAGATTGCCTACCAACACGACTGTCCATAGTCGTAGCAGACGTGCAGCATTGCCCAGAGTGGGCTTGCTCATGACCGGCAGCACCGCGGTCAGGGTGTTTTCGGTGAACAGTTGCTGGCGTGCGAGGATCACCGCCAGAAACCCCGCGCAATAGCCAAAACTGGCTATCACCTTGAAGCCCTCGGCGTCCGGCAGGCGTGAATTGAGCAAACCCATCGCCATCAACGACAGGCCCATGGTGAGTCCGGCGGCCAGTGCCGACCACCATAAGGCGGCGACACTGCGCTCCAGCTCCTGGTCGCCCTGGGTACGGATGATTTCGTGAAGAACCGCCGCACGGGGCGGCTGGTTCTTGTCGACGTCCTGCTGCTCTTCCTGCGACAGGTTGGGGGTCTTGCCGTCTGCTTGAGTGGCCATGATGTACCAAAGTCCGAGGGGTGCCTGAAGCTACGACATGCCGCGACGATGGCTGTTCAATGGCCCGGCAATTAAACCGGAATGCGCCACGCCTTGGCCTGTTCCACGGTGGTGGAACTCACGGGTTTGCTCCAAGGTTTATTGCGCGCTTGATAGTATTTGATGATGCCATCGAGCACGCTATTGAAGTCTTGTGGCGTCTTCGCCTCTTTTAAGTCACGCACCGCACGTTGCAGCAGCTCAACGTTGGATGCCGGCTGGCCAGGACGGTACAGCGATGGGTAGATGACCTCCCGCGTAAAGTTTTCAGCTTTCACCCCGATATCCCGACTTTGCATCTCGGCGACGGCACTGCTCAATACCTTGGACATACTTGGCACACTGCCCGATTTTTGCTTGGCGCCCACCTGTAAAAGCTGCTGGAAATTACGCTGGCCCGGCGTATTCAGACGTTTGCCCAACCACTCGATGTGCTCGGGCCTGCTGGCGAGAGAGTCCAGGTTGCGTAAGGCCGCAGCAATCTTCGGAGTAATCTTCAGGGACGTGTCGGATTGGTTGGCTTCGGTAATTGCACTGTCCAACGCCTCCAACGCCTGTTTCGCCTCATCGCGAAACCGCAGTGCGTCTGCGCTGGCGGGGTCCTTGCGCAATTCACCCTGCACGCTGGCAAGCATTTGATCATCCATCGCCAACACAGCATCGTCCAGGGAGGCGAACTCATGGCGCTCACGTGTCAGTTCACGCTTTTGCAGGTGGCTCGACACCGATTGGCGAGCCTGGGCCTGCAAATGCTGTTTCTGTTCAAGCGTCATGGTGAAGTTGACGGTGCCGTTGAGCAGGCCGCGAAAATCGCCTTTGTTCGAGTTCAACGGCAATGTCACCGTTTGATCCGAAAACGCCTTGAGCCGGTCATCTTGGTAGGTTTCAGCCGCGGTATGCGGCGTGCCTGTGAACTTGTCAGCCAAATGGCTGAAAAAACCACCGCTCTGGCGCGGTGGTGAGCTCTGCTCGGATTCGAACTTGACGATCAGCGATTCGTCCTTGCCCAAAGGGCTCTGCGGAAACGAACGTTCAATGACACCGGGGGCAGGGGTATTGAGGAGCAGCCCTCCGTCTTGAAACGCCGTAACCTCTGCATCCGCCTGAAACCCATGGCCCTGTTCGGACGGGCTCTTGAACAGGCCCGGCAACGCCCCCGAAATAAGCGCAGCACGGGCGATGTCCATATCTGGCGTCAGGCTGGCATTGAACACCACCAACTGTGGACGACCGTCGAACATGCCTGTGCCCGTGATGTTCAGTTGCTTGATCGCCGGAATATGGCGGCTCAACACCTCCAGGTCGCGAAAGGTGGGCCCGGCTCCGGCTTTGAGCCGGTCGGCGATTTGCGTGACTTCAGGCGGGCGGTCCGCCTTGGGCATACGCTCGATATGGGCAAGAATCGATTGACGTGACTGGTTGCGAATCAATTCTTCCAGGGGCTGCCCCTCGGTTTGCAGGCGCGGCAGCAGGGTCAGCAGCAGTTGCGAAATATTGCCGCCCGGGCCAGGTAGATTGCCCGCAAGCTTGCCAAGTTTGGAACTGGCATCCTGCAGCCAGGCCAGGATCGGATCTTTGCTATTGAGCAGGCTGGGCAAGTCGAGGCTGTTCGACAACTGCGTGAACGCCTTCGCGTCCATGCCACTGGCGAGTAACGCTGCAGAAATCGCACCGGCAGACGAGCCCGACACCACCTTGACGCCTTTGAGTTTGTCGGCGTCTTCAAGCGCCTGCACCATCCCGGGAAAGGCAATGCCCTTGGCGCCACCGCCACTGAGCACCAAGTGAGCGGGCGGCGGCGGTGACAGCACCACCTCGACGCGGCCATCGCTATGCCGATAAATACTCAGGTTGCGCTCGCCCACGCCCTTGACCAAAGGCGTCTTCACGTCCTGGCTGAAGGTTTGAGACGAAAGAGGCTTATTTTCTACAACAGAACTGGAGACTTTCATACATGAGGCTCTCTCTACAGGGTGTAGGCCTGAGTGATGAGAGAGCCTCGGAAGGATCCACACGGAATGATTTGGTAACGCAAATCACGTCGCGCAGGTGTTACTCAGAAAGACCGTCGTCCTGGAACTGGTCCTTCACATACTTGATTTCGGTACGGCCATGGGGCGCCGGCAAACCGTCTTCGCCCAGGTTGACGAAGACCATTTTTTCCACCGTCAGGATACTTTTGCGGGTGATCTTGTTGCGCACTTCACAGGTCAGAGTGATGGAGGTGCGGCCGAACTCAGTGGCGGTGATACCCAGTTCAATGATGTCGCCCTGGCGCGAGGCGCTGACAAAGTTGATTTCGGAGATGTATTTGGTCACCACGCGCTGGTTGCCCAATTGGACAATCGCGTAAATGGCTGCTTCTTCATCGATCCAGCGCAGCAGGCTGCCACCGAACAGGGTGCCGTTGGGGTTGAGGTCTTCGGGTTTTACCCATTTGCGGGTGTGGAAGTTCATGATCACTCCAAAGCGTCTTGCCAAATGATGGGCAACATCATGGCAGAGCCAGGGCCCAAGCTCTATGAGCCATTGCCTATCGCCCCCATGCGCGATCTTCATGCCGCCGACAGAAAGGCTTGGGAAGTGCCACATACACGGCTATAATCGCCTCCGTTTCAAAACGGTCATCTTCGATTGATACCGTTCTCCCGCCACCTGTCCGAGGGGCGCTGCAGCAGGTTCAACCTGTCAGGCTCGGATGGGGCGTTGTCCGGCCTGGTTGCCCTGGCCTGATACTAAACGCACAACGGCGCCCATTCGCACACTACGAATGGAGGCTCTCTATGAGCGCTGTAATGACGCCTGCAGATTTCAACGACTACAAAGTCGCCGACATGTCCCTCGCTGCCTGGGGCCGTCGCGAAACCTTTATCGCCGAATCCGAAATGCCGGCCCTGATGGGCCTGCGTCGCAAGTACGCCGCTGAACAGCCGCTCAAGGGCGCGAAGATTCTGGGCTGCATCCACATGACCATCCAGACCGCCGTACTGATCGAAACCCTGGTTGCCCTGGGTGCCGAAGTGCGTTGGTCCTCGTGCAACATCTTCTCGACTCAGGACCAGGCCGCCGCCGCTATCGCTGCCGCCGGTATCCCGGTATTTGCCTGGAAGGGCGAAACCGAAGAAGAGTACGAGTGGTGCCTGGAGCAAACCATCCTCAAGGATGGCGCGCCATGGGATGCCAACATGATCCTCGACGACGGCGGCGACCTGACCGAACTGCTGCACAAGAAGTACCCGCAGATCCTCGACCGCGTCCACGGCGTGACCGAAGAAACCACCACGGGCGTGCACCGCCTGCTGGATATGCTGGCCAAGGGCGAGCTGAAGATCCCGGCCATCAACGTCAACGACTCGGTGACCAAGAGCAAGAACGACAACAAGTACGGCTGCCGTCACAGCCTGAACGATGCAATCAAGCGTGGCACAGACCACCTGCTGTCGGGCAAGCAAGCCCTGGTGATCGGCTACGGTGACGTGGGCAAGGGTTCGTCCCAGTCCCTGCGTCAGGAAGGCATGATCGTCAAGGTCTCCGAAGTTGACCCGATCTGCGCCATGCAAGCCTGCATGGACGGTTTCGAAGTGGTTTCGCCGTTCATCGACGGTATCAACGACGGTACCGAAGCAAGCATCGACAAGGCCCTGCTGGGCAAGATCGACCTGATCGTCACCACCACCGGTAACGTGAATGTGTGCGATGCGAACATGCTCAAGGCCCTGAAGAAGCGCGCCGTTGTCTGCAACATCGGCCACTTCGACAACGAGATCGACACCGCATTCATGCGCAAGAACTGGGCATGGGAAGAAGTGAAACCGCAGGTGCACAAGGTTCACCGTACCGGCGCCGGCAATTTCGACCCGCAGAACGATGACTACCTGATCCTGCTGGCCGAAGGCCGCCTGGTTAACCTGGGCAACGCCACCGGTCACCCAAGCCGCATCATGGACGGCTCGTTCGCCAACCAGGTACTGGCGCAGATCTTCCTGTTCGAACAGAAGTACGCCGACCTGTCGCCAGCCCAGAAAGCCGAGCGCCTGACCGTTGAAGTACTGCCCAAGAAACTCGACGAAGAAGTGGCCCTGGAAATGGTCCGCGGCTTCGGCGGCGTCGTGACTCAACTGACCAAGACCCAGGCCGACTACATCGGTGTGACGGTTGAAGGTCCGTTCAAGCCGCACGCTTACCGCTACTGATACACCTGCTGCCCACTCTCCCTGTGGGGGAACGGGCTTTAATGTGGGAGGGGGCTTGCTCCCGATGGCGGTGGGTCAGTCAATATATTTATTAACTGACACTCCGCCATCGGGAGCAAGCCCCCTCCCACATCGACGGTGTACACACTCCGCAATTCTGGGTTTCAAAGGGTATGACCATGTCCCAAGACCGTCGCTACAGCTTCGAGTTTTTCCCGACCAAGACCGATGCTGGGCATGAAAAGCTGATGGCCACTGCCAAGGTGCTGGCCAGCTACAACCCCGACTTCTTCTCCTGCACCTACGGCGCCGGCGGTTCGACCCGCGACCGCACGATCAACACCGTGTTGCAGCTGGAAAGCGAAGTCAAAATTCCCGCCGCTCCGCACTTGTCGTGCGTGGGCGACAGCAAGGCCGACCTGCGTGGTCTGCTGACCCAATACAAAGCTGCCGGCATCAAGCGTATCGTCGCCTTGCGTGGCGACCTGCCGTCCGGCATGGGCATGGCCAGCGGTGAGCTGCGCTACGCCAATGACCTGGTGAGTTTCATCCGCGAAGAAAGCGGCGATCACTTCCATATCGAAGTGGCCGCTTACCCGGAGATGCACCCCCAGGCGCGCAATTTCGAAGACGATTTGCAGAACTTCGTACGCAAGGCTAATGCCGGCGCCAACAGTGCGATCACCCAGTACTTCTTCAACGCCGACAGCTACTTCTACTTCGTCGAGCGTGTACAAGCGATGGGTGTGAATATCCCGATCGTGCCGGGCATCATGCCGATCACCAACTACAGCAAGCTGGCACGTTTCTCCGACGCCTGCGGTGCCGAAATCCCCCGCTGGGTGCGCAAGCAACTGGAAGCCTATGGCGACGACGTCAAAAGCATCCAGGCCTTCGGCGAGCAGGTCATCACCGAGATGTGTGAGCAATTGTTGCAGGGTGGTGCGCCAGGGTTGCATTTCTATACCCTGAACCAATCTGAACCCAGTCTTGCTGTCTGGAACAACCTCAAGCTGCCACGCTGAGGTCTGTTCGGTTGTACCAAGGCCCTCAGACGAGGGCCTTTGTCGTTTTACGTGACCCACGGAACCCCGCAGTCCATGAATACAGTGTCCCCGACTTCCCGCCCGCAACTGGTCTATCTGGTCTTCGGTGCCCAGACCTACCACCAGGAAGCGGTATTCAGCATCGCCAGCGCACTGGCGTTCCTGCAGGACACCCCGGACGCGAACGTGGACATCCAGGTGTTCACCGACAATCCAGAGCCTTATCACTTGCTGCCGGTACGCGTGCGCCCACTGGACGAGGCCACTCGCAAACGCTGGAGCGAGCCCCACGGTTATCATTTCCGCACCAAACACGTGGTACTGCGCCAGGTACTGGAAGAGTCGGAGGTGGCGCTGCTGATCGACACCGACACGTTCTTCCACCATTCGCCCATGGCCCTGTTCGAGCGCGTGCAGCCCGGCACCCTGCTGTGCAACGCCTTCTACACCAAGTACGGCGACAACCACGAAAGCATCCTCTACACCGCCCTGCACCAGCGCCTGCTGGAGATGGGCGTGGCCGACGATGACATGATGACCCTCAATTCCGGGGTCATGGGCCTGACCCAACAGGATGCACACATCCTCGACCGCTCCATCGAATTGATGGATGAACTGTTCCCCCACGCCCAGGGCGCCTACACCCTGGAAGAGTTCTGCCTGTCCATCGCCGCCTACCGCACCGTCAACGTGCGCGAATGCCCGGACCTGATCCACCATTACTGGAGCCGCAAACAGCTGTTCCGGGCCAAGGTCAAGGCGTGGATCGCCAAACACGCCAGCGCCCCAACCAGTGCGCAGGCCCTGGCCGATACCCGCCAGGTCTCCTCGCACCTGCCGCGCCCGCCGCGCTTGCAGCGCTTGATGTACAAGCTGATCACCCTGCTGCTGCCCAAGCACCAGCAACAGTTCATTCGTGAAATCCTCTATGGTTGCTACGAGCACGAAAACGAGTTCGATCAGGCCTGCGGTCCGGTTTGGTGGGACAAGGCACGACAAAACCAGGAAGAACGCCAGAAGCGCCCACTGGATGCCCACCAACTGGAACACTGGTTCGCCAACCCCGTGGTGCGGCTGATACTGGGCGAGCGTCGCGCCGCGATCCACGAACACTTGCTGGACGCTCCGGCGAAATAACACCGCCCGCCAATGCGCGTGGTAGAGCTTCTCTTTCTGTCGGGAGCGTCGTAACCTCAAGGTATGCCCGCCATTTTCAAGCTACTGACCGCCGTGCTTTTTTCTTGCCTGAGCCTGGTCGCTCATGGCGAGAAACTGCGCATTGTCACCGAGCCCTGGGCGCCCTATGTCTACGACGATAACGGCACCAGGGCCGGCCTGGATTACGAAACCACAGTGGCCGTGTTCCAACGTCTGGGCGTGGAAGTGCAATGGCAATTCCTGCCCTGGAAGCGCTGCCTGGCGATGCTCGAGCAGGGTCACGCCGATGGCGCGCTGGATATTTTCCACAGCCATGAACGCGACGCCCAGTTGCTCTACCCCAGTGAACCCTTGTCGGAAGTCGAATTCGTCCTGTTCTACGCCAATGATCGCCCTCACCCCGCCACAACCCTCGATGAGCTGCGTGGCCTGACTGTCGGCATCTCACCCGGCTACCTCTATGGCGAGACGTTCAGTGGGTCCAGCGCATTCGAGCGCGAGCCTGCCCCCAGCCATGAAGCCAATTTCGGCAAGCTGATGCTCGGACGCATCGACATGGTCGTGACTGACCGGCGAGTGGGGCAGCACATCATCAAGACCCTGGGCCTTGAGGGCAAAGTCAGCCAGGCGGCAGTGGTGGTCAGCCGCCAACAACAATTTCTCGCGGTGCGCCGTGGAGCCGGCATGGACCTGTTGGTACAGCGCTTTGCCGCCGAGCTCAAGCGCTTCAAGCAAGAGCCGGCCTATGCCGCCTTGAGCGCCAAATATGGTGGGATGCAGGCGCAAACCTCCCCGATATCAGCCTCCGGACACGCCGTTGAGCAGCAGGAAAGCAGCGCGCCGTGATTGCTCTGTTATACTCCGGCCTTTCCGCCAGGCTTACGCCCGGCCGCTCGGGTCTTGAAAAAGGCACCCAACCCAGCTACTGCGCAGCTTTGCAGCCCGCGCGAGCCGGTGGAGTGCCCGCCAGACACAGCAGGACCGGACGGGATTGCGCTCCCCTAAGCGCCATTCACGCCCGGCAAGATTATCCCTTTGGGCCAAGCCCTAACTAAAACAGGATTACTCATGTCCTTTGCTTCCCTCGGTCTCTCCGAGGCTTTAGTCCGCGCCATCGAGGCAGCGGGCTATACCGAGCCTACTCCGGTGCAACAGCGGGCCATTCCCGCCGTGTTGCAAGGTCGCGACCTGATGGTCGCGGCTCAGACAGGTACCGGTAAAACCGGTGGTTTCGCCCTCCCGATTCTGGAGCGGTTGTTTCCCAACGGTCACCCGGACAAATCCCAGCGTCACGGCCCGCGCCAACCGCGTGTACTGGTCCTGACCCCTACCCGCGAACTCGCAGCCCAGGTCCACGATAGCTTCAAGCTGTACGCCCGCGACCTGAAGTTCGTCAGCGCCTGCATCTTCGGCGGTGTCGGCATGAACCCACAGGTTCAGGCCATGTCCCGTGGCGTTGACGTACTGGTCGCTTGCCCGGGTCGTTTGCTCGACCTATGCGGCCAGGGCAGCGTCGATTTGTCCCACGTGGAAATCCTCGTGCTGGACGAAGCCGACCGCATGCTCGACATGGGCTTTGTCCATGACGTGAAAAAGGTCCTCGCACGCCTGCCGGCCAAACGTCAGAACCTGCTGTTTTCGGCAACGTTCTCCCAGGACATCACGGCCCTGGCCGGCAAGCTGCTGCACAACCCGGAGCGCATCGAAGTCACGCCACCGAACACCACGGTCGAGCGTATCGAGCAACGCGTATTCCGCCTCGCCGCCAGCCACAAGCGCTCGCTGCTGGCGCACCTGATCACCCACGGCGCGTGGGAACAGGTGCTGGTCTTCACCCGCACCAAGCACGGCGCCAACCGCCTGGCCGAGTACCTGGACAAACACGGCCTCACCGCTGTTGCCATCCACGGTAACAAGAGCCAGAACGCTCGCACCAAAGCCCTGGCCGACTTCAAGGCCGGCACTGTGCGCATCCTGGTCGCCACCGATATCGCCGCCCGCGGCCTGGATATCGACCAGTTGCCACACGTGGTCAACTTCGAACTGCCGAACGTCGATGAAGACTATGTGCACCGTATCGGCCGTACTGGCCGTGCCGGTCGTTCGGGTGAGGCCATTTCCCTGGTCGCACCGGACGAAGAAAAACTGCTGAAAAGCATCGAACGTATGACCAAGCAGAAAATCGCCGACGGCGACCTGATGGGCTTCGATGCCAGCGCCGTGGAGGCCGAGAAACCTGAAGCCCGCGAGCGTCCGGATGTGCGTAACCCGCGCAACCCACGCGGTCCGAAGGGCGATGGCCCGAACGGCGGCGGTGGCGGCGGTGGTCGTCGCGACAAAGGCAAGGACAAGGGCAAGGAAAAGTCCGCCACCAGCAGCCGAGGTGAACGCCCGGCCCGTGAGCAAAAGCCACGTGAAGGCACCCCGGCCCGCGAACAGCGCCAGCCTAGCCAGCCGCCACGCGCCGCCGCTGACCGTGCCCCGGACGAGTTCCTCGACGACGATGTGGATAACTTCGGTAACCGCGTCGACTACGTGCCCCAGGCCAAGCCGGCCCAGGGCCGTGGCCGTCGTCCAGGTGCCCCGGCACAAGGCGCCGGTGCGGGTGCTCCCCGTGGCGGCCAGCCACAGGGTGGCCGTCAGAACGGTCCACGCAACAGCAGCGGCGGCAGCACCGGTACTCCGCCTGCCAAGCGCAGCGGCCCGCGTAATGGTGCACCGCGTGACGGCCAGGCGCGTCGCGAAGATTCGCGCAGCAACAACCGCCGCCCGGCCCGTGACGACCAGCCGCGTCTGTCCGAGCCAGCGGTGCAAAACCCGCGTGGTGGCCCGGCGCCGAAGATCATCCACAAGGAGTCGAAAGCTGATCGCTTCCCGACACCCGAGCAGTTGGACCAACTGCCAGGCCGTCCTCGTGGTGAGAAACCGGCGCTGCTGACCCGCAACCGCTGAGCTCCAAAGCCATAGGCGTTGACCGCTACATCGCCATCGCGGGCAAGCCCACTCCCACAAGGGAATGCATTTCAAGTGTGGGAGCTGGCTTGCCTGCGATGAGGCCCGGCTAGGCAACACGAATCCCCAGCCAAAAAAATGCCCCGCATCGAAAGATGCGGGGCATTTTTGTATGCGCGGCGAAAATTACTTCGCTTTCACACCTTCAAACGTGATGTACAGCTGAACGTTGTCAGACTGTGGACCTACGTCCATACCGTCTTTGTTGAATTCCTTGCGGCTGATGTTGGTGGTGCCTTCAAAGCCGGCACGGTAGCCGCCCCATGGATCCTTGCCTTCGCCCAGGAACGTGGCTTTGACCAGGATCGGCTTGGTCACACCGTGGAAGGTCAGGTCGCCGGTCACATCAGCAGTCAGCTTGCCATCAGCATTTTTGCCAGTTGGCTTGACGCTGGTGGAGACGAACTTGGCATCAGGGAATTTGCCCGACTCCAGGAAGTCCTTGCTGTTGACGTGCTTGTCGCGCTCGGCGTGGTTGGAGAACACGCTGGCAGTACGCACGTTAACTTCAATCTTGGCGTCTTCCGGCTTGGCGGCGTCAAAGCTGAACTTGCCGTCCAGGTCCTTGAAGGTACCGGTAATGTAGCTGTAGCCCAGGTGGCTGATCTTGAAATCGACGAAGGCGTGCTGGCCTTCCTTGTCGATCACGTAGTCAGCGGCCATCGCCGAACCTGCGGACAGCAGAGCAGAACCGATTGCCAGCGCAGCGAGTGTTTTTTTCAACATGCTTTCTATTCCTTGTGAGTCGAGGTTGAACATCAGGCTTTGCGCCCCAGCATTCGTGTCAGGGTCGCATCACGATCGATAAAGTGGTGTTTCAATGCAGCCACGCCATGCAAACCGGCGAAGACCACCAACACCCAGGCCAGGTACAGATGCACCCAACCGGCTGTGTCTGCCTGGTCCGGTAGACCGGAAACCACGGCAGGAATTTCAAACAGGCCAAACACCGGAATACCGACACCGTCGGCGGTGGAAATCAGGTAACCGGCAATCATCACGGCAAACAGCCCCAGATACAGGAACGCATGGCCAAATGCAGCACCGATCCGCGTCATACGGCTATAGCTGGCCAGCGGCGGTGGCGGCGGGCTGACCAGACGCCAGACGATACGCACCAGCATGATGGCAAACAGCGTGATGCCAATGCTCTTGTGCAAGTCGGGCGCATCTTTGCGCCAGGCGCTGTAGTAGTCGAGGCCGACCATCCACAGGCCCAATGCGAATAAACCAAACACCACCAAGGCGACGCCCCAGTGTAGAACCATGCTGACCCAGCCGTACCGGGCGGGAGAATTGCGTAGCTGCATGTACTTAATCCCGTAAGAACTGTGCCCAAGACTAGCGTTTTACCTATCGAATTAAAGCGGAAAATTTCGCTTTGAAATATCGAGAAATACGATGAAGAGGCTAGGTATCATAAATTAACAAGGGATTAAGACTATTCCCAAGAAACGCGACAGACCGTCCTGCATTTACCGCCAATTGCCCCACAATGGCTTGTGACACGCGCCACCATTGCATAGGCTTGCGCGATTGTTTCGCCTGCGCGCGCCGCAGGATCGCTTCGAGGAGATCACCGATGGGCTTGAACAACCAGTGGATGCAACGCGACCTCGCGGTGCTGTGGCATCCCTGCACCCAGATGAAAGACCACCAGCAACTTCCGCTGGTCCCGATCAAGCGCGGTGAAGGCGTATGGCTGGAAGACTTCGAAGGCAAACGCTACCTCGACGCCGTCAGCTCCTGGTGGGTCAACGTGTTCGGCCACGCCAACCCGCGCATCAACCAGCGCATCAAGGACCAGGTCGATCAGTTGGAGCATGTGATCCTCGCCGGTTTCAGCCACCAGCCAGTGATCGAGTTGTCCGAGCGCCTCGTGCAGATGACGCCTGAAGGCCTGACGCGCTGCTTCTACGCCGATAACGGTTCATCCTGTATCGAAGTCGCATTGAAGATGAGCTTTCACTACTGGCTCAACCGCGGCCTGCCGAACAAGAAGCGCTTCGTCACCCTGACCAACAGCTACCACGGCGAAACCATCGCCGCGATGTCGGTAGGCGACGTGCCGTTGTTTACCGAGACCTACAAGGCGCTGCTGCTCGACACCATCAAAGTGCCGAGCCCCGATTGCTACCTGCGCCCCGACGGCATGAGCTGGGAAGAACACTCGCGCACCATGTTCCTGGCCATGGAACAGACCCTGGCTGACCACCACGATACCGTTGCCGCAGTGATTGTCGAGCCACTGATCCAGGGCGCCGGCGGCATGAGGATGTACCACCCGGTGTACCTCAAGCTGCTGCGCGAAGCCTGCGACCGCTACGGCGTGCACTTGATCCACGACGAAATCGCCGTCGGCTTCGGCCGCACCGGCAGCATGTTCGCCTGTGAACAAGCCGGCATCCGCCCGGACTTCCTGTGCCTGTCCAAGGCCCTCACCGGCGGCTACTTACCGCTGGCCGCCGTGGTCACCACCGAAGATGTCTACAGTGCCTTCTACGACGACTACCCTACCCTGCGCGCCTTCCTGCACTCCCACAGCTACACCGGCAACCCGCTGGCGTGCGCGGCAGCCTTGGCGACGCTGGATATCTTTGAAGAAGACAACGTCATCGAAAACAACAAGGCCCTGGCCCAGCGCATGGCGACCGCCACCGCGCACCTGGTGGACCATCCTCACGTTTCGGAAGTGCGCCAGACGGGCATGGTGCTGGCGATCGAGATGGTGCAGGACAAGGCCACCAAGGCCGCCTACCCGTGGCAGGAACGCCGTGGCTTGAAGGTATTCGAACACGCACTGGAGCGCGGCGCGCTGTTGCGGCCACTGGGCAGCGTGGTGTATTTCCTGCCGCCCTATGTGATTACACCGGAGCAGATCGACTTCCTGGCCGAAGTGGCCAGCGAGGGGATTGATATCGCCACTAACAGCAAAGTCAGTGTGGCGGTGCCCAAAGATTTCCATCCAGGCTTTCGTGACCCGGGTTGATACCAACCCCTGTAAGAACCGACTTGCCACAGCAAGCTCGCTCCTGCATACACCTCTTCAGAGAACAGAAATGAGACTGTCCCGCTTTTTCACCGACACCCCGCTGAGCCTCGGCGATCACGAACTTCCTGAAGCCCAGGCGCATTACATCAGCCGTGTGTTGCGCATGGGTGAAGGCGATGCCGTGCAGCTGTTCGACGGCTCTGGCCAGGAGTTTAGTGGCACGCTGCTGGAAGTCGGTAAAAAACGCGTCACCGTGCAACTGACGCAAAGCTTTGCCGGCCAAGATGAATCGCCGCTGCATATCCACCTCGGCCAGGGCCTGTCCCGGGGTGAGCGCATGGATTGGGCGATCCAGAAGGCCACTGAACTGGGCGTCAATGCGATCACACCGATCTTCAGCGAGCGCTGCGAGGTGCGCCTCAAGGACGAACGCGCCGACAAACGCCTGCTGCACTGGCGTCAGGTTGCCATCAGCGCGTGCGAGCAGTGTGGGCGTTCAACGGTGCCGGTGATTCACGCACCGGTGTTGCTGGCCGACTGGCTGAAGCAAACCGAGGCCGACCTGAAACTGGTGCTGCACCCAGTCGCCGAGCCGATGATCAGTCACGCGAAGCCTTCGAGCCTGGCGTTTCTGATCGGGCCGGAAGGTGGCTTGACCGACGGCGAAGTCGACACCGCCCAAGGCGCTGGCTTCCATGCTGCGCGGTTGGGGCCACGGGTATTACGTACCGAAACCGCGCCCGTGGTGGCGCTGTCGGTCGCCCAGCAACTCTGGGGTGATTTCTAAACGGAGCGATCACTCCACCGGATCACTCACCGGCTTGGCAATGATCGCCTTCAACTCGCTGGTCATTGGGAATTCCAGGTTCAGGCCCTTCGGCGGGATCGGCTGCTCAAACCAGCGCTGGTAAATCCCGTTGATCTCTCCCGAACGGTACAGATCACCCAAAGTCTCGTTGACCACGGCGAGAAACTGCGGGTCGTCCTTGCGCACCATGCAGCTGTAGATCTCCCGCGACTGCTCCTCGCCCACCACCACCCAGTGGTGCGGGTCCCTGGCCTTGGCGCGCTCGCCGTAGAGCAACGCATCATCCATATAGAACGCTACCGCACGGCCGGTCTCGAGCATCTTGAAAGCCTCGCCATGGTCTTTGGCGCTGATCACGAACATATTGGCTTTGTGTTCAGCATTGTAACTTTTGAGGAAGCGTTCATTGGTAGTACCGGCAGTGGTCACCACGTTTTTGCCTTTGAGGTCGGCAAAGCCTTTGATCCCGCTGTCCTTGGCCGTTAGCAACTGCCCCTTCACGTAAATGAACCCGTAGGAAAATGCTACCTGCTTCTGCCGCTCGGCGGTCACGCCGGTGGAGCCGCACTCCAGGTCGACGGTGCCGTTCTGCACCAGCGGAATACGGGTTTGAGAAGTCACCAGGTTGTACTTCACCTTGAGCTCACTCACCCCGATTTTCTGCTGGATGCGCTCGACAATCTTGCTCGCCAGGTCCACCGAGTAGCCCATCGGCTTGCCACTGTTATCCCCAATGTAGGAAAACGGCACCGACGCATCGCGATACCCCAGGGTGATGGCCTTGGCGCTGGCGATCTTGCTCAAGGTGCCCTCCAGAGGCGCTTCGGTCGCATGGGCGTTTGCGCTCAAAAAAAGTCCAAGAGCGCAGCCGGTCAACAGGATTTTTTTCATTGTTATTCTCCGTTGGTAGATCGGTTATTTACGTACTGCAATCACGCTGATTTCCACCAGGACACTCGGTCGCGCCAGCTCTGCTTGCAGGGTGGTACGCGTGGGCGCCATGCCTGGCGAAAGCCATGCAGACCAGGCTTCATTCATCGGCTTAAAACCGGTACTGATGTCCTTCAGGTAAATCGTCGCGTTGAGCAGGTGATCTTTGTCACTGCCCGCCTCGACCAACAGCGCGTCGATCCTGGCCAACACTTCTCGGGTTTGGCTGGCTACGTCCTGGCCATCGCCCGGTACCTGGCCCGAGAGAAACACCAAATCCTTGAAGGTCACGGCAGCGCTAAGACGCTCGTTGCTGTTGATTCGGGTGATAGTCATGGCTGCATCCTCAAGCGGCGCGGGGCGCCAGGCCCTGCATATCAATGGAAGGAACATGCTGGCTGATCAACTCAGCCAATAGCTGGCCACTGCCACAGGCCAGGGTAAAACCAAGCGCGCCATGCCCCAGGTTCAGCCACAAGTTGCGGTAGGCGCTGGCACCGATCAATGGCACGCCCGTCGGTGTTGCCGGGCGCATACCGGCCCACTCGACCGCGTGGGCGTAGTCACCGGCCAAGGGAAACGTCTCCAGCGCCTGACGCTTTATCAAGGCCAGGCGCTTGGGCTCAAGACGCGCATCAAAGCCGACAATATCCACCATGGCCGCGATCCGCAGTTGCTCACCAATGCGCGCGTAGACGATCTTGCGGTCATAGTCGGTGATGCTCACGTTCGGCGCCTTGTGCTGCGCGCCGATCGGCACGCTCAGGCTGTAGCCCTTGAGCGGGTACAGCGGCAGCGACAAGCGCGGCAACGCCAACTCGGCGCTGCGATGCCCGGCAGCCAGCACCAACTGTTCGACCGGCATCACGTCATGGCCCATTTCGATGGCCTGCACCGCACCGTCGGCGTGACGAATCCCGGTAACCTTGCGACCCAGCAAAAATGTACAGCGCCCTGAAGCCTTTAACCGAGCTGCCAGCCGTTGGCAAAAAGCATGACAGTCCGCCACTTCCTCATTCGGGGTATAGATGCCGCCGACAAACCCACCTGCCGCCAACGCCGGTTCCAGGTGCGTACAATCCACCGCAGACAGCACCTGCTGCTGAAGGACGTCAGTGACCTTGCTGCGTACACGCTCAAACGTCTCGGCATTGCGAAAGGTCACCAGCTTGCCGTTGCGCCGCCAGTCGAAGCCGTCCAGGCGATCATCGACACGCCATTGCTGCAAGGTGCCTTGGCTCAGGCTCGCCAGCCGCAGCAAGTGGGCAGCGTTGCGCTTGTTCACCGATCCCCGGCAGGCACCGATGAACGCTGCCATCCAGCGCCATTGCTGGAGGTCAAGCCGTGGGCGCAGCTTCAGCGGCGAGTCGCCGCGCAACAGCCACCCAATCGCTTGCAGCGGCACGCCCGCGTCGGCCAATGGCGCAACATAGCGATAGGACAGCTGCCCACCGTTGGCGAAACTGGTTTCGCTGCCCAAGGTATCGCGGGCGTCGATCACCGTTACCTCATGGCCAGCCCGTACCAAAGCATAAGCACTGGCCAAGCCGATAACCCCACCACCGATGATGCAAACCTGCCTGGCCATCCCAGCCCCCGACCGTTGATTAACTGAAGACCAAGCGTAGGCGCAGGTGACAGGCCACCGACAATGAATAAAGATGGGTCACCTATAAACAAAGGTTATGGACTTGCCATGCGCTTGCGTCATATCGAAATCTTCCAGGCCATTCGCCAGACTGGCTCGATCAGTGCTGCCGCGCAGTTGCTGCACGTCTCGCAACCTGCGGTGACCAAAGTGTTGCAGCACGCCGAATTGCAGCTGGGCTTTGCGCTGTTTCTGCGGGTGCGCGGCAAATTGCAGCCCACGCCGGAAGCCCTGGCACTGGAAAGCGAAGTCGAGAAAGTCACCGAGAGCTTGCAAGGTGTAAGGCGTCTAGCCAAGAGCCTGCGCCGCGCCCCAGGGCAAAGCGTGCGCATTGGTGCGATTCCGGCGTTGGCCTTGTCGCTGCTGCCTCCGGCGATTCTGGAATGGAAGCGCGAATACCCCGACATGGCTTGCGAGCTGTCCAGCGACCATAGCCGTGAGCTGGTCCAGAAGCTGCTGATGCGCGAAATCGACCTGGCGCTGACCCTCAACTTTTCCGGCCATCCTGGGTTGACCACCCAGGTGCTGGCCAATGGCGTGCTGGTTGCATTGGCGTCCAAGGGCTATTGGTCGGCGGCTGAAATCAACCAGCCATTGCCGCTGAGCGAACTGGCGGGCGCGCCATTGATCGGGCTTTCCAGTGCTGATCCGCTGGCGACCAAGCTGGACAGCTACCTGGAGAACGTCGATCCACCGCCACGCGTGACCATCTCGGTACAAACCTATTCCCTGGCCCGGGCGATGGTGGAGTCCGGCGCCGGTTTGACGGTCATTGACCCCTTTACCGCCCTCGGCGCATCGACGGCAACCACCTGCATCCGCACCCTCACGCCACCCCTGCCGATCACCCTCTACGCCCTGACCCGTGGCGATGAACCACCGCCGCATATGCTCGCCAAGCTGCTGCAGATCTTCGGCATTCGTGCCTGTGAGCTACTGGCACGTCTCTAATACCACCGAAGCCCCCTCCCACATTCAGAGCACGTAATGCATGATCGCCACAAAATGCAGGAGGCTGCCGCCAATCACAAACAAATGCCAGATCCCATGGGAATGGCGCAGGCGATCTTCCAGGGCAAAAAAGATGATGCCCACGGTGTACAACACGCCGCCCGACGCCAACCAGATAAACCCTGCCGTGCCCAGCGCCGCTATCAGCGGCTTGACTGCCACGAGTACGATCCAGCCCATCACCGCGTAGATCACGATGGACAGAATCCGCGCCTCCGAGCGCGGCTTGATCTCTTGCAGGATGCCGATCACCGCCAGCCCCCACACAATCCCGAACAGCGTCCAGCCCCAGGGCCCGCGCAGAGTCACCAGGCAGAACGGTGTGTAGCTGCCGGCGATCAACAGGTAGATCGAAAAGTGATCGACCTTTTGCATGATCTCTTTTCGCCGCCCCCGCACGCTGTGGTAGACGGTCGACGCGCTGTACAGCACCATCAGGGTAAAGCCATAAATCGCCACGCTGACGATCTTCCAGGGGCTGCCGTCCAGGCTCGCCACCACCAACATCCACACGGCGCCAATACACGCCGCGACTGCACCGAGCAAATGGCTCCAGGCGTTGAACCGTTCCCCGTGATACATCTATCGTTAACCTCCCCTCATCGTTGACGACTGGCGGCAAGCCTCCAGCCTTGCGCATAAGAGTGCAAGCAGCGTGTGACGTTCCAGCGACGAGGGCTGCGTTTGCAGGCACAATCGAGCGCAATCGAACAAGAGCCCACGGCCATGCTGATCGACGAAGAGTTCACCCTCAAGAAGCTGGAAATCTTCCTGGCGTTCATGCGCACCGGCAACCTGGCCCGCGCCGCCGCCGAACTGCAAACCAGCAACGTCAGCGTGCACCGCGCCATCCACTCCCTGGAAAGTGCCTTGCGCTGCCCGCTGTTCAAGCATGAAGGGCGCAACCTCACCCCGCTGGAAAGCGCCTACGTGCTCGAAGAGCGTGCGCAAAAGCTGATAGCCGATGTGGTCGAGGGAGTGCGCCTGACCCGCGAAGCCGCCGGCTTCTGCGCCGAACGCTTCAAGCTCGGCTCGCTGTACTCGCTGACGGTCAAGACCGTGCCGCAACTGATCATGGGCCTGAAGATCCGCCGCAGCGAACTCAATATCGACCTGATCCTGGGCTCCAATTTCGACCTGTTCTACAAGCTCAAGAACATGGAGGTGGATGCGATCCTCATCTCTCTGGACGATCACGCCACCGATCCGGACTGTGAGCAGATCGCGCTGTTCAGCGATGACATCTTCCTTGCCACACCGGCCGATTCCCCCCTGGACCGTCATCAGGAAATCGACCTGGCCGACGTGCGCGACGCCACCTTCATCACCCTCACCCAGGGCTTCGCCACGCACCAGGACGGCAACCGGGTGTTCAAGCAGGCGGGGTTCGAACCGAAGGTGGCGATGCAGGTGAACGATATATTTACCTTGCTGAGCATGGTCAGCTCGGGGGTGGGTTATGCGCTGCTGCCTGGGCGGATTGCGGCGGTGTATGAGAACCGCGTGAAGCTGATACCGCTGCAACCCAGGTATCGGTTGCAGCAGCAGATCGGCGTGGTGTTCTTGAAGGCCAAGGAGCGTGACCCGAACCTGCTGGCGTTGTTGGCGGAGTGTCGGATGTATGCCAATCGCCAGGCTTGAGAATGCCATCGGGGGCAAGTCGAATCGTCGCACCGCCCCCGATTGCGCCAGACCAGACAGCGAAAATCCCCAGTCAGCCCACCAACCCCCTCATCACCAAAAACAACAACGACGGCCCCAACAAACACCCCAGCGCTGTATAGAACGCCGCGGTCAAACACCCATAAGGCACCAACTTCGGATCAGTCGCCGCCAACCCGCCCGCCACGCCGCTGGAAGTGCCCATCAAGCCACCGAAGATCACCGCACTACGTGGATTGTTCAGCCCGATCAGCGGGGCCACGAACGGTGTCATTACCATCACCAAAATAGCCTTGATCAACCCTGCGGCAATCGACAGCGCCATCACCTCGGAACTGGCCCCAATCGCCGCCCCGGTAACCGGGCCAACGATATAGGTCACGGCACCGGCGCCGATGGTGGTGAGGCTCACCGCATCGGTATAACCAAACGCCATTGCCACCCCTACCCCGGCAACAAACGACGAGCCCACACCGACAAACAGAGCCAGCACGCCGACGTATCCGGCGCGCTTCAACTCATCGACACTCACGCCAAACGCCGTGGCTACAATAGCGAAGTCCCGCAGCATCGCGCCGCCCAACAGGCCAATGCCTGACAACAGTGGAATATCCACCACGCCCTTGGAGCCGCCAGTAAAAGCGCCTCCCACATACGACAACACCAGGCCCAACAGAATGGCAATGGCCGAGCCATGCAGGCGGCCTTTGGTAAAAGTGTCAGAGATCCAGTAGGAAACCCACATGGTCAGGCCGATCACGGCAAAACCACTGATCAATCCGTACCCGGTGATCACTTTCATCATCGATTCGTACATGGCGATCACCCGGCGTCTTTGGTCGGAACAGCTGCAACCGGCTCGCGGTTACCGATACGCACCAGCACCGGTACCAGGGCAAAGCCGAGCACCACGGCGAGGGTCCCGGCCAGAATCGCCATGGGCCCGCCACTGATGGCGCCATACACGTTTTGCTGGGCGGCCATCGCCACCACAATCGGGATATAAATCGCAGCCCAGAAGCTCACGCCCTGCTCCGACTTGCCGGTAAACAAGCCACGCTTGCCGAGGTAACTGCCCAGGCCAATCAGCAGCAACATGGCGATACCCACCCCGCCGACGTTAGCCGGGATACCCATCCATTTGCCCAGCAGTTCACCGACAAACAGGCCGGCCAACGTGCACAGCGCCAGAAACGCCACACCGTAGATAATCATGATTGTTGTCCTCAAAGTGCTCGTTCGAAATTGTTGTTGTTGTGCTTCGAAAGCCTTGGGTGTTGCTTCATCGGTGGCGGCGCTCCTCCTCTTGCAGCAGGGCCTGCAAGGTGTCCAGGCGTGCGCCTTCGCAGGCGATCACCGTGCCTTGTTCGAACACGCGGCGTGACAGACCAGTGAGCACCGCGCCCGGGGGCAGTTCGATTTGCAGGCGTACGCCACGCTCGTAGGCGCCTTGCACGGTGCCGCGCCAGTCGACGACGCGGCACATGTTGAAGGCCAGGTCATCGCGCAGTTGCTCAGGGTTGTGGATAGGTCGCGCGCGGGTGCTGCTCAGGTAGGTGATGCGCGGCGCCTTGAGTGGGACGAACGCTTGGGCAAGCACCTTGGCCGGCGCTTCCAGCAGCGCACAGTGGGACGGCACGCTCACTGCCAGACGCTTGGCGACGCCGTTGCCTTTGATGCGCTCGGCGACACGCTGCATCGCTTCATTGCTGCCGGCGATCACGGTCTGGTTGTCGGCGTTGATATTGGCCAGATACACCGGAGTTGCGGCGCTGTGGATATCTGCCAGCAAGGCTTCAACCGTGGATAAATCGGGGCCGATCAGGGCGGTCATGCCGTAGCCTTGTGGATAAGCCTGTTGCATCAGCTCGCCACGCAGGCTGACCAGTTTCAGCGCATCGGCGAAGTCCAGGGCGCCGGCGATGACGGCGGCCGGGTAGGCGCCGATGGACAGGCCCGCCACGTAGTCAGGCGTATGGTGCAACTGCTGGGCATGGGCAACGCCGACGATCAGCAGGCACAGTTGCACCGCACGCGTGCTCGCCAAGGCTTGCGCCGAATCGAGCCGACGAACATCTTCACCCAAGGCATCACTGGCTTCTTCCAGAACCTGGGCCGATAGCGCCTGGAGCATGCCCACGCGCTGGGCACCCTGCCCCGGAAACACCAACAAGCTGCTCATGCCACGGCCTGCCAGGGGTCAAGTACAAGGTGCGCGCCGCCAGTGGTTTTGAGCAGTACGCGGCGTGAGCCTGTGGCCCATTCGCGCAAGGCAACAGCGCCAAACGGGGTTTGCAGTTGCAGGTCCACGGCGCACGGTGCGGTGTCGAATTTCGCCAGCAATGCACGCGCCGCGTTGCGATCAAGCGGTTCGGGGGTGCGCAGGATCAAATCCAGATCACTCATG
Source organism: Pseudomonas sp. HN8-3 (assembly GCF_020790195.1). Classification (NCBI taxonomy): domain Bacteria; kingdom Pseudomonadati; phylum Pseudomonadota; class Gammaproteobacteria; order Pseudomonadales; family Pseudomonadaceae; genus Pseudomonas; species Pseudomonas sp. HN8-3. The sequence goes on from NZ_CP086206.1 coordinate 5,608,772, forward strand.
GCATGCAACGCTTCGACGCCGCTCGCCAATTCAAATCCGGCGCTGCCGCTGACGCCCCAGTGATACTGCGCCAACACTGGCCGCAGTTGATCGAGCGCCCGCAGCGCCGGTAAATCCCGTGGCGAGATCACCTGGCGCAAGTCTTCGGGCGCCACGCGCCGTTGCACCGCAGCAACAGGCATCACCGCCCCATAACGCTGCTCACGCAGACGCCCACGTACGCCAACCGCCACTTGACCTGCTTCGGTAATGGCGCGCCGCACCACTACTGGATGGCCGGCGCTCAGCGCGTCCCGCGCCCAGGCCGGAGCATCCGCAGGCAGGTGCGCCGGGGTCATGCCCCAGAGCAAGTCATGGGCGTTCACCATTGTTCCCGCAGCAGTTGGCGTACATGGCTTGAGGCGGTGCGATTAGTCGCACCGAGACGTCCTTTTAAATCGGGTTGCACGACATCTTTGATCGCCTGCACCAGGCAATCGCTGACCCGCGCCACATCGTCCGTTGTCGGCTGTTCAATCTGGCTCACCGACAAGGTCTCCCAGAGCAAACCCAGGCTGGCATAACTGTCGATGTCATAGGCCATCGGCGGCACACTGGCGGCCAAGGCTTCGAGTTCTTCGACGCTGCGCAGGGTCACCCGTGCGGCCGAAGCCTTGCCCATGGCGTGCACCATTACCCCAGGGTCGCGCAGGGCGATCAAGCGATTGGCCTGGTAACCGTGGGCCAGGAATGCGCCAGACATGGCCTTGCCCACCAGCAGTGCAATCACCGGGTGCCCGGCCAGGCGTGCGCGAGCGTAGCTGTCGGCAGCGGCGGCCAGGGCCTGGTGAATGCCGAGGGCTTCTTCACGGCGACCATAGGCTTGGCTGGGCACATCGACGATGGCGATGATGGGGCGTTTGTCACCCGTCACGATGGCTTCATCGACGGCCTTGGCTAGCCCCCAACCTTCCAGCAACCCGACTTCGCCATTGCGCGCACGCGGGAAGCGGTTATTCGGGTCGGTGACCACGGCGATAAAGCGCACCGCCTGTTCACCCAATACGCCGTCTGCGACTTTCAATGAGTCCGGCAAGCCCTCTACGGGTGCTGCGCCAGCGCTCAATGCATTGAACCACTGTAACCCTCTCATGGGCGTTCTCCCTGATACAGAGCGCGAACCGTCGCGGGCTCGATTTGCGCCGCTGTGTCGAGGTCGGCCAGCCGCGCCAGGTAGAAATCAGCGCGCCGGCTGCGGGGTTGTTCGGGCGCCCCGTGTTGCAACAGCGCGCTCACGGTCTGCTGGATCTGCACCACATCGTCCGCCACGTAACGGTCGGCCAAGCCACTGTTGAAACGTTGTTCGCCGCCGGTGAGGCTCCAGATAAACGGGCGGTCGCGGGAGTCGTATTCTTCCAGCCCGGCCTCCTGTTCGATCACCTGCGGTCCGTTCAGCCCCAGGCGCGCTTCGCGGGTGACCACCAGGTAACTGCACAACCCGGCCGCGATGGACATGCCCCCAAAGCAGCCGACACTGCCCGCCACCACGCCGATCACCGGCTGATACTGGCGCAGGTCGACTATCGCCGCGTGAATATCGGCAATCGCGGCAAGGCCCAGGTTGGCTTCCTGCAAGCGCACCCCACCGGTCTCCAGCAGCAGCACGGCGCGGGTCGGGATGCCGTTGCGGTTGTCTTCGGCAGCCAGTTCCAGTGCCCCCGCGATTTTTGCGCCACCGACTTCACCGAGGCTGCCGCCTTGGAAATTGCCCTCGATAGCGGCGACCACTACCGGCAAACCGCCGATGCTGCCCTTGGCAATCACCACACCGTCATCCGCCTGGGGCACTACGCCCTGGCGGCTGAGCCACGGCGACATGACCCGTTGGAACGGGTCGATCAGTTCACGATAAGTGCCAGCATCCAACAACGCCTTGGCGCGCTGCCGCGCACCGAGTTCGACGAAGCTGTGTTTGTTGAGCAAATCAGTCATGGCCGACCTCCTCGAAACCTTGCTCCAGGCGCAAACGCACCACGCCGGGGGTGGCGCCGAAATCGTGGATATCGATGTTCAAGGCAGGTGGCGTCTGCTCCTGGAAGATGCGTTCGAACAGGTGCTGCCAACGTTGCTCGGCGCCGTTGACCGAGGTCTGCACTTGGATGGTCAGCGTGCCGGGAGTGCCCGGCTCCAGCAGCACTTCGAGGTCGCCCGAACCGACGCAACCCACCAGCGCGCGGCCTTTTGGCGGCTGGCCCGCGGGGAATTCAAAGGATAAGGTTTCCATCACAACGCTCCGTCGAGGCGGTCGATAAACAGGCAGGCGGCGAGCAAGTCGGCAGCGCCGCCAGGGGAGGCATTCAGGGCCAGGAGTTGCTGGTCCAGTGCGTGCAGTTGGCGACGGCCCGCGAGGGTTGCGCTACCGCCAGCGTCGAGCACGGCCTGGGCGCCTTGCTGCATGGCTTGGAGGCCTTCAGTGCCGGCGCGGTAGAGCACGCAGGTGTCGGCCAGCTCGGTCATGATCGCGAGCAAGGCATCCAGGCGGGCATTCTGCTCACCGGCGTTTTGCCCGCGGCTTTTATGCAGTTGCGGCAGGCCGCGTTGCATCACAGCGGGGAAGCCCAGTTGCGCTTCTTCACGGGCACCGCGTGCGCCGTAGCGCTGGGCGACCTGTGCGCCGTGGCTTAGTGGTTGCGGCGCGAAGCGGTCTTCGAGCAGAGCTAGTTTGGCCGCGGTCAGGGTTACGGCGCGTGGTTGCAGGGCCGCTGCTGCGGTGAGCAAACCAAGGGCCCAGATCGCACCGCGATGAGTATTTACACCATGAGTGGTAATGAGCATCGCTTGCTCGCCCTCGCGACCTATACGGCCGAGCGCTTCACGCAGGGGTACACCGACTTCACCAAATTCAAGGACGGCCTCGGCCATTTCCTTGAACATCGGCCACAACGACAGCGCCGAGGCGTGCATCAGGCCCAGGTGCAAATCGCTGTGGGCGCCGTTGCCGCGCCGGTCTACCAAGGCGGGTTTAGGCGACAAATCCGCTTCATCGATCAGCGCGTCGACGGCCATATCCGCCAGGCGATCGGCCAGGCTCAATTCATGCTGTTTTAGAGCGCGCATTTACCAGCTCCTGAATTTGGCGGGCGGGTTGTACAAGCCACCGGACCACTCCACCAGGTCGGCCACACTCTTGGCGGCCAACAATTCGCGGGTGGCATCGGTGCGGCGGATACCCAAGTCTTCGGGCAAGGCGATCAAGCCTTCGCGACGCATACGGGCGGTGTCCTTGGGGTTATGGCGCATACCGATTGCCGTCACCCCGGCGACGGCAGCGATCATTGCCTGGCGCTCTTCCAGGGAGCGCGCCTTGTAGAGGTAGGCGATGCCTTCTTCGGTGAGCAAGTGGGTAACGTCGTCGCCGTAGATCATGATCGGCGCCAGCGGCATGCCGCTTTTACGTGCCACTTCCACCGCGTCGAGGGTGTCGACAAAGGTCGGTTTGCCGCCCTCCTGGAAGGTCTCGACCATTTGCACCACAAGTTTTTTGCCGCGCTCAAGCAAGGCCTCGGGCGCATCGTCATGGCGCATATCCAGCCAGGCCGGTGTGCCGTGCCGACGACCACGTGGGTCGTGGCCCATGTTCGGCGCACCACCGAAACCGGCAAGGCGGCCACGGGTCACGGTGCTGGAATGCCCATCGCCATCCACTTGCAGGGTGGCGCCGATAAACAGGTCCACCGCGTACTGGCCGGCCAGTTGGCAGAACATGCGATTGGAGCGCATCGAGCCATCGCGGCCGGTGAAGAACACATCCGGGCGGGCGGCGATGTAGTTTTCCATGCCCAGCTCGGTGCCGAAGCAATGCACGCTCTCGACCCAACCGCTTTCAATCGCCGGGATCAACGTGGGGTGTGGGTTGAGGGTCCAGTTGCGGCAGATCTTGCCCTTCAGACCCAGGGATTCGCCGTAGGTGGGCAGGATCAATTCGATGGCGGCGGTGTTGAAGCCGATGCCATGGTTGAGCGACTGCACATTGTGTTTTTCGTAGATGCCACGGATCGCCATCATCGCCATCAGCACATGCACCGGCTTGATATGGCGCGGGTCGCGGGTGAACAGCGGTTCGATGTAGAAAGGCTTGTCGGCCACCACCACGAAATCCACCCAGCTTGCGGGGATGTCCACACGGGGCAAGTCGGTGACGTCGTCCACCAACTGGTTGACCTGCACAATGACGATGCCATCGCTGAACGCGGCGGGTTCGATCAGCGCCGGGGTGTCTTCGGTGCTGGCGCCGGTGTAGATATTGCCGGCGCGGTCGGCCATGAAGCCGGCCGAGAGCACCACGTTGGGGATCAGGTCCACCACCAGGCGCGCATAGAGTTCGATGTAGGTATGGATCGCGCCGATTTCCAGCAGGCCGTCTTCCAGCAACTGGCTGATGCGCAGGGATTGAGTGCCGGCGAAGGAAAAGTCGAGCTTGCGGGCGATGCCTTTCTCGAACAAGTCCAAGTGCTCGGCGCGCCCGACACTGGGCATGATCATGTGCAAATCGTGGAGCTTGGCCGGGTCAGCCTTGGCCAGGGAGCGCGAGAGAAAGTCGGCCTGCTTCTGGTTGTTGCCCTCCAGCACCACGCGGTCGCCGGGGAGGATCAGCGCTTCCAGGGCCTCGACGATCCTGTCGCTGGGCAACACCGCCCCGTCTGCATACTGTTTGACCAGCCCGAGCCGCCGCTGCTTCTCGTCGCGCCGCCGCGTCCAGCGCGAGTCGGGGGTGATGGTTGTTGTCATGGTCGCTCCACGGGGTTTGCTGTCGTGGGGCTGTACCTTAGGAGTGAATTTAGGTGCTATCAATCAAGCTCAGCGGCAGACCGTTACGCCTGGAGTAATGAAGATCAAAATATGGGAGGGGCGGTGCGCCGATTCGACTTGCTTCCGATTGCGCTGGGTCAGCTATTAAATTTTGGTTGATACAACGCTATCGGCGGCAAGTCGAATCGGCGCACCGTCCCTCCCACATTTGCTCAGTAGCGCCTGTCAGATAGCAGTCCCTGTGTGGGACCGAACGAACCGCGCTATCTCTGATCAAGGCTAGCCAACAAATCTTGCACGTTGAGCATCAATACCGTCGCGCTATCGATCAACTGGCTTAGCAGGGCCTCATCCTCATCCATATACCCTTCGTATTCCGCCAGGTTGCGACGCTCATGACACAACGCCAACAACCGCACCTGCACCTTGCTCGCGTCGAGGGTGTGAACCAGACATTGAAAGACCAGATAGCGTTTGTCAGAACGATAGCCTTGCAAGCGCAAAGCCGTGAGGGCGATAGCATGGGCGGCGTTGTAAGCCAGATCGAAACGGCTGGCGAATGATAGCTGTGGGGTTGCGGCGTCCTTCAATCGATCACGAGCTGAACGCATCAGCCCGTCACACTCCTTGCGATCCGGCGGCTCAGCCTTCAAGCCACCACTACGTTGCAGATTCTCCAGGTTTGCCTTGCTGTCCATCCGTGGATTCCAGAGGGTTGCCCCCTAACAGATTGATCTTGTCCTGCTGCACTACCCGCTGCACGAAACTGTTCCCGGCATTCCATTTACCGATCCAGTCTTCAGGGGTGTACAGCGTCGGGTTGATGGTGCGACCCAGTTGCTCTTCCAGCGGTATGAGTTGCTCCATGACTTCACTGTAGTTGAGGCTTTGACCGATCAGCATCAGATCTATGTCACTGGATGAGTGCGCCTCACCCTTGGCGATGGAACCGTAGATAAACGCCCAGGTGATCTGCTCGGCAAACGGTGCCAGTGCATTGCGCAATGGCTCGTCCAGGCTCAGCGTCTTACGCACGATAGCCAACAGTTCCGAGTAAATCGGGCACTGAGGGTTGGCTTGGTAGTGAGTCTGGTTGCCTTGGCGCGTCATGTTCAAGATGCCCGCCAACTGCAAACGCTCCAACTCTCGGGTGAGGCTACCCTTACCCACCTGGGCCCACCGGGCAATTTCATTGGTGAAAAAGCTTTGGTCGGGCTTGCCGAAAAGCAGGCCCAGCACTTTTTGCTGGGTGACCGTGAAGAGCGCAGTACTGAGCGGCAAGGTGTGCATGGCAGCGGCCAATGAGTCCCAAAAAGGGAACGATAGGTCCCTTTTTGGGAACGATCAAGTTTTAAGCCGCTGAGAAGGGGGATATCTGTTCCAGTGCTTGATCCACCAATAGCTGTCCTAGCTCTGCCATTTGCTGAATCCCGAGCATGACGGCGCGCTGGGAAGTGTCCAGGTCGAAAGCCAGGTTGCAGGTGAGTGCGTTGAGGGAGGACAGGGTTTCGCTGGCGTTGACCAGCAGGGTTTCGGTGTTTTGGTGGGGGTTTACGGTGAAGAGGGGTGGATTGGGGGTAGGTTTGATCATGATGAAACTCCTAAACAGTCAGTAAGGAGCGCCACCGTTCGCTTGCACGCGAATGAGGGTGGCGACCGTGCGCAGGTGTGCAAGACCGGGCCTGTTTAGGACACCCAGCAGGTCCGAAGACCTCCTGCGCGCAGCCGCCATAAAGCAGCGAGCACAAAAAACGCCCGTTGGATGGCTGGGCGTTCATACGCCTAAACAGTTTCGTCGGACTTGCACGTCCGTGTCACCGTTTTTTGCGATGACGGGACGAAGACTAGGCGTGCGGACCTCTCACCACAAGTTCATGCACGGCTCAAAATCTTGCAGGAAAAATCCGAAGCCTTTTATGTCGAAGTGCGTGCAGGAAGTTTCATACAGCGTTTTGGGGTTGTTGCTTGGAACTGGTCCTTCTAGCCTTCGCGGTTGAATGCCCATAGTCGAAGGACGTACCAACATGCCGATGCACAACCCACCTCACCCAGGTGAAATATTGCTTGAAGATGTGATCCCCGCCCTGGGCATCACCATTACCGAGATGGCGCGACGTCTTGGCTTCGCCCGCGAGACTTTTTCAAGGATCTTGCATGGCCACGCCCCGGTCAGCCCGGACCTTGCCGTTCGGTTGGAACGGGCTGGCGTGAGTAAAGCCCAGTTATGGTTGTCGATGCAAAGTGCCTACGACTTATGGCAGGCCGAGCATCGGGAGCAACCGGTAATTGAGCGGTTTGCGCGCATTGATTGAGATCTTGGGCCAAGCACAATTCAGTGTGGGAGCTGGCTTGCCTGCGATAGCGGTGGGTCAGTTGTTGATGCAGTGACTGACAAGCCGCCATCGCAGGCAAGCCAGCTCCCACATTGGAATTTCACAAGACTTAGGATCAGGCCAGACCGGACTCTACCAACAACGCTTCAAGCCCCATCAAATCCGGCACCTTCGCCACCTGCTCGCCCACCTGCACCGCCGCCAGTTCCAGTGGGCACAGCGGCACGTCCACATAGCTCAATTCGCTATCGAGCTTGTAAGAGCGGGGAATGCCTTGGATCACCAGCGCAATAAACTTCAACGTCGGCCTTCCACCCAAGGCATTCAACACTACGATCCGGGAACGTTCGCCGGTCACGCTGGCTTCACCGCACACGGCTTCAAAGCTGATCAAGGGGATTTGCCGATCACGCCAGGTCACTTGCCGCAGGTACCACGGCGGCGCATCGCTGGCCGGTTCGCCGCGCTGGAAGTCGATCAGCTCGGCGATGGCGACGTTGGGCAGCACCAGGTAGCGGTCGGCCAAGGGCAGCAGCAAGCCGGTGAGTTGGCTGGCGCGGTGGTCAAGCATGGGACTTGCTCCAGTAGGCGATGCTTTCCAGCAGCACCGACTCCTGGTACGGCTTGCCGAGGTAGTCGTTGACGCCAATGGCCATGGCGCGGTCGCGGTGTTTCTGGCCGGTGCGCGAGGTGATCATGATAATCGGCAGGCGCATCAGGCGCGGGTCATTGCGGATCTGGATAGCCACTTCGAAGCCGTCCATGCGCGGCATTTCGATGTCGAGCAGCATCAGGTCCGGGGTGTGTTCTTCAAGTACGGCGAGGGCATCAATGCCGTCCTTGGCGGTGAGCACGTTCATGCCGTTGCGCTCCAGCAGGCGGCTGGTGACTTTGCGTACGGTGACCGAGTCGTCCACCACCAGTACCAGCAGCGGGCGTTTTTTCAGCGGGTCGTTGAGGACCAGTGGCACATCCACTGCCTGGGCCGGCAAGGCCGGTTGGCGGGCGCGGATATGCGCGAGCAGGTCAATGATCAACACCACGCGGCCATCACCGAGGATGGTCGCACCGGGCACGCCCTGTACCCCGGCAAACTGCGGCCCCAGACCCTTGACCACGATCTCGCGAGTGCCGGCCATGGCGTCCACATGCACCGCTACGCGCCGTTCATTGCAATGCACCAGCAACACCGGCAGCGGTTGGTATTGGCCTAGAAGTTTCGGGCGGCTGACGGTGTGCAGCAGATCCCCCAGGTAAAACAACTCGTAGCGCTGGCCGGCGTATTCATAATGCGGCGGGTCTTGCTGGTAGTGCCCGGCCAGTTCATGTGGCAGTACGCGCACCAGGCCTTCGAGGGTGTTGAGGGGGATCGCGTACTGGTCGTCTGCGCATTGCACCATCAACGCACGGTTGACCGACACGGTAAACGGCAGGCGAATACGAAAGTGCACGCCCACGCCTGGGGTCGAGTCGATCACCATCGAGCCGCCGAGTTGACGCACTTCTTCGTGCACCACGTCCATGCCCACGCCACGCCCGGAGATCTGGGTGATTTTTTCTGCCGTGGAAAAGCCCGGCTGCAGGATGAACTGCAGCACGTCGCGGTCGCTGATGGTTTGATCCGGGCCGAGCAGGCCGCGCTTGATCGCCTTGCGCCGCACCGCTTCAAGGGGCACGCCGGCGCCGTCGTCACGCATGTCGAAGACGATGTCGCCGCCTTCGTGGGTCAGGTCCAGGGTAATGCGCCCCTTTTCCGGCTTGCCCGCCTGCAACCGCACCTCACGCGATTCCAGACCGTGGTCGACGGCATTGCGCAGCATATGTTCCAGTGGCGCCGCCATGCGTTCGAGCACGTTGCGGTCCATCTCGCCTTCGGCATTGCCGACGATGAACTCCACGTCCTTGCCCAGCTCTTGCGCCACTTGGCGCACGATGCGCTTGAGGCGTGGCAGCATCCGCTCGAAAGGCACCATGCGCGTGCGCATCAGGCCCTCCTGCAATTCGGTGTTGATGCGCGCCTGTTGCTGGAGCAAATCGTGGGCATCCTGATGGCGCTGCTCCAGGGTGTCCTTGAGGTCGAGCAGGTCGGAGGCCGATTCGGACAGCGCGCGGGACAGCTGCTGCAACTGCGAATGGCGATCCATTTCCAGTGGGTCAAACTCTTCGTAGCCCAGGCGTTCGGCCTCGGCCTGCTGACGACTGAGCAGGCGCCCCTGGGTTTCGCTGTCGAGCCGGCGCAATTGATCGCGCATCCGCTCGATGGTGGTTTGCACTTCATTCAATGCAATGCGCGCATCGTTGACTTGCTGCTCGATACGGCCACGGAAAATCGAGGTTTCACCGGCGAGGTTAACCAGGTCGTCGAGCAGTTCGGCGGAGATTTTCACCATGTCTGCAGCGGGGTCGACCGCCGCTTCAGCCTTGCCCGCAGGCAACGCCACGGGCACCACCGGCTCTACACTGGGGTGCACCAGGCTTTTGATGCGCTCGATAAGTTTGTCCACCGCCCCCACCGGCAGCCCATCCGCTACGGCGTCGACCATCTGTGCCAAACGATCATGGCAACCTTGCAGCAGCGCAAACAGCTCTGGGGTCGGCGCCAGCAACCCGGCGGATAGCCCCTCGTAGAGAAACTCCAGCTCATGGGCCAAATCGCCAATCGGCCCGATCTCTACCATGCGCGCCCCGCCCTTGAGGGTGTGCAGGTCACGCAGCAGGGTTTCGACTTCCTGGCGGTTGCCCGGCTCGGCCTGCCAGCGCAGCAACGCGCTGCCTGAACTGTCGAGGATATCGGCGGCCTCTTCGAGGAAGATATCCAGCAATTCAGGGTCTGCACCCGAGGCCGGCGCCGCCGCAGCCGGAGTCGCCGGCGCGCTGTTCTGGCGCAGCTCACGCAGTTTGGCGATCAGCTCGGCAGCGTCGCTCAAAGGCTGCTGCTGTTGTAGTTCTTCCAGTTGCAAAGCCAACCGTTCGTGGCTGGCCATCAGCACCTGGGACAGCTCGGGGGTGTAACTGTAGCGGCGGTCCACCAGGCCCTCGTACAGGCACTCCAGCTCATGGGCCAAGTCGCCCACCGGGTCGATTTCGGCCATGCGCGCACCGCCCTTGAGGGTGTGCAGGTCCCGTTGCAGTGAGGACAACGGCGCGGCGCTTTCGGGCTCCAGCAACCAGCGCTTGAGGGACTGCCCGGCACTGTCGAGGATATCGACGGCCTCCTCAAGAAAGATGTCGACAATCTCATCATCCATGGCTGTTTGCTGATCCAACTGCGCAGTGGCAGCACCCAGTTCCGAAATGCTCAGGGCGCGGCTGCCGTCGCTTTTGATCAGGCCGGTGGCGGACGGGTCCAGCGCGTTATCCAGCAACGCGTGCAAGGCTTGTACCCGCGCAGGTGCCGGGCTGATTTCCTGGCCGGCAGCCAGTTGGTCGAGCATGTTGATCAGCGCCTCATGGGCCTGTTCCGCCTCATGGAAAAACCGCTCGCTGACCGCCAGGCTGCTTTCTTCCACAGCGCCATACAGGTCGAGCAAGGCCTCGCACAACGCGTCGATAGCGTGCAGGTCGGCGATGTGCGCGCCCTCCCCCAAGGTGGTCAGCTCATCCAGCAAGGCGGTCAGTTCCTGGCGTTCGCCGGGATGTTGCTGCCAGCGGCGCAACAGGTTGTCGGCGTCGAGCAGAATGTCCATGCCCTGGGCCAGGAAGTTGGTGATCAGATGCCGATCGCGCTTGATCGGCAGGCCGCTGCCAGGGGCTTCGAGCAGCGCTGCAAGCTGCTGGTCCAACAGGCTTTGGGTGCGTCTGATCAGATCCGCTGCGCCCTGGATGGGTGCCAGGGGATCGCTGTCCAGGTCGCGCAGGCCACGCTGGAACAGCCCTTCGGCTTCCAGCAGCAACTCTACTTCGTCCAGGTCCAGGGGCAAGCGATGGGCCTTGTATTCGCGGGTCAGGTGGTCGAGGGGGCGCGCCAGTTCCGCGATGGGCAACACCCCGGCCATGTAGGCACTGCCCTTGAGCGTATGCAGGGCGCGTTGCAGTTCATCACTGACCTGCAACGGCACCTGTTCGGCGGCGTGGTGCAGGAAGTGGTTGAGGCTGTCCAGATGGCTCTGGGCTTCGTTGCGGAAGATCTCCATCAGCATCGGGTCATGGGGCTCGCCAGCGGTTGTTGCCGCGCCACTGGCCAAGGCATGGGCGCGGGCGGCCAGGGCGTCGACTTCGTCGCGCTGGCGTTGGTCGTCGATGGCAAAATCGGCGATCAATTCCGGCAGCACAGCCACGGCCTCATCCAGCACCTGCTGCACCTCGGCGCCAAGGGCGACGCTGCGTTCCAACACACGGTTGAGCAGGTTTTCCACGGCCCAGGCCAGTTCGGCCAGCACCAGGGCACGGACCATGCGACCGCTGCCCTTCAACGTATGGAAGGCACGGCGCATTTCGCCCTGGGCGGTTTTGTCCGCACTGTTGGGCAGGTTGCGGTGCAGCACGTCGAGAACTTCGTCGGTTTCTTCGAGGAAGACTTCGCGCAGCTCATCGTCAATCGGCTCTTCACCCGCCGGCGGTGGCAGCAGACTGCCGGGGCGTTGCAGGGCCGGAGGATTAAGGCCTGACGTGGGGCTTGCCAGTGCGTCAAATTGGGATTGGCTCGGTGCCTGTTCGGTCGACAGTGCGCCATCGGGCGCGACCAATGCCTGGCGCCAGGGTTTTTCGGCCGGCAGATAACCCAGCGCCGCCAGGCTTTGGGTGGCCCGCTCCAGCACACGCTCGCCAGCGGCGTCAGGGTCTTGGAGCATGCGTTCCAGGTAATACTCCAGGCTGCTGATCACATCGGCGAACTGCTCCAGTTGCACCGGCGAAGGCGCGACGTCGCTGATCATCAACTGCTCGTCGACATAATCGGTGCAGCCGCGCATCAGGCTCGCCGCACGCGGCAAAGGGATCATCGCCAGCGCGCCACGCACCTGGCTCAGCAATTGCGGCAAGGATTCCAGGCGCTGGCGGTCCCAATGGGCTTCGATGCAGTCGATCACCAGTTCCTTGGCTTGTTTGAGGCACTGGCAGGATTCAGCAATCACCAACTGATGAATCTGGGTCAGGTCGGTGGTGGGCAGCCGGCTTTCTTCGCGGCTTTGCGGCTCCACCGTGCCGATCATGCCCGCCAGCGTGGCTTCGACGTAGAGCAACGCGCCTGCCACGTCCATCAGCACCGCGTCATTGGGTTCGCGTTGCCCCTGGGCCAGGCTCAGCACGACGGCCAACTGGTCGATGATCACTTTGCGCGGCTGGCCAAAACCCAGTACGGCGAGGGTGTCGGCGATCTGCCGCAGGGGCGCCAGCAGTGCGTCGAGTTCGTCGATGTGCTGGCGGTCGCTGCGTACGAACAGATCGAGGCGCTCCTTGACCCGCACCAGCTCCTCACACAAGGCACCGAGCACCGACCCCATGGCATTGCGGTCCGGCCCGGCCATGCGCGCACGCTCGGCGTCGACCACGGCGCTGTCGGGCAAAGCTTCATCCAGGCCATAGCGCTCTTTAAGGCTTTGCATGCGCGGCGTCGGCCGGGTGACTTTGGCCACGTAAAACAACAGGCTTTTGAGCAGCTCATCCGGCGCAGGCTGATTGATGCCGTCAATGCCCTGGGCCAGCAGGCGCTTGAGTTGTTTGCCGCTGGCCTTGAGCAGGCTGCGCAGCGCCGGGCTGTTGGCGACCACGCCGGTCAACATGCCCTCGACCAGTGCCGACGCCACCTGCCACAGCGGTAACAACGGCGCGCCCTGGCACAACGCCTCAAGGCGTGCGAACACCCGCGCCATGTCTTCCAGGTTGCTCGGGCCGTGGTCTTCACGCAGCAACCCGGCGAGGGCTTGTTGCAGCAAGGGGTGCCATTGGCGCAACTGCTCATGCAACTGCGGCGTTGCTCGTTGGGCCAGTGTTTCATCAGGCAGCGGCGCGATCGACAGCAGTTGCGGGCTGAACAGGCTGGTTTCAGACAACAGGCTTTCACCCCGCGCAGTGCGCAGGTCGTTGAGCAGCGGCAGTACCACCAGCGGCAGGTCGCGGCGGGCGCTGTGTACGCGATCCAGGTACAGCGGCAACTGGCCGAGGGCCTGTTGCAGCAGGCGGATGCTTTCTTCGCGCTGGCTGACGCGACCGGTCTGGAGCGCCAGGGCCAGTTCCTCGATCTCTTCGGCCAACAGCGCCGCGCCGTAGAACTCGACCATTTGCAGCGCGCCATGCACCTGGTGGATCCCGGCCAGGCAATTGTCGAGGGTGTCGCCGTCGCCGGTTTCAACGTAAGCGTCCAGCGCCGAACGGGCCTGTTTCAGGGTTTCGGCAATGTCGCCCTTGACCCATTCGAGGGCCACGTAGTCGTGCCGATCAACCATAACTGCTCCGCTTAGAATTCGTGGGTTGCTGGTATCTCACAAACAATGGAGCTCCCACAATTGGACTGTGGCGTTCTTCAGGTCGTATTTCAATCGTCCACCTGTTTGGGTGGCGGCAAGGTGAAACCCGACACCGACCTGCGCAACTGACTGGCCATCTTCGCCAGGTTACCAATGCTCTCGGCGGTCGCGGTCGACCCCGACGACGTCTGTGTGGTGATCTGCTGGATCACATTCATGGTCAGGGAAATCTGCCCGGCCGAAGACGTCTGCTGCTGCGCCGCATTGGAAATGCTCTGGATCAGCGCCGCCAGGGTTTTCGACACGCCTTCGATCTCTTCCAGCGCGACCCCGGCATCCTGGGCCAGGCGTGCGCCGCGCACCACCTCGGTGGTGGTCTGCTCCATGGAGATCACTGCTTCGTTGGTGTCGGCCTGGATCGCCCGCACCAGAGTTTCGATCTGCCGGGTGGCCGCCGACGAGCGCTCGGCCAGGCGTTGCACCTCATCGGCCACCACCGCAAAACCGCGCCCGGCATCGCCTGCCATGCTGGCCTGGATCGCGGCGTTGAGGGCGAGGATATTGGTCTGGTCGGCAATGTCGTCGATCAGGCTGACGATGTCGCCAATTTCCTGGGATGACTCGCCCAGGCGCTTGATGCGCTTGGCGGTGTCCTGGATCTGTTCGCGAATGTTGTCCATGCCATGGATGGTGTTGTGCACCACCTCGTTGCCTTTGTTGGCGATCTCAACCGAGCGCTCTGCCACCGCTGAGGACTCGGCGGCGTTGGCCGATACCTGGTCGATCGACTGCGCCATCTGGTTGATCGCGGTAGACGCTTCGGCAATCTGCTGCGCTTGATGTTCCGACGCCTGGGCCAGGTGCATGGCGGTGGCCTGAGTGTCTTGCACCGCACCGGCGACTTGCCCGGCCGTCAGGTTGATGGTGGCGACCAGGTCACGCAATTGATCCACGGAATAGTTGATCGAATCGGCGATGGTGCCGGTGAAGTCTTCGGTAACCGAGGCGGTGACAGTGAGGTCGCCGTCGGCCAGGTCTTCGATTTCATCCAGCAGGCGCATGATCGCGTTCTGATTGCGCTCGTTCTTCTCGGCGGTTTCACGCAGTTGGCGGTTGGTCTCGCGCACCATCACCAAGCCGATCAGGATGATCGAGGCCAGCGCCAGCAGGCCCAGCAGATAGCCGCCGATGGTGTCGAAACTGCGCCCGCCGGCGAGGTTTTCAAAACCGGTGGCCAGGTGCGAGGCTTCATCAAGCAGGGTTTGCGACAGGTTGAAGATATGGCTCGCCGAAGCCCGCACCTGGAACAACTGCGGCGAGGTTTCGAGGATTTCATCCACGGAGCCTGAGACAAACTCGAACAGCTCGGCAATCTCCATCAGCCGCGTACGGGCGTCAGGGTCTTCGACCTGAGTGATACGCAGCCCGGGGTTGCCGTTGAGCATACCGTTGAGCACCACGCCAAAACGGTTGGCGTCGCGACCGAAGGCATCGGCGGCCTGCACGGCGGTTTCATCGCCCGCAAGCACGGTGTTGACCGCCCCCAGGATCCGTTCGGCCAGCAGCGACTGGCGCTGGGCCAACGCCACCTGGCTGGCCGGGGCGCCGCGTTGCAGCAGGATATCGACGACTTTTTCCGACTCCATTTGCAGTTGCGGCACGGTTTCGGCCAGGGTCGCAGCCACCTGGTGCAGGGACAGAACGGTCTGCTCGCTGGCGAGGATCGCATCGGTGTTTTTCAGCAGCGCTTCCCAGTCGGTCTGCACGGCACGCATTTCGGCGCGCACCGCGCTGGGTGCGGCGGGCAAGCCGGTTTGCGGATCACCCTTTTTCAGGTAGCCCCAGCGCTGGGCAAAATCGTTGCGCGCCTCGCCCAGCAGCTTGAACGCGGCGGCCTTGCCGGCGGCGGCTTCGGTGGCGTTCTTGGCAATGCGCTGGGACAGCACGCGCAGCTCACCGGCGTGGCCGATGTACTGCTTGTCGTAGGTGGACTGGGTGTTGAGGTACGCAAAGTTGGCGAACAGCAACATGATGAACACGATCAAGGCGATAAACAGCACAATGATCTGCGAACGGCTGCGCGAAGCGGCCTGGGGTTTGGGCGTAGTAACGGTGCTCATGCGGCGACATCCATGAAGCCAGGGGCCTGGGCCAAAGCGAAGGGGCTGAAGACTTGCCACTGCGGGCCGCCGTCGAACTGGCCCTGGATAAACGGCGCGCCGGACGCGGTGCTGGCCATCCAGGCATCCAATGGGAAGTGCTGCATACCGACCACTTCGTCTACCAGCAGCCCGACAAACACGTCATTGAACTCCACGACCAGCACCCGCCTTTGCTTGCGCGCCTTGGATAACTCAAGGCCAAGGAAACCGCCCAGGTCCAGCACCGGCAGCAAGCGCCCGCGCAGGTTGGCCACGCCCTTGACCCAGGGTTTGACCCCCGGCATCAAGGTGCAGCGCGGTTCATGCAACACCTCGGCGACCTCGCCCATGGGCGCCACGTACCAGTGTGGCCCCAGGCGAAAGCCGATACCGCTCCAGCGTTGCAGGCGGGTTTCCTGGGACGGCAGGTCGGCGGCCAGCAGGCGGCAACGGCGGTCGATGTCCAGCAGCAGCTCGAAGGCGGTTTGCGACTCGGTCATGATCGCGAGCCTTTAGCCGGCCAGTACCTTGTTCAGGGTGGCGATCAGTGTGTCTTCGTCCACCGGCTTGGTCAGGTAATCCTTGGCGCCCTGGCGTGCACCCCAGATCTTGTCGGTTTCCTGGTCCTTGGTGGTGATGATGATGATCGGAATACCGTTGGTTTCCGGCTCCTTGGACAACTGGCGGGTGGCCTGGAAGCCGTTGAGGCCCGGCATCACGATGTCCATCAACACGGCGTCGGGCTTTTCCTGACGAGCCAGCGCTACGCCGTCCGCGCCGTTTTCGGCTTTCAGGACTTGATGGCCGTGCTTTTCCAGCATGCCGGTCAGTTTGTACATTTCGGTCGGCGAGTCGTCGACGATCAGAACACGTGCCATGGTTTTCCCCACTACATTGGTCGGCGCCGGCCCTTGTGAGGTGGCGTCAGTGTGCTTGTTCTACTGCGGCGAAGGCAGGCACATAGGCCTTGATCGCACCCAGCAGTTCTTCCTTGCTGAAAGGCTTGGTCAAAAATTGATCGACACCCACGATGCGCCCCTTGGCCTTGTCGAACAGGCCATCCCTGGAGGACAACATGATCACCGGGATCGCCTTGAACGCCGGGTTGTTCTTCACCAGGGCGCAGGTCTGGTAGCCATCCAGGCGCGGCATCATGATGTCGACAAAGATAATGTGCGGGTGATGATCCACAATCCGCGCCAGGGCATCGAAACCGTCGATGGCGGTGATGACCTCGCACCCCATGTTCTTCAACAGTGTCTCGGCGGTGCGGCGGATCGTTTTCGAATCGTCGATCACCATCACTCTCAAGGCGTTGGAATGCTGTTCCATATCTGCTCTACCATCGCCACAGCGAATCGGTTTTCGGTGTGTACTGCCTGATGTTGCACAGGATGAGCGCCGCAAGCCTTGGAATTCAAGGGCTGCTACGCCGTGGCAGTCTTTTTAGCACAGTCTCCGGGCGCAATCTATCGAGGCACCCACCCGGTGGTTTTTCCTTGACCCACAACAACCACAGCGCCACTCTGACGCCACTTTTATGCGCCCTAATTTGCTAGAGGAAACCCCCCATGAGCGTTCGCGTCGGCATTGTCATGGACCCTATCGCCAGCATTTCCTATAAAAAGGACAGCTCGCTGGCCATGCTCCTGGCCGCCCAGGCCCGCGGCTGGACGTTGTTCTATATGGAACAGCGCGACCTGTACCAGGGCGACGGCGAGGCGCGGGCGCGGATGCGTCCGTTGCAGGTATTCGCCAACCCCGAGAAATGGTTCGAGCTTTCGGATGAAATCGACAGCCCCCTGAGCGACCTCGATGTGATCCTGATGCGCAAGGATCCGCCGTTCGACATGGAGTTTGTGTACTCCACCTACTTGCTGGAACAGGCCGAACGCGCCGGCGTGTTGATCGTCAACAAGCCGCAGAGCCTGCGCGACTGCAATGAAAAGCTGTTTGCCACCCTGTTCCCGCAGTGCACGCCGCCGACCGTGGTCAGCCGCCGCGCCGATGTACTGCGTGAATTCGCTGCCAAGCATGGCGATGTGATCCTCAAACCGCTGGACGGCATGGGCGGCACTTCGATCTTCCGCCACCGCGCTGGCGACCCGAACCTGTCGGTGATCCTCGAAACCCTGACTGCGCTGGGCACCCAGCAGATCATGGGCCAGGCTTACCTGCCGGCGATCAAGGATGGCGACAAGCGCATCCTGATGATCGACGGCGAGCCGGTGGACTACTGCCTGGCGCGCATCCCGGCAGCGGGCGAGACCCGTGGCAACCTGGCGGCCGGTGGTCGTGGTGAAGCACGGCCGTTGTCGGACAAGGACCGCTGGATCGCCGCTCAAGTTGGCCCGACCCTGCGCGAAAAAGGTCTGCTGTTTGTCGGACTCGACGTAATTGGTGAGAACCTCACGGAAATCAACGTCACCAGCCCTACCTGTATTCGCGAGATCGACAATGCATTTGGCACGAACATCGGCGAAATGCTGATGGCCGCCATTGAGCGCAAGCTACAAGCCAAGTGACATAGAACAGCCGGACACACACCAACATTGCGTTATCATGCGCCACCTGTGAAACGCGCGATGTTGGTTTTCTTGTCATGACACTCCCGTCCGATCTGCCCCCAGAACTCACCCACAGAGGCGTGCGCCCGGCTGATCGGCTCGGATTTACCCTGTTTCTCGCCGCATTGATTCACCTCGCCTTGTTGCTGGGCGTGGGCTTCACCATGGTCGAGCCCAAGCAGATCACCAAGACCCTGGAAATCACCCTCGCTACGTTCAAAAGTGAGAAGAAGCCCGAAAAGGCCGACTTTCTTGCCCAGGACAACCAGCAGGGCAGCGGTACGCTCGACAAGAAAGCCGTGCCCAAGACCACTGAAGTAGCGCCCTTCCAGGACAACAAGGTCAATAAGGTCACCCCGCCGCCGGTGCCCAAGCCCGAGGTCAAGCAGGCAACGCCCAAGGCCGCCGTGACCACCGTTGCGCCCAAGCCGCAAAAGGCCCCGACCCAGCGCGAAAAAACCAGGACTGAACCCAAGCCCGAGCCGGTGAAGCCCGCGCCAACCTTCGACAGTTCGACGCTGTCCGACGAAATTTCCAGCCTGGAAGCCGAACTGGCCCACGAACAACAGCTGTATGCCAAGCGCCCGCGCATCTACCGCCTGAACGCCGCGTCGACCATGCGCGACAAAGGCGCCTGGTATAAGGACGAGTGGCGCAAGAAGGTCGAGCGCATCGGCAACCTCAATTACCCGGACGAAGCCCGGCGTCAGCAGATTTATGGCAACTTGCGCTTGCTGGTATCGATCAACCGTGACGGTTCGCTCTATGAAGTGCAGGTGCTGGAGTCCTCCGGCCAACCGCTGCTGGACCAGGCCGCCCAGCGCATCGTGCGCCTGGCCGCGCCTTTTGCGCCGTTCAGCGGCGACTTGAATGACGTGGACCGCCTGGAAATCATCCGCACCTGGAAGTTTGCCAAGGGCGACCGGCTGTCCAGCAACTGACACCGCTCCTACACTTGTCAGTTCGCCCCTCCAACGCCACACTAGCGGACATGAAAAACGTCAGCCCGACCTACCTCAAGCACCAATTCCTGATCGCCATGCCCCATATGGCCGACCCGAACTTTGCGCAGACCTTGACCTATATCGTCGAGCACACGGCCAATGGTGCCATGGGGCTGGTGGTCAACCGTCCACAGGAGCTGAGCCTGGCCGATATCCTTGAGCAATTGCGCCCGGAACTCGACCCACCGACCCGCTGCCAGGATGTGCCGATCTATATCGGCGGGCCGGTGCAGACCGATCGCGGCTTTGTGTTGCACCCCACCGGGCCGCAATACCAGGCCACGGTGGATCTTGAGGGCGTGTCACTGTCCACGTCTCAGGACGTGCTGTTCGCGATCGCCGATGGCGTCGGCCCTGAGCAAAGCCTGATTACCCTGGGCTACGCCGGTTGGGAAGCCGGGCAACTGGAGGCCGAGCTGGCGAGCAATGCCTGGCTGACCTGCCCATTCGACGCCGACATCCTGTTCAACACCGCCAGCGAACTGCGCCTTGATGCTGCCGCCGCCAAGCTGCGGGTCAACCTCAGCCTGTTGACCAGCCAGGCGGGGCACGCCTGATGGCCTTGCGTCTGATCCTGGGTTTTGACTACGGCACTAAACAGATCGGCGTAGCGGTCGGCCAGGTTATTACCGGCCAGGCCCGCGAGCTGTGCACCTTGAAGGCCCAGAACGGCATACCGGACTGGAACCAGGTTGAAGCCCTTATCAAAGAGTGGAAGCCCGACGCTGTGGTGGTCGGCCTGCCTCTGAACATGGATGGCACCCCCAGCGACATGTGCCTGCGCGCCGAAAAATTCGCGCGCCGCCTCAATGGCCGCTACAACCTGCCCTTCTATACCCACGATGAGCGCCTGACCACCTTTGAAGCCAAGGGTGAGCGTCGTGACCGCGGCGGGCAGAAGGGCAGTTACCGCGACAACCCCGTGGACGCCATCGCCGCCGCCTTGCTGTTGCAGGGTTGGCTGGATGAAAACACCGCTTTATTTGAATCCTGACCCGCCGCGATCCTGTGGGAGCGGGCTTGCCCGCGAAGAACGTTAACGATACCGCGTGAAGGCTGGATGAACGCGGTACCCATGAGTTTTTCGCGAGCAAGCTTGCGCCTACACACTTAAAAAGGAGCCCCCATGAGCCTGCCCAATCCCGCCGAACTGATCAGCCAGATGGCATTACGCCTCAAGGCGCACCTGGAACACCGCGGCATCAGCGAACCGCGCTTTATCGGCATCCGCACCGGCGGTGTCTGGGTAGCCCAGGCGTTACTGGAAGAACTGGGCAGCGATTCGCCCCTGGGTACGCTGGACGTGTCCTTCTACCGCGACGACTTCAGCCAGAACGGCCTGCACCCACAGGTGCAACCTTCGGCCCTGCCATTCGAGGTTGAGGGCCAGCACCTGATCCTGATCGATGACGTCCTGATGAGCGGCCGTACCATACGCGCCGCCATGAACGAACTGTTCGATTACGGCCGCCCGGCCAGCATTACGTTGGTCTGCCTGCTGGACCTGGATGCTGGCGAATTGCCGATCAGCCCGGATGTCGTAGGTGCAACACTGTCTTTGCAAGCCCGGCAGCGGGTAAAATTGTCCGGTCCCACGCCGCTCGAACTCGAACTGCAAGACCTTGCCCTTTAAACCGCCTTGTACAGAGTCCCCGCGATGACGCCTCTAGATGCCAAGCGCCCGCTGCAGCTCAATGCTCAGGGCCAGTTGCAACATTTCTTGTCCCTCGACGGTTTGCCCCGCGAACTGCTCACCGAAATCCTCGACACCGCCGACTCGTTCCTTGAAGTCGGCGGCCGCGCGGTGAAGAAGGTCCCGCTGCTGCGCGGCAAGACCATCTGCAATGTGTTCTTCGAGAACTCCACCCGCACCCGCACCACCTTTGAACTGGCAGCCCAGCGGCTATCGGCCGACGTGATCACGCTGAACGTGTCCACCTCGTCGGCGAGCAAGGGCGAGACCCTGCTCGACACCCTGCGCAACCTCGAAGCCATGGCCGCCGACATGTTCGTGGTCCGCCACGGCGACTCCGGCGCCGCGCACTTCATCGCCGAGCATGTGTGCCCGCAGGTAGCGGTCATCAACGGCGGCGACGGCCGCCACGCCCACCCGACCCAGGGCATGCTCGACATGCTCACCATCCGTCGGCACAAGGGCAGCTTTGAAAACCTCTCGGTGGCCATCGTCGGCGACATCCTGCACTCCCGTGTAGCACGCTCGAACATGCTGGCCCTCAAAGCCCTGGGCTGCCCGGATATCCGCGTGATCGCGCCGAAAACCCTGCTGCCCATCGGCATCGAACAGTATGGCGTGAAGGTCTACACCGACATGGCCGAGGGCCTCAAGGATGTGGACGTGGTGATCATGCTGCGCCTGCAACGCGAGCGCATGGCTGGTGGCTTGCTGCCGAGCGAAGGCGAGTTCTACCGCCTGTTCGGCCTGACCACCGCACGTTTGGCCGGGGCCAAGCCGGATGCCATCGTGATGCACCCGGGGCCGATCAACCGCGGGGTGGAGATTGAGTCGGCGGTGGCCGATGGCCCGCAGTCGGTGATCTTGAACCAAGTGACCTACGGCATCGCGGTACGCATGGCCGTGCTGTCCATGGCCATGAGCGGGCAGACCGCGCAACGTCAATTCGAGCAGGAGCAGGCCCAGTGAAGCTCAGCATTCTCGGCGCCCGAGTCATCGATCCAGCCAGTGGCCTGGACCAAGTTACCGATCTTTATCTGGACGCCGGCAAGATCATCGCCATTGGCGCCGCACCTGCCGGCTTCAACGCCATCGAAAGCATCGACGCCAAGGGCCTGGTGGCCGCGCCCGGGCTGGTGGACCTGAACGTCGCCCTGCGCGAGCCGGGCTACAGCCGCAAAGGCAACATCAACAGCGAAACCCAGGCCGCTGCGGCCGGTGGCGTGACCAGCCTGTGCTGCCCGCCGAACACCAAGCCGGTGCTGGACACTTCGGCGGTGACCGAGCTGATCCTGGACCGCGCCCGTGAAGCCGGCAATTGCAAGGTGTTTCCCGTCGGAGCCTTGAGCAAAGGCCTGGATGGCGAACAACTGGCCGAACTGATCGCACTGCGCGATGCCGGTTGCGTGGCCTTCAGCAACGGCCTGGAAAGTTTTCGCAGCACCCGCACGCTGTGCCGTGCCCTGGAATACGCGGCCACCTTCGACCTGACGGTGATCTTCCACTCCCAGGACCGCGACCTGGCCGAAGGCGGCCTGGCCCATGAAGGGGCAGTCGCCAGCTTCCTCGGCCTGCCGGGCATCCCGGAAACCGCCGAAACCGTGGCCCTGGCCCGTGACCTGTTGCTGGTGGAGCAAAGCGGCGTACGCGCACACTTCAGCCAGCTGACCAGCGCCCGCGGCGTTGCCCTGATCGCCCAGGCCCAGGCCCGTGGCTTGCCGGTGACGGCGGATGTGGCGCTGTACCAATTGATCCTGACGGATGAGGCGCTGATCGACTTCTCCAGCCTGTATCACGTGCAGCCTCCACTGCGTACCAAGGCCGACCGTGACGGTTTGCGTGCGGCGGTGAAGTCGGGGGTGGTGTCAGCGATTTCCAGCCATCACCAGCCTCACGAGCGTGACGCCAAGTTGGCGCCATTTGGCGCGACCGAGCCGGGTATCAGTAGCGTGGAGTTGTTGTTGCCGCTGGCAATGACCTTGGTGGAAGACGGCTTGCTCGACCTGCCGACGCTATTGTCCCGCCTGAGCGCCGGCCCGGCCGACGCTCTGCGCTTGCCGGCGGGCAAGCTTGAAGTCGGTTCGCCAGCGGACCTGGTGCTGTTTGACCTGGGCAGCTCGACGGTGGCAGGGGAGCATTGGTTGTCCAAGGGTGAAAACTGCCCGTTCATTGGCCACAGCCTGCCGGCGACGGTGCGGTACACCTTGATGGATGGGCGGATCACTTACCAGGCCTGAAACCGGTCTAGAGTGAGCGCAGTAAAAAATGTGGGAGGGGGCTTGCTCCCTCCCACATTTTGTTCTCTATAGGGCCGAGAGATCAGCGGCCGTTATTGCGCTCGGCATTGCGGATCGAGATCTGCGTATTCAACGTCCAGAAGTCATACAGCACCCCAATCAGGAACAAACCGCCGGTCAGCAGGTAGATCAGGCCGGTGATCCATTTGCCCTGGTACATACGGTGCACACCGAACAGGCCCAGGAACGCCAACAGGATCCACGCGACGTTGTATTCGATAGGCCCGGCGGTAAAACGCAGGTCGGCTTCACGGTCCATGGCCGGGATGAGGAATACGTCGATCAACCAACCAATGCCCAGCAGGCCGAAGGTAAAAAACCAGATCGTGCCGGTCACGGGTTTGCCGTAATAAAAGCGATGCGCCCCGGTAAAACCGAAAATCCACAGCAGGTAACCGATCACCTTGCTATGGGTATCTTGCTGCTGACCAACCTGTTGATAGGTGTTCATGGAGTACCTCTTTTGCTTCGATAGATAAATTTTTTCATTTTCTTTGTGACTTTTTTACGAGCGCCCGACGTACGGCAAATGGTATCTTCCTGTCCTCAAAGCCTTATGCCACCTGACTTGTGTAGGACAATTGCGGCAATTCGTCGCGTTTTTCCTGGATTTGACCCCAAGGTTCAGTCGACAAACGGCCTGAGAACGACACAAAAAGCTGTTATAAAGTTGCGCGCAAACCCATAAGAGCCACGCCTAATGCGACCATTTTTCAAGACATGGCTGACCATCTGCCTATTAATGCCACTGGCCGCCCACGCCACCAATCGTGAGCAACGACTTCCGAACGTCAATGGTTTCACCCCTAAAGTCCACAGCACAACCACCAAGGCCAAATCGGTAAAGCTGACCGTCAACCGCCCGACTCAACTGAGCAAGGCACACGGTAAAGCAACACCCGGCCTGATGGCTGTCAACACCAAGCAAAGCAGCAACGTCCTCAGCCGTGCCGTCAACGTGCTGGGTACTCCTTATCGTTGGGGCGGTAGCAGCCCAAGTAAAGGGTTCGACTGCAGCGGCCTGGTGAAATATGCATTCAACGATGTAAAAGCCGTGGATTTGCCGCGCACCTCCAACGCCATGGCGGCTGGTCACGGCTTGAAGGTTGATCGCAAAGACCTGAAGCCCGGCGACTTGTTGTTCTTCAAGCTCAAGAGCCGCCAGGTCAATCACGTAGCCATCTACCTGGGCAACGACCGTTTTATCCACGCGCCGCGTCGTGGCAAGTCGGTGAGCATCGACACGCTGAAAAAGCCGTTCTGGGACAAGAACTACGTGATTGCCAAGCGTGTGCTGCCTAAAGAACAGAACAGCAACCTGCGGATCGTGCAGCGCTAAGCCAGGCGCCACTGAAGCTCCCCATTTGAAATGCAATCAAATGTGGGAGCTGGCTTGCCTGCGATGACGGTGTGTCAGTTGGCAGAGAGAGCGCCTGACAGCCCGCTATCGCAGGCAAGCCAGCTCCCACATGAGTATCTGTGCGTTTTAGATATCTGCAGGCACCCTCGCCTTCTCCCGCGCCTCTTCCCGGCTGACCAGCCCCGCGCCGACCAACGCCTTCAAACTCATATCCAGCGTCTTCATCCCCAACGCGCCACCGGTCTGAATTGCCGAAACCATCTGCGCCACCTTGTCCTCACGGATCAGATTGCGAATCGCCGGCGTGCCCAGCATGATTTCATGGGCGGCCACACGGCCGCCGCCGACCTTCTTCACCAGTACCTGAGACACCACCGCCTGCAACGACTCCGACAACATCGAGCGGACCATGGCCTTTTCCCCGGCCGGGAAGACGTCCACCAGCCTGTCTACAGTCTTTGCAGCCGATGAAGTGTGCAGGGTGCCAAACACCAGATGCCCGGTCTCAGCTGCCGTCAAGGCCAGGCGGATGGTTTCCAGGTCGCGCAATTCGCCTACCAGGATCACATCAGGGTCTTCCCTCAGGGCCGAGCGCAGGGCCACGCAGAAGCTGTGGGTGTCGCGGTGCACCTGCCGTTGGGTGATCAGGGCCAGTTTCGGCCTGTGGATAAATTCGATGGGGTCTTCAAGCGTGAGGATGTGCTGGCGCCGGTGCCGGTTCAGATAATCGATCATCGCCGCCAGCGTCGTGGACTTGCCCGAACCCGTAGGCCCGGTGACCAGCACCAGGCCACGGGGGAACTGAGCCATACGCTGGAATACCTCGCCCAACCCAAGGTCTTCCAGGCTCTGGACCTCGGTCGGGATGGCACGAAACACCGCGCCTATACCGCGATTCTGGCGGAACACGTTCGCCCGAAAGCGTGCGACTCCCGGCAATTCGAAGGCAAAATCCGTTTCAAGAGATGTTTCGAAATCCTTTTGTTGGTGTTTATTCAACAAAGGGCTCACCAGATCGACCAGTTGCGCTGCGCTCAGCACCGGCTCATCCATCGGCCAGACCTCGCCATCGACTCGCACCATCGGCGCCAAGCCGGCCGACAAATGCAGGTCACAGGCGCCACGGCTTACGCTGGCCGTCAGCAATTGCGTGATATCCATAGGGCTTTCCATTTCCAGTAGAATGCCGCGGACTCCATATCCACGGGTGCAACTTGAATGTCGACGATAGCAGACAACATCGGCCTGGTTAGCCAGCGCATTCGCGCCGCAGCCGATGCCGCGCAACGTGACGCAAGCAGCATCCACCTGCTGGCCGTGAGCAAGACCAAACCCGCACAAGCCGTGCGCGACGCCTATGCCGCCGGGATGCACGATTTTGGCGAGAACTACCTGCAGGAAGCCCTGGGCAAACAGGCGGAATTGACCGATCTGCCCTTGAGTTGGCACTTCATCGGCCCCATTCAATCGAACAAGACTCGCGCCATCGCCGAGAACTTCGCCTGGGTGCATTCCGTGGACCGCCTGAAAATCGCACAACGCCTGTCCGAACAACGCCCGGCCGACCTGCCGCCGCTGAATATCTGCATCCAGGTCAATGTCAGTGGCGAGGCCAGCAAATCCGGCTGTACGCCTGCCGACCTGCCGGCCCTGGCCAACGCGATCAGCGCCCTGCCGCGCTTGAAGCTGCGCGGCCTGATGGCGATCCCCGAGCCGACTGAAGACCGGGCCGCACAGGATGCGGCGTTTGCCAGCGTACGCGACCTGCAAGCCAGCTTGAACCTGGCGCTGGACACACTTTCCATGGGCATGAGCCATGACCTTGAGTCGGCCATCGCCCAAGGCGCCACCTGGGTGCGGATCGGTACCGCCCTGTTTGGCGCCCGCGACTACGGCCAGCCGCAAAATGGCTGACTTCCCTCGAAAATAAGGACCTGTCATGAGCAACACGCGTATTGCCTTTATCGGCGCCGGTAACATGGCGGCCAGCCTGATCGGTGGCCTGCGGGCCAAGGGCCTGGACGCCGAACAGATCCGCGCCAGCGACCCGGGCGCCGAGACCCGCGAGCGCGTCAGCGCCGAACACGGCATTGAAACCTTTGCCGATAACGCCGAAGCCATCCACGGCGTCGATGTGATCGTGCTGGCGGTCAAGCCCCAGGCCATGAAGGCCGTGTGCGAAAGCCTGCGCCCAAGCCTGCAGCCGCATCAATTGGTGGTGTCCATTGCCGCCGGCATCACCTGTGCCAGCATGAAAGCCTGGCTCGGTGACCAGCCGATCGTACGTTGCATGCCCAATACCCCAGCGTTGCTGCGCCAGGGCGTAAGCGGTTTGTACGCCACCGCTGAAGTCAGCGCGCAGCAGCGTGACCAGGCTCAGGAGTTGCTGTCTGCGGTGGGCCTTGCCGTATGGCTGGAGCAGGAGCAGCAACTGGATGCGGTCACCGCCGTTTCCGGCAGCGGCCCGGCCTACTTCTTCCTGTTGATCGAGGCCATGACCGCCGCTGGCGTCAAGCTGGGTCTGCCCCACGACGTTGCCGAACAACTGGCTGAGCAAACGGCCCTGGGCGCCGCGAAAATGGCTGTCGGCAGCGATGTCGATGCCGCCGAACTGCGCCGGCGGGTAACGTCGCCGGGCGGCACCACGCAAGCCGCCATTGAATCGTTCCAGGCCGGGGGCTTTGAGGCCCTGGTGGAAAAAGCACTGGGTGCCGCGGCACATCGTTCGGCCGAGATGGCTGAGCAACTGGGCAAATAGTCGTCCCTTACCAAGGTAATCAAACATGCTCGGAATCAATGACGCTGCCATTTTCATCATTCAGACCTTGGGCAGCCTGTACCTGCTGATCGTGCTGATGCGCTTTATCCTGCAACTGGTGCGGGCGAACTTCTACAACCCGTTGTGCCAGTTCGTAGTCAAGGCCACCCAACCGCTGCTCAAGCCACTGCGCCGGGTGATCCCGAGCCTGTTCGGCCTGGACATGTCGTCGCTGGTGCTGGCGTTGCTGCTGCAGATCCTGCTGTTCGTGGTGATCCTGATGCTCAACGGCTACCAGGCGTTCACCGTGCTGCTGTTGCCGTGGGGCCTGATCGGTATTTTCTCGCTGTTCCTGAAGATCATTTTCTGGTCGATGATCATCAGCGTGATTCTCTCGTGGGTCGCACCCGGTAGCCGTAGCCCGGGTGCCGAACTGGTGGCTCAGATCACCGAACCGGTGCTGGCACCCTTCCGTCGCCTGATCCCGAACCTGGGTGGCCTGGATATCTCGCCGATCTTTGCGTTTATCGTGATTCAGTTGCTGCAGAGCTGGGTGATTCCACGCCTGGCGTACTTTGCCTACATGCCCAAAGAGCTGTTCGGCCTGATCTGAATGCCGTAGCCCCTATGGGAGCTGGCTTGTGTGGGAGCTGGCTTGCCTGCGATAGCATCACCTCGGTGTGTCTGAAAACCGCGGTGCCTGCATCGCGGGCAAGCCCGGCTCCCACATCAACCCTTCCCACATTTTGTATCTGCGTACTGGTACAGACCATTGCTTGCCGCTAGGGTCCCCGCTCTTTAGACTTACGCCTCATTTAAACGAGAGCAGGGTCGATGCCAGCTGCCTTCCCCCCCGATTCTGTTGGACTGGTCGTGCCTCAAGTGGCGCACTTCAGCGAACCGCTGGCCCTGGCCTGCGGCCGTTCGTTGCCTGCCTACGACCTGATCTACGAAACCTACGGCCAACTGAACGCCACGGCGAGCAACGCCGTGCTGATCTGCCACGCCCTGTCCGGCCACCACCACGCCGCCGGTTTCCACAGCGTTGACGAGCGCAAACCCGGCTGGTGGGACAGTTGCATCGGCCCCGGCAAGCCAATCGACACCAACAAGTTCTTCGTCGTCAGCCTCAACAACCTCGGCGGCTGCAATGGCTCCACCGGCCCCAGCAGCCTCAATCCGGACACCGGCAAGCCATTCGGCGCGGACTTCCCGGTGTTGACCGTAGAAGACTGGGTACACAGCCAGGCACGCCTGGCCGACCTGCTGGGCATCCACCAGTGGGCCGCAGTCATTGGTGGCAGCCTGGGCGGTATGCAGGCGCTGCAATGGACCATCAGCTACCCGGACCGCGTGCGCCACTGCCTGGCTATCGCCTCGGCGCCCAAGCTGTCGGCGCAGAACATCGCCTTCAACGAAGTGGCACGCCAGGCCATCCTCACCGACCCCGAGTTCCACGGCGGTTCGTTCCAGGAAGCCGGCGTGATCCCCAAGCGCGGCCTGATGCTGGCGCGGATGGTGGGGCATATCACCTACCTGTCCGATGATTCCATGGGCGAAAAATTCGGTCGCGGCCTCAAGAGCGAGAAGCTCAACTACGACTTCCACAGCGTCGAGTTCCAGGTGGAAAGCTACCTGCGCTATCAGGGTGAAGAATTCTCCGGACGTTTTGATGCCAACACCTACCTGTTGATGACCAAGGCCCTGGACTACTTCGACCCGGCGGCCAACCACGACGACGACCTGGCGAAAACCTTCGAGCACGCCACGGCCAAGTTCTGCGTGATGTCATTCACTACCGACTGGCGCTTCTCGCCGGCCCGCTCCCGTGAGCTGGTGGATGCGCTGATGGCCGCCAAGAAAGACGTCTGCTACCTGGAGATCGATGCACCGCAGGGCCACGACGCCTTCCTGATTCCGATCCCGCGTTACCTGCAGGCCTTTAGCAACTACATGAACCGAATCGCACTGTGAGAACGCCATGAGAGCCGACCTGGAAATCATCCAAGACTGGATCCCCGCCGGCAGCCGCGTGCTCGACCTGGGCTGCGGCGATGGCGAACTGCTGAGCTGGCTGCGCGACAACAAGCAAGTCACCGGCTACGGCCTGGAAAACGACCCGGACAACATCGCCCAGTGCGTGGCCAAGGGCATCAACGTAATCGAGCAGGACCTGGACAAGGGCCTGGGCAACTTCGCCAGCAACA
Source organism: Pseudomonas sp. HN8-3 (assembly GCF_020790195.1). Taxonomy (NCBI): domain Bacteria; kingdom Pseudomonadati; phylum Pseudomonadota; class Gammaproteobacteria; order Pseudomonadales; family Pseudomonadaceae; genus Pseudomonas; species Pseudomonas sp. HN8-3. Next base: position 5,638,324 of record NZ_CP086206.1, read on the forward strand.
GCTTCGATATCGTGGTGATGACCCAGGCCCTGCAAGCGGTGCACTACCCGGACCGCATCCTCGACGAAATGCTGCGGGTCGGGCGCCAATGCATCATCACTTTCCCCAATTTCGGCCACTGGCGCTGCCGCTGGTACCTGGCCACCAAGGGCCGTATGCCGGTCTCGGATTTCCTGCCGTACACGTGGTACAACACGCCCAACATCCACTTCTGCACCTTCGAAGACTTCGAAGCGTTGTGTGGCGAGCGTGAAGCCAAGGTCATCAACCGCCTTGCCGTCGATCAACAGCACCGCCACGGCTGGGCGAGTAAGCTATGGCCCAATCTATTGGGCGAAATCGGTATTTACCGGGTCAGCAGTCCTGGCCTGACCGACCACAAAGTTGCCGTCTAATCATCTTCAAGAGGGACGTTCATGAGTCGTTTGGTTATTTTTCTATTGACCGCATGCCTGGGCGCAAACGCCATGGCTGCAGACGCTATCGACCCCAATCGCACGAAGGAATTTGGCGATATTACCGTCCACTACAACACCTACACCTCCAGTTTCCTGCAACCGGAGACGGCCCAGGCCGTCGGCATCGTACGCAGCAAGGAGAAGGGCCTGATCAACGTAACCGTGATCAAGGGCGTCACCCCGGTGGCGGCGCAAGTGACCGGCACCATCAAAGACCTGGGCGGCAAAAGCGAGATCCTGACGTTCAAGCAAATCGAAGAGAAAGGCGGCATCAGCTACCTCGCGCCCTACTCGGTGACCCAGCGCGAATACAAGACATTTACCATCAACGTTGAAACCGGCGGCAAAGCCCATGGTTTCCAATTCAACCAAGAACTGTTTCCGGCCGAATGATGAACCTTACCCAACTCGTACTGGCCAGCCATAACGCCGGCAAACTCAAAGAACTGCAGGCCATGCTCGGTGAATCCGTGCAACTGCGTTCGATTGGCGAGTTCAGCCAGGTCGAACCGGAAGAAACCGGCTTGTCGTTCGTTGAGAACGCCATCCTCAAGGCCCGCAACGCAGCACGCATCTCCGGCCTGCCGGCCCTGGCGGATGACTCGGGCCTGGCGGTGGACTTTCTCGGCGGCGCGCCCGGCATTTATTCGGCCCGTTACGCTGATGGCAAGGGCGACGCAGCCAATAACGCCAAGCTGCTCGACGCGCTCAAGGACGTGCCCGACGCCGAACGTGGTGCACAGTTCGTCTGCGTGCTGGCCCTGGTGCGACATGCCGATGACCCGCTACCGATCCTGTGCGAAGGCTTGTGGCACGGGCGCATCCTGCACGCCGCCAGCGGTGAGCATGGCTTCGGTTACGACCCTTTGTTCTGGGTGCCGGAGCGCAATATCTCCAGCGCCGAACTGAGCCCGGCCGACAAGAACCAGATCAGCCACCGCGCCCGCGCCATGGCGTTGCTGCGCCAGCGCCTGGGCTTGAAATGACCCAGAACACCTCTGCGCAGCCGCTGATCCACGGTGGCGCGCAAACACCACGGGCGGCCCTGCCCCACCTGCCGCCCCTGGCGCTGTACATCCACATCCCTTGGTGCGTGCGCAAATGCCCGTATTGCGACTTCAACTCCCACACCGCCAGCAAGGTGCTGCCGGAAGAAGAGTATGTAGATGCATTGCTGGCGGATCTGGATCAAGACCTGCACGCCGTTTATGGTCGGGAACTGAGCTCGATTTTCTTCGGTGGCGGCACGCCCAGCCTGTTCAGCGCCGTCGCCTTGGGCCGCTTGCTCAAAGGCGTGGAAGCCCGTATTCGGTTCGCCGCGGATATCGAGATCACCCTGGAAGCCAACCCCGGAACCTTCGAGCAAGAGAAGTTCGTGGCGTACCGCAAACTGGGGATCAATCGCCTGTCCATCGGCATCCAGAGCTTCCAGCAAGAGAAGCTTGAAGCCCTGGGCCGTATTCACAATGGCGATGAAGCCGTGCGCGCCGCTGGCATGGCGCGCCAGGCAGGGTTCGATAACTTCAACCTGGACTTGATGCACGGTTTGCCCAACCAGTCCCTGGACGACGCCCTGGGCGACCTGCGCCAAGCCATTGCGCTCAAGCCGACACACCTGTCCTGGTACCAACTGACCTTGGAACCCAACACCGTCTTCTGGAACCAGCCGCCCACGCTGCCGGAAGACGACACACTGTGGGACATCCAGGAAGCCGGCCAGGCGCTGCTCGCCGAACACGGTTACGCGCAATACGAGGTGTCGGCCTATGCCCAGCCCGGCCGCCCGGCGCGACACAACCTGAATTACTGGAGCTTTGGCGACTTTATCGGCATCGGCGCCGGCGCCCACGGCAAGCTCAGCCACCCGGACGGGCGCATCGTACGCACCTGGAAAACCCGCGCCCCCAAGGACTACCTCAACCCGGCCAAAAGCTTCCAGGCCGGAGCGAAAGAGCTGACCAACGACGAACTGCCGTTCGAGTTCCTGATGAACGCTCTGCGCCTGACCGAAGGGGTCGATGCCAAGCTCTACGCCGAACGCACCGGCCTTGATCTGGCCAGCCTCGATGAAGGCCGCCGCGAGGCAGAACAAAGTGGATTAATGCAGGTCGAACCGTCACGCCTGGCGGCAACCGACCGCGGGCAACTCTTTCTCAATGACCTGTTGCAGACGTTTTTGAGCTGATCGCTCTTAAGGAAATCGAATGGATCTGGTACTCGACCTGCTCGCCACCGTATCCCGCTGGAGCCGTAGCAACCTGTCGGAAATCTCCCTGGCCCTCGTGGGCTGCTTGTTGGTGCTGTTCGGCGCCGATATCAAGGGCTGGGTCGAAGCGCGCCTGGGCAGCATCGCCGGCGCCCTGCGCGTGCCCTTGATGGCCCTGCTGTGCATGATCGGCAGCGGTGCGGCGTTGATCTACGCTACGCCGTGGATTGTGCGGGGGCTGAGCCAATTCAATAACTACAGCCTGGCGCCGGTGTTGATCGTGGTGCTGGTGTTGATTGGGGTAGTGGCAGACCGGCGCTGATCAGACCAGACCGAGATAAGGACATCACATGAGCAAAAAGCTACTGGACGACACCAGCAAATTCCTGAGCTATGTATTACGTCACGAACCGCAAGCGATAGGCCTTTCGCTGGATTCAGAGGGCTGGGCAAGCGTGACGGCACTGATCGACGCCGCGTCACGTGAAGGACGCAACCTTACCCGGGAACTGCTGGAACAGGTCGTGCGCACAAACGAGAAGAAACGCTTTTCGTTTTCCGAAAATGGTCAAAATATTCGGGCCGTGCAGGGCCACTCCAACCCAAGCGTCCAGCTGCAACTCGAAGAAAAACAACCGCCAGCACTCCTCTACCACGGCACCGCAACACGATTTGTCGAGTCAATCAACCAGAAGGGCCTTATTCCAGGCTCCCGTCATCATGTGCACCTCAGCGAACAGCTTGAGACTGCCAGGGAAGTTGGGCAGCGCTACGGGACTGTCGTGATTCTTAAGGTAAACACCCCGGAGATGCTGGCCGAGGGTTTCAAGTTTTTCCAGGCTGAGAACGGCGTCTGGCTGACGGAGCAGGTTCCTGTTCGGTTCCTCGAACCTATTTAGCGGCCTGATTACCAAAACTTTTTTCGTAATACTCTTTAAGCGTCATCGGGTCTTTACAACCCAAGGCCAGAGCCTGATTCAGGTAAGTCAAGTTCACGCTGTCGGGCTTACCTTCGTCGTTCATACGTGTCGCCGCCAAGATATAGTAGGCGTCAGCCCGGTACTGATCATAGGTCAGCATCCGCACACTGGCGCGAGCTTGCATGTTGCCCAAGGTTCTTTCTTCCTTGGCCTCGGCTAGCCGATCACTCTCAAAACAAAGCGAGCGATTGGTGTACAACGGGTAATAATCACGGTTGGCGTCAACTTTGAGCAGCATCTGCTTGAGCGTCTCAAGATACTTTATGTGCCCAGGATCAAGCAGATCAAGACGCATGTACGTCATATCGCACTGATAGTAATAACCCACACCAGCGGCCAACAGACCTTGATCCATCGCCTTGTGCATCGGTTCACAAACCTGCTTGCGCTCTTGCTCGGACATGCCGAACCGGCTTTGGATATTGGCCAGCATGTAAGTCGCGACAACGTGCCCGCCCTCTGAGGCCATCTTCAAATCATGTTGGTACGCCGCTATAGCGCCCTGAACCTCTTTGAGTTGTTCGGGCAACGTGGCCTTATCCAGCTCGCCACTGGCTTCAAGCTTGACGTTATCATCGAACAGCAGCTTGAGTTGTTCCGCCTTCTTTTGAGCACGCTCAAAATAATCATCAGGGGAAATCACTGGTAGAGAGGGGGAGCTAGCCGCGAAGGCTGCCGCAGACAGCAGACTGAGCAGCAGGCTGGAAAGAATGGACTTCAAGCGCTTGTATTCCTTTACAAGAAAAAAACCAAGTGGCAGTGGAACGCAGCCATTCCACTGCCGTGATAGCAGGGTTACTTAAGCCAGCTTCTCAAACTTCAAATCCCACACCCCATGCCCCAACCGCTCGCCGCGGCGCTCGAACTTGGTAATCGGCCGCTCGGCCGGGCGTGGCACGCATTTGCCGTCTTCGGCCAGGTTGCGGTAGCCAGGGGCGACGTTCATCACCTCCAGCATGTATTCCGCGTACGGTTCCCAGTCGGTGGCCATGTGCAGGATACCGCCCACTTTCAGCTTGCTGCGCACCAACTCCGCAAAGGACGCCTGGACGATACGACGCTTGTGGTGACGGGCTTTGTGCCACGGGTCGGGGAAGAACAGCATCAGGCGGTCGAGGCTGTTGTCGGCGACGCAGCGGTTGAGCACTTCAATCGCGTCGCAGTCGTAAACTCGCAGGTTGGTCAGGCCCTGGGTCAGCACGCCATTGAGCAATGCGCCGACACCTGGACGGTGGACTTCCACACCGATGAAATCCTGCTCCGGCGCGGCCGCGGCCATTTCCAGCAGGGAGTGGCCCATGCCGAAACCGATTTCCAGGGAGCGTGGGGCCGAACGGCCAAACACCTGGTCGTAATCAACCGGCGCATCGGCCAGGGGCAAAACGAACAGCGGCGTGCCTTGCTCCAGGCCCTTTTGCTGGCCTTCGGTCATACGGCCGGCGCGCATCACAAAACTCTTGATGCGGCGGTGCTTGGACTCGTCGCCCGCTTCCACGGTGTTCGGCGTTTCGTTTGATTCAGTCATCAATAGCTCTTACTTGATCAGACCATCCAGCGGCGAAGAGGCGCTGGCATAGAGTTTTTTCGGCATGCGTCCGGCGAGGTAGGCCAGGCGGCCCGCGACGATCGCGTGTTTCATGGCTTCGGCCATCATGATCGGTTGCTGGGCGTGGGCGATGGCCGAGTTCATCAGCACCGCGTCGCAGCCCAGTTCCATGGCGATGGTCGCGTCGGAGGCAGTGCCCACGCCCGCATCCACCAGCACTGGGATCCTGGCTTCTTCAAGGATGATCTGCAGGTTGTACGGGTTGCAGATGCCCAGGCCGGAACCGATCAGGCCAGCCAGTGGCATCACCGCGATGCAGCCGATTTCTGCCAGCTGCCGGGCGATGATCGGGTCATCGCTGGTGTAGACCATCACGTCAAAGCCTTCCTTGACCAGGGTCTCGGCGGCCTTGAGGGTTTCGATCACATTGGGGAACAGGGTTTTCTGGTCGGCCAGCACTTCCAGCTTCACCAGGTTGTGGCCGTCCAGCAACTCACGGGCCAGGCGGCAGGTGCGCACGGCTTCGATGGCGTCGTAGCAACCGGCGGTGTTCGGCAGGAAGGTGTAGCGGTCTGGGGACAGCACTTCGAGCAGGTTCGGTTCGCCTTCAATCTGGCCCAGGTTGGTGCGGCGCACGGCGAACGTCACGATTTCGGCACCCGAGGCTTCGATGGCCTGGCGGGTCTCTTCCATGTCGCGGTACTTGCCGGTGCCGACCAGCAAGCGGGACTGGTAGGTACGACCGGCCAGGACGAAAGGCTTGTCGTTACGAACGATGCTCATGGGAAATCCTCTGTTTGGATGAGGTTCTGCAGAATGCGTTACCGCCGTGGCGGGCTAACCGCCACCGATGGCGTGGACCACTTCGACTTGGTCGTTTTCCTTCAGCGAGGTCTCGGCGTGCTGGCTACGCGGGACGATATCCAGGTTGAGCTCCACTGCGACGCGACGCCCGGTCAGGTCCAGGCGGGTCAGCAGGGCTGCGACGGTTTCACCGTCGGGCAGTTCAAAGGGTTCGCCGTTCAACTGAATGCGCATGCCACGGGCCGCCATCGTTTTTAGGGGCCCGCATTCTAGCGCGATTGGGACCTGCCGGTCAGCTCCAAGCGTCAAGCGGTCAAAGCTGCAAGCGCCACGCTGCCAGGCCAAGGAAGAACCAGCCAAGCAGGAACGCCAGCCCGCCGAACGGCGTAATGATCCCGAGTTTGCTGATGCCAGTCATCGTCAGCACATACAGGCTGCCCGAGAACAGCAGGATACCGACGGTAAACGAGATACCCGCCCAACTGACCAATCGACCGGGAATATGCGCCGCCAGCAACGCCACGCCGAACAACGCCAGGGCGTGCACCAGTTGGTAGGTCACGCCGGTATGGAAGATCGCCAGGTAGTCGGCGCTCAGGCGGTTTTTCAGGCCGTGGGCGGCGAACGCACCCAGGGCGACACCGGTAAAACCGAAAAAGGCAGCCAGCATCAGAAAGCTACGCAGCATGGGGAACTCCAGTCAGACTCATCGGGCAGGGTCTGTATAATGGCCCGCTCAACGGGTTCGGCCAAGCCATCTCTATGCTGCGTGTCCTCTTCAAACGCTTTCTCAACGTCGTGAAATGGTTCGCCATCGGCAGTGTGTTGCTGGTGCTGCTGTTTCGTGTGGTCCCGCCCCCGTTTACCGCGTTGATGGTGGAGCGCAAGGTCGAGTCCTGGATCGACGGCGAACCCATTGACCTGCAACGCAGCTGGGTACCGTGGGATGAAATCAGCGATGACCTCAAAGTGGCGGTGATGGCCGGTGAAGACCAGCGCTTCCCGCAACATTGGGGCTTTGATTTTGGCGCGATCCAGGCCGCGATCCTGCACAACGAACGCGGCGGCTCGATTCGCGGCGCCAGTACGCTGAGCCAGCAAGTGTCGAAAAACCTGTTCCTGTGGGCCGGCCGCAGCTATTTGCGCAAGGGCCTGGAAGCGTGGTTCACCGGGTTGATCGAGGTGCTGTGGCCCAAGGAGCGGATTCTTGAGGTGTACCTCAACAGCGTGGAATGGGATGAAGGCGTATTCGGCGCAGAGGCGGCGGCGCGGCACCATTTTGGCGTGAGCGCCAAGGGGCTTTCGCGGCAACAGGCCAGCTATCTGGCGGCGGTGTTGCCTAATCCAAGGGTATGGAGTGCCAGTCATCCGACCGCGTATGTGGCCAGGCGAGCGGCTTGGATTCGCCAGCAGATGAGTCAATTAGGTGGCGCTGGATACCTGACTGAGCTGAACAACTCTCGAAAAGCCCCCTGGTCCAACTGACACAACACAAAACAAATGTGGGAGGGGGCTTGCTCCCGATAGCGATAGATCAGTCACTTTGATGTTGACTGACACTCTGCTATCGGGAGCAAGCCCCCTCCCACATTTTCAAACTAGCATTGCCAGCTAAATTAGGCGGCGATCGACAACTTCAGCTTGTTCATCGCGCTTTTCTCAAGCTGACGAATCCGCTCGGCCGACACGTTGTACTTCTGCGCCAGGTCATGCAGCGTGGCTTTCTCTTCTGCCAGCCAGCGCTGGTAGAGAATGTCACGGCTGCGGTCGTCCAGCACTTCCAGCGCTTCGTGCAGGTTGTGGTTGGAATTGTCACTCCAGTCGGCGTCTTCCAGTTGACGCGCCGGGTCGTACCGGTGGTCTTCCAGGTAGTTGGCAGGCGATTGGAAGGCGCTGTCGTCATCCGCTTCGGCGGCTGGGTCAAAGGCCATGTCATGGCCGGTCAGGCGGCTTTCCATCTCGCGCACTTCACGAGGCTCCACACCGAGGCTTTCAGCCACGCGGTGGACTTCCTCGTTGTTCAGCCACGCCAGGCGTTTCTTCTGGCTGCGCAGGTTGAAGAACAGTTTGCGCTGGGCCTTGGTGGTCGCGACTTTCACGATGCGCCAGTTGCGCAGGATGAACTCGTGGATTTCCGCCTTGATCCAGTGCACGGCGAACGACACCAGGCGCACACCCATTTCAGGGTTGAAGCGCTTTACAGCCTTCATCAGGCCAACGTTGCCTTCCTGAATCAGGTCAGCCTGGGCCAGGCCGTAGCCACTATAGCTACGGGCGATATGTACAACAAAACGCAGGTGGGCGAGCACCATCTGCCGAGCCGCCCCCAAATCCTGCTCATAGTAGAGACTCTCGGCCAGTTCACGCTCCTGCTCGGGCGTCAGCAATGGAATGCTGTTGACCGTGTGCACATAAGCCTCCAGGTTCGCACCCGGGACCAAGGCATAAGCAGGTTGCAAAGAAGTGGTCATACGAAAAAACCTCCGACTCACATAACTCGTGCAGTTCAGCACTGCGAAAATTGACCTGGGAACCGTAGGACAAGTTCCCTAAACCACTGATACGGTCAATACAAACGAAACCACATTAATCTGGCATTAACTACTTCGGCGCCAGTTCACGTAAATGCCGTGCTACCGCAATCCAGGCACCGATATACCCCAACAACACCGCGCCAAGCAAGAGACTCAGACCATCGGCTACCGGCACCCCGGCCAGGGCAAAATCACTGCCATACAAACCCGCCAGCCCGACAACCGCGTCGTTCAACCAATTCAGGCCAAACGCCAGCACGCCCCAGGACAAGACCCCGGCACCCAGGCCATAAAGCGCGCCCATGTACAGGAAAGGACGGCGTACATAGCTGTCCGTGCCGCCGACCAGTTTAATCACTTCTATCTCGGTGCGACGGTTTTCAATATGAAGACGAATGGTATTACCTATCACCAAAAGTAATGCAGACACTAATAACACCGTCAGGCCGAACACAAAGCGGTCACCCAGCTTGAGGATCGCGGCCAGGCGCTCTACCCAGACTAGATCAAGTTGGGCCTGTTGCACCTTGGGCATCTCTGCGAGTTTTTGTCGCAGGGCCTCCAGCGCCGGCTTGTCGACCTCGTTCGGCGTCACCAGCACCACGCCCGGCAGCGGGTTCTGCGGCAGCTCCTTGAGCGCCTCGCCCAGGCCGGACTGCTGCTGGAATTCTTCAAGGGCTTGATCGCGGCTGATGTATTCGGCATCCGCTACGCCCGGAATGTTCTTGATGTCGTCGCGTAGCGCTTCGCCGTCCTTGCTGCTGGTGTCCAGGTTCAGGTACAGCGATATCTGCGCCGCCCGCTGCCAGGAACCGCCGAGGCGTTCCACATTATTAAGCAGCAGCGACAAGCCCATCGGCAGGCTCAAGGCTACGGCCATGACCAGGCAGGTGAAAAAGCTGCCGATCGGCTGTTTGCCCAGGCGACGCAGGCTGTCAAGCAGGCTGGCGCGATGGCTTTCGATCCAGGCGTGCAGCAAGGTGCCGAAGTCCGGGCCGTCGTCTTCGTCACGCTTTTTCTTCGGCGGTTGCGGATCGGCAGGCTTGGGTGCCACGCGTTCGGATACTTTGGGGCTACGGGTAGCACTCATACGCCAGCCTCCCCATCACCGATCAAGCGGCCACGTTGCAAGGTCAACATGCGATGGCGCATACGGGCGATCAGGGCCAGGTCGTGGCTGGCGATCAATACGCTGGTGCCCAGCCGATTGATGTCTTCGAACACCCCCATGATCTCGGCCGCCAGGCGCGGGTCGAGGTTGCCGGTGGGTTCGTCCGCCAGCAGCAAGGCCGGACGGTGGACGATGGCGCGGGCAATACCGACGCGCTGTTGCTGGCCGGTGGACAGGTCCCCCGGGTAAAGGTCGGTCTTGTCCGACAATGCCACGCGCTCCAGCGCCGAATCCACGCGCTTGACGATTTCGGCTTTGGACAGCCCGAGAATCTGCAGCGGCAGCGCGATGTTGTTGAACACCGTGCGATCGAACAGCAGCTGGTGATTCTGGAACACCACGCCGATCTGGCGGCGTAGAAACGGAATTTGCGCATTGCTGATGGTAGCCAGGTCCTGGCCCGCCAGCAGCAACTTGCCGGTGGTCGGGCGCTCCATGGCGAGTAACAGGCGCAACAGCGTGCTTTTGCCAGCGCCCGAGTGACCGGTGACAAACAAGAACTCGCCGCGACGCACTCGAAAGCTCAGCTCATGCAAGCCCACATGCCCGTTGGCATAGCGTTTACCGACCTGTTCGAATCGAATCATGAACGCTCCCGCTCGGCAAACAGTGCCTGTACAAAGGGCTCGGCTTCAAAGGTGCGCAGGTCGTCGATACCTTCACCGACACCGATATAACGAATCGGCAACCCGAACTGTTTAGCCAGGGCGAAAATCACCCCGCCCTTGGCCGTGCCGTCGAGCTTAGTCAATGCCAGGCCGGTCAGCTGCACCGTCTGGTTGAATTGTTTGGCCTGGCTGATGGCGTTCTGACCAGTACCGGCGTCGAGCACCAGCAAGACTTCATGCGGCGCATCGGCGTCGAGCTTGCTGATCACACGGCGCACTTTCTTCAGCTCTTCCATCAGGTTGTCTTTGGTGTGCAGGCGCCCGGCGGTATCGGCGATCAACACGTCGATATTACGCGCCTTGGCGGCCTGCACGGCATCGAAGATCACCGAAGCGGAGTCGGCGCCGGTGTGCTGGGCGATCACCGGGATCTTGTTGCGCTCGCCCCATACCTGCAACTGCTCGACGGCGGCGGCACGGAAGGTGTCACCGGCGGCGAGCATGACTTTCTTGCCCTCGCCCTGCAGCTTCTTGGCCAGCTTGCCGATGGTGGTGGTTTTGCCCGCGCCGTTGACGCCGACCACCAGGATCACGAACGGCTTGTTCGGGGTGATCACCAGCGGCGCTTCCACGGGCTTGAGCATTGCAGCCAGTTCGGCCTGCAAGGATTTGTACAACGCATCGGCGTCGGTCAGTTGCTTGCGCGCGACCTTCTGAGTCAGGCTCTGGATGATCACGGCAGTGGCTTCGACACCCACGTCGGCGGTGAGCAGGCGGGTTTCGATGTCTTCCAGCAGTTCATCATCAATGACCTTCTTGCCCAGAAACAGGCTGGCCATACCTTCGCCGATGCTGGCGCTGGTCTTGCTCAGACCCTGCTTGAGGCGGGCGAAAAAGCCGCTCTTGCTGGTTTCGGCAGGCGCGACAGGCTCTTCGATCACCGCAGGCGCGGCAACGACAGCAGGCACTTCAACCGGGATTTCGACCGCTGGCGGCGTCTGGACCACTACCTCTACCGGTGGCGCCACCGGAATGGGCGGCGTCACGTGTTCAGCCTGCACATCTTCAACCAGTGCCACCGGCTCTTCGGCTACCGGTAGCGCAAGCCACGGTTTGTGCTCGGGCTCGGGCTCCGGCTCGGGTTCTGCCTCGACCACCGGCTGCAATACCGGCTCCGCGATGGGCAACACCACCGGCGCCGGCGTCTCGGCAACCGGCTCGGCTTCTACTATAGGCTCTGGAATAGGCTCAGCTTGAACCTGCGGCTGTTCGACGACGGTTTCCTGCGGCTTTTTGCGCAGCCATCCGAACAGGCCTTTTTTCTCGCCAGCCGCAGCTGGGCTCTTCTTGTCGTCGTTGGAACCAAACATGGAGGACGGCTATCTCAAAGTAGCGATGCGCCAGGGCGCCTCGGTAAATAAATTCGATGCAGAACAGACTGCTTTAACGCCCGCTTGTTCATGCGCAACATTTTGTAAGGCGTAAATAAGTGCCTTGGCAAATCGTTTCAATATGGGACTGAAGCGATAAAATCGGCGAAACGTGGAAGATTGTCGGGGAAAAACGCCAACTACTCCAACTTTCCTACGACTGAACCCAGGACTAGATGACGACCGCAGTGGCCGTCCCTAAATCGGATCAGTATCCTAGCACCTCCTCGCCCGCCGACGCTAAGACCAAGCGGGCAGCCCAACAGGTTAAAAAACGAATGAATGCTCTAGCCCGCCGCGCCGCAGGCCTGCTGCTCAGCACAGTTTGTCTGCCCCTTTCAGCCTTCGCTGCCGACCCACAACCCACTCATGAATTCACTCTGGATAACGGCCTTAAAGTGGTCGTGCGCGAAGACCATCGCGCGCCAGTGGTGGTTTCCCAAGTCTGGTACAAGGTTGGTTCAAGCTACGAAACCCCAGGCCAGACCGGTTTGTCCCACGCCCTTGAACACATGATGTTCAAAGGCAGCGCCAAGGTCGGCCCCGGCGAAGCCTCGCTGATCCTGCGTGACCTGGGCGCCGAAGAAAACGCGTTCACCAGCGATGACTACACCGCGTATTACCAGGTGCTGGCCCGCGACCGCCTGGGCGTGGCCTTTGAGCTGGAAGCCGACCGCATGGCCAGCCTGCGCCTGCCCGCCGACGAGTTCAGCCGCGAAATCGAGGTAATCAAGGAAGAACGCCGCCTGCGCACCGACGACAACCCGATGTCCAAGGCCTACGAGCGCTTCAAGGCCATGGCCTTCCCGGCCAGCGGCTACCACACGCCGACCATCGGCTGGATGGCTGACCTTGAGCGCATGAAGGTCGAGGAGCTGCGCCACTGGTACCAATCCTGGTATGTGCCCAACAACGCCACCCTGGTAGTGGTCGGCGATGTGACCCCGGACGAGGTGAAAAGCCTGGCCCAGCGTTACTTCGGCCCGATCCCCAAGCGTGATGTGCCACCGGCGAAGATCCCGCTGGAGCTGGCCGAACCCGGCGAGCGCCTGCTGACCCTGCGGGTGCAGACCCAACTGCCAAGCGTGTTCCTGGGCTTCAACGTACCGGGCCTGGCCACCGCCGAAGACAAACGCTCGGTGCAAGCCTTGCGCCTGATCTCGGCCCTGCTGGACGGCGGCTACAGTGCACGTATCTCCGAGCAACTGGAACGTGGTGAGGAGCTGGTATCCGCCGCGTCCACCAACTACGACGCCTATACCCGTGGCGATACGTTGTTCATGCTCTCGGCCACGCCCAACCAGCAGAAACAAAAGACCGTCGCCCAAGCCGAAGCCGGCCTGTGGCGCCTGCTTGATGAGTTGAAAGCCAAGCCGCCGACCGCTGAAGAACTGGAGCGCATCCGGGCCCAGGTCATCGCCGGCCTGGTGTACCAGCGTGACTCCATCACCAGCCAGGCCACTGCCATCGGCTCCCTGGAAACCGTCGGCCTGTCCTGGAAGCTGATGGACACCGAACTGGCTGACCTGCAAAGCGTGACGCCAGAAGATATCCAGAAAGCCGCGCGCACCTATTTCACCCGCGAACGTCTGAGCGTCGCCCATGTATTGCCTGAGGAGACCGCTCATGAGTGATCGTAAAAGCAGCCGCCTGATCCTGCCCAGCCTGATCGCAGTCACCCTGGTTGCGGCCAGTGCCGTGTATTTCCTGCGCCCGAGCGAGTCGGTCGCCAGCCAGGCTCTGGAAAAGGCCCAATCGGCCAGCACCCTGCAGTCGCTGGCGGAACTGGACGGCAAGGCGCCAACCAACCGCAAGCTCGATGTGCAAACCTGGACCACCGCCGAAGGCGCCAAGGTGCTGTTTGTCGAAGCCCATGAACTGCCGATGTTCGATATGCGCATCCTGTTCGCCGCCGGCAGCAGCCAGGATGGCGACACACCGGGCCTGGCGCTGATGACCAACGCCATGCTCAACGAAGGCGTGCCGGGCAAGGATGTCAGCCAGATCGCCAGTGGCTTTGAGGGCCTCGGCGCCGACTTCGGCAATGGTGCCTACCGCGACATGGCGCTGGTCACCCTGCGCAGCCTCAGCGACAGCGATAAGCGCACCGCAGCCCTGGCACTGTTCGACCAGGTTATTGGCCAACCGACGTTCCCGGCAGACTCCCTGGCGCGGATCAAGAACCAGATCCTGGCCGGCTTCGAGTATCAGAAGCAGAACCCCGCCAAGCTGGCGAGCATCGAACTGTTCAAACGCCTGTACGGCGATCACCCTTACGCGCACCCGAGCGAAGGCACCCCCGAGAGTGTGCCGAAGATCACCCTGGCGCAGTTGAAGGCATTCCACGCCAAAGCCTACGCGGCGGGTAATGCTGTGATTGCGGTGGTCGGCGACCTGACTCGCGCTGAGGCCGAGGCCATGACGGCCAAAGTGTCGGCCTCGCTGCCCAAAGGGCCCGCCATGGCCAAGATCGCTCAACCGACCGAGCCAAAAGCCGGCCTGAGCCGTATCGAGTTTCCCTCCAAGCAAACCCACCTGCTGTTTGCGCAATTGGGCATCGACCGCGCCGATCCGGACTACGCAGCTCTGTCCCTGGGCAACCAGATCCTTGGCGGCGGTGGCTTCGGCACCCGTTTGATGAGCGAAGTGCGCGAGAAACGCGGCCTGACCTACGGCGTGTACTCCGGTTTCTCGCCAATGCAGGTGCGCGGCCCGTTCATGATCAACTTGCAGACCCGCGCCGAAATGAGCGGCGGCACCCTGCGCCTGGTTGAGGATGTACTGGCTGACTACCTCAAGAACGGCCCCACGCAAAAAGAACTGGACGACGCCAAGCGCGAACTGGCCGGCAGCTTCCCGCTGTCCACCGCGAGCAACGCCGATATTGTCGGGCAACTGGGCGCCATGGGTTTTTACAACCTGCCGCTGAGCTATCTGGAAGATTTCATGAAACAATCCCAGGCCCTGACCGTAGAGCAGGTCAAGGCTGCAATGAACAAACACTTGAGCGCCGACAAGATGGTCATCGTGACCGCCGGCCCGACGATTGCGCAAAAGCCACTACCGCCCCCCACTGATAAACCTGCCGAGCAGCCGCTCGGGGTTCCGGAGCATTAATGGCCAGTTCATCTCGCCCGAAAAAACCTGTCCACAACGTGCATAACGGTGTGGGCCAACTGCGCATCATTGGCGGTGAATGGGGCAGCCGCAAGCTGAGCTTCCCCGACGTCGTAGGCCTGCGCCCGACGCCGGATCGCGTGCGTGAAACCCTGTTCAACTGGCTTGCGCCATACATCGGCGGGGCCAAGGTGCTGGACCCGTTCGCCGGCAGTGGCGCGCTGTTCCTGGAGGCGCTGTCGCGTGGCGCGGCCCAGGGCCAGGCGTTGGATGCCAGTAATGTGGCGGTGTCCAGCCTCAAGGAACACCTGGGCACGCTGCGTTGCACCACCGGCCAGGTGCAGACGGTCGACGCGCTGCGCTACCTGGAAACCCAGGCGGTGACTGAATACGACGTGGTGTTCCTCGACCCGCCGTTCAACCAGAACCTGCTGCCGACTGTGTGTGCTTTGCTCGAAGAGCGCCAGTGGCTGGCACCGGATGCCTGGATCTACACTGAAAGCGAGACCGCGCCATCAACGCTCGGCCTGCCGGGCAGTTGGCGCCTGCATCGGGAGCAAAAGTCCGGGCGGGTGTATTACGCGTTGTGGCATCGCCTGGTCGAAAACGCCTCTTAACCTGTGGCAGGGGAGCTTGCCACGGCGAGCTCACTGGCTACCGAGAGTTTCATGACCCCCTCTTCCGATCTGTTCAAACCCGCCTTCGGCCTCGGCAACCCTCACCTGCAAACACTGTGGGGGCCGCTGTTGCGCCCAACGACCCATATCGAACGCCAACGCGAACGTCTATGGCTGGAAGACGGCGACTTCCTCGACCTCGACTGGCATGGCCCCCATGACCTGCACGCACCGTTGGTACTGGTGCTGCATGGACTGACCGGTTCGTCCAATTCGCCCTATGTGGCCGGCCTGCAACAAGCCCTCGCCGGCCAAGGTTGGGCCAGCGTTGCGTTGAACTGGCGCGGCTGCTCGGGCGAGCCCAACCTTCTGGCGCGCAGTTATCACTCCGGGGCCAGCGAAGACCTGGCCGCGGCGATTGCCCATCTGCGCGCCAAACGGCCACTGGCACCGCTGTATGCCGTGGGGTATTCCCTGGGCGGCAATGTGTTGCTCAAGCACTTGGGCGAAACCGGCGTGACTTCGGGGCTGCAAGGCGCGGCGGCGGTCTCGGTACCGTTTCGCCTGGACCAATGCGCTGATCGCATCGGTCTGGGGTTTTCGCGGATCTACCAGAAGCACTTCATGCGCGAGATGCTGGCGTACATTCGCGTAAAGCAACGCCAGTTTTTGCAAGATGGACGTGAGGAAGGACTGAAAACCCTGGAGGCACTGGGCTCCCTGGAGAAGATGCGCACGTTCTGGGACTTCGATGGGCGAGTGACTGCGCCGTTGCATGGCTTCTTGAGTGCTGAGGATTACTATCGCCGCGCATCCAGTCGCTACTACCTGGGCGATATCCGCACACCAACACTGATCATCCAGGCCGCCGATGATCCGTTTGTGTTTGCTCATAGCCTGCCGGAAGCGAGTGAGCTGTCGGAGTGCACCGAGTTTGAATTGCTGACAAAGGGTGGGCATGTGGGCTTTGTGGAGGGTTCACTGAAACGTCCCGGCTATTACTTGGAACGCCGCATCCCACAGTGGTTACTGACACAACGCAGTTAAAAATGTGGGAGGGGCGGTGCGACGATTCGACTTGCCCCCGATAGCGGTGGATCAGTTACAGATACTGAGACTGACACACTGCAATCGGGGGCAAGCCCCCTCCCACATTTTGATTGGGTTTACAGGGCCAATTGCTCAGTCGCCTGTTGCAATTTCCCGCGCCGGATCCGTAATCCACTCACTCCACGACCCCGCATACAACTTGCCCAACGGATATCCCGCCAACGCCAGGGCAAACAGGTTATGGCATGCCGTCACCCCCGAACCGCAGTACGCCACCAACTCCTGCGGCGGGCGCCCCTGCAACTGCGCAGCAAAGCGTTGCTTGAGCTGCTCGGCCGGCAGGAAGCGCCCGTCACTGCCCAGGTTTTCATTGAATGCTGCGCACTGCGCGCCGGGAATATGCCCGGCAATCGGGTCTATGGGCTCTACTTCGCCACGAAAACGCGGCTGGGCGCGGGCGTCGATCAAGGTCAGGCCGGGCTGACCCAGGCGTTTTTGCAAATGCTCGGCATCCAGCACCAACCGATTATCCGGCGTACCAGTGAAGGTGCCCGGCTCGGTCACCGGCGCATCCAGGCTCAAGGGGAAACCGGCGCTGTGCCAGGCCTTGAGGCCACCATCGAGAATAAACACCCCATCACGCTTGCCCAGCCAGGCCAGCAGCCACCAGGCACGGGCGGCATAGGCACCGGGGCCGTCGTCATACAGCACCACATCGGTGTCGGCACTGATGCCCCAGGCCCGTAGCTGCTTGGCGAACGTGTCTGCTGCTGGCAAAGGATGACGACCCGTCACGCCCTTGGTTACCGGACCGCTGAGGTGGCGCTCCAGGTCGGCGTATTGCGCGCCCTCGATATGCCCTTCGGTGTAGCTGCACAGGCCGTAATCCGGGTCTTCCAGGGCAAAGCGGCAATCCAGGATCACCAGCCCTGCCGACTTCTGGCGCTCGGCCAATTGCGGGGGGCTGATCAGTTGGGCAAGCGGCATGACTGACTCCTGTGAATACAAAGGGGAAAGGTCTTACTTCACTTCTTCCAGTGCCTGGTTCAGGGGCACGTAAAATTCCTTGAACAACGCATCCACCGCTTCTTTGGCCTGGGGCGTGACAAACCCCGCCTCCAACACCAGCACCTGGTACACCCCGCGCTTGATCGCCTCGGCGCTCAGGTGGGTGGACTTTTCGTTGGTGGTGCACAGGAACCGCACCCAGGAGGTCAGGATGATCCAGGCATTCAGGGTCAGGGCTTCGGTTTGCACCGGGTCCATATTCAGAATGCCGGCATCGACAAACCCCTGGTAAATGGCACCGCCCTGGATCAGGCAACGCTGGGAAAACCGCCGATAGCCCGTGGCCAGTTCCGGATCGCTCTCCAGCAGATGTTCGAGGTCGCGGTGCAGGAAACGATAGCGCCACATGCCCGCCAGCACGGCTTGCAGATAAAAGCGCTTGTCCTCCACCACCATCGTGCGCCCCTGGGGCGGGCGCAGGAAACTGTCCACCAGGGCTTCATATTCGCGAAACAGCACGGCGATGATCGCCTGCTTGTTGGGGAAGTGGTAGTACAGGTTGCCCGGAGAAATCTCCATATGGGCGGCGATATGGTTGGTGCTGACACTGCGCTCGCCCTGCTGGTTAAAAAGCTCCAGGCTGGTTTGCACAATGCGCTCGCTGGTCTTTACTCGTGGTGCCATGGGGGATCAGCTTCCAAACACGGGATGGGGCATCTTACGGCCTATGCCGGCCAGGTTAAATCTGGATGTTACTGCAATGTTATTTGACAATTTAGAGCAATAACTCTAAAAATCCAGGCAGACCTATAACAATCGGGAACTGCGCCATGTCTGCCAACGTTGCCTACCTGCAAGATGCCCAGGCCTTGGACCACCTCCAGGAGCTGTTCGAAGCCCAGCGTCGCGCCTACGCCGCCAACCCGATGCCACCGGCTGCGCAACGCCAACAATGGCTCAAGGCCCTGCGCGATGTGCTCAGCGACGAACGCCAGGCGCTGATCACTGCGATCAGCCAGGACTTCAGCCATCGCAGCGCAGACGAAACCCTGTTCGCCGAATTGATGCCCAGCCTGCATGGCATTCACTATGCCAGCAAACACCTCAAGGGCTGGATGAAACCCTCCCGCCGCGCTGTAGGCATTGCCTTCCAGCCCGCCTCGGCCAAAGTCATTTATCAACCGTTGGGCGTCGTCGGCGTCATCGTGCCGTGGAACTACCCGTTGTATCTGGCTATCGGCCCGTTGGTCGGGGCTTTGGCCGCCGGCAACCGGGTGATGCTCAAGCTCAGCGAGTCCACACCGGCCACCGGCGAACTGCTCAAGGCGCTGCTGGCCAGGATCTTTCCCGAGGACCTGGTGTGCGTGGTGCTGGGCGAAGCCGAAGTGGGCATGGCGTTTTCCAAATTGCGCTTCGATCACCTGCTGTTTACCGGTGCCACCAGCATTGGTAAACACGTGATGCGTGCGGCGGCCGAAAACCTCACGCCGGTCACCCTGGAACTGGGCGGCAAGTCGCCAGCCATCGTCTCGGCCGATGTACCGCTCAAGGACGCCGCCGAGCGCATCGCCTTCGGCAAAGCCTTGAATGCCGGGCAAACCTGTGTGGCGCCAGACTATGTGCTGGTGCCGGAGGACCGCGTCGCAGGGTTTGTCGAGGCGTATTCCAAGGCCGTACGTGGGTTTTATCCGACCCTGGCCGACAACCCGGACTACACCGCCATCATCAACGAGCGGCAACTGGCCCGGCTCAATGCCTACGCCAAGGACGCCACCGACAAGGGCGCCACCCTGGTCCCACTGTACGAGCAAGGCCAGGCTCGACGTATGGCCCACAGCCTGCTGCTGAATGTCAGCGACGACATGACAGTCATGCAGGACGAGATTTTCGGCCCGCTCTTGCCCATCGTGCCGTATCGCGGCCTTGACCAAGCCTTTGCCTACATCAACCAGCGTCCACGCCCACTGGCCCTGTACTACTTCGGCTACAACAAGAACGAGCAGGAGCGTGTGCTTCACGAAACCCATTCCGGCGGCGTATGCCTGAACGACACCTTGCTGCACGTAGCCCAGGACGACATGCCATTTGGTGGCATCGGCCCGTCGGGCATGGGCCATTACCACGGCCATGAAGGCTTCCTGACATTCAGCAAGGCCAAGGGCGTGCTGGTTAAACAGCGCCTGAACGCGGCGAAGTTGATCTACCCCCCTTACGGCAAATCGATTCAGAAATTGATCCAGAAGTTGTTTATCCGCTGATAACCGTCACCTTCAGGACGATAAAAACAATGAACCCCAGCCTGAACGATTCACCCGCACTGTCTCGGCGCGGCGTCTTGAAAATCGGCCTGTGCGCCAGCGCTTTCCTCGCCACGGCCGGGCTTGGCGCCAGTCTCAGCGGTTGCTCCAGCAGTACGCCGGCCAGCGGCTTCGCGATGTTGCGCGCCAGTGATTTGCCGTTCTTGCGCGCGGTGATCCCAGTGCTGCTGGAGGGTGCGGCCAGCGCCGAGACAGTGGTCGCAGGCATTGAAGACACCCTGAAAAAACTCGATTACAGCCTGCAAAACTTGTCGCCGGAGATGTTCAAGCTCACCCAGCAGTTATTCGACGTGCTGGGCATGGGCATCACCCGCGGCCCGCTGACCGGTATCTGGGGCAGTTGGGAAAATGCCAGCAGCGAGCAGATCCGCAACTTCCTGCACCGCTGGGAAAACAGCTACCTGAACCTGCTGCGCATGGGACAGGGCTCGCTGCTCAAGTTGGTGATCATGGCCTGGTATTTTCGGCCCGCCTCCTGGGCCCATTGCGGTTATCCCGGCCCACCGAAGATCTGATTCGCATCCCTCACAATAAAAACCAGAGACGACCCTGATGCCCGTACCCGATCTGTTCCGCGATGGCCTGGCCCGTGGCTGGAAAACCCACAATGGCGCCGCCCTCGACAACGACCTGACCCTGGAAGCCGATGTAGCCATTATTGGCAGCGGTGCCGGTGGTGGCACCACCGCAGAGATCCTCAGCGCCGCTGGCTACAAGGTGTTGCTGATCGAAGAGGGCCCACTCAAGACCAGCAGTGACTTCAAGCTGCTCGAAGACGAAGCCTACGCCAGCCTCTACCAGGAAGGCATCGGCCGCATGAGCAAGGACGGCGCCATCACCATCCTGCAAGGCCGGGCGGTGGGCGGCACCACCTTGATCAACTGGACCTCCAGCTTTCGTACACCCGACGCCACCCTCGCCCACTGGGCCAGCGAATACGCGGTGAAGGGCCACAGCAGCACCGAGATGGCGCCCTGGTTCGAAAAAATGGAGCAGCGCCTGGGCATCGCACCCTGGGCGCTTCCACCGAATGCCAACAACGATGTGATCCGCAAAGGCTGCGAAAAGCTTGGCTACAGCTGGCATGTGATCCCGCGCAATGTGCGCGGCTGCTTCAACCTGGGTTATTGCGGCATGGGTTGCCCGGTGAACGCCAAACAATCGATGCTGGTGACGACTATCCCCTCCACCCTGGAGAAAGGCGGCGAACTGCTGTACCTCGCCCGCGCCGAGCAGCTCAAATACAGCGGCGACACCATCAGCAGCCTGGAATGCGTGGCCATGGACGAGCGCTGCGTGGCGCCGACCGGGCGCAAGATCACCGTAAAAGCCAGGCATTACGTGCTGTCGGGCGGCGGTATCAATAGCCCGGCCCTGCTGATGCGCTCGGACGCGCCCGACCCGCATTCGCGGCTGGGCAAGCGGACCTTCTTGCACCTGGTCAACTTCTCGGCGGGGCTGTTCGACGAAGTGATCAACCCGTTCTACGGTGCGCCGCAATCGATTTACTCCGACCATTTCCAATGGCAGGACGGCACTACCGGCAAAATGTCCTACAAGCTCGAAGCGCCACCCTTACACCCAGGATTGGCCAGCACCTTGTTTGGCGGTTACGGCAAACAGAACGCGTTGGACATGAACCAACTGCCTCACACCCACGCCATGCTCGCCCTGCTGCGCGACGGCTTTCACCCCGACAGCCCGGGCGGCAGCGTGGATTTACGCGGCGATGGCACACCCGTGCTCGATTATCAGGTTTCGCCCTACGCCTGGGACGGCCTGCGCCGGGCCTTCCACAGCATGACCGAGATTCAGTTCGCGGCAGGGGCCAAATCGGTCAAGCCTTTGCATCACGACGCACGGTACGTGAACAGCCTGGCCGAAGCGCGCAGCATGATTGACGGTTTGAACCTGGAGTTGCACCGCACAACCCTTGGCAGCGCCCATGTGATGGGCGGCTGTGCCATGGGCGAAGATCCGAAGCATGCGGTAACCGACAGCCTCGGTCGCCACCACCAACTGCGTAACCTGTCGATTCATGACGGCTCGCTGTTTCCTACCAGCATCGGGGCAAATCCCCAGTTGTCGGTGTATGGATTGAGCGCCCAACTGGCGTCAGCCTTGGCCGAACGTCTGAAAACAGCGTGAAAAACCGTTCGATTCACGGCATTTATCTACGTAAGTCGACTTGGCCGACCGGGATGGCTGCGATACCATCCGGTTCCCCAACGGACTCCGCCAGGACGACGCGATGAACCGAGTGTTGTACCCAGGTACCTTCGACCCGATTACCAAAGGCCATGGCGATCTGGTCGAACGCGCCTCTCGCCTGTTCGACCATGTGATCATCGCGGTCGCAGCCAGCCCCAAGAAAAACCCGCTGTTTCCCCTGGAACAACGTGTGGAGCTGGCGCAAGAGGTCACCAAGCACCTGCCGAATGTGGAAGTAGTGGGCTTTTCGACATTGCTGGCGCATTTCGCCAAGGAGCAGAACGCCAATGTGTTCTTGCGCGGCTTGCGGGCGGTGTCGGATTTCGAATACGAATTCCAACTGGCCAACATGAACCGCCAACTGGCGCCGGACGTGGAAAGCCTGTTCCTCACACCGTCGGAGCGTTATTCGTTCATTTCCTCGACGTTAGTTCGTGAAATTGCTGCTTTGGGCGGAGATATCACCAAGTTCGTGCATCCTGCCGTGGCGGACGCACTGACATTGCGCTTCAAGAAGTAAGACCGCTCAATCGGTGCCTGCTCGCACTGCGGGCGCCAATGCGGCACAATTGCGCGCATTAGTTTTCAGATGCCTTGGCAGAGTGCCCTGGCAGGAGTTTCCATGTCCCTGATCATCACCGACGATTGCATCAACTGCGACGTCTGCGAACCCGAGTGCCCGAACGCCGCCATTTCCCAGGGCGAAGAGATCTACGTGATCGACCCCAACCTGTGCACCCAGTGCGTCGGCCACTACGACGAACCGCAGTGCCAGCAGGTTTGCCCGGTTGATTGCATCCCGCTGGATGAAGCGCACCCAGAGACTGAAGAGCAGTTGATGGAGAAGTACCGCAAGATTACCGGTAAGGCCTGAGTTTTTTAGTGCCTGTGAGGGCCTCATCGGGGGCAAGCCCCCTCCCACATTTTGAATGTGTTCACAAATCAAAGTGTGGGAGGGGGCTTGCCCCCGATGACAATCTCAGCCATCACAAAGCTATCAGCTCTGACACTTGGGGCAAAACACACTCGCCCGCTGCCCCAGCACCACATTGCGCAACTCGCTCCCGCAGACCTTGCACGCCTCGCCGCCACGGCCATACACGAACAGTTCCTGCTGGAAATACCCCGGCTGCCCATCACCGCCGATAAAGTCGCGCAGCGTGGTGCCGCCCCGCTCGATAGCGGCGGCCAGCACCCGTTTGATCTCAATCGCCAGCTTCAAATAGCGCCCGCGTGAAATGCCACCGGCGGCACGCCGCGGGTCAATACCCGCCGCAAACAGCGCTTCCGTCGCATAGATATTGCCCACGCCCACCACCACCGCGTTGTCCATGATGAACGGCTTCACCGCCATGGACTTGCCGCGTGACAGCTGGAACAAACGCTCGCCATCAAACAGCTCGGTCAACGGCTCCGGGCCCAGACGCAGCAGCAGTTCGTGGTTGTGCGGATCCTGGCTCCAGAGCATCGCGCCGAAACGCCGAGGGTCGGTGTAGCGCAGGGCCATCCCCGACTCCAACTCGATATCCACATGTTCATGCTTGGCCGCGGGCATACCGACCTCAACCAGACGCAGGTTGCCCGACATACCCAAGTGACTGATCAAGGTGCCCACTTCGGCATTGATCAACAGGTACTTAGCCCGCCGTTCCACCAGCACGATGCGCTGGCCAGACAGGCGCACATCCAGGTCTTCCGGGATCGGCCAGCGCAGGCGCCGCTCACGCACCACCACGCGACTGACGCGTTGGCCTTCCAGGTGCGGGGCAATGCCGCGTCGGGTGGTTTCGACTTCAGGTAACTCGGGCATGTGTACCTCTTGAATGACGGTTCAGTGCGCACCCAGTTCGCGGATCGACAACTTCAGGCTTTCGAAGTCGTAATCCGACAGGCCCACGTAATCCAGCACCAGGTGCCCGATTGCATTCCACTCATGGTCCACCGCCTGGCTCCCCAGTACGCGAAACGACGAACAGATATGCTCGGCCATCTTCAAGATAGCCAGCAGGTTCTTGAGCTGCGGGTTGCGCGACGACTCATCACTGAAAATCGCCAGAGCGTTGTGGTGATTGGCGATGGCGTCGGTGACATGCTCCGGCAGGCGCCAGGACTTGGCGGTGTAGTAGCCGACCACTGCATGGTTGGTGTGGAACGCGTTGTTTTCGGTGTCGACCACGCGGCAATCCGGGCCGGCGTTGGCGTAAGCCTGTTCCAGCACGGACATGTAGTTGGGAAAACGCTTGAGCATCAACGGTACGCCGCAATCGTGGAACAGGCCCAGGGCATAGGCTTCGTCGACGGTTTGCGAGCCGGTGCGCTTGGCCAGCGTGAGGCAGGTCATGGCCACATCCTGGGCGGTGTCCCAGAAACGGTTGAGGGTAACGATGGTGTCGTCGCTCATCTCGCCCTTGATCGACTGCGCGTTGATCAAGTTGATGATCGAGCGGCTGCCCAACAGGTTTACCGCACGCTGGATCGATGCAATTTTGTTGCTCAGGCCGTAATACGGCGAATTGACGATCTTCAGCAGCGCACCAGACAAGCCCGGGTCCTGGGAGATCAACCGTGCGATCACTTCCAGGTCCGGGTCGGGCATGTACTGCTCCATCTGCAAATCCACCATGATTTGCGGTTGGGGCGGCACGCTGATGCCTTGCAGGGCCTGTTGAATCTGCTCGGCGGAAAGCTCTTGGGACATAAATACACACTCTGGACTAGGCGCGAATTCTACCCCTTATGCAGCCGTGACCGACACCCAAAAACCCAAGTGAAACCCGATCGAATGTGGGAGCTGGCTTGCCTGCGATAGCATTACCACCGTACGTCTGATACACCGCACCGCCCGCATCGCAGGCAAGCCAGCTCCCACATGAAAGAGTGCGCAAAGGGTATACTCCCGCTCTTTTTTCCGGAGCGACGTCATGTCCCTGCCAAGCCTGCGTCTCAAAGCCAACGCCGATCGTCGTTTGCGCAACGGCCACCTGTGGGTCTACAGCAACGAAATCGACGTGGCCGCCACCCCACTTCACGGCTTCCAGGCAGGCGACCAGGCTATCCTGGAAGCAGCCGGCGGCAAGACCCTGGGCATCGTGGCCATGAGCCCGAACAACCTGATCTGCGCCCGCCTGCTGTCGCGCGACATCAAGTTGCCGCTGGACAAGTCGCTGCTGGTGCACCGCCTCAACGTCGCGCTGTCCCTGCGTGATCGCCTGTTCGACAAGCCGTTCTACCGCCTGGTCTACGGTGATTCCGACCTGCTGCCGGGCCTGGTGGTCGACCGTTTCGGCGACATCCTGGTGGTGCAGATCGCTTCGGCGACCATGGAAGCGCATAAAGAAGACGTGATCGCGGCCCTCACCCAGGTGCTCAAGCCCAGCGGCATCCTGTTCAAGAATGACTCCGCCGCACGCGACGCCGAGGGCCTCAACCGCTACGTCGAAACGGTTTTCGGCCTGGTGCCGGAGTGGGTGGCGCTGGAAGAGAACGGCGTGAAATTCGAAGCCCCGGTGATCCAGGGCCAGAAAACCGGCTGGTTCTACGACCACCGCATGAACCGCGCCCGCCTGGCCCCGTATGCCAAAGGCAAGCGCGTGCTCGACCTGTACAGCTACATCGGCGGCTGGGGCGTGCAAGCTGCAGCCTTTGGCGCCAGTGAAGTGTTCTGCGTCGACGCTTCGGCCTTCGCCCTCGACGGCGTAGAGCGCAACGCCGCGCTGAACGGCTTTGCCGAGAAGATGACCTGCATCGAAGGCGACGTCTTTGAAGCGTTGAAAGAACTGAAAGCCAGCGAAGAGCGCTTCGACGTGATCGTCGCCGATCCACCGGCCTTCATCAAACGCAAAAAAGACATGAAGAATGGCGAAGGCGCCTACCGCCGCCTCAACGAGCAAGCCATGCGCCTGCTCAGCAAGGACGGCATCCTGGTCAGCGCTTCGTGCTCGATGCACCTGCCGGAAGACGATCTGCAAAACATCCTGCTGACCAGCGCCCGTCACCTGGATCGCAATATCCAGATGCTCGAACGCGGCGGCCAGGGCCCGGACCACCCGGTGCATCCGGCGATTGTCGAGACGCGGTATATCAAGAGCATTACTTGTCGCTTGCTGCCTAATAGCTGACAGCGGGATGCTCCCCGTAGGAACAGTCAACGACTGATCCTACGGGCCTTTCAGCTGTTTCCCACTGCCATTTCCATTGACTTCCCTTGCCGTCACACCGACTCTCCTCCCCCCAGCAAGGAAGGGTAGAGCGGTCCGGTTGATGCCTATTAGTACAGCCACACCAAACAAGTCATATTTCATCGTACTGTTGATGACCATGACCCTGCTCGCAGTCTTCCCCCTCGACGTAGTCCTGCCGTCCTTTCCCGCCCTCTCCAATCACTTTGGCCACACGCCTTCAGAAATCGCCCAGTCCGTCAGTATTTTTGCCATTGGCCTGGCCGTCTCGTTACTGCTGATAGGCCCGTTGTCTGACATGTTCGGCCGCAAAAAACTGCTGCTGGCAGGTATTGCCTTATCGGCGCTGGGTGCAGCCGGTTGTTTGCTGGCCCCGGATTTCAATTGGTTTATCGGCTTTCGCGTGGTTCAGGCCGTAGGGTGCGGGGCGTTTGCCCTGTCGCAGGCGCTTATCCAGGACTTGTTTACAGGACGGGAGCTGCAACGGATTCGAATCTGGATGACCACCGCCGGCGGAGTGTTCATCTCAAGCTCGCCACTGATGGGCACCTGGCTGCAAATTTATGGCGGATGGCAGGCGAGTTTTTACGTGTTTATCGTGTTAGCCACAGTGGTGTGGCTCTGGTCCGCACGCCTGCTGCACGACTCGCGCAGCAGCCATCGCCCTTCACCGCTACAGTTCTTCAACGGCTATTGGCTGCTGTTTTCCGACCTCCGTTTCGTCAGCTATTGGTTGATTTCCGCCCTGGCCTTTGCCTGCCATTTCTCGTTTATCGTGATGTCGCCCCTGATCTTCATGGAGCGCTTGAACCTGTCGACGTATCAATTCGCCTGGGCATTGCTGCTATATGGCGCGGCCTACGTCTGCGGCGGAGTGATTGCCAGTATCCTGCATCGCAAAATGGACGCCGACCGGCAAATCAACACTGGCCTGTTGCTGATCACTGTTTCAGGTCTGGTCATGCTCTGGCTGGCCTGGCAGTTCGGCCTGTCGGCCGCCACGGTGCTGATCCCGATGTTGATCTGCACAGCCGGCACCACCATCTGTCGACCCATCGCCAACTCCAAGGCCATGAGCCTCTACCCGCAACTGGCTGGCACGGCGACCTCTGCCGGTAGCTTGCTGATTTTCATGTGCGGCGGCCTGATCAGCCTGGTGATCAACCTGGCCACCGCCAACCTGACCACCGCGCTAGCCCTGTGCTTTCTAACCCTGAGTGCCGCCGGGCTCGCCCTGAATGCGCTGATCAAGCAGCGCCCACATGTCCTGTAGCGGCTATCTTCAAGGTTACGGCCATTCCCTCCAGCCGCCAGCGGTGTAGAATCGGCCCTATTCATCGCCAGTCATCCCCCGGCGGGTTTATGAGCTCGAGGCCCAAGCAAGCGGCGATCCCGCGATGCGAGTGGCAACTTCCGGACACACGGCCATTTTTCGGGTGTTCCAGTCGTCAATTAGAAGCTCACTCCCCTTTGCACCTGATTAATAAGTGATTAGCCGCCCGGAGTGCTCCATGCCAGATTACCGCTCGAAAACATCCACCCACGGCCGCAACATGGCCGGCGCCCGCGCACTGTGGCGTGCCACGGGGATGAAGGATGACGACTTCAAGAAGCCGATCATCGCGATTGCCAACTCCTTTACCCAGTTCGTACCGGGCCATGTCCACCTCAAGGACCTGGGCCAACTGGTCGCCCGCGAGATCGAACGGGCCGGCGGCGTGGCCAAGGAATTCAACACCATTGCCGTGGACGACGGCATCGCCATGGGCCATGACGGCATGCTGTATTCCCTGCCGAGCCGCGAGATCATCGCCGACTCCGTGGAGTACATGGTCAACGCCCACTGCGCCGACGCCATCGTGTGCATCTCCAACTGCGACAAGATCACCCCCGGCATGTTGATGGCTGCCTTGCGCCTGAACATCCCGGTGATCTTCGTCTCCGGCGGCCCGATGGAAGCCGGCAAGACCAAGCTCGCGTCCCACGGACTCGACCTGGTCGACGCCATGGTGATCGCCGCCGATTCCAGCGCTTCTGACGAGAAGGTCGCGGAATACGAGCGCAGCGCCTGCCCGACCTGCGGTTCGTGCTCCGGCATGTTCACCGCCAACTCGATGAACTGCCTGGTAGAAGCCTTAGGTCTCGCCTTGCCGGGTAACGGTTCCACACTGGCCACCCACAGCGACCGCGAGCAACTGTTCCTGCAAGCCGGCCGCACCATCGTCGAGCTGTGCAAGCGTTACTACGGTGAGAACGATGAGTCGGTGTTGCCGCGCAATATCGCCAACTTCAAGGCGTTCGAAAACGCCATGACCCTGGACATCGCCATGGGCGGTTCCACCAACACCATCCTGCATTTGCTGGCTGCCGCCCAGGAAGCCGAGATCGACTTCGACCTGCGCGACATTGACCGCCTGTCCCGCCACGTGCCGCAACTGTGCAAGGTCGCGCCGAACATCCAGAAGTACCACATGGAAGACGTGCACCGCGCCGGCGGGATCTTCTCAATCCTCGGTTCCCTGGCCCGTGGCGGCCTGCTGCACACTGACCTGCCGACCGTGCACAGCAAGTCGATCGCCGAAGGCATCGCCAAATGGGACATCACCCAGACTGACGACGAAGCCGTGCACACCTTCTTCAAGGCCGGCCCGGCCGGCATCCCGACCCAGACCGCATTCAGCCAGTCGACCCGTTGGGATACGCTGGATGACGACCGTGAAAACGGCTGCATCCGCAGTGTCGAGCACGCCTACTCCCAGGAAGGCGGCCTGGCCGTGCTGTACGGCAACATCGCCCTCGACGGCTGCGTGGTGAAAACGGCAGGTGTGGATGAATCCATCCACGTTTTCGAAGGCCGCGCCAAGATCTACGAAAGCCAGGACAGCTCGGTGCGCGGCATCCTCGCTGACGAAGTCAAGGAAGGCGACATCGTGATCATCCGCTACGAAGGCCCCAAGGGCGGCCCGGGTATGCAGGAGATGCTCTACCCCACGTCCTATCTGAAATCCAAGGGCCTGGGCAAAGCCTGTGCGCTGCTGACCGACGGGCGTTTCTCCGGTGGGACTTCGGGCCTGTCCATCGGCCACGCTTCCCCGGAAGCCGCTGCCGGTGGCGCGATTGGCCTGGTGCAGGATGGCGACAAGGTGCTGATCGACATTCCGAACCGCTCGATCAACCTGTTGATCAGCGATGAAGAACTGGCGGCACGCCGGGTTGAGCAGGACAAAAAGGGTTGGAAGCCGGTAGAAAAACGCCCGCGAAAAGTCACTACTGCGTTGAAGGCTTACGCATTGTTGGCCACCAGTGCCGACAAGGGTGCTGTACGTAACAAGGCAATGCTCGACGGCCTGTAAGCCCCGCGCATCAAAATGCCCCGCCAGGTGCGGGGCATTTTTTTGCCTGGAGATAACCCTAGGAACAATGAAAGTCAAAATGTGGGAGGGGGCTTGCCCCGATGACGGTATTTCAGTTAGTCAATTTGTAGCTGACTCACCGCTATCGGGGGCAAGCCCCCTCCCACATTTTTGACCGCATTCAGTCTGTTATTGAATGTCCTCGGGCTTGACGATCACCCAGTTCTTGTCCGCCGTCACCGGCAGCCCTTCCTTGGCTTGAACCGCCGCGTGCTTGGCGATCATGCCGTTGAGCTGGGTCATGTACTTGTCTTTACGGTTGATCCACAAATGGATGCCACCCTTGGCCACCTCCACATCGTGGAACAGCATGTAACCGTCGCTGGTGGGGGTATCACCGCCGACGATCACCGGCTTTTTCCACTCGTCGATGTAGGTGAGGATCGCCGCGTGCTTGCCGGCCATCCAGGTCGCCGGGGTCCACAGGTAGGGCGTCAGCTCCAGGCCGAGGTTGGCCTTCTCGTCATATTTGCCCGCGGTGATCTGCTTGCGTGCGGTGGTCAACTCGCCGGTCTTGCGGTCCTTGAGCATCGTGGTCACGCCGATGACGTTCTCGGGCTTTACGTTGTAGCCGTACTTCGGATCGGCCGCGACCATGCGCACCAGTTCCTCGGACGCGGCGGTCATCACATACACCTCGATGCCGTTTTCCATCAGTTTGTTGTAGAGCTCGGCCTGGCCAGTGAAGACTTTCGGTGGCTGTATCTCGGTTTTTTTCACCACGTCGCCTTCAAAATAGCTGACGGGTACGGGCTTGCCGGAGGCCATCAGCTCGTCGACCTGCACCTTGAGTTCCTTGAGGGTGAAGCCGGAAAAAATCTGCGCAACCCAGGGGTAGCAGACCATGTCGTCGACTTCGCACAGGCGGTAGTAGTAGCTGAACAGACTTTCCTTATGGTCGGCGGTGTCTTTGAAGGGGATAAGCTTGAGCGATGGGTCCATGGTTTCGCGGGTGATCAGGCCCTTGTTTTCCATGTACGGCAGCAGCGACTCTTCAAGGTCGTAGCGGTAGCTGGTGTTGTCCATGTCGAACACCGCATAGTTACCCTTGTTGGCGTTGGCGGCGATCATTTCGTTGAGTTGCTGGGCGGCCGGTGCCGGCCAATGTTTCAACTCGGTGGCGGCAAACGCCTGGCTGGCGAGTCCGAGGCAAAAGGCTGCGGATAAGAGTAGTTTCGGCGCGAGCTTCATAGGCGTTGTCTCCCTCAAGTGAAAGACATCGACGCTAACAAATCCCTGTGACACTTATCACCCGAGCGCGACGGCTTTGGTTCTGATTCCGCCACGGCCATGCGCAGCAGCGTCAGACGCTTATTCCAAAAACGACAGTCACCATTCCATATTGGTATTAAATCAATATATTTCAAGCTGTTAGGCTTGCCGGTTCGCAATCGCAGGCTGACGCGATTGGCTGCCTTCTCAACGGAGCTTCAATGAATCTGCCCCTGATTCTCAATTTATTGGTGTTCGTGGCCCTCTTGCTGGGCCTGGCACAAACCCGTCGGACTAACTGGAGCCTGGCCAAGAAGGTCCTGTTCGCCCTGGTCCTGGGCGTGCTGTTCGGTGCGGCCTTGCACACCATCTATGGCGACGGCAATCCAGTGCTCAAAGCCTCCATCGGCTGGTTTGATCTGGTCGGCAATGGCTATGTGCAGTTGCTGCAAATGATCGTGATCCCGCTGGTGTTCGCTTCGATCCTCAGTGCCGTGGCGCGCCTGCATAACGCCTCGTCCCTGGGCAAGATCAGCTTCCTGACCATCGGCACGCTGTTGTTTACCACGGCCATCGCGGCGCTGATCGGCATCGGCCTGACCAACCTGTTCGGCCTCACCGCCGAGGGCCTGGTGGCCGGCACCCAGGAAATGGCGCGCCTGCAAGTGATCCAGAGTGATTACGCAGGCAAGGTCGCCGACCTGAATATCCCGCAGTTGCTGCTGTCGTTCGTGCCGGCCAACCCGTTCGCCGACCTGGCCCGGGCCAAGCCGACGTCGATCATCAGCGTGGTGATTTTTGCCGCGTTCCTCGGGGTAGCCGCGCTGCAACTGCTCAAGGATGATGTGGAAAAGGGCCAGAAGGTCATCAACGCCATCGACACCCTGCAAGCCTGGGTGATGCGCCTGGTGCGCCTGGTGATGAAGCTGACCCCGTACGGCGTGTTGGCGCTGATGACCAAGGTGGTCGCCGGTTCCAACCTGCAAGACATCATCAAGCTGGGCAGTTTCGTGGTGGTGTCGTACCTGGCCCTGGGCCTGATGTTTGTGGTGCACGGCCTGCTGCTGTCGTTGGCCGGGATCAACCCGCTGCGCTTTTTCCGCAAGGTGTGGCCGGTACTGACCTTTGCCTTCACCAGCCGCTCCAGCGCCGCCTCGATCCCCTTGAGTATTGAAGCGCAGACCCGCCGCCTGGGTATCCCCCAGTCGATCGCCGGTTTCGCCGCTTCGTTTGGCGCGACCATCGGCCAGAACGGTTGCGCCGGTCTTTACCCGGCGATGTTGGCGGTGATGGTCGCGCCGACCGTGGGCATCAACCCGTTGGATCCGCTGTGGATCGCGACGCTGGTGGCGATTGTGACCTTGAGTTCGGCGGGCGTCGCCGGTGTGGGCGGTGGTGCGACCTTCGCCGCGCTGATCGTACTGCCGGCCATGGGCTTGCCGGTGTCACTGGTGGCGTTGCTGATTTCGGTGGAACCACTGATCGACATGGGCCGTACAGCGTTGAACGTGAATGGTTCGATGACGGCGGGGGCGATTACCAGCCAGATCATGGGGCAGACGGATAAAGCGTTGCTGGATGCCGATGAGCATGCCGAGTTAGCGCAGGTCTGATAGACCGCTATCGCAGGCAAGCCAGCTCCCACATTTGAATGTATTCACACATCAAAATGTGGGAGCTGGCTTGCCTGCGATGCTTTTAGGCTTTTTCCCACACTTCGAAGTTGTAGGCCGGTTTATCACCTTCGGCCGGATTCTCGACATTCGACACCAGCTTCCACTGGTTCCTATCAAACTCTGGAAACCACGCATCCCCTTCCGGGCTCAGCGCCACCCGCGTCAGGTACAGGCGATCGGCCTGTTCCAGTCCCTGCGCGTAAAGCTGCGCGCCGCCGATCAGCATCAGCTCGTCCGCGCCCTGCGCCTTGGCCCATTCCTCAGCCCGTTCTACCGCCGCTTCCAATGACGGAAAAACTTGCGCACCTTCAAGCGTCAGATCGGTCTGACGGCTGACCACTATGTTCAAGCGCCCTGGCAGCGGTCGACCCAAGGAATCCCAGGTCTTGCGCCCCATGATGATCGGCTTGCCGAGCGTGGTGGCTTTGAAATACTTGAAATCCCCCGGCAAATGCCAGGGCATGCTGTTGTCGACGCCGATCACACGGTTTTCACCGAGGGCTGCGATCAGGCTTAAAGGGAGAGTTTTTTTCATGGCGACGAGAATACCAGAGCCGCGAGTCAGCGGTTATGCTCCACCTTCACTGAAACAACAGGATGGCGCGTGACTGCACTGACTCCTCTGCACACACTCTGGCTGACAGAAGCCGTGCGCCTGCGTGAAGAACACGCCGGCCCCCTGGAAGACCTGGAAGCCAACCGCCTGGCCCGCACGGCCGGGGGCGACCTGTCGACGCGTATTACCCAGCGCGCCTTGCACCTGGCCGAGCGCGATGGCCTGACCGGTGCCCTCACACGCTGGCTGCAAGGCGCGCGCCTGGCGCTGATCTTACTGGCGGTCGTGGCCGTGATCAGTGGCGCCGGCCTGGCATTCGCTGCGCTGGGCAATGGCCTGACACCGGTGAACGTGTTCTGGGCCCTGGGCAGCCTGCTCGGGTTGAACCTGATCCTGCTGGTCAGTTGGGCCCTGGGGCTGCTGTTTGCTGGCGAACACAGCGCCAGCCTTGGGCGCCTGTGGTTATGGCTCAGCGAGAAACTGGCGCGTGACGCCAAAGCCGCACAATTGGCGCCAGCGTTGCTGCTGTTGTTGCAACGGAAAAAACTCAATCGCTGGGCGGTGGGTGTGTTGGCCAACAGCCTGTGGCTGCTGGCGTTGCTCAGCGCCATGGTGATCCTGCTGACCCTGCTCGCCACCCGTCGCTACGGCTTTGTGTGGGAAACCACCATTCTCGGCGCCGACACGTTTGTCGCCGTGACCCAGGCCCTCGCCAGCCTGCCCGCTTTGCTGGGTTTCAATGTGCCAACCGTCGACATGATCCGCGCCAGCGGTGATTCAGCCCTGAATATCGAAAACGCCCGCCAAGCCTGGGCCGCCTGGCTGGTGGGCGTGTTGCTGGTCTACGGCCTGCTGCCCCGATTGATCCTCGCCCTGTTCTGCCTGTGGCGCTGGAAAATCGGGCGTGCGGCGTTGCGCCTGGACCTCAACCTGCAAGGCTACGCCCAACTGCGCGAACGCCTGATGCCTAGCAGCGAACGGCTTGGGGTCAACGATGCCGCGCCCGAACAGCTGCACCACGTCAGCGGCGGCGTCAGCGAGATGGACAGCGACGGGGCCTTGCTGGTGGCCATCGAACTCGACGATCACCACCCGTGGCCGCCCAAAC
This sequence comes from Pseudomonas sp. HN8-3, assembly GCF_020790195.1. Lineage (NCBI taxonomy): Bacteria > Pseudomonadati > Pseudomonadota > Gammaproteobacteria > Pseudomonadales > Pseudomonadaceae > Pseudomonas > Pseudomonas sp. HN8-3. The sequence continues at coordinate 5,672,525 of NZ_CP086206.1, forward strand.
TGCCCAGCAACGTTAAAAACGCCGGCATCCTCGACAGCCGTGAATCGCGGAACAAGCTGCTGGAACAACTCAGCCGTTTCCCGCCCGCACGGCTGGTCATCGTCTGCGACCCGCGCCGCTCGCCGGACCGTGGCAGCCTGGCGTTGATCGCCGAACTGGCGCGCAGCGCCACCACCACCCGTGTATGGCTGCTGCAAGCACCGCCCGGCCAGGCGCTGGACGCCGAACGCCTGGGTGACTGGCACACCGCACTGCAACAACTTGAGCTGCCGTTTGCCGATTGCGCACCGCTGAACTGGCTGGAGACCGGGCATGACTAAACCGCTGAAACTCGCCGTGGTCGGCCACACCAATGTCGGCAAGACCTCACTGCTGCGCACCCTCACCCGTGACGTGGGCTTCGGCGAAGTCTCCCATCGCCCCAGCACCACGCGGCATGTCGAAGGCGCGCGCTTGTCGGTGGATGGCGAAGCCTTGCTGGAGCTGTACGACACGCCCGGCCTGGAAGACGCCATCGCCCTGCTCGACTATCTGGAGCGCCTGGATCGCCCCGGTGAACGCCTGGACGGTCCCGCTCGCCTGGCGCGTTTTCTGGAGGGCAGCGAAGCGCGCCAGCGTTTCGAACAGGAAGCCAAGGTGTTGCGCCAATTGCTGGCCTCGGACGCCGGCCTGTATGTGATCGACGCCCGCGAGCCGGTGCTGGCCAAGTACCGCGATGAGCTGCAAGTGCTGGCCAGTTGCGGCAAACCCTTGTTGCCGGTGCTCAACTTCGTCACCAGCAGCGACCAGCGCGAGCCGGACTGGCGCGAAGCCCTGGCCCGCCTCGGCCTGCACGCGCTGGTGCGCTTCGACAGCGTGGCGCCGCCGGAAGACGGTGAACGTCGCCTGTATGAAAGCCTGGCCCTGCTGCTGGAAAACTCCCGCCCGCAGTTGGAACGCCTGATCCTCGATCAAGAGGCCCAACGCCAGGCCCGCCAGCAAAGCGCCGCACGCTTGATCGCAGAACTGCTGATCGACTGCGCGGCCTGCCGTCGCAGCGTCGTCACCGAAGATGAACAGCAAGCCATCGGCGATCTGCGCAAAGCGGTGCGCCAACGGGAACAAAAGTGCGTTGAAGCCCTGCTCAAACTGTTCGGCTTTCGCCCACAGGATGCCGCCGCCAGTGATCTACCGTTGCTTGACGGTCGCTGGGGCGATGACTTGTTCAACCCCGAAACCCTCAAGCAACTTGGCGTACGGGTCGGTGGCGGAATCGCCGCCGGTGCCGCTGCCGGTGCTGGCGTGGACCTCCTGGTCGGCGGCCTGACCCTTGGCGCTGCGGCACTGGCCGGCGCTATCGCCGGTGGCGCCCTGCAAACCGCACGCAGCTACGGCAGCCGCCTGCTGGGCAAGATCAAAGGCCAACGCGAGCTGACCGTCGACGACAGCGTGCTGCGCCTGCTCGCCTTGCGCCAACGTCAGTTGCTCAAGGCCCTTAGTCTGCGCGGGCATGCGGCGATGCATAGCATCAAGGTCGACACGCCCCAGGACAAAACCTGGCGCGAGGGCAAGCTGCCCGACGCGCTGCACAAGGCCCGCGCCTATCCGCAATGGTCATCCCTCAACCCCCACGCCAAGCTGAGCCAGGCCGAGCGTCAGGAACAGGTCGAAACATTGGCTGAACAGCTCAACGAAGCGTGACGCGCTTAAAGCGCTCACCAATTCAACCCCAGGAACGCCTTGCATAGCGAGCGAACCAGTTCTTTATCAGCGTTTTCAGCTACCCCGTTGCGGTCGATATCACTATTGGTGGTAGCGGTTTCCAACACGCTGTCGCTGTCGACGTCATAGTCCATGGTTCTGGAGACCAGTAATGTTTTCCCCTCGGACACCTTGCTCTCACGGAACTCCAGCCTCACCGAATCCGGCCGTCCCGCGTCGCTGAAATCATCCACATAGATGACGAGCGCACACTGCCAATGGCTTGCCGGGTTAAACCAATTGAGTTTCACGAAGCTGTCGGCGAAAGTCGCGATCCGGCGCTTATCCAGGTCCAGCGAACCGGGTTTACTATGCCCTCCCCATTTTGCATTCGAGGTCATTTCCTGTCCGACGATATCGTGGATCAGCTCATCGGGACGACCCGGCCGTTGCTGATAGAAATGCAAAATGACCGTATCGGCATGACCGTTGCCTTGCAGGTCTTGGGCGATGGCTTTCAAATAGTGCATCAGTGTTGCTCTCTTAATGGGTGAAGCAAGCACCTTAGTGAGGTAACAACAAGGGCTCCAGGCGGCGTATCGGCTTATTGTGTAAGGCCCATCTTCGCTGCCAGTAGCCTCGCCGCCTTGGCCTTGAGTACATCAAGTTCGAGCACCGGGCTCATCACATCTCTCCCCACAAGGTACTGATATTTCGCTCGGCCATCGCCGGCCCCACGCTCATGCCCACGCCGGTGTGCATCAACGCAGCGCTGACACCGGATGCTGCCTGCACAAACGAGAACGGCCCGGGTCCGCGAGCGCCGTAGACGCCTTGCCAGCGTTCGACCACCTGGATTTTGCAGCCCAGGGTCTGTTCGGCCAGCTCGATCATCCAGTCATCTACCTGCTCGGCATTGAAGGGCGACGGGTCGCTGTCGTAATGGTGGGAGTCACCGATGATCAGTTCGCCATGGGGTGTAGGGCTGATCAACAGGTGAATGCCGTGTTCCTGCAGATGCGGCGTTTCGCGCAGGATCTGCGCCTGCACTGCGGCAGCCTCCGGCAGGTCGGCGAAGGCGCCGTAGTGCACGCAGCTCAGGCCGGTGAGCAGGGCGTGTTGCAGGTTCAGGTTGACCGCCGGCCGGGCGCGCAGCATTTGCAGGCGGCAGGTTTGCGGGTTGAGCGGGGCGATGGATTCGGCCAACAGGGTCTGATAGTCGTGGCCGGAGCAGACGATGATCTGCTCGCCGCGAAAGCTACCGGCCGTGCTGTGCAATTGGCCCGGTTCGACGTCGCGCACCAGAGTGGAAAAGTGAAACTCCACCTTCAACGCCTGACTCAGGTACTGGATCAGCGCCGGGATCGCCTCGCGGGAATACAGTTGCTGATCGTCCTTGCCGTGCAGCGCCGCGCGGTGGTGGCGGAACTGGCCGGCATACAGGTCCTTCATCGCAGCGCCTTGCAGCAGCTCGACGTTGTAGCCGTGTTCGCGGGCACGCCCGGCGCAGAAGGCTTCGAGCAGATGTTCTTCAGCTTCCGTGCGGGCAAACAGGTAAGAACCATTGCGCTTGAGCGCAAGGCCCGCCGTTTGCGCCCATTGGCCCCAGATCTCGCGGCTCTGGCGGGCCAGGTCCAGCATCGGCCCCGGCGGCTGGCCGGTGACCAGGGCTTGGCCGAAGTTACGCACAGAAGCGCCCAATGGCGTGGCGCTGCGCTCGAACACCTTGACCTTGAGGCCGCGCTTGGCGGCGGCATAAGCGTGGGACAGGCCGAGGATGCCGGCGCCGATGATCAGCAGGTCGCTGTGGTGTGTCATGGAGTGATGTCCTGAATTCGAAGCCACTATCGCAGGCAAGCCAGCTCCCACATTTTAATGTGTGAATACCTTCAAATGTGGGAGCTGGCTTGCCTGCGAAGGGGCCATAAGCCCTAACGAAAACCTTACTGACCCGCCACCTTCTCCGACTTACCGTCATAGCGCTTGCGCCATTCAGTCAGGATGCTGTCGCGGTTTTTCGAGGCCCAGGCAAAGTCGTTCTTGATCAGGCGCTGCTCGTAGTCGGCCGGCAATTCGGTCTGCGGCTTGGCGATACCCGGCTGGGCGAGGATGGCGAAGTTAGCCTTGTACAGCTCCATCGCCGCTGGGCTGGCGGAAAAGTCAGCGAGTTTTTTTGCCGCATCGGCGTGTGCGCTGCCCTTGACTACGGCGGTGGCTTCGATCTCCCAGCCCAGGCCCTCTTTCGGCAGGATGATGTCCAGCGGCGCACCCTGGCGTTTGAGTTGAATCGCCGGGTATTCAAAGGAAATCCCGATCGGGAACTCACCGGACGCCGCCAACTTGCACGGCTTGGAGCCGGAGTGAACGTACTGGCCGATGTTCTGGTGCAGGTCGTCCATGTACTGCCAGCCTTGCTTCTCGCCGAAGGTCTGCAACCAGGCGCTGACATCCAGGAAGCCGGTGCCGGAGGACGCCGGATTGGGCATCACGATCTTGCCCTTGTATTCAGGCTTGGTCAGGTCCTGCCAGCTCACCGGTTTGGTCAGGCCCAGCTTTTCGGCTTCGATGGTGTTGAAGCAGATGGTCGCGGCCCACACGTCCATGCCGACCCAGGCGGGCGGGTTGGCGGCGTCTCGGTAGTTTTTGCCGATCTTGTCCAAATCCTTGGGCGCGTAGTTGTCCAACATGCCTTGCTGATCGAGGATCGCCAGGCTGGAGGCGGCCAGGCCCCACACCACGTCAGCCTGCGGGCGGTCTTTTTCAGCCAGCAGCTTGGCGGTGATAATGCCGGTGGAATCGCGTACCCACTTGATCTCGATGTCGGGGTTGGCCTGCTCGAAGGCTTTTTTGTAGGTCTTCAATTGCTCGGCTTCGAGGGCCGTGTACACGGTCAACTCGGTCTTGGCGAAGGCATTCAGGCTGAATGCCGTGAGTACCGCAGCGACCAGCGCCAGGGGCTTGAACATGGAGCACCTCCTTCAGGGATGTTTATTGGCCGGGCGCGGTCTGGCGCCAGGCTTGGGAGCGACGCAGCGCGCCACGTGAGGCCCACGCCAGCAACAGCGAGACGCCGACTGAGGTGAACAGGATCAGGGTCGACATGGCCGCCGCGCCGCCCACGTTGCCGGCGTCGTCCATGTTCAGCACGGCGACGGCGGCGAGGATGGTGTCGGGGCTGTAGAGAAAGATCGCGGCGGACACGGTGGTCATCGCCGACACAAACAGGTAGCGCAGGATATCCAGCAGCGCCGGCAGGCAGATCGGCACCGTGACGCGCCAATAGTGGCGGTACAACGGCGCCTTGAGCGACAACGCCGCCGCTTCGAACTCGGCGTCCAGCTGGCGCAGGGCGGTGGTCGCGGTCATCTGCGCGGTGGTCAGGTAGTGCGCAATGGTGCACACCACCAGCAACGCCATGCTCCCGTAGAACACGTGCAGCGGGTTGCCGTTGAGGTTGAAAAAGAACACGTAGCCCAAGCCGAGCACCAGCCCCGGCACCGCCATCGGTACGAAGCTGAGCATGCGCAGCGCCAGGTTCAGGCCCTTCTGGCCCTTGGTCTTCTCCATCAGGTAGGCACCGGTGAAGATCAACACACTGCCGATCAACGCCGTGCACAGCGCCATGGTCAGGCTGTTGCGGTAGGCCAGCCAGCCGCCGCCGGCGGTGTCTTCGAACTGATAGTGGTTGAGCGATAGCGACAGGTTGTACGGCCAGAACTTCACCAGCGACGAATACACCGCCATGCCGAACACCAGCAGCAACACCGCGCAAATCAGCAACACGATGGCCAGGTAGCAACCGTCGCGCAGCCGCGATGGCGCGGGCAGAAACACCTGGGCGCGACCGCTCATCGAGTCGCCATGCCGACGGCGCAACCAGGCATCCACGCCGAAGCTGAACAGTGCCGGCAGCAGCAACACCATGCCGATCAACGCGCCGCGCCCGAACTGTTGCTGACCGACCACCGCCTTGTAGGCTTCCAGCGCCAACACCTGGTAATCACCGCCCACCACCACCGGTACACCGAAGTCGGTGATGGTCAGGGTAAACACCAGGCAGAACGCGGCGAACACCGCCTGGCGCGTGGCCGGCCAGGTGATGCTGCGAAACGCCCGGGCCGGGCTGGCGCCCATGCTCGACGCCGCATCGAACAAGCGTGCATCCGCCAGGGACAGCGCCGAGAGCAAGATCATCAAGGCATGGGGAAAGGTGTAGATCACTTCACCGAGCACAATGCCCCAGAAGCCGTAGATATTGTCCGAGAGCAAACCGCGCAACATGCCCTGGTTGCCGAACAGATAGACCAGGGCAATGCCCGGCAGCATCGACGGCGCCATCAAGGGCAGCAATGACAACCCGCGCCAGACGGTCTTGCCAGGAATCAACGTGCGTTGCAGGGCGTAGGCAAACAGGTAAGCCAGCGGTACGACGATGGCCGCCACACTGAGGGAAACTTTCAGGCTATTTCCCAGCAACCAGTGGAAGTTGGCGCTGGTCAGCAGCTCCCGCGCTGCAACCAGGCCACCGCCCTGCCCGGCTTCGCTGCTGAAGCCGCGCCAGAAGATCGCCAGCAGCGGCAGCAGGACCGCCACCACCAGCAGGCCGAGCCAGAGCCATTTACCGCCGACCACAAAGAGGCGGTCGCCCCACTCGGCGCGGGACACCTGACGCGGTACCGGCAATGTCATGACGGCGGCCATCTCAGGCAAACACCTGCAGGCTGCGCGGCGGCAAGGCCACCCAGATGTCCTGGGCACCCAGGCGCGGTATGGCTTCGGGTGCCAGTTCGGCCAGCAACGGATGGCCCGGCAACTGCTCCAACTCAAAGCTCATGCGGCAGCGGTTGCCGAGGAAAGTAATGTCGCGAACCTTGGCCGGGAACAGGTTTTCTTCATGCACCGTCGGGTTGACGCTGATCGCTTCCGGGCGACAGAACAGGCGGCCGGACCGGGCCACACCGGCATCGTCGGCCAGGCGCATATTCATTCCGCCGACCTGGGCATGGCTGGCGCTGCTACGGCTGAACGGCAACCAGTTGCCCTGGCCAACAAACTCGGCCACGAAGGGTGTGGCCGGGCGGTCGTAGATCTCCTGGGGCGTGGCGTACTGCTCGACCTTACCGTTGTTCATCACGGCAATGCGGTCGGCCATCAACATGGCTTCGTCCTGGTTGTGGGTCACCATCAAGGTGGTAATACCCAGGCGCCGCTGCAATTGGCGCAGCTCGGTGCACAAATGCTCGCGCACACGGGCGTCGAGGGCCGACATCGGTTCATCCAGCAGTAATAACGAAGGGGCCGGCGCCAATGCACGGGCCAGAGCGACGCGCTGCTGCTGGCCGCCGGAGAGTTGGCCGGGGTATTTCTTTTCGCTGCCGACCAAACCGACCAGTTCAAGCATCTGCCCGACGCGCTTGCGCACTTCATCGCGGCCGCTGCCTGTGAGGCCGTAGCCAATGTTTGCTTCAACCGTGAGATTGGGGAACAACGCGTAGGACTGAAACAGGATGCCGTAGTCTCGCGCCTGGGGCGGCAGCAGGGAAACGTCCCGCTCGCCCAGGTAAAGCTCACCGCTATCCTGACGCTCCAGGCCGGCGATGCAGCGCAGCAACGTGGTCTTGCCGCAGCCGGACGGGCCCAGCAGGCACACCAGCTCGCCGGCGGCGACGTCCAGGGACACGTTGTCCAGCGCGGTGAAAGCGCCAAAGCGTTTCTGGATCCCGCGCACCTTCATGGGCGCGCCGGGTTGGGTCAGGGCTGTGTTCATGCAAGGCACCTCATCGAACGGATGAAGGCCATGCTAGGGAGGCAATGCGTAGTTGGTGTGGCAGAAAGGCAAAACGGGGTGATAGTGGTATTGGTGGATTTGTGTAGGACTCATGGAGATGAGTTGCCTGTCCTACCGCTATCGGGAGCAAGCCCCCTCCCACAGTTGACCGGGTTCCAACATGAGAATGCGGTCAAAATGTGGGAGGGGGCTTGCTCCCGATTGGCCCTCAAGCCAGCCGCAGAACTTAAATTGGCGACATTTCCTGAGCCAGGCCAAGGAATGCCGCCGGCAGCCGCGCACCTTTACGCTCCTTGAGGCAATACAGATACTCCGGAATCTGCGGCGCATTCTCGATGGTCAGCACACGCAATTGCGGATCATGGGGCACTTCCTGGCGAGCGATGATGCTGATGCCGATATTGCGCAGCACCGCCTCGCGAATCGACTCACGGCTGCCAATCTCCAGCAACGGCCCATACCCTACGCCGCCGCTCTTCAAAAGCTCTTCGGTCAGCCTGCGGGTGGTGGAGCCGGCTTCACGCATCAACAGCGTGTGCCCGGCCAGCGCGCTCAACGACACATGCTCAAGCTTGGCCAACGGGTGATTGCGATGTACCGCCAGCACCAGCGGGTCGGTGCCCAGCACGCGGCGGATCAGGCGCGGGTCGTCCAGCAATTGCGAAGAGGCCGCAACGTCGACGCGGTAATCATCCAACGCTTCGAGCACCTGCTGGGAGTTGCCGATTTCCACCGACACTTCCACGTGCGGCAGGCGTTCACGAAAGGCTTTGACCAGGTCGAGAATGTAATACGGCGCCGTCGCGGCAATCCGCAGCGCGCCCTGGACCTGACCATTGTTGCGCAGGAAAAACTCGATATCCGCTTCCTGCTGCAACAGCGTCTTGACCATCGGCAACAGCCGCGCACCTTCGTCGCTGACCGTCAGGCGACGGCCGCCGCGATAGAACAGCTCAACGCCGTATTGGCTTTCCAGGTTGCGAATCTGGGTGGTCACCGTGGGCTGGCTCAGGCCGAGTTTTTTCGCCGCCTGGGTGATACTGCCCAGGCGGGCGACCATAAAAAACGCCTTTAACTCAGCACTCAGCACACCACCCTCTCATCCTCTATTTGCGCAACAGGCGCAGGCCATTGAACACCACCAGCAAACTCACGCCCATGTCGGCGAAGACCGCCATCCACATGGTCGCCATGCCCATGAAGGTCACGGCCAGGAAAATTGCCTTGATCACCAGCGCCAGGGCGATGTTCTGCTTGAGGATACTCGACGTTTGCCGCGACAGCCGAATGAAAGCCGGAATCTTGCGCAGGTCATCATCCATCAGCGCCACGTCAGCAGTCTCGATAGCCGTGTCAGTGCCCGCCGCTGCCATGGCAAAGCCGATCTCGGCCCGCGCCAGGGCTGGAGCATCGTTGATGCCATCGCCGACCATGCCCACCCGATGGCCTTGGCCGTAGAGGGTTTCGATGGCTTGCAGCTTGTCGGTGGGCAACAGGTCACCCTGGGCCTGGTCGATGCCGACTTGGGTCGCAATCGCCTGGGCGGTGTGGGTGTTGTCGCCGGTAAGCATCAGGGTTTTGATGCCCAGGTCGTGAAGTTGCTGGATGGCTTCGCGGCTACTGTCCTTGACCGTGTCGGCCACGGCAAACAGCGCCAGGGGGCCGGACTTGTCCAGCAGTAGCACGACGGACTTGCCTTGTTTTTCCAGGGCGAAGAGTTTTTCTTCCAACGCCTCTGAGCACAGGCCGAGGTCTTCCACCAGGCGGTGGTTGCCCAAGTGATAGGTCTGGCCGTTGATGTCGCCGCGCACACCGCGCCCGGCCAGGGCCTCGAAGTTATCCACAGCATGAATTGGCAGGTTTTTATCCACAGCCGCGTTGGCAATCGCCAGGGACACCGGGTGGTCGGAACGCCCCGCCAAACTGGCAGCCAGGGCCGGGGCGCTGTCTTCAAGATTCGGGAACAGCGGCAGGTAATCGGTTTGCACCGGTTTGCCGTGGGTGATGGTGCCGGTCTTGTCGAGCGCCAGGTAGTCGAGCTTGTAACCGCCCTCCAGGTACACGCCGCCCTTGATCAGGATGCCTTTGCGCGCTGCGGCGGCCAGGCCGCTGACGATGGTCACCGGTGTGGAGATCACCAAGGCACACGGGCATGCCACCACCAGCAGCACGAGGGCGCGATAGATCCAGTCGAACCACACGCCCGCCATGAACAGCGGCGGAATCACCGCCACGCCCAGGGCAAACAGGAACACCGCCGGGGTGTAGACCTTGGAAAAACTGTCGACAAAGCGCTGGGTCGGCGCCCGTGCGCCTTGGGCTTGTTCCACGGCGTGGATGATTCGCGCCAGGGTCGAGTTGTTGGCCGCCGCAGTGACTTTGTACTCCAGGGAACCGGCCTGGTTGATGGTGCCGGCGAAGACTTTATCGCCGATGGTCTTTTCAATCGGCAGGCTTTCCCCGGTGATCGGTGCCTGATCGATGGTGGATTGACCGGCAGTGACTTCACCGTCCAGGCCGATACGCTCGCCGGGTTTTACTCGAACGATCGCACCAAGCTCAATGCTTTTGACCTCTTGTTCTATCCATGAACCGTCAGCCTGGCGCACGGTGGCCTGCTCCGGGGTCATCTGCATCAAGCCGCTGATGGCATTGCGCGCCCGGTCCAGGGACTTGGCCTCAATCAACTCGGCCACCGTAAACAGGAACATCACCATCGCCGCTTCCGGCCACTGACCAATCAGGATGGCGCCGGTCACCGCGATGCTCATCAGCGCGTTGATGTTCAGGTTGAGGTTTTTCAGGGCAATCCAGCCCTTTTTGTAGGTGGTCAAGCCGCCGCTGAGGATCGACACCAGCGCCACCAGTGCGATCACCCAAGTCGGTGCCACACCGGTGAAGTGCAGCACTTCGGCACCCAGGGCGCCCACGCCCGACACTGCCAATGGCCACCAATGCTTCTTGGCCGGCGGCGCGGCGGTGGGGCTGCCTTCCTCGATAGGGTCGGCCTGCATACCGATGGACTTGATCGCCGCAATGATCGGCGCCGTGCTCGGCAGGTCATGGGTGACACCGAGGATGCGGTTGATCAGGTTGAATTCCAGTTGCTGCACGCCGGCGAGCTTGCCCAGTTTGTTCTGGATCAGCGTCTGCTCGGTGGGGCAGTCCATGGCTTCGATGCGGAAAGTGCTCAGGCGCGAGCCGGCGGTGGGCGCTTCGCTCAGGGTCACCACGGCAGGCCCGGCAGCGCCGGAACAGCAGGAGCCTGAGTGGCCGTGGCTATCCACCGGCGTGAGTTTTGCCGGGGCGTGATCATGTGGGTGATCGTGACCATGATCGTGCGGGTGGTCATGAGCATGGTCATGATCGTGCTTGTGGTCGTGCTTGTGCGGGGTGTGAATGGAGTGGCTCATCAGGTCGCGTCCGTAAAGGTGCCTGTTGCCAAGTAAAGACCCTGTAGCCACTATAGGGTCAAGCACCCATTTGGAGATTGCTGCGATGAAGATCGGCGAACTGGCCAAACTCACCGACTGCCCGGTGGAAACCATCCGTTATTACGAGAAGGAAAGCCTGCTGCCACCGCCTGCGCGCACTGAGGGCAACTACCGGGTCTATACCCAGGCGCACACCGAGCGGCTGATCTTTATCCGCAACTGCCGCAGCCTGGACATGACCCTCGAAGAAATCCGCAGCCTGTTAGGGCTGCGCGACAGCCCCCAGGACCAGTGCGAAAGCGTGAATGCGTTGATCGACGAACATATCCACCACGTGAAAGCGCGGATCGACGGATTGCTGGCCTTGCAGGAACAACTGCTGGACCTGCGCCAACGTTGCGGCGGTGGGGATCAGTGCGGGATTTTGCAGCAGTTGGAGGTCAGCGGCGGGATTGCGGCCAGTGAGGCCGAGCCTTCACATGTGGGCCGAAGCCACGGCCACTAAACTCAAGCGAACACGCAACCCATGTGGGAGCTGGCTTGCCTGCGATAGCGGTGGGCCCGCGACATTGATGTCGTCTGACACTCCGCTATCGCAGGCAAGCCAGCTCCCACAGTTTTTTACCGCGTTGGGCCGTTAGATAGCCACGTCGGCCTTGATGCTTGGGTCCGCGTCGTAGCCCACGATCTCGAAGTCTTCGAACTTGTAGTCGTAGATCGAAGCAGGCTTGCGCTTGATCACCAGCTCCGGCAGCTTTTTCGGCGTGCGCGCCAACTGGGTCTGGATCTGTTCCATGTGGTTGCTGTAAGCGTGGGTGTCGCCAGTGGTGACAATGATCTCGTGAGGGATCAGGTCGCATTGCTGGGCCAGCATATGGGTCAGCAACGCCAGCGCGGCGGTGTTATACGGCAGCCCCAGGAATACGTCAGAGCTGCGGATATACAGCTGCATCGACAGATGGCCGTCATGCACGAACGCCTGATACAGCAAGTGGCACGGCGGCAGGGCTTGCTTGCCGTTGCGCGCGTTTTCCTGCGGGCTCTGGGTTTCGTCCGGCAGGTACTCGACGTTCCAGCCGTGGAACAGGATGCGGCGGCTGTTGGGGTTGGTCTTGAGCGTGTGCACCATGTAGTCGATCTGGTTGATCGTGCCGCCGTCCTTGGTGGGCCAGGCGGTCCACTGCTCGCCGTACACCGGGCCCAGGTCACCGTCTTCGGTGGCCCACTCATCCCAGATCTTCACGCCATTTTCGTTGAGCCATTTGATGTTGGTGTTGCCGCTCAACATCCAGATCAGCTCGTTGGCGATGCTTTTGAAGTGCAGTTTCTTGGTGGTCAGCAGCGGGAAGCCGTCGGCCAGGTTATGCCGATACTGACGGGCGAACACGGCCTTGGTGCCGGTGCCGGTGCGGTCGCCCTTGGTCAGGCCATTGGTCACGACGTCGTGCAGCAGTTCGAGATATTGCTTCATGTGAGTACCTGTATCGTTGAAGCCGAGGCGGGCAAACCTCGGCGTTCGAATTTAAAGCGCGGCGTTCTTCAGCGGCTGCGGGCGGTTGTAAGCCCACCACAACATGCCCAGGCCCGCCAGGATCATCGGCAGGCTGAGCACCTGACCCATGGTCAGCCAGCCCCACGCCAGGTAGCCCAACTGCGCATCCGGCACCCGAACGAACTCGACGATAAAGCGGAAAATCCCGTAGAACAGCGCGAACATACCCGACACGGCCATGGTAGGGCGTGGCTTGCGCGAGAAGAGGTAAAGAATAAGGAACAGCGCCACACCTTCCAACGCGAACTGATACAGCTGCGACGGGTGGCGCGGCAGTTGCGCCGGGTCGCTGAACGGCGGGAACACCATGGCCCACGGCACGTCGGTCGGCTTGCCCCACAACTCGGCGTTGATAAAGTTGCCAATGCGCCCGGCACCCAGGCCGATCGGCACGAACGGCGCCACAAAATCCATCAACTGGAAGAACGACTTGCCGTTGCGGCGCCCGAACCACCACGCAGCGATCATCACGCCGACAAACCCGCCGTGGAATGCCATGCCGCCCTTCCACACTTCGAAAATCAGCGTCGGGTTGGCGATATACGCAGACAGGTCGTAGAACAGCACATACCCCAGGCGCCCGCCGACGATCACCCCCATCGACATCCAGAACACCATGTCGGAGAGCTTCTCCTTGGTCCAGGTCGGGTCGAAACGGTTCAGGCGCCGGGAAGCCAACAGCCAGGCACCGCCGATGCCGATCAGGTACATCAACCCGTACCAATGGATTTTCAGCGGACCAATGGCCAGGGCCACCGGGTCGATCTGCGGGTAAGGCAGCATTGCGACTCCTCGTTAAAACATTTAGTCATGACGCACCGGACCATGCCGATGTGCGATTAAGCCTGCGTTACAGCGGCGAGATCAAATTAAGAAGTTCACATACACGCCAAATAGCCCGGCATGTTAACGGATGGAAGGTGAACGGCCCAACTTCGTTACGATGGAACGCCTGCACATCTGTGGGTAGAGTGGCAAAAACACAAAAGGGGTCACCCGATGTGCCTGATTGTTTTCGCCTGGCGACCAGGCCATGCCCAACCGCTGATCGTCGCGGCCAACCGCGATGAGTTCTATGCCCGCCCCAGCCTGCCGCTGGCCCAGTGGCTGGATGCGCCGCAGGTCTATGCTGGCCGCGATCAGGAGGCCGGGGGCACTTGGTTGGGTGTCAACTCGGATGGGCGTTTCGCTGCGCTGACCAATATCCGCGACCCGCACCAGCCACCGGCACGCAAGTCGCGGGGCGAGCTGGTGGCGCGCTTTCTCAGTGGTTCGCTGCCCATTGATGACTATTTAGCCGACGTTAACAGACGTTCGATTGAATATTCCGGGTTTAACCTGCTGGTGGGGACGCGGGATGAGCTGTGGCATTACAACGCCAATGATACCGAGCCTACGCTGCTGAAGGCTGGGGTTTACGGGTTATCCAATGCCGGGCTGGATACGCCCTGGCCTAAGTTGGTGAAGGCCAAGGCGGCGTTCAGCGCAGTACTGGAGAACCCCGAGCCTAAGGCACTGCTGGGAATTCTCAGCGACCCGCAGACCGCCCCGTTTGCTGAACTGCCGGACACCGGCGTAGGCCTGGCGACCGAAAACCTGCTATCGAGCGTGTTTATCGCCAGCCCCAGTTATGGGACACGGGCCAGCACGGCGCTGATTGTGAATGCCGATGGGACGCGCAGGATGCTGGAGCGTAGCTTTGGCCCACACGGCGGGCGGCTGGGCGAGGTCGAACTGGAAATCTGACGGCGCTTGGACTGACGTCATCGCAGGCAAGCCAGCTCCCACATTTGGAATGCAGTTCCCTGTGGGAGCTGGCTTGCCTGCGATGAAGGCGCCTCGGTCTAGAGGGTTTTCGCCGAGGCCGGGTTGATCATCCGGGTCAGCCCGAGGTTCTTCAGCGCCAACTGCAACGAGCTGTGGATAACTTGCGGGTTGTCGATGGTCATCAACTGCGCGAGCAAATCCTTGGCCATGCCCAGGTCAACCTGGCGCAACATCCACTTCACCTTCGGCAAGTTGGTGGCGTTCATCGACAGGCTGTCAAAGCCCATCGCCATCAGCAACACCGCAGCGGCCGGGTCGCCAGCCATCTCACCGCAGATACTCACCGGCTTGCCTTCGGCATGGGCGTCGCGCACCACGTGTTGCAACGCTTGCAACACCGCCGGGTGCAGGTAGTCGTAGAGGTCGGCCACCCGTGGGTTGTTACGGTCCACCGCCAGCAGGTACTGGGTCAGGTCGTTGGAGCCCACCGAGAGGAAGTCCACCTGCCGCGCCAACTCCTTGGCCTGGTATACCGCTGCGGGAATTTCGATCATCACACCAATCGGCGGCATCGGTACGTCGGCGCCTTCGTCGCGTACTTCGCCCCAGGCGCGGTGGATCAGGTGCAGGGCTTCTTCCAGCTCATGGGTGCCGGAGATCATCGGCAGCAGGATGCGCAGGTTGTTCAACCCCTCGCTGGCCTTGAGCATGGCGCGGGTCTGGACGAGGAAGATTTCAGGATGGTCGAGGGTAACGCGAATGCCACGCCAGCCAAGGAAGGGGTTGTCTTCCTTGATGGGGAAATACGACAGTGACTTGTCGCCGCCAATATCCAGGCTGCGCATCGTCACCGGTAACGGGTGGAAGGCCTGCAATTGCTCGCGATAAATCGCCAGCTGCTCCTTCTCGCTCGGAAAACGCTGGTTGATCATGAACGGCACTTCGGTGCGGTACAGCCCTACCCCTTCGGCGCCGCGTTGCTGCGCACGCGCTACATCCGCCAACAGGCCGGTGTTGACCAGCAGCGGTACGCGGTGACCGTCGAGGGTGACGCACGGCAGCTCGCGCAACGAATCGAGGCCCTGGGCCAGTTGCTTCTCTTCTTCCACCACTTCGGCGTATTGCTTGCGCAGCACGTCGCTGGGGTTGGTAAATACCTCGCCGCGATGCCCATCGACGATCATGTCGATGCCGTCGACCTTGGAGTACGGCAGGTCCACCAGGCCCATCACCGTCGGGATGCCCATGGCCCGGGCCAGGATCGCGACGTGGGAGTTACCCGAGCCCAATACCGAGACCAGGCCCACCAGCTTGCCCTCAGGCACTTCGCCGAGCTGAGTGGCCGTCAGCTCTTCGCTGACCAGGATGGTGTTGTCGGGGAAGACCATGTTGGTGCTGCGGTCTTCCTGCAGGTACGCCAGCAGGCGCCGGCCCAGGTCGCGTACATCCGAAGCCCGCTCGCGCAGGTAGGCGTCATCCATCATCTCAAAGCGGTTGACGTGATCGGTGACCACCTGGCGCAACGCGCCCTGGGCCCACTGGCCGGTCTTGATCACGGTCTTGACTTCGTTACCCAGGGACGCGTCATCGAGCATCATCTGGTACACGTCGAACAGCGCACGCTCTTCGGGGCGCAGCTGGGTGGCCAGCTTGTTCGACAGGTTGCGCATGTCGGCGCGCACGCCCTCCAGGGCAGTCTTGAACAGTTTGATTTCGGCTTCGATGTCGTGGACGGTCTTGTCCGGCACCACATCGAGGTCGGCCGGCGGCAGCATGACCACCGCCGTACCCACCGCAGCACCCGGCGAACCGGGCACGCCGACGAACTTGGCTTCCTGGATGCCCTTGCCCTGGCGCCCAAGGCCGCGAATCGAACCAGTGGCTTCGGCGTGGGCGATAACCCCGGCCAGCTGCGCGCTCATGGTCACCAGGAAGGCTTCTTCACCTTCGTCGAACTGGCGGCGTTCTTTTTGCTGGATGACCAACACGCCGACGACGCGGCGGTGGTGGATGATCGGCGCGCCGAGGAACGAGGCGTAGCGCTCTTCACCGGTTTCGGCGAAGTAGCGATAACGCGGGTGGTCGGCCGCATGTTCGAGGTTCAGGGGTTCTTCACGCGTCCCCACCAGGCCCACCAGACCTTCATTGGGCGCCATGCTGACCTTGCCGATGGAGCGCTTGTTCAAGCCCTCCGTGGCCATCAGCACAAAACGGTTGGTCTCGGGGTCCAGCAGGTAAACCGAGCAGACCTGGCTGCCCATGGCTTCCTTGACGCGCAACACAATAATCCCCAACGCCGCCTTGAGATCCTTGGCGGAGTTAACTTCCTGGACGATCTTGCGCAGCGTATTGAGCATGGCTCGGGGTCGAACTCCGTCGTCAGTCGCGCGCTAAAAGGCGCGGGGCAAGCTCTTTGAGAGCGCGGCGGTAAACCTCGCGCTTGAATGTCACCACCTGGCCCAACGGGTACCAATAGCTGACCCAGCGCCAGCCATCGAACTCCGGTTTACCGGTCAAATCCATCCGCACCCGCTGCTCGTTGGAGATCAGGCGCAAAAGAAACCATTTCTGCTTCTGGCCGATGCACAGCGGTTGGCTGTGGGTACGCACCAGGCGTTGCGGCAAACGATAGCGCAACCAGCCACGGGTACAGGCCAGAATCTGCACATCTTCACGCTCAAGGCCGACTTCTTCGTTCAACTCACGGTACAAGGCGTCTTCAGGGGTTTCGTCGGGGTTTATCCCACCTTGAGGAAACTGCCAGGCATCTTGGTTGATTCGGCGAGCCCATAGCACCTGTCCGGCATCATTCGTAAGAATAATCCCGACATTAGGACGGAAACCATCGGGGTCGATCACGGCAACAACCTCGCAAACGCATGTCGCCGCATTGTTCCACAAAGATTGTTCCAGCGGCAACGAGGCTTCTTACCTTATGTGCACTCTTGTGAAAAGACCGTATTCTGGACGCCTTTTTACAGACTTTTCAGCGAGTAACTGCAATGCGCCTGGCTTTATTCGACTTGGACAACACCCTTCTCGGCGGTGACAGCGATCACGCCTGGGGCGATTACCTGTGTGAGCGTGGGATTCTCGACCCGGTGGCCTACAAGGCCCGCAACGACGAGTTCTACCAGGACTATCTGGCCGGCAAGCTGGATAACGCCGCTTACCTGAACTTCTGCCTGGAAATCCTCGGCCGCACCGAGATGGCCCAACTGGACGAGTGGCACAACGACTATATGCGCGACTGCATCGAGCCGATCGTGCTGCCCAAGGCGGTGGAACTGCTGGCCCAGCACCACGCCGCCGGCGACAAGCTGGTGATCATCACCGCCACCAACCGCTTCGTCACTGCGCCAATTGCCGCACGGCTAGGCGTTGACACCCTGATCGCCACCGAATGCGAGATGGAAAACGGCCGCTACACCGGGCGCAGCACTGATGTGCCGTGCTTTCGAGAAGGCAAAGTGACGCGCTTGAATCGCTGGCTGGAAGAGACTGGGTACAGCCTGGAAGACAGCTACTTCTATAGCGACTCGATGAATGATTTGCCGTTGCTGGAGCAGGTGACGCATCCGGTGGCGGTGGATCCGGATCCGAATTTGCGCGCTGAAGCGCAGAAGCGGGGCTGGCCGGTGATCACTCTGCGCAGCTGATGACGCCATCGCAGGCAAGCCAGCTCCCACATTTGGAATGCATTCCCCTGTGGGAGCTGGCTTGCCTGCGATGAAGGCGACGCGATCTAACGCTTTAAACCGGCTTGGCGCCCATCAGCCCTGCAATCGCCACAAACCCCACCAGGCTGACCACCGCCAGCACCAGGGTAAAATTCAGGCTGCCGCCCTCACCTTTGCGCAGGCGATTAAGGCGCGCCACCAGCCAGAACCACGCCAGCGCCGCCACGGTGTAGAGGATGCTGGAGCCTAAAATCCAGGTTTGCCCCAGGGGCCAGCCGATCAGGTGCACCAGCCACCAACCGGTGAACGGCATACTGACCAGGCAAATGCCCATCAGCAGCCACACGAACGCCCATGGGCGTTGCACGATGACCGCCGGGCCGGCACTGCGTTTACGCCAGGCCAGTACGGCCAGGCCGAGGCCGCTGAGCAGCAGCAACACGGTGGCGGTGATGTGGATAACCTTGAGGGTGGTCAGTGTTTCCATGGTCTCGATTCCTTAAAGGCCGCTCAGTCAGCGTAGTCGCTCAACCGAGGAACAACTGGTAGGCCGGGTTTTCGCTTTCATCCCAGTACGGGTAGCCGATTTCAGCCAGGGCTGCCGGCACCAGGTGGCGCTCGTCCGCCGGCACTTGCAGCCCGGCGACCACACGGCCGTCCGCTGCACCGTGGTTGCGATAGTGGAACATCGAAATGTTCCAGCGCCCGCCCAGCTTGTGCAAGAAGTTGAACAAGGCGCCCGGACGCTCCGGAAATTCGAAGCGAAACACCACCTCATCGCTGACTTTGGCCGCATGGCCGCCCACCATATGGCGAATGTGCAACTTGGCCAGTTCGTTTTCGGTCAGGTCCAGCACGGGGAAACCCTGGCTGGTCAGGCTGGCGATCAGTGCGCTGCGCGGATCGTTTTCCGGGTGGGTCTGCACGCCGACGAAGATGTGCGCTTCGCTGCCAGAGTGGTAGCGGTAATTGAATTCGGTGATCTGGCGCTTGCCCACGGCCTCGCAGAACGCCTTGAAACTGCCCGGCTGCTCGGGGATGGTTACCGCGATGATGGCTTCGCGGCCTTCACCCAGCTCGGCACGCTCGGCCACATGGCGCAGGCGATCGAAGTTGACGTTGGCGCCAGAGTCGATGGCGACAAAGGTCTGGCCGCTGACGCCGCGAGTCTCGACGTACTTCTTGATCCCGGCCACGCCCAACGCGCCTGCCGGCTCGGTGATGGAGCGCGTGTCGTCGTAGATATCCTTGATCGCCGCGCAGATTTCATCGGTGCTGACGGTGATCACTTCATCCACATGATCCTTGCAGATGTCGAAGGTGTGTTGACCGATCTGCGCCACCGCCACGCCATCGGCAAAGATTCCCACGGTCGGCAGCACCACGCGCTCGCCTGCCGCCAT
The DNA here is from genome assembly GCF_020790195.1 of Pseudomonas sp. HN8-3. Taxonomy (NCBI): domain Bacteria; kingdom Pseudomonadati; phylum Pseudomonadota; class Gammaproteobacteria; order Pseudomonadales; family Pseudomonadaceae; genus Pseudomonas; species Pseudomonas sp. HN8-3. The sequence continues at coordinate 5,691,829 of NZ_CP086206.1, forward strand.
GGCGGCTTGCAGGCAGTTGGAGTCGTCCGGCTCGACGCCGATGATCTTGATTTCCGGACGCAGGTATTTCACATACGCCGCAATACCGGCGATCAGCCCGCCGCCGCCCACCGGTACGAAAATCGCGTCCAGCGGCCCCGGGTGCTGGCGCAGGATTTCCATCGCCACGGTGCCCTGCCCGGCAATGGTGTGTGGATCATCGTAGGGGTGAATGTAGACGTAGCCTTTTTCGTCGACCAGCTTGAGCGAATAGGCCAGGGCTTCCGGGAAGGAATCACCGTGCAGCACCACTTTGCCGCCCCGCGAGCGCACGCCTTCGACCTTGATCTCCGGGGTGGTCTTGGGCATCACGATGGTGGCCTTGACCCCCAGCACCTTGGCCGCCAGGGCCAGGCCCTGGGCATGGTTGCCCGCCGATGCCGTGACCACGCCACGGGCGCGTTCTTCGCTGCTCAATTGGGTCAGCTTGTTGTAGGCGCCGCGAATCTTGAACGAGAACACCGGCTGCAAGTCTTCGCGCTTGAGCCAGACCTTGTTGCCCAACCGCTCGGAGAGCTGGCGGGCAGTCTGCAAGGGAGTTTCCACGGCGATGTCATACACGCGCGAGGTGAGGATCTTTTTGACGTAGTCTTCAAGCATCGGCAGGCATCTACTTCACGAGTTGGGCAGGGCCAAGGAGTCTAACCCAGCGTTTGGGCGGGCGACCACACGAATCCGGAGGTTTTGTTGGGTTATACTCGCGCCCCTCGATAACTCCCCGCCCGTTCCGGAGCCCGCATGACCCAGGATCAACTCAAACAGGCAGTGGCCCAGGCCGCCGTCGATTTAATCCTTCCCAAACTCGACGACAAGAGCATCGTCGGTGTCGGCACCGGCTCCACTGCCAACTGCTTTATCGACGCGCTGGCCCAGCACAAGGGCGCGTTCGACGGCGCCGTGGCGAGTTCCGAAGCCACCGCTGCACGCCTTAAAGGCCATGGCATTCCGGTGTACGAGCTCAACACCGTGAGCGACCTGGAGTTCTACGTGGACGGCGCCGATGAAAGCGACGAACACCTGAACCTGATCAAGGGCGGCGGCGCGGCCCTGACCCGCGAGAAAATCGTCGCGGCCGTGGCCAAGACCTTCATCTGCATCGCCGATGCCAGCAAGCTGGTGCCGGTGCTCGGCGCCTTCCCGCTGCCGGTGGAAGTCATCCCAATGGCTCGCAGCCACGTGGCCCGCGAGCTGGTGAAACTGGGCGGCGACCCGGTGTACCGCGAAGGTGTATTGACCGACAACGGCAACATCATCCTCGACGTGTTCAATATGCAGATCACCAACCCCGTTGAGCTGGAGACGCAGATCAACGCCATCGTGGGCGTGGTCACCAACGGCCTGTTCGCAGCGCGCCCGGCCGATGTGTTGCTGCTGGGCACCCCGGAAGGCGTGAAAACCCTCAAGGCTTAACAACACCACAACTCCAATGTAGGAGGGGCGGTGCGACGATTCGACTTGCTCCCGATAGCAGTGTGTCAGTCAGAATATCTGGTACTGATACACCCAATCGGGAGCAAGCCCCCTCCCACATTTGCAGCACTCCCCTCCAAAACCGTGCGCTCTGTCACGGCATCCCCTGCCCCGCCTGGTATCCAATCGGATACAAATTACAGCCACGCGACCCACGCGTTTAACAATGCGCCAATTTGCAGCCGCCCACGGAATGAGGCGCGCATTGTGCAAAGGGTCTGGGCTTTGAACATTCCCATCACCTCAAGGAAGACCTTGTGATAAAGCCCCTAGCCCTCGCCATCAGCGTTGCCGGTGCCCTGCTGTCCGCGCAAGCCCAAGCTTACGAGTACGGCCAGCACGCCAACACCACCCTGGAAAAACTGATCAATGACTACCCCGGTCGTTATCGCGGCACGGCCAATTTTGCTGGCGCTGCTGATTGGATGCAGAGCCAGATGGGCGCGGCCTATTCCATCAGCCGCCAGGACTTCACCTGGAGCAGCGGCAGCCGTGCTTCGCAAAACGTGGTGGCCTACGCCGCCGGCACCACGCCGCAGTACGTGGTGATTGGCGCGCATTTCGACACCTACTTCGGCCGCCCGACCCTGCAAGGCCTGGATGACAATGGCTCCGGTGCCAGCGTGCTGACCGAGGTGGCGAAGAACCTCGGCGGCCTGTCATTGGAAAATGGCCTGCAAATCGTCGGATTCGGCGCGGAAGAAGAAGGTTTGCGCGGCTCCCGGGCCTTTGTTGACTCGCTGAGCGCCAGCCAGCGCGCCAATATGCTTGCGATGATCAATCTCGACAGCCTGATCACCGGCGACATGATGTATGCCCACGCCGGCCAGAACAGCACCGACAACCCGGCCCTGGCGTCATTGCGCGAGCACACGTTTCAGATCGCCAAGGAGTTGAATATCCCGCTATTCACCAACCCCGGCCTGGACCCGCAATACCCCAAAGGCACAGGCTGCTGCAGTGATGGTGAACCTTTCGAGCCGCTGAATATCCCGATCCTTTATGTAGAGGCCACCAACTGGGAACTGGGCGATCTGGACGGTTATACCCAGACCGACAACCCGAAAATCCCAGGCGGCTCGACCTGGCACGACCCGAGCGAAGACAACAAAGGCGTACTCACCGACGCCTTCGGCCAGGCGCGCATCGACCAGCGCCTGCGTGACTATTCACGCTTGCTCAGCCGCCTGGTGCTGGAACTGACCAACGCCGACCTGATGGCCTCGACGGCGTCCGGCGGTGCCGTCGCACGCAACATGCAGGACAACCTGCAACGTCAGCATCAAGCCATGGTGCGCCTGCACGATCGCCGCTGGCTGACCCTGCAGGCGGCCAGCCGCGAGGTGGGCAGCTTTGATGGCGAGATCGGCGTGGACGGCGAATACAGCCCGGACAGCGGTTTCGACACGGCCCCCAACCCCGAAGCCCGACGCCTTGGCCTGCACGCCCTTGGCGATTATCAGCTGACCCCAAGCCTGAATATCGGTGCCAGCCTGAGCTACCTCAACGGGCGCGACAAACTGGAGCATCGCGGCAAACTGGACAGCGACACCTGGCAGGCAGCCGTGTACGCGCTGCTCAATGATGGCGGGCCAAGCTGGCTGGCCGGTGACCTGAGCATCGGCCACACGCGTTTCGATTCCAAACGCAACCTGATCATCCAGGCCAATGGCGGGCCGATCCTGCTCAATCAGCAACTGACGGGCGAGACTGATGCCCTGGCGTTGGGCGCGCGGGTGCTGGGCGGCTACGACTTTGACTTCGGTGCGCTCAAGAGCGGGCCTTTCGCCGGCCTGGACTACAGCCACTACCGCATCGACACGTTCCACGAAAAACAGAACCTGCGCACCGCCCTGCAGTATGAAGAGCAGTCTTTCGACTCCCTGCAAGCCAGCCTCGGCTGGCGCGTGCGTGGCGCTGTCGCCCTGCCCTACAGCCTGAGCCTGATGCCGTATGCAGACATCGCCTGGGTCAAGGAAATGGCCGATGGCCGCTTGGATGACCTGCAACTGACAGCCCGCGCCGATGGCCAGGCGCGCACCGCTCGGCTCGGCTCAGCAGACAAGAGCTTTGGTCGCGCACAAATCGGCAGCCAATTGGCGATCACCCCGCAGTTGGGGGTGTATGCCGAGGTCAATGGCCGCCTGGGTCATGCCGAAGGCAGCCAGACCGGCTATACGCTGGGCGTGCAATGGATGTTCTGATCAGGTTTTTTTGAACACGTAAAACAGGTTCGGCTCGCTGACCATATACAGCGTGCCCTCGTCATCCATGGCAATCCCTTCGGCCTGAGGCACGCGCTTGCTCAGGCCATGGCGCCCTTTAAGCAACGACAAACTGCTTAAGGGGCGACCGTCGATGTCCAGCTCCAAAACCAGGAACGATTCATCCGACAGCGCCAGCAGATGGCCGCTGCGCTCGTCGTATTGCAGGCTCGACAGGTCGCGCACAAACAGTCCGGCATCGCGCTTGGGGTTGTTGATCACGTGCACCGAGTAGGTTTTTTCCGCCTTGAAATGCGGGAAGCCATGCACTTCATAGATCAGCATCGGGTCGCGCTCCTTGGCGACGAACAGACGCTTGCCCACCGAATCATAGGCCAGGCCCTCGAACCCCTTGTTGCTGCCGATATGTACGCCGAGGGTCATCTGCTCCGCGTCGGCGGCGTCGAGGAAGGTTGTGTCGTCGTCCACATGCACCTTGATCAGCCGCTGCTGGCGCTCATCGCTGATGACGTAAATGTTGTCACTGATAAACTCCACAGCCTCTGCATCGCCAAACCCCACCAGTGGAATGCGTCGCAGGATCTTGCCCTCCAGGGACAGCTCCACCAGCTCAGCGTTTTTATTGGTGACGGTAAACAGGCTTTTGCGCACCGGATCGTAGGTGAGGGCCGAGACATCATCGTCGAGCCCTTCGATCACCTGGCCTTCCAGGGTCACGCGGTAATCTGCCAGGCCAATGGCGCGCTCATCGGCAGGCTGGCGCCACACCTGCCAGTTGAACCAGGCACGCTCGAACAGACGAAACTGCTGCGCAACGACCCCGGCGGCAACCAGGGCAAGCAACAGCAAGATGAAAACAGCAGGTTTGGGGCGGGCAAGTCGACGCATCGGGGCGGGCTCAGTGAAAAAACTGGCGAATAGATATCAAGGTCGCCTGAATTTAAACTTAAACGCGCCGAACTGTCTGGCGAATGCCGTTTATAAAGAAAAGTCTGACGTAATTCGTCAGTTATTTCTGCTTTTCAAAACGATAGAACAAGTTGGGTTCACTGACCATGTACAGGTTGCCGCTCTCATCCAGGGTCACCCCTTCGGCGCGCGGGATGGTGTCTTTCAGGCCGTTGAAGCCACCGAGCAAGGTCATGAAGCTGACTTGCTCGCCTGTTTCGTCCAGTTCCAGCAACAGGTGGGAATCGGCCGACAGCACCAGCAAGTGCCCAGTGCGCGGGTCAATGGACAAGGCCGAAAGGTTGCGCACATCCAGTTCGGTGCTGGCCAGCTTTTGCTTGTCGCCGGTCAGCGTGTTGCCATCGCTCTTCCACGTGAACAAGGCCGGCGGCCGCTCTTCGCCCAGTACAAGCTGCTGATTGCGCTTGTCCCACGCGATCGCTTCAAAGGCTTTGTTCTGGTCTTTGGAGGGGCCCAGGTCATGGCTTGGGAAATCAGCTTTGTTCAGCGCCGTGGTGCCGGCGTCCACCTTTACCACGGTCACGGTGTGATCGCGTTCATCTACCACGGCCATCGAGCCGTTTTCCATCACCGTCACGCCCTCAGGATTGTTCCAGCCATTGAGCGGCATCTTGCGCAATACGTCGCCTTGCAGGCTCAGCTCCACGAGAAACGGGTTTTTGCCCATCACGGAAAACAGTGTTTTGGTCTGGGGGTTGTAGGACAGGTCGGAAGCCTCATCCTTCTCCATACCGGGCAGCAGCTTGGCGTCGATGACCGCCTGATAGTCCGGGAGCCAAACACTCTCCTGGCGTTCAACCGGGCTCTCGAAGCGCTCCAGCACCCACAGCACACCGCGATCGTCCCAGTGCATGGCCCAGGCCACGCCATACAGAATGGCACCGGCCAAAAATACCCAGGAATACCAGCGCATGGACAAGCGCGAGCGAAGCGAGGTTTTCGAAGTGGGTAGAGGCACGGCCATTGAGCGCTTTTCCGGAAAGTCAGCTGTATGGGATAGCACAGGATTCAACGGCCTGCGCGCAAGAGGCTGGGATTATCCGGATGGCGTGTGAAAAAAATGCAAAAGCCCATACTTGGGATACACACAAAACCAATGTGGGAGGGGCGGTGCGACGATTCGACTTGCTCCCGATTGCGGTCTGTCTGCCAGCTTATTTGTAGCTGACCCACCGCTATCGGGAGCAAGCCCCCTCCCACAGTTTGGCCGTTACTTAGCGCACGACGCTTTCGAAACGGTTCACACCCGCCAGCTCCAACACCAGCTCATCCCCCACATTCAACGGGCCTACGCCTGCCGGAGTGCCGGTGAGAATCACATCACCCGCCTGCAGGGAGAAGCAGCCCGCCATGTGCTGGATCATCGGTACGATCGGGTTGAGCATCTGCGCGCTGTTGCCATCCTGGCGCACTTCGCCGTTGATGGTCAGGCGTATGCCGATGTCGGTCACGTCCGCAAAGGTACTGCTGACCACGAAGGGGGCAAGCACCGCCGCGCCGTCGAAGCACTTGGCGATTTCCCACGGCAGGCCCTTGGATTTCAGCTCGGCCTGTTTGTCGCGCAGGGTCAGGTCCAGCGCCGGGGCGAAGCCGGAGATGGCGTCGAGGACTTCTTCGCGGTTTGGCTTGTTCGACAACGGCTTGCCGATCAACACCGCGATTTCCACCTCATAATGCACCGAACCACGTTCGGTGGGAATCGCAAAACCACCTTCCAACGGCACCACGCAGCTACCGGGCTTGATGAACAGCAAAGGCTCGGTGGGCACCGGGTTATCCAGCTCCTTGGCGTGTTCGACGTAGTTACGCCCGATGCACACCAGTTTGCCCACAGGGAAGTGGATGTTGGTGCCGTCGACATACTTGTGCTGGTAGCTCATGGAACGACTCCTTCAGGTGCGGTTAAACCGCGAAGATTTTGCCAGGGTTCATGATCCCGTTCGGGTCGAACACGGCCTTCACAGCCTTCATGTACTCGATTTCAACCGGCGAGCGGCTGTAGGTCAGGTAATCACGCTTGGTCATGCCCACGCCGTGTTCGGCGGAAATCGAGCCGTTGTACTTGGCGACGGTTTCGAACACCCACTTGTTCACGGTGGCACACTTGGCGAAGAACTCGTCCTTGCTCAGGTTTTCGGGCTTGAGGATGTTCAAGTGCAGGTTACCGTCACCGATATGACCGAACCAGACGATTTCGAAATCCGGGTAGTGTTCGCCGACGATCGCATCAATTTCGCTCAAGAATGCCGGCACTTTGGAGACGGTGACCGAAATATCGTTCTTGTACGGTGTCCAGTGGGAGATGGTCTCGGAGATGTACTCGCGCAGCTTCCACAGGTTGTGCAACTGGGTTTCACTCTGGCTCATTACGCCGTCCAGTACCCAGCCCTGCTCGACGCAATGCTCGAACGTTTCCAGCGCATGGTTGGCGACTTCTTCAGTGGTGGCTTCGAATTCCAGCAGCGCGTAGAACGGGCACTCGGTTTCGAATGGCGCCGGCACATCGCCACGGCCGAGGACTTTGGCCAGGGCCTTGTCGGAGAAAAATTCGAAGGCGGTCAGGTCCAGCTTGCTCTGGAACGCGTGCAGCACCGGCATGATCGAGTCGAAGTCAGTGGTGCCGAGTACCATGGCGGTGAGGTTTTTCGGGGCACGGTCCAGGCGCATGGTGGCTTCGACCACAAACCCCAGGGTGCCCTCAGCGCCGATAAACAGCTGGCGCATGTCGTAGCCGGTGGCGTTTTTGATCAGGTCGCGGTTCAGTTCCAGCACATCGCCCTTGCCGGTAACGACTTTCATGCCGGCCACCCAATTGCGGGTCATGCCGTAGCGAATCACCTTGATCCCGCCGGCATTGGTGCCGATATTACCGCCAATCTGGCTGGAACCGGACGAGGCAAAATCCACCGGATAGTACAGGCCGTTTTCTTCAGCGACGTTCTGCAATTGCTTGGTGACCACGCCCGGCTGGCACACGGCGGTGCGGTCGGTAAGGTTCACGTCGAGGATCTGGTTCATATAGTCGAACGACACCACCACTTCGCCATTGGCCGCGACTGCCGCTGCCGACAGGCCGGTGCGCCCACCGGACGGCACCAGTGCTACCTTGTGCTCGTTGGCCCAACGGACGATGGCCTGCACCTGCTCAGTGGTCTTGGGAAACACGATAGCGCTGGGCGCGGGGGCGAAGTGCTTGGTCCAATCCTTGCCGTAAGCCTCCAGGGAGTCGGCATCGGTCAGCACTTTGCCGGGCTCAACCAGGGTCTTTAGCTCATCAATCAGTGCAGGATGGGTCATCGACAGAACTCTCGAACAATTCATGGTCATCCTGAGAACGCTTCACGTCGCAGGAATAGGTGTTTAGCGGGGTGCGTATGCTAGCATACCGCCCCCGCAGGACAGACCCAAAGGGCGTTTCTGCGGTGACGGCTTTCCTGCCGTCCGGGTCAGCTTGCGCTGCTCGACTCCCTGCCAATTTTCTCCGGGATACAGGTTTACGCAGATGAGCAAGACTTCTCTCGATAAGAGCAAGATCAAGTTCCTTCTTCTGGAAGGCGTCCACCCATCGGCTGTCGACGTTCTGAAAGCCGCCGGGTACACCAGCATTGAGTACATCACCAGTTCTCTGCCGGAAGCCCAGCTCAAGGAAAAGATCGCCGACGCGCACTTTATCGGCATTCGCTCCCGCACTCAGCTGACCGAAGAGATCTTCGACCACGCCAAGAAACTCGTGGCGGTCGGTTGTTTCTGCATCGGCACCAACCAGGTTGACCTCAACGCAGCGCGCGAACGCGGTATCGCGGTGTTCAACGCCCCGTACTCCAACACCCGTTCCGTAGCGGAGCTGGTATTGGCCGAGGCCATCCTGCTGCTGCGCGGTATCCCAGAGAAGAACGCCTCCTGCCACCGTGGCGGCTGGATCAAAAGCGCGGCCAACTCCTTCGAGATCCGCGGCAAGAAGCTGGGTATCGTCGGTTACGGCTCGATCGGCACTCAACTGTCGGTGCTGGCCGAAGGCCTGGGTATGCAGGTGTTCTTCTATGACACCCTGACCAAGCTGCCATTGGGCAACGCGACTCAAGTCGCCAGCCTGACCGAGCTGCTGGGCATGTCCGATATCGTCACGCTGCACGTTCCGGAAACCGCCGAGACCCAGTGGATGATCGGCGAGAAGGAAATCCGCGCGATCAAGAAAGGCGGGATCCTGATCAACGCCGCTCGCGGCACTGTGGTCAAGCTCGATGCCCTGGCCGACGCGATCAAGGACAAGCACCTGATCGGCGCCGCCATCGACGTGTTCCCGGTGGAGCCACGCTCCAACGACGACATCTTCGAAAGCCCGCTGCGTGGCCTGGACAACGTGATCCTGACCCCGCACATCGGCGGCTCCACTGCTGAAGCCCAAGCCAATATCGGCCTGGAAGTCTCGGAAAAACTGGTCAAGTACAGCGACAACGGTACCTCGGTATCGTCGGTCAACTTCCCGGAAGTGGCCCTGCCGGCTCACCCGGGCAAGCACCGCCTGCTGCACATCCACCAGAACATCCCGGGCGTGATGATGGAGATCAACAAGGTCTTCGCGGAAAACGGCATCAACATCTCCGGTCAGTTCCTGCAGACCAACGAGAAGGTCGGCTACGTGGTCATCGACGTCGACGCCGAGTACTCGGACCTGGCGCAAGAGAAGCTGCAGCACATCAACGGCACTATCCGTAGCCGCGTGTTGTTCTAAGGTTTCAACCGCACCACGAAAAAGGGAGCCCCTCGGGGCTCCCTTTTTTGCATCTGAACAAATCTTACTTGACGTTAACCGTGATGACTTTCGAGGCTACCGTAGGCTCGAACTGGCGATGCACGTTGTCGCCAGCCACCAGTTGCAAGGTGTGCTTGCCTGGCGTGAGGGTCAGCTCGGTCTCGGTTTGCGCCTTGCCGAAGTGAATCGAGGTAGGCGTGGCCGGGATCGCTTCGTTTGCGTTGAGCGCCCCCACTTCCTGATCTACCAGCAGGTGATGATGGCCGGCGCCCGGTACCTGTTTGTCGATCGGCTCCAGGTCCAGGCCCTTGATGCCAAATTTGACGGTGAAGGTTTTGTCGACAGTAGCGCCGTCTTTGGGCGAGACAATGAACACTTCAGCACCAGCAGGAGCCGGTGTGCGCGGCTGGTCGGCAGCGCTGGCCAACATCGAAGCACCCAGCAGCAGGGACGCCAGGGTTGCACGGGACAAAAGGGCTTTCATTCGCTTCTCCAGTTTTTCAGTGAAATCTGTAGGGTTATGACAACTTCGCGATAAATTGCGGTCCAAGGCACCCGACACCATAGCAAAACGATGCTGAACAGCGCCTCGTCCATTCGAATTCTCTAGGAGTGACCATGCGCTTTTCGCCTGGCCTGTTACTGTTGCTTGCCCTTCTGAGCCCATTGGCCCATGCCGAGCTGATCGATGACGTCAATGATCGCGGCGAACTGCGTATAGCCCTGGAAGCCAACACCCCGCCGTTCAATTTCAAGGAAGGCGACAAGCTCACCGGCTTTGAAGTGGAACTGGGTGAGCAACTGGCGAAAGAAATGGACGTACGCCCTTCTTTTATCACCACCGACGACAGTGACCTGTTGCCAGGTGTGGAAACTGGCAAGTACGACGTGGCAATAAACCATATCGCTATGACTGCCGAACTCAAGGATCGGTTCGATTACAGCACGGCTTATCGCGAGAAGCCGGACCTTGTGATCCCATTCCAGAAAGGTAACCCAGCGCTCAAGAGCAGCCTGGACATGGCCCTAGAGCGGGTGAAGGCGGATGGCAGATTGAAGGCGATGGCGCAGAAGTGGTTCGACAGCGACACACCGGCAGCCAAGGCACAGTAGATCAAATGTGGGAGGGGGCTTGCTCCCACATTTTGTCCAAGGCAAGACTTTAGAATCCTTTGCCTGCCTAAAACGGCTCGTTGCCCCGCCGGCGAAACCAGCCGGTCAGGGACAGGCGTTCGCGCGTGGCCGGCAGTACCTCGTGGGGCACCTCGCCCGACAAAAACACCACCAGGCAGCCGCCGGTGGGCACCACGTCATATTCGACGCCGCCCTTGAGGTACATGCGCAACTGGCCGCCATGCTCGGGCAGCCAGGCGTCGTTCAAGTAGATCACCGCCGAGACCATGCGCCGGTCGTCGTCACGAAAGCGGTCCACATGCTTGAGGTAAAACGCACCGGGTGGGTACATCGCGAAGTGGCTTTCGAAATCTTCCAGCCCAAGGAACAGGCTGCGGTTCATTGCCAGGCGCAGGCTGTCCATGACGGCCATATAGGTGTCGCAAACCGCCGCGTCGCCCTCTTCCAGCCACTGAATATGATCACCGCGAATACCCTCGCGAATCTCCTGGGCCGGCCCGCGCCCGACTGCCGCCGGTGCCAGCTCACCTTCGGCCGCACGTTTATGGCACTCAGCCGCCAGTTCCAGGGTCAGAGCCTGGGGCAGGAAGCCATTCTGCTGCGACCAGCCTTTTTCGGCCAAGTCGTCAACGATACGTTGCAGCAGCGGGTCATCGAGGGATATTTGCATGGCGCGCATAGTATCCATACGCCTGAGAATCCGACAGCGCCGTCGAGCGCCCGAATGCACTTTAAATCAGCTGTCTGATAGGACTTCTCGACAAATCCTACGCCCGACACGGACAATAGTGGCCGACTGACAGGAGTCCATATGCGTCGTTTGTTTTTTACCGTGTTGATGTTCTGCGTTTTGCCCGCCTGGGCAGACGGCCATGACCAGTTGTACAAGGTTGCCGGCTGGGCCGAACAACGTGCGCATTTCAATGACGCCCTCAGTGCCGCCCAGCAGCGCTACCGCAATAGCCTGCCGCCGGCGGTGTATCAGGCGCTGGTGGACAATAGTAATAAGCGCTTTGGCGCCCAAGCCATGGATCAGCGTGCCGAGGCGCAACTGCGCAAGCACCTGGCCAACCCGAAACCGGCCCTGGCGTTCTTCCAATCGCCCCTGGGCCGCAAGATCGTCGCCGCAGAATTGCTGGCCACGCGCCGCGACCAGTTGGCGAAAAACGCCCAGGGCTTGCCGAAAATCCAGGCCGACGCCACCCGCAGCCTGATCATCGGCCATCTGGCCCAAGCCCTGCCCGCGCGCGAGGCCGGTGCAGAAGTCAGCCTGGCGATTGCCGGTGTAGCGGCCGACAGCTTGAGCCAGATGATCCCCGGTTTGCTTGGCGGCGGTCAGGCCCAGGGTATGTTGAATGGGCAGCGCGAACGGTTGATGCAACAAATCGACAAGGACCTGAACAACACGCTGTTGTACGTCTACCGGGATTTGTCCGACCCGGAGCTGGAAGAGTTCGCTACGTTTGCCGAATCGCCGGAAGGTAAGGCGTATTACCAGGCGGCCCTGGCAGCCATTCGCGCAGGGCTGGCTGTCGGCCAAAGCACCTCAAGCCTGACGCAGTAATTGTGGGAGGGGGCAAGCCCCCTCCCACATTTAAAATGCGTTAGTTCAGGTGATCGGTGAGGTACTTGAAGTACTCATTACGAATCTCTGGAATCTCATTGGCCAGGTGATGCCTGCCCCGCGGCAGCATCAACACCTCGGGCCGGTCGAACTTACCGCGTAGCACCTGCAAATTGTGTTGCCAATCCACCGTCATATCTTCCTCACCCTGCACGATCACCGGCCGCCGTGGGCTGCGGGGTGCGGCTTCGATGCGTTTGATCCAGCGCGCCAGCGCCCCTACCCAAGCGGTGGGCAATTGGCGCGGCTGCAGTGGGTCGGCTTCAAGGAACGGTTTGAACGCAGGGTCGTTGGAGTTATCGCTGAAGCGTCGGGCGATGCCTTTGACGAACGGGCGCAGCAGGTAATAGCTGACCTGCGACCATCCCCAGGCACGCGGCCGCACCAGCGGTGAGAGCAGGAAGGTCTTGCCCTGGGCCGGGCTGTCGGCGCCGTGGTTGAGCAAGTGATCCACCACAATGGCGCCGCCGGTGCTTTGCCCGAACAGGTGCCAGGGTTGCGGCAATTGCAGCGCCTTGGCCCCAGCGAACAACGCCTGCACCACGCTCTGGTACACCGCAAACTCATCGATGCTGGCGCGCGGGCCGCTGGACAAGCCGTGGCCCGGCAAGTCGCAGGCGATCACCACAAAGCCCTGGTCCAGCGCCCAATCCACCACATGGCGGTACAACCCCATGTGGTCGTAGAAACCGTGGAACATGAACATCGTTGCCACCGGCGCAGGCGGCCACCATACCTGGGCCACCACTTCAAACCCGTCCACTTCCAGGCGCCCTAACCGGCTCACCGCCGGCACCTTGCGAGCGGCCAGGTCAAGCCCATAGAAACGTTGATAGACCCTTGCCTCGGCGCTAAGCGGTTGCGCGTCCACCAGGGGCCGCAAGCTTTCGCGCAGATGATCAGGGTCAAAGGTGACGGGCATAAAGGCTTCCAGACTGGCGGTGAAGATGAATATCGAGCTGCGATATTCATCTGTCAGGACAAGCATGGCAAGCTACGCGACCTGCGAGGATACCTTTGAATGCGACCGCCTTACCGCAACGCCCTGTTCGCCAGCCTGATCCTGGTTATCTGCGCCGGCGTGCTGTGGGCCGCGTATGACTGGTTCCAGGGCCGCTACCTGCGCGCCTTCAGCGAGCACACGGCGGTATTCTCCGGCGATGCGCTGCAACTGCCCGCCGCCCTCAGCGGCCCTGGCCCGATTCGCCTGGTGCACTTCTGGGACCCGGCCTGCCCGTGCAATGTCGGCAACCAGCAACACCTGGGTGAGCTGATCGAGCAGTACGAGCCCCAAGGGGTCGAGTTTTACGCCCTGCAAAAAGCCGGTAGCCACGGCACCCTGCCCGACAACCTGCGCCACATGAAAATCCTCGACGCCCTGCCCGGCGCCGATCGCATACCCGCCAGCCCGGCCGTGGGCATCTGGGACCGCACAGGCAAACTGGCCTATTTCGGCCCCTACAGCGAAGGGCTGACGTGCAATGCCAGCAACAGTTTTATCGAACCCATTCTCAAGGCCCTTGGAACCGGACGCGAAGTGAATGCCACTCACACCCTCGCGGTAGGCTGCTATTGTTCGTGGCCTGAGGATCTGTAGCCCGTCCACTCTGGTAAGGAATGTTCATGAAGCGCGTCTTGCAGATTTTCGCGGTGCTGATTGCGCTGGTCGCCCTCGGCGCCGGTTGGTATGTCTACAGCAAGCAGCCCACGCGTCAGGGCACAGTGCCGCTGGCCCACCTGCAAAGCTCGGTCACGGTGCGCTACGACGACCGTGGCGTACCGCATATCCGTGCCGAGAACGAGGCTGACCTGTACCGCGCCCTGGGCTATGTGCATGCCCAGGACCGGCTGTTCCAGATGGAGGTCATGCGGCGCCTGGCCCGTGGCGAACTGGCCGAAGTGCTGGGGCCCAAACTGCTTGAGACCGACAAGCTGTTTCGCAGCCTGCGCATTCGTGAGCGCGCCTTGAGCTACGCAGAGCACATGGACCCCGACTCAGCGTCGTCCAAAGCCCTGCAAGCCTATCTGGACGGGATCAACCAATATCAGGACAGCCACGCCAGCCCCATGGAGTTCGACGTGCTGGGCATCCCCAAGCGCCGCTTTACCGTCGAGGACAGCATCAGCGTCGCCGGGTACATGGCTTACAGCTTTGCCGCCGCCTTTCGTACCGAGCCGGTGCTGACTTACGTGCGCGACCATCTGGGCAGCGACTACCTGAAAGTGTTCGATCTCGACTGGCAACCCAAGGGTGCGCTCAACCTGGCGGCCAGTGACTGGCAAACCCTCGGCGCCATCGCCGCCCTGAGTGAGCAGGCCCTGGCCGACAACGGCCTGCCGCAGTTCGAGGGCAGCAACGCCTGGGCCGTCAGCGGCAGCCATACCAAAAGCGGCAAGCCGTTGCTGGCGGGTGACCCGCATATTCGCTTCTCGGTGCCATCGGTGTGGTACGAGGCGCAGTTGCAGGCGCCAGGCTTTGAGCTGTACGGCTATCACAACGCGCTGGTGCCGGTGGCGTTCCTGGGGCACAACCTGGACTTCGGCTGGAGCCTGACCATGTTCCAGAACGACGACCTTGATCTGGTCGCCGAGAAGGTCAACCCGGACAACCCCAACCAGGTCTGGTATCACGGCCAATGGGTCGACATGACCAGCAGCGAGCAACAGATCCAGGTCAAGGGACAGGCGCCGGTGACCCTCACGCTGCGCCGTTCGCCCCACGGCCCGATCATCAATGACGTGCTCGGCGAGAACGCGGGCAGCACGCCAATTGCCATGTGGTGGGCGTTCCTGGACACCGAAAACCCGATCCTCGACGGCTTCTACCAACTCAACCGCGCCGATACCCTGGCCAAGGCACGTGCCGCGGCCGCCAAGGTGTCGGCACCGGGCCTGAACATCATATGGGCCAATGCCAAGGGCGATATCGGCTGGTGGGCGGCAGCGCAGTTGCCGATCCGCCCGGCCGGCGTCAACCCGGCGTTCATCCTCGATGGCAGCACCGCCCAGGCCGACAAGTTGGGCTTCTACCCGTTCAGCGCCAACCCCCAGGAAGAGAACCCGGCACGTGGCTATGTGGTCTCCGCCAACGCCCAACCGGTATCGCCCACCGGCATGGAGATCCCGGGCTACTACAACCTCGCGGACCGTGGCCAGCAGTTGAACGCGCAGTTGAGCGACAACAGCGTGAAGTGGGATGTAAGCAACAGCCAGGCTTTGCAACTGGGCACCACCACCGCCTACGGCCCACGCCTGCTCGCACCGCTGCTGCCGGTGCTGCGCGAAGGGATCAAGGACCCGGCTCAGCTCAAGCTGGTGGAACAGCTCGCAAGCTGGAAAGGCGACTACCCGCTGGACTCCACCAGCGCCACGCTGTTCAACCAGTTCCTGTTCAACCTTGCCGACGCGACCTTCCACCCGAAGCTGGGCGATGCACTGTTCAAGACCCTGATCACCACCCGTGTGATCGACGCGGCGTTGCCACGCCTGGCAGCCTCGGCGGACTCACCCTGGTGGGAGGGCAAGCGCGCGGATATCGTCAAGCTCGCCTGGGACAACAGCCTGGCCCACCTCAAGACGACCTTCGGCGACGACCCGGCGCAGTGGCAGTGGGGCAAGGCGCACACCTTGACCCATGGTCATCCGCTGGGCATGCAGAAACCGCTGGATAAGCTCTTCAACGTCGGCCCGTTCGCCGCACCGGGCAGCCACGAAGTGCCGAACAACCAGACCGCCGCGATCGGCCCGGCGCCATGGCCGGTGACCTATGGGCCTTCGACACGGCGCCTGATCGACTTCGCCGACCCTGCCCACGCACTGACCATCAACCCAGTGGGGCAAAGCGGCGTACCGTTTGATGCTCACTATGGTGATCAGGCGCAAAGCTATATCGAAGGCGGGTATGAGCAGGCGCATTTCAGTGATGAGGAAGTGACGGCCAATACCCGAGGCACCCTGAAACTGTTGCCTGCCAGATAGCTGTTTATCGCTACACCGGCGCCGCAAAGTTAAGCCTGAACTGTTGCGGCGTGACGCCCAGGCGGCGATTGAACACGCTGCGCATGTGCTGGGCGTCGCGAAATCCGCATTGATAGGCCACCGTCTTGAGTGGCGCCGGGCTGCTTTCGAGCATCACCCGCGCCGCATCCACCCGCGCTCTCTCGACAAATTCCGCCGGCGTGATCCGCGCTTCACGGGCGAACACCCGGGAGAAATTGCGCGCACTCATATTGGCCGCCCTGGCCAAATCGGCAATGGTCAAATCCCCGGTCAGGTTGGCCAGCACGTACAACTGCACCAGCGCCACCGCCGAAGTGGCCTCGGCATGGGGAGTGAGAAACGGGCTGAACTGCGATTGCCCGCCCGAGCGTTGGGTGAACACCACCAGGCGCTTGGCCACGCTCAGCGCCACTTCCGGGCCGTGATCCTGGGCCAGCAGGTACAGCGAAAGATCGATACCCGCCGTGACCCCGGCCGAGGTGTAGAGGTTACCGTCCTGCACATAGAGACGGTCGGCCTCGACCTGGGCAGAAGGGCACAGGCGCGCCAGGCTGGCGGCGTCATTCCAGTGGGTAGTGACAGTTTTACCGTCCAGCAGACCGGCGCGGGCCAGCATGAAGGCGCCGTTGCAGATCGAGCCGAAGCGCTGTGCCCTGGCAGCGGCACCGCGCAGCCACTCATCAAACTGAGGGCCGAAATCTTCGAAAGGCAGTTGCGGGCCGCCCGCTACCAGCAACAGGTCGTAGGGCTGCCGGGCTTCGCTGTAGTGCTTGTGCGCCTGCAATGACAGGCCATTGGAGGCAGCCAGAGTGCCGTGGCCGAAACCGATCACCTCCAGGCGGTAGTGATCGTCGGGCGCCAGGAAGCGGTTGGCCTCGCAGAACACATCCATGGGCCCGGTCACGTCCAGTGACTGGACGCCGGGGAAGATCAGGATCGCGACGGTTTTGTGCATGGGAGACCTTTATCTCTGGGCTGACGCAAAACCCTGTGGGAGCTGGCTTGCCTGCGATGCAGACACCTGGGCTCATCAGGTATACCGAGGTGATGCTATCGCAGGCAA
Source organism: Pseudomonas sp. HN8-3 (assembly GCF_020790195.1). Classification (NCBI taxonomy): domain Bacteria; kingdom Pseudomonadati; phylum Pseudomonadota; class Gammaproteobacteria; order Pseudomonadales; family Pseudomonadaceae; genus Pseudomonas; species Pseudomonas sp. HN8-3. The sequence continues at coordinate 5,709,105 of NZ_CP086206.1, forward strand.
GCCAACTCCCACATTAGATCGCGCGCAGCCTTGGCGCGATGTGGCAGCACATTGGCCGAAAACGCGCCCTCGTCTCGATAGCTGCGTCGCCCAAGCGCGAACAGACTGGATGCTTTCCAGAGGAGCACCACCATGAACACCACCATCGCCGGCATCAAAATCCCCGACAGCGCCTTGGCCAAAGCCACCACTGAATACATCCGCGACATCGAATCCGACCTGCTGTACCACCACTCGCGCCGGGTATTTCTGTTCGGCGCCTTGAGCGGAGAGCGCAAGCAACTGGCCTACAACCCGGAGCTGCTGTATGTCGGCGCAATGTTCCACGACCTGGGCCTGGTGGAAGGTCATCGCAGTGACGACCAGCGTTTCGAAGTGGACGGTGCCAATGCCGCCGCCGCGTTCCTCAAGCCTTACGGGCTGAGCGATGACGATATCGAACAAGTGTGGTTGTCCATCGCCCTGCACACCACACCGGGTGTGCCGCAACACCTGCGCCCCACCGTGGCGCTGGTGACCGCCGGGGTGGAGATGGACGTGCTGGGCATGGACTACGCCGCATTTTCCACGGTGCAGCGCGAAGCGGTGGTGCATGCGCATCCACGCGGTGAAGGGTTCAAGGAGTGCATCATCTGCGCCTTCGCCGACGGCTTGCGCCATCGCCCGCAGACCACGTTTGGCAACGTGAAGACGGATGTGCTGGTGGATCAGGAGCCGGGGTTCAGGCCGATGAATTTTGTCGAGGTGATTCGCACGTCGCCGTGGTTGGCGTAGCTGAGTTGAAATGCGATCAAATGTGGGAGGGGGCTTGCCCCCGATGGCGGTGTGTCAGTCAGCAAATCTGATACTGATACACCGCTATCGGGAGCAAGCCCCCTCCCACATTTGGACCTCACCCAGCTTTAGATCGGGGCTGGAGCGCGGCGCTTGTCCGGCTGTTGCCAGCCGTCAGCCGCGGCTTCTTCGATGGCTTGCTGGATGGCCTTCTTGCGATGCTCTTCGGCCCGACGGCTGAAGAACCACACCAGGAAGGTCACCAACGACACCGCCAACAGGATCAGGCTCGCCACCGCGTTGATCTCGGGTTTAACCCCAAGGCGCACCGCCGAGAACACTTCCATCGGCAAGGTGGTGGAACCCGGGCCCGATACAAAGCTGGCCAGTACCAGGTCATCCAGGGACAGCGCAAACGACATCATGCCGCCCGCCGCCAGCGACGGCGCGATCATCGGGATGGTGATCAGGAAAAACACCTTCCACGGCCGCGCGCCCAAATCCATCGCGGCTTCTTCGATCGACAAATCCAGCTCACGCAAGCGCGCCGACACCACCACCGCCACATACGCCGCACAGAACGTCGTGTGGGCGATCCAGATGGTGACGATGCCACGTTCCTGGGGCCAGCCGATCATCTGCGCCATGGCCACGAACAGCAGCAACAGCGACAGGCCGGTGATCACTTCAGGCATGACCAACGGCGCCGTCACCAGGCCGCCGAACAGCGTACGGCCCTTGAACTGGCTGATACGCGTGAGCACAAAGGCCGCCAACGTGCCCAGCGCCACCGCGGCCACCGCCGTGTAGCAGGCGATTTCCAGGGAACGGGCCACCGAGCCCATCAACTGGGTGTTGTCCAGCAGGCCCACGTACCACTTGATCGACCAACCGCCCCACACCGTCACCAGCTTGGATTCGTTGAACGAGTAGATCACCAGGATCAACATCGGCAGGTAGATAAACAACAAGCCTGCGACCAGCATGAAGCTGGAGAAACGAAAGCGCTTCATATCTTGCCCTCCAGCTCTTTGGCCTGGCTGCGGTTGAACAGAATGATCGGCACGATCAGGATCGCCAGCATCACCACGGCCAAGGCAGAAGCCACCGGCCAGTCACGGTTGTTGAAGAATTCCTGCCACAACACTTTACCGATCATCAGGGTTTCCGGGCCGCCGAGCAGTTCAGGGATCACGAACTCGCCCACCACTGGGATAAACACCAACATGCAGCCGGCGATGATGCCGTTCTTGGACAGCGGCACGGTGATTTTCCAGAAGCTGTTGAAGGTGCTCGAACCGAGGTCGGAGGCAGCTTCGAGCAAGCTCTGGTCGTGTTTGACCAGATTTGCGTACAGCGGCAGGATCATGAACGGCAGGTACGAGTAGACCACGCCGATATACACCGCGATGTTGGTGTTGAGGATCTGCAACGGTTCACTGATCAGCCCCATGGACATCAGGAAGCCGTTGAGCAAACCGTTGTTGCTGAGGATGCCCATCCACGCATACACGCGGATCAGGATCGCGGTCCAGGTCGGCATCATGATCAGCAGCACCAGCACGGTCTGCATCTCTTTGCGCGCCGTGGCGATGGCGTAGGCCATCGGGTAGCCGATCAGCAGGCACAGCAGCGTGCTGAAGAACGCCATCTTCAACGAGCCCAGGTAGGCGGCGATGTACAACTCGTCGCCCGCCAACAGGCTGTAGTTGGCCAGGTTCAGCACCACTTGCAGCTTTTGCTCAACGTAGGTGTAGATCTCGGTATAGGGCGGGATCGCCACGTCGGCTTCGGCAAAGCTGATTTTCAATACGATGAAAAACGGCAGTGCGAAAAACAGAAACAGCCAGAGGAATGGAACCCCGATGACCACCTGCTTGCCATTGGGGATTATGCGATCCAAGCGCCGCTTGAATTTCTTCATGTTCATGAGCGAAGTACCACGCCGCTGTCGTCTTCCCACCACACGTAAACCTGATCACCCCAGGTTGGGCGCTGGCCACGGCGTTCGGCGTTGGCGACGAAGGACTGCACCAGCTTGCCACTCGGCAGCTCCACATAGAACACCGAGTGACCGCCCAGGTAGGCGATATCGTGCACCTTGCCGCTGGACCAGTTGTGCTCGCAGGTTGGCATTTCGGTGGTGACCAGCAGTTTTTCCGGGCGAATCGCGTAGGTCACCGACTTGTCTTCCACCGAAGTAGCGATGCCGTAGCCCACGTAGATGTCGCGATCCAGGTCCGGGCACTTGAGCACCGCATGGCCTTCGGCGTCGTCCACCACTTGGGTGTCGAAGATGTTCACGTTGCCGATGAACTCGCACACCAGGCGGCTGGTAGGGGTTTCGTAGATGTCGATCGGGCTGCCGATCTGGGCGATCCAGCCCAGGTGCATGATCGCAATACGCTCGGCCATGGTCATGGCCTCTTCCTGGTCGTGGGTCACCATCACGCACGTCACGCCGACGCGCTCGATGATCTCTACAAGCTCAAGCTGCATCTGCGAGCGCAGCTTCTTGTCCAGGGCGCCCATTGGCTCATCGAGCAGCAAGAGTTTGGGGCGCTTGGCCAGGGAACGGGCCAGGGCTACACGCTGGCGCTGGCCGCCGGACAGCTGGTGCGGCTTGCGCTTGGCGTATTGGCTCATCTGCACCAGCTTGAGCATCTCGGCCACGCGGGCGTCGACTTCGGCCTTGGGGATCTTGTCCTGCTGCAGGCCGAACGCGATGTTCTGCGCCACGGTCATGTGCGGGAACAGCGCATAGGACTGGAACATCATGTTGATCGGCCGCTCGTAGGGCGGCATGTCGGTAATGTCCACGCCGTCCAGGTAGATGCGGCCTTCGGTTGGGCGCTCGAAACCTGCGAGCATACGCAGCAAGGTGGACTTGCCTGAACCCGAACCGCCGAGCAAGGCGAAGATCTCGCCTTTCTTGATTTCCAGGGACACATCGTCCACCGCAATCGTCTCGTCGAACTTCTTCGTGACCCGGTCGATTTTGACCAGCACCTTTTTCGGTGTCTGGTCGCCCTCGAGGGCTTTCTTATAGGCGCCGGAGGCAACTGCCATTTACGAAACTCCCAAAAAAAGAGTGCAGCTCGCCCAATACGGGCCAGCCTTGGATAGTTTGAGCCTTACTTGCCCGTCTTGACCTTGGTCCAGCTACGGGTCATTAAACGCTGCACTTTCGGGGGTAGCTCGAAGTTGACGAATGTCCGCTCGAGAACCGCCTGCGGTGGGTAAACCGCTGCGTCGGTGCGTATCGATTGTTCCATCAGCTTGTCCGCCCCGGGGTTAGGGTTGGCGTAACCGACGTAATCACTGACCTGGGCGATCACCTCAGGTTGCAGCAAATAGTTGATGAAGGCATGAGCCTCTTTAACGTTGCTCGCATCCTTGGGGATCGCCAGTACGTCAAACCAGAGGTTGCCGCCTTCCTTGGGAATTGCGTAGGCGATGTTCACGCCCTTGCCCGCCTCGGCCGCGCGGGCCTTGGCCTGGAACACATCACCGGAGAAACCGGCAGCCACGCAGATGTTGCCGTTGGCCAGGTCCGAGATGTATTTGGAGGAGTGGAAGTAAGTCACGTAGGGCCGCACTTTGAGCAGCTTCTCTTCGGCCTTCTTGTAGTCGGCCGGGTTGGTGCTGTTAGGGTCCAGGCCCATGTAGTTGAGCACTGCCGGCAGCATTTCATCGGCCGAATCCATGAACGACACACCGCAGGTGGCGAGCTTCTTCATGTTTTCCGGTTCGAACAACACCGCCCAGGAATCGATATGGTCGACGCCCAGCACTTCCTTGACCTTATCGACGTTGTAGCCAATGCCGTTGGTGCCCCACAGGTACGGCACCGCGTACTGGTTGCCCGGGTCGTTCTTTTCCAGGCGCTTGAGCAGGGCCGGGTCGAGGTTGGCGTAGTTTGTCAGCAGTGACTTGTCGAGCTTCTGGAACGCCCCGGCCTTGATCTGCTTGCCGAGGAAATGGTTGGACGGCACGACCACGTCATAGCCGGTACGCCCGGCGAGCAACTTGCCTTCCAGGGTTTCGTTGGAATCAAACACGTCATACACGGGCTTGATGCCGGTGGCCTTTTCAAAGTTGGCCAGGGTGTCGGGGCCGATGTAGTCCGACCAGTTATAAACATGCACCGTCGATGCGGCCTGCACGCTGACAGCCAGCGTGATACCTGCACCCACCAGCAAGGCTTTGCGAAATAAAGAAATTGGCAAGTGGAGGTCCTCTTAAATAGTTGGGCCCAAAGTTGTTGCCCGGCAACAAAACCGGCGCGCAACTTACCCTCGATAAACCGATCCGGCAAAACTTTCTTTGATCTAATTTGTGGGAGAGGGGCTTACCCCCCTCCCACAGCTGCCAGGGCTTACTTGCCCGACTTGATCTTGGTCCAGCTACGGGTCATTTCACGCTGGGTCGCGGCCGGCAAGTCGGCAATCGCGTAGAGCTTGGCCTGCACGTCCGCCGACGGGTAGATGCCCGGGTCGCTGGTGATGTCTTTATCGACCAGTGCGGTGGCTTTCTCGTTACCGTTCGGGAAACGCACGCTGTTGGTGATCGACGCCATGACTTCCGGCTTGAGCAGGTAATTCATGAAGGTGTAGGCGGCCTCGACGTTTTCGGCATCCTTGGGGATAGCGACCATGTCGAAGAAGCTGCCGGCGCCTTCTTTCGGAATGTCGTAGGCCACTTTGACTTTGCCACCGGCTTCAGCGGCACGGGACTTGGCCTGCTGGATGTCACCCGAGTAACCCACGGCCACGCAGATGTTGCCGTTGGCGAGGTCGGAAATGTACTTGGACGAGTGGAAGTAACCGATCGAAGGACGGATCTTCAAGAACAGGTCTTCAGCCTGCTTGAGATCGGCTTTCTTCTGGCTGTCGGTCGGCAGGCCCAGGTAATGCAGCGCGATTGGCAGCATTTCGGTTGGCGAGTCGAGGAAGCTCACGCCGCAGCTTTTCAGCTTGGCGATGTTTTCCGGCTTCATCAGCACATCCCACGAATCGATCTTGTCCACGCCCAGCGCGGCCTTGACCTTCTCCGGGTTGTAACCGATGCCGATCGAACCCCACATGTACGGGAACGCGTGCTTGTTGTCCGGGTCGCTGACCGACACGGCCTTGAGCAGGGATTTGTTCAGGTTGCTGTAGTTAGGCAGCTTGGACGTGTCCAACTCCTGGTACACGCCGGCCTTGATCTGCTTGGCCAGGAAGTTGTTCGACGGCACGACGATGTCGTAGCCGGACTTGCCTGCCAGCAACTTGGCTTCCAGGGTCTCGTTGCTGTCGAACACGTCGTACACCACCTTGATGCCCGACTCTTTTTCAAAGTTGGCGATGGTGTCCGGTGCAATGTAGTCAGACCAGTTGTACACGTGCAGCACTTTATTGTCTGCCTGGGCCGCGCCCGCCATTGCGCCCATCAGGGACAAGGCGAGGAGGGTCTTGCCAGCGTTTTTCAAACCTAATGCCTTCATTGGGTGATGCTCCGATTTTTCTTTTTTGGGCCGCACATTGTTTATGTTTCGGGCCCAGCCAAAGGGCAACAAAACAGGACGACAGTCTGGCAAGTTCAGGGGCCCGCTTTCAACCGGCCCCCGCATTTATCTACTCAGCCCTGCAATGCCGCCAACGTCAGGTCCAGGCAATGACGGGCCTTGGTCACCAGCTCGTCGATTTCTGCCTGGCTGATCACCAGCGGCGGCGAAATGATCATGGTGTCGCCCACGGCGCGCATGATGAGGCCATTCTCGAAGCAGAAGGTTCGGCAGATCATGCCGGCGCCCTTGCCTTCATGACGCTTGCGCGTGGCCTTGTCCTGCACCAGCTCGATCGCACCGAGCATACCCACGCCGCGCACTTCGCCCACCAGCGGGTGGTCAGCCAGTTCCCTCAGACGTTTCTGCAAATACGGTGCCGTTTCGTCGTGTACACGGCTGACGATTTTTTCATCGCGCAGGATACGGATGTTTTCCAGGGCCACGGCCGCTGCGACCGGGTGGCCGGAGTAGGTAAAACCGTGGTTGAAATCGCCCCCTTCGTTGAGCACCGCCACCACTTCGTCGCGCACGATCAGGCCGCCCATGGGCACGTAGCCTGAGGTCAGGCCCTTGGCGATGGTCATCATGTGTGGCTTGAGGTCGTAGAAATCGCTACCGAACCACTCACCGGTACGGCCGAAACCGCAGATCACTTCGTCGGCGACAAACAGGATGTCGTACTTGGCGAGAATTTCCTTGATGCGCGGCCAGTAGGTGGCGGGTGGCACGATCACGCCACCGGCTCCCTGGATCGGCTCGGCGATAAAGGCGCCGACGTTGTCCACGCCCAACTCCAAAATCTTCTCTTCCAGCTGGTTGGCGGCCCAGATCCCGAATTCTTCAGGGCTCATGTCGCCGCCTTCGCCAAACCAGTAGGGTTGAGCGATGTGGGTGATGCCCGGGATAGGCAGGTCGCCCTGCTCATGCATATAAGTCATGCCACCCAGGCTGGCGCCGGCCACGGTGGAACCGTGGTAGCCGTTCTTGCGGGCAATGATGGTTTTCTTGTTCGGCTGGCCCTTGATCGCCCAGTAGTGGCGGACCATGCGCAACATGGTGTCGTTGCCTTCGGAGCCGGAGCCGGTGAAGAACACATGGTTCATGCCGGCGGGCGCGACTTCGGAAATGACTTTGGCCAGTTCAAGCACCGGCGGGTGAGCGGTCTGGAAGAACAGGTTGTAGTACGGCAGCTCTTTCATCTGTTTGGCGGCGGCGTCAGCCAGTTCGTCGCGACCATAGCCGATCGCCACGCACCACAGGCCGGCCATGCCGTCGAGGATCTTGTTGCCTTCGCTGTCCCACAGGTAAACGCCGTGGGCTTTGGTGATGATCCTTGGGCCTTTCTCTTTCAATTGCTTGAAATCGCTGAACGGCGCCAGGTGGTGATCATTGCTCAAGGCTTGCCATTCACGGGTTTGCGGGTTGTTGCTGGACATACCAATCTCCTAGACTTTTCAGTGAAGGGCGCGCCGTTTGAAGGGCGCGCCCGGCGCATCAGACGGCGAAGAGCAGGAATTCCCGCTCCCACGAACTGATCACGCGCTTGAAGTTTTCATGCTCGGCCCGCTTGACCGCGACGTAGCCTGTGATGAACTTTTGCCCCAGGTATTTCTCGATGGTCTTGCTGTTTTCCATACGCTCAAGGGCATCTTCGATGGTCAACGGCAGACGCAGATTGCGGCGCTCGTAACCACGGCCGACTACTGGCGCGCTCGGGTTGTGGCCTTCGACCATGCCGATGTAGCCGCACAGCAGGCTGGCGGCAATCGCCAGGTAGGGGTTGGCATCGGCGCCCGGCAGGCGGTTCTCCACGCGGCGGTTCTGTGGGCCGGCATCTGGAACGCGCAGGCCGACGGTGCGGTTCTCTTCGCCCCACTCCACGTTCACCGGCGCCGAGGTGTCGGGCAGGAAGCGGCGGAACGAGTTCACGTTCGGGGCGAACAGCGGCAGCAATTCAGGGATGAACTTCTGCAGGCCACCAATGTGGTTGAGAAACAGCTGGCTCATTGTCCCGTCTTCATTGGAGAAGACGTTCTTGCCGGTGGCGATGTCGATGATGCTCTGGTGCAGGTGCATCGCGCTGCCGGGCTCGCCGGTCATCGGCTTGGCCATAAAGGTGGCAGCCACGTCGTGCTTGAGCGCGGCTTCACGCATGGTGCGCTTGAACACCAGGATCTGGTCGGCCAGGGACAAGGCATCGCCGTGACGGAAGTTGATTTCCATCTGCGCGGTGCCGTCTTCGTGGATCAGGGTGTCGAGGTCCAGCTCCTGCAGTTCGCACCAGTCGTAGACGTCTTCGAACAGCGGGTCGAATTCGTTGGCCGCTTCTATAGAGAAAGACTGGCGGCCAGTCTCCGGGCGCCCGGAACGGCCAATCGGCGGTTGCAGCGGAAAGTCCGGGTCTTCGCAACGCTTGGTCAGGTAGAACTCCATCTCCGGCGCCACGATGGGCTGCCAGCCGCGGTCGGAGTAGAGTTTGAGGACTTTCTTGAGCACGTTGCGCGGCGACAGCTCGATCGGGTTGCCTTGCTTGTCGTAGGTGTCGTGGATCACCTGGGCAGTGGGCTCGATGGCCCAGGGCACCAGGAATACCGCGTTCTGGTCGGGGCGGCAGATCATGTCGATGTCGGCCGGGTCGAGCAACTCGTAATAGATGTCGTCTTCAACATAGTCGCCGGTCACGGTCTGCAACAGAACGCTTTCGGGCAGGCGCATGCCTTTTTCGGCGATGAACTTGTTGGTCGGCGAGATCTTGCCCCGGGTAATACCGGTGAGGTCGCCAATCATGCATTCGACTTCTGTGATCTTGTGGTCTTTCAACCAATCGGTGAGCTGGTCGAGGTTGTTACTCATAAATGCCTCTGGGCTGGGTTTCCTGGCATCCGTTAAAAGCCAGGCGTTGGTTGACGCAGCATCCGCGTCGTTTGTTCATTCAGGGTAGGAGCTTACCTGCCATTTGCCCAAGGGTTGCATTCCTCACGCCAAAGTTGTGCAGAATCATGATCGGCACGGCGAATATGGGCGGGTGGGTGGCGCAGGCGTTGGCAAAGAGGAGGTCGGACGGGCCGTCAAGAATATTGGCCGGTGCGTGAGCATTCACGCGGGACGAACGGACTGCGCACAATGTGTGGCGCAAGCACGCAGAGACGCCGAATGGCGGCAGGTGAAACATGAAGCACCCCGGTATTATTGCTGTTATGGGTTTGAATCGAGCTTAGCCTTGTTCATTTTTTTACACAACACCCCCGTAAAAAATACAACACGGCCCGCTCAAGCCTGCAGGTCCAAAGACCTTTAAACCCAAAAAACCGCCCCAAAAAGCCCCAAAAAAGGCTTCATGGCGCTTTTTTAGGGCAAAAAATGCCTCGCTTGACTTCGGCAAGCCGTTCGGGTTGACTGAAACCAGAAAAGATCAATGATTGATATTTTTAACAACAAAGGTGTTGCATCATGTCGGTACCCCCGCGTGCCGTTCAGCTTAACGAAGCGAACGCGTTCCTTAAGGATCATCCTGAGGTTCTGTACGTAGACCTTCTAATTGCGGATATGAATGGTGTGGTGCGCGGCAAGCGCATCGAACGCACCAGCCTCCACAAGGTTTACGAGAAGGGCATTAACCTGCCTGCCTCTTTATTTGCCCTGGATATCAATGGCTCGACGGTGGAAAGCACCGGCCTGGGCCTGGACATCGGTGATGCTGACCGAATCTGTTATCCAATCCCCGACACCCTGTGCAATGAACCCTGGCAAAAGCGCCCTACCGCGCAATTGCTGATGACCATGCACGAACTTGAAGGTGAACCTTTCTTCGCCGACCCGCGCGAAGTGCTCCGCCAAGTTGTAAGCAAGTTTGACGACCTCGGTCTGACCATCTGCGCCGCCTTCGAGCTTGAGTTCTACCTGATCGACCAGGAGAACGTGAACGGCCGCCCACAACCGCCCCGCTCGCCGATCTCCGGCAAACGCCCGCACTCGACACAGGTCTACCTGATCGACGACCTCGACGAATACGTCGACTGCCTCCAGGACATTCTGGAAGGTGCCAAGGAGCAAGGCATTCCGGCCGATGCCATCGTCAAGGAAAGTGCCCCGGCGCAGTTCGAAGTGAACCTGCACCACGTGGCCGACCCGATCAAGGCCTGCGACTACGCAGTACTGCTCAAGCGCCTGATCAAGAACATCGCCTACGACCATGAGATGGACACCACCTTCATGGCCAAGCCTTACCCAGGGCAGGCAGGCAACGGGTTGCACGTACACATCTCCATTCTGGACAAGGACGGCAAGAACATCTTTGCCAGCGAGGATCCCGAGCAGAACGCCGCATTGCGTCACGCGATCGGCGGTGTGCTGGAGACCCTGCCCGCCCAAATGGCGTTCCTGTGCCCCAACGTCAACTCCTACCGTCGTTTCGGCGCACAGTTCTATGTGCCGAACTCGCCGTGCTGGGGCCTGGACAACCGCACCGTAGCGATTCGCGTACCCACCGGCTCTTCCGATGCCGTGCGTATCGAACACCGCGTGGCCGGTGCCGATGCCAACCCTTATCTGCTGATGGCTTCGGTCCTGGCGGGTGTACACCACGGTCTGACCAACAAGATCGAACCGGGCGCTCCGGTGGAAGGCAACAGCTACGAGCAGAACGAGCAAAGCCTGCCGAACAACCTGCGCGATGCCCTGCGCGAGTTGGACGACAGCGAGGTGATGGCCAAGTACATCGATCCTAAATACATCGATATCTTTGTTGCCTGTAAGGAAAGTGAGCTGGAAGAGTTTGAACACTCCATCTCCGACCTTGAGTACAACTGGTACCTGCATACCGTGTAAGCGGTTGCGGCATTGAAGAAGCGCCACAGGCTTAGGGTCTGTGGCGTTTTTTTATGGGCTTATTCCGGGAGACCGAATTGGTCTCATCGGGAGCAAGCCCCCTCCCACACTGACCGAGTTCCAGATTTGGAATGGGGTCAACTGTGGGAGGGGGCTTGCTCCCGATGGCGGCCTGGCAGACAACACACCTCCCTGCTCATACAATGCCCGCTGCCTTGTAGGAGACATCCATGACCACCCGCCCCGCCGCCCCTCGCAAACCCCGCGCCCGCAGCCAGGCCCGGATCGACGCGATCCTTGAAGCCGCCCGCACCTTGCTGGCCGCCGAAGGCGTGGCCGGTTTGTCGATCTACAGCGTGGCCGAACGTGCGCAAATCCCACCATCGTCGGTGTATCACTTTTTCGCCAGCGTGCCGGCATTGCTGGAAGCATTGACGGCTGACGTTCACGCAGCCTTTCGCGCTGCCATCCAGGCGCCTATCGAGCATGAGTCACTCAGGCATTGGCGCGACCTGTCCTGCATCGTTGAACAACGCATGCTCACCGTTTATGACCAGGACGCCGCTGCACGCCAGTTGATCCTGGCCCAACACGGGCTGACCGAAGTCACCCAGGCCGATCGTCAGCATGACCTGGAGTTGGGGGACTTGATGCTGGAGGTGTTCAACCGCCACTTCGAAGTGCCGAGCTTGCCCAAGGATGTGGATGTATTTGCCCTGGCGCTGGAGTTGAGCGACCGCGTGTATGCGCGCTCAGTGCATCAGCATGGGCTGATTACGCCGCGTATGGCTGAGGAAGGAATGCGGGTGTTTGATGCCTATGTGGGGCTCTACTTACCCGCATATTTGTCCAAACGGGCCTCATCGCAGGCAAGCCAGCTCCCACATTTTTGATCTGTGAATACATTCAAATGTGGGAGCTGGCTTGCCTGCGATAGCGAGCTCAAGAGCGACGCGAATCACAATTTTGCAATCGACACCTCAGTCGATTTCACAAAGGCAATCACTTCACTGCCAATCACCAGCTCTAGCTCTTTCACCGAGCGAGTGGTAATCACCGAAGTGACGATGCCCGAGGCAGTCTGTACATCGATTTCCGACAGTACGTCACCGACCACGATTTCCTTGATGGTGCCTTTGAACTGGTTACGCACGTTGATGGCTTTAATAGTCATGATGTTTTTCCTGTGTGGGTTATTGAGCCCAACGCAATTGCGTCGGCAGCGGTGAAACAGGTTCGGGTTCCGGCGGTGAACCGGGCAGCGACAGCACGCGGTTGAGCACCTCGGCCTCCAACGCGGCCAGGCGGTGTGAACCACGGGCCCGTGGGCGTGGCAGGTCGACGGCGAGGTCGAGACCGATTTCGCCGTCTTCGATCAGAATCACCCGGTCGGCAATCGCCACGGCTTCGCTGACATCGTGGGTCACCAGCAATACAGTGAAACCGTGCTTGCGCCAGAGGTTCTCGATCAGTTGCTGCATCTCGATGCGAGTCAGGGCATCCAGCGCCCCCAGCGGCTCGTCGAGCAGCAACAGCCGCGGCTGGTGAATCAGCGCACGGGCCAACGCCACACGCTGCTTCTGGCCACCGGACAAGGCCGCCGGCCATTCATTGGCGCGCTCGGCCAGGCCCACCGCTTCCAGGGCCTCCAGCGCCCTGGGGCGCCAGTTGCCCGTAAGGCCAAGGCCGACGTTGTCGATGATCTTTTTCCACGGCAGCAAACGCGCTTCCTGGAACATCAATCGTGTGTCTTCAATCGCCTCGTGCAGCGGCGCGGAGCCGGCCAGCAGCTCGCCGCCACTGGCCTTGTCCAGCCCCGCCAGCAGGCGCAACAAGGTACTCTTGCCGCAGCCGCTGCGACCTACCACGGCCACGAATTGACCGGCCGGAATATGCAGGTCGATGTCCTTGAGCACTTCGCGAGTGCCGAAGGATTTGCGCAACTTGCGCACCGCCAGGGGAATGCCCTTGAGCAGGCGCGGGGGTTGTTGAGCTGTCATGCCGCACCTCCTTTGACTTGATACGCCGGGTGCCAACGCAGCCATACCCGTTCCAGGCCACGCGCCGCCAGGTCGGCGAGTTTGCCGAGGATCGCGTACATCACGATGGCCAGCACCACCACATCGGTTTGCAGGAACTCACGGGCATTCATCGCCAGGTAACCGATGCCGGAACTGGCCGAGATGGTTTCCGCCACGATCAGCGTCAGCCACATAAAGCCCAGGGCAAAGCGCACGCCCACCAGGATCGACGGCAGCGCGCCAGGCAGGATGACTTGCCAGAACAGGCTGAACCCCGACAGGCCATAGCTACGCGACATTTCCACCAGCGCCGGGTCGACGTTGCGGATACCGTGATAGGTGTTCAGGTAGATCGGGAACAACGTGCCCAGGGCCACCAGGAAAATCTTTGCGGTCTCGTCAATGCCGAACCACAGGATCACCAGCGGAATCAGCGCCAGGTGCGGCACGTTGCGGATCATCTGCACCGAGCTGTCCAGCAGGCGCTCGCCCCACTTCGACAACCCGGTGATAAAGCCCAGGGCCAGGCCGATGCTGCCACCAATCACAAAGCCCAGGCCGGCACGCCAGCCGCTGATGGCCAGGTGCGTCCAGATTTCGCCACTGACCACCAGGTTGACCCCGGCTTCGATCACCGCACTGGGCGCCGGCAAAATGCGCGTCGACAACCACCCCGCCGACACCGACAACTGCCACACCGCCAGCAACAAGATCGGCAGCACCCAGGGCGCCACGCGATGGCTGAATTTTTCAAAGTCCATAACGGCGCCTCAACTCTGTGACGCAGCTTTGGGAAGGATGTCGTTGGCGACCATCTCGCCAAACGGGCTGACGTAACCGGCGCTTTTCGGCAACTCGGGACGTTCGATATCCAGATGCGGAAACAACAGTTCGGCGACCCGATACGACTCTTCCAGGTGTGGATAACCGGAGAAGATAAAGGTGTCGATACCCAGGTCCGCGTATTCCTTGACCCGCGCCGCAACCGTCGGGCCATCGCCGACCAGCGCCGTGCCTGCTCCGCCACGCACCAGGCCGACGCCGGCCCACAGGTTGGGGCTGACTTCCAGGTTGTCACGGCTGCCGCCATGCAAAGCGGCCATGCGTTGCTGACCGACCGAATCGAAACGCGCCAGCGACGCCTGGGCGCGGGCAATGGTGTCGTCGTCCAGATGGGAGATGAGTTTGTCGGCGGCTTTCCAGGCCTCTTCGTTGGTCTCGCGCACAATCACATGCAGGCGAATGCCGAAGCGCAGGGTACGCCCGAGTTTCTCGGCCTTGGCGCGAACCTGGGCGATTTTTTCCGCGACAGCAGCCGGCGGCTCGCCCCAGGTCAGGACCATTTCCACCTGCTCGGCTGCCAGGTCCTGGGCCGCTTCGGAGGAACCGCCGAAGTACAGCGGCGGGCGCGGTTGCTGGACCGGTGGGTAGAGCAGCTTGGCGCCTTTGACGCTGATGTGCTCGCCGTCGTAGTCCACGGTTTCGCCTTCGAGCACGCGGCGCCAGATGCGCGTGAACTCCACCGATGCCTGATAGCGTTCTTCGTGGCTGAGGAACAAGCCATCGCCAGCCAACTCTTCCGGGTCACCGCCAGTCACCAGGTTGAATAACGCACGACCACCGGACAACCGGTCCAGGGTGGCGGCCTGGCGTGCGGCGACCGTCGGGGAAATGATCCCGGGGCGCAGAGCAACCAGGAATTTCAAACGCTGGGTCACTGGAATCAGCGAGGCAGCCACCAGCCACGAGTCTTCGCAGGAGCGACCGGTAGGGATCAACACCCCGCCGAAACCCAGGCGGTCAGCGGCCTGGGCCACTTGTTGCAAATAACCGTGATCGACGGCGCGGGCGCCTTCGGCGGTGCCAAGGTAATGGCCGTCGCCGTGGGTAGGCAGGAACCAGAAAATATTGAGGCTCATGGAGTTGTCTCCTGAAGGAATCGGATTACGGCGCTTTGGCAACCGCGGCGGGTGGCGTCCAGATCACGTCCTTGATGCTCAAGGGCTTGGGGATCAGTTTGAGCTGGTAGAAGCTGTCGGCGATTTTCTGCTGGGCCGCGACCACTTCCGGGGTCAGGAACAGCGCACCGTAGCCCTGGCGTTTCACCGAGGTCAGGGTGATGTCGGCGGGCAGGCCCAGCAGCGGTGCGACTTGTTCGGTGACTTCCTGCGGGTTGGCCTTGGACCACTCGCCCACCGCGCGCACTTCTTCCACCAGCGCCCTGATCACTTCAGGGTGTTGCTCGGCGTAGGGTTTGGTGGCCAGGTAGAACTGATGGTTGTCGGCAATGCCGGTGCCGTCACGCAGGGTACGGGCTTGCAGTTGTTTCTCGGCGGCGGCCTGGTACGGGTCCCAGATCACCCAGGCATCCACACTGCCGCGCTCGAAGGCGGCACGGGCATCGGCAGGTGGCAGGAATACGGTTTTCACGTCGGTGTAGTTGAGGCCGGCATCTTCCAGGGCTCGCACCAGCAGGTAATGCACGTTGGAGCCTTTGTTGAGCACAACCTTTTTGCCTTTGAGCTCGGCGACCGATTTGATCGGTGAGTCTTTGGGCACCAGGATCGCTTCACTGGTAGGCGCAGGCGGTTCGTAGGCGACGTAAAGCAAGTCGGCGCCGGCCGCCTGAGCAAACACCGGTGGCGTTTCACCGGTGACGCCAAAGTCGATGGAGCCGACATTCAGGCCCTCAAGCAACTGCGGGCCGCCGGGAAACTCGGTCCACTGCACCTGCACACCTTGGGCGGCCAGGCGTTTTTCCAGGGTGCCCTTGGCCTTGAGCAGCACCAGGGTGCCGTACTTCTGATAACCGATCCGCAAGGTCTCGGCGGCTTGGGCTTGAACAATGGCGCCGAAGGACACAGCCGCAGCAAACAGTGCGACCAGACCACGACGCAAGATGACAGTGCGCATGGCGCTCTCTCCACAGTTGCGATTAGGGTTTTGGCTGCACCTGCTTGGCCGTTGGCGGCTGAGTAAGGTGAGTGTTTCTCGATTTTCGGGTAAGGGTCAGATGCTCCAGCGAGCACTCAACAAGCGTTCATTCAACACATCGGGGTCCAGCGGCTTGGGGCGTCGGGCCATGGCGCTGTAGAGCTGCTCCAGGGCTTCGTGCAAGCGTCGTTCAAGTACCGGCACCAGTTGCGCCTGGACGCTGCCTTCGCCATAGGCGATCTGGCTGTCTTCGGCGAAAATGCCGTGGAGCAATTCCTGGGCTTTCAGGGCCGACAACACCGGTTTCAAGGCATAGTCCACCGCCAGCATGTGGGCGATGCTGCCGCCGGTTGCAATCGGTAATACCACCTTATGGGCCAGGGCGCGTTCGGGCAGAAGGTCCAACACGGTTTTCAGCGCGCCGGAAAACGACGCCTTGTACACCGGTGTGGCGATCACCAGGCCGTCGGCATTGGCCACCTGTTGCAACAGGTCGATGACCTTGGGGCTGTCGAAGCGGGCATGCAGCAAGTCTTCAGCCGGGAAGTCGCGTATCTGGTAACTCACCACCTCTACGCCCTGCTGTTGCAGCCATTGACGGGTTTTATCCAGCAACACCCCGGAGCGCGAACGCTGGCTGGGACTGCCTCCAAGTGTTACGACCAGCATGCAGGAGATTCCTTGAGCAAGTGTCGGCGGTTCGCTGTACGGCGATGGCGCCAAGATGGGATAGACCTTATCAGCAGATTTATATATCTATAAATCTTATTTATTCATTTGTTTATTCCATAAATACATAAGCGTTTAACCAATCGCCAGGCGAAAAAAAAGGCCGTCGAAACGGCCTGAAAACCCCTGCTGTGTGAGACGGTTTGCAACTTGATGCCTTTGCTGTTCATGAGGCCGCCATCGCGGGCAAGCCCGGCTCCCACAGGGGAATGCGGTCAACTGTGGGAGCCGGGCTTGCCTGCGATGGCGATATCCGCCTTAACGATTGGGTTGTGGGGTAAGCCGCAGGTACGGCTTCACCGCGCGATAGCCCTTGGGAAAGCGCTTCTTGATCTCTTCCTCGTCCTTGAGCGACGGCACGATCACCACCTCATCCCCATCCTGCCAGTTGGCCGGCGTGGCGACCTTGTGGTTGTCGGTCAGTTGCAGCGAGTCGATCACCCGCAGGATTTCATGGAAGTTGCGCCCGGTACTGGCCGGGTAGGTGATAGTCAGGCGGATCTTCTTGTTCGGGTCGATCACGAACAAAGAGCGCACGGTGAGGGTGTCACTGGCGTTGGGATGGATCAGGTCGTAGAGGTCCGAGACCTTGCGGTCGGCGTCGGCCAGGATCGGGAAGTTGACCACGGTGTTCTGGGTCTCATTGATGTCTTCAATCCACTTGTGATGCGAGTCCACCGGGTCTACCGACAGGGCGATGGCCTTGACGCCACGTTTTGCGAATTCGTCCTTGAGCTTGGCGGTGAAGCCCAGCTCGGTGGTGCACACCGGGGTGAAGTCTGCCGGGTGGGAAAACAACACACCCCAGCTGTCGCCCAGCCATTCGTGGAAGCGAATCTTGCCGGCGCTGGAATCCTGTTCGAAGTCGGGGGCGATGTCGCCCAGTCTTAGGCTCATGGTGTGGCTCCTGATGAGTGCTTATGGAGCCCACTGTGCATGGATTTGGATTTATTTAAAAAGAATAAATATCGATTTATCTAGACGATAAAGGAATATTAAAAATGTGTTCATTGGACTTGGGCACAGGCGAAGATCAACATTGTTTTCAAGGTTCGAGAAGGCCTTGAGTCGCTGTAGTAAAGAGGGTTTCAGGAAGGGCTTGCGGGGGTTGAGCCCGACTTGAAAGCAGTACACCTTGCCCGGCATTGCGCCGGGCAAGGCTTTACAGTCTTACAACAGCGGGATCGAGTAGCTGACGATCAGGCGGTTTTCGTCCTGGTTACGTGCGTTGGCGATGTCGCTGCGCCACATAGCGTTTTTCCACGCCACGCCGACGTTTTTCAGCGGACCTTCCGGTACGACGTAGGCAACAGTGATGTCACGTTCCCACTCGGACTGGCCGGTGAACTCGGCACGGTTGCTGGCAACGGTGTCGATATGATCACCCTTCAGGTAAACCACACCAGCGGTCAGGCCAGGTACGCCCACCTTGGCGAAGTCGTAGGAGTAGCGAGCTTGCCAAGTGCGCTCGCCGGCACGGGCGAACTTCTGGATCTGCATGTCGGTGGTGATGTAAGCCGACGAGCCGTCACCCTGGTTCAACCAAGGGAAGTCGCTGCTGCCGTTGCTGACCTGGTAACCGCCACCGAAGGTGTGGCCGGCAACCGAGTACAGGAACAGGCCGCTGTACAGGTTGTTGTCGACTTTGCCACGACCGGAGTTGACGCCACCGTAGTTGCCTGTGGAGAAGTAGGCAGACTGGTTGCCGTTGTTACCGTCGTCGGAGCTGTTGAAGTAACGCAGATCAGACTTCAGCACGCCAGGGCCGATAGCCCAGTTGTGGGTCAGGCCCAGGAAGTGTTGCTTGTAGAAATCTTCCAGGTTGCCGTAGTAGTACTGGGCGGTCAGGTCCTTGGTGATCTTGTAGTCACCACCGGCGTAGTAGAACTTGTTGCTCGAACGCCAGTTCACGCCACGGCTGTTGGCGCCGGAGATGGACAGGCTTTCGTTGTTGCTGGAGTTACGGCCCTTGGCTTTTTCGATCTGGCCGGCAACCAGGGTCAGGTCCTTGATGTCGCTGGAGGTGATCTGGCCACCCTGGAAGGTCTGCGGCAGCATACGACCATCGTTGGTGACGATGACCGGCAGCTTGGGTTGCAAGGTACCCAGCTTCAGTTCGGTCTGGGAGATCTTCGCTTTGGCGGTCAGGCCCAGGCTGGAGTAGTTATCAACGGCTTCGCCATTGGACTTGCTCGGGAAGATGGTGCCGCCATACGAGCTGGCGGTCGCGCCGTTGGTGCCGCCGCCGGAATCCAGGCGAACACCCAGCAGGCCGATAGCGTCAAGACCGAAGCCGACGGTGCCTTGGGTGTAACCGGAGATGAAACGCAGATCGAAGCCTTGGCCCCACTCTTCGTTCTTGTTCGCACCAGCACCTTCACGGTTGTCGGTGTTGATGTAGAAGTTACGCAGGCCCAGTGTGGCCTTGCTGTCTTCGATGAAACCGGCGGCGCCTGCTTGCTGGGCGATTGCGCCCAAAGCTACAGCCACAGCCAAGGTGGACTTCTTCATGTACCGCTCCTCTCGTTTCTAATTTTTGTATTTCTTTGGCCCCGGGTCTGACGCCCTGGATCCACAGATGCGCGATTAGCGCCAGATAGTGACTAGCAAGTCAATCGTAACCTTGTGTGTCTACTACCTTCGTCTAATCGCAGTTGATTTGGTCCCTGCAGGGTAATGAGTTTTTCATACACCCAAAAAGAATTGTTTCATTCTTTTTCATACGATTCGGGAATAAGCGGATGCGTGAAGCGGGTGGGTCGAGTGACACGAACCGCTCCATAAGCTAATTCCTAAAGGGTATTTACCAGTGCTTTTTTAGATCGATTAGTGTGACCGTACGGTTGCATACGTCACTCACGATCAAAAAGGCGACGCCATCATGGCCAAACGCATATCCTCCCGTCAATTTGTTACAGTTTTTGTATCGGTATTACTTTCTTTTGGTGTCAGCGCGGCCGATTTGACGGTCGGCTACCAGACCGGCATCGATCCCAGCAAAGTCCCCCAGGCCGACGGTCTCTACGAAAAAACCATTGGTGAGAAAATCGCCTGGCGCCGGTTCAACAGTGGCCCGGAGGTGGTCACGGCCATTGCCTCGGGTGATGTACAAATCGGCAACCTCGGTTCCAGCCCCCTCGCCGCAGCCGCTTCGCGCAATCTACCCATCGTCGCGTTTATCGTATCGGCACAGATCAACGCTTCTGAAGCCCTGGTAGTGCGTAATGGCAGTGGCATCGACAAACCCGAAGACCTGATCGGCAAAACCATCGCCACACCCTTCGTCTCAACCTCCCATTACAGCCTGCTCGGCGCCCTGAAGCACTGGGGGCTGGACACTAAACAAGTCAAAGTGGTGAACCTGCAACCGGCCGAAATCGCCGCCGCCTGGAAGCGCGGCGATATCGACGGCGCATTCGTGTGGTCACCGGC
Source organism: Pseudomonas sp. HN8-3 (assembly GCF_020790195.1). Classification (NCBI taxonomy): domain Bacteria; kingdom Pseudomonadati; phylum Pseudomonadota; class Gammaproteobacteria; order Pseudomonadales; family Pseudomonadaceae; genus Pseudomonas; species Pseudomonas sp. HN8-3. The sequence goes on from NZ_CP086206.1 coordinate 5,729,373, forward strand.
CCTGGGCGAAATCCGCAAGACCGGCAAAACCCTGACCGATGCGGCGCAGGTGGGCCAATGGGGCGCACCGACGTTTGAAGTGTGGGTAGCACGCAAGGATTTCGCCGAAAAACATCCTGAGGTAGTGGCCAGGTTTGCCAAGGTCACCCTCGATTCATTCGCCGACTATGCCGCGCATAAAGACAGTTGGACGGTGGATTCGGAACCGGTGCAGAAGATCGCCAAATTGACAGGCTCCAATGCCGACGATATTCCAGAGTTGCTGGCGGGCACGACGTTTCCCGATGCGCAGGCACAACAGACCGAAGCGCTGCTCAAGGGCGGCACGGCGAAGGCGATTGGGGAGACGGCGAAGTTCTTGAAAGAGCAAGGCAAGGTGGAGACGGTGTTGCCGGACTATTCGGCCTATGTGACCGACAAATTCATCACACAATAAATACAGTCTTCGGTGGGAGCTGGCTTGCCTGCGATGCCAGCAACTCGGTCGTTCAGATAAACCGAGGCGCTGCTATCGCAGGCAAGCCAGCTCCCACACAGAGCCGTACTCTTTTACAGGGCCTTTTCAAAGATCTTGGAGTTGCGCTGATAGTTGTACAGCGACGCACGCGCCGACGGCAGGCGGTCCACGCTGCTCGGCACAAAACCGCGCTCACGGAACCAGTGGGCCGTGCGCGTGGTGAGCACGAACAAGGTCTTCAACCCCTGCGCACGTGCACGGGTCTGGATGCGTTCGAGCAACACATCGCCGCGTGCGCCGTGGCGGTACTCCGGGTTCACCGCCAGGCACGCCAGCTCGCCCGCATCCGAATCCGCAATCTGATACAGCGCTGCGCACGCGATGATCATGCCTTCGCGCTCGACCACGCTGAACTGTTCGATTTCCCGCTCCAGCACTTCCCGCGAACGACGCACCAGAATGCCCTGCTCTTCCAGCGGGCTGATCAGGTCCAGCAAACCGCCGACGTCTTCAATCGCCGCTTCGCGCACCAGTTCGAATTGCTCCTGGGCCACCAGCGTACCGCCGCCGTCGCGGGTAAACAGCTCGGTGAGCAAGGCGCCGTCTTCGGCGTAGCTGACGATATGGCTGCGCCCTACTCCACCCCGACAGGCTTCGGCAGCGGCATCGAGCAGCTCGGCCTGATAGTTGCTGCCCAGGCGTTGCAGGTGCGCAGGCACTTGCTGCGGGCGCAATTCACGTACAAGACGGCCGTTCTCATCGATCAGGCCGGGATCGGCACCGAACAGCAGCAATTTGTCGGCACCCAGGTCGATGGCGGCACGGGTGGCGACATCTTCGCAGGCCAGGTTGAAGATTTCACCGGTAGGCGAGTAGCCCAACGGCGACAACAGCACGATAGAGCGCTCGTCCAGCAGGCGGTTGATGCCTTTGCGGTCGACCCGGCGGACTTCGCCGGTGTGGTGATAGTCAACGCCCTCAAGCACGCCAATCGGGCGCGCCGTCACCAGGTTGCCGCTGGCCACGCGCAGGCGCGAGCCCTGCATGGGCGACGAGGCCATGTCCATGGACAGGCGCGCTTCGATGGCGATACGCAGATGGCCGACAGCGTCGATCACGCACTCCAGCGTCGCCGCATCGGTGATGCGCAAGCCTTCGTGGTAAGCCGGGGTCAGGCCGCGTGCTTCAAGGCGGGTTTCAATCTGCGGACGCGAACCGTGCACCAGCACCAGCCGCACACCCAGGCTGTGGAGCAGCACCAGGTCGTGGACGATATTGCCGAAGTTGGGATGTTCCACACCGTCGCCAGGCAGCATGACCACAAAGGTGCAGTCGCGGTGGGCGTTGATATAGGGCGAAGCGTGACGAAGCCAATTAACGTATTCGGGCATAACACCTGGGCCTGTAATAAAAAGCAGCCGAAAAAGGATGAGTCGCAAAAACGCACAGCGGGCTGATGGTTATCGTCGGAACAGGCTTGGCGACACGCTCGCTCTCCTTATGTACGAATGGGCAAGGGTTAATTTATGCAGGTTTCAGGCAGTAATGTTCGATCAGTTCCCGCAATAGACGCACTGTAGGCGTCAAGCGTGACATTTCGAGGTACTCGCCCGGCTGGTGGGCGCAGGCGATGTCGCCGGGGCCAAGCACCAGGGTTTCACAACCAAGGCGCTGAAGATAAGGCGCTTCAGTGCCGAACGCTACTGCTTCGGCACGATGACCGGTCAAACGTTCCGCCACCCGCACCAACTCGGTGTCTTCGGGCTGCTCGAAAGGCGGCACTTCGGGGAATAGCGGCGCGTAGTCGATCTTGACCTTATGACGCTCGGCCAAGGGTTCGAGCTTCTGCCGGATCGCCGCACGCAGCACCTCGGGGTCCATGCCTGGCAAAGGTCGCAGGTCGAACTCCAGGGAGCACTGGCCGCAGATGCGATTAGGGTTGTCGCCGCCGTGGATACAGCCGAAATTCATGGTCGGCTGCGGCACGCTGAATTGCGCGTTGCGGTATTCGCGCTGCCAGGCCAGGCGCAGGCCGCGCAGTTCGCCGATGGCATCGTGCATGGCTTCGAGGGCGCTGTGGCCCAGGCTTGGGTCCGACGAGTGGCCGCTGCGGCCGAGGATGTCGATACGTTCCATCATCACGCCTTTATGCAGGCGAATCGGCTTGAGCCCAGTTGGCTCGCCAATCACCGCCGCCCGTCCCAGCGGCCTTCCCGCCTCGGCCAGGGCACGCGCGCCGGACATGGAGCTTTCCTCGTCACAGGTGGCGAGGATCAGCAGCGGCTGCTTGAACGGCTGGTCCAGCAACGGCAACACCGCTTCAATGGCCAGGGCAAAAAATCCCTTCATGTCGCAACTGCCCAGCCCCACCCAACGGCCATCGACTTCCGTCAGCTTGAGCGGATCGGTCTTCCACAGCGCCTCATCATAAGGAACCGTATCGCTATGGCCCGCCAACACCAAGCCACCGGGGCCGCTGCCGAAACTGGCGAGCAGGTTGAACTTGCCAGGGCTGACTTGCTGGATGTCGATAGCGAAACCCAAGTCGCCCAGCCACGCGGCGAGCAGATCGATCACCGGGCGGTTGGTCTGGTCGAGAGACGCTTGGGTGCAACTCACCGACGGCGCGGCGATCAAGGCGGCGAACTGCTCTTTCATGGACGGTAACGGCATGCGCGGTCTCCCAACTTCCCGGATGAACCTCACTATAGAGGCATCTGCCCAACACAATAAACCGTTGCGGCACGTTGCCGGGCTCAGTCCTGTACACTGCACGACCTTGGCAGCCACACTTTTCCCCGGCTGCGCTCCCGATCCTGGATTTTCCGGCCATGCAGAAAGAAACCGAAATCAAGCTCCGCGTCAGCCGCGAAACACTCGCCGCGCTACGTGAGCACCCGCTACTGAAAAAACGCAACAAAAGTGGCTGGGAACGCCGTGAGTTGATGAATCAGTACTTCGACACCCCCGAGCGCGACCTGGCGCAGGCCAAGGTCGCCCTGCGCCTGCGCAAGGACGGTGACGACATCATTCAGACCCTCAAGACCCGTGGCCAAAGCGTTGCCGGCTTGTCGGAGCGCAACGAGTACAACTGGGACCTGCCCAAAGCCAAGCTCGATGTGAAGAAACTCGACGGCGAGTGCTGGCCCGAGCAACTGGCCGAGTTGGACAAAAAGACCCTCAAGCCGATCTTCACCACCGACTTCGTGCGTGAACGCGCCGAAATCGCCTGGGGCCGTGGCAAGGCCAAGGTGGTGATCGAAGCCGCCCTGGACCTGGGCCATGTGGTGGTCGGCAAGCAGAAGGAAGAAATCTGCGAGTTGGAACTGGAATTGCGCGAAGGCGAACCCGCCGCCCTGCTGGAGCTGGCCGCCGAACTGGCTGCGACCCTGGCGCTGATGCCCTGTGACATCAGCAAAGCCGAGCGCGGCTACCGCCTGTATGACGCGAGCAGCTACTCATTGAGCCTGCCGGCACCGCAGATCCACGCCGAAATGCCTTTGGATGATGCTTTCGCCGCAATCATGTGGCACCTGTTGGGCAGCAGCCAGCGCCTGGCCGAGCAATACCGTTTCAACGGCCACTGGCGCTTGCTGCAGGACTGGGTCGAGAACCTGGGCGAGTTGCGCGCGCTGATCGGCAGCCTCGGCCAGGCCGCGCCGCGCCAATCCACCAGCGAACTGCGCAGCGCCCTGGATGCACTGCTGGAAGACTGGCGCCCGCTGGTCCAGGCCGGTGACGACGATGAAGACATTCGCAAAGCCGCACCGGAGCAGTTCATCGAAGAATTGCAAGATGTACGCTGGGGCCTGTTCTCACTGAATACCTCGCGCTGGCTGCTGGCTCGCACCTGGACCGCTGAGCGTAACGTGCGCGGCAACCGCCAGGGCGCTGCGCAAATCACCAACTGGCTGCCGCGCTTGCTGGCCGACGACGCCGTCGCCCTGCAACTGCCGCGCTACCAGCAACAGCCCGAAGACCTCGCCGAGCAACTGCCGCGCATCGAACGCATCCAGGCCTGGCTGCACCATGCGCGCCATGTGGTAGACATTGCGGAACTGGACCGTTTGTACGGCGAGCTGAACAAGCTGGCGCAGTTGGCTAACCAGCCGATCACCGATGAATCGCTGGATGCGCGTATGCACCAGGCGATTGCGGTGTATCAGAACCGGGCCTGGAAGACCCTCCTGCGCCTGTAAAATCGCCATCGGGAGCAAGCCCCCTCCCACACAATGTGGGAGGGGGCTTGCTCCCGATGAGGCCCGCCCTGTCAGCGCAATACTGGCAGGCTGGTAGTGGACTTGATCTCCGACAACGCCACGATGGAGTTGACCTCCTGGATCCCCGGCACCATCGATAACTTCTCGAAGAAAAACCGCTCATACGCCTCGATGTCCGAAGTGACGATGCGCAGCAGAAAATCCACCGACCCCATCAGCACATAACACTCCAACACCTCCGCAAATCCGCGAATCGCTTCGGTGAACTCAGTGAAGTTGGAGCGGCCGTGAGCGTTGAGTTTGATCTCGGCGAAAATCTGCGTGTTGAGCCCGATTTTCTTGCGGTCCAAGAGGGTGACCTGGCCCCGGATCACGCCCTCTTCCTTGAGCCGCTGAATGCGTCGCCAGCACGGAGACTGCGACAGGCCGACCTGCTCGGCGATCTGTGCGCTGGAGAGCGAGGCGTCCTCTTGCAGCAGGGCCAGAATGCGGCGATCGTAGACGTCCAACTCGCTGTGCATAGAAATACCTATGAAAGTGTATTTTTTGAATTGATTGATTCGATAATGCGCCAATAAGGCTCATCTTAGATAAGAAATCTCCCTAGGCGAATGTGAAAATTCCTCCAGTCGATTTTGGAGAGTCAGTATGCACGCCGTCGAAACCGCCCACCCTGTCACCCGCGTCGATGCGTGGGCCGTCAACAGCGCCCACTGTCAGGCGCACTATCGGATCGTCGCCGAGGCTGAGCCCGACGTGCTGTGCCGGGTGCTGAACTACTTTGCGCTGCAGTTCCTGACGCCAGCCCACGTCAATATGAGCCGGGACGTCGACCTGCTGAATATCGATATCGTGATCGACGGCCTTAGCTGGCACCGTGCCCAAGTCATCGGTGAAAAGATTCGAAACCTGATCAGTGTCTGCGACCTGGAGCTGTGGCCGGCTGATGCCGAGCGGCCTCAGGCACTGGCGGCGACGGCGCGGTAAAAACCTGCAATACACCTGGGAACGAGGATTTCCAGCGGCTGACTAGTCTGGGATTACACCCCAAACCGCCCAGGAAACCTGCATGACCGCTGCCTCCCTCGACCAACCCTTGGAACTGCAACAATTATTGCCGGCATTGATCGAGCAAGGGCTGATTACCGCACAGGCGGCCCATAGCATTCAGGCAGCATCTTGCACTCAACATCCCCTGGAATGCATCGCAGCCCAAGGCCCTTGTCTTGAGACCCTGACCCAATGGCTGGCACAACATGCAGGTCAGCCTTACCTGCGCATCGACCCGTTGAAGATCGACGTGGCGAGCGTGGTGCCGTTGATGTCCCATGCCTTCGCCCAGCGCCACGGCATTCTTGCGGTCGCCGTGGATGCCCAAAGCGTCACTATCGCCAGCGCCCAGCCGTACATCAGCGCCTGGGAAGCCGGGCTCGCTCAAGTGCTCAAACGCACCATCAAGCGCGTGGTGGCCAACCCCCGCGACATCCAGCGCTGCCTCCACGAGTTTTACCGCTTGGCCAAGTCAGTCAGCGGCGCCGATCAGAAAATGGCGATACCCGGCAACGTCGAACTGCTCAGCCTCGGCGCCAGCGACAAGGAGCCCGATGCCAATGACGCGCATATCGTCAATATCGTCGACTGGCTGTTGCAATACGCCTTTGCCCAACGGGCCAGCGATATTCATATCGAACCCTGTCGCGATCAGGGCCGGGTGCGTTTTCGCATCGACGGGCTGTTGCATGACGTCTATCAATTTCCGCCTCAGGTCACCACCGCAGTGGTCAGCCGCTTGAAAAGTCTTGGGCGAATGAATGTGGCCGAGAAACGCAAACCCCAGGATGGTCGCGTCAAGACCAGGAACCCGGCAGGCGCGGAAGTGGAATTGCGCCTTTCGACCCTGCCGACCGCGTTTGGCGAAAAGCTGGTGATGCGGATTTTTGACCCTCAGGTGCTGCTCAAGGACTTCGACCAGCTGGGCTTGTCGAGCGCCGATCAGCAGCGCTGGCACGCCATGACTCGGCAAGCCAATGGCATCATCCTGGTCACAGGCCCGACCGGCTCGGGCAAGACCAGCACCCTCTACACCACCCTCAAGCAACTGGCGACCCGAGAGGTCAACCTGTGCACGGTAGAAGACCCGATTGAAATGGTCGAGCCGGCGTTCAATCAGATGCAGGTCCAACACAACATCGACCTCAGCTTTGCCAGCGGCGTCCGCGCCCTGCTGCGCCAGGACCCGGACATCATCATGATCGGTGAAATCCGTGACCGGGAAACCGCCGAGATGGCCATACAGGCCGCACTGACCGGGCACCTGGTGTTCTCGACCCTGCATACCAACGATGCGCCCAGCGCCATCAGCCGACTGCAGGAGCTTGGCATTGCTCATTATTTGATCAAGGCCACACTCATAGGCGTCATGGCGCAGCGTCTGGTGAGGGTTTTGTGCACCCACTGCAAGCGTGTGACGGGTGTGGAGAACATAGGCTGCTACGAGGCCGTCGGTTGTATGGAATGCCGTGACAGCGGTTATCGAGGCCGAGCCGGGCTGTATGAAATCATGCCGTTGGACCCAGCGCTCAAGGCGCTGGTGACTCCCGGTACGGACATACAGGCGCTACGCCGTGAGGCGCTCGCGCAGGGCATGAACAGCTTGCGCATGGCCGGCATCGATAAAGTGAACGCCGGCGTGACCACGATGACGGAAATATTACGGGTCACGCCTGGGGATTCAGAAACAAATCCTTTATTTGTTGGGCCGTGAAACCGTCCTTATCGGTGACCAGACCGCTACAATCGGCCCAACGTCGTTCACTGACATCTTCAGATAAGGAATCGCTATGCAGATCGGAACCGTACTGCTTCTTTTTGTGGGCTTGGCCATCGCCATCCTGTTCATGGGTTTCAAAGTGGTGCCCCAGGGCTACCAATGGACGGTCGAACGTTTCGGCCGCTACACCAACACCCTCAAGCCCGGCCTGAACATCATCATCCCGGTCATGGACCGCATCGGTCGCAAGATCAACGTGATGGAAAGCGTGCTGGATATTCCGCCCCAGGAAGTCATCACTGCCGACAACGCCACCGTGCAGATCGATGCCGTGTGCTTCTTCCAGGTGGTCAACACCGCCCAGGCGGCCTACGAGGTCAACAACCTCGAACACGCAATCCGCAACCTGCTGCAAACCAATATCCGTACCGTCCTGGGCTCCATGGAGCTTGATGCCATGCTCAGCCAGCGTGATGGCATCAACGAGAAGCTGCTGCGCACCGTGGACGAAGCCACTGCGCCGTGGGGCATAAAGATCACCCGTATCGAGATCAAGGACATCAGCCCACCTGCCGACCTGATGGCCGCCATGTCCGGCCAGATGAAAGCCGAGCGAATCAAGCGTGCACAGATCCTCGAAGCCGAGGGCCTGCGTGCGTCGGCGATCCTGACGGCCGAAGGCAAGAAGCAGGCGCAGATCCTTGAAGCCGAAGGTAGCCGCCAGGCCGCGTTCCTGGAGTCCGAAGCACGTGAGCGTCAGGCCGAAGCCGAAGCTCGAGCGACACAAGTGGTGTCCGAAGCCATCGCGTCGGGCAATGTGCAGGCGGTCAACTACTTCGTCGCGCAAAAATACATCGATGCCTTGGGCAAGCTGGCGTCGGCCAACAACAGCAAGGTCATCCTGATGCCGCTGGAAGCCAGCCAGGTGATTGGCGCCGTGGGCGGTATCGGCGAAATCGTCAAGGCAACTTTCGGCAACCAGAAAGGCTGAGGCCAACACCATGTGGGACTTTTTGCTGCATTTGTCGTTCTGGGACTGGTTGGCGCTGGGCACCGTGCTGTTGATTCTTGAGGTGTTCGGCGCCGGCGGGTACCTGCTGTGGATGGGTATCGCCGCGGCCGCAGTGGGGGTGATCAAGTTCCTGGTCCCGCCACTCGGGCTGGAGTGGCAACTGCTGCTGTTCGCCATGCTGTCGATCCTGACGGCCGTGTATTGGTGGAAGCGCCAACGCAGCAGCGCCAAGGTCAGCGATCAACCGGGGTTGAACGAGCGCGGCTCCGAATTGATCGGGCGCACCTTCATGGTGCATCAGGCGATTGTGGATGGCCGGGGCAAGATTAAAGTCGGCGATGGCGTGTGGATGGTCACCGGTGCCGATGCCCCAGCAGGCGCTCAAGTACGCGTGGTTGGCCAGGATGGGGTGATTTTAGAGGTTGAAACTGTTTAGTCAGTGATGGAACTGGATCGACTTAACTACAATCAAAACGTACAGATAACCCACCGGAGTCACCCATCATGCGTCTTAAATATGCTGTCGCAACCCTCGCTGTGCTTTCCCTACCTGTCGGCTCAGCCATGGCCGATAGCTTTTGGCGTAATGTCATCTCGTCGGGCGCCACCACTGGCTCGACTTACCTGACATTCAAGGACCACAAGCTGGTAGTCGCCGCCCAGGACGACGCGGGCAGCTTCGTCGCCAGCGACGGCGGCATCCGCGGCCCGTACCTGGAAGCGGCCATGCAGAAGGTCCGCGCCGACAACCCTGGCCTTCAGGCCACGGACATGGAACTGGCTAACGCCATCCTGGCGAAGAATGCTGTAACCGAGTAACAGCCGCACCGATAAAAAATGCCGCTTTTTCAAGCGGCATTTTTTTGCCTGCCCTATGACGAATCGTTCATAAGCGACAGGCTATATTCAGTCTTGCCGTGCAACCATGCGTTACTGACACGTTTAACATTCATCGCCTATCTTGAACGGATGCCTTCTTCGTCATGAGCCAACAGCCTTTCCTGCCGTTTTCCAAACCGACCATTGATGAAGCCACCATTTCGGCAGTCGGCGATGTCCTGCGTTCCGGCTGGATCACCAGCGGGCCAAAAGTGCAGGCGTTCGAGGCGCAGTTGTCGGAATACTTTGGCGGGAGGCCGGTGCGCACCTTCAACTCGGGCACCTGCACCATGGAGATCGCCTTGCGCATCGCCGGTATCGGGCCTGGGGATGAAGTCATCACGACACCGATTTCCTGGGTGGCCACCGCCAACGTCATCCTCGAAGTCGGCGCTACTCCAGTGTTCGCCGATATCGACCCGATTACCCGCAACATTGACCTGGCCCAGGTTGAGGCGGCAATCACACCACGTACCAAAGCGATCATCCCGGTCTACCTGGCGGGCTTGCCCCTGGACATGCCGATGCTTTACGCGCTGGCCAACAAGTACAACCTGCGTATCGTCGAAGACGCCGCGCAAGCCTTGGGCTCCAGCTGGGACGGGGAACGCATCGGTGCAACCGGTGACTTCGTGTCGTTCAGCTTTCAGGCGAACAAGAACATCACCTCATCCGAGGGTGGCTGCCTGGTGTTGAACAACGCCGAGGAGGCTCGCCTGGCAGAGAAGTATCGCCTGCAGGGCGTGACCCGCACCGGTTTCGATGGCCTGGATGTGGATGTCCTGGGCGGCAAGTTCAATATGACCGACATCGCCGCCGCCATTGGCCTGGGGCAGTTTGCGCATATCGAGAAGATCACGGCCCACCGCCAGCACCTGGCACGCCACTACTTCCAGTGCTTTGGCAGTGACTTCGAAGAGAAATATGGCGCGCAACTGCCGCCGGCGGATTTCGAGAACAGCAACTGGCACCTGTTCCAACTGGTGTTGCCGGAGCGCCAGGACGGCTTGCCTGCTCGCGCAACGTTCATGGAGCAGATGCAGGCCCACGGCGTTGGCATTGGCTATCACTACCCGCCGATCCACTTGCTGAGCCTGTATCGGGCACAGGGTTTCAAGGAAGGCATGTTCCCGGTGGCGGAGCGTGTTGGGCGTTTGATCGTGTCGTTGCCGATGTTCACGGCAATGACAGAGGCGGATGTGGAGCGGGCTGTAGCGGCGGTTAAAGCGGTACTGAAGAAAGACTGAACACAACCAGCAGGCACACCCCAATCAACTGTGGGAGCTGGCTTGCCTGCGATGCAGGCACCTCGGTGTATCGGTGATACACGGGTGATCCAATCGCAGGCAAGCCAGCTCCCACATTGATGTGTGCTGTTGCAGCTATTGCGTTTAGTCGCCGATGGCGGCTTTGTAGCCGGCGGCATCCAGCAGTTTGTCCAGTTCAGCCTTGTCGCTTGGCTTGAGCTTGAAGATCCAGGCGCCGTAAGGGTCAGAGTTCAGCAGCTCAGGGCTGCCACTCAGCTCTTCGTTGACAGCAATCACTTCGCCAGCAACCGGCGAGTAGATATCCGAAGCGGCTTTCACCGACTCAACCACACCCGCCTGGCCTTGCGCTGCAAAATTGGCACCCACCTCTGCCAACTCAACAAACACCACATCACCCAAAGCTTCCTGTGCATGGTCGGAGATGCCGACAGTCACGGTGCCATCAGCTTCCAGACGGGCCCATTCGTGACTTTCGGCAAAACGCAGGTCGGCAGGGATATTGCTCATAGTCTGTGTCCTCAAGAAGAAATGTCAGCGGCCATTGGCCTGCCGGAAAATAGTTAGATCAAGGTTTTGCCATGGCGTACGAAGGTCGGCTTGACCACTCGAACCGGGTACCACTTGCCGCGGATTTCCACTTCGGCCCGGTCGGCAGTCGCCGCCGGTACGCGCGCCAGGGCAATGGATTTGCTTAGCGTAGGCGAGAAACTACCACTGGTGATCTCTCCTTCGCCAACATTGGCGATACGAACCACTTGGTGAGCGCGTAAAACTCCACGCTCTTCCAGCACCAGCCCGACCAATTTGAACTGCACACCGGCCGCCTTTTCCGCTTCCAGCGCAGCACGACCGATAAAATTGCGCCCGGCAGGTTCCCAGGCAATGCTCCAGGCCATATTGGCCGCGAGGGGCGATACCTGCTGATGGATATCCTGGCCGTACAGGTTCATGCCGGCCTCCAGGCGCAAGGTATCGCGGGCACCGAGGCCGATAGGTGAAATGCCCGCCCCCACCAGATCGTTGAAAAAACCCGGTGCCTGGTCGGCGGGCAGGACAATTTCCAGGCCGTCTTCGCCGGTGTAGCCGGTACGGGCGATAAACCAGTCGCCGTCGGCATGGCCTTCGAACGGCTTGAGCTGGTGGATCAGGATGCCACGGGACTGAGTCACCAGTTCGGCGATCTTATGCCGGGCATGAGGCCCTTGGATGGCAAGCATGGCCAATTCGGACCGCTCATGCAGCTGCACCTGGTAATCGCCCAGTTGCGCCTGCATCCAGGCCATATCCTGATCGCGGGTGGCGGCATTGACCACCAGCCGGTACCCGGTTTCGGTTCGGTAGACGATCATATCGTCCACCACTCCGCCTTGCTCGTTGAGCATGGCGCTGTACAGCGCACGGCCGCAGCCGTGCAATCGATCGACGTCATTGGCCAGCAGGTGCTGAAGCCATTCCTTGGCCTGAGGGCCGGTGACATCGATTACGGTCATATGAGATACATCGAACACCCCACAGTCGCGCCGCACCTGATGGTGTTCTTCAACCTGCGAGCCGTAATGCAAAGGCATATCCCAACCGCCAAAATCGACCATTTTCGCGCCGAGGGCGAGATGCAGGTCATACAAAGGCGTACGCTGTCCCATGGGTTTCTCCTTCCGGGCTTGGCGAAGGTGCGCAGAGCTGCCACTTGTGCCGAACACCTTGATTTACAAGGCCCGCAGCCACATACAGCAGGTCGATCCGAAAGACGGAGCGCACCGAATGCCGCGCATTGTAGCCTCATGCCGTAGGACTGGCACCTAACCGATTTGCCGAGCAGAGCGACGGATCAGCCCGATGACCGGCAACAACCCGACCAGCACCAGGGTCAACGCCGGCAAAGAAGCCCGCGCCCATTCACCTTCACTGGTCATCTCGAAGATCCGTACCGCCAGCGTGTCCCAGCCAAACGGGCGCATCAGCAATGTCGCGGGCATTTCCTTGAGTACATCCACGAACACCAGCAGCGCCGCGCTCAGGGTGCCGGGCAACAACAACGGCAGATACACTTTGCAAAACAGTCGTGGACCGCTCACCCCAAGGCTGCGTGCAGCTTCGGGCAATGACGGACGAATGCGCGCCAGGCTGTTTTCCAAAGGCCCGTAGGCCACTGCCAGGAACCGTACCAGGTAAGCCAGCACCAATGCCGACAGGCTGCCCAACAGCAAGGGCCTGCCCGCGCCGCCCAGCCAGCCGGACAGTGGCACCACCAGTTCGCGGTCCAGGTAGCTGAACGCCAGCATGATCGACACCGCCAGCACCGAGCCCGGCAAGGCATAACCGACATTGGCCAGGCTGATACCGGAGCGAATCGCCCGGGTCGGCGCCAGGCGGTTGGCAAAGGCCAGGATCATCGCCACGCTGACCGTAATCAGCGCGGCAATACCACCCAGGTAGAGGGTGTGGACGATCAGGCCCGTATAGCGCTCATCCAGGTCGAAGCGCCCGCGCTGCCAGAACCAGGCCACCAGTTGCAGCATCGGGATCAAAAACGCACAGGCAAATACCAGGCCGCACCAGGCGCTGGCCGCCACGGCCTTGAACCCGTGCAGGTGGTACAACGCCTTGCCGCGTGGCCGCTCATTGCTCGGTCGGCTGGCCCCGCGCGCGCGCCGCTCGCCATACAGCACCAACATCACAACCAGCAGCAACAGGCTGGCCAGTTGCGCGGCGCTGGAAAGGCTGAAAAAGCCATACCAGGTTTTGTAGATAGCCGTGGTGAAGGTATCGAAATTGAACACCGAGACGGCGCCGAAATCTGCCAGGGTCTCCATCAACGCCAGGGCCACACCGGCACCAATCGCTGGTCGCGCCATCGGCAACGCCACGCGCCAGAATGCTTGCCATGGCGATTGCCCCAATACCCGCGCCGCTTCCATCAAACCCTTGCCCTGGGCCAGAAACGCAGAACGTGCCAGCAGGTAAACGTAGGGATAGAACACCAGCACCAACACGATGATCACGCCGCTGGTGGAGCGCACTCGCGGCAAGCGCAGCCCATTGCCGAACCATTCGCGCAGCAGGGTTTGCACGGGCCCTGCAAAGTCCAGCAGACCGACGAACACGAAGGCCAGCACATAAGCCGGGATCGCAAAGGGCAGCATCAGCGCCCAATCGAGCCAACGTCGCCCGGGGAATTCGCAGAGGCTGGTCAACCAGGCCAGGCTGACGCCCAGCAGCGTCACACCAATACCGACACCGAGTACCAGGGTCAGGGTGTTGCCCAGCAAGCGCGGCATCTGGGTGTCCCAGAGGTGGGACCAGATCTGGTGGTCGATGCTTTGCCAGGACAGCAGCAGCACGCTCAGCGGCAGCAGCACCAGGGCGGCGACGGTGAAGACCGGCAGGTACCAGCGGCGTTGGGCGGGGTGGGCCAAGGAAAAGCTCTCTATAGAACAGACTATTCGAAGACAAACACAAAACAATGTGGGAGGGGGCTTGCTCCCGATAGCGGAGTGCCAGTCAATGATGATTAGACTGATACCCCGCTATCGGGGGCAAGCCCCCTCCCACATTTAGATCTGTGGCAATTTACACATTCAGTTCCAGCCAGCGCGATCCATCAGGCGAATGGCTTCAGCCTGGCGCTTGCCCGCCACTTCTACCGGTAAGGTATCGGCCACGAACTTGCCCCAGCTCGCCACTTCCGCCGATGGCGGTACCGCCGGGTTGGCCGGAAATTCCTGGTTCACGTCGGCAAAGATTTTCTGCGCCTCAGGCGTGGTCATCCACTCCACCAGTGCCTTGGCCGCTTGCGGGTGCGGCGCGTGCCTGGTCAGGCCGATGCCCGACAGGTTCACATGCACGCCACGGTCGCCCTGGTTCGGCCAGAACAGTTTCACCGCCAGATCCGGCTTCTGCTTGTGCAGGCGGCCGTAGTAGTAGGTATTGACGATACCCACGTCGCACTGTCCGGCATTGATGGCTTCCAGCACGGCGATGTCATCGGAGAACACGTCGGTGGACAGGTTGTTGACCCAGCCCTTGACGATCTCTTCGGTCTTGGCCGCGCCATGGGTTTCGATCAACGTGGCGGTCAGTGACTGGTTGTAGACTTTTTTCGCGGTACGCAGGCACAGGCGGCCTTCCCATTGCTTGTCTGCCAGGGCTTCGTAGGTGGTCAGTTCGCCCGGTTTCACCCGCTCGGTGGAATAGGCGATAGTGCGCGCACGCAGGCTCAAGCCGGTCCAGGCGTGGGCCGATGAGCGATATTGCAGCGGGATATTCTTGTCGATCACAGCGGAAGTGAACGGTTGCAGGATGCCCATTTGCTCGGCCTGCCAGAGGTTGCCGGCGTCGACGGTGAGCAGCAGATCGGCGGTGGCGTTCTCGCCCTCGGCCTTGATGCGCTGCATCAGCGGCGCTTCCTTGTCGGTGATGAACTTGACCTGCACCCCGGTCTTCTGGGTGTAGGCATCGAATACCGGCTTGATCAGCTCATCGATGCGCGAGGAGTAGACCACGACTTCGTCGGCTGCCTGCACGGTGGTGCTGCCGATCAGGGTAAGTGCCAGGGCAGTCAGGAGGCGCTTGGGTGCCAACATGGGTGCGGTCTCTCATTTGCAAATTGAGGGCAAATGATAAGGACTCACATTTGGTAACGCTCGGCGGAGGCGTTACCAGATGTTGCACAGCCCGAATATGCGCGAGGGTTGAGGGCCTCATCGGGGGCAAGCCCCCTCCCACAGGGGACTGTGTTTCAATTCAGGGTTTAGCGAGTTCTGGTAGATCGCCAGTCAAACCTAGCGCCTGGCGCACAAACACTGCCTTGGCTTCGGGCATCTGGTCGACGATTTTCAGACCGGCATTACGCAGCCAGCGCAGCGGCAGTTGATCCGCCTGGAACAAGCGCTCAAAGCCTTCCATTGCCGCCATCAACGCCAGGTTGTGAGGCATGCGACGCCGCTCGTAACGACTCAGGACCTTAACATCTGCCAGGCGCTCGCCGCGCTCGGTGGCCGCCAACAACACCTCGGCCAATACCGCCGCATCAAGAAAGCCCAGGTTCACGCCCTGCCCCGCCAACGGGTGAATAACGTGGGCAGCATCACCGATCAGTGCCAGGCCTTCGGCCACGTAGCGTTTGGCATGGCGCTGGCGTAACGGCACGCAAACTCGCGGGTCGGCGCTGATCACAGTGCCCAGGCGCCCTTCGAAGGCGCGCTCCAGCTCCCGGCAGAAGCGTTCATCATCCAGGGCCATCAGGCGCTCGGACTCAGCCGGCGTGGTCGACCAGACAATCGAGCACCAGTCTTCCTGCCCATCCCGTACCAGCGGCAGGAACGCCAGCGGGCCGGTATCGGTAAAGCGTTGCCAGGCCGTGCGCTGGTGCGGCTGGCTGCTGCGCACGCTGGTGACGATCGCGTTATGCAGGTAATCCCACTCGCGGGTCGGGGTGCCGGTCAGGCGGCGTACTGCGGAGTTGGCGCCATCGGCGGCTACCACCAGCGGCGCACGCAACTTGCGCCCATCAGCCAGGGTCAGCAGCCAGTCATCGCCGGAGCGGCGCATCTGTTCCAGGCGCGCATTGGCCAGCAGGCCGAGGTCGCAGTCGTGCAAGCGCTCCAGCAAAGCATCCTGCACTACGCGGTTTTCGACGATATGCCCGAGCACCTCGGCATGCACGCTGGCTGCCGAAAAGTGAATCTGCCCGGTACCGCTGCCGTCCCACACCTGCATCTCGCCGTAAGGGCTGGCGCGACGCTCGACGATGCCGTCCCACACGCCCAGGCGTTCGAGGATGCGCTGGCTGGCAGCGGACAACGCGCTCACCCGCGGTTCAAATGCCGCATCCGGCTCGAACGGTTTGACGCTTAGCGGGCTGCCGTCGAGCAGCAGCACCTGCAAGCCGCTGCCCTGCAATGCCAGCGCCAGGGCGCTTCCGACCATTCCGGCCCCGACAATCAGCACATCTGCGCGCATGTCCATGCTTTAAGCCTTGTCTCGTGTGCGGCACAGGCCGCCAATAAAGTGATGGGCCGGCTCAAACATCGGAGCGCACCCCCAGCCCCATGGCCTGGCGGGCGAACCAGCGTTTGGCCGGCGGCAACAGATCCAGGCCGAGCAAGCCCAGGTTACGGCCCAGCGCCATTAGCGGCTGGCCGCTGCCAAACAAGCGTGTGACCTGATCGGAAAAGCCTACGGTCAGTTGTTGGTCCAGGCGCTGGCGATCCCGATAGCCTTGCAACGTCGCCAGGTCACCTGGCACTGCCGGGCCGGCCAACAAGGCTTCGGCCAAGGCATTGGCATCGCGCAGGGACAGGTTGAACCCCTGCCCGGCAATCGGGTGCAGGCTGTGGGCGGCATTGCCGAGGACCGCAAGATGCGAGCGCACTTGCTCTTCAGCTTCCACCAGGGTCAGCGGGTACAGATGACGGGCGCCCACTTGCTTGAGGGTGCCCAGGCGATAACCGAATACGCCCTGCAACTCGCTCAGGAAGCTGCGCTCGTCAAGGTCGGCCAGGCGCTGGGCGTCCATGCCGATGCGGGTCCAGACCAGCGCACAGCGGTTGTCCGGCAGCGGCAGCAAGGCCATCGGCCCCTCATCGGTAAAGCGCTCGAACGCTTCGCCATTGTGGGCTTCGCTCGGGGTGATATTGGCGATCAGTGCGCTCTGGTTGTAGGGCCGGGTCTTCACGCCAATGCCCAGTTGCTCGCGCAGGCCGGAGCGGCCGCCGTCGGCCAACACCGCGAGGTCGCATTCCAGCACGGTTTCATCGTTGAGGGTCAGGCGATAGCCATCAGGCAGCGGCTCCATGCGCGTGACTTCCGCGGGGCAGCGCCAGCTGACGACGTCTTTATCCAGGCCTTGCCACAGGCATTGGCCCAGCCAGGCGTTTTCCACCACATAGCCCAGGGCCGGTACGCCCTCTTCCATGGCGGACAAGCGCGCGGTAGAGAAACGCCCGCGGTCCGATACGTGGATCTGCTTGATCGGTTCGGCGCGGCGGGCAATGTCCTGCCACAGGCCCAGACGCTGATAAATCTGGCGGGCACCAAAGGACAGCGCCGAAGAACGCGCATCATAACTGGGCTGGTAGCTGTCGCCCGGGGCAAAGGGTTCGATCAGCACGATCTTCCAGCCACGTGCCTTGGCCCCAGCCTGCAACGCCAGGGCCAGGCTGGCACCCACCAGGCCACCACCAATAATCGCCAGGTTGACCCGGCTCATCGGGCAGCCGCCATCAGTGCTTCGATCTCGGCAACGGTCTTGGGCACCGCGCCGGTCAGGATTTCACAGCCTTGCTTGGTCACTATCACGTCATCCTCGATGCGTACGCCAATGCCACGCCATTTCTTTGCCACGTTCTGGTTGTCCGGGGAAATATAGATGCCCGGTTCCACGGTCAAGGCCATGCCGACTTCCAGCACTCGCCATTCACCGCCGACCTTGTACTCGCCCACATCATGCACATCCATGCCCAGCCAGTGGCCGGCGCGGTGCATGTAGAAAGCGCGGTAGGCTTCGCTGGCGATCAGTTCGTCAACGTCACCTTGCAGCAACCCCAACTTCACCAAGCCGGCGGTGATGACCTGCACGGTAGCCTCATGGGCCTGGTTCCAATGCTTGTTCGGTGCGATCTGCTTGAAGGCGGCTTCCTGGGAGGCCAGCACAATCTCGTAGATCGCCTTTTGCTCAGGCGAAAACTTGCCGTTGACCGGCCAGGTGCGGGTGATGTCGCTGGCGTAGCAGTCGATCTCACAACCGGCGTCGATCAGCACCAGGTCGCCATCCTTGAGCAGCGCGTCATTCTGCTGGTAATGCAGGATGCAGCTGTTGCGTCCGGCGGCGACGATGGAACCGTAGGCTGGCATTTTCGCACCGCCCTTACGGAACTCGTAATCCAACTCGGCCTCCAGGCTGAACTCATGCAAACCCGCACGGCTGGCCTGCATCGCCCGCACATGGGCCGCGCAGGAAATGCGCGCTGCTTCGCGCATCACCCTCACCTCTGCCGCCGATTTATACAGGCGCATGTCGTGCAGCAGATGATCCAGGGCAACGAATTCGTTCGGTGGCTGGGCGCCCAGGTGCGCCTTGGAGCGGATCACGTTGATCCACTCCATCACATGCCGGTCGAATTCGGCATTGCTGCCCATGGCCGAATATACCCGGTCGCGGCCTTCGATCAGGCCGGGCAGGATGTCGTCGATATCAGTGATAGGGAATGCGTCGTCGGCGCCAAAGTCGCGGATCGCGCCTTCAGTGCCGGCGCGCAGGCCGTCCCACAGCTCGCGCTCAGCGTTGCGCTCACGGCAGAACAACACGTATTCGCCATGCTGGCGACCGGGCATCAGCACGATCACCGCTTCGGGCTCGGGGAAACCGCTCAGGTACTGGAAGTCGCTGTCCTGGCGGTACACGTGCTCGACATCGCGGTTGCGGATGGCCACGGCGGCTGCCGGCAGGATCGCGATGCTGTTGGGTTCCATCTGCGCCATGAGCGCCTTGCGGCGACGGGTGTATTCCGCTTTGGGGATATGAATCATGGGCAGATGGGGTTCCTTTCTTAATGCAGCGAAGGCTTGGGTGCAGCAGGTTCAGCAGACTTTTTGGTCTCGGTGAACAGCAGCAACGGCGCGACGCGCAGGTATTCCATCACTTCCATGTAGTCGCCTTCGCCGTCTTCGGACTCTTCCAGAGCATCTTGCACCTGGGAGATGGCTGCCAGATCCTGCAGCACTTCCTTGGCGTCGGTGCTCAGCTCCAGGCCACCGGCGTTCACGCCGAAACCGTGGAGGAAACCCTGGCACCACTGGCCCAGGGCAGCAGCACGCTCGGTGAGTGGGGCGTCGTCGGTCGGCAGCAGCAGAACCACGGTGACGTCGTCACCGGTCAGCTCGCCCTTGACCATCTCTTGCAGGCCGATCAGCGCGTTACGCACGTTTTCGGTCGGTTCGGTTTCCAGCAGCTCGGCCACGTCGGCCAGCCAGTTGTCGGCATCAAAGCCCACGCCGGTGCAGCTGCGGCCCAACAGCACGCCGTGCAGTTCGGCAGGCGAGCATGGGTGACCGCTGGTGCTCAGCAGTTTGGAAAAAGCGTCGTACGGGGAATTCTGAATGGGCATGGTGAGCTAGGCGCCAGACGGCGCAATGTCTAGAATGGAGCGCTGTATCCTAGCACCGGCAGACGCACCAAGACTATCGAGGGCGTCAGATCGTTTATCCTGCAGTTGCCATTCATCAGACAAATCCAGTGGAACCCAATGGAAGACACCGACCTGCAAGCGCTGATGGCCAGACTCGAACTGCTAATTGATCGGGTCGAGCAACTAAAGAGTCAAAACGGACTCCTATTAGCTCAGGAAAAGACCTGGCGCGAGGAACGCGCTCACCTCATTGAAAAAAACGAAATCGCCCGGCGTAAGGTCGAATCGATGATTTCGCGCCTGAAGGCCCTGGAGCAAGACTCATGAGTTCAAGCAATAGCGTTACCGTGCAGATCCTCGACAAAGAATATTCGATCATCTGCCCCCAGGAAGAACGCAGCAATCTGGTGAGCGCTGCGCGTTACCTGGACGGCAAGATGCGTGAAATCCGCAGCAGCGGCAAAGTGATCGGCGCCGACCGCATCGCCGTGATGGCCGCGCTGAATATCACCCACGATCTGCTGCACAAGCAGGAACGCCCTGACGTGCAGGCCAGCGGCTCGACCCGCGAGCAAGTGCGTGACCTGCTCGAGCGCGTGGATCTGGTGCTTTCCACCGATTCCGACGCACCCAAGGGCTGATTGCCGAGTCTGTTTAAGGTATACTCGCCCCACTCCCTGGCGTGTTTGCCAGTCGGCGATGTCCCTGAGCCGATTCGCACTACCCTGGAAGTTGCACGTTGGGCTGGTGTGCATGTCCGCTAGACGGAAAGCCTTAAAGCCTACTGCTTCTTCCACCTTGAACTTTCGGGTTCAAGGGCTAAGTCGACAGCGGCTCTGTCGGGGAGCCTGAATTCCCAAACTCAATGCCAGTCCCAGGACTGGCATTGTTTTATGAGCCGATAAGCCATGACCGAACCTGCGCCGCTGTCCCGTCCGCAACTTCGACGCATGTTGCGCAAGGCCCGCCGTGCCCTCACGCCGAGCGAGCAGCGCCAGGCCGCCCTTGGCCTGTACCGGCAACTGGCGCAGCACCCGCTGTTTCGCCGGGCCAAACATATTTCCTTATACCTGCCGACGGACGGCGAAATCGATCCGCGCCTGCTGCTGCGCGCGGCGCAGCGCCGTGGCAAGGCCACCTATCTGCCGGTACTGAGTGCCTGGCCGCGCACCAAGATGGTGTTCCAGCGCGTGCGGCCTGGGGATAAGTTGTCGCCCAACCGCTTTGGCATTCTTGAGCCGCGGGTCAATGTCCACCAGCAGCGCAAAGTCTGGGCGCTCGACCTGGTGCTGTTGCCGTTAGTGGGGTTCGATAGCGAAGGCGGACGCCTGGGCATGGGTGGCGGATTCTACGACCGCAGCCTGGCCTACCTGGCCAGGCGCAAAAGCTGGCGCAAGCCGACCTTGCTGGGGTTGGCCCATGAATGTCAGCAGGTAGACCGCTTGGCGCAGGCAAGTTGGGACGTGCCGCTGGCGGGCACTGTCACCGATAAGCACTGGTATGTTGCACAAACGTCGCTGGAACCAGCGACGCCTTGAAGCCTTATTAACGCTTGAATTGTTGCTGCACTGGCGAGAGTTCAACCGGTGCGTCGGCCTTGTTCGACCACAAGCTCTGGGCATACCCGGTGGTCACAACGCCCAGACCAAACAAAATAACCAAAATCCATAGTAAATCCGGTTTACGTTGCATCGATTGCCCCCCTTCAGGCACCTCGTACACGATGACAACAACGTTCCAAAGTAGTCCGTTGCAGCTGCGCCAAGCCTAAAAGCGCGCATTCTGCGGTAACGTGAACCAACACGCAAACCTTGACGCCAACCGACTGTCGGTTTGTCATGCAATTGCCCGACAACTTGCCCAATGCCTTTTTCAGGAGCCCAAAAATGGCCTACTGGCTGATGAAATCCGAGCCTGACGAATTGTCCATCGAGGACCTGGAAAAGCTCGGCGAAGCGCGCTGGGATGGGGTTCGCAACTATCAGGCGCGCAACTTTCTGCGCGCCATGGCGGTGGGCGATGAGTTTTTCTTCTATCACTCCAGCTGTCCGGAGCCAGGGATTGCCGGCATCGGCAAAATCGTCGAGGCCGCCTACCCGGATCCTACAGCGCTGGAACCGGACAGCCATTATTTCGACTCCAAGGCCAGTGCGGAGAAAAATCCGTGGAGTGCCATCACCGTGGGCCACGTCAACACCTTCCCCAAGGTGCTGGGCCTGGGCTATCTAAAGCAGCAAACCGCTCTTGCCGAAATGCCGCTGGTGCAGAAAGGCAGCCGGCTTTCGGTCATGGCGGTCACGCCTGAACAATGGGCGGCCATCCTTCAGCTGCTTTAACTGACCGATATCAAGACCCTCACGGGCCAAACCCATCACACTGGACGCTAACGCCGCAGGATGCAGCCATGTCTACGAACCACCATACGTCCCGTCTGTTCGCCATCGCCCTGATCGTCCTCTTGCTGGGGGCGGGGGCCTTTGGCTACTGGCGTTCGACCCAGGACCGCCTGCCCGAGGGCTTGAGCATGGGCAATGGGCGCCTGGAGTCCACCGAAGTGCAAATCGCCGCCAAGATCCCCGGGCGCCTGGCCGAAGTGCACGTGGATGAAGGCGACAAAGTGCTCAAGGGCCAGTTGCTGGCACGCATGGACACCCGCACCCTGCAAGCCCAGCGCGCCCAGGCCGAAGCAGAGGTGTTACGCGCCAGGGAAAACTTCGCCTCTGCTGAAGCCAACGTGCAGTTGCGCCAAAGCGAGCAACTGCTGGCCAGCCAGGAACTCAAGCGCACCCAAGAGCTGTACCGGCGCGGCTTTGCCAGCAGCCAATTGATCGACCAGCAGCAAGCTCGCCAGAACACCGGCAATGCGGCGGTGATCGCGGCCCAAGCCCAAGTCAACGCAGTGAAGGCCGCGATCGGTGCGGCCCAGGCCCAAGTCGCCCAACTCACCAGCGAAATCGACGACAGCAGCCTGCGTGCGCCCATCGACGGCATCATCCAATTGCGCTTGGCCGAGCCGGGCGAAGTGCTCGGCGCGGGTGGTCGCGTGTTGCTGCTGATTGACCCCAATGACCAGTACATGAATCTCTACCTGCCCGCCTCCGTCACCGGCCGCCTGACCGTCGGCAGTGAAGCACGCATCCTGCTCGACGCCCTGCCCCAGCAAGCGCTGCCGGCCAAAATCAGTTTTGTCGCGGCCAAATCCCAGTTCACTCCCAAGGAAGTCGAAACCCGCGATGAGCGGCAAAAACTGGTGTTCCGCGTCAAATTGCGCCTGACTCAGCCCAGCGCCGTGCCACAAGCCAAACCGGGCATGCCCGGCGCGGGCTATGTACGCACGGCCGATGTCGACTGGCCGGCCAACCTGCAATGAGCGGCCTGGCGCTGCACGCCACGGGGATCAACCACCGCTACGGCAAGCAACAGGCACTGCTCGACGTTGCCTTCAGCTTGCCAGCCGGTACCCGCTGCGGGTTGATAGGTCCGGACGGCGCCGGCAAGTCGAGCCTGCTGGGTCTGATCGCCGGGGTTAAAAAGCTGCAGGAGGGCCAGTTGCAGGTGCTCGGCGGTTCCATCCAAGACCGTCGCCACCGCAATAGCCTGTACGCGCGCATTGCCTTTATGCCCCAGGGCCTGGGCGGCAATCTGTACCCCGAGCTGTCCATCAGCGAGAACATCCGTTTCTTCGCCACCTTGTTCGGCCTGTCGAAAGCCGATTGCGACCAGCGCATGCACAACCTGCTGCTCGCCACCGACCTCGCACGCTTTGCCGAGCGCCCGGCAGGCAAGCTCTCTGGCGGCATGAAACAGAAGCTCGGCTTGTGCTGCGCACTGATCCATGATCCGGACCTGTTGATCCTCGACGAACCCACCACCGGCGTCGACCCGCTGTCCCGCCGGCGTTTCTGGGAGCTGGTAGATAGCGTACGCAGTGAGCGCCCGCAACTGACACTGCTGGTGGCCACCGCCTACATGGAAGAGGCCGAGCAATTCGAGCATTGCCTGATGCTCGACCGTGGCAGGTTGATCGCCGATGGACTGAGCCGCGAACTGGCGGCGATAACGCCCAGCGGCAAGCTGGATGAGGCCTTCACCCACTTCCAGGGCGACAGTGCTCACGACAGCCAGCCACTGGTAATTCCACCGCGCACAGGCGGCAACGCCGATATCGCTATCCAAGCCCACGACCTGACCCTGCGCTTTGGCGATTTCACCGCGGTGAACAACGTCAGCTTTGCCATTGGCCGCGGCGAGATCTTCGGCTTCCTCGGTTCCAACGGTTGCGGCAAGACCACCACCATGAAAGTGCTGACCGGGCTGATGCCGGCCACCGAGGGCAGTGCAATCCTGCTGGGCAAGCCGGTGGACGCCAAGGACCTGGCGACCCGCAAGCGCGTAGGTTTCATGTCGCAGAGCTTCTCGCTGTATGGCGAACTGAGCGTGCGCCAGAACCTGGTGCTGCATGCGCAGCTGTTCGACTTGCCCAAGGCCGACAGCGGTCCGCGCATTGATGAACTGATCCAACGTTTCGACCTGGGTGAAGTGGCCGAACAGCCCTCCGGCGAGTTACCCCTTGGCCTGCGCCAGCGTTTGTCCTTGGCGGTTGCGGTGCTGCATCGCCCGGAAGTGCTGATCCTCGATGAGCCCACCTCGGGTGTCGACCCGGCGGCACGGGATGATTTCTGGCGGTTGCTGATCGAGTTGTCGCGCCAACAAGGCGTGACCATCTTCCTGTCCACCCACTTTATGAACGAAGCCCAGCGCTGCGACCGCATCTCCTTGATGCATGCCGGCAAGGTGTTGGCCTGCGACACGCCCGAGGCGCTGCAACAGCAGTTCCACGGCGATACCCTGGAGGCGGCTTTCGTCACCTGCCTGGAGCAGGCCCAGGGCGAACCCGAATCCAGCGCGCCCCGTGCAACGGTCAACGATGCCCACACGCCGCCCGCGAGCAAACACGGCTTCAGCCTGGCGCGGTGGTTAGCCGTGGCCAGCCGCGAAGGCAAGGAGCTGCTGCGCGACAAGGTACGCATGGCCTTCGCCCTGCTCGGGGCGATGTTCATGATGGTGATCTTCGGCTACGGGATTTCCCTGGACGTGGAAAACCTCGCCTTCGCCGTCTACGACCAGGACCAGACCCCGCAAAGCCGCGCCTATCTAGAGGCATTTCGCAGTTCGCGCTATTTCGCCGAGCAAGCACCCATTCGCGACGCCAACGAATTGCACCGGCGCCTGCAACGTTCGGAAATCAAGCTGGCCCTGG
This sequence comes from Pseudomonas sp. HN8-3, assembly GCF_020790195.1. Lineage (NCBI taxonomy): Bacteria > Pseudomonadati > Pseudomonadota > Gammaproteobacteria > Pseudomonadales > Pseudomonadaceae > Pseudomonas > Pseudomonas sp. HN8-3. Next base: position 5,754,367 of record NZ_CP086206.1, read on the forward strand.
AGATCCCACCCGGCTTTGGCCGTGACCTCTACGCCGGCCGCCAGCCCACCGTCGCGGCCTGGCTCGACGGCGGCATGCCGTTTCGCGCTGAAACCAGCCGCAACTACGTGGAGGCCGTGCACCAGGACAACCTTGCGCAACTGGCTGAACTCAGTAGCTTACCCTTGAACAACCGGGCCGCCGTCAAGCTTGAAACACGCTTTCGCTACAACCAGGACGTGGTCAGCGTGAATGCCATTGGCCCTGGCGTGATGGCGCTGATCCTGGCGTTCATTCCGGCCATGCTCACCGCCCTCGGCATTGTGCGCGAGAAGGAGCTGGGGTCGATCACCAACTTCTATGCCACACCACTGACGCGCCTGGAGTTCCTGTTGGGTAAACAGGCGCCCTATCTGGTCGTCAGCCTGGTCAACCTGGCACTGCTAGTGGCGATGAACCGCTGGTTGTTCGGTGTACCGTTCAAAGGCAGCGGCCTGACCCTGGCTTTTGGTGGCCTGTTGTACGTGCTGGCGACCACGAGCATGGGTCTGCTGATCTCGGCGTTCACCCGCACCCAGATCGCGGCGATCCTCGGCACCATGATCATCACCAGCCTGCCGACCATCCAGTTTTCCGGGCTGATCGTGCCGCGTTCGTCCCTGGAAGGTGCGGCGGCGCTGATGGGCATGCTGTTTCCGGCCGGGCACTTTCTGGATATTGCGGTGGGCACCTTCACCAAGGCCCTGGACCTGCGCCAGTTGTGGCCACAATGCCTGGCCTTGTTCGGATTTTTCGTCGGTTTTACCGGGCTGAGCCTGGTGATGCTCAAGAAGCAGGAGGCCTGATGCACAAGCTCGCCCATATCCTGCGCCTGGGGCTCAAGGAACTCACCAGCCTGCGCCACGACAGCGTGTTGCTGCTGTTTCTGGCCTACGCCTTCACCGTGGCGATCTACATGCCCGCTGCCGGTTCAGTGATTGGCGTGCACAACGCCAGCGTGGCCTTTGTCGATGAAGATCACAGCGCGCTCTCGCGGCAAATGGCCGAGGCCCTGCAACCACCGGAATTCCAGGCGCCGGCGCCACTGGCCTACGACCAGCTGGACAGGGTCATGGACAGCGGCCAATACACCTTCGTCGTCAATGTACCGGCGAATTTCCAGGCCGACCTGTTGGCGGGGCGCCAGCCGGGGGTGCAGGTGAACGTTGATGCCACGGCGATGAGCCAGGCATTCATGGGTGCGGGTTACATCGGGCGGATTTTCCAACGCGAACTGCTGACCTACAGCAGCCAGGCCGATGCTGCCGGCAAAGCTCCGGCCCTGCTGACCACCCGGGCGTTGTTCAATACCAACCTGGAAGGTGGCTGGTTCCTGGCGGTGATCCAGATCGTCAACAACATCACCATCCTCGCCATCGTGCTGACCGGCACCGCGCTGCTGCGCGAACGCGAGCACGGCACCCTCGACCATCTGCTGGTGCTGCCCCTGACCGCGCTGGAGATCATGCTGGCAAAAATCTGGAGCAACATGCTGGTGGTGGTGTTGTGTACGTGGCTGTCCCTGGAACTGGTGGTCAAAGGCTTGCTCGGCGTGCCGCTGGCCGGGTCATTGGGCCTGTTCCTGCTGGTGACGGCCCTGTATTTATTTGCGAGTACTGCGTTGGGGATCTTCCTCGCCACTCTCGCCCGCTCGACGCCGCAGTTCGGCCTGCTGGCGATCCCGGTGATCATTCCCATGCTGTTGCTCTCTGGCGGCAGTACGCCGCTGGATAGCATGCCCGAATGGTTGCAGTGGGTGATGCAGGGCTCGCCATCGACGCATTTTGTAAGCTTGAGTGCAGCGATTCTATTCAGGGATGCGGGGTTGAGCGTGGTGTGGCCAGACTTGCTGGCCCTGACGGCGATTGGCTTGGTGTTTTTTGCGGTGGCGTTGGCGCGGTTTCGCAAGAGCCTGGCTTCCTGAGACGCCTGGCAGGACCTCGCGAATGGCGCTAAGCGCCGGCTTTACTGGATGATCAGATTGTTGAAGAGCAAATCTTCCACCATCGGCTTGCCGGTCTCGTCATTCATCACTTGCTGGGTTTGTTTCAGGGCTTCCTGACGCAGCTTTTCCTTGCCTTCGACCGTACTCATGGCCTCGCTGGTCTGCTGGGTAAACAGCGCCACCAGCTGGTTGCGGATCAACGGATCGTTGGCTTTGACCGCCGCAGCTGCTTCGGTGCCGGTCACGCGCAGGGCGATATCGGCCTTGTAAACCTTGAGTTTGGCCGTGCCATCCAGGCCGTAGTTACCCACAAACGGCGGGGTCAGGCTGATATAGCTGACTTTCGGCGCCTCGCCTTCCTTGGCTTCTTCGGCCTGGACGGCCATCGGCAATGTCAGGGCCAGCATCAACAGGATCCACGCTTTCACAGTTCATTCCTCGAATTCGTTTGCCCGGTAGCATAACGCTAGCAAGGCTGAGCACAAGCTTATGGGGGCTTATCAGGCGCGGGTATGCTCGTTGACCCACGGGCGCACCCTCCTACACTTATCGGCCACGATGCCAAAAGGAATAGTCCGATGAAAGCTGTGCTGTGCAAAGCCTTCGGCCCCGCCGAAACCCTGGTGCTGGAAGAGATCGCCAGCCCTGCGATCAAGAAGAACGAAATCCTGCTGGACGTGCACGCGGCCGGGGTGAACTTCCCGGATACCCTGATCATCGAGGGCAAGTACCAGTTCAAGCCGCCCTTTCCATTCTCACCCGGTGGCGAAGCGGCGGGCGTGGTCAGCGAGGTGGGTGAGAAAGTCAGCCACTTGAAGGTCGGTGACCGCGTAATGGCGTTGACCGGTTGGGGCAGCTTTGCCGAGCAGGTCGCGGTGCCTGGCTATAACGTGCTGCCGATTCCGCCGAGCATGGACTTCAACATCGCCGCCGCCTTCAGCATGACCTACGGCACCTCGATGCACGCGCTTAAACAGCGCGCCAACCTGCAACCCGGTGAGACCCTGCTGGTGCTAGGCGCCTCCGGCGGTGTGGGCCTGGCCGCGGTGGAAATCGGCAAGGCCATGGGCGCACGCGTGATCGCCGCCGCCAGCAGCGCCGACAAACTCGCGGTGGCCAAGGCGGCCGGGGCTGATGAGTTGATCAACTACAGCGAAACCAGCCTCAAGGACGAGATCAAACGCCTCACCGACGGCAATGGCGCGGATGTGATCTACGACCCGGTGGGCGGCGACCTGTTTGACCAGGCCGTCCGCGCCATCGCCTGGAACGGCCGCCTGCTGGTAGTGGGGTTTGCCAGCGGGCGCATTCCCGAATTGCCGGTGAACCTGGCATTGCTCAAGGGCGCGGCGGTAGTTGGGGTGTTCTGGGGCTCGTTTGCCCAGCGCCAGCCGCAGGATAACGCGGCGAATTTTCAGCAGTTGTTCACGTGGTATGCCGAGGGCAAGTTGAAGCCGTTGGTGTCGCAGGTGTATCCGCTGGAGCAGGCTGCCCAGGCGATTAATGACCTGGGGCAGCGCAAGGCAGTGGGTAAAATAGTTGTCCAAACCCGATAACACACCTGAAATGCAATCCATGTGGGAGCTGGCTTGCCTGCGATAGCGGTGGGTCAGCTACTACAGATGAACCTGAAAAACCGCCATCGCAGGCAAGCCAGCTCCCACAGTAGTTACTCAGTGGTCTTAGGACCTAATCACGACCATCACTTATCTATTAGCGACATGTTCGTAAAAGAACATGCAATTGCTCTCGTTTCCTGTGTTTGCAGATAAGAGGCGATGCTATTTTCGGTAACGAAACTGTAACATTCGCATCCGCAGTCAAAACAAGAAATTTGGAGCTCTTGAATGTTTGCTTTCTTTCGACCTGCCGCACACCAGGCGCCTCTGCCTGAAGAAAAAATAGACAGTACCTACCGACGGCTGCGCTGGCAGATCTTCGCTGGTATTTTCTTCGGTTACGCCGGCTACTACCTGCTGCGCAAAAACTTCTCCCTGGCCATGCCCTACTTGATCGACGAGGGTTACACCCGTGGTGAACTGGGCCTGGCGATGTCGGCGATTGCGATTGCCTACGGTTTATCCAAGTTCCTCATGGGGCTGGTGTCCGACCGCTCCAACCCACGTTACTTCCTGCCGTTCGGCCTGCTGGTTTCAGCGGGGGTGATGTTCATTTTCGGTTTCGCACCTTGGGCAACGTCCAGCGTGACCATGATGTTCATTTTGCTGTTCATCAACGGCTGGGCCCAGGGCATGGGGTGGCCGCCGAGTGGGCGGACAATGGTGCACTGGTGGTCGCAGAAAGAACGCGGCGGCGTGGTGTCCGTGTGGAACGTGGCGCATAACGTCGGCGGTGGCTTGATCGGCCCGCTGTTCCTGCTGGGCATGGCGTGGTTCAACGACTGGCATGCTGCCTTCTACGTGCCGGCCACCGTGGCCCTGGCGGTCGCGGCGTTTGCCTTCATCACCATGCGCGACACCCCGCAATCGGTGGGCTTGCCGCCTATCGAGAAGTACAAGAACGATTACCCGGAAGGCTACGACGCCAGCCACGAAGACGAATTCAGCGCCAAGGAAATCTTCGTCAAGTACGTGCTGCGCAACAAAATGCTGTGGTACATCGCCTTCGCCAACGTGTTCGTCTACCTGTTGCGCTACGGCGTACTGGACTGGGCGCCGACCTACTTGAAAGAAGCCAAGCACTTCACGGTCGATAAGTCGTCCTGGGCGTATTTCTTCTATGAGTGGGCCGGTATCCCAGGCACGTTGTTGTGCGGCTGGATGTCGGACAAAATCTTCCGTGGCAATCGCGGCCTGACCGGTATCGTGTTCATGGCGCTGGTCACCGTGGCGACCCTGGTTTACTGGCTCAACCCGCCGGGCAACCCGATGATCGACATGATTGCGCTGTTCTCGATCGGCTTCCTGATCTACGGCCCGGTCATGCTGATCGGCCTGCAGGCGCTGGAGCTGGCACCGAAAAAAGCCGCCGGCACTGCCGCGGGTTTCACCGGCTTGTTCGGTTACCTGGGCGGTTCGGTAGCAGCCAGTGCGGCCATGGGCTACACGGTTGACCATTTCGGCTGGGACGGTGGTTTCGTGCTGCTGATTGGTGCCTGTGTACTGGCGATCGCGTTCCTGATCCCCACGCTGTGGCACACCAACAGCGTCAGCTCGGCGCGTTAATCGGCAGAGCAATCCCTGGCACAACGCTTGAGCCGCGCCTCCAGGTTTTTATCTGGCATGGCGTGGCTACGCAGGGCGTTCACGGTCTGCTCGACATAATCGCGAGTCGTGCCGTAACGCCCGCAAGCGCTTTGCAGCACATGATTAAGCACAATATCGGGCAAGTTGCCGGCATAGCTGGGCAAGTGCCGCTCCAGAACAAACCCCAACGCCTGCACGGTGCTGCCATCTTCCAATCGGCAACTGAGCCAGTGCGGCCGGTACGAGGGGTAAGGCATCTCACGCTGCCATAGGGCGTAAAGCGAGGCCTCCAACTGGTCCTCCGGCAAGCGGTAGGCAAACCCGCTGCAGGACCCGCCGCGATCCAGCCCGAACACCAACCCCGGCAACTCCGGCGTGCCCCGATGCTCGTGGGACCACAGGTACAAGCCGCGGTGATAACCATGAACCCGTGCGCGCACCCGTTCGGTCGACGAACATTCAGGGCGCCAGATCAGCGAACCATAGGCAAACAGCCACACTGGCCCACCCTTGTGCCGGGCCATAGTGGCCTGCATCGAGCTCATTAATTGTTCGTGAGTGAGTTGCGGCCCAAGATCGAGCCGCGGAGGGTAAGCCAACTGCAAAAGATCGGTTTCAATGGCGGTCATGGCGAAAAGCGGTGCGCCTCCTGTGTGTTACCAGTTGTAAGCGACTTTACCGTAATAGAACGCGCCGCTGTAACCGTACGGCGAAAAAGTGCTGTAGGCGAGATTGCCGCCGCTGCTGGCGTAAGCATTAACCTTCTCTGGGTATTTGTCGGTAACGTTGTCGCCCCCAAGGGTAAAGGTCCAGTTCTTGAGCTTGTAGTCGGCTGACAGGTCCAGCACCCAGGCGGCTTTGAAGGTCTGGTCGTTGACCTTGTCCGCCTGATAACTGGTGAACTCACCATAGCGCACCAGGTTAGTGTGCAGCGCCCAATTACCGAAGGTGAAGTCGTTGCCCAGGCTCAGTTTGTGCTGGGGTGTGGTGTCGCCCAGCAAGCCGATACGTTCGCGACGGTCCACTCGCACCAGGTTGGCCCCCAGGCTATCGAGTACCGCCGGGTTGGCTTTCACATCGGTGACCTTGGTGTGGTTGTAGTTATAGCCCAGGGTGCTGTTCCAGCGAATGCCGTTATCGAGCTGGTAGCGATAGTTGGCTACCAGATCGACGCCATCGGTGCTGGTGTCCGTGGCGTTGGTGAAGTAACGGGCCGTGGTGTAGTTGATATTGCCGACGCCATTGGCTTGCAGGTAAGCCACCGTGGCCGGGTTGAGATTGAGGTTAGACGACAGGCTGATGCGGTCGCGGATGTCGATGCGGTACACATCGAGCGTGACGGTCAGGTCATCGGCCGGCTCCAGCACCAGGCCGAGGCTGTAGTTGCGCGACTTTTCCGCCTTGAGGTCTTCGGCACCGAGCAGGCGTGCCACCTGACTGTTGGCCGGGAAGGTGCCGGCTTCCTGGATGGTGCTGCCGATCAACTGCGATGAGGTGTAGGCAAAATTCTGCTGGGCCAGGGACGGCGCACGGAAACCGTTGGAGATGCTGCCGCGCAAGGCCACCTGGGGGGTGAAGTCGTAGCGGGCCGACAGCGAGCCGCTGACGTTGGAGCCAAAGTCACTGTAATCCTCATGGCGCACGGCGGCCGAGGCGCTGAGTTTTTCGGTGAAGTTGGTTTCCAGGTCCAGGTACTGTGCCCAGTTATGGCGTGTGCTGGTGCCGGCGTCGGCATCACGGAAGCCTCCCAGGCCGGAACTGCCGGTCTGGTAATAGGACGCTGGCTCGCCCGCCTCGATTTCATAGCCCTGATGCAGGTATTCACCGCCGAACGCCACGGAGACCGGATACGGCAGAAAGCCCACATCGAACTCACGGGACAGGTCCAGGCTGACTTGCTTTTGATCGTTGCTCAGGGTGCCGTTGTTGAACTTGCGCGGCGTTGCCAGGCCCAGGGAGGTGTTGATGGTTTCGGTGCCCAGTTCGTACTGATTCTTGCCGTAGTTGGCCGACAAGTCGTAATGCCAGTCGTAGGCCAGCAGGCCGCGCAAGCCCACCACCAGAGAAGTGTCTTCCAGGTTGCCCTTGATCAGCGGCAGGTAGCCGTTGGGGTTGAGTGCGGCAATGTTATTGGAAGCGTTGCTGGCCCGGTAGAACGCCGCTGTTTCACCGCGGCGCTTGCTATAGCCACCGAAGGTGTAGAACTCGGCTGCATCGCTGAAGGAATATTCCGAGTTGAACTGGAATTTGCCTTCATTGGTGGCCGGCTCACCTTGCCGGAACACACGCTGGCCGTAGGTGGTGGAGCCAATACTGCCTGGGCGGTAATCGTCGCCGGCGCGGTTGGTGTAATCGTTGTCGGCGCCTTCGGCAGACAGGTTGATAAAGCCATTGTCGCCCAATGCCAGGCCCGTATTACCACTGACATTACGCTGGATGCCATCACCCTTTTTGTACTCACCAAACTTGCTGGACACCGAGCCGCCATGGTCGGCGTGCTTGAGGATCACGTTGATCACCCCGGCGATCGCATCGGAGCCGTAACGGGCAGAAGCGCCGTCGCGCAGCACCTCGATATGGTCCACCGCCGACAGCGGGATAGCATTCAAGTCTGCCGGGGCCGAACCGCGCCCAACCGCACCGCCCAGGTTGACGAAGGCACTGGTATGTCGACGCTTGCCGTTGACCAGTACCAACACCTGGTCCGGCGACAAACCGCGCAACTGCGCCGGACGCACCAGTTCGGCCCCGTCCACCAGGCTTGGCCGGGGGAAGTTGATCGACGGTATCAGCCGCGCCAATACGGCACCCAGCTCATCGGAGCCGGTACTGCGCAGGTTTTCACCGGAGATTACGTCGATTGGCGACAGCGATGCATTGGCGGTGCGCTCTTGGGCGCGGGTGCCGGTGACGATCACAGTGTCGAGTTTAGGTGCATCAACCGCAGAAGTTTCGTCTGCCAGAACTGGATTGAATCCCACAACGGTCAGCAAATTGGCCGACAAAATCGCCGTGTATAGCGCGTGTTTCCTGTAGCTCCCCATACCGCTCCCCTTTGAATCAAAAATAGAACTGCAATGCGCGAAGTTCGTACGATCGATCCGGCTGGCGGGCGGTGGCGGTCAGTATCTGGTTATGGTCGGTGAAGTCGGTAGTCCGTTGCGATATAGCTTAAAGATATTCATCATCCAGAATAAATACCTTAAAAGAATAAGCAAAAGCATAAGCACGCTCGCCCATTCGTCAGGATCCACGCGTCTAATCCCGGTAATTTCAGCCCCGGTTCAGCCTGGGCGCGTGCCAAGCCGTCAAACTGGCGCGCCTGTAACGACCCACTTAGCCGTTCATCAAATCGACTACCGAGGTCGCCATGAAAAAATTCCGATTGCCTGGCCTGTTATTGCTTGCCCAGGCCACCACTGCACTGGCTAGCGAAACGCCAACGGCGACTGACGACAAAGGCTTCTGGTACGCCCAGACAAGCGTCTACACCCGGCACTTTGCACCCGACCCGCAACACAACAACAAACAGGACCTGATCGGCCTGGAGCGCAATGAGGCGTCGGGCCTGGTGTATGGCGGGGTGACCTTTCGCAACTCGTTCCGCCAACGCTCGTACTACGCCTATGCGGGCAAGCGCTATGACATGGCCGACTACCCGGTGTATGCGAAGTTGACCGGTGGGTTGATCCAGGGCTATCGCGGCGAGTATCGCGACAAGATCCCGTTGAATCGTTTTGGCGTAGCGCCAGTGATCATTCCGTCCGTGGGTACCCATTACGGGCCGGTCGCGGCGGAGCTGGTGTTGCTGGGGTTCAATGCAGCGATGGTGACGACTGGCTTACGCTTCTGACACGACACTGCCCGCTGTGGGAGCTGGCTTGCCTGCGATAGCGGTGCGCCAGTCGGCAAATGAGATACTGACCCACCGCTATCGCAGGCAAGCCAGCTCCCACATTATTCAGCGCAACACTTCAGGGCCGTGGGGCATAGGCGAAGACATCGGCGCGCATACGGTGCGCATCCATACCGGCATCGACCAATGCATCCAGGGTGCCGTAGATCATTGCTGGCGAACCACTGGCGTAGACATGCACGCTATTGAGATCGGCAATGTCCTCGCACACCACCTCGTGCAGCAAACCGCAGCGCCCTTCCCAGCCACAGAGGTCGCTGACCACTTTGTGCAGGAACAGATTGGGCAGTTGCAGCCACTGATCCCAGTGCTCGATCTGGTAGAAATCTTCCGGGCGCCTTACGCCCCAGTACAGGTGCACCGGGTGCTTGAAGCCCGAAGCGCGACAGTGCTCGATCAGACTGTGCATCTGCGCCATACCGGTACCGGCGGCCATCAGCACCAGTGGTCCGTCCGGCAACTCGGCCAGGTGGGTATCACCGAACGGCAGTTCCACACGGGCCATCTGGTTGCGCTGCAATTGTTCGATAAGGTTGCGCGCACTGTCCTCGCGCACCAGCACATGCAGCTCCAACTCACGCCCGGCATGGGGTGCAGAAGCCAGGGAGAACGCCGATTTCTCGCCGTTCTCCCGTTCGAGCATCAAGTATTGCCCGGCGTGGTAACGCACCGCCTTACCGGCCGGGGCGCGCAGGCGCACACGCCAGACATCGCCGCCGACTTCCACGCACTCGATCAATTGGCATGACAATTTGCGCAACGGCAACTCTCCTGGCGCGAGTACGCCATCCCACAACACAATGCAGTCTTCCAGCGGCTCGGCGATGCAGGTATAGAACTCGCCATGGTCGCGCACTTCACCAGCTTGGCTTACCCGGCCCTCCACCAGCAACGCCGCACACACATGGCACACGCCATTGCGGCAGGCCTGGGGGCATTCGTACCCCAGGCGGCGTGCACCTTCGAGGATTCGTTCGCCAGGGACCAGCTCCAGTACAGCGCCGGAAGGTTGCAGGGTTACACGCATCAATCTATTCCCAATTCTTTCCAGATCGCATCGACACGCGCGGTGACGGCTTCATCCTTGACGATCACCCGGCCCCACTCGCGAGTGGTTTCACCCGGCCATTTGTGGGTGGCATCCAGGCCCATTTTCGAACCCAAGCCCGATACCGGCGAGGCAAAGTCGAGGTAGTCGATCGGCGTGTTATCGATCATCACGGTATCGCGCTTGGGGTCCATGCGCGTGGTGATGGCCCAGATCACATCGTTCCAGTCCCGCGCATTGATGTCGTCGTCGGTCACGATAACGAACTTGGTGTACATGAACTGTCGCAAAAACGACCACACACCCAACATGACGCGCTTGGCATGGCCCGGATACGACTTCTTCATGGTCACGATGGCCATGCGGTACGAACAGCCCTCGGGCGGCAGGTAGAAGTCGGTGATTTCCGGAAATTGCTTCTGCAGGATCGGTACGAACACTTCGTTGAGCGCCACTCCGAGAATCGCCGGCTCATCGGGTGGACGCCCCGTGTAGGTACTGTGGTAGATCGGTTTGACCCGATGGGTGATGCGCTCGACGGTGAACACCGGGAAGCTGTCGACTTCGTTGTAATAGCCGGTGTGGTCGCCGTAAGGGCCTTCATCGGCCATCTCACCCGGGTGAATCACGCCCTCGAGGATAATTTCGGCGGTAGCCGGCACCTGCAAGTCGTTACCGCGGCACTTGACCAATTCGGTGCGATTACCGCGCAACAGGCCGGCGAAGGCGTATTCGGACAAGCTATCGGGCACAGGTGTCACGGCGCCGAGAATGGTCGCCGGGTCGGCCCCCAGGGCCACAGACACCGGGAACGGCTTGCCCGGGTGTTTTTCACACCACTCTCTGAAGTCGAGTGCGCCGCCACGGTGGCTCAGCCAACGCATGATCACCTTGTTGCGGCCAATGACTTGCTGACGGTAGATGCCGAGGTTCTGGCGATCCTTGTTCGGGCCTTTGGTGACAGTCAGGCCCCACGTGATCAGCGGGCCGACATCGCCCGGCCAGCACGTCTGGACCGGGAGCATGGCCAAATCGACATCATCGCCTTCGATGACCACTTCCTGGCACACCGCATCCTTGACCACCTTGGGCGCCATGGCGATGATCTTGCGGAAGATCGGCAACTTCGACCAGGCGTCCTTCAAGCCCTTGGGCGGCTCGGGCTCCTTGAGAAACGCCAGCAACTTGCCGATCTCGCGCAGCTCGCTGACCGACTCGGCACCCATGCCGAAGGCTACGCGCTCGGGCGTACCGAACAGGTTGCCCAGCACCGGGATATCAAAGCCGGTCGGGTTTTCGAACAGCAGCGCCGGGCCCTTGTTGCGCAAGGTGCGGTCGCAAATCTCAGTCATTTCCAGTACCGGAGAAATCGGCATCTGGATACGTTTCAACTCTCCGCGCTGCTCAAGTTGCTGCACGAAATCCCGAAGATCCTTGAATTTCATTAAACATGCCACCCGTAAAATAGGCGTACATCCTACCTGCTCTGAGGGCGGCTGGCAGCTTAATTGGCCGTCAAGCCGCGTGATTGCAACGAACTGAACAATGGCTCAAGGAAGGCTTCAATGTGTCGCGCCCCCACGTCTGACAGATGGTTATCGTCGGTATACAGCGCGCGGCCATTGAGTTCGACCCGGCACAAACCATCGGCGCCGCACAGCAGGGGCGCAGGGTCCAGCACCGCGACACCACTGTCGGCAGCCGCCAGTTCGTCAAACAATTGCGTGATGAACGCCTGGCGCTTCACATGCTCGGCCACGGCCAGCCCTTCACCACTCACGGGCCGGTTCATCATCGCCAACCGGCTGAGACGGTAAGGCACGATGATTTCCTGCAGCGGCACTTCCTTGACCAGCCAGACCTTATGGCCGGCAGCACGCAAACCCTGGATGCGTTCACGCAAGCCTTGGGCGAAGCGTTGCTCGGCGACGGCACGCACATACTGGCCAGTGCCGGGGTCTTTGAGCGCATGCTCCTTGTCACCCGACATTTGCCCATACACATACAGGCTCCAGCGGGCGGCCAACACCACATCGCTGAATGTCTGCTCAGCCATGGCCTTCTCGACGCGACGGTTGAAATGCGCGCAGCGGGCAATATTCTCCAGGCCATCGAGGGGAATACAGCCGGCAAAACTGGCTTCGACCAGGCTGATATCGTGACGATCAGCGCCCTCTTTGAGTGCCGGTATCAGCGCGGTAGCGTGACTGTCACCCCATACCAACGCTGAAACCGATTGATCTTTGGGGCCGAAATGGCAGAACAAGCGTTCATCGGGCGTATCTTTGTCGGCCATGCACGCCAGCAGGTCCGGGCTCCACTTCTTGGCTTGGGCAAAGCGCAACGCCTGCTCGGACAAGCGCGAAGGCACGCCGTCAGCTTCGCGTATCGCAAGGCCAGTGAAGCCCAGCCCCAGAATGCCGACCATGGCTGACGCCAGAATCGCCTTACGCGAAGCCAGCAAACGTTTTTCCCGGAACGGCGTTTCCACGAAGCGCCAGGACAGATAGCCCAGCACCAGCGAAAGCAGCATCAGCCCCGCCAGTTCCAGCGCGCTCAAGCCATCCACCGCGGCGTAGTTGGCGTACACGAATACCGGCCAGTGCCAGAGGTACCAGGAATAAGAGATCAGCCCGATACCCACCATGATCCGCGTGCCCAACAGGCGAGCGACCCAAGTCTGTTGCTGGCCGTTGGCCCAGATCAACCCGACCACACCCAGCACAGGCAACAACGCAGTCGCGCCTGGGAACGGCGTTTTCGCGTCGTAACCCAATACAGCGATGAGGATCAATGCCAGGGAAGCCAGGCTGATTCCTTGCGCCAAGGCCGGCGAGGCGCGCCATTCACGCTTGGGCTGCACCGCCAGCATCGCACCGGCCAGTAGCTCCCAGGCCCGCAGATGCAACAGGAAGAAAGCTTTCTGTGGCTCATGCTGAACCGCCCAGACGCTCATGCCAAACGACGCCAGCAGCACCACGAACAATGCCAGGCGCCAGTGCCTCAAACGGCTGGAAAGCAAGGTCAGCAGCAATGGGAAGAAAATATAGAACTGCTCTTCTACCGCCAATGACCAGGTATGCAGCAAGGGCTTGATGTCCGATGAGGCATCGAAATAGCCGTGCTGGCGCGAGAACAACAGGTTCGAGGTAAAGGTCACCTGATAATGCGCAGACCGCCCCAACTCTTCATAGTCCTTGGGCGCCAACAGAAACCAACCCACTGCCAGTGTCGCGGCGATCATCACAAACAGCGCGGGCAAGATACGTCGGGCACGGCGAGCCCAGAAGTCGATGAAACTGAAGCGTCCAGCTTGACGCTCTCGCCAGATAATTGACGTGATTAGAAAGCCCGAGATGACGAAGAAGACGTCAACGCCAACAAAACCGCCAGTAATGCCAGGGACACCAAAGTGGAACAACACGACTGCAAGGACAGCGATGGCACGCAGGCCATCGATGTCTCTGCGGTAAGCAAGGGTGGTCATAAGAATGTGGTCAGTCTGCGACGAAAGGGATGAGCGAAGTCACGCGTCAATTTTTGTTACTTAACGGATACTTATGCCACAAAAATCGCAGAATCTCGACGCAAAAAAAATGGCGCCCCATTAAGGGCGCCATTTTTTTGGACCTGAAACGCTGTATTACTTGCGTTTCATCGACAGGAAGAACTCGTCGTTGGTCTTGGTGGTTTTCAGCTTGTCGATCAGAAACTCGATGGCAGCCACTTCGTCCATCGGATGCAGCAGCTTGCGCAGGATCCACATACGCTGCAGCTCGTCGTCAGCGGTCAGCAACTCTTCGCGGCGAGTGCCGGAGCGGTTGATGTTGATCGCCGGGAACACACGCTTTTCAGCAATGCGACGGTCCAGGGGCAGCTCCATGTTGCCGGTACCCTTGAACTCTTCGTAGATCACTTCGTCCATCTTCGAGCCGGTTTCAACCAGCGCGGTGGCGATAATGGTCAGCGAGCCGCCTTCTTCGATGTTGCGCGCGGCGCCGAAGAAACGTTTCGGTTTCTCCAGGGCGTGGGCATCGACACCACCGGTCAATACCTTGCCGGAGCTCGGGATCACAGTGTTGTAGGCACGGGCCAGACGGGTGATGGAGTCGAGCAGGATCACCACGTCCTTCTTGTGTTCGACCAGGCGCTTGGCCTTTTCGATCACCATTTCGGCGACCTGCACGTGGCGGGTTGGCGGCTCATCGAACGTCGAGGCAACCACTTCGCCGCGCACGGTGCGCTGCATCTCGGTCACTTCTTCCGGACGCTCATCGATCAACAGTACGATCAGGTGAACTTCAGGATTGTTACGGGCGATGTTCGCTGCAATGTTCTGCAGCATGATCGTTTTACCGGCTTTCGGCGGTGCGACGATCAGGCCACGCTGGCCTTTGCCGATCGGGGCGCACAGGTCGATCACACGACCGGTCAAGTCTTCGGTGGAACCGTTACCGGCTTCCATCTTCATGCGCACGGTCGGGAACAGCGGGGTCAGGTTCTCGAAGAGAATCTTGTTTTTCGCGTTCTCGGGGCGATCGAAGTTGATCGTGTCGACCTTGAGCAAGGCGAAATACCGCTCGCCCTCCTTCGGAGGACGGATCTTGCCAACGATGGTGTCACCGGTGCGCAAGTTGAAGCGACGGATCTGGCTCGGCGAGACATAGATATCGTCTGGGCCGGCGAGATAGGAAGCGTCTGCGGAGCGGAGGAAGCCGAAGCCGTCCTGGAGAATCTCCAGCACGCCATCACCGGAGATTTCCTCGCCGCTTTTCGCGTGCTTCTTGAGCAGGGAGAAAATCACGTCCTGCTTGCGCGAACGGGCCATATTTTCTATGCCCATTTCTTCGGCCAGTTGGAGCAGGTCGGTAATCGGCTTTTGCTTGAGTTCAGTCAGATTCATATAGGAATGACGTAATCATTTATGGAGGGGGGAAATTAAGCTTTTGGCTTAATGAGGCCGCGCCGCAGAGAAGGCGACAGGATCGCGTACTAATCGAAAAGGAATGCGTCGGCGACGGCTTGCAGGGGGCAGTGGAGAAACCAGTGCGGGGCCGAATGTACCACCTGAGTTTCGGAGCGTCTAGCCCTGCTTTACGAAAAAGCCCCGAGATTTTCGGGGCTTTTTTGACGACGCTTAGATGTTCGCGTCGAGGAATGCAGCCAGTTGCGACTTGGACAGCGCGCCAACCTTGGTGGCCTCGACGTTGCCGTTCTTGAACAGCATCAGGGTCGGAATACCACGCACGCCGTGCTTGGCCGGGGTTTCCTGGTTTTCGTCGATGTTTAGTTTGGCAATGGTCAGTTTGCCTTCGTAGGTGGTTGCAATGTCGTCCAGAACCGGAGCGATCATTTTGCAAGGGCCGCACCATTCAGCCCAGTAGTCAACCAGCACCGGGCCAGCAGCCTTGAGTACTTCGGCCTCAAAGGTCGCGTCGGTGACGTGCTTGATAAGATCGTTGCTCATGGATGTCTCCGGATTGTAAGCAAAAAAAACGTTGCCCATCATAGCTGCCCTTCCCTCGTTCAGGAAGCCGCCTCTGATTGAGTCTTGCTATGGTGTTGCATGAGTGGGGATATAGCCAACTCATGGCGTCACGGCAGTCACAAACACGATGCCTGTTCGCAACGCCGCATTGCGAACGTGTTCCTGCATGGTTTTCTGCGCTGCCGCACTGCTGCGCCGGGCCAGGGCGCGCAGGATTTTGCGATGCTCCTGCCAGGTCTCCATGGCTCGCTCCGGCCGGATGAACGGTAGTTTCTGGCTCTCCAGAAACACCTCGGCGCTGGCACTGAGAATACTCACCATGGCCTGGTTGCCGCTGGCCAACAGGATGCGCTGGTGAAATTCAAAGTCCAGCCGGGCGGCGGCTTCGAAGTCACCCGCTTTGAGGACCTTGCGCATCGCCTCGACATTGTCTTCCAGGCTGTCGAGCTCGTTCGTGGTCAATGTGACTGCCGCCAAACCCGCAGCGAACCCTTCAAGCGCGTAACGCAGCTGGAAGATGTCCAGCGGTGTGGCCTGCGCCGCAAACGGCCAGGCGAGCTCGGATGGCGGGTCCGGCGCCAGCACGAACACGCCCTTGCCCGGCTGTACACTGACCACACCCAATGCGCTCAAGGACGATAAGGCCTCGCGCAACGACGCCCGGCTCACGCCCAACCGCATCGCCAAATCGCGTTGCGAAGGCAATGCCTCGCCCGGCCCAAAGCCTTGCTCCTTGATCAGTTTGCGGATGGCTTGCAAGGCCGCTTCCGGTACGGCTTGGGCAATGGAATTCATAAAAAACTCAAGGTTCCCGTCAGCTGAAGAGCTAGTTGTAAAGCTATTGAAGTCTGTCGGCAAGCCACGCCCCAAAGGGGCCCGTGCGTTTTTTACGGCGCTCGAAAAGGGTGCGAAAAATCTCGCAACTGTTCAGACCAGTAAGACCATGACACTTCAACGAATCCGTGCCTTACAGACCATTCCGAGAGAGCTGGCATGGGCTGTGCACTGAGCAAACTCAGAAAATTCCTTCGCCTTTTTCGGAGAGTTGCCATGACCAAGCGCTACAGCGCCCTGCTCACTGCCCTGTTTGCCAGCCTGATGCTGAGCCAGGCACCCGCCCAGGCTAATGGTCTGGACGATATCGTCGCCCGTGGCACCCTCAAGGTCGCCGTGCCCCAGGACTTCCCGCCGTTTGGTTCGGTCGGCCCCAACATGCAGCCACGTGGCCTGGACATCGACACCGCCAAGCTGCTGGCCGACCAGCTCAAGGTCAAGCTGGAACTGACCCCGGTCAACAGCACCAACCGCATTCCGTTCCTTACCACCGGCAAGGTGGACCTTGTGATCTCCAGCCTGGGCAAAAACCCCGAACGCGAAAAGGTCATTGATTTCTCCAAGGCTTACGCGCCGTTCTACCTCGCGGTGTTCGGCCCACCCGAGGCGGCAATCAGCACCACCGACGACCTCAAGGGCAAGACTATCAGCGTGACCCGCGGCGCCATCGAGGATATCGAGCTGACCGCCGTGGCGCCCAAGGAAGCCACGATCAAGCGCTTTGAGGACAACAACTCAACCATCGCCGCTTACCTGGCCGGCCAGGTCGACCTGATCGCCAGCGGCAACGTGGTCATGGTCGCAATCAGCGAACGCAACCCCAAACGCGTCCCCGCGCTGAAGGTGAAGCTCAAGGATTCGCCGGTGTACGTAGGCGTGAACAAGAACGAGCCGGCGCTGCTGGAGAAGGTCAACCAGATCCTGGTTGCGGCCAAGGCGGACGGCAGCCTGGAAAAAAACGCGCTGCAGTGGCTCAAAGAACCGCTGCCTGCTGACCTCTGAAGCGGAGTTGAACGATGGCCTATCAATTCGACTTTGTGCCGGTGCTGGCCAATACCGACCTGCTGCTGCGCGGCGCGTTGTTTACCCTTGAACTGACGGCCATCGGCGCCCTCCTTGGGGTTGCACTGGGCACCGTCGGTGCAGTGGTGCGGGCCTGGAAGATCCAGCCGTTTGCATGGATCTTTGGTGTGTATGTCGAATTGATCCGCAACACGCCGTTTCTGGTGCAGTTGTTCTTTATTTTCTTCGGCCTGCCGTCCCTGGGGTTGAAAATCACCGAGTGGCAAGCCGCTGTGCTGGCAATGGTGATCAACCTGGGGGCGTACTCCACCGAGATCATCCGCGCCGGGATCCAGGCCATCCCGCGCGGGCAATTGGAAGCCGCCGCCGCGCTGGCGATGACGCGCTTCGAAGCGTTCCGTCACGTGGTACTGCTACCGGCGCTGGGCAAGGTGTGGCCGGCCCTGAGCAGCCAGATCATCATTGTGATGCTCGGTTCGGCGGTGTGTTCGCAGATCGCCACCGAAGAATTGAGCTTTGCCGCCAACTTTATCCAGTCGCGTAATTTCCGTGCCTTTGAAACCTATGCCCTGACCACCCTGGTGTACCTGTGCATGGCGCTGATGATTCGCCAACTGCTCAACTGGATCGGCCGGCGGTTTGTGATGAGGAACAGTCGATGAGTGAGTTCACCCTCTGGGACATCGTGCGCAACCTGCTCACTGGCCTGCAGTGGACCCTGCTGCTGTCACTGGTAGCATTTGTGGGCGGTGGCCTGATCGGCCTGCTGGTGATGACGATGCGCATCAGCCGCAAAGCTTTCCCACGCAATATTGCCCGCACCTATATCGAACTGTTCCAGGGCACGCCCTTGCTGATGCAGTTGTTCCTGGTGTTTTTCGGCGTTGCCCTGCTTGGCGTGGACATATCGCCCTGGCTGGCAGCTGCAACCGCATTGACCCTGTTCACCAGCGCTTACCTGGCCGAAATCTGGCGCGGTTGCGTGGACTCCATCGCCCATGGCCAATGGGAAGCCTCGGCCAGTCTGGCCCTGAACCCTTTTGAGCAACTGCGTTTTGTGATCCTGCCCCAAGCGCTGCGCATTGCCGTCGCGCCAACGGTGGGTTTCTCGGTGCAGGTGGTCAAAGGCACCGCCGTGACCTCGATCATCGGCTTCACCGAACTGACCAAGACCGGCGGCATGCTCGCCAACGCCACCTTCGAGCCGTTTATGGTCTACGGCTTGGTGGCCCTCGGTTATTTCCTGCTCTGCTACCCCTTGTCCCTCAGTGCGCGCTACCTGGAAAGGAGACTGCATGCCTCTGCTTAGAATTTCCGCCCTGCATAAGTATTACGGCGATCATCACGTCCTCAAGGGCATCGACCTGACGGTGGAAGAAGGCCAGGTTGTGGCGATCATCGGCCGCAGCGGCTCGGGCAAGTCCACCTTGCTGCGTACCCTCAATGGCCTGGAGTCGATCAATGACGGTGTGATCGAAGTCGATGGCGAATACCTTGATGCCGCCCGCGCCGACCTGCGCAGCCTGAGGCAGAAAGTCGGCATGGTGTTCCAGCAGTTCAACCTGTTCCCGCACCTGAGCGTCGGCGAAAACGTGATGCTGGCACCGCAAGTGGTGCAAAAAGTGCCCAAGGCCAAAGCGGTACAGTTGGCCAGGCAAATGCTCGAACGCGTTGGGCTGGGCGAGAAGTTCGACGCCTTCCCCGATCGGCTGTCCGGTGGTCAGCAGCAACGGGTCGCCATTGCCCGCGCGCTGGCCATGTCACCCAAGGTGCTGTTGTGCGATGAGATTACCTCGGCCCTGGACCCGGAGTTGGTCAATGAGGTGCTCAGCGTGGTGCGTCAACTGGCCCAGGACGGCATGACGCTGATCATGGTCACCCATGAAATGCGCTTTGCCCGGGAAGTTGGCGACAAAGTGGTGTTCATGCACCAAGGCAAAGTGCATGAAACCGGCGACCCGAAGGTGTTGTTTGCCAACCCTGGTACCGTAGAGCTCGCCAACTTCATTGGCTCGGTTGAACAGCCGGGCTGACCAGTTCAAAAATGCCCCGTGCCTCCAGGTGCGTCTCCCTGCGCACCGACAAGGCATCGAAGGGCAATTGGGTATCGATATCGACCTGGGCGGTGAGTCGCCGCCCTACCACCGGCATCCCTGCTGCTCGAGCCACCAAAACCTGGCCGGGCAACAACTGGCCTCCGTCCGCCTCACCTGGCACGTGGGCGGCCGACCACCCGACGGTACGCCCATCTACCTGGGCATGCTTGATACTCAGCCGCAAATGCCCCTCGCGACCGAACCGAAATCCCTGCCCATCGGCTGCCGCGCCAACAAAACGCAACGCCATGGCCGCAGGCTCGGCGCAGAGTACATTGACACTCAACGAGCGGGTTGCCAGTACCACGGAAGTGGTTTCAACCAGGCCATCCCTGCGTATCTGGCCATAGTCGATACGCGGCTGGCCCAGCGACAGGTGGCAGTTTTCAGCCATCGCATCAAGCGGCGCCAGCAGTGTGCAAAACAGCGCCAAGGGCGGGCTCAGGGCCTTTTTAATCACCTCGGCATACCGCCGACGCGGCTTCATAAAATTTGTCATTGTCAGGCTTGGCCTCAGAGTCAATGTGCAGTAGGCAAGTGGAAGAGTCCGGCAATGAAACCCGCAAGCTTTGCGACTCCGTAACGTCGTTGAGGAAAATCATGCCCTCACCTACTACGCTGGTGAGAAAGCGGTTGCCCTTGCCCAATACCGAAGCGCCCTGAGGTAACGGTCGGCCGTGCTGATCGCTCGCAGTCACCAGCATTCGGCGTACTTTCACTACGTCAAAATCCACGGTATTGAACGAACCTCGGCCCGCCGTAAGCACTTGGGTGCCGTTTTTCAGGTCCACTCGTTTGGGCAAGGATTGAGTCTGCACTTCGACTCGGCTGTTGGTGTAGGCCGGCAAGCCCGCGATCACCGCTTGGCCTTTGAAGTCGGTCCAGACAGGGCCTTGCGGCGTCTGGATTTTTGCGGAGCCGATATCGCCGACCGAGACGATGCCGAACGTGTCTTGCACGCTATAAGGCGACAAGGTCACCCCGCCTTCATGCGCCACTGCACCGCCCCGCAACTGCCCGGTATAGCTGGTGCCCAGGGAATCGCGGCTGACGCCCAGGCCCACTTGGGTATAGCGCGGCAACAGGTCCACCCGCCCGCGCACTGACTGCTCCCGGGCCCGCATGTCACGCTCGATGCCGACTTCGTAATTCACATACTCGTTGACCCTTTCGCTGAGCGCGGTACCCGCAGTGAAGTGGTCCCCACGGCGGCTCGTGAAGCTGCTCACACGCCGATCCCCGCCCAGCGGCACGCTGACCTGCAACCGCAAGGACAAGTCGTGATCCAAGGCACTGTCACGCCGGCTGCCATCCAGTGGGGCGTCTCGGCGGGCCCGCGTACCGCCCACTTGCGAGTCCGCGATAAATGCGACATCGACGCGACCGAACGACTTATTCCAGGAGGCGAATACGTGCTCGCTCGTCTGCCCGCCAAATTGAGCACTGCGAGTGTAGTTCAGCGAAAATATGCCCAGTGTGGGGTCGGCCCAGCTCATGCCCGCGGTGTATTGGTTCTTGAAGTGCGAGTTCAGCTCATCGCCCCTGAGCGACCGACCTGCCTCAGTGACCTCGCGATAACCGCGCGTCTGGGTGGTTGCACTTAAGTTGACATCTAGATCGGCAACCAGTGGGCTACTCACGGAGACGCTGCTGCGTGACCCGGACACCGCGTTGTGGCTGTCTCGGGACAGGTTATGTCGTGCGCTCACAGAGACCCGCTGGAAAAATACACTGCTCAGAGTGCCACCTGCGGCCCAATAGTCATCGGTACTCAACAACCCAAAACCCGCAGACGCATCGCGCCCCAGCCCCCAGGTGCCACTGCCCATGGCGACCACCGGTGATGGCCCCTCTTCACCTGCAGTTTTGCGCAGCTGGCCAATCGAAAAGTAATAGCCCGGCGCCGATGGGGCAGCACCCGCGAACGAAGCCGCCGGCACGACAAAACTGCGCCTGGCGCCACGCACGTCAATCACACTGACATCAAGGTCACTGGTGCCATTGAGCAGCGGTACCCCCGTCAACCGAAACGGCCCTTCGGGCACCAATGTACTGTGGATCAACACCCCGGACTGGCGCACTTCAACTCGCGACTGGCTTTGGGCCAAGCCTTCGACCACCGCATTATTGCCGCCCGCCGGGGCCCTGGACTGCCCATCAGGGGAGAACTGCAAGCCGGACAGCTGGATCCCGCCAAACAGCGGGTTATTACTGGAGAGCTGGCCCACCTGGAAGGTCGACTGCAACGCGGCGATATCCCGTTGGGCATAGGCATGCAGGTGCTCGGTACGGGTATGGCCGTTGTCGGACACATAGAACTGGCGACTGCGAACAATCCAGTCATCCAGGTTGAAGCCCGCTTCGGTATAGGCCGACACGAACCGGGTCGGGCCGCTACGCGAGTGGCTGTCATAACCCAGTACGTCATAGTTGAACAACGCGGCCGCGCCGCCCCGGGAAGAACGCCCGCTCTCCCATTCGGGTTCACGCAAAGCCTGGGTCGGCACCACCAGCGCCACTTCGTCAGTACCGGGGCGCAAGCGCACCATGGTCGCCGGGAACGCACCGAGGAAGTCATGACACGCCTGATCGGGCGTGGCGCCTTCTCGAATGATCTCCCGAGGCTTTACCAACCCCGCCTTCTCCAGCAACCCGGGAGTGAAACACAGCCCTCCCTGCGAATCGAACAGAGCATCGACCAGCCCAAGGGGGTTGCCATTGACGCGCAATCCCACCATTTGAATACCTTCACGAAAGCGCGCCGCACTGCGAAAGTAATCGGAGACCTGGGGGTCTATGCCGTGGGTCGTCAGCGCAGCCAGGTCAAATCCCTCACCAAGCTCCAGCGCAGCCGTCATGCCAGGCAAACCCCATAGCGCCGTGAGCCCAATGAACAATCTGGATTTGCAGGGCCGGAACGGGCCAGCAATACCGCGCGCCGAAGAAACGATCATGAACCGATCAACGCGCATCTGTGTTGACCGGTGCACGGTAGCTATCTACCGAAAATCCATAGACCGTGGCGGGTTGAATCTCAACCTGCGCCACATCGCTCAAAGCACCGTCAATCTTCAACGCCAATGCCTCACCCGGCAAGACATAGGTGCGCGGCAGTGTGGCTTGAACGCCTTGTGGAAGCAGCTGCACATCCGGCGCCAGGCGTACGACGTAAGCGCTGTCGTTGTGGACGGTGAGTCGCCCTGCGACCCGTTCCCACCTCAGCAGCTCCCACGGCGTTTGGTGGCGTGGCAAGTCTTTGGGATGCAGGATCAACGGCAGATTCTGCCGAAGAGTGATACCGATGGTCGCACCGTCCGCGGCACGCGCCTGGGGAATGCCCTCAAAAGATACGCGCTTGAGCCGTTGGGTCTTGAGCGGCTGCTTCAACGTGCTGATGAAACGCACCAGTTGCGTATCCCCCGCTTCCACACGGGTAATGGGAGGCGTGACAATCAGTAGCGGCTCCAGATCTTCAGGCACGTTTTCAATAACAGAATGAAGCAACGCCGGCCCTGCATCGGTGTTCTTGATATTGATCGAGGCTTCGCCAACTTCTTCGTAAAGCACGACCACAGTTGTTTCCGGCAACATCCCGTCCGCCGTAGCAACCACACTGAAAAACACACTCCATAGCCACGTAAGACTTATTAAAAAAACACGCACTCAATATTCCCCACAACTTATGAAGTTGACGTTTGGCCATCCAACGCCCAAAGAAAAACAGCCAACAAGAAAGGGTTGGCTTTCTTGATCGGCTGCTTTCGGTTGTTTAGATGTAACTCAATACAAGCGTGGCGCGCCCATCTATGGAGATGTCGCGGCTCAGGTCCAAGTCCTGGGCCTTGTTGATCACTGCTTTCACCGCCACCGTGGCGGTCAGCTGGCTAATAGCGGCAGGGGTGACGGTCACGCTATTACGCCAGAAGTACTGGCTGGGCGATTGGGCAACCCTGCCGTCGCTGTTCTGCCAGGCACCGAGCCCGGTGCGCATGATCGGAAACAACGTTGTTCCGGTAGAGCGGAGGTCCCTGAGGGTGACCGAATAGCCACCAGTGCGCCGGGACGCTGCCATCCCCAGACCGAAATTCTGCGCTTCGGAAAAGCCCGCCCCCAAGATGCCTGCCACCTTGCTCCCCGCTTGCAGATCGGTAAAGGTGAGCCCGAACCTGGCAGGCGTAGTGCCGCAGTTGATAACCAGAGACGTGGTCCTCTCTTCACGGGGGTTGAATGCCGTGCGAGACAATTCGCCGGAGCGAATAGTGCCGTAGTCGATGATGCCACTGCCCGCCAGGCTGAGGTTGCACGCCGCAGGCGTGATCGTCCCCCTGACGACTAACTGGGCGCTCGTGTTTGCCTGAACCTGCAGGGTCGCAGCCAGACATGCGATGCCGAAAGTCAATCCAATAATTTTTTTCATGTTCGTCCTGTCACTTGAAGTTAGCAGGCGCTCTTTATTTTGGTTTTGGCGACTCCGTCGCCCAACAGCTTATTGTCCCTGATACAAAAACTATAAATAAATAACACCCCGGCAGAATTGCCGAGTGACAGTCTGGCGCGTAGATGCCCGGATAAAAAATCAGACAGCACGGTATTTATTGTAGGCTCCAGCCAGCATAAAAATTACTTTAACCTATCGACCTTGTAGTCTTGAGCAAGATATAGAACAACATCTAGCCCCACTCACTGTAGGAGAAATTATCTAAATACTTACAACTGCATCCGGTTAAAACGTCTTACATCGTCGAAAAGTTTGTTTGCTGGAAACTTGCGAAGCAGCCCTGAACTTTCCAAAATTTTCCTACAGACCACATCGGGAAAATTACCGAAGCACAACGCGTTGGCTCCAGCGGTCGATCGTGGCACGATGGCAAGGTTATCGACCGAGATCCCCAAACCATGCCGCAATCCCAAGCCAAGAATCTGTCCTTGATCGCCGCCATCGACCTGGGCTCCAACAGCTTTCACATGGTCGTGGCCAAGGCCCAGAACGGTGAGATCCGCATCCTTGAGCGGCTCGGCGAAAAAGTGCAACTGGCCGCCGGGATCGACGACGAGCGCAAGCTCAATGAAGAATCCATGCAGCGCGGGCTCGACTGCCTCAAGCGATTTGCGCAATTGATCAATGGCATGCCGCCTGGCGCCGTACGCATCGTCGGCACCAACGCGTTGCGCGAAGCCCGAAACCGCAATGAGTTTATCCATCGTGCCGAGGAAATCCTCGGGCACCCGGTGGAAGTTATCTCTGGCCGTGAAGAGGCGCGCCTGATCTACCTCGGCGTTTCCCACACACTGGCCGACACGCCCGGCAAACGCCTGGTGGCGGACATTGGTGGCGGCAGTACCGAGTTCATCATCGGCCAGCGTTTCGAGCCACTGCTGCGTGAAAGCCTGCAAATGGGATGCGTGAGCTTCACTCAACGTTACTTCAAGGATGGCAAGATCACGCCGGCGCGCTATGCCCAGGCTTACACGGCGGCGCGGCTCGAGATCATGAGCATTGAACATGCCCTGCACCGCCTGACCTGGGATGAAGCCATCGGCTCGTCCGGCACCATCCGCGCCATCGGTCTGGCCTTGAAGGCTGGCGGCCATGGCACTGGCGAGGTGAATGCCGAAGGTCTGGCGTGGCTCAAGCGCAAGCTGTTCAAGCTGGGGGATGCGGAGAAAATCGACTTCGACGGCATCAAACCTGATCGACGCGCCATTTTCCCTGCGGGCCTGGCGATTCTCGAAGCCATCTTCGACGCCCTCGAACTGCAACGCATGGACCACTGTGACGGCGCCCTGCGCGAAGGCGTGCTCTATGACCTGCTGGGCCGTCATCACCACGAAGACGTGCGCGAGCGCACCCTCAGCTCGCTGATGGAGCGCTACCACGTCGATCTGGAACAAGCCGCCCGCGTGGAGCGTAAAGCCTTGCACGCTTTCGACCAGGTGGCCGCCGATTGGGACCTGGAAGACGGCGTCTGGCGCGAGCTGCTGGGCTGGGCTGCCAAGGTGCATGAAGTGGGCCTGGACATCGCCCACTACCATTACCACAAGCACGGTGCCTACCTGATCGAGCACTCGGACCTGGCTGGGTTCTCCCGCGAAGACCAACAGATGCTCGCGCTGCTGGTGCGCGGCCATCGCCGCAATATTCCCAAGGACAAATTTGCCGAATTCGGCAAAGACGGCATCAAGCTGATTCGCCTGTGCGCGCTGTTGCGCTTTGCAATCCTGTTCCACCACATTCGTGGCACCCAGGAAATGCCCCAAGTAAAACTGCGCGCTGCTGATGACAGCCTGGAAGTGATCTTCCCCAAGGGCTGGCTGGATGAAAACCAGCTGACCCAGGCGGACTTCGCCCAGGAAGCGGAATGGCTGACGCGGGTGGGGTTCAGCCTGAACCTGCGCTAAAGCACACTGCAAAACAAATGTGGGAGGGAGCAAGCCCCCTCCCACATTTTTAGACCTTGCTGGTGCTGGGTTTTAGTTCACCGCAAGAATCGGGCTACCCAACTTCTCCAGCAACGTCGCCTGCGCGCTGCGCGGGTTCTGGTTGCCGGTCGGGGTGTTGCGTACATAACGCCCGTCCGACTGCAGGCTCCAGCTGTGGGTGTTGTCGGTAAGGTAGCTTTCCAGCTCCTTCTTGACCCGCATGATCAGCTTCTTGCCTTCCACCGGGAAGCAGGTCTCCACACGCTTATCGAGGTTGCGTTCCATCCAGTCAGCGCTGGAGAGGAACATCTGCTCTTCACCACCGTTGAGGAAGTAGAACACACGGGTGTGCTCCAGGAAGCGGCCGATGATCGAGCGCACGTGGATGTTATGCGACACGCCGACAATACCCGGACGCAGGCAGCACATGCCACGCACCACCAGATCGATGCGCACGCCCGACTGGCTGGCCTTGTACAGCGCGCGGATGATCTTCGGATCGGTCAGCGAGTTGAACTTGGCGATGATGTGCGCCGGTTTGCCGTCGAGGGCAAACTGGGTCTCGCGGGCAATCATGTCGAGCATGCCCTTCTTGAGCGTGAATGGCGCGTGCAGCAGTTTCTTCATGCGCAGGGTCTTGCCCATGCCGATCAACTGGCTGAACAACTTACCGACGTCTTCGCACAGTGCGTCGTCGGATGTCAGCAGGCTGTAGTCGGTGTAGAGCTTGGCGTTGCCGGCGTGGTAGTTGCCGGTGCCCAAGTGGGCGTAGCGCACGATCTCCCCGGCCTCGCGGCGCAGGATCAACATCATCTTGGCATGGGTCTTGAAGCCGACCACGCCGTAGATCACCACCGCACCGGCGGCTTGCAGACGGCTGGCCAGTTGCAAGTTGGACTCTTCGTCAAAGCGCGCACGCAACTCGATCACCGCGGTGACTTCCTTGCCGTTACGCGCAGCATCCACCAACGCATCGACGATTTCCGAGTTGGCGCCACTGCGGTAGAGGGTCTGGCGCACGGCCAGAACATGCGGGTCCTTGGCCGCCTGGCGCAGCAGGTCGACCACTGGGGTGAACGACTCGAAGGGGTGCAGCAATAGAATGTCCTGCTTGCTCACAACACTGAAGATGTTCTCGCTGTTTTGCAGCAGTTTCGGGATCTGTGGCGTGAACGGCTTGTATTGCAGCTCCGGATGGCTGTCCAGGCCGGTAATGCTGAACAGGCGCGTCAGGTTCACCGGGCCGTTGACCTGATACAACTCGGATTCGGCGAGGTTGAACTGCTTGAGCAGGTAGTCCGACAGGTGTTTAGGGCAGGTATCCGCCACTTCCAGACGCACCGCATCGCCATAACGCCGCGAGAACAGCTCGCCACGCAGGGCGCGAGCCAAGTCTTCGACGTCTTCGGAATCCAGTGCCAGGTCGGCGTTACGGGTCAGGCGGAACTGGTAGCAGCCCTTGACCTTCATGCCCTGGAACAGGTCATCGGCGTGGGCGTGGATCATCGACGACAGGAATACATAGTTGTCGCCAGCGCCCCCTACCTCTTCCGGTACCTTGATGATGCGTGGCAACAGACGCGGGGCCGGGATAATCGCCAGACCCGAATCGCGACCGAAGGCATCGATACCTTCAAGCTCGACGATGAAGTTGAGGCTCTTGTTCACCAGCAGTGGGAACGGGTGCGTAGGGTCCAGGCCGATGGGGGTAATGATCGGCGAAATCTCGTCCCGGAAGTAACGGCGCACCCAGGTCTTGATCTTGGCGGTCCAGTGACGACGACGAATGAAGCGGACCTGATGCTTTTCCAGTTCCGGCAGCAGGATGTCGTTGAGGATTGCGTACTGGCGGTCCACATGACCATGTACCAGCTCACTGATGCGCGCCAACGCCTGGTGCGGTTGCAGGCCGTCGGCCCCGGCTTGTTCACGGGCGAAGGTGATCTGCTTCTTGAGGCCGGCAACGCGAATCTCGAAGAACTCATCCAGGTTGCTGGAGAAGATCAGCAGGAATTTCAGCCGCTCCAGCAACGGGTAGGACTCATCCAGCGCCTGCTCCAGCACGCGGATGTTGAATTGCAGTTGTGACAACTCGCGATGGATGTACAGGCTGCTGTCATCCAGGTTGGTGACCACGGCCACCGGTGCCGGCGCAGGTGCTTCGGCAACCACCGCTGGCGGGGCAGGCTCCAGCTCCGGCGGGGTCTGGGAAACTTGTTCAACCACCGGGTGAGCGTCTTTTACGGCAACTTCGGAGAGTCCTTCGGTATTCATCGAGTGTTCCTGTGAGGGCTATTGTTGCTCTCTAAGCAATTGGGCAGCGCGGGCGGCGAAGTAGGTCAGAATGCCATCAGCGCCGGCACGTTTAAAGGCAGTCAGGGATTCGAGGATCACCCCTTCACTCAACCAACCATTCTGGATCGCCGCCATATGCATGGCGTATTCACCGCTGACCTGATAGACAAAGGTCGGCACTTTGAATTCCTCTTTGACCCGATAAAGGATGTCCAGGTACGGCATCCCGGGCTTGACCATCACCATATCTGCGCCTTCGGCCAGGTCGGCCGCCACTTCGTGCAGCGCTTCCTGGCTATTGGCCGGGTCCATCTGGTACGAAGCCTTGTTGGCCTTGCCCAGGTTCAGCGCCGACCCCACCGCATCGCGAAAGGGGCCGTAATAGGCGCTGGCGTATTTGGCCGAGTAGGCCATGATTCGTACATTGACGTGACCGGCCAGCTCAAGGGCTTCGCGAATCGCCTGGATACGCCCGTCCATCATGTCCGACGGCGCAACCACCTGGGCGCCCGCCGCTGCGTGCGACAAAGCCTGCTTGACCAGTGCATCGACGGTGATGTCGTTCTGAACATAACCCTCTTCGTCAAGAATGCCATCCTGGCCGTGCGTGGTGAACGGGTCCAACGCCACGTCAGTGATCACCCCAAGCTCCGGGAAGCGCTCGCGCAGGGCACGGGTGGCGCGCTGCGCGATCCCTTGCGGGTTCCAGGCTTCGGCGGCGTCCAGAGACTTGAGCTGCGGTGGGGTCACCGGAAACAGCGCCAGTGCCGGGATCCCCAGTTCGACCCAACCGGCCGCCTCGATCAGCAACTGATCAATGCTCAAACGCTCCACACCCGGCATCGAGGCGACTGCTTCCCGACGATTTTCACCGTCGAGCACAAAGACCGGCAGGATGAGATCGTTCGTCGTCAGTACATTTTCACGTACCAGGCGGCGAGAAAAATCATCACGACGATTGCGACGCAGACGAGTGGCGGGGAACAGGCGATTGGCAGGGGTAAAGCTCACGACAGACTCCTGAGCCCGCGTTTACGGGCGAGCGTTGCAGTTATAAGCGGCCATTATGACGAAGGAATGACAGTTGTGCTTATCGATGCGACCTGTAGTCGCATTCGTCATTTATGTAGGAATTGTTCACTTCGTGACACATCTCGATACTTTCATGAATCTTCGTGAAGGCGTAGGCTGCGCGTTCATTTCGCCAGCACCCCAGACCATGCTTCAACAATTTCTGCATGACTTCGGCTACTTTGCCCTCTTTCTCGGCACGTTTTTCGAAGGCGAGACCATCCTCGTACTCGCAGGCTTCCTGGCGTTTCGTGGCTACATGGATATCAACCTGGTGGTGGTCGTTGCCTTTTTTGGCAGCTATGCCGGCGACCAGCTTTGGTACTACATGGGGCGCAAGCACGGCCGCAAGCTGCTGGCACGCAAGCCGCGGTGGCAGTTGATGGGCGACAAGGCACTGGAGCATATCCGCAAGCACCCGGATATCTGGGTACTGAGCTTTCGCTTTGTCTACGGGTTGCGCACGGTGATGCCCGTGGCGATAGGCCTGTCCGGTTACCCGCCGATGCGCTACCTGATCCTCAACGGTATTGGTGCGGCGATCTGGGCCGCTGCACTGGGGGCTGCGGCCTATCATTTCGGTGCGGTGCTGGAAGGTATGCTCGGCAGCGTCAAGAAGTACGAGCTATGGGTACTGGGCGCCTTGCTGGTGCTGGGTTTTGGCCTGTGGCTGCGACGTCGCTTCAAGAATGCTCGCATCGCCCGCCAAGCGTGTGCCGAGGCCAAGGCGCGACAGGCTGTCGAGCAAGCCTCGGTCGAAACGCCTAAGACGCCAACCGAGTAAAACGGCCTCTGCAACAGTAGAGACCAATCACGCTGAGCAGGCTGTAGCTCGCCAGGCCCAGCCAGGCGAGAGGGCTGGCAGGCCACAAGCCGACCAGCGGCGCCAGCCATACCAACGGCAGGTTCAGCGCCAGGCGCGCCAGCTCGGCCTTCAACGCCCATGGGCGATTCTCCAGTGCCACCCCCAACGTAAACAGGCCCAGGGCCATCGCGCCCCAGCCGAGCACCAACGCCGCCGCAGGCAAGCCCTCACCGAAATTCATCAGATAACTGCCAAAGCCCACATAAGCAGCAAATTGCAAGGCGATGTAGACCTGCTGCCGCGCATCCAAAGGCACTTCGAACTTGCGAAACTGGCTCAGGTCCGGCTTGGCTATCGGGTATTTGGCTTTGACGTCCGCCGGGCGCCAGCCGGTGCGCATGAACCAGATGCGCAACTTGTCCCACCAGCTCTCGGTGCGCCGGGCGTCACTCCATAACTGCGCATAAAACTGCAGGTTGGCCCACAGCGGGTTCCAACTGGCCAGGGGTGTGGTTACCCCAAAGATCACCGGCTCGTTGTCGTCTTCCTCTTGAAAAGTACCGAACAGCCGGTCCCAAATAATGAACACCCCGCCGTAGTTACGATCCATGTAGAGAGCATTCTGTGCGTGGTGGGCCCGATGATTGGACGGCGTCACGAAGAACCACTCAAACCAGCCCAGCTTGGGAACGTGGCGGGTATGGACCCAGAATTGATACAACAGGTTGAGCGAAGCCACGCTGATAAACACCACCAGCGGCACGCCGACCACAGCCAGAGGCAGGTAGAAGATCCAGCTCAGCAGAAAACCGGTGCTGGTCTGGCGCAAGGCGGTGGTGAGGTTGTAGTCCTCGCTCTGGTGATGCACCGAATGCGCGGCCCACAGGATATTGCGCTCATGGCCCATGCGATGCAGCCAGTAATAGCAGAAGTCATAGAACACAAAGGCGAACACCCAGGTCCAGGCACTCTGGGTCGACAGCTCGATGAGCGCCAGGTGCTTGAGGGCGAACGCGTAGGTCAACAGGCCCACGCCCTTGGTCAGCAAACCGGTCGTGGTGGACAGCACACCGGTGCTGAGGCTGTTGATGGCGTCCGCTACTCGGTAGTTGCGTGCACCGCGCCAACGGTCGGCCAGCAGCTCCACAACGATCAGGGCGATAAAAAACGGTACTGCGTAAGGCACAAAGTCCATGGGCTAGTCCGGTCTATTTTTGTTACATCAAGATTAGGTGCAGCGACGTGAGATCCCATTGGCAACAGGTTACAAATTAGTAGACATTTAACGCCATGAATCAGGAGAAATGCCCATGAGCAAAAAGATTGCAGTGATCCTTTCCGGCTGTGGCGTATACGACGGCGCAGAGATTCACGAGAGCGTGATCACGTTGCTGCGCCTGGACCAGCGCGGCGCTCAAGTGGAATGCTTTGCACCCGATATTGCGCAATTGCACGTGATCAACCATCTCACCGGCGAAGAAATGCCCGAGTCGCGCAATGTGCTGGTGGAGTCTGCGCGTATCGCCCGGGGCGCAGTGAAGGATATTGGCCAAGCCAATGCCGCCGACTTCGACGCCCTGATCGTGCCGGGCGGGTTTGGCGCAGCGAAGAACCTGTCGAACTTCGCCGTGGAGGGCGCCGGCTGCAGCGTCAACCCGCAGGTGCTGGAACTGGCTGAAGCGTTTGCCGAAGCAGGCAAGCCGGTGGGGTTGATCTGCATCTCTCCGGCCCTGGCCGCGAAGATCTACGGCCCTGGCGTGACCTGCACCATCGGTAACGATGCCGACACAGCGGCTGCCCTGGACAAGATGGGCGCCACGCACCACGAATGCACGGTGGAAGATATCGTCGAGGACAAGGCGCGCAAGCTGGTCAGTACGCCGGCGTATATGCTCGGCAAGAACATCAGTGAAGTGGCGTCAGGGATCAACAAGTTGGTGGATCGGGTGCTGGAGTTGACCCACGAGAACGACTGACGGGTAGGCGCCTGTGGCGAGGGAGCTTGCTCCCTCGCCACAGGTCAGGCTGGGCGCATAAGACGTGTAAGGATTCGGTCCAGGGCATTGGCAAACGCCTGCTTATCCTTCTCGCCATGGGGCGGTGGTCCGCCGCCCATCTGACCTTGCTCACGCAGGTCGGTGAACAGGTTGCGCACCGCCAGGCGCTCACTCATGTTCGCAGGGCTGAACTCCTTGCCTCGCGGATCGAGGGCCGTGACGCCCTTCTTCACCAGCCGATCGGCCAAGGGCACGTCACTGCAAATCACCAGTTCGCCGGGTACGGCGTGCTCAACCAGGTAATCATCGGCCGCGTCGGGGCCACTGGGCACCACGATCAGCTTCACACAGGAAAAGCTCGGCTTGATCTGGCTCTGCCCGGCCACCAGCACCACCTCGAACTGGCGCTTGAGGGCAAACTTCACTACCTGGTCCTTGGCCGCCCGAGGGCAGGCGTCGGCGTCGATCCATACCCGCATGCTACGCCGCCGCCCGGCGCTTCTCGGTCAGCCGGCTGCGGCCATACAGCACCACAATCGCCAGGATCGCCA
This sequence comes from Pseudomonas sp. HN8-3, assembly GCF_020790195.1. Lineage (NCBI taxonomy): Bacteria > Pseudomonadati > Pseudomonadota > Gammaproteobacteria > Pseudomonadales > Pseudomonadaceae > Pseudomonas > Pseudomonas sp. HN8-3. Next base: position 5,787,080 of record NZ_CP086206.1, read on the forward strand.
CAGCCTGCGCGCCCAACGAATACGCATCGGCATGGATGCCCAGCCAGTCGAAGTCAAAAAACGCCACCGGCCGCGTGCCGAAGATGCCCGCCTCCTGCAAGGCCTTGACACCGTGCCCGGCGAACACCACCGACAGTGCGCACAGCAACGCAGCGTTGATGCCGAAGAACAGCGCCAACGGCAACTTCGCCGAGCCACGCAGGATCACCCAGGCCAGGCCCACCAGCAGCACCAGCGCAGTGGCACCACCGGCCAGCACCGCGTTGTGCCCGGCAGGGCCGGCCTGCAGCCACAGGGTTTCGTAGAACAGGATCACTTCGAACAGCTCGCGATAAACCGAGAAGAACGCCAGCACGGCAAAACCGAAACGGCCGCCGCCGCCCACCAGGCTGCTCTTGATGTAATCCTGCCAGGCCGCCGCGTGACGCCGGTCGTGCATCCACACGCCGAGCCATAGCACCATCACGCTGGCGAACAGCGCCGTGCAGCCTTCGAGCAGTTCTCGCTGGGCCCCGCTGACGTCAATCACATACGCCGCCAAGGCCCACGTAGCCAAGCCTGCCAACAGCGCCAGGCCCCAACCGACGTTGACGCTGCGAACCGCCGACTGCTGGCCGGTGTTACGCAGGAAGGCGAGGATCGCCGCTAGCACCAGAATCGCTTCCAGGCCTTCGCGCAACAGGATCAGCAGGCCAGAGATATAGCTCAATGACCAGCTCAGGCCATCGCCGCCCAGCAAGCCGGCGGATTCAGTGAGTTTGCCTTTGGCAACGTCCAGACGCTGCTGCACCTGCTCCATAGGCAAACCATCCTGCAACGATTGCCGATAGGCCATCAGGGCCTTCTCGGTGTCTTTGCGCACATTGGCGTCGACGTTATCCAGGGAGCTTTCCACCAGCTCGAAGCCTTCCAGGTAGGCAGCGACGGACAAATCATAGGCCTGCTCGTGGTCGCCGTTGCGGAAGGCCGCAAGGCTCTTGTCCAGCGTGGCGGCCGTGTAGTCGAGCAACTGCGCGGGACCACGTTGAACCTGTGGCGGCTGAGCACGCTGGGCGCGGAACGTCGCCGCAGCGCCAGGGCCGTCAGCGGCGAGCACTTCATTGGGGGTCTGGCGCGCCAGGTCGGCGAGGTTGAACGCCTGCTCGCTTTTGGCGGCAGCCGGGTCGGCGGTGAAACCGGCGATATAGGTCGCCAGGTCCCAGCGCTGGCGATCGTCCAGTTGGTCAGCGAACGACGGCATATCAGTGCCTTCGACACCCAGACCGAGGGTGTTGTAGATCGCATACAGGCTCAAGCGATCCAGGCGCGTGGCGTCACGCAGGTTAGCGGGGGGCGGCGTCATGCCCATGCCAGCCGGACCATCACCGGCGCCGACAGTGCCGTGGCACACCGAACAATGCTGGGCATAAAGCGGCGCGCCGCGTGTCGGGTCCGGCGTGATGGCCGGTGCTTGGCTGACTTCATACGCCACGGCCAGCTTGGCGCCCAACTGACGAGCCTGGCGGGCCACGCTCGCGCCGTCCTGATGGGCGGTGACCGCCGCCAGCAATTCATTAACGCCGCTTATCAACTCAGCGCGCTCGGGTTTGTCGGGCAGATCAGCCACCAAACCCTGCAGCACTCCGAGAAACTCCACCTGCTCGCGGTATTCCGAGTCGTCTACCACCTTGCCTGCCTCTACCGTAGGCGGGTAGTCGGCGCCGATGTAATCCAGCAAATGCAGGGCCTGTGGCGCGCCTTCGGCGGTCGCGGCCAAGAGATTGAAGCTGCACGACATCAGCGCCGGCAACAGCAGCCACGCAAGAAAGCGGAAAGGGGCAGTCATGAATGAATCTCAAGTGGAAATACGAAGTAACACTATTGTTGAGCTTTAATGAATTCGACTCAAGGTGTTATTTCATATCACCCCTAAATCCAATATGGGAGGGAGCTTGCCCCTCCCACATTTCGATTCGGTTTCGGCAATTACGCCGTAGCGCGATGCAGGCTCGCAAGGAAACCCGCAGCGCCGACAAACAAACCTGCGAATGTGCGGTTTACGCGTTTCTGTTGTTTAGGCGTACGCAACAGACGCAAGACTTTCGACGCCAACCCCGTGTAACCCGCCATCACGATCATATCGACGCTGATCATGGTCGCACCGAGGATCAGGTACTGAATCAACAGCGGCGCCTGCGGGTTCACGAATTGCGGCAACACCGCCAACATGAACACCAGGGCCTTGGGGTTGCTGGCGTTGACCAAAAAGCCGCGGAACATCATCGCCATCGGCTTCCCGATCGGGCGCACGGCGGCGTCATCGGTCATGTCCATGGGCAGGGCGCGCCATTGCTTGATGGCCAGGTACACCAGGTAGGCCACGCCAAACCATTTGATCGCATAGAACGCGGTAGACGACGCCGCCAGAATGGCCCCCAGGCCACCCGCGACCACGGCAATCTGCATCGCCAGGCCCAGTTGCAGGCCAATGGCGTTCCAGTAGCCACGGACAAAACCGTATTGCAGGCCGCTGGACATCGAGGCGATGGCACCGGCGCCAGGAGAAAGGGAGATGATCCAACTGGCCAGGAAAAAGGCCAGCCATGTGTCGAGAGCCATTGCGCACCTCAGAAGGGAGTCAGCGATTGTGCCATTAAGCTAACTCTACCGACCGAAGGCTGGCTATAGATTTTTACAAGATGTAAACGCTAGCGGTCGCCCGGAAATACATGGGTGCCAGGCCAACGGCGCACCGAGCGCTGAAAGAACAAGCTGTTAGGCACTTGCACCATCGCGCTGCTGGTCCCGGCTTCTTCTACTTCGATCAATGTGGTGTAAAGCAGGTTGATCGCCACGACCCTGCCCTTCACGCCGGGTTTGTCGACGGTGTCCACCAGCTCGACAATATCCCCAAGGCGGAACGGCCCGACGGTGAAGATCAGAATTGCGCACAACAGGTTGGACAGCACCGACCACATGGCGAAGAACGCCACTGCCGCTACCGCGACAAACCCTGACAGCGCCGTCCACAACACCGTGGCAGACACCCCAAGGCGCCCCAGCACAAAGATCAGCGCACTGCCCATGATCAGCCAGCGCAAGCCGCCGCGCAGGGGCATCAGCAGTTGCGGCGGGAACGGGTAACGCTCACCCAGGCGCGTCAGGCCCTTGGCGACGAAGCGCTGGGCCAGGTAGCCGGCCAGCAGGATCAGCAGGATTTGCACGCCGATCCATACGGGCTCGACCCATTGCGCCGGTACCGGCAGTTGCAACGCTTCCATCAGGACAGCGCCTCCAGCTCCGCTTGCAAGGTTTCGAGCAGTTCGAGGGCCTCCATCCAGGTTTCCTCCAATTGCCCTTCGCGCACCTTGAGCTTGGCCTGTTCGGCCAGCAGGTCACGCAGCTCATCCTTGCGCGCCGCCTCGTACACGGAGCTATCACCCAGGCTGGTTTCGATCTTGGCCAGGCGCTCGTGCACCTTGCCCAGCTCGGCTTCCAGCTTGTCGGCCTCACGCTTGTGCGGCGCCAGCTGCTGGCGCAGCGCGGCGGCGGCCTGGCGCTGGGCTTTCTTGTCGGTCTTGTCCGGGTTGACCGGGGTGTTGCTGGCCGGCGCATTGCGCAGGCGGTAATCGGTCAGCCAGCGTGCGTAGTCGTCCAGGTCGCCGTCGAATTCTTCGACCTTGCCGTCGGCCACCAGCAGGAAGTTGTCGGTGGTGCTCTTGAGCAGGTGGCGATCGTGAGACACCACCAGTACCGCACCGCTGAACTCCTGCAGGGCCATGGTCAGTGCCAGGCGCATCTCCAGGTCCAGGTGGTTGGTCGGCTCATCGAGCAGCAACAGGTTCGGGCGGTCCCAGGCGATCAGGGCCAGGGCCAGGCGGGCTTTTTCACCCCCGGAGAAGTTCAGCACTGGCTCGTCGATACGCGCCCCCCGGAAGTCGAAACCGCCGAGGAAGTCGCGCAGGGTTTGCTCGCGCTCGGTGGGCGCCAGGCGTTGCAGGTGCAACAGCGGGCTGGCCTTGGCATCAAGCGAGTCCAGTTGATGCTGGGCGAAGTAGCCCACCACCGTGTTCTCGCCACGGGTCAGGCGGCCAGCCAGTGGCTCAAGCTCACCCGACAGGTTCTTGATCAGCGTCGACTTGCCCGCGCCGTTGGGGCCGAGCAAACCAATGCGTGCGCCCGGCGTGAGCTGCAGCTTGACCTTCTCCAGGATGGTCTTGTCGCCGTAGCCCAAGCGAGCGTCCGACAGATCGAGCAGGGGGCTTGAGATCTTCACCGACTCACGGAACACAAAATCGAACGGCGAATCGACGTGGGCCGCCGACAGTTCTTCCATGCGCTCCAGCGCCTTGATGCGGCTCTGGGCCTGACGGGCCTTGGTGGCCTGGGCCTTGAAGCGGGCAATGTAGCTTTCCATGTGCGCACGTTGCGCCTGTTGCTTTTCAAAGGCCTGTTGCTGCTGGGCCAGGCGCTCGGCACGGGCACGTTCGAACGCGGTATAGCCGCCACGGTAGAGGGTGATTTTCTTCTGTTCGACGTGGGCGATGTTGTCGACCACGGCGTCGAGGAAATCCCGATCGTGGGAAATCAGCAGCAAGGTGCCCTGGTAGCTCTTGAGGAAATCTTCCAGCCACAGGATCGCATCGAGGTCCAGGTGGTTGGTCGGTTCGTCGAGCAGTAACAGGTCGGAGGGGCACATCAGTGCCTGGGCCAGATTCAGGCGCATGCGCCAGCCGCCGGAGAAGTCGGCGACCGGGCGGTCCATCTGTTCGTTGGTAAAGCCAAGGCCAGCGAGCATTTTGCGGGCACGGGCGTCGGCGGTGTAGCCGTCGGCACTGTCCAGCTCGGCGTGCAGACGGGCCTGGGCGGCACCGTCCTGGGCTTTTTCGGCTTCGGCGAGGTCGTGTTGCACCTGGCGCAGGCGCAGGTCGCCATCGAGCACGTAGTCGATCGCGATGCGGTCCAGGGTGTCGATCTCCTGGCGCATATGGGCGATGCGCCAGTCGGCCGGCAGCAGGCAGTCCCCGGAATCCGGGGTCAGCTCACCGAGCAGCAAGGCGAACAACGTGGATTTGCCGGCGCCATTGGCACCGATCAGGCCGGCTTTGTGACCGGCGTGCAGGGTCAGCTCGGCGTCTTCGAGAAGACGTTGCGGGCCACGCTGTAATGTTAGGCTTTGAAGTCGGATCATAATGGCGGCGGAGTCTACCAGCTTCGTTGGCCGCTGGCTTGGGTGTGAATATGTGCGCTGACCTGTGGAGCTTTGCCCTTTCTACCTACGCTCGCCCGGGTGTAGAGGCCGCTTGCCTGCGTTTGCAGGAACAAGGCGCGGATGTATGCCTGCTGCTGTGTGGTGCCTGGCTGGAGCGGCGCGGTGTGGCACATACACCTGAGCGGGTGCAGGCGCTGCAACAGCTTGCCCGTCCGTGGCGGGTGCAGGTTGTCGAACCGTTGCGATACCTGCGCGTGCAATGGCGAGCCCTGGCGCAGCAGGATACGCAGCTGGCATCGTTGCGCGAGCGGGTCAAAGCCCTGGAGCTGGAGGCTGAACGAACACTGCTGGCGCGCCTGGAAACCTTGGCGCAGGCATGGCCGATCAATGAGGTGGTGGGTCAGTACGAATGGCTTGAAGGCCTGGCGACCGAAGCCGCCAACCTTGACCACGACGCGCTGCAGGCGCTGCGCGTCGCGGCCACCGACGCTTAGGAAGCGCTGGCTGGGGTGGTGCTTGGCGCTACCGGTGCAGGCGTGGTGCTGGCCGATGCGGTTGGAGCGGTGGATGCTGCCGGTGCCGCTGGAGTGGCTGGCTTGGCGACTGCTGGCTTGGCGACTGCTGGTTTGGCAGCAGCAGGTTTAGCGGCTGGCTTGGCTGCTGGTTTCGCGGCAGCAGGTTTGGCGGCTGGCTTGGCTGCTGGTTTCGCGGCTGCAGGTTTGGCGGCTGGCTTGGCTGCTGGTTTCGCGGCTGCAGGTTTAGCGGCTGGCTTGGCTGCTGGTTTCGCGGCTGCAGGTTTAGCGGCTGGCTTGGCTGCTGGTTTGGCAGCTGCAGTTTTAGCGGCTGGCTTGGCTGCTGGTTTCGCGGCTGCAGGTTTAGCGGCTGGCTTGGCTGCTGGTTTCGCGGCTGCAGGTTTAGCGGCTGGCTTGGCTGCTGGTTTGGCAGCTGCAGTTTTAGCGGCTGGCTTGGCTGCTGGTTTGGCAGCTGCAGTTTTAGCGGCTGGCTTGGCTGCTGGTTTGGCGGCAGCGGTTCTAGCAGCTGGCTTGGCTGCTGGTTTGGCAGCTGCAGTTTTAGCGGCTGGCTTGGCTGCTGGTTTGGCAGCTGCAGTTTTAGCGGCTGGCTTGGCTGCTGGTTTGGCAGCTGCAGTTTTAGCGGCTGGCTTGGCTGCTGGTTTGGCAGCTGCAGTTTTAGCAACTGGCTTGGCAGCAGCGGTTTTGGCAGCGGGCTTGGCTGCAACTTTTGCGGGTGTACGAGCCCCCAGCGCTTTAGCTACGGCTTCCTTCACACGACCAACGCCTTGGGCCAGCTTCAGGCTTTCTTGAGCGTCTTTTTTGAGTTGGGAAATGTAGCTGCGGGTTTCAGCTTGACGATCCTTGAGGGCATCCAGCAGGTCCTCAAGTTCTTTGACTGCGCCCTTGGCTTTGGCTTGCGCCTTGGACTTGCCGGCAGTAGCGGCGTCTTGCAGTTTGGTACGGGACTTGTGCAGCTTTTCTTGCGCTTTACCGCGTTGTTTTTCCAGTTTGGCGAGCAGTTTTTCTGCATCGGCCAACGCCTGGGAACATGCGCTTTCCAGATGTTCGAGCAAGCTGCCCGAAAGTTGTTGGAGCAAGTGCAACGGGGTATTTACAGGCTTCTGTTTGGCCGACATGGTTTACCTCCTGGCTGACGTGGGTGCGGCTCATACTAGCCCTCTGCTCTTACCGCCGCTAGCGCATGTTGACAGTATCGTTGGGCTTGCGTTGCACGGTACGAAAATTCTTATCGATATAACGCAAATGCTCACCAGTTTTTACGCACTCACACTGGCATAATCCGTCGCACTTTCGCCGGGAGAATGTCCATGTCGCGTTATCTTTTTCTAGTGCTTGGCTTGGCGATCTTCGTGGCCGATGCGAGCGAGCAATCGCCGTCAAAAAACACTGCCACAGAGGCGCATGATCTAGCCTATAGCTTGGGCGCAAGCCTCGGCGAACGGTTGCGCCAGGAAGTCCCCGACCTGCAGATCCAGGCCCTGATCGACGGCCTCAAGCAAGCCTATCAAGGCAAGCCGCTGGCGCTCGACAACGCGCGCATCGAACAGATTCTCACCGAGCACGAAGCGCAAAACGCCGCCAACGCCCAGCTACCTCAAAGCGAAAAAGCACTCGCCGCCGAACAGCAATTTCTAACTCGGGAAAACGCCGCCAGTGGTGTTCGTGAATTGGCAAATGGGATTCTGCTCACCGAGCTGGCACCGGGCACTGGCAACAAGCCGTTAGCCAGCGATGAAGTGCAGGTGAAATACGTGGGCCGACTGCCTGACGGAACTGTCTTTGACAAAAGTACGCAACCACAATGGTTTCGCCTGAACAGCGTGATCAGCGGTTGGAACAGTGCATTGCAACAGATGCCGGTGGGTGCGAAATGGCGTCTGGTGATTCCTTCAGCCCAGGCCTATGGCGCAGACGGCGCAGGTGAGTTGATCCCGCCCTATACACCGCTGGTGTTCGAGATAGAACTGCTCGGCACTCGCCACTGACCCATAAAAAACGGTGCGACATGCGCACCGTTTTTTATCTCCCTACCAAGCTTCAGACTTGGGTGGCAGCCTCTTCCTTATGGGCGTTGTGCAGTACTTCGATCAAGCAGTCTTCCAGCTCGAAACGTTCATGCAGCAGCGCGCCCAGTTCTTTGAATTTTTCCGCTACGCATTTCCCTGCGTCACACAGGTCGGTGAACGCCAGCAGTTTTTCCGTGATCACATCGATGCGCGGGTAAATAGTCTCTGCCAGGTCGAGGCCACGCTGGTCGTCGAAGGCTTCCGCCTCTTTGGTCAGTTGCTCGTAGACGCCGAAATGGCCTGCCGATACGTAGTCAACCAGTACCCCACAGAAATCCTGCAATGGCTCGCGATTCTCACCCAATGCTTCGGGCTTGGCACCGAGAGCATCAAAGGCCCGAACCAGTTCGTGGCGTGCCTTCAGCCAGCTGTCGATCAGCTTGTGCACCCCACCCCAACGTTCCTGAGCATTCTGACAACTTTCCAGCATGATGATCTCTCTTCCCTATAGGGGCGCTGCTGCTCTGTACCTGCGCAACACTTGAAGGATTAAGCAGCAGTCGAACAAAGCCGCGTCTGACAAATGGTTTGGATACGCGTGCGGGCCAGATTATGCCCGCAGGACTATGGCTTCAAGGTACGCAGGAGAGAATGTTCATACAAGTGTTTAATCCCCTCCTACAACGCGCGTCCCGTTTTCATGACGTTGTGATGCGCAAATGCTTACTGAACAACAGCCGCGAGCATTGCATGACACCCAGGATCAACATCGCCACAAAGAACAACAGGCTCCACTCCGGCAGGCTCAGGTCAAATAGCGTCCAGTTGATTTCAACGCAATCGACAGTCCCGTTGAACACTGACCGCGCCGCCTGCCAGAACGACAGGTTTTCGATCATGTAGTGCAGGCTGGGCCAGCAATCCCGGCCCGCACCTGACGGAATATTCTGCAATAGCACTTGGCGCCCGGCAGTGATGGCACCCAATAATGCACACACGGTGCTCGCCAGCCCATACAGGCAAAGGCCGGAGCGCCCGGGATTATGAAGGGCGGCCATCAGGTTGATCAGCGCAAAAGTGGCCAGAAGCAGACGTTGTACCTGGCACAGAAAGCAAGGCTGTAGCAACGCGCCGTATTCCAGATAGAAGGACGCGCCCAACGTCAGCGCACCCGCCATGAACGCCAGCAAAAACAAGGAGCGTAAAGGGGCCAAAGACATTGTTTATCCGCACTGCAAGAGATAGGTCGCTACGGTAGAGGAAAGGCCCGACCCCTTTCAAGACGCCCCGGAGCAGACAATTCCGCGAAGAAGCAAGGACATTCCGCCAAGGCATGGCGGAAATCCAGTTACAACAAGTAGGAATTAGTCATCACGTCAGTTATACCGAGTGTTTATTGGGGTTTTAAGGATCGGGTGTCGGATAGATCCGAGCCAATCCATTCACCCTTTCCTACTTCAAATACGCGCGGGTACTGGCAGAGGCGAGGACAACAGACGATTGTCGAGCAGCCCCAGACCTTCCTGAAACAGCTGGTTGCTGCGCTCGGTGTCGCCCAGTTGGGCCAGCAGGCGGGCCAATTCGGCACAGGCTTCGGGGTTGCGCTGAACTTGCAGGCTGCTTTCCAGATAGTCCCGCGCCTTGCCCCACAGGCTGTTTTGCAGGCACAGACGGCCAAGCGTCAGCAGCAAGCTGGCATCGCCCGGATGGTCCTTGAGCCAGCCTTCGGCAAACTTCAACTGGCGCGCCGGGTCACTGCCACGCAACAGGCCATACAGCCGAATCAGATGGCTGTCATAGTCGCGCTTGAGGGCACCACGCAGCACTTCCTCGGCCTTTGCATCCGCGCCTAGCCGACGCAACTGGTCGGCATAGGCCAGCACCAATTGTGGCTGCTGGCGCTGGGCCGAAGTCAGTTGCTCCCAGGCACGCTCCAGAGACTGCAAGCCCGCCTCGCCCTGCTCCTCACGCTGGGCAGCCAGGCTCAGGTTTTCGCCCCAGGCACGACGTTCCAGCTCGGCCAGCTCACTGGCGGGCAAGACTTTGTCCTTGCGCAGCTCAGGCAGCAGGCGAATCACCGACGACCAATCGCCACGCTGCTGATGCAGGCGCTGTAGCTGCCTGAGTACCTGCGCGTTATGCGGGTGACGCTCGTGCATCGCCTGAAGCGTAACCAGGGCGCCTTCAGTATCGCCGCGGTCCATCTGCAGTTGCGCATGGCTCAGGGCTACGGCCAATTCCGCCTGGGGCTGGCGCTCCAGGGCGCGCTCCAGCAAGCCGTCGGATTCCTCATAGCGGCCCTGCTCATTGGCCGCACGGGCAGCACCGATGTAATAGAGCAGCGGCTGACGCTCTGCTTCGGCAGCGCGGTGCAAGTGGCGCTCGGCACTGGCCCAGCGGCCCTCGGCAAGGTCCATCTGGCCTTGCTCGATCGCGATCTGCACACGGCGGCTGCGGTTGCGTCGCGACCATGGATTGACCACGCCACCGGAGGTGGTGATCAGGCTCAGCAACACACGAACCAGGTAGATCGCCAGGCCGATGGCAAACACCGCCACCAGGGTAGCCCACAGGCTTGACTCGTAATGCAGCAAATGCGGATAGGTAATCAGCACGTAGCCGGTGTGTTTCGAAATACCCACGGCCAGTGCGAGGGCGACTGCAATCGCCAGCACCAGGATCACATAGAAACGCTTCATCAGCTCTACTCCTGGGTCGCCGGTTTGCCGGCCGCGGCCTTGGCTTCGTCGGCAGACAGATGACGACGTTCAAGGTAAGCCTGCACGGCGGCCAGGCTCGCAGCCAGGTCCGGCGTCACCACCGACACGGCCTTGGGCTCAAGTTCAGCGATACGCGCCAGCATCGCCTTGCTCTGCGGGTTGTCCTGATTGAAGTTGTCTTGCAATACGCTGCGCGCTTCGCCCAGCGAGCGGCTGTATACCGCCGACTCGCCGTTGAGCGCGGCCCACTGCGCCTGCTCCAGCGCCAGGCTCAAGGCCAGGCGCACTTGGTTCAAACCCTGGCCTGCCAACAATGGCCGGATATTGTCATCCGGGTTGAAGTCGATGCGGAAATAGCGGGAAATCTGTTCCCACCACTGGCTCAACTGGTTCTGCGTATCGCTGGTGGGGCGCCCTTGGGAAGCAGGTTCCGTAAGCTGATACTCCGGGGCAATCGCCGCCAGTTGCACGACCTGGTCACGCAAGGCCGCCAGTTGCAGGTACAGGCCGGTGCGGTCTGGTTGCTCAGTGCTGCGCAATGCGGCAAGGCTCTTGGCCAGTTGCTCACGGGCGGTGAAAGCCCCTGGGTCGCTCTGCTCGCGAAGAATCTCGTCGGCGCCCTGGACCAGCGACTGCGCACTGTTGATGTCTTGCAAGGCAGACAAACGCAAACTGGCCAGACGGATCAGATGCTCCGCCTCGGCCAGGCGCCAATCCTTGCGGCTGGCGCCCAACACCGTTTCGAGGCGCTGGCTCAGGCGTTGCTGATCGCCCTGCAACTGGGCAACCAGGCGGCGGCGCTCTTCCAGCTCGTCCGCACCCGGCAATTGCGCCAGACGGGCGGCCAACTGTTGCTGGCTTTGCTTGAGGCTCTGGGATTGGTCATCCAGGGTCTGCACTTGGCTCAATTGATGTTGGCTGCTGGCTTGAAGGGCGCGGACCTGCCAGATCCCCCAGCCGCCAGCAGCTACGCCAGCAGCCCCTAGCAGCAAGGCGACGACCGCCAGGCCATTGCCACGGCGCGGCGCGGTGACCGGTGTCTCGACCGGCGCATCAAGCGCGGGCTGAGCTTCATCTTTAGGCAAGGCTGTTTCGCTCACGTATCCGTCCTTTGCGTATCAGAGAGTGGGAACGGGATAGCTCCCCAACGCCACTAACAAAGCCGCGGCACTCGCGCCGCGACAATCCACAACTTTTTTTGCGCCAGCGGCCCGCGCCATCTCATAGACGCGCGGGCTGGGCACGAACAACGGCAGCTGTGCCACCTGTGGCCAATCGGTGCCCGCCAGGGCTTGCAGGTGTAAAAAACCCTGCCCACTGCTGACCACCAGGCCGTTCAAGCGTTCCAACCGGATGCGTTGCATCAGCGCACCCGTCTCGTAGACCGGGAGAAAACGCCGATACAATTCCAGATAGTCGACACTAGCACCTTGCTCGCGCAAACGCTCTGCCAGCAACTCGCGGCCGCCCTCGCCACGCAGGATCAGCACCTTGGCGCCCGGCTGTGCGATAGCCTCGCGCAATGCAGGCAATTGAAGCAAGGCCTCGCTGTCATCGCCAGTGGCGGGATAATGAACGTCGAGGCCATGACCGGCGAGGATCTGCGCCGTCGCCGCACCGACGCTGAACCACGGCATTGGCGGCACGGCATTCCCCAACCGTTGCAGCGCCAGGCGCGCGGCCGGCTTGCTCACAACAATGACCGCGCAATAACGCTGCAACGCGTCAAACACCGCTTGTTGCTCAGCCGTGACCGCTAACGCTTGCGTCTCCAGCAACGGCAGACGGCTGCTGTATATACCGGCCTGGGACAATAAAGCCGCCAGGGCTGTCGACTCCTCGGCAGGCCGCGTCAGCAGCACTCGCCAGTCGGTCACTGCGAACCGGCCTCGCCATAGACTTTTTGCAAAATGGCACCGGCGCCTTTGTCCAGCAACTCCTCGGCAACCTGAATCCCCAAGGCCGTGGCATCTCGTTGCGGCCCACGCACCTGGGCGGTCAGCAGGGTACCGCCATCCGGATCCCCCACCAGGCCACGCAGCCACAGGCTATCACCTTCGAGTACGGCATAGCAGGCGATGGGGACTTGGCAGCCGCCATTGAGGTGTTTGTTCAGGGCGCGCTCGGCGGTCACACGAACTTCGGTATCGGCGTGATCGAGGGGCTTGAGCAGTGCGTGGATTTCGCTGTCGACGGTCCGACATTCGATGCCGACTGCGCCCTGCCCGCCGGCGGGCAGGCTGTCTTCGACGCTGATGGCCGATGTGATGCGATCTTCGAAGCCCAAGCGGATCAAGCCGGCGGCGGCAAGAATGATCGCGTCATATTCGCCGGCATCCAGCTTGGCCAGGCGCGTATTGACGTTGCCGCGCAAAAAGCGAATCTGCAAGTCGGGCCGACGTGTCAACAACTGAGCCTGGCGACGCAGGCTGGAGGTGCCGACGATGCTGCCCAGCGGCAAGTCATCCAGGGAAGCGTAGGTATTGGAAACAAAGGCATCACGCGGATCTTCGCGCTCGCAGATGCAAAAAAGGCCCAGGCCTTCAGGGAAGTCCATGGGCACGTCTTTCATCGAATGCACAGCGATGTCGGCTTCGTTTTCCAGCAGCGCAGTTTCCAGCTCCTTGACGAAAAGACCCTTGCCGCCGATTTTCGACAGGGGTGAGTCCAGCAGCTTGTCGCCGCGACTGACCATGGGCACCAGGGATACCTTGAGGCCCGGATGAGCCTGCTCAAGGCGTGCTTTGACGTATTCGGCCTGCCACAAGGCCAAGGCGCTTTTACGGGTGGCGATGCGGATTTCGCGAGAGGACATGGATCAATCCGTACTGAATAGATACGGCGGATAATAACAGCTCAGGCAAATACGCTTTGATTTGAATCAGCAAGTGCGGGGCCTCCCTGGCCACATCGCACCGGGATAAGGAAGGCAGACCGCGCCCCAGCCCTTGGGCTAAAGCTGCTGCATCATCTTGCGCACGCCGGCGACATGGCGTCGGCTGACGATCAACGCATCGCCATTGAGCCCCTTCAGGAAGAGCTGAAAGTGCCCCAGGGGTGTGCGCTGCAAGCGCTCGATACGTTCGCGGGCTACCAGCGCGTTGCGATGGATACGCACAAAACGGTCGCCGAATTCATCCTCAAGAGCCTTGAGCGGCTCATCCAGCAGCACTTCGCCAGCTTCGTGGCGCAGGGTCACGTACTTGTGATCGGCAATAAAGTAGACCACCTGGTTGAGCGGGATCAGCTCGATGCCTTTGCGGGTGCGCGCACTGATGTGGCTGCGTGGCCCGTTACCACTTTGGGCCGCAGGCTGGGTCAGTGCGGCAAGTTGGGCACGGCTGGGACGCTCGGCTTTTTTCAAGGCTTTGAGCAAGGCCTCGGCGGTGACCGGCTTGACGAGAAAACTGACACCGCTGTCTTCCAGCGTCTGTGCAGAGAACTCTTCCTGGGCCGCGCACAACACCACGGCAGGTGGCGATTCGCGCTCGCTCAGGCGGGCAGCGACTTGCAGGCCATCAAAGCCCGGCATACGGATATCGAGCAGCACCACATCCGGCTTGAGGCTGTCGATCAGCGTCAACGCCTCCTCACCGCTGGTGGCACTCGGTTCAAGGACTGTATAACCCTCGAGTTCACTGACAAGACGGCTCAGTCGCTCGCGGGCTTGGGGTTCGTCATCAACGATCAGGACATTCATATTGCGCTGGATTCCTGCGTGAGTCTCGCACAAGGATAGCGTAGACAGGTGCGGTGACTTGCGTCACAGCGATCCACGCTAAGACTAGCGCGAGCGGCAAAAAGTGCCCTGAGAGCGGCACCCAAATTTACCCGGACCTGTTCAATAGCGCCCAAGACCTGCTGCCTTCGGGCATCGTCGTAGGGTTCACTGATACACAATCCGAATACCCCCCTGTTTAATGGATAGTCTGGTTATGACCGCATCACCAGACTTTGGTGCATTCACACACTAGCAGTCCAACTGTAGACGCTCACTGAGACGATATTGCTCAATCGTCAAATATCGTTTCAATAAGTACGTATCTCCAGTCTCGTCCCGGATGCGTTCGGCGGCAAGGCACTTAGCCATCTACGACACAAATAAAATTGCCGATCACCCGCGGCACCGCCTTCACGGGCAACCCTGTTATTATCGCCGGTACACCTTCATGCCTCTTTCAAGCAGATCACGAGCGAATCCATGAGCACCGACAAGACCAACCAGTCCTGGGGCGGCCGCTTCAGTGAACCCGTCGACGCCTTCGTCGCGCGCTTCACCGCCTCCGTCACCTTCGACCAGCGCCTGTACCGCCACGACATCATGGGCTCCATCGCCCATGCCACGATGCTGGCCAAGGTCGGCGTGCTGACCGACGCCGAGCGTGACAGCATCATCGACGGCCTGACCACCATCCGCGGTGAAATCGAGGCAGGCACGTTCGACTGGCGCGTCGATCTGGAAGACGTGCACATGAACATCGAGGCACGCCTGACCGATCGCATCGGCGTGACCGGCAAGAAACTGCACACCGGCCGCAGCCGTAACGATCAGGTAGCCACCGATATTCGCCTGTGGCTGCGCGATGAAATCGACCTGATCCTGGGCGAAATCACCCGCCTGCAAAAAGGTTTGCTGGAGCAGGCCGAGCGTGAATCGGACACCATCATGCCCGGCTTCACTCACTTGCAGACCGCACAGCCAGTGACCTTCGGCCACCATCTGCTGGCCTGGTTCGAAATGCTCAGTCGCGATTACGAGCGCCTGGTCGATTGCCGCAAGCGCGCCAACCGTATGCCGTTGGGCAGCGCTGCGCTGGCCGGCACCACCTACCCGATCGACCGCGAGTACACCGCGCAACTGCTGGGTTTTGACGCCGTGGGCGGCAACTCCCTGGACGGCGTTTCGGACCGCGACTTCGCCATCGAATTCTGTGCCGCCGCCAGTATCGCGATGATGCACCTGTCGCGCTTCTCCGAAGAACTGGTGCTATGGACCAGTGCCCAATTCCAGTTCATCGACCTGCCGGACCGCTTCTGCACCGGCAGCTCGATCATGCCGCAAAAGAAAAACCCTGACGTGCCTGAGTTGGTGCGCGGCAAGAGCGGCCGTGTATTCGGCGCGCTGATGGGCCTGTTGACCCTGATGAAAGGCCAACCATTGGCCTACAACAAGGACAACCAGGAAGACAAGGAACCGCTGTTCGACGCCGCGGACACCCTGCGTGATTCGCTGCGCGCCTTTGCCGACATGATCCCCGCGATCAAGCCCAAACACGCGATCATGCGTGAAGCAGCCCTGCGGGGTTTCTCCACGGCAACCGACCTGGCGGACTACCTGGTGCGCCGTGGCCTGCCGTTCCGTGACTGCCACGAAATCGTCGGCCACGCGGTGAAATACGGGGTGGACACCGGCAAGGACCTGGCGGAAATGAGCCTGGAAGAACTGCGCCAGTTCAGCGACCAGATCGAACAGGATGTGTTTGCCGTGCTGACCCTGGAAGGCTCGGTAAATGCCCGCAACCATGTGGGCGGCACTGCGCCGGCACAGGTCAAGGCAGCGGTCGTGCGCGGCAAAGAATTGCTCGCCAGCCGCTAAAACTGTGGGAGGGGGCTTGCTCCCGATGGCGGTGGGTCAGCTACGATTTTCTTACCTGATACACCACCATCGGGAGCAAGCCCCCTCCCACATTTGCTCACCTTTTGGCCGCAATCATCGCCATGAATGCAGGCATCGCCGCCTGCCTGTCCGCCTCTACCTTCTGCGCGTTGGGCATTTCATTCAGGCGCCCCAGCAATGCCTTCGCCTGCGGCAACTGCGCCAGCAGGTCCAACCCGAACAGCTTCTCGCCCACACCGCACGCCAGGTTCAGGCTGTACATGAAATACAAATCCGCAATCGTGAAACTCTCCCCTGCCACATAAGGCGCGAACTTACCGTGCCGACCTAACGTACCGATCCCAAGCAGCAGCTCGGCCCTGGATTTCTCCTTGATCGCCTCCGGCACCGTCAGGCCGAAAAAAGCCTCGGCGAAACACGCTCGCGCAGGCAGTTCGATGTAGAGCTCGATTTCACGGCACAGCGCCAGCACCTGAGCCCGTTGAAAAGGGTCGGCCGGCAGCAATGAAGGGCCTTCCTGAGTGTGTTCGATGTACTCCAGAATCACGCTGGTTTCATTGATAAACCCTTGCTTGACGCCCAGCACCGGCACTTTGCCTCGCGGGCTCACCGCCAAGGCTTCGGGGGTCTGGCCTGCATAGAAAGGCACCTCCTCGAAAGCCAGCCCTTTCTCCAGAAGTGCAAGCTTGACCATGTTGTAGTAGTTACTGACTGAAAATCCGTAGAGCTTGAGCATTGCAGATGCCTCCAGGCCGGGTGTGGGGTTGGCTGCAAGAGTTATAGTTCCAGGCGCCCGGCCTGACCAGCAGCATCACCTGCCTGAATGGCGGTAGACTGGCACCCTTTCCTTGAGGAGCCTGCCATGAGCGAGCCGACCGATATCGACAATGACGAAGAAGAATTCACCGAAACCACGCTGATCGAAGCCATCGAAAACCAGATCGAAAGCGACAACCCGCCAGCGGCCAAGGCAACGTTCAACAAACTGACCCTGGTGGGCTACGAGCGCGACGACATCCTGAATCTGATGGCTCACGTGCTGGCCTTCGAGATTGATGCCATGCTGGACGAAGACCGCGCATTCGATACCCAATGGTATGAAACAGCGCTGCGAGCATTGCCGGAGTTGCCGCCTGAAAAGGAATAATCCCAGTACGCAGCAACACGCTGGACAGTTCGGCAAAGTGCGTTCACCTTATGGCCTGCTAGCCTCTAATAAATTTTAGAAAGTCTGGAGTCCTTATGTCGTATACCCCCGAGTTGGTTGCCGAACTGGAAATCCTTGCACTCTTCAACCTGGACAGCTCCCAGGAGGGTCTGAAAGTCCACCAGACCGCCGCTTCCGCTGCCATCGCAGCTGCCAAGCGCCTTTTTGACAAAGATCTGATTACCCAACCCGATGGCGGCTACCTGACCAGCCTGGGTCGGGATGCAGCTCAACACACCCAAAGCCTGCTGACGATTTTGAACACAACGAAAAAAGAAGCTGCCTGACACCTGATCCCGCCCATGGGGTCCGCCCGTTGCGGACTCCGAGGGCGCTGTTGTGTGGCGCAAAAATTCTGACGCCAAAAAGCCACTTCCCTCTAAAACTCCTACGCTACTGTCTGTAGACTCCTGCATGGCTGCCCACGTCGGGCCCAGCGAGCCACCGAGTTCGACATGACCCGCACCCACGAAATCCGCCCCGATCTGGACGAAGGCATCGACCGCAAGGTGCTGACCCAGTTGCGCGCGCGTTTCATGGCCCTCAATGAGGGCCGCATGGCCCGGGCTGTCGAGGGGCTGACACCACGCCAACAAGGCGTATTGACCTTGTTGCCGCTGTTTTTCCACGTCAATCACCCACTGTTGCCGGGCTATGTCTCCAGCAGCACCCCGGCGGGGCTGTCGAATTTCGAACCTGACGCCCAGGCGCTGGCCGAAGCCCAACGCCTGACCCGCTCGTTCTCCTATAAACCGCGCCATGGCAACCCGCCCCGCCCCATCCACGGCCTGTTCCTGATGGGCAGCCTCGGCACGCTGGCCCAGGCCGATCAAAGCGATATGGACGTGTGGGTGTGCCACGCTCCCGACCTGGACGAAAGCGAACTGGCAGAGCTGCGCAAGAAGTGCCAACTGCTGGAAGCCTGGGCCTTGAGCATGGGCGCCGAGGCGCATTTTTTCCTGATCGAACCTACACGCTTTGTCCTGGGTGAACGCGATACGCAACTAAGCTCCGACGATTGCGGTACTACCCAGCACTACCTGCTGCTGGACGAGTTCTACCGCACAGCCATCTGGCTGGCCGGGCGCACGCCGATCTGGTGGCTGGTGCCGGTCTACGAAGAAAAGCGCTACGCCGAATTTACCCACGCCCTGATTTCCAAGCGGTTTATCCGCGCCGATGAAACCCTCGACCTGGGTCACTTGGCCCATATCCCGCCGGGCGAGTTCATAGGTGCCGGGCTGTGGCAATTGTTCAAGGGCATCGAGTCACCGTACAAATCGGTGCTCAAGCTGCTGCTGACCGAGGTCTACGCCAGCGAACATCCGAACGTGTACTGCCTGAGCCTGCGTTTCAAGCGAGCGGTGTTCGCCAACCAAGTGGACCTGGATGAGCTGGACCCTTACATCGTGGTGTATCGCCGCATCGAGGAATACCTCAAGGCCCGCAACGAGCCGGATCGCCTGGAACTGGTACGACGCAGCCTGTACCTGAAGATCAACCGCAAGCTCAGCGCCGGCCAGCGCACCCCCACTTGGCAGCGACTGCTGCTGGAACGCCTGGCCCAGGAATGGGGTTGGGACCAGCGCCAACTGGCCCTGCTGGACAGTCGCAGCCAGTGGAAAGTGCGTCAGGTTGCTTCCGAGCGCCGCGCTCTGGTCAATGAACTGAACTACAGCTACCGTTTCCTCACCCAGTTCGCCCGCAGCGAACAGACTGCCAGCCTGATCAACAAACGCGACCTCAATGTACTGGGCCGGCGCTTGTATGCGGCGTTCGAACGCAAGGCCGGCAAGGTTGAGTTCATTAACCCAGGCATCGCCCCGGACCTGGCCGAAGACACCCTGACCCTGGTGCAGTCGCCCAACCGCAAGGAGCCGGGCCAGCACCATTGGGGTTTGTATAACGGCAACCTGACGGCCCTGGAATGGGAGCACTTCGCGCCGATCAAACGCAGCCGGGACCTGCTGGAAATGCTCACCTGGTGCCATCGCAACGGCGTGATCGACAGCAGTACCCGCCTGGCGCTGCACCCCGGTGTCAGCGACATGACCGAGTTCGAGTTGTTCAACCTGCTGGGCAGCCTGCAACAGACCATCGCCCTGCCCCTGGCCAGTGTCGATGAGAGCCGCTTGCTGCGCCCGGCAGTGCCCGAAGACGTGCTGTTGCTGATCAACGTCGGGGTTGACCCGCTCAAGCATCATCGCGACCTGAATATCCTGATGACAACAGAGCGCACCGACTCCCTGAGCTACGCCGGTGTACGCGAAAACCTGGTGCTGACCCTGGACCAGGTCATGCTTAACAGCTGGAACGAGGTGATGGTCAGCCGCTATGACGGCCCCCACGCCCTGCTCGACTGCCTGCGCGATTACCTCAACCAACTACCGCTGGGTCATCTGCCACGGCTGCAAGTGCGTTGTTTTTGCCACAACCGTGCGCAGTTCATTGCCCAGCGTGTAGAAGAGGTGTTCGACACCGCACAACACCTGCTGCTTGGCCAAGGCAATCATCGTTACCTGTTGCAGGTGCAACAGCACTATCACGTCATGGAACTGACACCGGGCCAGGCCAATCATGTGTCACTGCCAACCCAGGACGCGCTGATTGCCTACCTCAGTGAGGAACTGGCCAGCTACAGCCCTTGGCACCTTGACGCCATGGCCCTGGAAGACCATGACCTGGCGCTGCTCCTGCCTATGGGCCAGGCCGATTGCGTGCAAGTGTTCTATCGAGTCAATGAAGGCTTCGCCCAGCTGTACGTACTCGACGAATTCAACGCGCTTTGGCAGCAGCGCTTGCCGTTTCATGATGAACAAAGTCTGCTGGCTCCGCTGCAACGCTTCCTGCAATCGATCCTCTATCGCCGCGAAGCGCTGTCGTCCCTGGATTCCCGACAGCCCCTGGGTGAAGTGCACACCTTGTACTATCAGTTATTGCCATCGGGCAGCAGCCGCGCCCGCGGCGTGGAACCACGACCGGCGCCGCAGAACCCTGCCAACAAGCCGTTTTATGACGTGCAGGCAATTATCGGCAAAGGCGCGCCTGGCCAGGTGGGGATCACCCTTTACTGCAATCAGCGGGAATTTTGCGAACTGGAATTTGGCGACCAACTGTTTGCCGTGGTCGCCCGGGAGATCGTCGGGCAACGCCGGGAAACCGAACGTTACCGTTGCTACATCACTGATCTGGACTTGTCAGGACTGCTCGGTGATGTGCAAAGCCCGAGCAATTTGTACCTGCGCTACAAAGCCGAACTGGAACAGTCCCTCAATGCCGCACTGGGCCAGATTTAGAGCGAGAAAGCCCCGCCATCCTTGGGCTGGCCTTCGACACTGAGCAATTCCAGCTTGAGCGTCTTGCCACCCGGTGCAGGCCAGTCGATATGCTGGCCCACTTGCAGCCCCAGCAAAGCACTGCCTACCGGAGCCAGGATCGAGATCTTGCCTTCGTCGGCGTTCGCGTCCTTGGGGTAGACCAGCGTCAGGTGATAGTCCTTGCCGCTGCTTTGCTCACGGCAATGCACGCTGGAGTTCATGGTCACGACACCCGCAGTCACTTCATCGTGACCGACCACGTCTTCGGCGCGGTCGAGTTCGGCTTGCAACGCTTCGACGCCGGGAAACTCGTCGCCCAAGCGGTCGATCAGTTGCTCAAGACGCTGCACGTCAAGACGGGTAAGAATGATGGAAGGTGCGGTCATGATTCAGGCAGACTCCTTTTTTCTGCACAAAAAAGCAAAACCCCGCCAGAAAAAGGCGGGGTTCTCACGGACCTCGATGAGTTGAGGTGTACCCGGACACTACCACAGCGTCACAAATAAACAAGATGCTGTCAGGCTTGGGCCTTGCGCTGCTCAGCTTGCGCGCAGATCACCCGGCGCCGCGCATCGTCGGCGGAGCGCCATTCACGGATGTCTTCCACGTGGCGGAAGCAGCCGAGGCAGACTTTCTGCTCGTCCAGGCGACACAAACTGATACAAGGTGACGGCACCGCCGGGCTGACATTGCTGAACAGCGGCTTGGGCGGGCGTACAGGTACAGGCTGGGTCACGGTCAGATCTCTTCGAAATCCAGCTCGGCGCCGGTATATTCCTCGACGAGGCGCGCGAGCATTTCGCCCAGCAACTCTTCACTTTTGTCGCACTGCCATTTGCCGCTTTCTTCGTCGTAGTCGAAGTGAACGCCACCGGAGCGCGCAGCCAGCCACAGCTGACGCAGCGGCTCCTGGCGACTGAAGATCAGTTGCGGGCCGCTCTCGAACTTGACGGTCAGCACACCAGCCGAGTTTTCCAGATCCACATCCAGGTCGCTGTCGTCGAAAATATCTTCCAGCTTCTCCTGGGTGGCATCCACCAGGTCGTGAAAACGGGCTTCGGTCAAACTCATTGTGGCAACCTCAAAAGTGTCTGGTTTTGCTCAAGCGGGGCACAATACGGACGCGCTTCGCCGATTGCAAAGGATACCGATTTCATGACAGATGGCAGTACGAAATATCATCAAGTAGCGTAGCCCGCTTCTTGTGCTCCTCGGCAAAGCCCCGCCGGACGGGTAGTGCGGCGCATAGGCAAGCTGCCGGGTGGTCGGTATACTCGGGCGCAATTAATGCATATTCAAGGATTTCGCCATGAAGCGCCTGATCTCTTCCCTTGCTGCGCTCGTCGCGGTCGCTTGCCTCGTTAGTGCCTGTGGCCAGAAAGGCCCGTTGTACCTGCCGGATGACAGCAAAGATCCGAATGAACAGGCGCAATCGTCGCAAAAGCCGTCAAAAGCGCATAAGCACGACACCTACTAAGGGAAACTTATGGACGCTTTTAACTACCGGGACGGCGAGCTGTTCGCGGAAGGCGTGGCGCTGTCCGCGATTGCCCAGCGCTTTGGTACCCCGACCTACGTGTACTCACGTACGCATATCGAAGCCCAATACCGCTCGTTCACTGACGCCCTCGATGGCGTGCCGCATCTGGTGTGCTACGCGGTCAAGGCCAACTCCAACCTGGGTGTGCTGAATGTCCTGGCGCGCATGGGCGCCGGTTTCGACATCGTCTCCCGTGGCGAGCTCGAACGCGTATTGGCCGCCGGCGGCCAGGCTGAGAAAATCGTGTTCTCCGGCGTCGGCAAGACCCGCGAAGACATGCGCCGCGCCCTGGAAGTCGGCGTGCATTGCTTCAACGTCGAATCCACCGACGAGCTGGAGCGCCTGCAAGTCGTTGCCGCCGAGATGGGCGTTCGTGCGCCGATCTCCCTGCGCGTCAACCCGGATGTCGACGCCGGCACCCACCCGTACATTTCCACCGGTCTCAAAGAGAACAAGTTCGGCATCGCCATCGCCGACGCCGAAGAGGTGTACATCCGCGCCGCGCAACTGCCGAACCTGGAAGTGCTGGGTGTCGACTGCCATATCGGCTCGCAACTGACCACACTGCCACCCTTTCTGGATGCCCTTGACCGTCTGCTGGCCTTGATCGATCGTTTGGGCGAGTGCGGCATCTACCTGCAGCACATCGACCTGGGCGGCGGCGTCGGCGTACGTTATCGAGACGAAGAGCCACCGTTGATTAGCGACTATATCCAGGCCGTGCGCGAACGCATCGAAGGCCGCGACCTGACGCTGATGTTCGAGCCGGGCCGCTATATCGTCGCCAACGCCGGCGTGCTGTTGACCCAGGTCGAGTACCTCAAGCACACCGAAAACAAGGACTTCGCCATCGTCGATGCGGCGATGAACGACCTGATCCGCCCGGCGCTGTACCAGGCCTGGATGGATGTCACCGCCGTGACGCCTCGCGCAAGCGAAGCACGCACCTATGACATCGTCGGCCCGATCTGCGAGACCGGCGACTTCCTGGCCAAGGATCGTCAGCTGGCCCTGGAAGAAGGTGATCTGCTGGCCGTGCATTCGGCGGGTGCCTATGGGTTTGTCATGAGTTCCAACTACAACACTCGCGGCCGTGCCGCCGAGGTGCTGGTGGACGGTGATCAAGCATTTGAAGTGCGTCGCCGCGAGACGGTAGCCCAGTTGTATGCTGGCGAAAGCCTGCTGCCGGAGTAAGCCATGCTGCTGCGTTTTACCAAGATGCACGGGCTGGGCAATGATTTCATGGTTCTGGACCTGGTCAGCCAGCACGCGCACATCCTGCCCAAACACGCCAAACAGTGGGGCGATCGTCACACCGGCATCGGTTTCGACCAGTTGCTGCTGGTGGAGGCGCCGAGCAACCCGGAGGTGGACTTCCGCTACCGGATCTTCAATTCCGACGGTTCCGAAGTGGAACAGTGCGGCAACGGTGCGCGCTGCTTTGCACGCTTTGTGCTGGACAAGCGCCTGACGGCCAAGCGCCAGATTCGCGTCGAAACCAAGGGCGGTGTGATCGAACTGGATATTCGCAGTGACGGCCAGATCAGCGTCAACATGGGCGCGCCACGCCTGGTGCCGGCGGATATTCCGTTCCAGGCCACCGAGCAGGCCCTCAGTTACCCGCTGGACGTGGATGGCAAAACCGTGGATATCGCCGCCGTGTCCATGGGCAACCCCCATGCGGTACTGCGGGTCAACGACATCAATAACGCCCCGGTGCACGAACTGGGGCCGAAGATCGAACATCACCCGCGCTTTCCAGCGCGGGTCAATGTGGGCTTCCTGCAGGTGATCGACCGTACCCGCGCGCAATTGCGCGTTTGGGAACGCGGCGCCGGCGAAACCCAGGCTTGCGGTACCGGCGCTTGTGCCGCTGCCGTAGCCGCGATCAGCCAGGGGTGGATGGACTCGCCGCTGCTGATCGACCTGCCCGGTGGACGCTTGTCCATCGAATGGGCAGGCCCTGGCCACCCGGTGATGATGACCGGGCCGGCCTCGCGTGTATACGAAGGACAGGTCCGTCTATGAGTGAGCCAAGCCAATGACCGATAAGCCTCAAGTACCCGCACACGCTACCCCGAGTGAAAGCCTGGAGGCCGCTGCTGTCGCGGCGTACCTTGAGGCTAATCCGGACTTCTTCGTCGAGCATGAAGAACTGCTGCCGGCCTTGCGCATTCCCCACCAGCGCGGCGATACCGTGTCGCTGGTGGAACGACAGATGAAGATCCTGCGCGAGCGCAATATTGAAATGCGCCATCGGCTTTCCCACCTGATGGACGTGGCCCGCGACAACGACCGCTTGTTCGACAAGACCCGCCGCCTGATCCTGACCCTGATGGACGCCGCCAGCCTGGAAGAAACGGTGATCGCCGTGGAAGACAGCCTGCGCGAGGACTTCCAGGTGCCCTTTGTCAGCCTGATCCTGTTCAGCGACAACCCGATGCCGGTGGGTCGCTGGGTCACAGGTGGTGAAGCACAGACAGCCATCGGCGGCTTGCTGTCCGAAGGCAAGACTGTCAGCGGCACCTTGCGTGAACATGAACTGGACTTCCTGTTTGGTGCCGAGCAGCGCAAGCAGATCGGCTCTACCGCCGTCATCGCCGTCAGCCATCAAGGCTTGCACGGCGTGCTGGCCATCGCCAGCCGTGACCCTGCGCACTACAAAAGCTCGGTGGGCACGCTGTTCCTGACCTACATCGCCGAAGTGCTGGGCCGCGTCCTGCCGCGCCACACCACCACACTGCGCGCGGTGCGCTGACCATGGAGCGGCAACTGGACGCCTATTGCGCTCACCTGCGCAATGAGCGCCAGGTGTCGCCCCACACCCTTGAAGCCTATCGGCGGGACTTGAACAAGGTCCTGGCCTATTGTGAGAAACAGCACGTCAGTAGCTGGAAAGCCCTGGATATCCAGACCCTGCGCAGCCTGATCGCCCGGTTGCACCAGCAAGGCCAGTCCTCGCGTAGCCTGTCTCGCCTGCTGTCGGCAGTGCGCGGCCTCTATCACTACCTCAATCGCGAAGGCCTGTGCGATCACGACCCGGCCAATGGCCTGTCCCCGCCCAAAGGCGAGCGGCGCCTGCCCAAGACCCTGGATACCGATCGTGCCTTGCAGCTGCTCGATGGTGCGGTAGAGGATGACTTCCTGGCCCATCGCGACCAGGCAATCCTTGAGCTGTTCTATTCTTCGGGCCTGCGCCTGTCGGAGCTGACAAGCCTGAACCTCGATCAGTTGGACCTCGCCGATGGCCTGATACAAGTGCTCGGCAAAGGCAGCAAGACCCGCGTACTGCCGGTGGGCAGAAAAGCCCGCGAAGCCTTGCAGCTATGGCTGCCACTGCGCCTTTTGACCAACCCGGCGGACGATGCGGTGTTCGTCAGCCAGCAAGGCCGACGCCTGGGGCCCCGAGCGATCCAGCTTCGGGTCAAGGCCGCCGGCGAGCGGGAGCTGGGGCAGAATCTGCACCCGCACATGCTGCGCCATTCCTTCGCCAGCCACCTGCTGGAGTCCTCCCAGGATCTGCGCGCCGTACAGGAACTGCTCGGCCACGCCGATATCAAGACCACCCAGATCTATACACACCTGGACTTCCAGCACCTGGCAACGGTGTACGACAGCGCCCATCCCCGGGCCAAACGCATCAAAGGCAGCGACTCATGAGTATCAAGCTGATCACCTTCGACCTGGACGACACCCTCTGGGACAACGTACCCGTCATCATCAGCGCCGAAGCGTCGATGCGCGAATGGCTGGCGCTCAACGCCTCCAAGGTCGGGGACCTACCCCTGGAGCATTTCGCCAGCCTGCGCCAGCAAGTATTGCAGCGTCATCCCGAGCTCAAGCACCGCATCAGCATCCTGCGCCATCGGGTGTTGATGCTGGCATTCGAAGAGGCCGGCTATCCCCAGCCTGAAGCGGCGCAAATGGCGGATGTGTGCTTCGAAGCGTTCATACATGCACGTCACCAGCTCACCGTGTTCCCGGAAGCCGAGCCGATGCTCAAGGCGCTGCGCCAGCACTTCCTGCTGGGGGTGATCACCAATGGCAATGCCGATGTGCAGCGCGTTGGCCTGGCGGAGTACTTCCATTTTGCCTTGCGCGCTGAAGATATCGGCATTGCCAAGCCGGACGGGCGCTTGTTTGAAGAGGCGTTGCAGCGCGGTGGCGTGGAAGCCGGAGCGGCGGTGCACGTGGGCGATCACCCTGGGGATGACATAGCCGGTGCTCAGCAGGCGGGGCTGCGGGCGGTGTGGTTTAACCCCGCGGGCAAGGCCTGGGAGGGTGACAAGCACCCGGATGCGCAGATTCGCAGCCTGACGGAGTTGCCGCCACTGCTGAGTCGCTGGGGTTAACACTGCCCCCCAATGTGGGAGCTGGCTTGCCTGCGATAGCGGTGGGCCAATCAACACAGGGCTCGCAGATACACCGCTATCGCAGGCAAGCCAGCTCCCACAAGGTATTGCAGCGAACTGATAATGGCTCCAGGCATGAAAAAGCCCGCAGCGACGGCGGGCTTTTTCTTACAAGCAGGAGGCAGACCTTAGATAGGTCGGCTGCCGTACTTGTTATCCGGCTTCTTCGGTGGGTCTGCAACCACGTTAGCCTCGACTTCGACCACTTTGCCGCCTTTAGCGAGGAACTCTTCCATCGCACGGGCCAGGGCATCGCGCTCTTTGTTCTTGGCTTCAACGCTTGGCAGCTCGTCTACCGAAACAGCAGCCTTGGCTTTGCCTTTGGCTTTGGGAGCCGCGTCATCGGCACCGCCATCCTCGGCATCGTCAGCAACGTCTTCCGCCGCTACTTCAAGACCTTCTTCGGTGTCGTCTTCATCACCTACTTCGAGGTCGTCTTGTTCCAGATCATCGTCGCTCATGTTCTACCTCATGACTTGCGAAAAGCAGATTAGTTATAGCCCAGCTTCACCCTCTGTCGAGGTCGCCGGAAAAAAATCAACATCCACCGGATTTCCAGTGGCTTATGCCTCTTCACCGTGCAAGGTGGCGAGGACTTTACGAGCACCGCCATGATCACGGTGCTCGCCCAGATAAACACCTTGCCAGGTCCCCATCGCCAAGCGGCCGGCCTTGACCGGCAAACTCAGCTGGCAGCCCAGCAGACTGGCCTTGAAGTGCGCCGGCAGATCATCCGGACCTTCGTCGTTGTGTTCAAACCCTGCGCGGCCCTGTGGCACCAGCAGGTTGAAAAAACGCTCGAAGTCACGGCGAACCGCCGGGTCGGCATTCTCGTTGACGGTCAACGAGGCCGAGGTGTGCTGCAGCCACAAATGCAACAGGCCCACACGGCAAGCCTTCAATTCAGGCAAGCCGGCAAGCAACTCGTCCGTTACCAGATGAAAGCCCCGGGGCTTGGCCCGCAGGGTAATCAGGGTCTGTTGCCACATACAGTTCTCCGCCCATCGGCGCGCATTCTAGCGCGCTCTGGGAAAAAACAAAGTGCCGAATACGCCTTCATGCCTGTAAGACATTTGCACTCTGAAAAGTGCCGTGTGGATCCCATCACAAAGTTGATAAAAAACCCATACACCTTTAGCCAAAGACAAACACCAGACAAAAAAATGCCCGGCAAGCCGGGCATGTTTTTTTCGCGTACTTACAAGTTGTAGCCGCGCTCGTTGTGTTGCGCCAGGTCGAGGCCCACAGCCTCTTCTTCCTCAGTGACACGCAGGCCCATGACCATGTCCAGCACCTTGAGGATGACGAAAGTCACGATGGCTGTATAGATCACAGTGAAGCCTACGCCTTTGCACTGGATCCAGACCTGGGCAGCGATATCGGTGACGGTGCCGAAACCGCCCAGTGCCGGGGCTGCAAACACACCGGTGAGGATCGCACCGACGATACCGCCGATACCGTGCACACCGAAGGCGTCCAGGGAGTCGTCGTAGCCCAGCTTGCGCTTGAGGCTGGTGGCGCAGAAGAAGCACACCACACCGGCAACCAGCCCGATCACCAGAGCACCCATCGGGCCCACGGTGCCAGCGGCTGGCGTCACGGCGACCAGGCCGGCCACCACACCTGAGGCAATGCCCAGTGCACTTGGCTTGCCGTGAGTGATCCACTCGGCGAACATCCAGCCCAGCGCCGCAGCAGCCGTGGCAATCTGGGTGACCAGCATCGCCATGCCCGCCGTGCCGTTGGCCGCCGCAGCGGAGCCGGCGTTGAAGCCAAACCAGCCGATCCACAGCATGGCCGCGCCGATCAAGGTATAACCCAGGTTGTGCGGTGCCATTGGTGTAGTCGGGAAGCCTTTACGCTTGCCCAGCACGATGCACGCCACCAGGCCCGCCACACCCGCGTTGATGTGCACGACGGTGCCGCCGGCGAAGTCCAGCACGCCCCAGTCCCACATCAGGCCACCGTTGCCGCTCCAGACCATGTGCGCGATCGGCGCGTAGACCAGGGTGAACCAGATAGCCATGAAGATCAGCATCGCGGAGAACTTCATGCGCTCTGCAAAGGCACCGACGATCAGCGCCGGGGTGATGATGGCGAAGGTCATCTGGAAGGTGATGAACACGGCTTCCGGAAACAGCGCCGCAGGCCCGGTGATGCTGGCCGGGGTGACACCCGCCAGGAACGCCTTGCCCAGGCCGCCGAAGAAGGAGTTGAAGTTGACCACACCCTGTTCCATACCGGTGGTATCAAACGCGATGCTGTAGCCGTAGACGACCCACAGGATGCTGATCAAGCCGGTGATGGCAAAGCACTGCATCATCACTGACAGAATATTCTTGGAGCGGACCATGCCGCCGTAGAACAGCGCCAGGCCAGGGATGGTCATGAACAGCACCAAAGCGGTGGCGGTCAGCATCCAGGCGGTGTCGCCGGAGTTGAGGACTGGAGCAGCCACTTCGTCTGCCGCCATGGCCAGGCTTGGCATTACGATGGACAGCAGGGCTCCGAGCCCTGCGAATTTACGCAGAGTCATAGTGTTTTCTCCTGGGGCGTTGGGGTTTGGCGGCTTAGATTGCGTCGGTATCGGTTTCGCCGGTACGGATGCGAATAGCCTGTTCCAGATTGACCACGAAGATCTTGCCGTCACCGATCTTGCCGGTGTTGGCCGCCTTGGTTATCGCCTCGATAACCCGGTCAAGATCCTTGTCGTCAATGGCGACATCAATCTTCACCTTCGGCAGGAAATCGACTACGTATTCCGCGCCACGATACAGCTCGGTATGACCCTTCTGCCGACCGAAGCCCTTGACCTCAGTAACGGTAATGCCCTGCACGCCGATCTCGGACAGTGACTCGCGTACATCGTCCAACTTGAACGGCTTGATGATGGCAGTGACTAGCTTCATGAAAACTCTCTCCCGAATTGGTGGACTTGCCCCAGGAAAACAAACCCGTCTCAAGTCTAAGCGCAGTGCCTGGCTTTGTAACGCATCGTCGCCTCGGCATTTGCCGTTGCGACGCCAGCGATCCACTGGTGACGAAACCTGTACCCCTGATCCGTCGGCGCACTGCATTCGTCACAGCGACTGCATCAGTGCATGGGTCATGATCGTCTAAGCAGAAACCTTGCCAGCTCCGTAAAAACCACTGAAATCAGTCCCTTGCTCACTTGTGCCCACCCACGGGGCGTGCGTGTGGCCGCAATGCGCATCAAAACGGTGCGCAGCCGCCCGCTTTGATGCGCGAAAACCGTGCGCAACGCGGCATGAAAAAGACTATAGACGCTGCGTGATACACTGCTGGCCAACTGTTTTCCGGAATGTTTCCCATGCTCGCGCCCAAAGACCTCCTCGACGCCCTGAGCGGCCACGCCTCTCGCCTGTTCAGCGGCGACACCCCGCTGCCCCGCAATGAAATCGAAAGCCAGTTCAAGGCATTGCTGCAAAGTGGTTTCAGCAAGCTCGACCTGGTCAGCCGGGAAGAGTTTGACAGCCAGATGGTGGTGCTGGCCCGCACGCGTGCGCGGTTGGAGAGCCTGGAGGCGAAGGTGGCTGAACTTGAAGCACGGTTGGCGCCATCCTCTGCTGAATAAACACGGTTAGTGTGGGAGCTGTCTTGCCTGCGATGGCGGTGCATCAGCGGATGATTCTTTGCTGACATACCGCTATCGCAGGCAAGACAGCTCCCACATTTGTTTTGCATTGCCGCCCGGATACGTTCTGTAAAATCTCCCTCGCCCCGCTCCGTCCCACCTCGTCTACCCTTGAAAAACCCGCAGGAAGCGGCCCACCCATTCAAGGAACGAGCATGTCCCTCGCTATCGTGCACAGCCGCGCCCAGGTCGGCGTTGAAGCCCCCGCCGTCACCGTTGAAGTGCATATGGCCAATGGCTTGCCATCGCTGACGCTGGTGGGCCTGCCGGAAACTGCAGTGAAGGAAAGCAAGGATCGCGTTCGCAGCGCCATTCTCAACTCGGCGCTGCAATACCCGGCCCGGCGCATCACCCTCAATCTCGCGCCCGCCGACCTGCCCAAGGACGGCGGGCGCTTTGATCTGGCGATTGCCCTGGGGATCCTGGCGGCCAGTGTGCAAGTGCCGGCCTTGATGCTTGATGACGTGGAGTGCCTTGGTGAGTTGGCGTTATCGGGCGAAGTACGGGCGGTGAAGGGTGTGTTGCCGGCCGCGCTTGCGGCGCGCAAGGCCGGGCGCACCGTGATAGTGCCCAGGGCCAATGCCGAGGAAGCCTGCCTGGCGTCGGGGCTCAAAGTGATTGCGGTGGACCACCTGCTGCAAGTGGTGGCGCACCTTAATGGGCATGTGCCGATTGAGCCCTACAGGTCCGACGGCTTGCTGTACTTGAACAAGCCTTACCCGGACCTGAGTGAAGTGCAGGGCCAACTGGCAGCCAAGCGGGCCTTGCTGATTGCGGCGGCCGGCGCACATAACCTGCTGTTCAGCGGGCCACCCGGTACCGGCAAAACCCTGTTGGCCAGCCGCCTGCCGGGCTTGCTGCCACCGCTGAGCGAGCAGGAGGCGCTGGAAGTGGCCGCGATCCAATCCGTGGTCAGCCTGGCCCCCCTGAGCCATTGGCCCAATCGCCCGTTCCGCCAGCCGCACCACTCGGCATCCGGCCCGGCGCTGGTGGGTGGCGGCTCGAAGCCGCAGCCGGGGGAAATCACCCTGGCCCATCACGGCGTGCTGTTTCTGGATGAGCTGCCGGAATTTGATCGCAAGGTACTGGAGGTGCTGCGCGAGCCATTGGAGTCGGGGCATATCGTGATCTCCCGAGCCAGGGACCGGGTGAGTTTCCCGGCACGCTTCCAATTGGTCGCGGCCATGAACCCCTGCCCGTGCGGCTACATGGGCGAACCCAGCGGGCGTTGTCGGTGCACGCCGGAACAGATACAACGCTATCGCAACAAGCTATCCGGGCCGCTGCTGGACCGGATTGATTTGCACCTGACAGTCGCGCGGGAGGTCACTGCGCTGAGCCCCTCCCAACAGGCCGGTGACACCACCGCGCAAGCGTCCGCCCAGGTGGCGCAAGCCCGTGAACGCCAGCACCAGCGCCAGGGTTGTGCCAATGCATTCCTCGATCTGCCACGGCTACGCGAACACTGCCAGTTGACCAAAGCCGATGAAAGCTGGCTGGAAAGCGCGTGCGAACGACTGACATTATCGCTGCGTGCAGCCCATCGGTTGCTCAAGGTGGCTCGCACCCTGGCGGACCTTGAGCAAGTGGAAGGCATCGCCCGCCATCATTTGGCGGAGGCGTTGCAGTACCGACCAGCCGCTCATGGCTAGCACTTGTCAGGCAAAATCCAGCAGCAGCCTCGCCACTTCCAGCACCTCTTCCAGCACCGCTTCTGCCGACTCTGCGGAAGGCTTGAGCATCAGGTCATCGGCATAGCCCATCGCCAGGGCGAAGATCTGCCGTGCAGCGCGCTGACACGACTCGCAGCGAAAGACGCCATCGGCAACGCCCCGCTCGATCACTTCGGCAAGCATGCCTTGCCACTGGGCGTTGATCACCAGGTAAGCCTGGGCCATTTGCGGGTCGTGCATGGCTTCGTCCCAGGCGTCGAGCCACAGCGCCCAAGCGGCGTCAGCGGTACTGGGCAGGCAGTCGCGCAAGAACCCCATAAGCGCTTCTAGCGGTGGAGCATCGGCCAACGGCTCGCGCACTTCATCCAATTGCTCATTGGCAAAGCGCACAAAAGCTTCGCGACGCAGTTCATTCCAGTCACTGAAATAGTGATAGACGTGACTGCGTGACAGCCCGGCATGTTCGGCCAAGTCACGGGTGGACACCGCGGCAAAGCCCTTGCTGCGAAACAGCTCAAGAGCGGCGGCGATGATCTGGTCTTTACGGTCGATACGCGACATGGGCAATTCCTTCGGGCGCCGGTAGATGAGCGGCGCTTGCTTTTTGAGCGATCGCTCAAGGATACTTGAGCAGTCGCTCAATAATAGCGTCTATCACTCCTTTGGTGCACCCATGACATCCGTCACCCCCCAAATTCTGATCGAAGAAAGCCAGAAAATCGGCCAGCAGTCCGCCAGCCAGACACTCAAGGCTATTGCCAAAGCCTATCCCGGCAAGCTGTCTTGCACCTTGTCGCTGGTGGCGCTGGAGAACGCACTGTTGTTGGCCTATCCGCTGTTTGCCGGGTTCGCGGTGGATTCGATTATCCGCGGCGATGCCACCAGTGCGTTGTTCTATGCCGCCGTGGTCATGGCGTTCTGGGTGGTCGGGGCGGCACGGCGAGCGCTGGATACACGCACGTTCACGCGCATTTACGCCGACCTTGCGGTGCCAGTCATCCTCAACCAGCGCCAACAGAACCACAGCACCTCGAAATCAGCGGCACGGGTGGTGCTGGCACGGGAATTTGTCGACTTCTTTGAAAAGCACGTGCCAATCATCGCCACGGCGTTGGTGTCGATTGTGGGCGCGGCGGTAATGTTGATCGTGATTGAGCCATGGGTAGGCATGGCCTGTCTGGCCGCGCTGCTGCTGTGCATGACCTTGTTGCCACGCTTTGCACAGCGCAATCAGGAACTACACGAGCGCCTGAATAACCGCCTGGAGAAAGAAATCGGCCTGGTCGAAAAGGTCGGCGCGCCGACCCTGCGACGTCACTACCAGGTGCTGTCGCGCCTGCGCATCTGGCTTTCAGACCGCGAGGCTGCGGCGTACCTGTTTCTCGGTACGCTCGCGGCTTTGCTGTTTGTGGTCGCGATCAGCCAGTTGGCCTTGTCCCCAGGGGTCAAGGCCGGCCACATCTACGCGGTGATGACTTACCTGTGGACCTTCGTGACCAGCCTGGATGAAGCGCCAGGTATGGTCGACCAACTGGCTCGGCTCAAGGACATCGGCAAGCGCGTAGACCCAGGGCTGGGCGACCACTAAGCCTCAACGAAACCGGTCTACCTCCTGACGCAAGCCTGCCGCCAAGGTTTCCAGTTCCTTGGCGGTGACTGCCAGGTTCGACACCACTTCGCGCTGCTCGCTGTTGGCCAGGGCAATGCTCTGCAAGTTACTGCTGAGCAGGGTTGCGGTGCTGCTCTGCTCCTGGGTGGCGGTGGTGATCGCAGCGAATTGCTGGCCGGCCGAGCGGCTTTGCTCATCGATACGCGCCAGGGCCGAGGCGACGTCGGCGTTGCGCGACAGGCCGTCCTGCATCAATACCTTGCCGTGTTCCATGGTGCTGATGGCGTTGCCGGTTTCCTGCTGGATGCTCTGGATCATCGCCGAAATTTCATCGGTGGCCTGGCGGGTGCGCGAGGCCAGGTTGCGCACTTCGTCGGCGACCACGGCAAAACCGCGGCCTTGTTCACCGGCGCGGGCGGCTTCGATGGCGGCGTTGAGCGCCAGCAGGTTGGTCTGTTCGGCGATGGAGGTAATCACACCGACGATCCCGCCGATCTCCTGGGAGCGCTGGCCCAGGGTGTTGATCACTGCGGCTGTGCTGTTCAGGGCAGTGGCAATATGCTCCAGCGACGATGACGCCTCTTGCATCGAGGTGCGGCCGATCCGGGTCTGCTGGGCATTCTCTTGCGCCAGGCGCTCGGTGTTGCCCATGTTGTCGGCGATGTTCAACGAGGTAGCGCTGAACTCTTCCACCGCGCCGGCCATACTGGTGATCTCGCCGGACTGTTGCTCCATGCCTTCGTAGGCACCACCGGATAGCCCCGACAGCGCCTGGGCGCGGCTGTTGACCTGTTCGGCAGCACTGCGGATATGCGAAACCATGGTCGACAGCGCCTCACCCATCTGATTGAAGCTGCGCGCCAACTGCCCGATTTCGTCATGGCTGGACACGTTAAGGCGTGCGCTCAAGTCGCCTGCGCCCAGAGCTTGCGCCTGGCGTACCAAATCACTCAATGGCGCCAGCTTGCTGCGCAACAGCCACACCGTGGCGCCCACTGCCAGCAACATCGCCAGCACGCTGCCGATCACCAGGCGAATCCCGACTTCCCACGTCACGGCGCGTATTTCCGCCTTGGGCATACTCGCCACCACCGCCCAGGGGCCGCCTTCGAACGGCACCGAAACGCTGTAGAAATCTTCGTTATTATCGCTCCAGAAACGCCCTCCCCCCGGCGTCTTTGCCAGGTCGAGCATCACGGCAATGGCCTGGTCCGGCGCCTGCACGCCGGCTGGCGGCACCAGCCAATGCTTCTGCTCATCCAGCAGCGCCAGGGAGCCGGTCTGGCCGAGACGGAAGCGCTTGAGATTTTCAAACTGGGCGTTCTGCGCATCGGTGTAATCGAAGCCGATAAACAGCACGGCGATGACCTTGCCGCTGCTGTCACGCACCGGGCTGTACTGGGTCATGTAGGAACGGTCGAACAATACCGCACGGCCGATATAGGTTTGCCCGTCGGCAACACGCTGGTAAGCCGCGCCCTGTCGGTCAAGCACGGTCCCGATGGCACGATTGCCATCCTGCTTGGTCAGGGAAGTGCTCACGCGGATAAAGTCGTCGCCGCTGCGCACGAATACGGTGGCCACACCGCCGGACATTTGCTTGAACTCATCCACTTCTTCGAAATTGTTGTTCAGCACCTCATTACCCAGGTACAGGCTCGGCGTCTGTACACCGGCCACGGCCACGGGTTGGTCGGCACGCACACTCAGGCCGGCGCCGAAGCGTTTTTCAAACAGCCCGCTCAAACGCTGGGTACTCTCGCGCAAGGTGCTGTGGAAGGTATTGAGTTGGTCGGCGAGCAAACGCGCCTCGCTGGCCAGGTGCTCCTCACGGGTGTCGAGGTTGGCGGAGTCGAGGGAACGCAGGGCAAACACAGTGCTGCCGCTGATAACGACAGCCAGAATCACGGCAAGGGCGAGACCTAACTGGGAGGCAATCCGGGCACGAGGTTGAGACATGACAGCTCCTGGCCGAGGCCAGGATCATCCTGATCTCATAGCGCTGCTCGGCAAATTATCTAGTGGGAAACGTTGGTGCACGATGGTTCCAACACACCTTCTTCGGCGGCACTTGGTAATACTTGAGCGAATCACAGGGGTATCCCGCAAACGATTGCATCAAACGCCGGCACCTACTCAATCGAGACGTTCAACCTGGGGCAACTCCATCGCTTTGACTTCACCTTGAAGAAACTCCGCCAGCCGTCGCAAGCGTTCCCCCCCGGGACGGGTTTTCGGCCACACCAGGTAGTAACTTTCTCCACTGGCGACCGCCCTGGGCCACGGCAGGCTCAGGCGTCCCTGGGCGACATCTTCGGCCACCATCAACAAATCGCCCATGGACACGCCATAGCCACGCGCCGCCGCGATCATGCCCAACTCAAGGGTATCGAACACCTGCCCGCCCTTGAGAGACACCCGGGACGACAACCCCATGCGCTCCAGCCAGTTGCGCCAGTCGCGACGATCAGGCGTGGGATGCAACAACTCGGCACTCGCCAGGCGGGCAGCGTCCCAAGGCCCATCATCCAGCAGGTTCGGCGCGCCCACGGGGATCAGCAATTCGGGGAACAGGTAACTGGCCTCCCAGTCCGCCGGAAAACGCCCATCGCTCAACAACACCGCACAGTCGAAGGGTTCCTGGTTGAAGTCCACTTCATCCACGCTCATCCACGCACTGGTCAGTTGCACCTCATTGCCTGGCTGCAAGGCGCGGAAGCGACTCAGGCGCGCCAATAGCCAGCGCATGGTCAAGGTGGACGGTGCCTTCATGCGCAGAATGTCATCTTCAGTATTCAAGGTATGACAGGCGCGCTCCAACGCAGCGAAGCCTTCGCGCACGCCGGGCAGCAACAGGCGTGCGGCTTCGGTGAGCTGCAGATTGCGACCGCTGCGCTGGAAAAGGCGGCAGGCGAAATGCTCCTCGAGGGTGCGGATATGCCGGCTGACCGCACTTTGGGTGATGGACAGTTCCTGCGCCGCACGGGTGAAGGAGTTGTGCCGGGAAGCGGCTTCAAATGCACGCAGGGCATACAGTGGAGGAAGACGACGAGACATTGGGAAAGCTCCGACGGCGCAATATCGGCACCCTATCAGAATCAACCAGGCATGAGTTTTAATCATGTGAACGATCGCTTTTATCCTTTTGTGCAAAGCGCCCAAAGCGCCGAGAATCAATCTCCCCCCATTTCCTGACTATTTGAGTGTGATGATCATGCAACATCCGGCACGTACCGAACTCTGGGCCATTCTGCGGCTGTCGGGGCCGTTGATTGCCTCACAGTTGGCGCACATGCTGATGGTGCTGACCGACACCCTGATGATGGCGCGCCTGAGCCCCGAAGCCCTGGCCGGCGGCGGCCTGGGCGCGGCGAGCTATTCGTTCGTGGCGATCTTCTGCATCGGCGTGATTGCCGCGGTGGGCACCCTGGTCGCCATTCGTCACGGCGCAGGCGATATCGACGGCGCCACGCGCCTCACCCAGGCCGGGCTGTGGCTGGCGTGGTTGATGGCCCTGGCAGCGGCGCTGCTGCTATGGAACTTGAAGCCGGTGCTGCTGATGTTCGGCCAGACCGAAACCAACGTACAAGCGGCGGGGCAATTCCTCACCATCCTGCCTTTCGCCCTGCCCGGCTATCTGACTTTCATGGCGCTGCGCGGCTTTACCAGCGCGATCGGCAAGGCGACGCCGGTGATGGTGATCAGCCTGTGCGGCACCGTGGTCAACTACCTGCTCAATCACGCCTTGATCGAAGGCATGTTCGGCCTGCCGAAACTGGGCCTGATGGGCATTGGCCTGGTGACCGCCATCGTCGCCAACGGCATGGCGCTGGCATTGATGTGGTACATCCGCAGCAACCGCGCCTACGCCGCCTACCCGCTGGGTACTGGACTGCTGCGCTTGAATACCCACTACCTGCGCGAGCTGTGGCGCCTGGGCCTGCCGATCGGCGGCACCTATGCAGTAGAGGTCGGGCTGTTTGCCTTTGCGGCGTTGTGCATGGGCACCATGGGCAGTACCCAGTTGGCCGCGCATCAGATTGCCCTGCAAATTGTCTCGGTGGCGTTCATGGTACCGGCGGGGATGTCCTACGCGGTGACCATGCGCATCGGCCAGCATTACGGCGCCGGGCAGTTGTTGCAGGCACGCATGGCCGGTCGGGTCGGCATAGGCTTTGGTGCCATGGTAATGCTGGGATTTGCCGTAGTGTTGTGGCTGTTTTCCGACCCGTTGATCGGGCTGTTCCTCGACCATGACGACCCGGCGTTCCATGACGTCATCGTCCTGGCCGTCAGCCTGCTGGCCGTCGCCGCGTGGTTTGAATTGTTCGACGGCGTGCAGACCATTGCCATGGGCTGTATCCGTGGTTTGAAGGACGCCAAGACCACCTTCCTGGTCGGCCTGGGTTGCTACTGGCTGATCGGTGCGCCCTCGGCCTGGCTGATGGCGTTCACCTTGGGCTGGGGGCCAACGGGCGTCTGGTGGGGCCTGGCACTGGGGCTGGCGTGTGCGGCGGTGAGCCTGACCTGGGCGTTTGAGGCGAAGATGAAGCGGATGATTCGGCGGGAGCCGGATGCTCCTGTTGGATTCCAAGCGGCACTGCCTGACTAGCGAGTGCACGCGGTCCATGTGGGAGCTGGCTTGCCTGCGATAGCGGTGTGTCAGGCTAATCATTATTAGCTGAACGACCGCTATCGCAGGCAAGCCAGCTCCCACATTTGAACCACTTTGAAGGCTCAGCCCAACAGCGCCTGCTGGCTTTGCCCAAACATCAGGTACTCCACCAGTTCCGCCAACGGCAACGGCTTGCTGATCAGGTACCCCTGGGCCTGGTCACAACCGAACAACCGCAACAGCTCAAGCTGCTCGGGTGTCTCCACGCCTTCGGCCACCACTTCCAGGTTGAGGTTGTGGGCCAGGTTGATCATCGCGTGTACCAATTTGCGGTTTTCTTCGCGCTCTTCCATGCCGCCGACAAAACTTTTGTCGATCTTCAACAAGGCGATCGGCAGGCTGTTGAGGTGCACGAATGACGAAAACCCGGTGCCGAAGTCATCCAGGGAGAACCGCACGCCGAGGCGGCCCAGGGCGTCCATGGTCTGCTTGACCAGATCGCTGCGGCGCATCACCGCGGTTTCAGTCAATTCGAACTCCAGCCATTGCGCTTCCACGCCACGCTCGGCAATCAGGCGACTGAGTGTGGAGAGCAATTGGCTGTCCTGGAACTGGCGAAACGACAGGTTGACGGCCATGTGCAGCGGCGGCAGGCCGCGTTCGCGCAGGTCTTGCATGTCGCGCAGGGCCCGGGAAATCACCCAGTAGCCCAAAGGCACGATCAGGCCACTCTGCTCGGCCAGCGGCACGAATTCGCTGGGTGGCAACAAGCCGCGCTCACCGTGGCGCCAGCGCACCAGGGCTTCGAGGCCGACGATATGACCGTCGTCCAAGTCCAGGCGCGGCTGGTAATGCAGCTCCAGCTCATCGCGGCGCAAAGCCCGGCGCAGTTCACTTTCCAGGTCGGCCAGGCTGCGAGCGTTGCGGTTGATGCGTTCATTGAAGATGTGAAAGGTGCAGCCCTGGGTGCTTTTGGCCTGCTGCATGGCGATATGGGCGTGCCACATCAACGGGTCAGCGCCGGCGCGGGCGCGCGCATGTGCCACGCCCAGGCTGCAGCCGATCAACAAGCTTTCGCCATCGACCCAGTAAGGCTCGGCCATCACTTCGGTGATGCGCTCGGCCATCCACTCGGCACGCTGGGGCGCGCGACGGGTGTCGATCAGCAAGGCAAATTCATCGCTGCCCAGCCGCGCCAGCTGGTCCCCGGCTTCGAGCTGGCTCTTGAGCCGCGACACCACTTGCAGGATCAACCGATCGCCGGCCTGGTGGCCGAGGGCGTCGTTGGCATGACGGAAGTTGTCCAGGTCCAGATGGCCCAGAGCCAGGCCGCGGCCTTCGTTGTCCGCCAGCCGCGCCGCCAGCAGTGTCTGGAAGCCCTGGCGGTTGGCGATACCGGTGAGCGGGTCCTGCTCGGCCAAGCGCTGCAAGGTGTTCTCCAGAACGCCGCGCTCGCGCACATGGCGCAAGCAGCGGCGCAATGTTTCAGGGTCCAGCCCATTCAGGATCAACCAGTCGCTGACACCGAGCGGCGACACCAGCGGCTCCTGCTCCAACAGCAATACACACGGCAAGCTGCAGCGGCCAGGACCGGGCTGCAGGCTGGGCGTGGTCAATAGCACGGCGCCCTGATCGTCATCGAACAGACGACTCACCGAGTCCCAGTTGGGTGCACTGATCAGCACAGCCCCTTCGCCCATCGGCACCAGGCACTCGCGCAACAACGCTGCCCATGCAGGCTCTTCGGCCAGCAGCAGCAAACGCAAGGGTTCGACAGGCGTAGACAAGCTAACTCCCTAGACTCTGCTAAATTTCGTGAGCGATGGCATTATGACGTGCGGCCTGGCAATGATAAATGCGTGACAAATGATAGGTGTTATCAAACACGCAGACTGTGAAAAATAGTCTGAGTATTCCCCACATCCTGCGGCAAAGTAGCAAAACCGGCAAATTTAGATCGAGTGGTACGTCACACCGTCGTTCTAAGGCAGCAGAATCTTGCCAGCCTGTTAAAATGCCCGCCCTTTTGAACAACGACTCCTAAAACTCCGTATGTCCCGACTCAATCCCCGGCAGCAAGAAGCCGTGAACTACGTCGGCGGCCCTCTATTGGTGCTCGCCGGCGCCGGCTCCGGCAAGACCAGCGTGATCACCCGCAAGATCGCGCACCTGATCCAGAACTGCGGCATCCGCGCCCAGTACATCGTCGCCATGACCTTTACCAACAAGGCGGCGCGGGAAATGAAAGAGCGGGTCGGCACCCTGCTCAAGGGCGGCGAAGGCCGCGGCCTGACGGTGTGTACCTTCCACAATCTGGGCCTGAACATCATCCGCAAGGAGCATGTGCGACTGGGCTACAAGCCCGGCTTCTCGATCTTTGACGAGACCGACGTCAAGGCCCTGATGACCGACATCATGCAGAAGGAATACGCAGGCGACGACGGCGTCGACGAAATCAAGAACATGATCGGCTCATGGAAAAACGACCTGATCCTGCCCGCCGAAGCCCTGGAAGCTGCACGCAACCCCAAGGAGCAGACCGCCGCCATCGTCTACACCCACTACCAGCGCACGCTCAAGGCGTTCAACGCAGTGGACTTCGACGACCTGATCCTGCTGCCGGTCAAGCTGTTCCAGGAACACAAGGACATCCTGGAGAAGTGGCAAAACAAGGTGCGCTACCTGCTGGTGGACGAATACCAGGACACCAACGCCAGCCAATACCTGCTGGTGAAGTTGCTGATTGGTACGCGCAACCAGTTCACCGTGGTGGGCGACGACGACCAGTCGATCTACGCCTGGCGCGGCGCCCGCCCGGAAAACCTGATGCTGCTCAAGGAAGACTACCCGTCGCTGAAAGTGGTGATGCTGGAGCAGAACTATCGCTCCACCAGCCGCATTCTGCGTTGCGCCAACGTGCTGATCTCCAACAACCCCCACGAGTTTGAAAAACAACTGTGGAGCGAGATGGGTCATGGCGATGAGATCCGCGTGATCCGCTGCCGCAACGAAGACGCCGAAGCCGAACGCGTGGCCGTGGAAATCCTCAGCCTGCACCTGCGCACCGACCGGCCCTACAGCGACTTTGCGATCCTGTATCGCGGCAACTACCAGGCCAAGCTGATCGAGCTGAAACTGCAGCACCACCAGGTGCCGTATCGCCTGTCGGGCGGCAACAGCTTTTTCGGACGCCAGGAAGTAAAAGACCTGATGGCCTACTTCCGGCTGATCGTGAACCCGGACGACGACAACGCCTTCCTGCGGGTGATCAACGTACCGCGCCGGGAAATCGGCTCCACTACCCTGGAAAAGCTCGGCAACTACGCCACCGAACGCAAGATTTCCATGTATGCCGCCACCGACGAAATCGGCCTGGGCGAACACCTGGACACGCGCTTCACCGATCGCCTGTCGCGCTTCAAGCGCTTCATGGACAAGGTGCGCGAACAGTGCGCCGGCGAAGACCCGATCAGCGCCCTGCGCAGCATGGTCATGGACATCGACTATGAAAACTGGCTGCGCACCAACAGTTCCAGCGACAAGGCCGCGGATTACCGCATGGGCAACGTCTGGTTCCTGATCGAAGCGCTGAAGAACACCCTGGAAAAAGACGAAGACGGCGAAATGACCGTCGAGGACGCCATCGGCAAGCTGGTGTTGCGTGACATGCTTGAGCGCCAGCAGGAAGAGGAAGACGGCGCCGAAGGCGTGCAGATGATGACCTTGCATGCCTCCAAGGGCCTGGAATTTCCCTACGTGTTCATCATGGGCATGGAAGAGGAAATCCTCCCACACCGCTCCAGCATCGAAGCCGACACCATCGAGGAAGAACGGCGCCTGGCCTACGTGGGCATCACCCGCGCACGTCAGACCCTGGCCTTCACCTTTGCCGCCAAGCGCAAGCAATACGGCGAAATCATCGATTGTGCCCCCAGCCGGTTCCTTGACGAGCTGCCGCCCGATGACCTGGCCTGGGAAGGCAATGACGACACCCCCACCGAGGTGAAGGCCGTTCGCGGCAACACCGCCCTGGCGGATATACGCGCAATGCTAAAGCGCTAGAATCGACTACTTTTCAATCTACTTTCGGCGCCTGCTGCGCCATCAGAGGAAGCTTTCCGTGGAAGCACTGCACAAGAAAATTCGCGAAGAAGGCATCGTGCTTTCCGATCAGGTTCTCAAGGTCGACGCCTTTTTGAACCACCAGATCGACCCGGCACTGATGAAACTGAT
The DNA here is from genome assembly GCF_020790195.1 of Pseudomonas sp. HN8-3. NCBI lineage: Bacteria > Pseudomonadati > Pseudomonadota > Gammaproteobacteria > Pseudomonadales > Pseudomonadaceae > Pseudomonas > Pseudomonas sp. HN8-3. The sequence continues at coordinate 5,829,408 of NZ_CP086206.1, forward strand.
CGGCGACGAATTCGCCGCGCTGTTCAAGGATTCGGGGATCACCAAGATCGTCACCATCGAAGCCTCAGGTATTGCACCGGCGATCATGACCGGGCTGAACCTGGGTGTACCGGTGATCTTCGCGCGTAAGCAGCAGTCGTTGACCCTGACGGAAAACCTGCTGTCGGCAACGGTGTATTCCTTCACCAAGAAAACTGAAAGCACTGTGGCGATCTCCCCACGCCACCTGACCAGCAGCGACCGCGTGCTGGTGATCGATGACTTTTTGGCCAACGGCAAAGCGTCCCAGGCGCTGATTTCGATCATCAAGCAGGCCGGCGCGACTGTTGCGGGCTTGGGGATCGTGATCGAGAAGTCGTTCCAGGGCGGGCGTGCGGAGCTGGATGCGCAGGGTTATCGGGTTGAATCGCTGGCGCGGGTGAAGTCCTTGGCGGGTGGTGTCGTGACCTTCATCGACTAAATCAACGTGTGGGAGCTGGCTTGCCTGCGATAGCGGAGTGTCAAACGACAGAGATGTCGACTGTCAGGCCCTCATCGCAGGCAAGCCAGCTCCCACATTTGATTTGTGTTGCCTGTCAGCGGGCGGTGGCCTGTAGCCCAGCAAGCAGTAGCCGCTGATACAAATCCTCTTTAAACCCCTCCGGCTTATCCAGACGCATCCGTACCAAATGCTCGGGATACGCCTGCGGCTCCGGTGCATCCAGTGCCGCCTTGCCCAACTCCAGAATCTCCGTCAGCTTGAATTTGCTCTTGAGCCAGTTCAGCGCTCGCAACAAGTCCCGCTCCTCATCCGTGAAATCACTGCCCAACGGGTATTCCGGGAACAACCGTCGATGCTTGGCCTGAATCGCCTGGAGGCGTTCCGGCGTGTTGTCCGCAAAGCGCGGATCCAGCTGGAAGTCCTTGGGCAGCTTGCCGGCCTTTTGTGCCTGCTCAATCAAGTCGCCCTGGAAACGCGAGTCGGTGATATTGAGCAGCGCTTCGATCACCTTGGCATCCGTCTGCCCGCGCAAGTCGGCAATGCCGTACTCGGTAATGACGATATCCCGCAGGTGCCGGGGAATGGTGCAGTGGCCGTACTCCCAGACAATATTGGAACTGACCTCGCCCGCCGACTCCCGCCAGCTGCGCAAAATCAGGATTGAACGCGCACCGTCCAGCGCATGCCCCTGGGCAACGAAATTGTATTGCCCGCCCACACCGCTGAGCACGCGACCGTCTTCCAGCTGGTCGGCCACGCCGGCACCGAGCAATGTGACCATGATCGCGCTGTTGATAAAGCGCGCATCCAGGCGCTGCAGCCGCTTGAGTTCTTCCTGGCCGTACAGCTCGTTGATATAGCTGATGGCAGTCATGTTGAATTCGAGACGCTTGGCGTGGGTCATTTCCTGCAAGCGCTGGTAAAAACTGCGCGGCCCTAGAAAGAAGCCACCGTGGATCGACACGCCATCGGGTTGCGCCGCATCGTCCAGAGTGCCTTCGTTGGCCTGCGTCTGGGTCGCCACATCCGGGTAGACCTTGCGGCGCACAATCCCCGCATCGGCCAGAACCAACAGCCCGTTGACGAACATCTCGCTGCATCCGTAAAGGCCACGCGCGAAAGGCTCGACACCGCCCTCACGGCTGATCAGTGGCGCCCACTGATACACATCCAGGTCCGTCAGCAGCAATCGATAGGCTTCGTTATCGGCCTGGCGCGCCAGCAAGGCGGCGGTCAGCGCATCGCCCATGGAGCCAATGCCAATCTGCAAGGTGCCGCCGTCACGTACCAGGGTGCTGGCGTGCAGGCCAATAAAATGATCCTGGAAGCCCACCGGCATGTTCGGCGTGGAAAACAATGTGGTGCTGTCTTTTTCATCGAGCAGGTAGTCGAACGCGTCCATGCCCAACTCGGCGTCGCCGGGCATGTAGGGCAGATCGCTGTGGACCTGGCCGACAACGAGGATGGTTTCCCCGGCTTCGCGGCGCTTGGCGATCATCGGCAGCAGGTCGAGGGTGATATCCGGGTTGCAGCTCAGGCTCAGGCGATCAGGATGCTCGGCGCTGCTGGCAACCAGTTGCGCCACCAGGTTCAGGCCGGCGGCATTGATGTCGCGGGCGGCATGGCTGTAGTTGCTGCTGACGTAATCCTGCTGCGCCGAAGTGCTGTGGAGCAGGCTGCCGGGCTGCATGAAAAACTGTTGCACTTGGATATTTTTCGGCAGGCTGTCCTTGTGCAGGTCGGCGAGGAAGTCCAGTTCAGGGTAGTCACCAAACACCCGCTCGATGAACGGTTCGAGAAAGCGCTTCTGCAAGCCATCGCCCATCGTCGGGCGGCCCAGGCTCAACGCGGTGTAGATCGTCAGCGCCCGCTCCGGCAGTTTGGCAATACGCCGGTACAGCGCGTTGGCGAACAGATTGGGCTTGCCAAGACCCAGCGGCATGCCCATGTGGATATGCGCCGGCAACCGCGCCAGTACGTCGTCAACTGCTTGCTCGATTGAACACAACTGCACCATCGGACTGCTCCCGAACATTCCATGAATTGGAGTTGGACCGAGCTTGCCGGGTCTTTGCTGCAATGAACAGCGTCGAAACATAAATCGCGAGCACAAAAAAGCCGCTCGTAAGCGGCATTTTTGGCGAAGATCGTCTGATTACAGGCCGGACATCTTCTTGATGGCGCCTTTGAGGTCTTCATCCGAGCAATCAGCGCAGGTGCCTTTGGGTGGCATGGCGTTGATACCGGTGATGGCCTTGGCCAGGATGCCATCGAGGCCGCCCTGGTGGTCGGCGCGTTCTTTCCAGGCGGCGGTGTCGCCAACTTTCGGCGCACCCAAGAGGCCAGTACCGTGGCACGCGTTACAGTGCTTGGCGATAATCTCGTCCGGTGTTTTCGCACCGCCACCGCCCGCTGCCACGGCCACTTCCATGCCCTTGCATTCCTGGCCCTGGACGCAAACCTGGCCCACAGGCTCCAGGCGCTTGGCAATGTCATCATTGGTCGCAGCTTGAGCGCTGACAGCCCATAGGGCCAGTACGGTTGCTGGTGCAGCCAGCATTTTCATAATTAGGTTCACGCGTTCACCCTCAATGGTGGCTATTCACGCCTGCGGCCACGGTTTCGCAGGCGGCGAAAGTATAACGGTTAGCCCGGGCTGCCGAAACAACCCTATTAAATAAAGGGAGATACGGCCACACGGATACAGCTATGGGAGCCTCTGCAACGCTGGCAGGGCGCCTCTTTTGTTAAAAGTTCGCGGGCGTGGCTGCGCTGATTAGTCGCGCCGGCACATCGAACGGGTTGCGAAAACGATGGGGCTTGGTGCTTTCAAAGTAGTAGCTATCGCCAGCTTCGAGCACAAAAGTTTCAAGACCGACCACCAATTCCAGGCGACCTTCCAGCAGAATCCCGGTTTCCTCGCCCTCATGGGTGAGCATTTCTTCGCCCGTGTCGGCGCCCGGCGGGTAAATTTCGTTGAGAAAGGCGATGGCCCGGCTCGGGTGCGCCCGGCCCACCAGTTTCATGGTGACGGCACCGTCAGAGATGTCGATCAGCTCATTGGCTTTATAGACGATCTGCGTCGGTATTTCCTGGAGGATCTCCTCGGAAAAGAACTCGACCATGGACATGGGGATACCGCCCAGCACCTTGCGCAGGGAGCTGATCGAGGGGCTGACGCTGTTTTTCTCGATCATCGAAATGGTGCTGTTGGTGACGCCCGCGCGCTTGGCAAGCTCGCGCTGGGAAAGACCTTTGAGTTTACGGATGGATTGCAGTCGTTCGCCGACGTCCAATGCAGGAGCCTCCTAGGATTCAGGCTTTGTTGTAATTGAGCGTTATCATGGCGACAGCGTTCAGTATTTACAACACTTGGGCCTAAATCCCGGGCAGCTGCATTCGTATCCGGCCATCAAGCGCCGCAATAGAGCCTTGGCACCCGGCGCAGGTTGCAGAAAATCTGGTAGGGAATGGTATCGGCAGCAGTGGCGACGTCACTGGCGAGGATGTTCTTGCCCCACAACTCCACGGTTGAGCCAAGGCCCGCTTGGGGTAAGTCGGTAAGGTCGACACACAGCATGTCCATGGACACGCGCCCCAGCAGTTGGCTGCGCTGGCCCGCCACCAGCACCGGCGTACCGGTTGGCGCGTGGCGGGGGTAACCGTCGGCATAGCCCATGGCAACCACTCCGATGCGCATCGGCTTGGGCGTGACAAACCTGGCGCCATAGCCCACGGGTTCGCCAGCCGGCAGTTCGCGTACACAAATGATTTTGGACTCCAGGGTCATCACCGGCTGCAACCGTGCGGCAAAGGCCTGGTCTTCGCCAAATGGCGTTGCGCCGTAGAGCATGATGCCTGGGCGTACCCAGTCGCTGGCCACGCCTGGCCAGCCTAATACAGATGGGGAGTTACGCAGGCTGACTTCGGCAGCCAAGCCTTGGCGAGCTGCTTCGAATACCGTGACTTGTTCGTTGCTGCTGACGCAATCGAGCTCATCGGCGCGGGCAAAATGGCTCATCAACACGATCTTCGCAACTTTGCCGCTGGCCAGCAGACGCTGGTACGCCTCTTGATAATCCTTGGGATGCAAGCCGACACGGTGCATGCCCGAGTCCAGCTTGAGCCACACGGTCAGCGGTTTGCTCAGTTTGGCCTGTTCGATGGCCTCAAGCTGCCACAACGAATGCACCACACACCACAAATCCTGTTCGATGATCAGCGGCAACTCGTCCGCCTCAAAAAAGCCTTCCAGCAACAGCACCGGCGCGCGAATGCCGGCGGCACGCAGTTCCAGGGCTTCCTCGATGCACGCCACGGCAAACCCGTCGGCTTCGGTTTCCAGTGCCTGGGCCACGCGCACGGCACCATGGCCGTAGGCATCGGCCTTGATCACGGCGAGCGCCTTGGCCCCCGTGACTTCACGGGCCAATTGGTAGTTGTGGCGCAGGGCTTGAAGGTCGATCAGGGCACGGGCTGGACGCATGGCGGCAGGCTTCTAGGCAGCAAGGTGAAGAAAAACCGGTGCCGACCAACAACGTCGGCGCCGGGAGAGGGATCGTTGCTAAGGCAGCGCCGCCACGACGGACAGCTCTACCAGGATTTGCGGCTCGCACAATTTGGCTTCAACCGTGGCACGGGCCGGAGCGACGCCTTTGGGCAGCCACTTGTCCCACACCGCGTTCATGCCGGCGAAGTCGGCGTCAATATCCTTCAGGTAGATGGTCACCGACAGCAACCTGGACTTGTCGGTACCGGCCAGGTCCAGTAAACGCTCGATATTGACCAGGGTTTCACGGGTCTGCTGTTCAATCCCGGCACTCAGGTCGTCGCCGACTTGCCCGGCCAGATACACGGTACCGCTGTGAACCACGATCTGGCTCATGCGCTCATTGGTGAGCTGGCGCTGGATTGACATGTTGTGCGGACTCCTGGTGATTGCCATAACGGGAAATATCGAGGCCGGCGGCGCTGATCTGCGGCGTTTTCTTTGCCATCAGGTCGGCCAGCAAGCGGCCAGAGCCACAGGCCATGGTCCAGCCGAGCGTGCCGTGACCGGTATTCAGGAACAGGTTCTTGAATGGGGTGGCACCGACAATCGGCGTGCCGTCGGGTGTGGTCGGACGCAGACCGGTCCAGAAACTGGCTTGGGCCAAATCGCCGCCCTGAGGATAAAGGTCGTTGACGATCATCTCCAGAGTTTCACGTCGACGTGGATTCAGCGACAGGTCAAAACCGGCTATTTCAGCCATGCCGCCGACACGAATACGGTTGTCGAAACGGGTGATCGCGACCTTGTAGGTCTCATCGAGAATGGTCGAGGTGGGCGCCATTGCCGGGTTGGTGATCGGCACGGTCAGCGAGTAGCCCTTGAGCGGGTAAACCGGTGCCTTGATCCCCAGGGGCTTGAGCAGCTTCGGCGAGTAGCTGCCGAGGGCCAGTACATAGCGGTCGGCGGTTTCCAGCTTGCCGTCGATCCACACACCGTTAATGCGATCACCGGCGTAATCGAGGCGCTGGATGTCCTGCTCGAAACGGAACTCCACACCCAACTGCTTGCACATCTCGGCCAGGCGTGTGGTGAACATCTGGCAGTCGCCCGTCTGGTCATTCGGCAGCCGCAAAGCACCGGCGAGGATATCCGTAACGCTGGCCAGGGCCGGTTCAACACGGGCAATACCGGCGCGATCAAGCAGTTCGAACGGCACGCCGGACTCTTTCAACACCGCGATATCCTTGGCGGCACCGTCAAGTTGGGCCTGGGTGCGGAACAGCTGGGTCGTACCGAGGCTGCGGCCTTCGTAGGCAATGCCGGTCTCGGCACGCAATTCGTCGAGGCAGTCGCGGCTGTACTCGGACAGGCGCACCATGCGCTCCTTGTTCACGGCATAGCGGCTGGCCGTGCAGTTGCGCAGCATCTGCGCCATCCACAGGTATTGATCGATATCGGCGGTTGCCTTGATCGCCAGCGGCGCGTGGCGCTGCAGCAACCACTTGATAGCCTTGAGCGGCACACCCGGCGCGGCCCATGGCGAGGCGTAGCCAGGGGACACCTGGCCGGCGTTGGCGAAACTGGTTTCCATGGCAGCGGCAGGTTGACGGTCGACCACCAAGACATCGAAGCCGGCCCGCGCCAAATAGTAGGCACTGGTCACCCCAATGACACCGCTACCCAAGACCAGAACGCGCATTTTTATATCCTCATCACGGGCTTAGCCGCTGACGTGTGTTATTCGAGCAATGATGGACGCAGTGTAAAAAACAATCACCAGTGCATTTCACTATATAAATGCCTATATTTGGCGACAATTCTTGGCAAAAACCCTTTTCACAGAGGCGTATCCCCTATGCGTACCAACACCCAGACCAAGCGGGAGCTGGACAAGATCGACCGCAATATCCTGCGCATCCTGCAAACCGACGGGCGCATTTCGTTCACGGAGCTGGGGGAAAAGGTCGGGCTGTCCACCACTCCCTGTACCGAGCGGGTGCGGCGCCTGGAGCGCGAAGGGATCATCATGGGCTACAACGCGCGGCTCAACCCGCAGCATTTGAAAGGCAGCCTGCTGGTATTTGTCGAGATCAGCCTGGATTACAAGTCTGGCGACACCTTTGAGGAATTTCGCCGCGCCGTGCTGAAACTGCCTCATGTGCTGGAGTGCCACTTGGTATCAGGGGACTTCGACTACCTGGTGAAAGCGCGCATTTCGGAGATGGCTTCGTACCGCAAGTTGCTCGGCGATATCCTGCTCAAGTTGCCCCATGTGCGCGAATCCAAGAGCTATATCGTGATGGAAGAGGTGAAGGAGAGCCTGAACCTGCCGATCCCCGATTGACTCAGTCAGACCAGCACTTGCCGGGTACTCGCCATGTACTCATGGATCTGCTTCTCGACCCGCGGATGAATCAGCTCAACCGGTCGGCGCCCATTGGGGCATGGCAAGATCTTGGTGGTGCCGAACAGGCGACAGATCAGTGGCCGCTCGTCATACACCGTGCACCCATGGGGCCCCAGGTGCACGCAGTTCAGCTCATCCATGGCGGCCTCCTGCTCGGCGGCCGTCTTGCGTGGCAGGCGCGACATTTCCTCAGGCGAAGTGGTCACCGGCCCACAGCAGTCATGGCAACCCGGAACACATTCAAATGAAGGAATCTGTCTGCGCAGCGCGCTGACTTTCTGACTGTTGCAACTCATCGATACACATACCCAACGGCGAATAGGCGTGGATTCTGACGCAAAACGCAGCGCGCAGACAGCTTCATCGGACCGCTGTATCCTGCGTCAAATTTTCCAAACAGGGAGGCTCCCCATGACCGCCAGCGCCCGGCATACCGCGTCCTACTACGCCGCCAGCAGCGTGCCGCACCCCGAGTACCCGGCGTTGACAGGCGAGCTGCGCGCCGATGTATGCGTGATTGGCGCGGGGTATTCCGGGCTCAACACGGCTTTGGAGCTGGCCGAGCGCGGCTTCAGCGTGGTGGTGCTGGAAGCGCGCAGGGTTGGCTGGGGCGCCAGCGGGCGTAATGGCGGCCAGTTGATTCGCGGCGTCGGCCACGGGCTGGATCAGTTCGCGTCCGTGATCGGCAGTGACGGCGTGCGCCAGATGAAGCTGATGGGGCTGGAAGCCGTGGAGATCGTGCGTGACCGCGTAGAACGCTTCCAGATTCCCTGCGACCTGACCTGGGGCTACTGCGACCTGGCCAACAAACCCCGTGATTTGCAGGGCCTGGCGCAAGATGCCGAAGAACTGCGCAGCCTGGGCTACCGCCACGAGGTACGCCTGCTGCAAGCCAGCCAGATGAGCAGCGTGATCGGCTCCGAGCGCTATGTGGGCGGCATGATCGACATGGGCTCTGGTCACCTGCACCCACTGAACCTGGCGCTGGGCGAAGCGGCCGCCGCGCAGCAGTTGGGCGTGAAGTTGTTCGAGCAGTCTGAAGTGACGCGCATCGACTACGGCCCCGACGTCAAGGTGCACACCGCCCAGGGCCACGTACGTGCCAAAACCCTGGTGCTGTGCTGCAACGCCTACCTGAATGGGCTCAACCCGCAATTGAGTGGCAAGGTACTACCGGCCGGCAGCTACATCATCGCCACCGAGCCCTTGAGTGAAGCGCAAGCGACCCGCCTGCTGCCGCAGAACATGGCCGTGTGTGACCAGCGCGTGACGGTGGATTACTTCCGCCTGTCCGCCGACCGCCGCCTGTTGTTCGGCGGCGCCTGCCACTATTCCGGACGCGACCCCAAGGATATCGGCGCCTATATGCGACCGAAAATGTTGCAGGTATTCCCGCAACTGGCCGACGTGAAGATCGACTACCAGTGGGGCGGCATGATCGGCATCGGCGCCAACCGCCTGCCACAGATCGGCCGGTTGGCGGATCAACCCAATGTGTATTACGCCCAGGCTTACGCGGGTCACGGCCTGAATGCCACGCACCTTGCGGGCAGGTTGCTCGGCGAAGCCATCAGCGGCCAGCAACAGGGGCGTTTCGACCTGTTCGCTCAGGTGCCGCACATCACCTTCCCCGGTGGCAAACACTTGCGTTCACCGCTGCTGGCGCTGGGGATGCTCTGGCACCGCCTCAAAGAACTGGTGTGATCAACTGCGCCAGAACGGCTTCAGGCCTTCCTGGCGCGCCTGTTCAGCGGTCAAACCCACGTCCAGCAGCTGCTCGCGGGTCAGCGTAAGCAACGCCTTGCGCGTGTGACGACGGTGCCAGAACAGGCTCCAGCGGCTGCCGACAGGCGCAGTCGTTGCCCGCTGCTGCCCTGCTTCCAGTTCTTGGCTGTGTAGCGCCAGCCGCACATCGCTCATGCCGTTCATTTTGCTGCCCCTCGTTGGCTTGTTGCCTTGAGTGACTAGGATGGGGGCACGGGCAAAACCATTACAGATCCAGCCTGTTTTTATTAAATCCATACAGATACTGCCTATGGATGGCTGAATCCTGTATTTTCACTCTATCTGTACTGGTCTATCAGGAGCGGCCGCCATGACCCTTTACGTCAACCTCGCTGAATTGCTCGGCACTCGCATCGAACAAGGCTTCTATCGCCCCGGCGATCGCTTGCCCTCGGTGCGAGCCTTGAGCGTGGAGCACGGGGTCAGCCTGAGTACCGTGCAGCAGGCCTATCGGTTGCTGGAAGACAACGGCCTGGCAATGCCCAAGCCCAAGTCCGGTTACTTTGTACCCGCCGGTCGCGAGCTGCCGGCCCTGCCCGAGGTAGGCCGCCCGGCCCAACGGCCGGTAGAGATCTCCCAGTGGGACCAGGTGCTTGAGCTGATTCGCGCGGTACCCCGCAAAGACGTCATACAGATGGGCCGTGGTATGCCAGATGTATTGTCACCCACCCTGAAACCTTTGCTGCGCAGCCTGGCGCGGGTGAGTCGTCGCCAGGATCTGCCGGGCCTGTATTACGACAACATCCTTGGCTGTATGGAATTGCGCGAGCAAATCGCTCGACTGTCGCTGGACTCCGGCTGCCAACTGACCGCTGAAGACATTGTGATCACCACCGGCTGCCATGAGGCGCTGTCGGCCAGCATCCGGGCGATCTGCGAGCCCGGCGATATTGTTGCGGTGGACTCGCCCAGCTTCCACGGCGCCATGCAGACCCTCAAGGGCCTGGGCATGAAAGCCCTGGAAATCCCCACCGACCCGATCACCGGCATTAGCCTGGAAGCGCTGGAACTGGCGCTGGAACAGTGGCCGATCAAAGTCATCCAGCTCACGCCCAACTGCAACAACCCGTTGGGCTACATCATGCCGGAGGCGCGCAAACGCGCACTGCTGACACTCGCGCAGCGCTATGACGTGGCAATCATCGAAGACGATGTGTATGGCGAACTGGCCTACAGCTACCCACGCCCGCGCACCATTAAATCCTTCGATGACGATGGCCGCGTGCTGCTCTGCAGCTCATTCTCGAAAACCCTGGCACCCGGGCTACGTATTGGCTGGGTCGCGCCGGGGCGCTACCTGGACCGGGTGTTGCACATGAAATACATCAGCACCGGCTCTACCGCCACCCAGCCGCAGATTGCGATTGCCGAATTTCTCAAAAACGGCCATTTCGAACCGCATTTGCGCCGGATGCGCACGCAATACCAGCGCAATCGCGACTTGATGCTCGACTGGGTGAGCCGCTACTTCCCGGCAGGCACGCGCGCCAGTCGGCCCCAAGGCAGCTTCCTGCTGTGGATCGAACTGCCGGAGGGCTTCGACACCTTGAAGCTCAATCGCGTGTTGGTGGAACAAGGCGTGCAAGTGGCCGTAGGCAGCATCTTTTCTGCCTCCGGCAAATACCGTAACTGCCTGCGTATGAACTATGCCGCCAAGCCAACCCCACAGATTGAAGAAGCAGTGCGCAAGGTCGGCGCCGCCGCGCTCAAGATGCTGGCAGAGACGCTGCACTGACCTTTCGCCGGAAAAGGCCGTCATATATCGATAACCGCCCTGACCTGGAAGCAGCTCCCTTGATAATTCGACGGCTATTACCGTTTTTGCTGTTGGGCACCTTGGCCCTGGGCGGCTGCGCCACGGTCGACACACCGCGTATTCCCAGCGATGCCCTGCCGGCGAACGGCTCCTCGTTCGGTCGCTCGATCCAGGCCCAGGCGGCGCCGCACCAGGGGCGCTCGGGTTTTCGCTTGCTGCCCAACAGCAGTGAAGCCTTCATGGCTCGCGCCGAGCTGATCCGCAACGCCCAATCCAGCCTCGATTTGCAGTACTACATCGTTCACGACGGCATCAGCACGCGTATGCTCGTGGACGAACTGCTCAAGGCCGCCGACCGCGGTGTGCGTGTGCGCATCCTGCTGGACGACACCACCAGCGACGGCCTCGACCAAATCATCGCCACCCTCGCCGCCCACCCCAAAATCGAAATTCGCCTGTTCAACCCCCTGCATTTGGGCCGCAGCACCGGCGTTACACGCGCCATGGGCCGTGTATTCAACCTGTCGCTGCAACATCGGCGCATGCACAACAAACTGTGGCTGGCGGATAACAGCGTGGCCATTGTGGGCGGGCGCAATCTGGGGGACGAATATTTCGACGCCGAGCCCAACCTGAACTTCACCGATATCGACATGCTCAGCGTCGGACCGGTGGCAGAGCAACTGGGTCACAGTTTCGATCAGTACTGGAACAGCGCACTGAGCAAACCTATTGATGAGTTTGTCTCGAAGATGCCCTCCAAAATCGATCTGGCCGTCGCCCGCGGGCGCCTGGAAGCTTCATTGGCGCAATCGCGTCAGCAGAACCACGCCCTGTATAACCGCCTGCGTACCTACCAGACCCGACCACGTATGGACATCTGGCGCCGTGAGCTGATCTGGGCCTGGAACCAGGCGCTGTGGGACGCACCGAGCAAGGTGCTGGCCAAGGCTGATCCGGACCCGCAGTTGCTGCTCACCACCCAACTGGCCCCGGAGCTGGAAGGGGTCAGCCGTGAACTGATCATGATTTCGGCGTACTTCGTTCCGGGGTCGCCCGGGCTGGTGTACCTGACAGGTCGGGCCGACGCAGGGGTGTCAGTGAGCCTGCTGACCAATTCCCTTGAAGCCACTGACGTACCGGCCGTGCACGGCGGTTACGCGCCCTATCGCAAGGCACTGCTGGAGCATGGGGTCAAACTTTATGAGCTGCGCCGACAACCAGGCGACCCCAGTGCCAGCAGTGGCCCGCACCTGTTTCGTCGAGGCAGCCTCTACGGCTCCGATTCGAGCCTGCACAGCAAGGCAATGATCTTCGATCGCGAGAAGTCATTTATCGGCTCGTTCAATTTCGACCCGCGCTCGGTGCTGTGGAACACCGAAGTCGGCGTGCTGGTGGACAGCCCTGAACTGGCGGAGCACGTGCGCAACCTGGCGCTGGAAGGTATGGCGCCGACGCTGAGCTACGAGGCGAAATTGCAGGATGGCAATGTGGTGTGGGTCACCGAGGACAACGGGCAATTGCACACCCTGACCCGCGAGCCCGGCAGTTGGTGGCGCCGTTTCAATGCCTGGTTCGCCACGTCAGTTGGCCTGGAACGTATGCTTTAAGCCAAAGAAGTTCAGGCAGGCTGCGCTGCTCCAAACGCCCCTTGGCGCAGCAACAGCACCACCAGCCCCAACGCCCCCGCCGCCATCAGCAATGGCAGTGCATGACCGCTGACCCATTGGCTGCCCGCACCCGCCACCAGCGGCCCGATCAGGCAGCCAATGCCCCACAGCTGCGCCACGTGGGCGTTGGCACGCACCAACGCATCATCACGGTAGCGCTCGCCAATCAAAATCAGCGACAGGGTAAACAACCCACCCGCGCTGGCGCCGAACAGCACCCACACCGGCCAGATCAGCAGTGTGTGCATCAACAACGGCACCGCCAGGCTCGACGCCAGCAACAGCAGCGCACACCCCAGGAACAACGTGCGGCGCGGCAAGTAATCGGCCAGGGCACCGATGGGCAATTGCAGCAGCGCATCACCCACGACGACTGTGCTGACCATCGCCAAGGCAATCTCGGCAGTGAAGCCCTGTTGCAGGCAGTACACCGGCAACAGCGTCAGAATCATCGCTTCGAATGCGGCGAATAACGCCACCGCCCAGGCAATCGCCGGCAAGCTCAGGCAAAAGCGCCACAGCTCGCTGAACGTGACGCTGAACGCATCAGCCGTCGGCGCCCCGGATCGCCCCAGCAACAGCAGCGGCGCCACTACCAAAAGGCCGACGCCCACCCAGAACCCGTAATCATGATCGGTGCCCATCAGGCCCAGCAGCAAGGGTCCCGACAGCTGGCTCAAGGCATAAGTGCAGCCATACAGCGCCACCAGGCGGCCGCGCCACTGCTCGACCACCAGTTGGTTGATCCAGCTTTCACCCAGGATAAATACGATGGTCAGGATCACCCCGATCATCAACCGCAGCACCAGCCACACCGGGTAGCTGGGCAGGATCGCCAGCAAACCGATAGACAGCGCCCCGGCCCACAGGCACAGGCGCATCAGGTTGGCAGTGCCGAGCCAGGACGCCATTCGGCTGGAGACCTTGGCACCCAGCAATACGCCGAATGCCGGCATCGCCGCCATCACGCCAATGGCGAAGCTGCCGTAGCCCCAGCCTTCAAGACGCAGGGATACCAACGGCATGCTCACGCCCAAGGCCAGGCCAACGCTGAGTACCGAGGCCAGGACGGCGAAATAAGTCGCCCAACGCATTGCCACGCTCCTGTGGATAATTTACGGGGTCGCACAAAACAGTGTGGGAGGGGGCTTGCTCCCGATAACGGTGGGCCAGTCACCACATGCAGTGGCTGACACCCAGCTATCGGGGGCAAGCCCCCTCCCACATTTGGCCTGCAGTGCTGCTTAGAGTTTGATCCAGGTCGCCTTCAGCTCGGTGTACTTGTCGAACGCATGCAGCGACTTGTCGCGGCCATTACCCGACTGCTTGAAACCACCAAACGGTGCGGTCATGTCGCCGCCGTCGTACTGGTTAACCCAGACGCTGCCGGCACGCAGGGCCTTGGCCGTCAGGTGCGCCTTGGAGATATCCGCCGTCCATACCGCTGCGGCCAGGCCGTATTGGGTGTCGTTGGCAATGGCGATGGCTTCTTCGGCGCTGTCGAAAGTGAGCACCGACAGGACCGGGCCAAAGATCTCTTCCTGAGCGATCTTCATGGCATTGGTCACGCCATCGAAAATAGTTGGCTCGACGTAGGTGCCACCGGTTTCTTCCAGTGTGCGCTTACCGCCAGCGACCAGTTTGGCACCGTCGGCATGACCGGACTCAATGTAGGACAGCACGTTGTTCATCTGCTGCGTATCCACCAGCGCACCCACGTTGGTGGCTGGGTCCAGTGGGTTGCCCGGCTTCCAGCCTTTGAGCGCCTCGATCACCAGCGGCAGGAAGGTGTCCTTGATGGAACGCTCCACGAGCAGGCGCGAACCGGCAGTGCAGACTTCACCCTGGTTGAAGGCGATGGCACTGGCCGCAGATTCGGCGGCGGCTTGCAGATCCGGCGCATCGGCAAACACGATATTAGGGCTCTTGCCGCCCGCCTCCAGCCACACACGCTTCATGTTCGATTCGCCGGAGCGGATCAGCAGTTGCTTGGCGATCTTGGTGGAGCCAGTGAACACCAACGTATCCACGTCCATATGCACCGCCAGGGCGTTACCCACCGTGTGGCCATAGCCTGGCAATACGTTGAACACGCCTTTTGGAATGCCGGCTTCGACGGCCAGGGCGGCGATACGGATGGCGGTCAGCGGGGATTTTTCGGACGGTTTTAGGATCACCGAGTTACCGGTGGACAACGCCGGGCCGAGTTTCCAGCAGGCCATCATCAACGGGAAGTTCCACGGCACGATGGCGCCGACCACGCCGACTGGCTCGCGGGTCACCAGGCCCAGTTGATCATGAGGGGTGGCCGCGACTTCGTCGTAGATCTTGTCGATTGCCTCACCGCTCCAGCTCAGGGCATTTGCCGCACCGGGAACGTCGATGTTCAGGGAGTCGCTGATCGGCTTGCCCATGTCCAGGGTTTCAAGCAGTGCCAACTCTTCGGCATTGGCCTTGAGCAACGCGGCGAAACGGATCATGGTGGCTTTGCGCTTGGCCGGCGCCAGGCGCGACCAGACACCGGAATTAAAGGTGGCGCGGGCGTTTTCCACGGCGCGCTGGGCGTCAGCCGCGTCACAGCTGGCGACAGTGGCCAGCAGACGACCGTCTACCGGGCTGATGCATTCGAAGGTGTCACCGGAAACGGCGGCGGTGTATTCGCCATTGATGTAGGCGCGGCCTTCGATCTTCAGATCCTTGGCGCGTTGTTCCCAGTCGGCACGGGTCAGGGTGGTCATGCGAGTGTCCTCCTCTTATTGAATAGAGGGCCAGGCGGGTGTCCCCCCGGCAGCCTCAAAGAATTCTTGCCCGCCAGCCAGCTGTTCGGCGCAAGGCAGCTGCCACCCTAAACCAGCGGCTGGGGATGTTTCAATATATTTGACATAACGGCGGTAAACGCCCTTGCGATGTTCATTTTAATAAACATAGACTTTGGGCTCTCCAACCGCAGGCCAGACGGGACACGCACATGAGCATCCAGGATATCGTCGACTTCAGCCAAGCCAACACGGCCCCCGAACGCTACCGCCCTGCCGCAGAAAAAATCCTCAAGGGCGATCCCGAGCAAACGATCTACAACCACTACAACAGCCCGTGCGGCCAGATGAATGCAGGGGTATGGGAAGGTGAGGTCGGGCAGTGGACGGTCAGCTATACCGAGCATGAATACTGCGAGATTGTGCAGGGGGTTTCCGTACTGCGTGACGCCGAGGGCAACGCCAAGACCTTGCGCGCCGGCGACCGCTTCGTGATCCCCGCTGGCTTCAAGGGCACCTGGGAAGTGCTGGAAGCGTGCCGCAAGATCTACGTGGTGTTCGAGCAGAAAGCCTGATCAGCAAATCCCAGGCAAAAAAAAGCCCGCATCGTGAGATACGGGCTTTTTTTCACAAGGAAGAAAATCAATTACTTGATTTTGCCTTCTTTGTAGATCACGTGCTTGCGAACGCGCGGGTCGAACATTTTCTTTTCGAGCTTGTCCGGGGTAGTACGCTTGTTCTTGTCGGTAGTGTAGAAGTGACCAGTACCGGCGCTAGAGATCATTCGAATCAATTCACGCATGATAGAGCTCCTTAGATCTTGCCAGCGGCGCGGATTTCGGCCAGCACGACAGTGATGCCACGCTTGTCGATAATACGCATGCCTTTGGCAGATACACGCAGGCGAACAAAACGTTTCTCTTCTTCAACCCAGAAGCGGTGATGCTGCAGGTTCGGCAGGAAACGACGACGGGTTTTGTTATTTGCGTGGGAAATGTTATTCCCAGTCACCGGACCCTTACCGGTAACTTGACAGACTCTCGACATGCCTCAGCCCTCTAAAACCACATGCCCAACCCGGCATGGGTTGGCCGCTTAATCTCTCAGTCATTTGGCGCCAGGCGCCGCGTTTCTTTAGGGTCTTACCGGCTACACCTACAAGCGAAGGAACCGGGCCCCTAGAAAAGAGCGCTGCTTTATACCAGAAAGACCCCAGTGCAACAACAGCCCGTGTGTTTTTACCAGCGTAAATCTTGGTGCCGGACGCCCGAACCGCTGCCAGGAGGGGCCGCTGTAACAGCCGACCGCTCGTCGCACAGAATGATTTACAGCGCCCGCAGGCACAGGGAAGTGCACGGCGAAACGCGCTGAGGCGCCATCAAAACAGCATTTTGGCCAAAAGCACAGGCAAAAATGGGCTAGTCATTTATCAATCAGACCTCTACGGTAGTCTTTTTCCAGACTGCACTCGCAGATGGGCCTTCGATCTGCACAGGAAACCGAATATGCGCCTCGCTGCCCTACCACTACTGCTTGCCCCCTTCTTTATCGCACCGATGGCCGTTGCAGCCACCAACTTGAGCGTCTGCACCGAGGCCAGCCCCGAAGGGTTCGATGTGGTGCAGTACAACTCGCTGACCACCACCAACGCCTCGGCGGATGTGCTGATGAACCGCCTGGTGGACTTTGATGCGGCCAGCGGCAAGCTGGTACCGAGCCTGGCAGACAGCTGGGAAGTTTCCCCCGATGGCCTGACCTACACCTTCAAGCTGCACCCGGGCGTGAAATTTCACCGTACCGATTATTTCAGCCCAAGCCGCACGCTGACCGCCGAAGACGTGCGCTTCAGCTTCGAGCGCATGCTCGATCCGGCCAACCCGTGGCACAAGATCGCCCAGAGCGGCTTCCCCCACGCCCAGTCCCTGCAATTGCCGGCACTGGTCAAGAAGATCGATGCCCTCGATCCGCTGACGGTGCGTTTCACCCTCGACCACGCCGACTCCACCTTTCTCCCGGCGTTGAGCATGGGCTTTGCCTCGATCTACCCGGCTGAATATGCCGACAAACTACTCAAGGCCGGCACGACTGAGAAACTCAACAGTCAGCCCATCGGCACCGGCCCGTTCGTATTCATGCGCTTCCAGAAAGATGCCGTGGTGCGCTACAAGGCCAACCCGGACTATTTCGCGGGCAAACCGGCTGTGGATAACTTGATCTTTGCCATCACCCCGGACGCCAACGTACGGTTGCAGAAACTGCATCGCAACGAATGTCAGATTGCCCTGTCGCCCAAGCCCCTGGATGTAGGCGAAGCCGAAAAAGACCCGGCGCTGAAGGTGGAAAAAACCGCTGCCTTCATGACCGCTTTCGTCGCCATCAACAGCCAGCACCCACCGCTGGACAAACCCGAAGTACGCCAGGCGATCAACCTGGCCTTTGACAAGAGTAGCTACCTCAAGGCCGTCTTCGAGGGCACCGCCGAAGCAGCCAACGGTGTGTACCCGCCCAATACCTGGAGCTATGCCAAGGATTTGCCAGGCTACCCACAGGATCTGGCCAAGGCCAAGGCGCTGCTGGAACGTGCCGGGCTCAAGGACGGTTTCAAGACCACAATATGGACGCGCCCTACCGGCAGCCTGCTGAACCCCAACCCGAACCTCGGCGCCCAACTGCTACAGGCCGACCTGGCCAAGGTTGGCATCCAGGCTGAAATTCGTGTGATTGAATGGGGCGAATTGATTCGCCGCGCCAAGGCCGGCGAACACGACCTCCTGTTCATGGGCTGGGCCGGCGACAACGGCGACCCGGACAACTTCCTGACCCCGCAATTTTCCTGCGCAGCGCTGAAATCCGGCACCAACTTCGCCCGCTACTGCGACCCCGCTCTGGATAAGTTGATCAGCGCCGGCAAGACCACCAGCGAGCAAGGCGTACGCACCAAGCTGTACCAGCAGGCCCAGGCGCAGATCCAGCAGCAGGCGCTGTGGCTGCCGCTGGCGCACCCGACGGCGTTTGCATTGACGCGCAAGAATGTCGAGGGTTACCAGGTAAGCCCGTTCGGCCGCCAGGATTATTCGAAAATCAGCCTCAAGCCCTAGGGCGCAACCCCTTTCCTGTAGGAACGAGCTTGTTCGCTCCTACAGGAACAGAGGTGGCTATACCCATCCGTATTCAGCCATCGACAGCGGATCACCATCTCCCACAATGATGTGATCCAGCACCCGCACATCCACCACTTCCAACGCCTTTTGCAGCATTTTGGTCAATCTGCGATCAGATGCACTGGGCTCCGCATTCCCGGAGGGATGGTTGTGGCACAAAATCACCGCTGCCGCGTTATGCGCCAAGGCACGCTTGACCACCTGCCGCGGGTAAACAATCGCAGTGTCGATGGTGCCCTGAAACAACGCCTCGAACCCCAGTACACGATGCTTTGAGTCCAGGAACAGACAGCCGAATATCTCATGAGGCTCATGGCGCAACAGCGCCTTGAGGTATTGACGCACAGCCAGCGGGCTCTCCACTACCGAGTCGGCGCGCAAGCGTTCGGCCAGATGGCGCCGGGACATTTCCAGCACCGCCTGCAATTGGGCGAACTTCGCCGGCCCCAGCCCCATATGCTGGCTGAACAGCGCCTGGCTGGCCTCCAACAGCGGGCGCAGGCCGCCAAACTGCACCAGCAGATCACGCGCCAGATCCACCGCACTTCGACCGGAAACGCCAGTACGCAGGAAGATCGCCAACAATTCGGCATCGGACAGGCTCGCCGCGCCACCTTCCAACAGCTTCTCCCGTGGACGCTCCGCCACGGGCCAATCACGAATACTCATCCCACCTCCGTCTGTATCTGCTGCGCTGTTGTGCGGCAGACGCTGTGTTATCGTAGGCCCTCTTTTTTGCATGCGATTTCACCTGGGGAGGGGTCATCGCAGGCGTCACTGAACTGGCATCACTGAACTGGAAAGGCAAACCAATGCAGCGTCTGTATCGGAAACGCATCGTTCTCGGCGTCGGCGG
Source organism: Pseudomonas sp. HN8-3 (assembly GCF_020790195.1). NCBI lineage: Bacteria > Pseudomonadati > Pseudomonadota > Gammaproteobacteria > Pseudomonadales > Pseudomonadaceae > Pseudomonas > Pseudomonas sp. HN8-3. Next base: position 5,848,772 of record NZ_CP086206.1, read on the forward strand.
CGGCATTGCCGCCTACAAGAGCGCAGAGTTGGTTCGCAGGCTCCTGGACCAGGGCGCGGAAGTGCGCGTGGTCATGACCCGTGGTGGCAGTGAGTTCATCACCCCGTTGACCATGCAGGCCCTGTCCGGCCACCCGGTTCACCTCGACCTGCTGGACCCGGCGGCCGAAGCCGCCATGGGCCATATCGAACTGGCCAAATGGGCCGACCTGGTGCTGATCGCCCCGGCCACCGCCGACCTGATCGCCCGCCTGGCCCAGGGCATCGCCGATGACCTGCTGACCACCCTGGTATTGGCCACCGACGCCACCGTCGCGATCGCCCCGGCCATGAACCAGGCCATGTGGCGCGACCCGGCCACCCAAGCCAATACCCAACTCCTGCAAAGCCGCGGCCTCAAGGTGTTTGGCCCCGCCTCCGGCAGCCAGGCCTGTGGCGACGTCGGCATGGGCCGGATGCTCGAAGCCACCGACCTTGCGCTATGCGCCGCCGAGTGCTTCCAGCACCTGGCCCTGACCGGCAAGCACGTGCTGATCACCGCAGGCCCGACCCAGGAAAACATCGACCCGGTGCGCTACATCACCAACCATAGCTCAGGAAAAATGGGCTTTGCGTTGGCAGAAGCTGCGGTCGAGGCAGGCGCACGGGTGACCCTGATCACAGGTCCCGTGCACTTGCCGACCCCTGACCGCGTCACTCGAATCGACGTAGTCAGCGCCCGGGACATGCTGGCGGCCTGTGAAGCCGCCATTCCCTGTGACCTGTTCATCGCCTCGGCAGCGGTGGCGGATTACCGCCCTGAAGTCGTAGCCCCGCAAAAGCTCAAGAAAGACCCTACAAGCGGTGACGGCCTGCTCCTGCAAATGGTGCGCAACCCGGACATCCTGGCCACCATCGCCACCCGTCCGGACCGTCCGTTCAGTGTCGGTTTCGCTGCCGAGACCGAGCACCTTCTGGACTACGCCGCGCGCAAACTGAAAGACAAAAACCTCGACTTGATCGTTGCCAATGATGTCGCCAACCCGAGCATCGGCTTCAACAGCGAGGAAAATGCCTGCAGCGTGATCGACCGCGAGCTGCACGCCACCCTTTTCGCCCAGACGAGCAAGGGCAAGATTGCCCGCCAACTGATCTCTTTTATCGCCCAACGGCTGAACCAGGTTTAATTTTCATGCACGCTTTGCAAGCCAAGATCCTCGACCCCCGCATCGGCAACGAATTCCCCCTGCCGGCCTACGCCACACCGGGCTCCGCCGGCCTGGACCTGCGCGCCATGCTCAAGGAAGACACCGTTCTTGAGCCAGGCCAGACCATCCTGATCCCGACCGGCCTGTCGATCTATGTCGGCGACCCGGGCCTGGCGGCGCTGATCCTGCCGCGCTCCGGCCTGGGCCACAAACACGGCATCGTGCTCGGTAACCTGGTCGGCCTGATCGACTCCGACTACCAGGGCGAGCTGATGGTGTCGTGCTGGAACCGTGGCCAGACTGCTTTCAACATCGCCGTCGGCGAGCGCATCGCCCAACTGGTCCTGGTGCCGGTGGTGCAGGCGCATTTTGAATTGGTGCAGGAATTCGACGAAACCCAGCGCGGCGCAGGCGGTTTTGGGCATTCCGGCAGTCACTGACTAAGCTGAACGTGGCCGGATGCAATCGTCCGGCCACGCGCCACCGCCCGGCTTTTCAGGATGAAGAATGCGCGGAAATAATCATCGAGATTTCTCCAATGAAATCAAAGGACTACGTAAAAATAATGCTAGCGCCAATGCGCCGATGGCATTTTTACACCACGAACTCTCTGCCGAAAACGCCGTCATACCCTTCAGTTTGAGCCTGCCGGCCAGCCACATCAGGCCCGCCTTGCCCCCTTTCAGATGGAGTTTCCCCCGCGATGAGTACCGCAGCCCGCGTAGCCCCGACCTTTCCCGACAGCATTTTTCGCGCCTATGACATTCGTGGCGTGGTACCCAAGACCCTGACCGCCGAAACCGCCTACTGGATCGGCCGCGCCATCGGCTCGCAGAGCCTTGCCCAGGGCGAACCCAACGTCTCGGTGGGTCGTGACGGCCGTTTGTCCGGCCCCGAGCTGGTCGAGCAACTGATCCAGGGGCTGGCCGACAGCGGTTGCCACGTCAGCGACGTCGGCCTGGTGCCGACACCCGCGTTGTACTACGCGGCCAACGTACTGGCCGGTAAATCCGGGGTGATGCTCACCGGCAGCCATAACCCTTCGGACTACAACGGCTTCAAGATCGTCATCGCTGGCGATACGCTGGCCAATGAACAGATCCAGGCCCTGCACACCCGCCTGAAGACCAACGACCTGACCAGCGGCACTGGCACCATCACCAAGGTCGACATCCTGCAGCGCTACTCCGATGAAATCACCCGCGACGTCAAACTCGCGCGCCGCCTCAAAGTGGTGGTGGATTGCGGAAACGGCGCGGCTGGCGTGATAGCCCCGCAATTGCTCGAAGCGCTGAACTGCGAAGTGATCCCGCTGTTCTGCGACGTCGACGGCAACTTCCCCAACCACCACCCGGATCCGGGCAAGCCGGAAAACCTGGTGGACCTGATCGCCAAGGTCAAGGAAGTGGGCGCCGACGTCGGCCTGGCCTTCGATGGCGACGGTGACCGCGTAGGCGTGGTGACCGAAACCGGCGAGATCGTATTCCCCGACCGCCTGCTGATGCTGTTTGCCCGTGACGTCGTGGCGCGCAACCCCAACGCCGAGATCATCTTCGACGTGAAATGCACCCGCCGCCTGACGCCACTGATCAAGGAATACGGCGGTCGCCCGCTAATGTGGAAGACCGGTCATTCGTTGATCAAAAAGAAAATGAAGGAAACCGGCGCACTGTTGGCCGGCGAAATGAGCGGCCACGTGTTCTTCAAGGAGCGCTGGTTCGGGTTTGACGACGGCATTTACAGCGCCGCTCGTCTGCTGGAGATCCTCAGCAAGGAAAAATCCACCGCCGAAGAACTGTTTCAGACCTTCCCGAATGATATTTCTACGCCAGAGATCAATATCCATGTGACCGAGGAGAGCAAATTCAGCATCATTGACGCATTGCACGATGCGCAATGGGGTGAAGGCGCCAACCTGACCTCCATTGATGGTGTGCGAGTCGATTACGCCAAAGGCTGGGGCCTGGTTCGCGCGTCCAACACCACACCGGTGCTGGTCCTGCGTTTCGAGGCGGATACCGAGGCCGAGTTGCAGCGCATCAAGGACGTGTTCCACGCCCAGTTGAAACGTGTTGCCCCTGATCTCCAATTACCGTTCTGATTTTTTGCCCGGAGCCCTGAATGACCCTCGAACGCGAAGCCGCTGCCAACACCGCCAAGGTCCTGTCCGAAGCGTTGCCTTATATTCGACGCTACGTCGGCAAGACGCTGGTGATCAAGTACGGCGGCAATGCCATGGAAAGCGACGAGCTGAAAACCGGCTTTGCCCGCGACATCGTGCTGATGAAAGCCGTGGGGATCAACCCGGTGGTCGTCCACGGTGGCGGCCCGCAAATCGGCGACCTGCTCAAGCGTCTGTCGATCGAGAGTCACTTCATCGATGGTATGCGTGTCACTGACGCGCAGACCATGGACGTGGTGGAGATGGTCCTCGGCGGCCAGGTCAACAAAGACATCGTCAACCTGATCAACCGCCACGGCGGCAGCGCCATCGGCCTGACCGGCAAGGATGCAGAGCTGATCCGCGCCAAGAAACTTACCGTGACCCGCAAGACGCCGGAGATGACCCAGCCGGAAATCATCGACATCGGCCAGGTGGGCGAAGTGATCGGCATCAACACCGATTTGCTCAACCTGCTGGTCAAGGGCGACTTCATCCCGGTGATTGCGCCGATCGGCGTGGGTGCCAATGGCGAGTCCTATAACATCAACGCCGATCTGGTAGCCGGTAAGGTGGCGGAAGCACTGAAGGCTGAAAAGCTGATGCTACTGACCAATATCGCCGGCTTGATGGACAAGGAAGGCAAGGTACTCACCGGCCTGACCACCCAGCAGGTAGACGACCTGATCGCCGACGGCACCATCTACGGCGGCATGTTGCCGAAGATCCGTTGCGCGCTGGAAGCAGTGCAAGGTGGTGTAGGCAGCTCGCTGATCCTGGATGGCCGCGTGCCGAATGCAATCCTGCTGGAAATCTTCACTGATACCGGTGTGGGCACGCTGATCAGTAACCGCAAGCGTCCTTAACCGCTGCAAATAAAAAGGCCCCGCTCAATTGAATTGAGCGGGGCCTTTTGTTTGTACACCGTTCAAATGTGGGAGCTGGCTTGCCTGCGATGACGGCAGTACATTCAAAAATGCACCGACTGACACACCGCTATCGCGGGCAAGCCCGCTCCCACAGGGGTCAGTGTCAGACGCCGAACTGCTCGCGGTATGCACGCACAGCTGGCAAATGCTGCTTGAGCTGCGGGTCATCTTCCAGGAACTGCAACACCTGGTTCAACGACACAATGCTCACCACCGGAATGCCGAAATCGCGCTCCACTTCCTGGATCGCCGACAACTCACCGTTGCCGCGTTCCTGGCGGTTCAGGGCGATCAGCACGCCGGCGGCCTTGGCGCCGTCCTGGGAAGCGATGATCTGCATCACTTCACGGATAGCAGTACCTGCGGTGATCACGTCATCGATGATCAGCACATCGCCGGTCAACGGAGCCCCTACCAGGCTGCCGCCTTCACCGTGGGCCTTGGCTTCCTTACGGTTGAAGCACCACGGCAGATCCTGCCCATGATGTTCCGCCAGGGCCACCGCTGTAGCCGCAGCCAAGGGAATACCCTTGTAGGCCGGACCAAAAAGCACATCAAAGGAAATACCGCTTTCAACGATGGCTGCCGCGTAGAAACGACCCAGCTGAGCCAGGGCCGAACCCGAGTTGAACAAGCCTGCATTGAAGAAGTACGGGCTGGTGCGCCCGGACTTGAGAGTGAACTCACCGAAGCGTAAAACGCCGCGATCGATGGCAAAACGAATGAAATCGCGTTGATACGCCTGCATGAAAAAAGCCTCAGATACCACGGATTTAGCTAATTAGGTGGACGGCGTGTATCATACACGCACGCGATTTTTGGGGCCATTTATGCGGATCATCAGTGTGAACGTTAATGGTATTCAGGCTGCAGTCGAGCGTGGTTTGCTCAGTTGGCTGCAAGCCCAGAATGCCGACGTCATCTGCCTGCAGGACACCCGCGCCTCCGCCTTTGAACTGGACGACCCAGCCTTCCAACTGGATGGCTACTTCCTTTATGCCTGCGATGCCGAAGTGCCCACCCAAGGTGGCGTGGCTTTGTACTCGCGGTTGCAACCCAAGGCGGTCATCAGCGGCCTCGGCTTCGAGACAGCCGACCGCTACGGGCGCTACCTGCAAGCCGATTTCGACAAGGTCAGCATCGCGACCTTGCTGCTTCCTTCGGGGCAGAACGGCGATGAAGACTTGAACCAGAAGTTCAAGCTAATGGACGACTTCGCCCGTTACCTGGATAAACAGCGACGCAAACGTCGCGAGTACATTTATTGTGGCTCGCTGTACGTGGCGCAACAGAAGCTGGATATCAAGAACTGGCGCGACAGCCAGCAATCACCGGGCTTCCTGGCGCCGGAACGGGCCTGGATGGACGAGATTGTCGGCAACATGGGCTATGTTGATGCCCTGCGCGAAGTCAGCCGCGAAGGCGACCAGTACAGCTGGTGGCCGGATAACGAACAGGCCGAGATGCTCAACCTGGGCTGGCGTTTCGACTATCAGCTGCTGACCCCGGGCCTGCGCCGGTTCGTACGCAGCGCTCGCCTGCCACGCCAGCCGCGCTTCTCGCAGCACGCGCCGCTGATCGTCGACTACGACTGGACCTTGACCATCTGAGGTCTTTTTCCAGGCACAAAAAAACCGACAGCAATGTCGGTTTTTTTTGTGGCCGCTCGGTTACTTGACCAAACGCCAAGTCCACGGATAGCGATAGGCAATACCCTTGTTGGCCTTGATCCCGGCAATGATCGTCAGTATCAACGCCCCTATCACCAGTACGGTCATCAGCAAAAAGCCGACCACCACGAAGCCCAGCACCAGACACACCAACCAGGCGATGGCCACGGTGATCTGAAAATTCAGGGCTTCCTTGCCCTGATCATCGATAAGCGGGTCCACATCCTTCTTGAACTGCCACAGGATCAGCGGCCCCAACACGCTGCCGAAGGGGAACACCAACCCTGCAAACGCCGCGAAATGACACAGCATTGCCAACTGGCGTACTTCCTTGGACGGTGCCGGAACCGGCAATTGGCTGTCATTCATGGCGCTTCTCCTTGGGGCGGGCTTAGTCAGCGAGTGCAGCGGTTTGCAGTGCAAAGATTTCGGTCATGCCCTTCTGGGCCAGGGCCAGCATCGCGTTCAGCTCAGCCGGCTGGAATGGCGCGCCTTCGGCGGTGCCCTGCACTTCGATGAAACCACCGGTGCTGGTCATGACCACGTTCAGATCGGTCTCGGCGGCCGAGTCTTCCAGGTAATCCAGGTCCAGCACAGGCTCGCCCTGGTACATGCCGACCGACACAGCTGCGATCATCTGCTTGAGCGGGTCACCCGCCTTGAGGCCGCCGCGCTTCTTGATCACTTTCAATGCGTCGACCAGGGCTACCATGGCGCCAGTGATGGATGCAGTACGGGTACCGCCATCAGCCTGTATCACGTCGCAGTCGACGTAAAGGGTCACGTCGCCCAACTTGGACATGTCCAGCGCGGCACGCAGGGAACGGCCGATCAGGCGCTGGATTTCCAGGGTACGCCCGCCTTGCTTGCCACGGCTGGCTTCACGCTGGTTACGCTCACCGGTAGCGCGCGGCAACATGCCGTACTCTGCGGTCAACCAGCCCTGGCCCTGGCCCTTGAGGAAGCGCGGCACGCCGTTTTCGACGCTGACGGTGCAAATCACCTTGGTATCGCCAAACTCGACCAGTACGGATCCCTCGGCGTGTTTGGTGTAGTTGCGGGTGATGCGGATCGAGCGGAGCTGATCGGCAGCGCGACCACTTGGACGTTTCATAGGGGATACCTGTACTGAGGACGAAAAACTGCCGAGCATTATAGAGCCGCGAGCCGATTCGGGGCACTTCTAAAAATTCGGTTACGAATGCGCATGTTTGGGCGCCTCCTGCGCACTGCGCTACAATCCTGCGCCTCTCGACTGTAGGAGCGAGCTTGCTCGCTCCTACAGGTCGGCCTAGCCAATCTCTATCTATCCAACACGAGGTACCTCCATGGTGCACAGCATGACCGCCTTCGCCCGTGTCGAAAAAGCCGGGGTTCAAGGCACCCTCAGCTGGGAATTGCGCTCGGTCAACAGCCGTTACCTGGAGCCACACCTGCGCCTGCCCGAGTCGTTCCGCGACCTCGAAGGCGCCGTTCGTGAAGCGCTGCGCCAGGGCATTTCCCGTGGCAAGCTGGAATGCACCCTGCGTTTTACCGAAGAAACCACCGGCAAACCGCTGCAGCTGGACCGCGACCGCGCCGCACAACTGGTTGCCGCCGCCGAAACCATCGCCGGCCTGATCAAGCAACCGGCCGCGCTGAACCCTCTGGAAGTCCTGGCCTGGCCCGGCGTACTGGTGGGCGACGCAACCGACCCGCAGGCCCTGAACGCCGAAGCCCTCGCGCTGTTCAACCAGGGCCTGAAGGAGCTCAAGGCCGGCCGTGAGCGCGAAGGCGCTGAACTGGCGCGCCTGATCAACGAGCGTCTGACATCGATCGAAGCCGATGTGGTCACCCTGCGCGAACTGGTGCCGCAGATGCTTGCTACCCAACGCCAGAAGATCCTCGACCGCTTCACCGACATGAAAGCCGACCTTGACCCGACGCGCCTGGAACAGGAAATGGTCCTGCTTGCCCAGAAAAGCGACGTGGCTGAAGAACTCGACCGCCTGAGCACCCACATTCTTGAAGTACGCCGCGTGCTCAAGTCCGGTGGCGCCGCCGGTCGGCGCCTGGACTTCCTGATGCAGGAACTCAACCGCGAAGCCAATACACTGGGCTCCAAGGCGTTCGATCCGCGCAGCACCACGGCGGCGGTCAACCTCAAAGTGTTGATCGAGCAAATGCGCGAACAAGTACAGAATATTGAGTAAGGCAACCTCCATGACCCACAGCACCGGCACCCTTTACATCATTTCCGCCCCTTCGGGCGCGGGCAAAAGCAGCCTGGTCAAAGCCTTGACCGACGCTGACGAGCAGATCCGCATTTCGGTGTCGCACACCACCCGCGCCATGCGCCCGGGCGAAGTGAACGGCGTGCACTATCACTTCGTCGAGCGTACCGAATTCGTCAAGATGATCGAACACGGCGACTTCCTGGAGCGCGCCGAAGTCTTCGGCAACCTCTACGGCACCTCCCAAAGTCATCTGCAGCAGACCCTGGACGAAGGCCACGACCTGATTCTGGAAATCGATTGGCAGGGCGCCGAGCAAGTGCGCCAATTGATGCCCAAGGCACGCTCGATCTTTATCCTGCCGCCGTCGCTTGAAGCCTTGCACCAGCGCCTGACCAACCGTGGCCAGGACAGCGACGAGATCATCGAAGGGCGTATGCGTGAAGCCGTCAGCGAAATGAGCCACTATGTCGACTACGACTACCTGATCATCAATGACGATTTTGCCCACGCCTTGGATGATTTGAAGGCGATTTTCCGTGCCAATCAGCTCCAGCAAAAGCGTCAACAGCAGCGTTTCGGCAAATTACTCGCCGAACTGCTCGGCTGATTGGCTCTTCCCAAAACCGCTGCAAGGGCCTTACATTGGCACTTGTAGCGGTTTTGCGAGAGCCTGCGAAAAATCAGCGCTTCCCTAAACGCTGGTGATTTTTTAAACTGCTCAGTCCGCTCGCCCAACCGGGCAGCGCGCATCTTGCATTCGCTCCGAGGAATACCATGGCCCGCGTAACCGTTGAAGACTGCCTAGAACACGTGGATAACCGCTTTGAGCTGGTCATGCTCTCTACCAAGCGTGCCCGTCAACTGGCCACTGGCGGCAAAGAGCCCCTGGTCCAGTGGGAAAACGACAAGCCTACCGTTGTAGCCCTGCGTGAAATCGCTGAAGGCCTGATGAGCTACGAGTTCATTGCCAACGCCGAAATCGTTGAAGACGAACCGCTGTTTGCAGCGTTCGAGGACGAGTCCAACGAGGCCGTCTAAGCCTATGCCAGGTCGACGTAGCACGGCGCAGGGTCACAGTCATCGGCAGGAGTTCACACTTTGCCGAGCATAGACGCCCTCGCCGATCGCTTATCGGCCTACCTCGGCCCCGACCAGGTCAACCTGGTCCGCCGAGCGTATTTCTACGCCGAACAAGCCCACGACGGCCAACGCCGACGTAGCGGTGAGGCGTACGTCACCCATCCCCTTGCGGTGGCAAATATCCTGGCCGACATGCACATGGACCATCAGAGCCTGATGGCCGCGATGCTGCATGACGTGATCGAAGACACCGGCATTGCCAAGGAAGCGCTCAGCGCGCAATTTGGCGAAACCGTGGCCGAACTGGTCGACGGGGTCAGCAAACTGACCCAGATGAACTTCGAGACCAAGGCCGAAGCCCAGGCGGAAAACTTCCAGAAGATGGCCATGGCCATGGCCCGAGACATTCGGGTGATCCTGGTCAAGCTGGCCGACCGGCTGCACAACATGCGCACGCTGGAAGTGCTGTCCGGCGAAAAGCGTCGGCGCATCGCCAAGGAAACCCTGGAAATCTACGCGCCCATCGCCAACCGGCTGGGCATGCACGCCATTCGTATCGAATTCGAAGACCTTGGTTTCAAAGCCATGCACCCGATGCGTTCGGCGCGCATCTACCAGGCGGTCAAACGCGCCCGGGGCAATCGCAAGGAAATCGTCAACAAGATCGAAGAATCCCTGAGCCATTGCCTGGCGATCGACGAGATCGAAGGCGAGGTCAGTGGCCGCCAGAAGCACATCTACGGCATATACAAGAAGATGCGCGGCAAGCGCCGGGCCTTCAACGAGATCATGGACGTGTACGCGTTCCGGATCATCGTCGACAAGGTCGATACCTGCTACCGCGTGCTTGGAGCTGTACATAATTTGTACAAACCCTTGCCGGGCCGCTTCAAGGACTACATCGCGATCCCCAAGGCCAACGGCTATCAGTCGCTGCATACCACGCTGTTCGGTATGCATGGCGTGCCGATCGAGATTCAGATCCGTACCCGCGAAATGGAAGAGATGGCCAACAACGGCATCGCCGCCCATTGGCTGTACAAGTCCAGTGGCGACGAGCAGCCCAAAGGCACCCATGCCCGCGCCCGCCAGTGGGTCAAGGGCGTGCTGGAAATGCAGCAACGTGCCGGCAACTCACTGGAATTCATCGAAAGCGTGAAGATCGACCTGTTCCCGGACGAGGTCTACGTGTTCACGCCCAAGGGTCGGATCATGGAGCTGCCCAAGGGCTCCACGGCGGTCGACTTTGCCTACGCGGTGCACACCGACGTCGGCAACAGCTGCATTGCCTGTCGGATCAATCGTCGTCTCGCGCCGCTGTCCGAGCCCCTGCAAAGCGGCTCCACGGTCGAGATCGTCAGTGCTCCGGGCGCTCGCCCCAACCCGGCATGGCTGAACTTCGTGGTCACCGGCAAGGCCCGTACGCATATTCGCCACGCCCTGAAACTGCAGCGTCGCTCCGAGTCCATCAGCCTGGGCGAGCGCTTGCTGAACAAGGTGCTCAACGGCTTCGACAGTGCCCTGGACAAGATTGCGCAAGAGCGCGTGCAGGCGATGCTTCATGAGTATCGCCAGGAAACCATCGAAGACCTGCTCGAAGATATCGGCCTGGGCAACCGCATGGCCTACGTGGTCGCCCGTCGCTTGCTGGGCGAAGGCGAACAACTGCCGAGCCCGGAAGGCCCGCTGGCGATTCGCGGCACCGAGGGTCTGGTGCTCAGTTACGCAAAATGTTGCACACCGATTCCGGGCGACCCGATTGTCGGCCACCTGTCCGCGGGCAAGGGCATGGTGGTGCACCTGGACAACTGCCGCAATATCACCGAAATCCGCCACAACCCGGAAAAATGCATCCAGCTCTCGTGGGCCAAGGATGTCACCGGCGAGTTCAACGTCGAGCTGCGGGTGGAGCTGGAACACCAGCGCGGCCTGATCGCCCTGCTGGCCAGCAGCGTCAACGCGGCCGACGGCAATATCGAGAAAATCAGCATGGACGAACGTGATGGTCGCATCAGCGTGGTCCAACTGGTGGTCAGTGTGCACGACCGCGTGCACCTGGCCCGCGTGATCAAGAAACTGCGCGCCTTGACCGGTGTGATCCGCATCACCCGTATGCGTGCATAACCGATCCATTACAAGGAGTCATTCATGACCAAGACAGTTATCACCAGCGATAAAGCCCCAGCCGCCATCGGCACCTACTCCCAGGCGATCAAGGCGGGCAACACCGTCTACATGTCCGGCCAGATTCCGCTGGACCCAAAGACCATGGAACTGGTTGAAGGCTTCGAAGCCCAGACCGTACAAGTCTTCGAAAACCTCAAGTCCGTGGCCGAAGCTGCCGGTGGTTCGTTCAAGGACATCGTCAAGCTGAACATCTTCCTCACCGACCTGAGCCATTTTGCCAAGGTCAACGAGATCATGGGCAAGTACTTCGAACAGCCCTACCCAGCCCGCGCCGCCATCGGCGTTGCCGCCCTGCCAAAGGGCGCACAGGTTGAGATGGACGCCATTCTGGTCATCGAGTAAAACACCCGGCGCAGCCCCAAAAGGCTGCGCCGGCTTCGCTTCATAAGGATTTCGTAATGCGCAAAGCGCTTGTAGCCTCTTCGTTGCTCGCACTGTTGCTCGGCGGTTGTGCCAGCAACCCGGCCGATCTGGACGTAAGCGGTACCTGGATCAACCAGGCCGCCATCGACGCGGCAGCCAAGGGCGGCCCTTTGCGTGAAGCCCTGCAATCCTATGGCCCCAACCTTGAGTGGGAGGTCAACACCAAGGCGTTGCAGGCGCGCTACTACAACGGTTTTGAAGTAGCGGAAGGCAAGTTGTCGGGTGAAAAACCCGGCGCGTGGAGCGTGGACTTCTACGGCAGCTCCGCCACCGAACTCAAGCGCAAAGGCAAACAATTGCTGCAAGTGGCCAACGACAATGAGCCAGAGCAGCTGTTCGCCCGCGCCAAAGACCCGGCCCCCGAAGGCGCACCACTGGGTGCCAACTTCGAACGGGCACTGTATGCGGCCTACATGGGCGGCGACTGGAAGATAACCGACGGCACCGGCAACGGCGCCACAGTGCAGTTCCAGGCTGACGGCAAGATCGCCGGTCTGCCTGGCGTTGACCGTTACTCACTGTGCCTGGCGGGTGATTGCGCCTCCATGAGCGGCGGCTACGACAGCATCTGGCTGCAACTGAACGGCCAGGGCAACCCATGGATTTTCGTACGCAAGGGTGAGCAGCTGGAAATCTTCCAGGCGATCAACACCGCGCAGGCCGATGAAGTGCCTTCGTTTACTCCAGGCCCGCGCCAATGGCTGCTTGAAAAGTAATAACAGCCTCGCCCAAATCCAAATGTGGGAGCTGGCTTGCCTGCGATGACGGTATTACACCCAACAAAGATGTGATTGATATACCGCTATCGCAGGCAAGCCAGCTCCCACATTTTTTGCCGCGCTTCAGCCTTTCAGAATCGCCGCATAGCCTTCCCGGTAAGTCGGGTAAGTCGGCACCCAGCCCAACGCCTTGATACGCGCATTACTGCACTGCTTGCTCCCCGCACGCCGCACACTGGCGTCCTCGGCCCATTCGGTCACACCCAGGTACTCGCGCAACCAGGCCACCACCTCGGCTAGCGGTGCCGGCGCATCGTCAACGCCGATGTAGACCTTGTCCAGCGAACCGCCTTTTTCCACATGCCGCAGCAAGAAGGCGAGCAGGCCCGCGGCGTCATCGGCGTGGATACGATTGCCATACAGCGGCGGATCAACCGCTACGCGGTAGCCTTGACGCACCTGGGTCAGCAGCCATTCACGACCCGGGCCGTAAATCCCGGTCAGCCGCACGATGGTGGCCGGAATACCACTATTGAGCGCCACTTGCTCAGCTTCCAGCATCACCTGCCCGGAATAACCCTTCGCTTGCGTCTCTGACGTTTCGTCGACCCACTCGCCGTTCTGCTGCCCATACACACTGCTGCTGGAGACAAACAGCAAATGCTTGGGCGTCTGGCCATAGTCGTCCAGCCACTCCAGTACATGCTGCAACCCTTGCACGTAGGCGGCGCGATAGCCGGCCTCGTCGTGGTCGGTGGCAGCGGCGCAGTACACCAGATAATCCACCCCGCCGATCGGCCAGGTGTCCGGGCAATCCTTTTTGAACAGATCGCCAGCGATGCCGATCACGCCGTCGGGCAGGCGTGAAATATCGCGGCGCAGGCCGTGGACCTCCCATTCCGAGGCCAGCAATTGGCTAGCCAGCCGACTACCCACATCACCGCAACCGGCAATCACAACAGAAGGCGCAGACATCATAAAACTCCATTCTCAAAGGCGCAGATTAGCCGCGCGAGTGGATCAACGGCCAGTGAAAAGCGAAATAAAGTAACAGTGCCACTTTAGTTAACAAGAATTACTTGCAATAATAACCACCCATTTGTCCTCGACCCCCCTCGGTCTGGAAGGACGATCACCCATTTTTTCTCTCAGGTCCGGCCAGCATGACATGTAATACAACCCCCGCTTCGCCAACCAAGCCTCACAGCCCATCCCGCGCCTGGCGTGCGATTGCTGCGATGCTGTTCAGCGTCCTGCTGGCACCGACCGCCGCATTCGCTGATGCCACCGCCCCCGCCACTCCGGCGGCTACCGAGCAGAATGCTGCTGCGCCAGCGGCGGCTCCAGCTCCAGCCGCTACCGACCCGGCCCAGGCCACGGGCGACGCCGCACCTGCCAACGAAACCGGCGTTGTGCTGGAAGAAGACAACACCCTGGGTATGGCCCATGACCTGTCGCCATGGGGCATGTACCAGAATGCCGACGTAGTGGTGAAGGCTGTGATGATCGGCCTGGCCATCGCCTCGATCATCACCTGGACCATCTGGATTGCCAAAGGCTTCGAGCTGCTGGGCGCCAAGCGTCGTCTGCGCGCTGAAATCGTCCACCTGAAAAAAGCCACTACCCTCAAGGAAGCGAGCGAAACCGCAACCAAAAAGGGCACCCTGGCCAACACCCTGGTGCACGACGCGCTGGAAGAAATGCGCCTGTCGGCCAACACCCGCGAAAAAGAAGGCATCAAGGAACGCGTGGCTTTCCGCCTGGAGCGCCTGGTTGCCGCCTGCGGCCGTAACATGAGCAGCGGCACCGGCGTACTCGCCACCATCGGTTCCACCGCGCCGTTTGTCGGCCTGTTCGGCACCGTATGGGGCATCATGAACAGCTTCATCGGCATCGCCAAAACCCAGACCACCAACCTCGCCGTCGTTGCTCCCGGCATCGCCGAAGCCCTGCTGGCTACTGCCCTGGGCCTGGTTGCCGCGATCCCTGCGGTGGTGATCTACAACGTCTTCGCCCGTTCGATCGCCGGCTACAAGGCTCAGGTATCGGATGCGTCGGCAGAAGTCCTGCTGCTGGTCAGCCGTGACCTCGATCACCTGCCTACCGAGCGCAGCTCGCAACCGCACATGGTGAAAGTGGGGTAATCGGCCATGGGCCTGCATTTGAATCAAGGCGACGACGAACTCGTCGAGAACCACGAAATCAACGTTACGCCGTTTATCGACGTGATGCTGGTGCTGCTGATCATCTTCATGGTGGCTGCACCGTTGGCCACCGTGGACATCAAGGTTGACCTGCCCGCCTCCAGCGCCAAGCCGGCGCCGCGGCCGGAGAAGCCGATTTTCCTCAGCGTCAAGGCGGACCAACGCCTGTTCCTGGGCGAAGAAGAAGTCAAGGCTGAAACCCTGGGGCCGGTGCTCGACGCCAAGACCCAGGGCAAGAAAGACACGACAATCTTCTTCCAGGCCGACAAGGGCGTGGACTACGGCGACCTGATGAGTGTGATGGATGCCCTGCGGGCAGCCGGCTACCTCAAGGTAGGCCTGGTCGGACTTGAGACGGCAGCCAAGAAATGATCACGACGCGCCACAAACTGACGCGTTACGGCACCAGCCTCGCCGTCGTGCTGGGCGTGCATGCCGTCGCGATCATCATCGCGCTCCAATGGTCCGCGCCGCAGGTGATCCAGTTACCGCCTGCCGCGATGGTCATCGACCTGGCGCCGCTGCCAGCGCCACCGCCGCCTCCGGCACCGCCCAAGGTCGTGGCGCCACCGCCGCCGCCAGTTGACGAGCTGCCGCTGCCGAAATTGGCCGAGGCGCCCAAACCGACGATCCAGGTGCCCAAGCCGGTCAAGCCCAAACCCAAGCCGCAACCGCCCAAGCCAGTGGAGAAGAAGCCCGATCCGCCCAAGGAGAAACCTTCCGAGGAGCCTCCAAGCGAAACGCCGCCGAGCAACGCGCCTGCGCAAAAATCCGCCCAGCCTGCGCCCGGGCCATCGGCACAGCAGCTTGCTGCCCAGGCATCCTGGCAAAGTACCCTGCTGGCGCACCTGCAGAAGTACAAGAAGTACCCGCCGGGCGCCCAGCAACGTGGCAAGGAAGGCATGAACCGCTTGCGTTTCGTGGTCGATGGCGAAGGCAATGTACTGTCCTACGAACTGGAAGGCCGCTCCGGCAACGCCGACCTGGACCGTGCGACCCTGGAGATGATCCGCAAGGCTCAACCCTTGCCCAAACCGCCAGCCGACTTGTTGAAAAACGGCAGTGTCGAACTGGTCGCACCCTTCGTTTACAACATCGATAAACGTCGCCGCTAGCAGAGCAATGTGGGAGGGGCTCGCACCCTCCCGCATCGTCTTTCACCGCGACAACAATTTCCGACATTCCCCACTCAATCCCCAGCAAAGTTCTGATAACGTGCGTCTATCGATTGCAGCCGGTATGCTTGGCCCGCAACTTCATGGACGCCTGCTATGACTCTTACAGAATTACGCTACATCGTGACCCTCGCCCAAGAACAGCACTTCGGCCATGCCGCCGAGCGTTGCCACGTCAGCCAGCCGACGCTGTCGGTGGGCGTGAAAAAGCTTGAAGACGAACTCGGTGTGCTGATTTTCGAGCGCAGCAAGAGCGCCGTGCGCCTCACCCCAGTGGGCGAAGGCATCGTTGCCCAGGCCCAGAAGGTCCTGGAGCAGGCGCAAAGCATTCGCGAGCTGGCCCAGGCCGGCAAGAACCAGCTGACCGCACCGCTCAAAGTCGGCGCGATCTACACTGTCGGCCCTTACCTGTTCCCGCACCTGATCCCGCAACTGCACCGCGTCGCGCCGCAGATGCCGCTGTATATCGAAGAAAACTTCACTCACGTGCTGCGCGACAAACTGCGCAACGGCGAGTTGGACGCGATCATCATCGCCCTGCCGTTCAACGAGGCGGACGTGCTGACCCTGCCGCTCTACGACGAGCCGTTCTACGTGCTGATGCCGGCCTCGCACCCGTGGACCAAAAAGGACACCATCGATGCCGGCCTGCTCAACGACAAGAGCCTGCTGCTGCTCGGCGAAGGCCACTGCTTCCGCGACCAGGTACTGGAAGCCTGCCCGACCCTGACCAAGGGCAACGACGGCGCCAAGCACACCACGGTGGAATCCAGCTCCCTGGAAACCATTCGCCATATGGTCGCTTCCGGCCTGGGTATTTCGATCCTGCCGCTGTCAGCGGTGGACAGCCATCACTACGCTCAAGGCGTGATCGAAGTTCGCCCACTCACGCCTCCGGTGCCGTTCCGTACCGTGGCGATCGCCTGGCGCGCCAGCTTCCCACGCCCCAAGGCAATTGAGATCCTCGCCGACTCGATTCGCCTGTGTTCGGTGGCCAAGCCGCCCGCTGCGAGCTAAGCAACCGTATGACTGAGCTGTCGCAGGTGTCGGTGACGGCACTCAAGGGTGTCGGTGACGCCATGGCCGAGAAGTTGGCCAAGGTCGGCCTGGAAAACCTCCAGGACGTGCTGTTCCACTTGCCCCTACGTTATCAGGACCGCACCCGCGTCGTGCCCATCGGCCATTTGCGCCCAGGCCAGGATGCGGTGGTCGAAGGCACTGTCAGCGGCGCTGACGTGGTGATGGGCAAGCGCCGCAGCCTGGTGGTGCGCCTGCAGGATGGTACTGGCGGCTTGAGCCTGCGCTTCTACCATTTCAGCAACGCGCAGAAAGAAGGCCTCAAGCGTGGCACCCGTGTGCGCTGCTACGGTGAGGCACGTCCCGGTGCATCGGGCCTGGAGATCTACCACCCGGAATACCGCGCCATCACCGGCGACGAACCGCCACCGGTGGACACCACCCTCACGCCGATCTACCCGCTGACCGAGGGCCTGACCCAGCAACGCCTGCGCCAACTGTGCATGCAAACCCTGACCATGCTCGGCCCGCAAAGCCTGCCCGACTGGCTGCCCCTGGAGCTGGCCCGCGACTATCAACTGGCGCCCCTGGCCGATGCGATCCGCTACCTGCATCACCCGCCCGCCGATGCCGATGTGGACGAACTCGCCCTCGGCCATCACTGGGCCCAGCATCGCCTGGCCTTCGAAGAGCTGTTGACCCACCAACTGTCCCAGCAGCGCCTGCGTGAAAGCATGCGTTCCCTGCGTGCGCCGGCGATGCCCAAGGCTACGCGGCTGCCCGCGCAATACCTGGCCAACCTCGGCTTTGCGCCGACAGGAGCACAGCAGCGCGTGGGCAATGAGATCGCCTACGACCTCAGCCAGCAAGAACCCATGCTGCGCCTGATCCAGGGCGACGTGGGCGCAGGCAAAACCGTGGTCGCCGCCCTCGCCGCCTTGCAAGCACTGGAGGCGGGTTACCAAGTCGCGCTGATGGCGCCGACAGAAATTCTCGCCGAACAACACTTCATCACCTTCAAGCGCTGGCTCGAGCCGCTGGGCCTGGAAGTGGCGTGGCTGGCCGGCAAGCTCAAAGGCAAGAACCGTGCGAGCGCCCTGGAGCAAATCGCTGCCGGCGCGCCGATGGTGGTGGGCACCCATGCGCTGTTCCAGGACGAAGTGCAGTTCAAGAACCTCGCGCTGGTGATCATCGACGAGCAGCATCGCTTCGGCGTGCAACAGCGCCTGGCCCTGCGCCAGAAAGGCGTGGGCGGGCGCATGAACCCGCACCAGTTGATCATGACCGCCACCCCGATCCCGCGCACCCTGGCCATGAGCGCCTACGCCGATCTCGACACCTCGATCCTCGATGAATTGCCGCCCGGGCGTACGCCGGTCAACACCGTGCTGGTCACCGACACCCGGCGCGTGGAGGTGATCGAGCGCGTGCGCGGCGCCTGCGCCGAAGGCCGGCAGGCGTACTGGGTCTGTACCTTGATTGAAGAGTCCGAAGAGCTGACCTGCCAAGCCGCCGAAACCACTTACGAAGACCTCACCAGCGCCCTGGGCGAACTCAAGGTCGGGCTGATCCATGGCCGCATGAAACCGGCAGAGAAAGCCGCAGTGATGGCCGAGTTCAAGGCCGGCAACCTGCAATTGCTGGTGGCTACCACGGTGATCGAAGTGGGCGTGGACGTGCCCAACGCCAGCCTGATGATCATCGAAAACCCCGAACGCCTGGGCCTGGCGCAACTGCACCAATTGCGCGGCCGGGTCGGCCGGGGCAGCGCTGCCAGCCATTGCGTGCTGTTGTATCACCCGCCGCTGTCGCAGATCGGCCGCCAGCGCCTGGGCATCATGCGCGAAACCAACGACGGGTTTGTCATCGCCGAAAAAGACCTCGAACTGCGCGGCCCGGGTGAAATGCTCGGCACACGCCAGACCGGTCTGCTGCAATTCAAGGTCGCTGACCTGATGCGTGACGCCGACTTGTTGCCTGCTGTGCGCGACGCCGCGCAAGCCTTGTTGGAACGCTGGCCCGAACATGTCAGCCCGCTGCTGGATCGCTGGCTGCGGCACGGGCAGCAATACGGCCAAGTGTGACGCCCGACGCACTTATCCGACCATCACCCGTATCAAGCTGGTTATACTCCAATGACTGTAAGAAATTGGATCAGGCCATGTCAGAAGTTGCCCTCGCCACAGCCCCACTGACCGCCCCGCCGGTCATTCGGGCGCTGCTCGCAAAGCTCGCCGTCCCCTACACGGAAGTCGCCGAACACGCGGGCCTGAACCCTGCGCGAAAGGTCCAGGCGGTGTTGCTTGAGGATGCGGTCGGTGCACTCATGGTGCTGTTCCCTCAAAGCCAGTTGCTTGACCTCAACCGCCTCACCGAACTCACTGGTCGCCGTCTCACGGCCGTAGCCCCGGAGCGGGTCGAGCGTATGCTTGGCAAGCATGACCTGAGCCTGCTGCCCGGGCTGCCGCCGCTCACCAGTTCACCTTGCCTGTATGAAGGCAGCCTGCTCAACGAGCCGAGCCTGCTGGTGCATTCGGGCGAAGCCGGGTTGTTGCTGGAAATCCCCAGTGACGCCTTCAAGAGCCTGCTCACCAAGGCCAGTGCCGCCCAGTTCGGCGAGCCATTGAGCAACATTCGCCCGAACCTGGACCGCCCCAATGATGACCGCGAGGAAATCACCCAGGCGATGCAGGCGTTCACAGCCCGCCGCATTCAGCAACGCCTGGAAGCGACCATCGAGATTCCACCGCTGGCCGACACGGCGCAAAAGATCATCAAGCTGCGCGTAGATCCCAACGCCACCATCGATGACATCACCGGCGTGGTGGAAACCGACCCGGCGCTGGCCGCCCAGGTGGTGAGTTGGGCCGCGTCGCCCTACTACGCCTCGCCGGGCAAGATCCGTTCAGTCGAAGACGCCATCGTGCGCGTACTGGGCTTCGATCTGGTGATCAACCTGGCGCTCGGCCTGGCACTGGGCAAAACCCTGAGCCTGCCCAAAGACCGTCCGCATCAGTCCACCCCGTACTGGCATCAGTCGATCTACACCGCTGCCGTGATCGAGGGGCTGACCCGCGCCATGCCCCGTGCCCAGCGCCCGGAAGCCGGCCTGACCTACCTGGCCGGGCTGTTGCACAACTTCGGCTACCTGCTGCTGGCCCATGTGTTCCCACCGCATTTCTCGCTGATCTGCCGACACCTGGAGGTCAACCCGCACCTGTGCCACAGCTATGTCGAGCAACATTTGCTGGGGATCAGCCGCGAGCAGATTGGTGCGTGGTTGATGCGCTACTGGGACATGCCGGACGAACTGTCCACAGCCCTGCGCTTTCAGCACGATCCGACCTATGACGGGCAATATGCCGAGTATCCGAACTTGGTGTGTCTGGCGGTGCGATTGTTGCGTAGCCGGGGGATTGGATCGGGGCCAGATGAGGCGATTCCGGATGCGTTGCTGGAGCGTTTAGGCTTGAGCCGGGAAAAAGCTGAGGAAGTGGTCGCCAAGGTGTTGGATGCCGAGGTGCTGTTGCGCGAGTTGGCATCGCAGTTCAGCCAGGGCTAAATCTTTCACCTGATAAACCGCTATCGCAGGCAAGCCAGCCCCCACAGTTGACCGAGTTCCAGCGTTGGAACGCAGCCAGACTGTGGGAGCTGGCTTGCCTGCGATGAATCCAACTCGGTATACCTGAAAACCCTACTTCTTTTTCTTCGGCTTCAAATACTTGGTCAGCCCTTGAAACCAGATCACCAGCGCCGGGTTGCCCTTGATCTGAATCGACTTGTCCTGAATCCCCGTCATGAACGCCAGTTGCTTGTTCTTCGCCTGCATCGTGGCAAAACCGTAGGCGGCATCCTTGAAAGCAATCGCAAAGGCAGGCTCAGGGTGAACACCTGAACGACTGGTGATGCGCTGGTCTTTGACAATGAAGTGACGGGCAACCTTGCCGTCGAGGGTCTGCAGCTGGAAGGCCAGGTCTTTGTCACCCAGTTGCTGCTGGAAGGCGGGATTGGTGCGGCTGGCTTTGCCCATCATCAGGCCAAGCACCCACAGAAGAAGACGAAATTTCATGCACACGGCCTCGGTGTATTTATTGGAGTGGCCGCAGCAGTGTAACGATTTGCAAATAGAACGCCACCGATCTTGCGCTTTAGGCGCAGATCGGCTGGCGTTTAACGCTTATAGCAACAAGTGCTTAGACGTTAGGGCAAGGTACCGGCGCCCAGTCAACCAGGTTCGGGTTGGTGCAGTTGAGCTTGAGCTGGGAATCACCCGCGTTGGCTACCTGCTTGCTTTCAGCTTGCTTGGCCTGGGCCGTTTGCAAGGTCTTCTCGGTGGTGACCGCTTCTTTCGGCACGGTTGGCAGCACCGGCTTTTTCGGTGGCTTGGTGCCCGCGCCTTTCTTCTTGGTCGGCGTCACGACAGGCGCCGCATCGGCCTGGGCCACGGTGACCACGTCGGCACGCTGCACGCCGACTTGCTGCAGATCTTTTTCGTAAGCCTGAGTGTAGTTGTTCAGGTCTTCGCTGGCTTTGCCGTTGACTGCGACGATCAGGTCATTGGATTCCTTCAAGCCCGAGACGATTTCCGCCAGGCGCTTACGGCCTTCGGTATCGTTGACGGTCTTGGCCTTGCGGTCGGCCACAAGCTTGGTGAACGCACTCTGGTAGCACTGCTGCGACGCCTTGGCGTAGGCGGTGCTGCGGTCGATGTCGGAGACGCTTTTATTCACGTCAGCGGCATAGGAGGCGATGCGCTGGTTGTCATCGGCGATCTGCTTCTGACGTTCGGTGTAGTAACCCGCCGCGCCGCCGGCCAGGGCGCCACCGGCAGCACCGATGGCGGCATTACGGCCACGTTTTTCCTTGTCGCCGGTCAGCGCGCCCAACAACGCACCGCCGGCCGCGCCGATGGCGGCACCGGTCACCACCGACTTGGTCATGTTCGAGTCGGTGGCACGCAGGTGCTGCACCGGCTCGTAGCAGTTGGGGTAGTACTCGACCTTGGTGCTCGACGCGACCTTGGACGCAGGCGACGTAGCGCAACCGGTCAACACGGTGCTGAAACCGGCCGCGATCAGCAGCAGGTGACGCTTGGAAACCGACTTACGGGAAAAAAGCATAGATGTGATCTCTGTTAAGTTTGACTTGCCCAGCACGGCCCACCGCCGCCTGAGTCCCTTCCAAGCTCGCTAGACAGCCAACGATCAAGACCGCTGACCGCTCGCTGCGAGCAATTCCTTCAAGATCGTTGCCGGGTCGGCCCGCTGTTGCTTGCGGTAGTTGCCGACATGGCGAACGAACAGTGTCGCGCGCGTCACCAGGCTTTTGCCGAGCACTGGCTTGCGATCCAACTCTTCCTTGACCCGTTGAAACTGCGCCTGGATCACCGCATCGGTGTAGCGCGTGCCGGTGGCCAGGTTGTCGATATAAATCGCCACCGCGCCGTCGAGGGCGCTGCGTCCATTGGCAATGGCGGTGGCGAACAGCTGCGCGCTGGCTTCGTCCTTGCTGTCGACGGCCTGCTGGCGACTCTTCTGCAGGTTGGCCAGGCGAATGTTGTAGTTGCTGATGGTCTCGGCCACCAACGCCGCCGACTGGATCAGGTTGCCCGCGGCCTCTTCGCGCTGCTGGGCGATCAGCGAAACGTTGCGCTTGAGCTCTTCGTTGACCAGACCCAGCTCGGCCTGCAGCTTGGGGTCGACGCTGGCGGCGATGATGCTGTCCAGGCGCTTGGTCGGGTCCTGGGCGTCGTCGATGGCGTCGGTCAGCGCAGCGAGGCGGCCTTCCTTCTGCCATTGGGCAAACAACTCCTTGTAGCGCGAACGCGGCGCCGACAACGCGCCGATCGCCACGCGAAAGCCGGTGGTCTCGTTGCTTTGCTCGGTGCCATCGGCTGCAAACAATGGGTATTCGCGGCGCATACCGGTAAACAAGGTGCCCTCGCCTTCCAGATAATTGCCGCCCTTGACCACAAAGCCGCCATAGGTGCCCTGGCGTCGGCCGGCATGTACCAGCTGGAACGATTCCTGGACCATTTCCGCAGCGTTGCCGATCACGTCGAACAGGCCGATGGGGTTGGGCAATTTGGTGCCGATGGGCATCAGCCGTGCCGCCTGACCGGTGCCGCCGGCGACCTGGTTGAACACCGCGTAATCAGCCAGCGGGCCATCGCTTTCGCTGCCCTCGGCGCGCCGTGGATACAAGCGGCTTTCCAGGTCCTGACGGCTCACCGCCTGGCCGCCGCGTGCGGCGTATTCCCACTCAACCTCGGTAGGCAGGCGCACAAAGCCCAGGCCGCCGTCTTCGGCTGACGAACCGCGCCCGCTCACCGGCAACAACTCGCGGTGGTACTTCATCAGCCAGGCGCTGTACACCGCCGAAAAACGCTCGGCTTCAAAACGCGACAGCTTCACCTTGGGCAACCGCCCGGCCATGCCGGTGGGCGCGTCACACGCCGGTGCCGGTTCACCGCTGGCCAGGGACTGCGCCTGGCCCATCACCTGGGCATATTGGCGTGCAGTCACTTCGTACTTGCCGATGAAGTACAGCATGGGCTTGAGTGGGGTCTTGGCGTCGGTCTTGGGCATCAGCGGCGCGATGACCTTGTTCCAGGCCTTGGGCAAGTCCTTGAGGGTGAACTGGCCGTTGATGAAGTCGCGGCGATAACCGGAAATAAACGACTGCTGGTAACCGGCCTCGCCTTCGGCAAAGGGGTAGCCGAGGCTGACTTCGCGGTCATCCAGGGTGCCCTGGGCCAGCACGTAGGCATAGCGGAACACCATGTTGCCTTCGCACGGCAGCGGCAAGCTCACGTCATCCGGCAACGGTTTCGGGTTGTCGAGCTTGTCGCTTGCCTCATCCGCCCAGGCCAGCGAGGCCAGGCTCAGCGCCACGCAGGCGCCCAGTAACTTATACATCTCTGATTCCTTCAGAAGCCTGGATACGCGCCACCCGCCACCCCCCACAGGCCGCCGCCACGGCGCTGACGCCGAGCACGGCAGCCAGGGCCAGGCCGTAGTGACGCGCCAACAGATGGCTGGCGTACTCGCCCGGCACCTGCACGAAGAGTTGATTCAAACCCGCTTCGGCCAGGCCATAGAGCCCAACACTGAGCAAGCCCGCAAAACCGGCGCTGTACAGCGCCTGCAACAGCACAAACAGCAACAGCGCGCCGGTGGAAAACCCCAGCAGGCGCAACACTGACAATTCCCGCCGCTTGCGCGCGACCGCCGCCAACGCGCCGGCAAATATCGCCGCAAAGGCTCCGGCCAGGGCCAACCCGGCGATGATCCAGAATACAATCGACAGGTTGCGGCTCAACGACTGCACTTGGGCGATAGTGTGCGCCTGGGTCGACACCAGCAGGTTCTGCCCGGCGAAATACACCCGCAGCGGTTCCACATCACTGAGGCTGCGCGCATACAGGCGAAACGCCGGATAGATACGCTGTTCGCTCACGCCCGCCACCTCACCGTCCCAATGCAACGCCGGCACCGCACGGCCATCGCGATAATCTTCCGCCGCTTCCAGCAACGCTAAATCAGTCAACAGTCCATCACGGGCAAATGCTTCCAACGGCAACACCGCCAGCACTTGCAACCGCGTGCGCTGGGCCTCGACGCGCCCCGCCACTTGCCGCGCAAAGCTGGTTTCCAGCCAGTCACCGGGCCTTGCCGCAAGCTTTTCGGCAGCGGTATGGCTGAGCACAATCTGATCCAAACCGTGAGGCATCGGTAAGCCTGCCAACAACGGATCACCCGCTGCGGTTGGCAACATTTCCAGGGTCAGCGCGCCCACTTGGGCCGTTGCTGCAATCTGCCGTGTGCGCGGCAAAGCAAACGCCACATCGCTGCGCTGCCCCAACTGCTCGATAAACGCTGCGCTGAATCGGCCACCGCCCAACGGGATAATTTCACGGGTAGCCGGATCGGTCTCCAAGCGTTCGGTCAAACTGCTAACCAGTCCAAATTTCAGGCCGAATAACACCAGCAATGGCGCGATAACCGCTACCAGCGCCAGCACCGAACAGGCTGACAGCCAACCGTCGTTGCGATAGTCCTGCCAGGCGAGTGAGGCAAGCAGACCGATGCGCATCAGCACGCCTCCCCGAGGGTTGCGGTGACGCCGCCGTCAGCATCGCGACGGCAACCGATACGCCGCACCTGCAAGCCACTGGCGCGGGCCAGGGGTTCGTCATGGGTGGCGATCACACAGGCCGCCCGCTGTTCACGGGCCCGGGCCAGCAGCGCCTGCATCACCCGCTCGGCGTTGAGCGGGTCGAGGGAAGCGGTCGGCTCATCCGCCAGCACCAGTTGCGGCGCATGGGCCAGGGCGCGGGCGCAACTCACGCGCTGGCGCTGGCCCACCGACAACGCCGCCGGGCGCTTGGCCAACTGATCGCTGACCTGCAACTGCTCGGCCAGACGCGCCACGCTGCCGTCGTCCTTCAAGCCCAGCAATTGCCGGGACAAAGCGATATTGCCGCGCACATCCAGAAACCCCAGCAGCCCACCGGTTTGCGGTACATAGCCCAAGTGCTGGCTGCGCAACGCGGCCAGGGCGGATTGCCGGTCGGCACGCCACAGCGCGCCGATGTCCTGCTGGTTGAACGCAAACTGCCCGACCTGATCCGGCGCCAATACCAGCGCCAGCAGATCCAGCAACGTGCTTTTGCCGCAACCACTGGGGCCGACAATCGCCAGTTGTTCGCCCGCTTGCAGGTGCAACGCCGGAATCACCAGGCTGTAGCGCTGGCTACCAACGCCCCGGCTCTTGTGCACTGCGCTCAGGTTCAACATTACGGCAGCGTCGACAGCGGCACGCGGTACAACGCATCACCCGGTTCGGCATCGCCGAAACGGACCCAGTTGGCCACGTCGTTATGGAATGTTTCATACAGGCGGATTTTCGAATCCAGCTCGTCGATAAAGTCTTCCTGCTCGGCCACGCTCAACGACAACCACAAATCCTGGGTCATGTTCAGCGACTTGCTGCGGTACGGCAGGCCCTCCAGGTATTCACCGAGCAGACCGCCGTCGGCCAGGTTACCGCCCTTGCGCAGGGCTTGGGGGTCTCGGCTCATGTAGGCCGAGGCGCTGGCGATTTCCTGGAAGAAATCCTTGGGCGAGCTTTGGGTCTTGCGCGCCGCATCCACGATCAACTTCAGCGACTGTTGCAGGTCATTGAGTTGCAGCTTGGTCAGCATCACGCACACCTGGAACGCTGGCAGTGCCGGGTTGGTCAGGTCGCGGTCGGCGGTCCAGGCGCTGACCAGTTGCGGCGCCTGACTGGCGGTTTTGCGCCCGAGGAAGTCCATGTGCATGGCATAGCCGACCGCGGCGGATTTGTCCGCCAGGCTTGGCGCCGAACCGAGCAGCGGCACCGGTTGCGGCGTGTTGTTGCGCACCTGATGCACCAGGTCGGCGAACACTGTACCGATCTCATCGACGCGCTCACCCAGCTTGCGCACATCGCCTCCCGGCACTGGCGTGTACAGGTCACCGATCTGCGGGTTGGCGTCGGCGGTAAGGATGCGGTACTGGCTCTCGGCACCGGCGTGGGTTTTCTTGCCGACATCGGTGCGCAGATGCAGCGCGTAGATCTTGATCTGCTTGCCGAGTGCGGCCTGTCGCACTTCGGCTTCGTTCATCTGGGTAGCGGCGAACGGGTCGTTCTTGCGCAGCGCACCCGCGTCGGTGACCAGCAGGATGATGCGCCCGCCATAGCCCGACCAGTCCATGCCATCCACCGCCTGCATCACCCCGGCAAACGCATCTTCGTTGAAGGAATGGCTGGAGACGGTTGAGGCTTTGACCTGGCGCGCCATATCGAGGAAGCGCTGCGGATCGCGCCCCTGGTCGAGGCTGATCAGGGTCTTGGCGACGTACTCAAGGCCAGGGGTTTTCTTGATGCTGCTGCGAAAGCCGACCAGGCCGAAGCTGACGCTGTCCAGTTCGCCGCGCTCTGCGATACGGGTTTGCAACTCGTGTACGACGTCGCGGATCTGGTCGATGTAGGGCTGCATCGATACCGTGGTATCCACCACCAGCACCACGGCGGTGCGGAATGCATCGGCATTGGCGCTGAGTGTCGGGGTCGCCGGTGTGGCAGCCGCGCTGCGGCCTGGGTCGATGGAGGCCACGTTGAGCAACTGCACCGGCTGGCCGTTTTCATCGAAGCTCTCTTTTGAGTCGAAAATCGGCAACAGGTAGAACTGGTTTTGCGGCACCGCGCTGGCGGCCGGCTCAAGGGCCAGGACTTGCTGGTTGTCCTCAGGGTTACTCTGCGCCTTGGCCAGCACGCTTTTCGCGGCGGCAGGATCGGCCAACAGTTTCTCCACCTCGCCGGATTGGCGCAGGAACATCACAGGCGCACGCCCCGAGCGCTCGGTGAACTTGAGCACCAGGCTTTGTTTCCAGTCGCTGACCTGGGCGGCCGGCAACCAACCGTCGCTGCGCCCATCGGTGGCGGCGCCCACGCGTACCCACGGGCTGCCATCCACTTCCTTGCGCTGGTACACGTAGAGCACGGAAAACGCCGGCAACGCCTTACCCGGCGTGCTGCCCGCGTCTGCTGAAAGCTGGGCGCCGGGCTTGCTGAGTACGCGCTGGAACAAGGTCTTCTTGCCCGCCATCAGCAACGGACGTTGACCGCCATCCACTGCAGCGACAGCCACCGGTGGCATCACCGTGGGCACCACTGCGGCTGGCGGCTGAGCCGGTTCATCGCTGCCACTCAACCACCAGTAGCTGGCGCCACCAATGGCCAACGCGACGGCGACCGCCACGGCGGCCAAGGCCAATACCGGACCACGGCGCTGCTCGGAGGGGGCACTGTGCTGGGTCGGCGTGACCACCGGTTGGCGCACTATTGGCTGCGGCTGCGGTTTATCAGTCGGAATGTCGACGGTGACAGGGGTCATGCCCGCCAGATCAAAGCTTAGAGGAATCGGCAGCGGCCGTACCAGCGTGGCGTCCGATTCATCCGCCGGGAGTTGATCCAGCGCCAACAACAACGCTGCCGCATCCGGATAACGCTGCGCCGGGTCTTTGGCCAACAACTTGCGCAGCACACCCTGGTAACGCCCGTGATGCACAGGCAATTCCGGCAACGGCTCAGTCAGGTGCGCCAGCGCAGTGGAAAGCGCATCGGTGCCGCTGTAGGGCAGCTTGCCGACGAGGATTTCGTACAGCACCACACCGAGTGCGTAGAGATCGGCGCGCCCGTCGATCTCCTGACCCCGCGCCTGCTCGGGGCTCATGTAGCTGGGTGTACCCACGGCAAACCCGGCCTGGGTGAATTGGGTGCGGTCGTCCAGCGACTTGGCGATACCAAAGTCGGAAAGTACTGCAGTGCCATCGGCGCGGAACAGAATATTCGCCGGCTTGACGTCGCGATGCACCAACCCCTGGGCATGGGCATAACCCAGCGCCGAGGCGATCTGGCGGATCAGCGTCACCCCCTGCTCCGGCGTCAGGCCGGCAGCGATGCGCTCCTTGAGCGTGCCGTTGGGCAGGTATTCCATGGCCATGTAATACAGCTCACCGACGTTGCCGATGTCATGGATGGTCACCGTGTGCGGGTGCGAAAGGCGCGCCAGGGTCTTGCCCTCACGCAGGAAGCGCTCGCAGAAACTCGGATCTGCCGCCAGCGCCGCGGCCATCACCTTCAACGCTACCTTGCGCTCCAGCGAACGCTGAGTCGCCAGGTACACGCTGGCCATGGCGCCTTCGCCGATCTCGCCTTCGATGTCATAACCTGGAATGACAATGTTCATGACGAAACCTTCACGACGAGGGTGGTGATGTTGTCCGGTGCGCCGCGATTGAGCCCCAGGTGCACCAGGCTGCGCACGATTTCATCCGGTGCGTCATGGCTGAGCACGTCGCGGATTTCGCGGTCTTCGACGGTCTTGTTCAGGCCGTCGCTGCACAACAGGTAGCTGTCTCCGGGAGCGATCAACAGTTCAACCGACGCCACGTCCAGTTGCGCTTCCACGCCGACAGCGCGGGTGACGATATTGGAGCGCGGATGGGTGCGGGCGTCAGCTTCGCTGAGCAAGCCGCTGTCTTGCAGGTCCTGCACGTAGCTGTGGTCGCGGGAGATGCTTTCCAGCACGCCGTCACGCAGGCGATACAAGCGACTGTCGCCGGCCCACAGGCACACACCGCGCAAGCCGCGGGCGGCGAATACCACCACCGTACTGCCCATCATGGTCACGCCACGGTTGGCGGTTTCTTCGCGTACAGCGGTGTTGATGCGCAGCAGATCATTGCGCAGCGCCGCGGTGTATTCGTCGAGGGAGCGGCCCAGCGGTACATGGCGCAGGCTGTCGACGATCAAGCTGCTGACATAGTCCCCCGCGGCGTGCCCGCCCATGCCATCGGCCACCACCCACAGGCGGTTTTCCGGCAGGTCCAGAAAGGCATCTTCGTTGACTTGGCGAACCATGCCCACATGGCTTTTGCTCGCGGATTTGTACGTCGCGCCCATCTACACCACACCTTCTTGTCCGAGCAAAAACTGCGCAAAATCATTGGCGGCAGGCAAGCCCTGGCACCGTAATAAACCAGGTGAAATACGTTGCGAACCACGGCCCCACCACAGGCTCGCGCCCTCGCACGCCTGTTCGGCCAGTGCGGTCATGCGCTGATGGGGCACCGTAGCGGCCACGCGCTGCAGGCCGGCGAAACGGCTGTCGACCGCACGCGGCTCACTCGCAGGAATGCCCAGGGCGTCGATCCCCGCGTTGAAACTTTCGAAGGTAGCGCCACTGTCCAGGGTGCTGAGCAACAGCTCTTCGGCCTGCTCGAACCAGGTGTCCGGCCCGCCCACCAGGGAGGCGGGGTTGGTGTCGTGATCCAGCAAGGTGACCACGGCCAGCGGAAAATACCGCCCGACCCGATCAATGCTCGGCATCACCACGCCCGCCGCGGCATCGGGCCCGCATACGCCTGGCGCCAGTACGAAGCGCCACAACGGGCTGACCAGATACACGTTGAGCCAGTCACCGCCCAGGCTGTTCTGGCTGGCGAGCAAACCCGCCGCCAGCCAGCTGTCCCATGGGCCGATAAAGCTCTGGGGCAAGGCGCGGCTGACAAAGTCCCCGCGACTGGCCAACTTGCCGTAGAAACCCACAGTCGTCATAGCCGCTCCGGCAGGCTGAAACCGCTGAGCACGCGGCTTCTGAACGGGTTGAAGGCACTGTTGGCGCGCAGCTCGTAGGCGATGCTCGCACCATCAACCCGCAGGCGCAGGTTGAAGCGGTCCGGCGAGTTGCCCGCGGTGAGGTCCGATTGCTCCAGCAGACGGAACCAGGCCCACGGGCCGTCCAGCGTGATACCGGAGCGACCACTGGCCGACGGCGGCATGATGGAAATACGCACCACGCCGATGCTGCCAGGGTTCGGCCATTGCATCGCTACCGGGCGGCTCGGGCCGTGGTCGTAGCTCAACTGCTGGCCATCCAGATCAAGCAGAAACTGGGTGATGGTCGGGTCCATCGACACCGGCTTGAGCTCGAAACGCACGATAGGCTGGGTGCCCCCGGACCTGAAGAACGCATCGCGAATTGTCGCCGCCCGCTGGAAGGTTTGCAGCACGCCCGGGGCAATCCCCAGCTTCTGCGCCGCGCCCGGTTGCCAGCGCCAGGTCTGTGCCGATGTATCCACATAGGGCTGCAAGTATTTGCGGAAGTAGTTATCCATCACCCCGCCCACGCCGAAGAACTGGCCGAAGTCATCCAGGGTGGCGTCCCGCGCACTGCCCGGCGACATCGGGTAGCGACCGGCCAACGACTGACGATACACGTTGACCACTTCACTGACCCATGCCGCGTTCAGCTGGTTACGCACCCCGCCCATCATGCTGTTGGTGGTGGAATTGACCACCGACTTGACCATGCCCTGCACCAGCGGCGGCTGGCGCTCGGCATTCAGGCTGACCCGCGTGGCCGCAGCCGCCGCCTGGTTCTTGGCCTCACCGAGCAAGGCATCGCCGCTGGCACCGACCATGGCGCTGACCTGCACATACAGCGCATTCATGTCCGACAGCAGGCCGTCGATGGCCGCCGGTTCGCCTTCGTTTTTGCTGACGATGCTGTTGAGTTCGGCAAAGTGCGCGGTCACCGGATCCTCCGACGCCGCCGGGGCATTCGCCGTCGGTTGCTCCTGGCCAAGCAAGCTGCCAAGGCGCTCCTTGAGCTTGTCGACGCCACCTTCCACCGGTACACCCTTGGCAGCCAACTGGCGCTCTTCGGCTTGCAGATCGGTTTCCCTGGCGACCGCCACCAGCAGCTTTTTCAGCGGCGAGGTCGGGCCGGAAATCACCCGCAGCACGTCGGCGGCCTGGGCCACGCTGGTGATCGGCACAAAGTCGATGTCGGCGAGCAGCGCATCCCACTGGCGCTGGTAGTCCTGGAAGTACAAACGACGCACATCCGCGGCCAGACTCACCACGTTCTGCTGATCGGCCTGCTCGTGGCCCAGCACCCATTGTTCCTCGGCCAGGGTGCCGGTCTGGTTCAGGCTGCTCAGCAAGAACGCCTGACGATAGCCCTTGGCAGTGAAGAATCCACTCAACGGCTCACCCAACGGCTTGCCGCTTTTGCGGCTGAACACCAGCGCGGCGTCACGCCCAGCGGCTTCGTTGAGACGAAAGTCCGGGATGCCTTCGGGCAGTTTCTGGCGCTTGACCCGGTCATACACGCGCTGGGCCACCGGCAGTTGCTGCAACTGGCGTCGCAGGTCATCGATCAGGCGCGGGTCCAGGCGGGCGCTCGGCGGGTGCCGTTCGAACAGCGCTTGCAAGTGCCCGGCCAGCGCCTGACGCTGATCGGCCGGAAGGTCGCGGGGCAGGTTGCGATCCCAGTCCAGGGCGATCCAGGCCTTGATAAAGTCCGGATCGTAATGCTCGGTGTCGGCGAGCATCAGGTAGGCCTTGAGGCCCTCGTAGAGAAAGTCGGAGTTACCGCCGCCGTGCAGTTGCTCTTCGATGCGCGTCACCAAGCGTGGCGCGAACACGGCGATCAACAGCTTGCGGTAGACACTGGCGGATTCGGCTTCAAGCATATCGCCCTGATACAGCCCCAGCCCTTCGGACCAGCTCGGCGAATCCCCCGCGAGGTTCTTCACCGCGTTCAGCAGTGGTAGCACCGCGAGCACTTCTCGTTGTGCCGGGCTCAGGTTCTGCACGGTCTGGCCCAGGGGCGCAACTTTCTGATCGACCTGGGCGATATACGCCTGGTTGGCACGATAACTCACCCACCACAGGCTGCTGACCACCACGACCAGCGCTACGGTGGCCGCCAGCACACCACGTGCAATCCACTTGCGGCGCCGTTCGATTTTCGGGTTCACCCCCACCAAGCCACGCTCGGCGAAAGCCACTGCGGTGAAGAGTTTTTCGATGAAGTAACTGCGCCCGGTGCCGCTCTGGCGCGCCAGGTGCTGGCGGTCCAGGTTCATGCTCTGGGCCATGGCGCCGATCAGGCGGTCAATCGGGCTGCCTTCCTGGGTGCCGCTGGTGAAATACACGCCACGCAGCAACACGCGCTCTTCAAAGGCGTTGGGCTTGAACACACCTTCAAGGAAGCTTTGCAGACAGTCCTTCAACGCGCCGAACTGCTGCGGGAAACCGTAGATCAGGTCGCGGCGGGCCGGGTCGCGCTCCTGTTGCAGACGCTCGACCAGGCGTTCGTTGAGGCGCTGCTCCAGCCCGGCGAATTCGCTTTGCAGGTGCGCCAAAGGGCTGTCGCTATTTTTGCCGTCGTCCAGGGCAAAGGTCATGCCCCACACCTGGGCGCGCTCTTCCTTGCTCAGGTTGTCGAAGAACTCCATGAAGCCCGGCACCAGGTCGAGCTTGGTCAGCATCAGGTAGATGGGGAAACGCACGCCCAACTGGGTGTACAGCTCCTGGATACGCAGGCGAATCGCGGCGGCATGGGCGGCGCGCTCGGCGTCTGTACCCAGCAGCAAATCCGACAGGCTGATGGCGATAAACGCACCATCGATGGGTCGGCGCGAACGTTGCTTTTTCAGCAGGTCAAGAAAGCCCAGCCACGCGGCTTTATCCACCGTCGAGTTGCTGTCCTGGGTGGTGTAGCGGCCCGCGGTGTCAAGCAAAACGGCCTGATCGGTAAACCACCAGTCGCAGTTACGCGTACCACCGACGCCGCGCACGGCACCGGCGCCCAACTGCGCCGCCAGCGGAAAGTGCAATCCGGAATTGACCAGTGCGGTGGTCTTGCCCGAACCCGGCGGGCCAATGATCACGTACCACGGCAGCTCGTAAAGGTTGCGGCGTTCGTCACCGCCCAGCTTGGCTTTTTTCAGCAGCGTCAGGGCTTCGTCCATGCGCTGGCGCAGGGTCGACAACTCTTCGGCAGTGGCAACACTGTTGGGATCAGCCGGGGTTTCGGCGGCCAGGCTGCGCATCACTTCGGCAGCCTGGCGGCGGGCCTGGATGATGCGGAACACGCGGTAGGCAAGCCACAGCGCAAATACCAGGATGATCAACGCCCAGCGTCGCCCCTCAGGCATCAACACGTCGAGCAACGGCCCGACAAACCAGATGATCAGGCTCAGGGCAATCAGGCCCAGAACGGGGATTACCCAGCGAATCATGAAACTGAAAAACGCCTTCACTCGACGCCCTCCGCCAGTACGGTGATTTCAACCCGACGATTGCGGGCACGGCCTTCGGCAGTACCGTTGCTCGCCAGCGGCTCGGTGTCGCTACGGCCTTCGGCGCTGAAGCGATCAGCCTGGCCGGTCTTGGCCGCGAGGATCTCCAGCACCGACTTGGCCCGGGCTTCGGACAGCGCCCAGTTCGACGGGAAGCGCAGCGTGGCGATCGGGCGGTTGTCGCTATGGCCGGTGACACGCACCTGGCCCTTGACCTTGCGAATGGCATCAGCGATGCGCAGCATCAGCGGCTGGTAAGCATCGACAATGCTGGAGCTGGCGGAGGCGAACAGCTCATCGCCACGAATGGTCACCACCGAACGGTCAACCTTGTCTTCCACGGCCACGCGACCGGCCTTGATGTCTTCGGCCAGGAAGCCGGCCAGGCGCGGCCGCTCGATCACTTTTGGCTGCGCCACCGGACGGTCGATGGCCTGCACCGGGATCTCGCCCAGGGCATGGATATTCTTGAACACCGGCTCGGCGTCCGAGGCCAGTTTCATGCGCAGGCCAAACAGCAACGCCAGCAGCAGCGCCACGCCGATCGCCACGGCGATCCACGGTGGCATGAACTGCGCCAGGCGATCACGGGCCACGGTCACGCCGCGCCAGTGCGGCGACAGCTCACGCTCGTGTTCACCACGGGCACTGCGAATCGCTGCGGCGGTGCGCTCGCGCAAGGCTTCCAATTGGCTGCGACCGTCGGTCATCACGCGGTAGCGGCCTTCGAAACCCAGGCACATGCACAGGTACAACAGCTCCAACAGGTACAGGCGTTCCCGTGGGCTTTGCAGGCAGTGGTCGAGCAACTGGAAGACCTTTTCACCGCCCCAGGCTTCGTTGTGCACGGTGATCAGCAGGCTTTGCTTGCCCCAATCACTGGTGCTGCCCCACGGCGTGCTCAACACCGCTTCATCCAGGGCGGTGCACAGCGCGTAACGGGCCAGCAGCACTTCGTTGCGCGCCACACCAGCCGCTTCGGCGCGTTCTTCGAACTGACGCAGATAGGCCAACAACTGCGCCCGCAGGCTGGCTGGCGCCGGGTGGGCGATGGTGTTGCGCAGCCGCGTCAGCAACGCCAGTAAAGGGCCGGCGGCGCTTTCCAGCGGGTTGAGGCCCTGGCTTTTGCCGGTGAGGATCGGCGCAGCCGGCATCGACAGCGGCGTCGGTTCTGCGCGTGCAGGCTCCGGCGCTCGGCCACCCGGGCGCGGCATGAACTGGGTGCGGTCATCATCATTGGGGTGCATCGCGGATTATCCTCGGATCGCCCAGAAGGCCAGGTTCAAACCCGGGAACTGCCCGGCGATATGGAAGGCAAAGCCGCCGGAATTGCTCAACTGCTGCCAGTGCTCGCTGCCTCG
The DNA here is from genome assembly GCF_020790195.1 of Pseudomonas sp. HN8-3. Lineage (NCBI taxonomy): Bacteria > Pseudomonadati > Pseudomonadota > Gammaproteobacteria > Pseudomonadales > Pseudomonadaceae > Pseudomonas > Pseudomonas sp. HN8-3. The sequence goes on from NZ_CP086206.1 coordinate 5,883,782, forward strand.
GTCCAGCTCGTAGTAGGTACTACCGGCGTGGTACGGCAATTGGCGCGGCGCCACCGGTAACGGCAGCAAGCCAATGCCTGGCAGTTGCAGGTTGACCATGTCGCGAATGTGCTCCACCGAACCGACTTTGCTCTGCTGGCCAAAGCGTGCGCGCAGGGTTTCGCCGGGCACATCGGCACGCACCACGAGGATGAAACTGGCGTTGTCGAGCAGGGTCTTGTCGGCCAGCATCGCCACGTGGATACCGTAGGCCTTCTCCACAATCGGGATCGGCGTGGCCTTGCTGTCGATCAGCATCGACAGCGCTTCACGCAGGGCCGCCATCACCGGAGTGAAGCTCAGCGCCAAGTCATCGTGCTGGTATTGCGGGTATTCCTGCGGGCGGCGACCTGAAGTGGAGAAGGTCGAAAACTCACCGGCCAGGCTCACCAGTTCGCTGAAGAAGCGCTCCGGGTGCAGCGGGCTCAACTGGCTCAAATGCTGGATCAGCGGCTGGGCGCGATTGACCAGCTGCAGCAGCATGAAGTCGGCAATCTCCGAAGCGCCGCCAGCGCCGGAGGCCACCACGCGCCCCGCCAGGGCTTCGCCACGCTGGTGCAGCAGGCCGAGCAGTTCACTGCGAAACGCAGTCAGCGGTTTGCTTGCGGTCACATTCAGCACCGGCGGGATGTAGGTGTCGTCGAGCACCAGCGCGCGGTCGGCGCGTTTTTCCTTGATGCGTACCAGGCCAATGGCGGCATAGTCGCTGATGCCGTCCTGCGCCGTCAGCAGGCGCAATGCCCGCGACCCCACGGCTACCGGGGCGCGGTTTTCGAACGGCGCGTTGTCATCGCGCACTTCACGCACCTGGCTGACATAACGCGCAGCTTCCAGGGCTTCGCCTTCCTCAACCGTGTCACGCGCACCGGCACGCTTGAGCGGCAGGGCCAGGTACACCAAGCCGTCGCGCAGGTTGTCGTCGATACTCAACGGGCTCGGCGCCAGGTCATCCTGGGGGATATTGAAGGGCGTGCCATCGGGCAACAGGCCGCGGGCCGATACGATCGCCAGCTTGCCCTGGGCCAGCAGGCCCTGGTCGATCAGCAACTCGGAAAAACCCCAGGCCCCTGCCGACAACGGACGGCTGCGCGCGTCGATCAGGTTTTCCAGGTAACGGTCATGCTGCTGGAAGTGCTGCGTTGCGATGAACATGCCTTCCGACCAGACCACGCGATTGTTCCAGGACATGGGGGCTCCGATTGCTTGTTATTGGGCTGGGCTGGAGGGGGAAACCACGACGTCGGCGCGCACGGCACGCACATCGAGGCTGATCTGGTATTCGCTGGATTGGCGCGGCGCTACGTTGATCACGGCGCGCCATTGCGCGCGGTCCAACTCGCGATAGCCAACCAGCACGCCGATCTGGCGCGTGGCCGGGTTGAGGTCGCGCTGAATGCTCAGTTGCTGGCCGGGTTGCACCACCACTTCATCCTGGTCCAGCAGGTCGAGGCCGAGGGTGGATTGCGCACGGTCAGCCAGCGCGAAGTAATCGGAGCGGGAAAAGGTCGCGGCGTTTTTCAGTTCGAAAATACGCACCCGCACCGGCGCAGCCTGGCCATTGGCGCCGGGGTTGAGCCCGGCGATCGCGTGGAAATGCAACTCGACGGCGGCGCTGTTGGCTTGCGTGTCGGCAGCCGCTTCGGGTTTGGCCGCGTCGTTTGCACACGCGGTCAGCAGCAGCGCGGTAGCGGCTGCGAGTAAAAACCTGGGAATCATCCTGCGTCCTCAATGACGTGTTTAGCTATCCGTTTTATCCATAAGTGCGACGCGCTTTAGCGTCGCTGTCGTGCGCTGTGCTCTTCGTAGGCCCGGCTGAATTCGCGACCGAACAGGTCCTGGAAATCCTCCTGGGCCTCGCGCGAAATGTTGCTGTAGAGCTCGGTAAACTGCTGCCAGTACTGGGCCTGGCGCGAGCCGTTGAAAATGCTCGAAAGGCCACCGGGCTTGCCCATGCGTTCCTCCAACTGCGCCGGTTCAAAGCGCGCGAGCAGGTGTTTGATCGCCGCTTCCACGCCAGCCATCACGGCCAACTGGTGGGCGCGCAGGTCATCGAAACTGTCCCGTACCGCGATGTCCGGCGCCATAAACGCCTGGTTGCCATGACGAAGCAGCAGCAGTAACGCTTCGTCGGCATTCGGGGCGAATTTCAACGGGTTGTTTTCAGCGGGGCGGATCATCGTCTGCTGCATACGGAACTCGCCCTTGAGGCTGGCCCGGGCGCGCAATACGTCGATCAGGCCCTCGACCATCAGCCGGTAGCTGCGGCCGATGCTTTCCATCTGGGCGCTGGCGTCGGCCTGGTCCAGGCGCAACTGGTCGAGACCGGCGCCACGCAGGAAGGCTTGCAAGAGGTCGGTAGGTTGCGCAGCGTCTGCCACGGCCAGCGCAACCGGCTCGACCACGGGCGGCGGAGCAATCGGCGCCGGGGCAGGCGCGGCATTGGCGACGGGCGCGGGCGCAGGCACGTCGCCAAACAGGTCCCAGTCTTCAGGAATGACAGCGCCTTGCACCACCGGTTTCTCGACTATCGGTACAGCAACCGGAGCCGGCGGGCGGAAATCGTGTTGTTCGGATGGCACATGGTCCGCCACAGTGGGCGGCGGCACGGCGGTGGGGCTGAGGAAGTCGAACAGGTCTGGCAGGGTTTCCATCGACGAGGCGCCGTGGAATTGCGGTGCGATCATCGGCGTAGGCGCAGGCGGACTCGCCACAGCGCCCATCAGCGCTTCGAAGCTGTTTGGCGACTCACCGGCAAACGGTTGGCTGTCGACGGCTTGCACGTTGAAGTCGATGCGCGCCTGGATTTCGTAATCGCCGATGCGGATCAACTCTCCATCTTGCAGAGGCTCGCTGTTACCCCGGCGCATACGAATACCGGCCTTGACCAACTCCACACCATTGGTGCTGTTATCGGTTAAGTAATAACGGCCATCTTTGTATTGAATAACGCAATGCTGGGAGGAGACGAGACGCTCAGGATCAGGCAATACCCAGTCATTATCCGAACTGCGACCAATAGCTATCCTGCCCTGATCCATGGACTTTTCAGCGCATTGCCCTGGGGTAATCTTGTGATAACTAGTGATAGTCAAACACAGCGACATCTTGCCTCCTTGCTGATGCATCGCGCGCGGTCTACCCAACGGGCCACGCTTCCCTGAAGATTTGCCCGCGGTCGCGAAAACGACCGCCAAAATCTGCTTTTACCAGCATGATCGCTGATCTTAACTGGCTTGCATGACAAAAATCCTCCATGGGCGCGCCTTTCGACCCGCCAGTCGCACAGGTTGTTAAACACCGCACATCTGTCACAGAGGGCGAATAGCTTACCTTGACAAGGCATAACTACTACACCAAAAATGCACAACTTCTTGAACATCAGTGATGGCGCAGTAGTGGCACTCTGATTGTATGACCAAGAAAACATGCACAGTTCATTGCGCAACTAATGCATGCGTTGCCCGCCTTCCAGCGGGCTGATAAGGAGATCGAACTCAGTGGATGTGCCGTTGCTGCTCACCGCCGTTTCTGCAACTTCGCCCTGTGGCGAAGACATGGAATATGACGCGCAATTTCTGCAATTGGAACGTGATGCCAAGGGCCAGCCCGAGCGCAGCATGGGCGACTCGATCCTGCCCGCCGAGCCGCCGGAGTGGCGCAGCATCCAGCAGCAGAGCCTCGACCTGTTGCAGCGCAGCAAAGACCTGCGCATCACTCATTTCCTGCTGCAAAGTTCCCTCGCCTTGCAGGGCGTGGCCGGGCTGGCTGAAGTCCTTGTCCTGATCAACGCCTTGCTGCGCGAATACTGGGCCGACGTGCATCCGCGCCTGGATGCCGACGACGACAACGACCCCACCGTGCGCATCAACGCCCTGACCGGCCTGACCTGCGACACCAATATTCGCCTGTTGCGCGAAAGCATCCTGACACGCTCACGCACCTTCGGGCCCGTGAGCCTGCGCGCCGCGCTCAACGCCAGCGGCCTGCAGAGTTTTGCCGATGAGCAACTGGGCAACCAGCAGCTCAACGCTGCATTCCTCGACAGCGACCCCGAGCTGCTGCAAGCCACCCGCGACGCGTTGATCGCAGCGCGTACGGCCTGCGAAGCCATCGAGCAACAGGTCAATGACCAGGTCGGTTCCGCCCAGGGCGTGGACCTCAGCGCCTTGAAGCAGCCGCTCAAGCAGGCCCTGCAAATACTCAATCAAGCGGTGCCCGGCACCGACAGCAGCAGCGAACCCGAGGCAGTCAATGAAGACAATGCCCCCTCGGTCGATTTCGCCGCCGCACCCGCCGCACCCGTAGCCCCGCGCCCGACGGGCGACATCGCTACTCGCGATGACGTGTTGCGCAGCCTCGACAAGATCCTTGCGTACTACACCCGACACGAGCCTTCGAGCCCGCTGCCGGTGTTGTTGAACCGAGCGAAAAATCTGGTGCACGCCGACTTCGCGGCCATCGTGCGCAATCTGATTCCCGACGGCATGTCCCAATTTGAAAACCTGCGCGGCCCGGACAGCGAGTAAGCCGCCGGACCGTGCAGTAACAACACCGTCGCTCAAGCGACCAGGAGCAGCAACGTGGCGAAGCAAAGTTCTCAGAAATTCATCGCGCGCAACCGTGCGCCTCGAGTGCAGATCGAGTACGACGTCGAGCTCTACGGCGCCGAGAAAAAGGTCCAGCTGCCCTTCGTAATGGGTGTGATGGCCGACCTCGCCGGCAAGCCCGCCGAGCCGCTGGCACCCGTGGCCGACCGCAAGTTCCTTGAAGTGGACGTCGACAACTTCGACTCACGCCTCAAGGCCATGCAGCCACGCGTGGCGTTCCACGTACCCAACGAGCTGACCGGCGAAGGCAACCTGAGCCTGGATATCACCTTCGAAAGCATGGACGACTTCAGCCCGGCCGCCGTGGCGCGCAAGGTTGACTCGCTGAACCAGTTGCTCGAAGCCCGCACTCAGTTGGCCAACCTGCTGACCTACATGGACGGCAAGACCGGCGCTGAAGAAATCATCATGAAGGCGATCAAGGACCCGGCACTGCTTCAGGCACTTGCCAGCGCGCCCAAGCCTGCAGGGGAGCAGTAATCATGACTGACAATACCGCCCGCGAAGGCAGCCAGATCCTGGGTGCCACCGAAGAAGCCAGCGAGTTCGCCAACCTGCTGCTGCAAGAATTCAAACCCAAGACCGAGCGTGCCCGCGAAGCCGTGGAAACCGCGGTGCGCACCCTGGCTGAACAAGCCCTGGCGCAAACCGACTTGGTGTCCAACGATGCGATCAAGTCGATCGAATCGATCATCGCCGCCATCGACGCCAAGCTCACCGCCCAAGTCAACCAGATCATCCACCACCAGGATTTCCAACAGTTGGAAAGCGCCTGGCGTGGCCTGCACTATCTGGTCAACAACACCGAGAGCGATGAGCAACTGAAGATTCGCGTGCTCAACATTTCCAAGCCGGAGCTGCACAAGACCCTGAAGAAATTCAAGGGCACCGCGTGGGACCAGAGCCCGATCTTCAAGAAGATGTACGAAGAAGAATACGGCCAGTTCGGCGGCGAACCCTACGGCTGCCTGGTGGGCGATTACTACTTCGACCAGTCGCCACCCGACGTGGAACTGCTGGGCGAGCTGTCGAAAGTCTGCGCCGCCATGCACTCGCCGTTCATCGCGGCCGCATCGCCAACCGTGATGGGCATGGGCTCCTGGCAGGAACTGTCGAACCCACGCGACCTGACCAAGATTTTCACCACCCCGGAATACGCCGGCTGGCGCTCGCTGCGTGAATCGGAAGACTCGCGCTACATCGGCCTGACCATGCCGCGCTTCCTGGCGCGCCTGCCGTATGGCGCCAAGACCGACCCAGTGGAAGCCTTCGCCTTCGAAGAAAACACCGACGGCGCCGACAGCTCCAAGTACACCTGGGCCAACGCCGCCTACGCGATGGCGGTGAACATCAACCGTTCGTTCAAGCACTACGGCTGGTGCTCGCGCATCCGTGGTATCGAGTCTGGCGGTGAAGTGGAAAACCTGCCGGCCCACACCTTCCCTACCGATGACGGTGGCGTGGACATGAAGTGCCCGACCGAAATCGCTATCAGCGACCGCCGTGAAGCGGAACTGGCGAAGAACGGTTTCATGCCGCTGCTGCACAAGAAAAACACCGACTTCGCCGCATTCATCGGCGCCCAGTCGTTGCAGAAACCGGCCGAATACGACGACCCAGACGCCACCGCCAACGCCAACCTGGCCGCGCGCCTGCCCTACCTGTTTGCCACCTGCCGTTTCGCCCACTACTTGAAGTGCATCGTGCGCGACAAGGTCGGCTCCTTCAAAGAGAAGGACGAGATGCAGCGCTGGTTGCAGGACTGGATCCTCAACTACGTCGACGGCGACCCTGCGCACTCTACCGAAACGACCAAGGCCCAGCACCCATTGGCGGCTGCCGAAGTGATCGTGGAAGAAGTCGAAGGCAACCCGGGGTATTACAACTCCAAGTTCTACCTGCGCCCGCACTACCAGCTTGAAGGGCTGACGGTGTCGTTGCGACTGGTATCGAAGCTGCCTTCTGCCAAGAGCGCATAAGTAACTGTTGAACCGGTTCTTCTGTGGGAGCCGGGCTTGCCCGCGATGCAGGCGACGCGGTCTGCCAGCCAGACCGCGGTGATGCTATCGCAGGCAAGCCAGCCCCCCAGAAAAGCACTGCCCCATTGGCGGTAACCCAATATCGTGGCTGAGACCACACAGGGAGAAAACATGGCTGTTGATATTTTCATCAAGATCGGCGACATCAAGGGCGAGTCCATGGACAAGGCCCACAAGGACGAAATCGACGTATTGAACTGGAGCTGGGGCATGGCCCAGTCCGGCAACATGCACGTTGGCGGTGGCGGCGGTGCGGGCAAGGTGAATATCCAGGACCTGTCGCTGACCAAGTACGTCGACAAGGCTTCGCCCAACCTGATGATGCACTGCGCCAGCGGCAAGCACATCGACAAGGTCAAGCTGACCGTGCGCAAGGCCGGTGGCGAAAGCCAGGTCGAGTACATGGTGATCAACCTGGAAGAAGTGCTGGTCACCTCCCTGAGCACCGGCGGCTCGGGCACCGATGATCGCCTGACCGAGAACGTGACCCTGAACTTCGCCCAAGTGATGGTCGACTACCAGCCGCAGAAAGCCGACGGCACCAAAGACGGCGGCGCGATCAAGTTTGGCTGGAACATCCGTTCCAACACCAAGCGCTGATAGCCCCTGTGGCCGTGCCCCCGCGCCACGGCCACAGGCATCTTGTCTCTCTCGCAACCCGTCCGTGGAGCTGCTTTGGTGGTAACTGAAATCGCTTCCCGCGACCGTCTGCAACCGTCCCTGCTGGACCGGCTGACCGACGACGACCCGACCAATCCCAAGGAAAGCGCCGACAAACGCGTGCTATCCCTGACCCAATTGAAAGCCTCGGTACTGCGTGACCTGGCGTGGCTGCTCAACACCACCTCGTTACTTGATGCCGATGCGACGCTGCACACCCCGGCCGGTACCTCGGTGGTCAATTACGGCCTGCCGGCACTGGCGGGCAACAGCGTTTCCAGCGTCGACATCAAGGCCCTGGAAGCCCTGATCTACCAGGCCATCGCCACCTTCGAGCCACGCATCCTGCGCCACACCCTGCGGGTCAAAGCCCGTGTCGGCCATGGCGAGATGAACCACAACGCCCTGAGTTTCGAGATTGAGGGTGACCTGTGGGCGCAGCCAGTGCCGTTGCGCCTGCTGCTGCAAACCGACCTGGACCTGGAGTCCGGCCACGTACGCGTGGTCAATGCCGACCAGCGGAGACGCCCATGAATCCGCGCCTGCTGGAGCTGTACAACCAGGAACTGCACCACGTGCGCGAAAGCGCCGCCGAGTTCGCCAAGGAATACCCGAAGATCGCCAGTCGGCTGACCCTGTCCGGTATGGACTGCGCCGACCCCTACGTCGAACGCTTGCTTGAAGGCTTTGCCTACCTCACGGCCCGGGTGCAGCTCAAGCTCGACGCCGAGTACCCGACCTTCACCCACAACCTGCTGGAAATCGCCTACCCGCACTACCTGGCGCCCACCCCGTCGATGACCGTAGTGCAATTGCAGACCGACCCGGATGAAGGCTCCCTGGCCAGCGGTTTCCCCCTGCCCCGCGACACGGTACTGCGCGCCGCCCTGGGCCGCGAAACCCAGACCTGCTGCGAGTACCGCACCGCACATCCGGTGACGCTGTGGCCCTTGCAGGTCAGTCACGCCGAATACTTCGGCAACCCCGCCGCCGTGCTCGGTCGCCTGGCCGCCAGTGAGCCGAAAGCCAAGGCGGGGTTGCGCCTGACCTTGCGCACCGGCGCCGAATTGCCGTTCAGCAGCCTTGAGCTGGATAACCTGCCGCTGTACCTAAGTGGTGCCGACGAGCAACCATTCCGCCTCTACGAACAACTGCTGGGCAATGCCTGCGCGGTGTTTGCACGCAAACCCGGCGGCGATTGGGTTGAGCGTTTGCCCCAAGACGCGTTGCGCTCCCGTGGGTTTGACGATGCCGACGCGGCGATGCCGGTAGTGGCGCGGGCGTTCCAGGGCTACCGGCTGTTGCAGGAATACTTCGCCCTGCCCCACCGCTTCCTGTTCGTCGAGTTCGCCGAGCTGGGCCGGGCGGTCAAGCGTTGCGACGGCCAGGAGCTGGAACTGATCGTGCTGTTCGACCGCCACGAACCGAGCCTGGAAGGCAGCGTTGGCGCAGCGCAGTTTTTGCCCTTCTGCACCCCCGCGATCAACCTGTTCCCAAAACGTGTAGACCGCATCCACTTGTCTGATCGGGTCAACGAACACCACGTGATCGCCGACCGCACGCGGCCGATGGATTTCGAGATTCACTCGTTGAGCGGCATCACTGGCCACGGCACCGGGCCCGAGCAGCCGTTTTTACCCTTCTATGCAGTGCGTGATCCGTCGCGTTATGGCCGTGACCAGGCTTACTACACGGTGCGCCGCGAGCCACGCGTGCTGTCCAGCGACCAGCGCCGCAACGGTCCGCGCTCCACCTACGTGGGCAGCGAAACCTTTGTCAGCCTGGTGGACAGCCGCCAGGCGCCTTACGGCCATGACTTGCGCCAGTTGGGCGTCACGGCGCTGTGCACCAACCGTGACTTGCCGCTGTTCATGAGCGTGGGCAATGGCAAGACCGATTTCACCCTGGCCGACAGCGCCCCGGTGCTTTCTGTGCGTTGCGTCGCAGGCCCCAGCCGCCCACGCGCCAGCCATGCCCACGATGCCAAGGCCTGGCGCCTGATCAGCCAGCTGTCGCTCAATTACCTGTCTTTGAGCGAACAGGGCCAGGGTGCCGGCGCCCTGCGTGAGTTATTGCGCCTGTACGGCGACAGCAACGACGCCGCCCTGCAATTGCAGATCGAAGGCTTGCGCGAAGTCAGCAGCAAGGCGGTGACCCGGCGCCTGCCGATGCCTGGCCCGATCGTATTTGGCCGGGGCCTGGAAATCACCCTGCAATTCGATGAAAACGCGTTTCGCGGCACCGGTGTGTTTCTACTCGGTGCGGTGCTGGAGCGCTTCCTGGCACGTTATGTGTCGATCAACAGCTTTACCGAAACGGTGATCCGTACCACCGAACGCGGCGAGATCATGCGATGGAAAGCCAAGCCCGGACGGCGTCCGACCCTGTGAGTACCCTGGATGCGATGCATCAGGAGCCCTGGGAATATGACTTCTTCCAGGCGCTGCGACGTATCGAGTGCGAATCGCCGGACCTGCCGCGCCTGGGCCATTCCCTGCGCCTGGCGGATGACCCGTTGCGCCTCGGGCAACAGGCCGATTGCACCTTCGCGCCGGCCACGCTGGCGTCGGTCGACCCCGGCGGCGACGGCAAGCCGGCGCGCCTGGAGCAGTTCTTCTTCGGTCTCGGCGGCCCCAACGGCCCGCTGCCGCTGCATATCACCGAGTACGTGCGCGAGCGTCAGCGCAATAACGCCGACAGCACCAGCAAGCAGTTCCTGGATGTGTTCCACCATCGCTTGCTGACGCTGTTCTACCGAGCCTGGGCCGAGGCACGTCCGACGGTCAGCCACGACCGGCCGGACGATGACTACTGGTCCGCACGCCTCGCCGCCCTGAGTGGGCGGGGTATGCCGAGCCTGCTCAATCAGGGGTTGATTGCCGATACCGCCAAGCTGCACTACAGCGGCCACCTGTCGGCGCAAACCCGCTACCCGGACGGTTTGAAGGCGATCCTCGGCGAGTATTTCGGCCTGCCGGTAGCGATCGAAGAATACGTCGGCCAATGGCTGGAATTGCCCGAGCGCAGCCGCGTCGGTGTGAGCGCCAACCAGTTGGGCGTGGACTTTTGCCTGGGCCGCTTTGTGTGGGACCGCCAGCATAAATTCCGTATCCGCCTGGGCCCGCTCAAGCTGGACGACTACATGGGCATGCTGCCCGGCAGCCAGCCATTCAACGAGCTGGTGGCCTGGGTGGCCGAGTACCTGGGCCATGAACTGGACTGGGACCTGAACCTGGTTTTGCAACAACCCGAAGTTCCGGCACTGCAACTCAACGGCCAGTTCCGCCTGGGTTTCAACACCTGGCTCGGCCAACCTGCGCATGACGCCAACGACCTAATCCTGGCCCGGCATTACGCCGATCACGCCACTACCTCAAGGAATCCAGAGCATGGGTGAAATCAGTCGCGCCGCACTGTTCGGCAAACTCAACAGCGTGGCCTACAAGGCCATCGAAGCCGCCACCGTGTTCTGCAAGTTGCGGGGCAATCCGTATGTGGAGCTGGCCCACTGGTTTCACCAGTTACTGCAATTGCAGGACTCGGACCTGCACCGCATCATCCGCCAGTTCAATGTAGAGCCGGCGCGCCTGGCCCGTGACCTTACCGAGGCCCTGGACCGCCTGCCGCGCGGCTCGACCTCCATCACCGACCTGTCCTCCCACGTGGAAGAAGCGGTGGAACGTGGCTGGGTGTACGGCAGCCTGATGTTTGGCGAAAGCCAGGTGCGCACCGGTTACCTGGTGCTGGGCATTCTGAAAACGCCGAGCCTGCGCCACGCGCTGCTGGGCTTGTCCGCCGAATTCGACAAAATCAAGGCCGAAGCCCTGAGCGAGCGCTTTGACGAGTATGTCGGCGACTCGCCGGAAAATGCCTTGAGCGCCAGCGATGGTTTCAATGCCGGTGCAGTGCCGGGTGAAGCCAGCGGTGCGATGGCGCCGAGTGCGATGGGCAAGCAGGAAGCGCTCAAGCGCTTCACCGTTGACCTGACCGAACAGGCCCGTAGCGGCAAGCTCGACCCTATCGTCGGCCGTGACGAAGAGATTCGCCAACTGGTAGACATCCTCATGCGTCGACGCCAGAACAACCCGATCCTCACCGGTGAGGCCGGGGTGGGCAAGACCGCCGTGGTCGAAGGTTTCGCCCTGCGCATCGTCGCCGGTGATGTGCCGCCCGCCTTGAAAGACGTGGAACTGCGCAGCCTCGACGTGGGCCTGCTGCAAGCCGGCGCCAGCATGAAGGGCGAGTTCGAACAGCGCCTGCGCCAGGTCATTGAAGACGTGCAGGCGTCGCCCAAGCCGATCATCCTGTTTATCGACGAAGCCCATACCCTGGTGGGCGCCGGCGGTGCCGCCGGTACAGGTGACGCGGCCAACCTGCTCAAGCCCGCCCTCGCCCGTGGCACCTTGCGCACCGTGGCCGCGACCACCTGGGCCGAGTACAAGAAACACATCGAGAAAGACCCGGCGCTGACCCGCCGCTTCCAGGTGGTACAGGTTGCCGAGCCGTCGGAAGACAAGGCGCTGCTGATGATGCGCGGCGTGGCCTCGACCATGGAAAAACACCACCAGGTGCAGATCCTCGATGAAGCCCTGGAAGCCTCGGTGAAGCTGTCGCACCGCTACATCCCGGCGCGCCAGTTGCCGGACAAGTCCGTGAGCCTGCTGGACACCGCCTGCGCCCGTGTCGCCATCAGCCTGCACGCAGTGCCCGCCGAAGTGGACGACAGCCGTCGCCGCATCGAAGCGCTGGAAACCGAACTGCAAATCATCGCCCGCGAACAGGCCATCGGCATTGCCATTGGTACGCGCCAGAGCAACAGCGAAGCCCTGTTGAGCACCGAGCGCGAGCGCCTGGCGACCCTGGAAAACCGTTGGGCCGAAGAGAAAGCCCTGGTGGATGAACTGCTCGCCACCCGTGCCACCTTGCGCGAAAAGGCCGGCGTCGTAGATAGCGGCAGCGATGAACTCCGCACGCAACTGATCGACCTGCAACAGCGCCTCACCGCCCTGCAAGGCGAAACCCCGCTGATCCTGCCGACCGTGGATTACCAGGCCGTGGCCTCGGTGGTCGCCGACTGGACCGGCATCCCGGTGGGCCGCATGGCGCGCAACGAACTGGAGACCGTGCTCAACCTCGACCAGCATCTGAAAAAACGCATCATCGGCCAGGACCACGCGCTGCAAATGATCGCCAAGCGCATCCAGACCTCCCGTGCCGGCCTCGACAATCCGAGCAAGCCGATTGGCGTGTTCATGCTGGCCGGCACCTCGGGTGTGGGCAAGACCGAAACCGCCCTGGCACTGGCCGAAGCCATGTACGGCGGCGAGCAGAACGTCATCACCATCAACATGAGCGAGTTCCAGGAAGCCCACACCGTGTCCACCCTCAAGGGCGCGCCACCGGGCTATATCGGCTACGGCGAAGGCGGCGTGCTGACCGAAGCGGTGCGGCGCAAACCCTACAGCGTGGTGCTGCTGGATGAGGTAGAGAAAGCTCACCCGGACGTGCATGAGATCTTCTTCCAGGTGTTCGACAAGGGCGTGATGGAGGATGGTGAGGGTCGGGTGATCGACTTCAAGAATACCCTGATCCTGCTGACTACCAACGCCGGTACCGAGCTGATCTCCCACGTCTGCAAGGACCCGGCGAACATTCCCGAGCCGGAAGAAATCGCCAAGGCCCTGCGCCAGCCGTTGCTGGAGATTTTCCCACCGGCGCTGCTGGGGCGTTTGGTGACCATTCCCTACTACCCGCTGAGCGACGAGATGCTCAAGGCGATCACGCGCCTGCAACTGAACCGCATCAAGAAGCGCGTGGAGAACACCCACAAAGTCGCCTTTGACTACGACGATGCGGTGGTCGATTTGATCGTCTCGCGCTGCACTGAAACCGAAAGCGGTGGGCGCATGATCGACACTATCCTCACCAACAGCCTGCTGCCGGACATGAGCCGTGAGTTCCTCACGCGCATGTTGGAAGGCAAGGCGCTGGCGGGGGTGCGGATCAGCAGCCGGGATAATGAATTGCACTACCAGTTCAACGATTGACCTGACGGAATGCGATAAAAATTGTGGGAGGGGGCTTGCTCCCGATAGCGGTGAATCAGTCACCCAATGCATAACTGACACACTGCTATCGGGAGCAAGCCCCCTCCCACATTGGATTCGGTTTCTTCAGTTATTACGACACTTACGGGTTAACCGATGCTATTCAACCAAGCCTCACGCCTGGCCAAGATCACCAGCCCTCTCGGGCCGGATGTGCTGTTGCTCAACGAAATGGGCGGCGGTGAAGAGTTAGGAAGGCTGTTCAACTATGAGCTGCAACTGACGTCCCTGGACGCCAACATCGACCTCAACCAGTTGCTCGGCAAGCCCATGAGCGTGGGCCTGCAACTGGCGGACGGTGGCGAGCGGCACTTTCACGGCATCGTCGCGCGTTGCAGCCAGAACATCGACCAGGGTCAGTTCGCCAGTTACCAGGTCACCCTGCGCCCATGGCTGTGGTTGCTCAGCCGCACCTCCGATTGCCGGATTTTCCAGAACCTGAGCATCCCGCAGATCATCAAGCAGGTGTTCCGCGACCTGGGTTTTTCCGATTTCGAAGACGCCCTGAGCCGACCGTATCGCGAGTGGGAATACTGCGTGCAGTACCGCGAGACCAGCTTCGATTTCGTCAGCCGCCTGATGGAACAAGAAGGCATCTACTACTTCTTTCGCCATGAACAGGATCGCCACGTGCTGGTGCTGGCCGACGCCTATGGCGCCCACACCACGGTGCCGGGCTACGGATCGATCCCCTACTACCCCAAGGACGAGCAGCAACGCGAACGCGACCATATGCACAACTGGCACTTGGCGCAGGAGGTGCAGCCGGGTTCGCTGGAGCTCAACGACTACGACTTCCAACGCCCCAGCGCGAGCATCGACGTGCGCTCGGCCATGCCGCGCCCACACACCGGCGGCGACTATCCGCTGTACGACTACCCCGGCACCTACGTGCAAAGCGCCGACGGCGAACACTACGCACGTACCCGCATCGAAGCCCTGCAAACCCTGCACGAGCAGATCGAGTTCGCCGGCAATGCGCGTGGCCTGGGGTCGGGCCACCTGTTCAGCCTCACCGGCTTCAGTCGTCAGGATCAGAACCGCGAATACCTGATCGTCGGCTGTCGCTACTACATCGTCCAGGAAAGCCTGGAGAGCGGCGGCGGCTCCGGTTCGGCGCAATTCGAAAGCAGCCTGACCTGCATCGACGCACAACAGAGTTTCCGCCCACTGGCCAACACCCATCGCCCTATCGTCAAAGGCCCGCAGACTGCATTGGTGGTGGGCCCCAAAGGCGAGGAAATCTGGACCGACCAGTACGGCCGCGTGAAGGTGCATTTCTACTGGGACCGCCACGACCAATCCAACGAGAACAGCTCGTGCTGGATCCGTGTGTCGCAATCCTGGGCCGGCAAGAACTGGGGCTCGATGCAGATTCCACGAATCGGCCAGGAAGTGATCGTCAGCTTCCTTGAAGGCGATCCGGACCGCCCGATCATCACCGGGCGGGTGTACAACGCCGAGCAGACTGTGCCTTACGACCTACCGGAAAACGCCACCCAGAGCGGCATGAAAAGCCGCTCCAGCAAAGGCGGCACGCCGGCCAACTTCAATGAAATCCGCATGGAGGACAAGAAGGGTCTGGAGCAGTTGTATATCCATGCCGAGCGCAATCAGGACATCGTGGTGGAGGTGGATGAAAGCCACTCGGTGGGGCATGACCGCAACAAGAGTATTGGCCATAACGAGACGGTGACCATCGGCAGCAATCGCCTGCGGGTTGTGCGCAACAACGACACGGTGATCGTGGGTGGCGCCAAGTCCGACAGCGCCGCCACGCACTACACCATCGAGGCCGGAGAGAGTATTCGCCTGGTGTGCGGCGACAGTGTGATCGAGCTCAAGGCAGGCGGGGATATCAACCTGACCTGCGGCTCGTTCAACCTGTTTTCCACCGGCAGCAGCAAGATCCAGACAAAGGGCAAACTGGACATCAACCTGGGCAGTGACAAGGGCACATCGCCCGGCGCCCAGGGCGTGCAAGACACGATCAAGTCCGCCGTCGAATCAAAATTCCCCGGCAAGCCCGGCGCTGGTCAATAACGAGACTTCTTCACCATGAATTACCTGATCAACGAAGCCCAATTCACCCTGCCCGATGCCGAGGTACAGGACACCTCGATCAATATCCTCAAGTTCGCCAAGCTGGGCACCACCCTAGTGGTGAGCCGCAGCCCGTTGGCGGACGGCGAGAGCCTGCAAAGCAATTTCGAAGGCCAGCTGAAAAAACTCGAGCAGCAGGTCAAGGATCTGCGCTATTCCCCTGCACAAGCGGTCAAGGTCGGTCCGACGCAGGACATCGACGCCTTTGAAGTACAGAACCGTTTCAACAAAGGCAGCGACAACATTTACCAATATCAGCTGGCAATGCAGATACCCGGCACCCGCCAACTGATTGCACTGAGCTACGTCAAGACCCAGCCCCTGGGCCCTGCCGAGGCGGCTCATTGGGCAACGCTGAAAAACACGCTCAATTTTACTGCTACGCCCTGAGTCGAGCCTGAGCGATGAGTGACGATCTTTGGGCTGCCCGCGAAGGCGACGCACTGCTGCACACCTCGGTGATGGCCGATATTCTCGGCGGTGTGCTGGAAGTGGCCGCCTATGCGGCGATCACTACTGTGGGCTGCCTGGCCGTTGCCGGAGCGGTGTTCCTCGCGACCGGTGCAACCATTGCCACAGGCGGTGTTGCATTGGTTTTGGTGGTGGGCGCGGTCGTCGGCATCACCGCTGGGCTCACTGGCGCCGACTTGAAGATATCCAGTTGGTGCGAGTCCGCCGCCAACTGGGTGTTCCCGCCGGTGATCGATGCGTTCATCACCAGCGGCTCGCACAACGTGTTCATCAATGGCAAAAAGGCTGCCCGCGCTGCCGGCAAGATGACGGCTGTGCCCGTCGCGCCCAGCGAGCCGCCAGCGCCAAGCTTCCTGGATATGGCCGGGGAGTTTTTCTCGCAGATGTGGCGCCCGACTGTCGCCTCGCCTGCGCCCGGCACAGAGCCGTGCCCGCTGGATACCGTGGGGTGCAACAAGCACCCGCCGATGCCGCTGCAATTCATTGCCGAGGGTTCCAGCTCGGTATTCATCAATGGTCAGCCGGCGGCACGCAGCGGGGATCGCAGTACCTGTGACGCCAAGATTGGCACGGCCAAGGGCCTGATTTCGCCGGATGTGCGCATTGGTGGCGAGACCATTGTGGTGCAGGAGATTCGTAGCGGGAAAACGCCGGGGGTGGGGCTGGCGATTGCCGTGGTGATGGCGTTGCGGGGCAATGTGAAGTGTTTCTGGACCAAGCTGCCGTGCATGATCGGAAGTGCGCTGGTGGGCGGCGCGATTTCTTATGGGACCGCCAAGGTCACCTCTGCGCTCAAGGGCGCCATGAATGGCTCGCCCAATCCGGTGCACAGCGCGACGGGAGCCAAGATCCTGGGCGGGGACGAGGAACTGGACTTCACGTTGCCGGGATTGCTCCCGATAGATTGGCAGCGCTTTTACAGCAGCCTCGACACACGCCGGGACGGCCTATTTGGCGCTGGATGGAGCGTCGCGTATGAGGTGTCGATCGAGATAGAAGCAGACGAAAACCTGGTCTACATCGACGAACAAGGACGCCGCCTGGAGATCGGTTACATCCCGTTGTTCGGCGGAGCGTTCGATCCGGGCCAAGGCCTTGCAGTCAGGCGCAGTGGCGACGGCGCGGTATTGGTCGAAAGCATCGACGGCCTGTATCGCCTGTTCGAGCCCGACCCGCTGAACAGCTCGCGGATGCGCCTGCATCTGCTGGGTGATCGCAATGAGGGCCGGATTTTCCTCGACTACGACAGTCAGGGCCGACTGTATCGCCTGCGCGACACCCACGACTTGATGCATGTAGAACTGAACTACGCGGCTGAACACCCTAGGCGCGTGAGCCACATCGAGCGGCGATACCTGCGCCAGGGCCATTTCGATGCACGCAGCGACGTACTTGTCAGTTATCGCTATGACAGCAACGGCGATCTTGCCGAAGTATTGGATGCCCAAGGCACAACCCTTCGACGCTTTGCCTACGACAGCGGCAGGCGCATGGCCGAGCACCAATTGCCGAGTGGTTTGCGCTGTTTCTACCAATGGGCTGAAGTACCAGGGCCAGACGGCCCGGAATGGCGCGTCAGCCGGCACTGGACCGACGCGGGCGATGAATACCGCTTCGATTACGATCTGGACGCCGGCATTACCCGCGTGACCGACGGCCTGATGCGGGTCAGCACGCGGCATTGGAACCCGCAGTTCCAGATCACTCGCTACGTCGATAACCTGGGCCATACGTGGCAGTTTGAATGGAGCGAAGATCGCCAACTGCTCGGTGCGATTGACCCGCAAAACGGCCAGTGGCGTTTCAACTATGACGCATCCGGCAACCTGAGCGCCGTCATCGATCCGCTGTCCAGAACCCGCGGCACGCAGTGGCTGGAACACTGGGCATTGCCCCAAGTGGAAACCGATCCGGCAGGCAACAGTTGGCATTATCGCTACGACCAGCGTGGCAACTGCATCGAAGAAATCGACCCCTTGGGAAACCGTACGCGTTACGTCTATGACGGTTTCGGTCAGCCGGTGCAAATCATCGACGCCACGGAAAAGACCAGAACGTTGCATTGGAACGAGTGGAGCCAACTGGTCGAAGAAGTGGATTGCTCGGGTTATCCGACTCGTTATCAATACGATGCGTTTGGCTATCTGGTAGTGCAGACCAATGCCGAAGGTGAATCGGTGCGTTACCGATACGGGCCTCAGGGACTATTGCTGGAATGCCAGCTTCCAGATGGTCGCGTGGAGCAATTTCAACGTAGCACCAATGGTTATCTGACGGTTTATATCGACCCGGCCGGTAGCACCACGCGCTATGCCTATGACGTACGCGGCCTGGTCAAGCAACGCTGGGATGCGCATAACCGCACGGTCATGTTCGATCATGACGCCTACGGGCGACTTCGCAAGCTGACAAACGAGAACGGAGAAAGCTACCGCTTTGAATGGGACGCGGCCGACCGTATGGTGCAGCAGCAAGACCTCGACCAGAGTCGGCGCTGCTACACCTATGATTCGCTGGATGATGTCGTAGCCGTGGACTACCTGCCGGGGATGGAAGGCGAACCGGTAGCTGCGTTGTCACACCAGTTTCAGCGAGATCCGATTGGGCGCCTGGTCAGCAAAGTCACTGCGGACGGCACCACCGTTTATGAGCATGATCTGAACGATCAACTGGTGGCCGTCACCTTCACCGCGCTTGACGGCGCAGAACAGGTACTGGGTTTCAGCTATGACGCGCTGGGACAACTGCTGCAGGAGCAAAGCACAGCGGGGTCCTTGCAGCATCACTACGACGAATTGGGCAACCTGATTCAGACCCGGTTGCCCGACGGACGATGGCTGAACCGCCTCTACTACGGCAGTGGCCACCTGCATCAGTTGAATCTCGATGGTAAGGTCATCAGCGACTTCGAGCGGGATCGTTTGCACCGCGAAGTGCAGCGCACTCAGGGCCAACTCAAGACGAGTACCGCCTATGATCGAAATGGACGGGTTCGCTCGCGACAGCGCCGTAGTATTGACCAACCGTGGCAGTTGCCACCGTTGGTTGAGACTGAATACTGCTACGACCCCAGCGATAACCTGATCGGGCGTCGTCGTACTGACCGTCAAGAGCTTCTGGGCTACGACAGTACGGGACGCATCCTCGTCAACCACCAAGTAGGACACAGCGAAACCTACGCCTATGATGCTGCCGCCAATTTGCTCGACGGCCCGACCCAAGGTGGTCTGGTAAGGCATAACCGCCTGCTCACCTATCAAGACAAACGTTACAAGTACGACGCCCTTGGGCGGATGATCGAGAAAAGCAGCACGGCGCGGGGGTTGCAACGGTTTACTTACAATGCCGAGCATCGCTTGATCGAAGTGCGTAGCCAGAAAGGCGCGCTGAACACGATTGTGAGGATGGTGTACGACCCCCTTGGGCGGCGTATTGGCAAAACCGAGCACGATGCCAATGAGCTCTGCCTGGGAGAAACACGCTTCGACTGGGATGGCTTGCGTCTTCTACAGGAACATCGGCATAGCCAGACCAGCCTCTATCTATATGACAATCACAGCTATGACCCGCTAGCTCGCGTGGACGGTACGGGGAAACACCAGTGTGTGCGGTATTACCACAATGACCTGAACGGACTGCCAGAGTACCTCACCGAGACTGATGGGCTCATAGTTTGGCAAGCGCGCTACAAAGTATGGGGCGCCCCTCTTGAAGAGGTGCGCGAAGCGTACTTCATCGAGGAGCAGAACCTGCGATTCCAGGGTCAGTATCTTGATCGAGAAACCGGGTTGCATTTCAATACTTTGCGGTATTACGACCCCGACATTGGCCGTTTTACGACACCTGACCCTATAGGTCTGGCAGGTGGTTTGAATCTTTACGCTTATGCCTCGAACCCGCTGACTTGGATCGATCCTCTTGGACTTAACCCAGCGCTCCTGGAGGCGCTTGGCGCGGATGCAAAATCAGTCGGTGTTTATCGATTTACTGACAAAAATGGCAAGCTCTACGTAGGTTCCACTACTGATCAAACCTTCGGCTCAAGACTGAGTCAGCATGTCGCTTCCGGAAAACTGCCGGCTGACAAAATCAGCTCGGTACAGTTACACAGTATGAACGGGGCCACCGCCCAGGAAATCTATAAGGTCGAAGCCAGTGAAATTGTGCGAAATGGCGGCAGGAGCGTAGACGGCGGGAAAACCTCTAACCTTCGAGCGCCTGCCGGTACACGTGAGCTATTCAAAAACCCCAACTGGGTCGCAACAGAAAAATCTAAACCATCACGATTCGGAAAATGTGGCTAAGGAGTCAAAAATGGGCGCCTGGAATTACAACCCTTGGGAAAACGATGAAGCCGCGGACTGGTTTCAGGAATTCTGGAAACAACAAAATTTTGCGGTCTTGATCAACGAAATCAGCCAGTTTAATCCCGCTGAAGAACGTTATGACGCCTTTAGGGCTGCCTGTTATCTATTACAAACCCTAGGCAACCCCTATATATGGCCAGCCGAGTATCTGGCAGAACTCAAACCCCTGATCGAGCAGGCTATTTCAATTCTGACCCAACTGATTGACCCGCCCAATGACGAATGGGGGTTTCTTGATATGTGGGGCGACAGCGCCGATGTTATCAACGCCGTGGAGGAACAAATCGACGCTCTGAAAATGCGATTAGGCGAGCTGGCTTAATCTGGCATACGTATCGGCACCCAACAAAAATGGGCACCCGACCCAGTCGGCGTGCCCATTTTCTTTACCGCCCCGCCTCCCTTCGAGACGGTACCGCTTAACTTACGGGTTGACGCTATCTTTGAGCGACTTGCCCGGTTTGAACGCGACGGTGTTGCTTGCCTTGATCTTCACAGGCTCACCGGTTTGCGGGTTTTTGCCGGTGCGGGCGCCGCGGTGGCGTTGCAGGAAGGTGCCGAAACCCACCAGGGTGACGCTGTCCTTGCGGTGCAGGGCGCCGGTGATTTCTTCGAGTACGGCGTTAAGGACGCGGTTGGCCTGCTCTTTGGTGAGGTCTGCTTTTTCAGCGATGGCGGCTGCGAGATCTGGTTTACGCATAAATGAAGCCTCTTTGACGGTTTTTTGTTGTTATGTCCGTGCTGCTCTCTGGTGGAGCAGCGCCCAAGGCGCCGCAGGCTCTACTCTGCGGCAGACGGGAGTGAGGATGGCACGCCCTCGCACGCTCCGCCAGTCTCCCGGCGACCTTTCTACAGGCGAAACGGTGCTGATTCCGACAGAACAGCTGGCATTTACGCCAGCAATGGCGGAAGTTCTTTGTTCAGGGCCAGTTTTTCCATGACGGCGCTGCCGGTCAGCGCGTATCCCAGCAGGCGGCCGCTGGCGTCGCGACACAGGGCCTTGATGTCGGCGCCCTGCCCTTCGACACTCCACACACCTTCGGTGCCCCGCGGCGCAGGTGACACCACCAGCGGGCAGACCGGGGTTTTCACGGTGATCGGCATAGGCCCATAGCTCACCGCCGTGGCGTTGCCGGCCAAGGTTTGCGCCAGGGCACGGGCGCAGCTCATCAGTGGCATCACGTACAGCAGGTTCAAGCCGTCGACCTCGGCGCAGTCGCCCAGGGCGTAGATGTTGGCGTGGGACGTCTTGAGGTGACGGTCCACCATGATCCCGCGATTGATTTGCAGGCCGGCGGCGGCGGCCAGGTCTACACGAGGACGCAGGCCGATGGCGGACACCACCAGGTCACAGTGGATCACATCACCGTCCGACAGGTGCGCCTCAAGGCCATCAGCCGTGCGTTGCAGGCGATTGAGCACCGGGCCCAGGTGGAAACGCGCGCCGATGCCTTCCAGCCCGGCTTGCACCGCTGCGGCAGCCGCCGGGTGCAGCAGGGTCGGCATGACCTGCTCACAGGGTGCGACCAGGTCGATTTCATAGCCGCCGAGGATCAGGTCGTTGGCAAATTCGCAGCCGATCAGGCCAGCGCCAAGCAACAACACGCGACGTTTGCCGGCAGCCGCGGCGCGAAAGCGCGCGTAGTCTTCCAGGTCGTTGATCGGAAAAATCAGTTCAGCCCCATCGCCTTCAACCGGTACGCGCACGGTTTCTGCGCCCCAGGCCAGGACCAGGTCGCGGTAGGCCACCGCTTCCTCGCCGATCCACAGGCGCTTGTGGCCTGCGTCGATGCCGCTGACACGTGTATGGGTGCGCACTTCGGCCTTGAGCTGCTCGGCCATGGCGCCGGGTTCGGCCATGCTCAGGCCATCGGCTTCCTTGTTCTTGCCAAAGCCGGTGGAGAGCATGGGCTTGGAGTAGGAGCGCCCGTCATCCGCGGTGATCAGCAGCAATGGGGTCTCGCTGTCGAGCTTGCGAAACTCCCGGGCTACGTTGTAACCGGCCAACCCTGTGCCGATGATCACGACGGGTGCGTTCATTCCTTTCTCCTTGTAGTACGTGTCTTAAACTAAGAATTAGCCGATTTCGATCATTTCGAAATCCATTTTGCCCACGCCGCAGTCCGGGCACAGCCAGTCTTCCGGGACGTCTTGCCACAGCGTGCCCGGAGCAATTCCGTCATCCGGCCAGCCGTCCGCTTCGTTGTAGATCAAGCCACAGACGATACATTGCCACTTCTTCATTACGTGCTTCCTCAAGTCCAGGCATGTTGGCCGGCGGTCGATGGATCCAGCGTTGCCGCACGGCTCAGGGCGTTTTGTACTGATCGAGGCCGGCAGATGCAAGCACGATCGACGCAAACGGCCGGTTTGGCGCGGCAAAAGTTCAGGGTGCCATGGTAAGCTCGCCGCCTCTTTTGCTGCCAATACTGACTCACCGTGCCGCACTCAATCGCCCCTTCCGATGCTTGCCAATGGCTGACCCAGAGCCTTCTGAGTCCCTTGCCCACGCCCTTGACCCTCAACTGGCTGTTTGACGAAGGCTCGCTGACGCGACGGCTGACAGGGCTGTCCAACGACGGTTTCAGCGTGACGCCGCTGTTCGAAGGCTGGCAGCTATTGCGCGACGATGAATGTGCCGCCCTGGGCCTGGCCCCGGCCAGCATCGGCTGGGTGCGCGAGGTGTACCTGCGTGGGCATGACCAGCCGTGGGTGTTTGCCCGCAGCGTGGCGGCGCGCAGTGCCTTGCAGGGCGACGGGCTGCACATGGACGAGCTGGGCAGTCGCTCGCTGGGGGAGCTGTTGTTCTGCGACCGCGCCTTTACCCGCCAGGCCATCGAAGTGTGCCATTACCCTCGCCCATGGCTGCCGGCAGCGGACCAGATCGACGGTTTGTGGGCGCGCCGCTCTCGCTTCGATCGCGGCGCGCTGAGCGTGCTGGTGGCAGAAGTCTTCCTGCCGAGTTTCTGGCACGCGCTGCATGACCATCCGGAGAACTGCTGATGTATCAACGTCTGCTCAAGTCCTTGAACCGCCTGAACCCCAGGGCCTGGGATTTCATTCAGTTGACGCGCATGGACAAGCCCATTGGCATCTACCTGTTGCTGTGGCCGACATTGTGGGCACTGTGGATTGCTGGCGAGGGCTCGCCGTCGCTGCTTAATATCGTGATTTTCGTGTTGGGCGTGGTGCTGACCCGCGCCGGTGGCTGCGTGATCAATGATTGGGCTGACCGCAAGGTCGATGGCCATGTGAAGCGCACCGAGCAACGCCCACTGGTGAGCGGCAAGATCAGCTCGAAAGAGGCATTGGTGTTTTTTGCCGTGCTGATGGGTGTCAGTTTCCTGCTGGTGCTGCTGACCAACGCCAGCACTATCCTGCTATCGCTGGGCGGCCTGGCGCTGGCGGCCAGCTACCCGTTCATGAAGCGCTACACCTACTACCCGCAGGTGGTGCTGGGCGCGGCGTTTTCCTGGGGCATGCCGATGGCGTTTACCGCCGAGACCGGCCATCTGCCCGCTACCGCGTGGTTGCTGTATATCGCCAACCTGTTGTGGACCGTGGGCTACGACACCTATTACGCCATGACCGACCGTGATGACGACTTGAAGATCGGGGTGAAATCCACCGCCATTCTGTTTGGTGATGCTGATCGCGTGATCATCCTGACCCTGCAAGGGCTGTCGCTGGTGTGCCTGTTGCTGGCCGGCACGCGGTTTGAACTGGGGGGTTGGTTCCAACTGGGGTTGCTGGCGGCGGCGGGCTGTTTTGCCTGGGAGTTCTGGTACACCCGGGACAGGGACCGTATGAAGTGCTTCAGGGCGTTCTTGCATAACCATTGGGCGGGGTTGGCGATTTTTGTCGGGATTGTGGTGGATTACGCGGTTCGGTAGTGCAGGACTGACGCCATCGGGGGCAAGCCCCCTCCCACATTTTGATGTGTGAATGCATTCAAGTGTGGGAGGGGGCTTGCCCCCGATGGATTCAGCAGCGCCGCAGACTTAAGGCTTGATGATGTGCCAGGCGCCACCCTTGCCATCCCCGGTCTTGTCACCGGCTTTCTTGTCGTCCTTGTAGGTGTAGACAGGCTTGCCTTTGTAGGCCCACTGGCTTGTCTGGTCGTCGCGGGTGATCACCGTCCAATCACCGTCACCAGTCGTGGTGTCGGTGGACTCGGCCTTCAACGGCGGCCAGTTGGTCGCGCACTGGTCCTTGCACACGGACTTGCCATTGGCGTCCTTGTCGAAGGTGTAGAGCGTCATGCCCTTGTGATCCACCAACATCCCTTCTTTAGTCATCGCAGGCTCTGCCGCAAACGCCAGGCCTGGCAGCGCCAAGGCTGCGGATAGCAGCAGGGCTTTCCAGGAAATCGTGCTGTAAGTCATCGGAACCTTCCTTTTGTGGTTGTCAGGATTCGGACCCAAAGGGTAGTCCAGAGTGCCCTGAATTGCCCAAGCGACTAAATTACTGTCACACGACTGCAATAATTCCGTTATCTAATGCGGCGCAAGACAGTTAAATGACAAGAGGATTTTGAGCATGGTTGGCAGGAGCATTCTGATTGTTGACGACGAAGCGCCCATTCGCGAGATGATCGCCGTTGCGTTGGAAATGGCCGGCTATGACTGCCTGGAGGCGGAAAACTCCCAGCAGGCCCACGCCATTATCGTCGACCGCAAGCCGGACCTGATCCTGCTCGACTGGATGCTGCCCGGCACCTCCGGCATCGAGTTGGCCCGGCGCCTCAAGCGTGACGAACTGACCGGGGATATCCCAATCATCATGCTCACCGCCAAGGGTGAAGAGGACAACAAGATCCAGGGCCTGGAAGTGGGCGCCGATGACTACATCACCAAACCTTTTTCCCCTCGGGAGCTGGTGGCGCGCCTCAAAGCCGTATTGCGCCGTGCCGGCCCGACCGATGGCGAAGCGCCGATCGAAGTCGACGGCCTGATTCTGGACCCGATCAGCCACCGCGTGACCATCGACGGCAAGCCCGCCGAGATGGGCCCGACCGAATACCGATTGCTGCAATTCTTCATGACCCACCAGGAGCGCGCTTACACCCGCGGCCAATTGCTGGACCAGGTGTGGGGCGGCAATGTGTATGTGGAGGAGCGCACCGTGGACGTGCATATCCGCCGCTTGCGCAAAGCCTTGGGCGACGCGTACGAGAATCTGGTACAAACCGTGCGCGGCACCGGCTATCGGTTTTCCACCAAAAGCTGAGCCAGCCCCTTCCTCCCTTAACAGCTGACAAGGACGCATGTTTAAGTGAACCAGAACTGGCATGGCACCCTGATCCGCCACATGCTTCTGTTGATCACTGCTTGCCTGCTGGTCGGGCTGATCAGTGGCTATTACGGCTGGAGCCTGGCCGCCGGCATCGCGTTGTACCTGGGCTGGACCCTCAAACAATTGCTGCGCCTGCATGAATGGCTGCGCCAGCACAAACCCGACGAGGCGCCGCCCGATGGCTATGGCCTGTGGGGCGAGGTGTTCGACAGCATCTACCACCTGCAACGCCGCGACCAACGGGTACGCGGGCGCCTGCAAGCGGTGATCGACCGGGTGCAGGAATCCACCGCGGCGCTCAAGGACGCCGTGATCATGCTCGACAGCGACGGCAACCTGGAATGGTGGAACCGCGCCGCCGAAACCCTGCTGGGTCTCAAGACGCCACAGGACAGCGGCCAGCCGGTGACCAACCTGGTGCGCCACCCGCGCTTCAAGGAATACTTCGAGCAGGACAACTACGAAGAAGCCCTGGAAATCCCGTCGCCCACCAACGACCGCGTACGCATCCAGCTGTACCTGACGCGCTATGGCAACAATGAGCACTTGATGCTGGTGCGTGATGTGACCCGCATCCATCAGCTTGAACAGATGCGCAAGGACTTCGTCGCCAACGTCTCCCACGAGCTTCGCACACCGCTGACGGTGATCTGCGGCTACCTGGAGACGCTGCTGGACAACGTCGACGAGATCAACCCGCGCTGGAGCCGCGCCCTGCAGCAGATGCAGCAGCAAGGCTCGCGGATGCAGACCCTGCTCAACGACTTGCTGCTTTTGGCCAAGCTTGAAGCCACCGATTACCCCTCGGATAACCACCCGGTGGCAGTGCAAAGCCTGCTGCACACCATCAAGAATGACGCCCAGGCGCTCTCCGGTGAACGCGGCCAGCAGATCACCCTGGAAGCCGACCCAACGGTGCTGCTCAAGGGCAGTGAGGGCGAGTTACGCAGCGCGTTCTCCAATTTGGTGTTCAACGCGGTGAAGTACACCCAGGACAAGGGCAATATTCGTATTCGCTGGTGGGCCGACGAACAGGGCGCGCACCTGAGCGTGCAGGACTCGGGTATCGGCATCGACGCCAAGCATCTGCCGCGCCTCACCGAACGCTTCTACCGCGTTGACTCCAGCCGCAACTCCAACACCGGCGGCACGGGGCTCGGCCTGGCCATCGTCAAGCATGTGTTGTTGCGCCATCGGGCACGCCTGGAAATCAGCAGCGTGCTGGGGCATGGCAGTACGTTTACCTGCCATTTTCCAACAACGCAGGTGACGCGTTCGCCAGTGATCGACAATGATGAATAACTCAAATACAGCCCCCTCCCACATTGGATTTGTATGCTTTTGGAGAACAGGTTCCTTGCCCCGCCCGGCAGCGGGCACTAGGCAAGCGGCCCGTCAGCCGCTACATTGGCCGACTTGCGCCTGCCTTTCAGGCTCACCTGTCATCCCTTATTGAACACACGGAACCTGCAAAACCCCATCATGGACCCTTCCCCTGGCATTACCCTCGCTACACTCTTCGCCGATTTCGGCATGATTCTTTTTGCACTGATCCTGGTACTGCTCAACGGTTTCTTCGTTGCGGCGGAATTTGCCATGGTCAAACTGCGCGCCACGCGGGTCGAGGCCATCGCCCACAAGAACGGTTGGCGCGGGCAGATCCTGCGCACCGTACACAGCCAGCTCGACGCCTACCTGTCGGCCTGTCAGCTGGGTATCACCCTGGCGTCCCTGGGCCTGGGCTGGGTCGGTGAACCGGCCTTTGCGCACATCCTCGAGCCAATGCTGGGCGCAATCGGCGTGCAGTCGCCGGAAGTGATCAAGGGCGTGTCGTTCTTTGCCGCCTTCTTCGTGATTTCCTACCTGCACATCGTGGTCGGTGAGCTGGCGCCCAAGTCCTGGGCGATTCGCAAGCCCGAGCTGCTGTCGCTATGGACGGCAGTGCCGCTGTACCTGTTCTACTGGGCGATGTACCCGGCCATCTACCTGCTCAACGCCAGCGCCAACGCCATCCTGCGCATCGCCGGCCAAGGCGAGCCTGGCCCCCACCATGAGCACCATTACAGCCGCGAAGAGCTCAAACTGATCCTGCACTCCAGCCGTGGCCAGGACCCGAGCGACCAAGGTATGCGCGTACTGGCCTCTGCGGTGGAAATGGGCGAACTGGAAGTGGTGGACTGGGCCAACTCCCGGGAAGACCTGGTGACCCTGGACTTCAACGCCCCGCTCAAAGAGATTCTTGCGCTGTTCCGTCGCCACAAATTCAGCCGGTACCCGGTGTATGACGCGGTGCGCAATGAGTTCGTGGGCCTGTTGCACATCAAGGATCTGCTGCTGGAACTGGCCGCCCTGGACCATATTCCCGAATCCTTCAACCTGGCCGAACTGACCCGCCCGCTGGAACGCGTCTCGCGGCACATGCCGTTGTCGCAACTGCTGGAGCAGTTCCGCAAAGGCGGCGCGCACTTCGCCCTGGTGGAGGAAGCCGACGGCAAGATCATCGGCTACCTGACCATGGAAGACGTGCTGGAAGTACTGGTGGGCGATATCCAGGATGAACACCGCAAGGCCGAGCGCGGCATCCTCGCCTACCAGCCCGGCAAACTGCTGGTACGTGGCGACACGCCGCTGTTCAAAGTCGAACGCCTGCTGGGCGTCGACCTGGACCACATCGAAGCCGAAACCCTGGCCGGCCTGATCTACGACACCCTCAAGCGCGTGCCGGAAGAAGAGGAAGTGCTGGAAGTGGAAGGCTTGCGGATCATCATCAAGAAGATGAAAGGGCCCAAGATAGTACTGGCCAAGGTCTTGCTGCTGGACTGACCTTCGATTGCCCAATGCAAAATTGGGCAGTATCCCAAGCGTCGTGACGACCTAAACGATCGTCACGCAGGCAGCGCGTTGAAACAGATATCCACATTCATCTGCGCCGCGGCCGACAGATTGACTAACGCATCAAGAGAACACTTGTCGATCTTGCCGTTAAGTACGTCGTTCAGGCGAGGCTGGCTGATACCCAGCCTTAGCGCCGCATCCTTCTGGGACAGCTCCCAGCTACGAATGGTGTTGCACAACTCCAACAGCAGCTTTGAGCGTAGGCGCATATTGGCGGCTTGCGCTGGCGTGTCCTCCAGAGCATCCCACACAGAGTTGAAACGTTCGGTATGTAACATTTGATTTGTCATGGGCTTAACCTAATTCCTGCAATCTGGCACGCGCCAATTCGATATCCCGCCCTTCGGTTTTCCGTGTGGTCTTGCGCAACGCGTGCAGCACATAGACAGCTTCAGGCCGATTGACCACGTAGAACACTCGAAACGCTCCCGACTCTTCAGTGATCCGAATCTCATTGACGCCCCTCCCGATCGTTTTCATCGGCTTGCAATCGAAGGGCTGCTCACCCTGTTGCAACAGATCCAACTGAAAACCGGCTGCCCTTCGGGCGTCGAGAGGAAAATCCTTGAGATCCTTGAGCGAGCTTCCTAGAAACACCACATCCTTGTGCCTTGGCATTGACTTCTCCTTTCCTGGAAAGAAAAAGCGTAATCGACGACTCAACCAAAGGCGGTGCAGCTGTGTTTCAAGGCATAGCAAAGGCTCGACAACACTGAAGCGTTATCGAGAGCCTATATCGGAACAGATATAAATCAAGCCATCCAGCAGGAATCAGACAACCGGTCGATTGCTTGAGTCAGGCCATCAGGCACCCGGCACAAAATGCTTCTGCGCCGTACCGCGCGCAATCAGGCGCGAGATGTAGTCCAGCTTCTGCGCATCCTGGTCGATAAAGCGAAAGGTCAGTTGCAACCAGTCGCTGTCGGGCTTGGGCTCGTAGGCGACGATGGCATGCAGGTAGCCGTTGAGGCGTGCGACTTCGGCGTTGTCGCCCTGCTCAAGGTCGAGCACGGCGCTTTCCAGTACCTGAGGCAGGACGTCGCCGCGCTTTACCACCAGCAACGCTTCCTTGATGCTCAGGGCCTTGATCACGCATTGCTGAGTGCCGCTTGCGAGGCGCAACTGGCCCTGACCGCGACTGCCAGCCGGCGCCGCTGCTGCTGGGGCCTTCACGGGTGGGGTGTTGAGCAGACCTTTACTGGGTGCCGCCACCGGGGCCGGCTTGACCGCTTCGGGTCTGCCGCCGGTCAGGGCGCTCAGGGAGTCGTTGCCGAAGGCCGAGTTCATCTTGGTCGGCGCGCTGGCGATCAGTGCGTCGAGGCGGCCGATCTTGTGCAGGGCCTGCTTGACCTTGTTGAGCAGTTGCTCGTTGGTGAACGGTTTGCTGACATAGCCGGAAACGCCGGCCTGGATCGCCTGAACCACGTTTTCCTTATCGCCACGGCTGGTCACCATCACGAACGGCATGGCCTTCAGATGCGCTTGCTCGCGGCACCAGGTCAAGAGCTCAAGACCGGACATCTCAGGCATTTCCCAGTCACACAGCACCAGGTCGAAGGTTTCGCGCATCAGGATGGATTGCGCCTTTTTGCCGTTCACCGCATCTTCGATCTTGATTCCGGGGAAGTAATTGCGCAGGCACTTCTTCACCAGGTCGCGAATAAACGAGGCGTCATCCACCACCAATACACTGACTTTGCTCATCGACCCTTCATCCTATAAAAACCTCGGCTGGCAGTACGCCTGACTGATGGCATTTTGCCAAAACCTTGCAGTCACGTTCGGACTTTATTCGCCGCCCGCGCAAAAAATTCAGCTGCCACAAACGAAAACGCCCGGCCAATGGCCGGGCGTTAATTTCACGGGCAACCTTACTTATCGTCAGGTTCGCCTGGAACATTAGGCGTTTGATCGGCGGAGCCTTCAACTTCGGCCTTCATGCGCTTGAGGCCCATGTGCCGAACGTCGGTGCCGCGCACCAGGTAGATCACCAGTTCCGAGATATTACGCGCGTGATCGCCGATCCGCTCCAGGGAGCGCAGCACCCAGATAATGCTCAAGACCCGCGAGATAGAGCGTGGATCTTCCATCATGTAGGTGGCCAGCTCACGCAAGGCGGTCTTGTACTCGCGGTCGATGACCTTGTCGTACTGAGCCACCGACAACGCCAGGTCTGCATCGAAACGCGCAAACGCGTCGAGGGCATCGCGCACCATGTTGCGCACCTGGTCGCCGATATGGCGCACTTCCACATAACCGCGTGGCGCTTCACCTTCTTCGCACAGTTGGATGGCACGCCGGGCGATCTTGGTGGCTTCGTCGCCAATGCGCTCCAGGTCAATCACCGACTTGGAGATGCTGATGATCAAACGCAGGTCCGAGGCCGCCGGCTGGCGACGAGCAAGAATGCGCAGGCACTCTTCATCGATATTGCGTTCCATCTGGTTGATCTGGTCATCGATCTCGCGCACCTGCTGGGCCAGGCCCGAGTCGGCCTCGATCAGCGCGGTGACGGCATCGTTGACTTGCTTCTCCACCAGCCCGCCCATCGCCAGGAGGTGGCTGCGCACTTCCTCAAGCTCGGCGTTGAACTGCGCGGAGATGTGATGGGTAAGGCCTTCTTTGCTAATCATGTTGGCGTCCTTGGAGCGTCCGGTAAGGTGCGGAGAACCGCAGCGTCAGTGCAATCAGAACCACAGCTTCCTAGCCGTAGCGACCGGTGATGTAGTCTTCGGTCTGCTTCTTCGCCGGATTGGTGAACAGGGTATCGGTATCGCCGAACTCCACCAGCTTGCCCATGTACATGAACGCGGTGTAGTCCGAAACCCGCGCCGCCTGTTGCATGTTGTGGGTCACGATAACGATGGTGAACTTGGACTTGAGCTCGTAGATCAGCTCTTCGACTTTCAAGGTCGAGATCGGGTCGAGCGCCGAGCACGGTTCGTCGAGCAGCAGCACTTCCGGCTCTACGGCGATGGTACGGGCGATCACCAGACGCTGCTGCTGGCCGCCGGACAAGCCAAGTGCCGACTCGTGCAGACGGTCCTTGACCTCGTCCCACAACGCGGCGCCCTTGAGAGCCCATTCAACCGCTTCGTCGAGGACGCGCTTCTTGTTGATGCCCTGGATGCGCAGGCCATAGACCACGTTTTCATAAATGGTCTTGGGGAACGGGTTGGGCTTCTGGAACACCATCCCCACCCGGCGTCGCAACTCGGCCACGTCTTCACCCTTGCGGTAAATATTGGTGCCGTAGAGATTGATCGCACCTTCCACACGGCAACCGTCCACCAGGTCATTCATACGGTTGAACGTGCGCAGTAATGTCGACTTGCCGCAGCCGGACGGGCCGATAAAGGCGGTCACGCGCTGCTTGGGGATGTTCATGCTGACGTCGAACAGCGCTTGTTTTTCGCCGTAGTACAGGCTCAGGCCCGGGACTTCGATGGCCACGGTTTCCTGGGCCAGGCTCAGGCTCTGTTTGTCGCGACCCAGGGCAGACATGTTGATGCCGTGAGGTTGGTTTTCGTGTTGCATGGGATGCTCCCTGTGCTACCAATTCGTTTCGTTGAACCGCCGGGGCGGCTTACTCAAATTCTGTGTCTGTGGGAGCTGGCTTGCCTGCGATGGCATCACTGCGGTCTTACTGATACACCGCGTCGTCTGCATCGCAGGCAAGCCAGCTCCCACAGGGGGCCGTGTTAGCTGTCCAGCGCCTTGTATTTTTCGCGCAGGTGGTTACGGATCCACACCGCCGACAGGTTGAGCGTGGCGATCACCAGCACCAGCAGCAACGCGGTGGCGTACACCAGCGGCCTTGCGGCTTCGACGTTAGGGCTCTGGAAGCCGACGTCATAAATATGGAAGCCCAGGTGCATGATTTTCTGGTCCAGGTGCAGGTACGGATAGTTGCCGTCCAGCGGCAGCGACGGAGCCAGCTTCACTACGCCCACCAGCATCAGCGGCGCCACTTCGCCGGCGGCGCGGGCCACGGCGAGGATCATGCCGGTCATCATGGCCGGGCTGGCCATCGGCAGCACGATCTTCCACAGCGTTTCCGCCTTGGTCGCGCCCAGTGCCAGGGAGCCTTCACGCACCGTGCGAGGAATGCGCGCCAGGCCTTCTTCGGTGGCCACGATCACCACCGGCACCGCCAATAGCGCCAGGGTCAGCGAGGCCCAGAGCAGGCCCGGAGTACCGAAGGTCGGCGCCGGCAGGGCTTCGGCGAAGAACAGGCGGTCAACCGAACCACCCAGTACATAGACGAAGAAGCCCAGGCCGAATACGCCGTAGACAATGGCCGGTACGCCCGCCAGGTTGTTCACGGCGATACGGATGATCCGCGTCAGAGTGTTCTGCTTGGCGTACTCACGCAGGTACACGGCCGCCAGCACGCCAAACGGGGTCACGATCATCGCCATGATCAGGGTCATCATCACGGTGCCGAAGATGGCCGGGAAAATCCCGCCTTCGGTGTTGGCTTCCCGTGGGTCATCACTGAGGAATTCCCAGACCTTGCTGAAGTAGAAGCCGATCTTGGTCAGGGTGCCCATGGCGTTAGGCTGGTAGGCGTGCACCACCTTGCCGATGCCGATCTCCACTTCCTTGCCGTTGCCGTCGCGGGCAGTCAGGGCGTCGCGGTTGAACTGAGCGTGCAGGTCAGCCAGGCGCGCCTCGATGTCCTGGTAGCGGGCATTCAGTTCGGCGCGGTCGGCATCCATATCGGCCTGGGCGGCGGCGTCGAGCTTGCCTTCCAGTTCCAGTTTGCGCCCGTGCAGGCGGATGCGTTCCAGGCCGGCGTTGATCGCACCGATATCAGTTTTTTCCAGGGTCTTGAGCTGGGCGGCGAGCTTGTTGACACGGTCCACGCGAGCTTGCAGCTCTGGCCATGCGGCCTCGCCTTCAGCGATGACCTTGCCGTCCTGCTTGACGTTGACCAGGGTGCCGTAAAAGTTGCCCCACTCACGACGCTCAATGGCCATCAGGTTGGCCGGCTTGGTCTGGTCCTTCAACCATTCGCCGACGATCCAGGTGAAGTCGTTGCCGTTCAAGTCGCGGTTGCCGACCTTGATCAGCTCGCGGGTCATGAATTCCGGGCCCTGGTCCGGCACCGGCAGGCCGGCGCTCTTGAGGCGCTCACGCGGCACTTCTTCTTTCTGCACCACTTCGCCGATCACGATGTGGTTGGCCTGGCCCGGCACGTTGTAGTTGGCCTGGATCAGGTCGGCCGGCCAGAAGTGGCCCAGGCCACGCACGGCAATCACAGACAGCAAACCAATGGTCATGATGACCGCGATGGACACCGCGCCACCGCTGATCCAGACGCCTGGGGCGCCGCTCTTGAACCATCCATTCAGGGAGTTCTGTTTCACAGACTTCTACCTTTCTTAAAGCGACGAGTATTTCTTGCGCAGACGCTGACGAATCAGTTCGGCGAGGGTGTTCATGATGAACGTGAACAGCAGCAGCACCAGCGCCGAGAGGAACAGCACGCGGTAGTGACTGCCACCGACTTCCGACTCGGGCATTTCCACCGCGACGTTGGCCGCCAGGGTGCGCAAGCCCTCGAACAGGTTCATCTCCATCACCGGGGTATTACCGGTGGCCATCAGCACAATCATGGTCTCGCCCACAGCACGGCCCATGCCGATCATCAGTGCAGAGAAGATGCCCGGGCTGGCGGTCAGGATCACCACGCGGGTCATGGTCTGCCACGGCGTGGCGCCCAGGGCCAGGGAGCCCAGGGTCAGGCCGCGGGGTACGCTGAACACGGCGTCTTCGGCGATCGAGTAGATGTTCGGGATCACCGCAAAACCCATGGCCAGGCCGACCACCAGGGCGTTGCGCTGGTCGTAGGTGATCCCCAGGTCATGGGAGATCCACATGCGCATGTCGCCGCCAAAGAACCAGGTTTCCAGGTATGGACTCATGTACAGCGAGAGCCAGCCCACCAGCAGGATTACCGGGATCAGGATCGCGCTTTCCCAGCCGTCCGGCACCCGCAGGCGAATCGACTCGGGCAAGCGACTGAAGACAAAACCGGCGACCAGGATGCCGATAGGCAATAGCATCAGCAGGCTGAAAATGCCCGGCAAGTGCCCTTCCACGTACGGCGCCAGGAACAGGCCGGCGAAGAAGCCAAGGATCACGGTCGGCATGGCTTCCATCAGTTCGATCACCGGTTTGACCTTGCGGCGCAGGCTCGGGGCCATGAAGTACGCGGTGTAGATCGCCGCCGCAACCGCCAGTGGCGCGGCCAGCAGCATGGCGTAGAACGCAGCCTTCAACGTGCCGAAGGTCAGCGGGGCCAGGCTCATCTTGGGTTCGAAGTCGGTGTTGGCGGCGGTGGACTGCCAGACGTATTTAGGCTCGTCGTAGTTCTCGTACCAGACCTTGCTCCACAACGCGCTCCACGAGACTTCCGGGTGCGGGTTGTCGAGCAACAGCGGTTGCAGCTTGCCGCCGGCCTCGACGATTACGCGGTTGGCCCGTGGCGACATACCGAACAGGCCCTGGCCGTCGACCACCGGGTCGACCAGCAGGGTGCGGTGAGCGGTGCTGTGGAAAACGCCGAACTGGCCGGAGGCATCGAGCGCGGTGAAGCCTTTGCGGCGTTCTTCAGCACTGATTTCGACAATGGGCGCAGTGCCCATCTGGAAGGTGCGGATCTGTTTCAGGCGTTGCTCGCCATCCGGGTCGCGGGCCATGAACCACTGGGCCAGGCCGCCCTTGGAGTTGCCGACGATCAGCGAGATACCGCCCACCAACTGAGTGCTGGCGGTGACTTCGGCTGCGCCGTCTTCCAGGAGTTTGTAGCGACCGTTGAGGCTGTTGTCGCGCAGGCTGAACACATCGGCCAGGGCGCGACCGTTGATCACATAAAGCCATTGCTGGCGTGGGTCGACAAAGATGGCTTTCACCGGTTCGGTCATCTGCGGCAGCTCGATGCGCTTCTGCTCGCTGGTGACTTCACCGGTCATCATGTTTTCTTCGCGGCTCAACGACAGCACGTTCAGGTACGAACCCGCCGAACCGGCCACCACCAAGGTGGAGTCAGTGGCGTTGAGGGCGACATGCTCCAGTGGGCGACCGGCCTCATCCAACACGATCGGCGTTTCGCCGTAAGGGTATTCAATCGCTGGGGTGATGGTCTTCTTGCCGTCCGGGTACGACACTTTATAGGTGTGGCGGAACACCAGGGACTGGCCATTGGACAAACCAAGGATAACCAGCGGGCTGCCCGGCTGGTCTTCACCAATAGAAACAACGCTGGCACCGGCCGGAAGCGGCAAGTCGACACGCTTGAGCTCAGCGCCGGAGTCCACTTCAAAGAACAGCGCCTGGCCCTTGTCGGAAACCCGCATGGCGACCTGGTTCTGTTCTTCAAGGGAGATCATCAACGGCTTGCCGGCATCCTGCATCCAGGCGGGGGTCAGCGCGTCTTCCTTGGTCAACGAGGCGCCCTGGAACAGAGGTGCAACGACGTAGGCGAGGAAGAAGAAGATCAGGGTGATGGCGCCGAGGACGGCGAGGCCACCGACCAGCACATACCAGCGGGTCAGGCGGTCCTTGAGCGCGCGAATGCGGCGCTTGCGTTGCAGCTCAGGCGTATTGAAATCAATGCGCTTGGGGGGAGAAGTTGTCGTCATGGTGGAATTGGCCAGATCATTCATGCGCACACCCTAGCGATCCTGTATGACAGAAAGATGACAGTGCAGTGACGCAACAAATCCGCCGCGAAGCAGGGCTGGCAGCGGGTTAAAAATTAGGGATGCAGACTGCTTATGTGGGAGCGGGCTTGCCCGCGATGGCATCAACACGATTTCAACGCTAAACCGCGTCGCCAGCATCGCGGGCAAGCCCGCTCCCACAGAAAAGCATGCGTCTACATCAGGTATCGCAGGCTTAGTTGCCTTCTTTCAGACCCAGCTCAGCCAAGGCCTTGGCGGCCACTTTGGCAGGCAGTGGGATGTAGCCGTCCTTGACGACAACTTCCTGGCCCTGCTTGGACAGCACCAGTTTCACGAACTCGGCTTCCAGCGGGGCCAGAGGCTTGTTCGGGGCTTTGTTGACATACACGTAGAGGAAGCGCGACAGCGGGTATTTGCCGTTCAGGGCGTTTTCTTCGCTGTCTTCGATGAAGTCAGTGCTGCCTTTCTTGGCCAGGGCCACGGTCTTCACGCTGGCGGTCTTGTAGCCGATGCCCGAGTAACCGATGCCGTTCAGCGAGGAGCTGATCGACTGCACGACCGAAGCCGAGCCAGGT
This sequence comes from Pseudomonas sp. HN8-3, assembly GCF_020790195.1. Lineage (NCBI taxonomy): Bacteria > Pseudomonadati > Pseudomonadota > Gammaproteobacteria > Pseudomonadales > Pseudomonadaceae > Pseudomonas > Pseudomonas sp. HN8-3. The sequence continues at coordinate 5,920,631 of NZ_CP086206.1, forward strand.
TGTTCGTTCACGTTTGGCTTGTAGTCGCCTTTGCACAGGGCTTCTTCCTTGAAGTAGCCGTAGGTGCCGGATACCGAGTTGCGACCGAACAATTGCACTGGCTTGTTGGCCAGGTCGCCGGTCACACCCAGGTCGCCCCAGGTTTTAACGTCAGCTTTGGCGCCGCACAGGCGAGTCGAGGAGAAGATCGCGTCGACTTGCTCCATGGTCAGGTGCTGGATCGGGTTGTCCTTGTGCACGAACACCGCCAAGGCGTCCACGGCAACCGGGATAGCGGTTGGCTTGTAGCCGTACTTCTGCTCGAAGGCCGCCAGTTCGGTGTCCTTCATCTTGCGGCTCATCGGGCCCAGGTTAGAGGTGCCTTCAGTCAGCGCAGGTGGCGCGGTGGCGGAACCGGCAGCTTGAATCTGGATGTTGACGTTCGGGTATTCCTTTTTGTAACCCTCAGCCCACAAAGTCATCAGGTTAGCCAGGGTGTCGGAGCCGACGCTGGACAAGTTACCCGACACACCAGTGGTCTTGACGTACGCCGGGATTGCCGGATCAACACCAGCGGCCACCGCGTTGGCGGTCGCAACGCCAGCAGCGACAAAAGTCATTGCCGCCATCAAACGTTTCAGTTTCATGCCTTGCTCCTAGCAGATAGGGATAATTGGATCGGGGCCAAGTATCGAGAGGCCGTGTGAACACTCTATGTCTGCAATGTGACAATTAGATGAAAGGCCACTATCGGGAAGCAAAGGTATGCGAAGTAAAAAACGGAACAGGCACTCTCATTGTGGCGAGGGAGCTTGCTCCCTCACCACAGTAGATCAGGCTGGCGTTAGCGACCGCGTTTCCACAGATACCCACCCACCAACATCCCCATCACACACAGGACGGCCACATAGTAAGCCGGGCCCATCGGGCTCTCCTTCATCAGCAGCGACACCGCCAATGGCGTCAGTCCACCGAATACGGCATAGGCGACGTTGTAGGAGAACGACAGGCCGCTGAAGCGCACCACTGGCGGGAACGCCTTGACCATCACGTAGGGCACTACACCGATGGTGCCCACGAACAAACCGGTCAATGCGTACAACGGAAACAGCCAGTCCGGGTGGGCCATCAGGCTGTGATACAGCGTCCAGGAGGTCGCCAGCAGCAGTGCGCAACCGGTGACCAGCACGCGACCGGCGCCAAAACGGTCGGCCAGCGCACCCGAGGCGATGCAGCCCAGGCTCAGGGTCACGATGGCCAGGCTGTTGGCTTGCAGTGCCACCGTGGGACTGAAGTGGTAGACGGTTTGCAGCACGGTCGGCGTCATCAGGATAACCACCACGACGCCGGCCGACAGCAGCCAGGTGAGCAACATCGACAACACAATGGCGCCACGGTGGTCACGCAGCACTGCACGCAACGGCAGCTCGGCAGCAAGGGTCTTGCGTTGCTGCATCTCAGCGAAGATCGGCGTTTCATGCAGCCAGCGGCGCAGATACACCGACAACAGACCGAATACACCGCCAAGCAGGAATGGGATCCGCCAAGCGTAATCGGAGACCTGCTCCGGGGTATAGGCCGTATTGATTGCAGTAGCTACCAGCGAGCCGAGCAGAATACCGGCGGTGAGGCCGCTGGTCAGGGTGCCGCAGGCGTAGCCGATGTGGCGCGGCGGAACGTGCTCGGAGACGAACACCCAGGCGCCCGGTACCTCGCCGCCAATCGCCGCACCCTGGATGACGCGCATCAGCAGCAGCAAGAGCGGCGCCCACAGGCCGATCTGCGCGTAGGTGGGCAGCAGGCCCATGATCAGGGTGGGTACGGCCATCATGAAGATGCTCAGGGTGAACATCTTCTTGCGCCCCAGCAGGTCGCCGAAGTGCGCCATGATGATGCCGCCCAGTGGGCGGGCCAGGTAGCCGGCGGCGAAGATGCCGAAGGTCTGCATCATGCGCAGCCATTCGGGCATGTCGACGGGGAAGAACAGTTTTCCGACCACGGTGGCGAAAAACACAAAGATGATGAAGTCGTAGAACTCCAGCGCCCCGCCCAAGGCAGACAGCGACAGGGTTTTGTAGTCGTTGCGGGTCAGCGGGCGCGAGGGCTGCGCACTGCTTGCGGGCACGGAGGACATGGCAAGGCTTCTCTTATAGTAATCATCGTAAAGGACTGCACGCCCGTGACTTGCGGCGGGTTTGGCAAGATAGCAAATCGCCTGAAAAAGCACAGCGCCAGGAACACAGTTGCGCGCAAAAGCCCCGATACAGCGTCTATTTACCGACCAAATGAGCGTCCGGAGGTCGTCGTGGCGCCAGGGTCTCGATATACTCGCCAGTGCAAGCGCCAGACCCGCTGTCTTGAGGGGCTGCTGTGCCAAAACGTTGTTGGGTACCATCCAGCCGATTTGGCAGAGTTTCCCTTTAGTTCGCCTTACGAGAAACGCATCGAGCGGTGTATGTTGGTGCTGAAACGTTTTTCCAGAAGACGGCTATCCACTTCAAATACCCATGAAGCGTCACGGGTCAGAGGCACCCTCGGCATGATCGAACTCGAACAAGAAGATCCTATCCCGCAAGGCGATCTCGCCCTGCAAATCACTGCACTGCCGCGTGAAACCAATGGTTTTGGCGATATCTTCGGCGGCTGGCTGGTCGCGCAGATGGACCTGGCAGGCACGGCAATGGCCAGCAAGGTCGCCGGCGGGCGCGTAGCCACCGTCGCCATTGATCGCATGGCCTTCCTGGTACCGGTAGCCGTGGGTGCACAGCTTTCCTTCTATACCCAGGCTCTGGAAATTGGCCGCAGCTCGATCCAGATGATGGTCGAAGTGTGGAGCGATGACCCGCTGTCCAGCGAATGGCGCAAGGTCACCGAAGCGGTATTTGTGTTCGTCGCCATCGACGGCAGCGGTCGCACCCGTTCGGTACCGTCACGGGCGCGTTAAACCTCGCCGGGTTTTAACGGTCAATTGCCCCATTGCCTGCCACTTGAGAGAGCTTTGTTATGCCTACGCCCCACGTTGAGACGATGAAAATCGACGAGCTGGACTGCTGGCGCATCCGCCACAACGGCGCCGAGCTGATGGTGGCCCAACAGGGTGCGCATATCTTCAGTTACCAGCGCGAGGGCGAACAGCCACTGATCTGGCCGAACCCTGCGGCGGTGTTCAAGCAGGGCAAAGGTATTCGTACCGGCGTGCCGGTGTGCTGGCCGTGGTTTGGTGTTTTCGACCGTAACCCGCAGAGCGTAAAAGCCATGCGCCAAAGCGATCAGCCTGCCGGCGCCCACGGCTTTGTGCGCACCGCGCTCTGGGAGTTGGCCGGGACGGCAATCGAAGGTGAAGCCCTGCGTATCGAGCTGGTGCTGCCGACTCCTGCGAACGGCTTTCCCGGCTGGCCCCATCAGGTTGACTTGACGCTGAGCCTGCTGCTGGACGAGCAACTGCATATCCGCCTCACCAGCCACAACCGTGGCACCGACACCGTGACCTTCAGCCAGGCACTGCACACCTACTTTGCTGTGAGCGACGTGCGCAACGTGCAGGTCGAGGGGGTGGATGGCTTGGCCTATATCGATACTGCTGATGGGTGGACCGAGAAACAGCAATCCGGGCTGCTGCACTTCACTGGCGAAACCGATCGCATATACCTGGATACACCGGCGCAGTTGAGCATTGTCGATAAAGACTGGCAGCGCCGCGTCCAACTCACCAGCGAAGGCTCGAAGTCCACCGTGATCTGGAACCCCTGGACCGAACGGGCCAAGGCACTTGATGACATGGCTGACGATGGCTGGCAGGGCATGTTGTGCATCGAGACGGCGAATGTGCTGGATGATGTGGTAAGCCTGGCCCCCGGTAAAAGCCACACCTTGGGCGTTCGTATCACCAATATCACTTTGTAAACCCAGTCAGAATGTGGGAGCTGGCTTGCCTGCGATAGCATCGCCTCAGTGCAACTGACACACCGAGTCGCCTGCATCGCAGATCAAGCCAGCTCCCACAGGGATTGGTAGCGCCAGTTAGAGATCGGACTCCTTCACCACCCGCACCTTCCCCGCCTCCAGCGCATACGCTGCATCGGCCAAGTCATTGTTGACCTTCTCCACCTTCAACATGCCCGTGACCCACAGCGGCGTGTAGATATCATCCAGCTTCAACCCCTTGGGATACCGCACCAGCACCAGTTGGTTAGGCGGCGGTGGCGGCACATGGATGCAGGCGCCCGGATACGGCACCAGGAAGAACAGCGTGCTGCGGCCTTTGGCATCGGTTTCCAACGGCACCGGATACCCACCAATGCGGATATTCTTGCCGTTCATGGCCGCCACGGTCTTGGTGGAATACATCACCGCGGGCAAGCCTTTGCTCTGCTTCAAGCCACCTTTTTCAGTGAACGTGCCTTGGGCTTCGGGGGAGTTATGGTCGATCTCGGGCATGGCTTCGAGGGCCTTCTGGTCCGAAAGCGGCATCAGGTCGAGCCAGTCGGTTTCCGGCAGTTCGCCAGCGTGCGCCAGGCCAGAGCCCAGCAGGAGGAGAGTGAAGAATAGACGGCGCATGGAGAGGCTCGGCAAATACAAGTGCCGAGCATTCTAGCCCTCTGCGCCTGCGCAGCGCAGAGGACTTTGTCGGCTGATTACTTCTTTTTGATCAGGCCGTAGATCACCAGCAACACGATGGCACCTACCAGCGCGCCGATGAAGCCCGCGCCCTGGCCTGCCTGGTAGATCCCCAGTGCCTGGCCGCCATAGGTCGCGGCCAGGGAGCCGGCGATACCCAGCAGAATGGTCATGATCCAGCCCATGCTGTCGTCACCCGGCTTGAGGAAACGCGCCAGCAGGCCAACGATCAAGCCGATAAAGATGGTTCCAATGATACCCATGGCATTTCCCTCTGATTGAATGTGAGTCATGACAAAGCCTAGTCAGGCTTTATCATCCTGCAATCAGAGAGACGACGGTGACCAATGGTTCCCGCCGACTCCCGGCTTATTACTCGGCGATCAGCGCTTCGACCTTGAGGATCTGCGCCTGCAGCGTTGCGCGATCCTTGCAGCGCAGGTTTGCATGCCCGACTTTGCGTCCGGCCTTGAACGCCTTGCCGTAGTGATGCAGGTGGCAGTCATCGATGGCAATCACCCGCTCAACCGGCGGGACTACGCCGATGAAGTTGAGCATGGCGCTCTCGCCGACCTTGGCCGTGGAGCCCAACGGCAAGCCCGCCACCGCCCGCAGGTGGTTTTCGAACTGGCTGCACTCGGCGCCTTCGGTGGTCCAGTGCCCGGAGTTGTGAACACGCGGGGCGATTTCGTTGGCCTTGAGGCCGCCGTCGACTTCAAAGAACTCGAACGCCATCACGCCGACGTAATCCAGTTGCTTGAGCACGCGGCTGGAATAATCTTCGGCCAGGGCCTGCAGTGGGTGGTCGGTGCTGGCCACGGACAGCTTGAGGATGCCGCTGTCGTGGGTGTTGTGCACCAGCGGGTAAAAGCGCGTCTCACCATCACGGGCACGCACGGCGATCAGCGATACTTCACCGGTGAATGGCACAAAGCCTTCCAGCAGGCAGCCGACGCTGCCCAGCTCAGCGAAGGTGCCAACCACATCGGCGGCGGTACGCAGCACTTTCTGGCCCTTGCCGTCGTAACCCAGGGTGCGGGTTTTCAACACGGCCGGCAGGCCGATGCTGGCGACAGCGGCGTCCAGGTCTGCCTGGGACTGGATGTCGGCGAAGGCCGGGGTGGGGATGCCCAAGTCCTTGAACATACTCTTCTCGAACCAGCGGTCCCGGGCGATGCGCAAGGCTTCAGCGCTCGGGTACACCGGTACGAACTGCGACAGGAAGGCCACGGTTTCGGCCGGGACGCTTTCAAACTCGAACGTCACCAGGTCGACTTCGTCGGCCAGTTGGCGCAGGTGATCCGGGTCGCTGTAGTCAGCGCGCAGGTGTTCACCCAGGGCGGCGGCGCAGGCATCTGGCGCCGGGTCCAGGAAAGCGAAGTTCATCCCCAGCGGAGTGCCCGCCAGGGCCAGCATGCGACCGAGTTGGCCACCACCGATTACACCGATTTTCATCGTCAACAACCTCAGGCGATGCGTGGGTCTGGATTGTCCAGCACACTGTCTGTCTGCTCAGCACGGAATTTTTTCAGCACCGCGTGGAACTGCGGGTGCTTGGCGCCCAGGATGCTGGCCGACAGCAATGCAGCGTTGATCGCGCCGGCCTTGCCGATCGCCAGGGTCGCTACCGGGATACCGGCCGGCATCTGCACGATGGACAACAGCGAATCCACGCCCGAGAGCATCGACGACTGCACCGGCACGCCAAGCACCGGCAGGTGCGTCTTGGCCGCACACATACCTGGCAAGTGCGCCGCGCCGCCGGCACCGGCGATGATCACCTCGATGCCACGGGATTCTGCTTCATCGGCATACTGGAACAGCAAATCCGGGGTGCGGTGGGCAGAGACCACCTTCACTTCATACGGAATGCCGAGTTTTTCCAGCATATCGGCGGTGTGGCTAAGGGTGGACCAATCGGACTTGGAGCCCATGATCACGCCAACCAATGCACTCATCGTCGTGCCTCTTCTCTCTGGGCGCCCGCAGGCGCGTCAAAAAACAACAAGCCACGCAGGAGACCGGCGTGGCTTGTTGTACGAATTAGTTTCGGGCCAGAACTGCCTGCGCTCAATCAGGCTGCGTTAAAAACAAACTCGGAATGCTCATTGGCTAAAGCCAACTCCGCTTCCTCGCTTGTTTTTGCCTTGCCTGATCTTCGCTCGGCGAGTTCTGACCTCGAAACGCGGCCGGTTGGACCGGCCGAAGGCCGCGCAGTATACCGTAATAATCCAGATAAACAGCCCCTGGAATGACCATCTGTCTAGCCGCTCAAACCGGCGGTTTTATTGACTCTTGAGTCAGTCCCCTGCACCGCAAAACCCTGTGGGAGGGGGCTTGCTCCCGATAGCGGTGTTTCAGCGGCCTAATCAGCGCCTGACACACCGCTATCGGGAGCAAGCCCCCTCCCACATTGGATCTGTGTCAGGCTCAGGTACTTTGCGCCGCGCCTCCTTCCAGTTTGCGCCACAGCAACCGCACATTCGCCTTGCGCACCAACGCACAGCGATACAAGCGAATCTCCAGGGGCACGTGCCATTGCGGCCCGCCGCACACCACCAGTTCGCCGCGAGCCAGTTCGGCACGCACGCTCAGTTGAGGCACCCAGGCGATGCCCAAGCCTTCAAGAGCCATGCTCTTGAGGCTGTCAGCCATGGCGGTTTCGTAAATGGTGGTGAACCGCAGGGCCCGCTGGCGCAGCAGTAAATTCACCGAGCGGCCGAGGAACGCCCCGGCACTGTAGGCCAGCAACGGCACACTGCCCTCGCTTTCCAGGTCGAACAGCGGCTTGCCATCGGCATCGGCGGCGCACACCGGGAGCATTTCGGTGTTGCCCAGGTGCAGCGATGGGAATATCTCGGCGTCCATCTGCATGGCGGCATCCGGGTCGTAAAACGCCAGCATCAGGTCGCAACCGCCTTCGCGCAGGGCGTGCACAGCGTCGCCGACGTTAGTGGCAACCAATCGCGTGGCGATGTTCAGCCCCTCGTTGCGCAGCTGTGCGATCCAACGTGGAAAGAACCCCAGTGCCAGCGAGTGTGCGGCCGCCACCTGCATGACTTCACCCTGCCCGCCTTCCAGATGATGCAAATGCCGCAGTACTTCGCCGAGCTGTTCGACCACGGTGCGCGCCGTCACCAGGAACAACTGCCCCGCCGCTGTCAGCTCCACGGGCGTGCGCGAGCGGTTGACCAGCGTCAGGCCCAACGCGGCTTCAAGGCTGCGAATACGGCGACTGAACGCCGGCTGCGTCACAAAACGCCGCTCCGCAGCCTGGGAAAAGCTGCGCGTCGCCGCCAGGGCGCTGAAGTCTTCCAGCCATTTGCTTTCAAGGTTCATCATTGCCTCCCACGCCGAATGCACCATTTTGGCACACACGCCCGCCATCATGGCTGGGTCACATCCACATTATGCCGTTTGTGCATAGCCCAGTGTTTAACAGCATTGGCCCAAAAACTTCTACAAGCCTAGCATTCGCAGCGTTCCGGCCAGTTCCGGGTCCATATCGAGATGATTTCCGTCATGTCCTCTGCTGCATCTTTCCGTACAGAAAAAGACCTGCTTGGCGTACTCGAAGTACCTGCTCAAGCGTATTACGGCATCCAGACCCTGCGAGCGGTGAACAACTTCCGCCTCTCGGGCGTTCCGATTTCGCATTACCCGAAATTGGTGGTCGGCCTGGCAATGGTCAAGCAAGCAGCGGCTGACGCCAACCGCGAGTTGGGCCAGCTCAGCGAAGCCAAGCACGCTGCCATCAGCGAAGCCTGTGCCCGCCTGATCCGCGGCGATTTCCACGAAGAGTTCGTGGTGGACATGATTCAAGGCGGCGCTGGCACTTCAACCAACATGAATGCCAACGAAGTCATCGCCAACATCGCGCTGGAGGCCATGGGCCATCAGAAAGGCGAATACCAGTACCTGCACCCCAACAACGACGTGAACATGGCGCAGTCGACCAACGACGCCTACCCGACCGCGATCCGCTTGGGTCTGCTGCTGGGCCATGACGCGCTGCTGGCCAGCCTCGACAGCCTGATCCAGGCGTTCGCCGCCAAAGGCGCCGAGTTCAGCCATGTGCTGAAAATGGGCCGTACCCAATTGCAAGACGCCGTGCCGATGACCCTCGGTCAGGAATTCCGCGCCTTCGCCACCACCCTGGGTGAAGACCTGGCGCGCTTGAAGACCCTGGCGCCGGAGCTGCTCACCGAAGTGAACCTGGGCGGCACCGCCATCGGCACCGGCATCAACGCCGACCCACGCTACCAGGCCCTGGCCGTACAACGCCTGGCCACCATCAGCGGTCAGCCGCTGGTACCGGCGGCCGACCTGATCGAAGCCACCTCCGACATGGGCGCCTTCGTGCTGTTCTCCGGCATGCTCAAGCGTACCGCGGTGAAGCTGTCGAAGATCTGCAACGACTTGCGCCTGCTGTCCAGCGGCCCACGCACCGGCATCAATGAGATCAACCTGCCGGCGCGCCAGCCAGGCAGCTCGATCATGCCCGGCAAGGTCAACCCGGTGATTCCGGAAGCCGTTAACCAGGTGGCATTCCAGGTCATCGGCAACGACCTGGCCCTGACCATGGCGGCCGAAGGCGGCCAATTGCAACTGAACGTGATGGAGCCGCTGATCGCCTTCAAGATCTTCGACTCGATCCGCCTGCTGCAACGCGCCATGGACATGCTGCGCGAGCATTGCATCGTCGGCATCACCGCCAACGAAGCACGCTGCCGCGAACTGGTGGAGCACTCCATCGGCCTGGTCACCGCGCTGAACCCCTACATCGGCTATGAAAACGCCACCCGCATCGCGCGTATCGCTCTTGAAAGCGGCCGCGGCGTGCTGGAACTGGTGCGTGAAGAAGGCTTGCTCGACGACGCCATGCTCAACGACATCCTGCGCCCGGAAAACATGATCGCTCCACGCTTGGTCCCGCTGAAGGCCTAAGCGTTTGTTGCACCGCTCACCAGGCTGAGGGACTAGACACCTCTCACCTTTTGAGGGCCTGAAGGCTCGTTCTTCAGGCCCTTTTTTTTGCCTCAAGGTTGTGAAATGAAGCCCATAAAAACTCCAATATCGCCCTGCAAACCCACCTTGCTTGCCACCGCGTGGCTGAAACCTTTAATCAGCCCGTGCAGACGGATCAGTCTCGCCTAGGTATAGTGCCGCCCCTCTCGCGTCTGCGGCCATCGGTAACGAGGCCCGGGTACCACGCGAAACCGCATGAATAACAACACCCGCAAAAGGATGGGGATCGAAGCGTCGTGCACTGCCTGGTGCTGAGCGATGCGTCGGACCGTCCTGCGTTTGCCATCAGAAAAATCAGCGAGGAACACTCCATGCTCGAAGTCATCAACGACTTCCTCTCAGGGAAAGTACTGATCGTGCTCATAGTCGGGCTCGGCGGTTATTTCACGATCCGCTCGCGTTTCGTTCAATTGCGTCACTTTTTCCACATGTTCTCGGTGTTTAAAGACAGCCTCAAGAGCAGCGCCGGTCAACTCAGCTCGTTCCAGGCGCTGATGCTCAGCCTGGCCGGACGCGTGGGTGCCGGTAACATCGCGGGTGTCGGTATTGCTGTGACCCTGGGTGGTCCGGGGGCGGTGTTCTGGATGTGGGTCACTGCTCTGGTGGGCATGTCTTCGAGCTTTATCGAGTGCTCCCTCGGCCAGTTGTACAAGCGCACCGACGCTGAAGGCACCTACCGTGGCGGCCCGGCCTATTACATCCAGCACGGCCTGCAGAAGCGTTGGCTGGGGATGGTCATGGCGTTCCTGCTGCTGGTGACCTTCGGTTTTGCCTTCAACGGCCTGCAAGCCCACGCCGTGACCCACTCGCTCAATAACGCCTTTGGCCTCGACACCACTTACACCGGCCTCGCGCTGGCGGTGTTGTTGGGCCTGGTGTTCATCGGCGGGATCAAGCGTATTGCGTCGATTGCCGACCTGCTGGTACCGGTCAAGACCCTGGTGTACATCGCCGTGACCCTGTACGTGATCGTGCTGCAATTCGACCACGTGCCGGCCATGCTCGCGACCATCGTCAAGAGCGCGTTCGGCCTCGACCAAGCCTTCGGTGGCCTGGTGGGCAGCGCGATCATCATGGGTGTAAAGCGCGGCGTGTTCGCCAACGAAGCAGGTCTGGGCAGTGCGCCTAACGTAGCCGCGGTGGCTTCGGTAGAGCATCCGATCGCCCAGGGCGTGGTGCAAGCGTTCAGCGTGTTCCTCGACACCTTCGTGATCTGCACCTGTACTGCGTTGCTGATCCTGCTGTCGGGTTTCTACACCCCAGGCTTTGAAGGCGACGGCATTGCCCTGACCCAGAACTCCCTGGCGGCGGTGGTCGGTGACTGGGGCCGCATGTTCATCTCGGTGGCCCTGGCGTTGTTCGTGTTCACCTCGATCATGTACAACTACTACCTGGGCGAGAGCAACCTGCGCTTTCTGGTCGGCAATAACCGCAAGGTGCTGATGGGCTATCGCGCACTGGTGCTGGTGCTGATTTTCTGGGGTTCGATCGAGAACCTGAGCACCGTGTTCGCCTTCGCCGACATCACCATGACCATGCTCGCGTTCGTCAACCTGTTCGCCCTGGCATTCCTGTTCAAGATCGCCATGCGCATCCTCAACGACTACGACAACCAGCGTGCAGCGGGCATCAAGACCCCGGTGTTCGACTCCAGCCAGTTCCCTGACCTGGACCTGGACCGCAAGGCCTGGCCGGCCAATCCGGTGAAGCCTGAAGCAGCACCCTCGGCTGAACTGAGCGCTCAAGCGCAACGTTGATCACCGCTAGATGACACGCCGCCCGGCCTTGGGCATGCTCTGGGCCCGGCGGCGTTTTTCGTTCAGGAGATTTCTCATGCAACCAGCTAACAACGTGATGGTGCTCTACACCGGCGGCACCATCGGTATGCAGGCCAGCGCCAATGGCCTGGCACCCGCTTCAGGTTTTGAGGCGCGTATGCGCGAACAGCTTGCCGACGCGCCAGTGCCCACGTGGCGGTTCCGGGAAATGTCGCCACTGATCGACAGCGCCAACATGACCCCCGCCTACTGGCAGCGCCTGCGTACCGCCGTGGTTGAAGCCGTGGACGACGGCTGCGACGCGGTGCTGATCCTGCACGGCACTGACACCCTGGCGTACAGCGCGGCGGCCATGAGTTTCCAATTGCTGGGCTTGCCCGCACCGGTGGTGTTCACCGGCTCGATGTTGCCGGCCGGCGTGCCGGACAGTGATGCCTGGGAAAATGTCAGCGGTGCTTTGGCGGCATTGGGCGAAGGCCTGGCAGCGGGTGTACACCTGTACTTCCACGGCGTGCTGATGGCCCCGACCCGTTGCGCGAAAATTCGCAGTTTCGGGCGCAATCCGTTTGCGACCTTGCAACGCCAGGGTGGCATTGCCCGCGCCGAGTCCCTGCCGGCCGCGCTGGATTACCGTCAGCCCAAAGCCTTGGCGAATGTCGCCGTACTGCCGTTGGTGCCGGGTATTGATGCCGCGCAACTGGACGCTGTAATTGGCAGCGGCATTCAGGCGTTGGTACTGGAGTGCTTCGGAAGCGGCACCGGGCCAAGTGACAACCCAGCCTTCCTGGCCAGCCTTCAACGTGCGCAGGACCAGGATGTGGTGGTGGTTGCTATCACCCAATGCCATGAAGGCGGCGTGGAACTGGACGTGTACGAGGCCGGCAGCCGCCTGCGCGATGTGGGCGTACTGTCCGGTGGCGGCATGACCCGCGAGGCAGCGTTCGGCAAGCTCAACGCCCTGCTCGGTGCCGGGCTGGAGACCAGCGAAATCCGTCGCCTGGTGGAATTGGACCTGTGCGGCGAACTGAGCTGACCGGCATGTAACTTGCTCTACTTCCAGCCTCTCCTGGCTGGAAGTTCCCATGCTGCACTCCCACCTCACCACCCTCAATGCCGTGTCCTTGGTACTCAGTACCTTCGAGGCCGAAGGCTTGCCCCACGAAGCGTTGCTGGCCGGCAGCGGCATCTGCGCGGCGGACTTGAGCCGCGCCGACACGCGCATCGCCACGCACCAGGAGATGCAAGTGTGCGCCAATGCCGTGGCCCGTCAGCGCGATATCGGCCTGATCGTTGGCCGGCGTATGCATGTTTCTTCCTACGGCATACTGGGCTATGCCCTGCTCACCAGTGCCACTTTCGGTGACGCTTTGCATCTGGCCCTGCGGTATCCGGCGCTGTTGGGAACACTCTTCGAACTGAGCCTGGAGGAAGACGGCGAACGTATCTGGTTCACGGCCGGCGACTACCGCGAAAACCCGGCCCTGACCGCCTTCAATGTCGAGTTGTGTCTGGGATCACTGAAGGTCATCTGTGACGACCTGCTCGGCCATCCCCTGCCCTTGCTGGGCGCTCGTTTTGAGCACGACGCGCCGGATTATCAGGCGCGCTACGCCGAGAGCTTCGACTGCCCGCTACAGTTTCAGGCTATTGCCAACGCGTTCGCCTTTGATAAACGCTGGCTTGCCCAACCGTTGCCCCTGGCCGACACGGTCACCCACCAGGCCATGGTCGAACGTTGCCGCAAACAAAACACTGAATTCACCGGGCGCGAGGCCTGGCTGGGGCGAATCCGCCAGTTGCTGGCCGCACAACTGCACGCCGCCCCTGGGCTCGATGGCCTGGCGCAGCAGATGAACTGTTCGGCGCGCACCCTGCGCCGGCACCTGCATGACCTGGGCTGCAGCTATCAGGAACTGCTCGATGAGTTGCGCTTTGAACGCGCCAAACAGTTGTTGGCTGACAACCTGTGGCCGATCCACCGAATTGCCGAGACGCTGGGGTTCAGCGAAACGGCGAGTTTCAGACATGCCTTCGTGCGCTGGAGCGGCGTAACGCCGAGCCAATTTCGTGCATGACGCGCCAATGAGGGGCGAATTGCGGACACACACTTTGGCCATATTGATCCCCTTTTGGCCGCTCCTGACGTTCTCATAAACCGCGCCCACCGCAAGACTGCATACACCGATACAGCTTGCGGAGAACAACAAATGCTGACGATCTACTCGGACGATCACCACCTGCACCACGGCCGTTGTGAACTGATGGACGGGCAACTGATGCCCTGCTTTGAAATGCCCTCGCGTGCCGACCACGTGCTGCAACGGGTCAAGACGCGGGAACTTGGCCCCGTGCAGGCCCCGCAGGATTTTGGCCTGGCGCCGCTGCAACGCGTCCATAGCCGCGACTATCTGGATTTCTTCAAAGGCGCCTGGCAACGCTGGACCGAATACGGCCAGGACGGCGACCTGCTGCCCTACACCTGGCCCGCCCGCACGTTGCGCCGCGTGATTCCCACCAGCCTGCACGGCCAGTTGGGCTATTACAGTTTCGACGGTGGCGCGCCGATTACCGCCGGCACCTGGCAAGCGGCCTACAGCGCCGCGCAAGTCGCCCTCACAGCCCAGGCCGCCATCGCGCAAGGCGCCCACAGTACCTTCGCGCTGTGCCGCCCGCCTGGGCATCACGCCGCCAGCGATTTGATGGGCGGTTATTGCTACCTCAACAACGCAGCCATCGCGGCCCAGGCGTTCCTTGATCAGGGCTGCAAAAAGGTCGCGATCCTCGACGTGGATTACCACCACGGCAACGGCACACAGTCGATTTTTTATGCACGCAGCGACGTGCTGTTCACCTCGATCCACGGCCATCCGGAGGCAGAGTTTCCGTTCTTCCTCGGGTATGCAGATGAGCAGGGAGAAGGCATCGGAGAAGGTTTCAACTTCAATTACCCGCTACCCGCAGGTTCAGGCTGGGAGGCTTGGAGCGCAGCGCTTGAACAAGCCTGCACAGAGATCGAGCGCTACGCCGCCGACATCATCGTGGTGTCCCTGGGCGTGGACACCTTCAAGGACGACCCTATCTCGCAGTTCAAGCTCGACAGCCCGGACTACCTGGCCATGGGCGCGCGCATTGCCCGCCTGGGCAAGCCCACGCTGTTCGTGATGGAAGGCGGCTACGCGGTGGAGGAAATCGGCATCAACGCCGTCAACGTGCTGGAAGGTTTCGAGGAAGCAGCCCAATGAACATACTCAAGTCGCTCGCCCTGTGCGCCGTGGTTTTCAGTGGCGCAGCCCAGGCCGAAGAAAAAACCCTGAAGGTCTACAACTGGTTCGACTACATCACGCCCAAGGCGCTGGAAGACTTCAAGGCACAGAACCCGTCGATCAAGCTGGTGTACGACATCTTCGACACCAACGAGGCCCTGGAATCCAAGTTGCTCACCGGCAACTCCGGCTATGACGTGGTGGTGCCGTCCAATGTGTTCCTGGCCAAGCAGATCGAAGCCGGTGTGTTCCAGCCCCTGGATCGAAGCCAGTTGCCCAACTGGAAGCACCTGGACCCCAAGCTGATGAAGCTGATCGAAGCCAACGACCCCGGCAATCAATACGCCGTGCCCTACATGTACGGCACCATCCTGATCGGCTTCAACCCAGCCAAGGTCAAGGCGGCCCTGGGCGACAACGCCCCCGTGGACAGCTGGGACCTGATCTTCAAGGAGGAAAACCTCAGCAAGCTCAAGCAATGCGGCGTCGCACTGCTGGACTCGCCCTCGGAAATACTGCCCCTGGCGTTACAACACCTTGGCCTGGACCCCAACAGCGGCAATCCCAAGGACTACGACAAGGCCGAAGCACTGATGATGAAGATCCGCCCGTTTATCACTTACTTTCACTCCTCCAAGTACATGGCCGACATCGCCAACGGGGATATTTGCGTGGCGGTGGGCTATTCCGGCAGTTTTTCCCAAGCCGCCAACCGTGCCAAAGACGCCAAGAATGGCGTGACCGTGGACATGCGCCTGCCCAAGGAAGGCGCGCCGATCTGGTTCGACATGCTCGCCATTCCCAAAGGCGCCAAAAACCCGAACGACGCCTACACCTTCATCAACTACCTGCTGCAACCCACAGTGATCGCGCCCATCAGTGACTTCGTCGGGTACCCCAATCCAAACAGGGACGCTACCGAGAGGGTCGACCCGACCATTCGCCACAACCCCAACCTGTACCCGACCGACACCGCCATGGCCACGCTCTACACCCTCATCCCCCTGGACAGCAAAGCCGAACGCGCCAGGACAAGGGCCTGGACCAGGATCAAATCCGGCACCTGAAGCACCTTGGTTTGACGTGTACCTTCGAATGCGCTTGTGAAGGTGGCCTATCTAAGCACCGCCTCTCTGTGTGGCCGCGCCCTAGCATGGAAATTTCTAGCCTTGACCTCAGGGCTGGTTCCACCAAACGGCCAGACAGGGAAGCCTCACCATGAACGCCCCCGCTTCAACGACCACGCCCTCGAACACATCGCGTCCGGATGCACGCATAGCGCTGCTCACCCAATTCTCTACAGGTCCTTCGTTCAGGGAGACTGCAACCCTGCTGCTGCGCGAGGCGCTACAGGAGCAGTACCCGACGCTGGATATCGACCCGGACACCGTCATGCTCGCAACGCCCACCTGGAACCTGGATGACGACCGGGTCAGCGCCGGCCCCACCGAGTACCAGGCCCTGAGTGACATCCTTGCCAGGCAGGCAGTGCTGGCGGTGCCGATCCTGTACCTTCAGGGCGAGCACTTTCTCACGCAGCAACCGATCATCGAGCCGGCGGTACACCTGCCCGTGCGCGTGACTGAAATCGCCAAGACCATCAACCAACTTGCGCCTTCGATGCTGCGGGCCTACCAGCAACAAACGATCAACTATTGGAATCAAACCAACGGCAGCGGCCCACATTGGCACGAGCTGTCGAACCTGCTGCGCACGGTGTGGGATGTCGAGGCCGCCGATGACTGGACCGCCACCGAGTGTGCCATGGCTCGCGCCCTGTTCACTCACCCCGACAAAGCCGACAGAAAGGGCAACGACCTCTACAAGCTCAGGGCTTGCCTGGTTGATATCGACCGAGTCGACGATGAAGGGCAGGTCAAGCACGTCAATGATGTGATCATCGCGGTATTGATCGGCGAACACGAAGGCAAAACCACAGTCCTCACGCATTCGCTGCTCAAGGGTTATGAAAAGTTTCCTTCGCTGGAGCACCTGGGCCAATCCTTGCCCGCGCACCTGTCGGGCTCTGTCACGGACCCGCAAATCCAATGGCGTCTGTTTGAACCGGACGGCAACTTCTTTGATCACCAAGCCTGTGCCTTGGTGTCATTGCAGATCGATACCATCGCTGAAATCGACTTCTCCGACCTGCGCAAAACCAACAACGTCGATATGGCACTGGGCACGCCACCTGCTGCTGCCCCGCCGCCTGCGCAAAGCAGCCCGGATCTGGCCTGGTACCGCGAGCAGATGCCCGACTGGCTGACAAACGCTTCACCCAGCGACTCGAATTTCTATGCTCGGCACCTCAAAGACCTCGCCGCGCTGCATAACCAGAATGCCGGTCGGTCGTTCCTGGACGACGTCCCTACTATCGAGGCGTACGCGTTGAAGGTCATCAAGGCAAAGGTGATCAAGGACCACCCGGATAGCACTAACCTGCCCTTGGAGAAGATCTTCCTGCAAATAGAGAGCCCGGTCGTGTGGGGCGCTTTCGTCGTCCCGGGCCAGGTTGAGAGCAACACGTTCAGCCTGGTTGAACTGGCCCTGCAAAACCTGATTGCAGTGCCCGTCGGTAACAAAGTGGTCAAGACCAGCAATGGCTCCAACCTGCCTGAGTGGATGACCCCTGCCTATTTTGAATCGCTGGCCACCGATGCCGATATTGGCCGTACCTACCCTGCGCTGATCAAGGAAAAGCTGCTGGATGACACTCAGGAATCTGCACGCCGCAATACGCTATATAGCCAACACCTGCGTATCCAACTGCCGATGCAAGCCTTGCAAGCCAAGATCCGCCAGGAAGGCAGCATTGACGAGCAGGGCTACCGTTATGTGACCGCGGTGATGCAAGAACAGGCCACTGACAGCAAAGTGGACGGGCAAGCCATCGTACTCAGGCCCTTGGCCTTCGTGCCCACCCGGCGCACGGACACCTCTGTGGACACGGTCGCCAACATGTACGTGATAGGCCCCGAAGACCCGGCGGCCGGGCCATGCCTCTTGTACCGGCCGCTGTTCACGCCAGCCCTGATGCAGTTCCCGTCGCCGGCCAACCTCATCTATACGATCGCGCAATCGAGCAGCTTGTGCGAGTCGGTCTTGGCCTGGCTGCCGGATGCGGTCCGCAGCGACTATACCAACTATGTATTTCCCGGCTCGCTGCCTTCACCTTGGGCGGTCGCCGATTACCTGGTGGAGCCCGACAAGCTATGGACCATGAGCGGGCCAATGACCCTGGGCACCGAAGTACTCAACGGTGATCGATTCACCACAATGTTCAAGGCCAATGCCCAGGCCCTGATAGAACTGGCCGACCGCCAATCGGTGTCCAACGCCGAAAGCCGTTGGGCGACCTTTAAACACGCCGGCTGGGTGATCTTCAATGGGGTGCTGCCGTTTCTGGGGCGCACCATCGGCACGGGCGCCTGGATCTGGCAGGTGGTCGATCAGCTGCAAACTTTTGTGCAAGCCCATGACCACGACGAAAAACAAGCCGAGTGGTCGGCACTCACCGATGTCCTGTTGAACCTCGGCATGGCGATCACGTTGCACGCCGCCAGCCGCAGCCACCGTACCGGCTACCCACGCAAGACCACGCCAAAGCTGACCAAAGCGACCAGCACAAAGCAGGTCACGATCAAACAAGAGGTGACCCTGACCAAGGAGCTGCCGGCCACACATTTACCGCACCTGCACACCAGCGGCGCAATCAAGCGCATACCCAGCGAACTCGCAACCGTGCTCGACAGCTTCAAGGTCAGCAAACCGCAAGGCCTCGGCGCGGCTGAAACCTCAAAAAACCAATACCAGCATCTCTTTCATCAGGCACAGAAGTATTACGTCCCCGTAGGGGAGCGCTGGTTTGAGGTCAGTGCCGGTGAAGATGAAGCGGTAGTCATCATCGACCCGAAGCAGCCCGGTCGAACAGGACCTGCGTTGATTCACAACGCTCAGGGCCAATGGTTCATCGACACTCGTCTGCGCCTGCGCGGCGCCGGTTCCAAGCAGCTGCAGGAGCAGTCAAAATCCAAAGCTGAGATCAACGCGATAGAAGCCAAAAGACGCCTGACGCTATTTGAACAAAACAAACCCACTGCGCAATTGGAGTTGCAGCAGGCCCGTCTGGCAATGTCGGACACCGCGTCATCCACTTCATCCGAGATCAGCCGCCAAACCTACCTGCAAAAACTCAAGAGCCAGAGCAGCGACTACGAAAAGGCACTGCAACAGCTCAAGATATTGAATGTGTTCTCGCCCAGCGCGGACTATCAGCAACACGCAATCCGCTACGTGAGCGCCCAACTGGAGCTGACTCGGACCGGTATCACCGAGGCGCAAGTCGCCTTCACACCTAAACTCAAAACCGTGCTCGACCAGATCGAACATCAAATCAGCCATCCAGAGGAACGTCATATCGACGATGCCCGCATCATGACCGAATTGAGCCAGGACATGATCCAGCGCCTGAACTACAGCCAATCGCGGCTTACCCAACTCAAAGCGCTGGGTGAGCTGGGATTCGAGCAAATTCGCAATTACCGGAGTAAATTGCCAAGCTACACCGCCCGCGACCTCAGGGCCTTGCAAGTGTCGATGGCGCGCAACTTATGCCTGGACGGCAGCAGCATCGCCACAGCCTCGTCAGCCTGGAGTGCCATTGACACCATCGTCGACGCCGCCAACCTGTCGATTCAGGCCTTGCATGAAACGTCGATGGAGCGTAGCCAGCCGCGCTTGGATGAACGCATCGAAACCCTTGGCAGCCTGGTGGAACAGTTCAAGATCATCGACGAACGCCTGCAGGATTTTCCGGACGAGTTTCCTGACGCAACCCTGCCTGCACGTATCACGACCCTGCGCGAAAAAATCCGCGATTTCTACCGCGAAACCCTGGGTAGCCTGGAACTGCTGCACGCGGATCGGGACACGCTCAGAAGTCGCCCGACACCGCCTTCAACACCGCCAAGAGCAAAGAAAAAAATCATTCACACGCGCTACAACGGGGTATTGGTGGGAGTACCACGACTGACAGAAGCTGGCGATGAAACCGGCATGGTGGATGTCATCTCTCCTCTCAACCAGCAGATCATGGCGACCTTTCACGAAAAAACCCCAGGTGTGTGGGTGCAGCACGTCAATCCCGTCGAGACCACCACTACCACCACTACTCTGGACGTCGCCACCAGTATCAGCCAGGCCCAGAAGCTTCTGGACGGGTTGGGGGCCTTCAAGCAGCGCACTGGCCAACAGGCGATCAAACCGGAGCGCAGCGCTACTGGCATTGAATGGCTGTACCACCAGCATGCGTTAAAACTGGAACAGGCCTCTGCAAACATTGAGCAGGCTCTGACCCAAAGCAACTCCACCGAGAGCAACGGGGGCTCTGCGGCTCTGGTCAACAAACAACTGAGCGAAGCGGCGCAGGCACTCTATCAAGAGGCGGCTCGCCAGAAACTGCAAATGATCAAGAAACGCCCACCCACCATCAGTAGCGTGGAATGGCTTAAGCAAAACAACGAGATCGTAATCAAGAGAACCGTCAAGCGCCGCCGGCTCAAAGGGCCTGTCAAGGTCTACCTGGATGAGTACACCCTGAGTAACCGCAGTGATAAAACTGTGCTGTGGTATGCACACTTCCATTATTCGGCCGAATGGGTGCCCGCCAGGGCTTTTCTCAGGGGCCGCTTGAAAACCCCGCAAGAGCACGCCCGGGGAGTAGATGCCGACAGTCTTGACGGCCTCAACGAACAGCAAAAAACCGCGTTCTACCTCAGCGAAATAAACCGGGACCAGGCCCAGCGGTTGTTTTTCAAGGTGAAGTAACCTCAGTGCCGGATCGTATTCAAGCCAGCCACACCCGACGCAAGCGGGCCAGCGCCTGTGCGATGGCCGCCTCAGGCACGGCAGCGAACCCCAGCACCAGTCCGGCACGCTGGTCCGGTGGTGGGCCGGTATCTGCCAGCCAGTAGCCGCTCAAGCCGTTGATCTCGACATCTACCGCGCGGGCTTGGGCAAGCAGCGCTTGCTCACGGGCCAGGCTGTCCACGCGCACCGTCAGGTGTAAGCCTGCTGCAACGCTGGGCAAGGCCCCGACACCTGGCAATTCGCTGGGCCAGCCGACCAACAAAGCGTTGCGGCGGTTCAGGGCCGCACGGCGCATACGCCGAATATGGCGCTGGAAATGCCCCGCCGCGATGAATTCGGCCATTACGGCCTGAGTGCTGACTTCGGAATGACGCATGTCCACGGCGCGGCGCTGAGCAAAGGCCTCTACCAGACCGGGCGGCAATACCAGGTAACCCAGGCGCAAAGCCGGGAATGCCACCTTGCCGAATGTGCCGACATAGAGCACGCGCCCACTACGGTCCAGCGCCGCCAAGGGCGACAAGGGCGCTCCGGTGTAACGGTACTCACCGTCATAGTCGTCTTCGACGATCCAACCGCCAGTACGCTCGGCCCAGGCCAGCAATTGCAGGCGCCGCGCCAGGCTCATCACCACGCCCAACGGGTACTGATGGGACGGCGTGACATAGGTCACCCGGCAATCCTTCAGGCGGTTCAAGACCTCGCAGTCAATACCATCGCCATCCACCGGCACACCCTTCAATCGACCACCTGCCAACGCAAAGGCATGGCCTGCCGCGCGATAACCCGGGTTTTCCACCGCCACGCAATCCCCAGGCTCCACCAGCAACTGTGCACAAAGGCTGATTGCCTGTTGCGCGCCACTGGTGATCACTATTTGCTCAGTCGTGCACTGCAGACCTCGCGCAGTGCGCAGGTAAGCGGCGATCAAGCCACGTAGACGCTCGTCACCGGCCGGGTCGCCGTAGCATAACTGCGCCAGGTCCGGCTTGCGCCAGAACGCCCCATTAAGCTTGGCCCACACCTCAAAAGGAAATAGATCGAAGGCCGGTACCCCCACCCGAAAAGCCCGTGGCGGACCGCAAGGAGGCTGGACCAAATGGTTATGTCTGACCCTGTCCAGGCCACCACTGTGGATAACTTCGCTGGCCTGAGTGTGCGCATTATCCAGACGATTTGTGGATAAGGCTGTGGGTAAGCCTGTTGAAAACCCTGTGGATAGTTTTGTGGATAGTTTTTTTGCTGTGGGCAGCTGCGAGACGTAGGTGCCGTCTCCCACCCGGCTTTCAATAAACCCCTCGGCATACAACTGATCGTATGCGCGTACCACGCTGTTGCGCGAGATCGACAACGCCGCCGCCATATCACGGGTGGCAGGCAAGCGCGTGCCACTGACCAGCCGCCCATCCAGCACGCGCTGGCGCAGGGCGTCGTACAGCTGGCGTGTCAGGCCCTGGCGGCGATCCAACTCGATGCCAGCAGGGTCGAACGACATCGAGGGGATGACGGGCGGCATATTGGACCTATGAAATGAGGGCTAGATGGCTCTTACAACGAGCCATTAGCCTGCCTAGGATGCAGGTATTCGCCAAGGAAAATTTTCCATGTACACACCTCGCGCCTTCGCCCTCGATGATTTGCCCCAAATCCAGCAACTGATCCAGCACACGCGCCTTGCGCAGTTGGTGACCGTGGGTGAAAACGGCCTGCAGGCCAGCCACCTGCCGTTACTGCTCAATCCCGACGAAGGACCCAACGGTACGCTTTATGGGCATCTGGCCAAGGCCAATCCGCAGTGGCGCGACCTGCAAAACGGCAGTGAAGCACTGGTCATCTTTGCTGGCGCCGAGGCGTATGTCAGCCCGGCGTTTTACCCCTCCAAGGCCGAGCACGGCAAAGTGGTGCCCACCTGGAATTACCTCGCCGTGCACGCCTACGGCAAGGCCGACGTGTTCAGCGACAGCGAGCGATTACTCAAGGTCGTCGGCGCCCTCACTGATCACCACGAACGCGGCCGCGCCCAACCTTGGGCCGTCGGCGATGCGCCGGCCGACTACATCGACGCCATGCTCAAGGCCATCGTTGGCTTTGCCCTGCCTATCGACCGCCTGGTCGGCAAACGCAAGCTCAGTCAGAACCGCAGCGCAGCCGATATGGCCGGCGTACGTGAAGCCCTGGCCGGCAGCGCTGATCTGCGCGACCAGAATCTCGCCCGTTTCATTCCCCAAGGAGTTGCAGAATGACCCCGATCGACATCCGCCAAGTCACCGCCGCGGACCACGCCGCCTGGCTACCGTTGTGGCTGGCCTACTTGAAGTTCTACAACACCGAACTGCCGGACGCCGTCAGCCAAAGCACCTGGCAACGCCTGATAGACGCCCGCGAGCCGACCCACTCGGCGTTAGCTTGGCAGGACGGCAAGGCGGTGGGCATGGTTAACTTCATCTATCACCGCTCCAATTGGAGCATCGAGAACTCGTGCTACCTGCAGGATCTTTTAGTGGACCCATCCCAACGCGGCACCGGCGTAGGCCGTAAGCTGATCGAGTTCGTCTACGCCACCGCCAAGGCCGATGGCTGCTGCAAAGTGCACTGGTTGACCCACGAGACCAACGCCACCGCGATCCAACTCTACGAACGCATCGCCGAACGCCCTGGTTTCATCCAATTTCGCCAAGGTCTTTAAGGAGCCCTGCATGTCCACTTCCCTCGCCGACTGGAAAGGCGTCCCGTCACCCACGGTTCAACTGCTTGAAGGGCGCTTTATCCGCCTGGAAAAACTCGATCCGGCGCGCCACGGCGATCAACTGTGGCAAGCCCTACAAGGGCCCGGTGCTGACCCGAAGCTATGGGACTATTTGCCCTACGGCCCCTTCCCTGAACGCAGCGCATTCGATGCCTGGCTGAATAATCACGCGGCCCATAACGATCCGTATTTCTTCAGCGTGATCGACCGCGCGAGCGGCCAGGTCCAGGGCATCCTCAGCCTGATGTCGATCGTGCCCGAGCAAGGCCGCATCGAGATCGGCCACGTCACCTTCGGTGCTCCGATGCAACGCTCGCCCAAAAGTACCGAGGCGGTGTACCTGTTGGCCAAGTACGCCTTCGAGCAGGGCAATCGCCGCTTGGAATGGAAGTGCAACAACGCCAACGCCCGCTCCAAGTACGCGGCTGAGCGCCTGGGCTTCAGCTTTGAAGGCGTGTTCCGCCAGCATACTGTGGTCAAGGGCAGGAACCGGGATACCGCCTGGTATTCGATCATCGATTCGGAATGGCCCAAAGTGGGCGCGGGATTTGAGGCCTGGCTGTCTGAGGCGAACCAGAGTGGTTCGGGCCAGCTGAAAACGCTGGCCGAATGCCGAATCTAGATCTCACTCGCAACACAAAACCCATGTGGGAGGGGCGGTGGATCAGTTGGTCAGGCGCTGCGCCAGCACCGCAATATGCTCCGGCCCGATGCCACAGCAGCCACCCAAATGGCTGGCGCCACGCGCCTGCCAATCAGCAGCCCAATGCAGGTAACCCGGCGGGTCGAGGTCGTCGCGCAACGGGTCCAGGCCATCGTTGGCCGTGGCTTCCTTGGGTTGCGGCGGGAAGGCGTTGGCGTAGGCACCGATCTGAATCGCTACGCCCAATCGCTCGAAGGTCTCCCGCGCGGCATCGATCGCCGCGCCGATCACTTCCGGCTGGCTGCAGTTGAACAACAACACCTGCACACCCAACTGCGCCGCCGCCTCGGCCGCTTCCGCTACCGGTTCGCCGGAGCGCAGGCGCGGTACGTCGTCGGTGTCTTCGTCTTTCAAGGTGAACGACAGCCAGAACGGTTTACCGTCCTGCGGCAGGCCGGCATGAATCGCTCGCGCTTCAACGATTGAGCTCTGGGTTTCCGCCAGCCACAGGTCGACGTGAGGCGCCAGGCCCAGCACCAGCGGTGTCAGCAACTCACTGACCCGCTCCGGCAGGAACAAGTCGGGCCGGTACGAGCCAAACAGCGGCGGCAAGGAGCCAGCGACACGCACCGCCTTGCCGGACGCCTGCACCGCCCGTCGCGCCAACTCACCGGCCAATGCGGCCAGCGCCTGGCCTTCGGCGGCAAAGCGCGCCTCACCAATATGAAAGGGCACCACCGCGTAGCTGTTGCTGGTAATCACGTCGGCACCGCTGTCGATATAGGCCGCGTGTACCGCCTCCACCGCCTGCGGCGCTTCGCTCAAGGCCAATGCCGACCACTCCGGCTGGCGGAACGGCGCGCCACGGCGTTGCAGTTCACGGCCCATGCCACCATCGAGAATTACTGTGCGTGCTGCGCCCATATGCTTTTTACTCATATGCTTATGAAAATAACTCACTATGAGAGTCGTTCTTATAACTATTTAATGCGTACCGTTCGGTTAATAACAACCTCTTTTTTATTCAGGTGTTCGATTTTGAAATTCAGACCGCTGTTGGCCCTGGGCCTGACGATGTTGGCTGCTTCCACCCAAGCCTTTGGCGGTGCCACGCTGGATCGTATCGAGCAGAAGAAGGAACTGGTCGGCGTGCTGATGGAAAGCTACCCGCCGTTTTCATTCCTCAACGAGCAGAACCAGCTCGACGGTTTCGATGTGGATGTGGCCAAGGCCGTGGCGCAAAAGCTTGGCGTGAAGCTGCGCCTGGAAACGCCTTCATGGGACGTCATTGCCGCTGGCCGCTGGAGCGGGCGCTATGACATTTGCATCTGCTCCATGACCCCGAGTAAGGCACGCGCCGAGGTGTTCGACTTCCCGGTTGAGTATTACGCCTCGCCCGCGGTGATCGTGGTCAACGCCAAGGATGATCGCATCCACGAAGCCAAGGACCTGAGCGGCAAGAAAGTCGGGCTCACCAGTGCCTCCAGCTACGAGAGTTACCTGAACAAGAACCTGGTCATCGAAGGCGCCGAAGACACGCAGCTGCAGTACCCGTTCGAAGAGGTGCAGATCGCCCCGTACGATACCGACAATGTGGCGTTCCAGGACCTGGGCCTGGGCGCCGGCGTGCGTCTGGACGCAATCCTCACCAACCTGGTTACCGCGCAGCCGCGCCTGACCCAGGACAAGCGCTTCAAGCTGGCCGGCGCACCGCTGTATTCGGAGCCCAACTCGGTAGCCATCGAGAAAGGCGACGCGCAGTGGGACAGCAAAGTGCGTGAGGTCTTCGCCCAGCTTAAACAGGACGGCACCTTGAGCAAGCTGTCGCAAAAATGGATCGGCGCCGACATCAGCCAATGAGTTTTCGCATACGGCTTTACCTGACCTGGGCGGCGCTGTTCGCCCTGTTTGCCAGTTTCTTCCTGAGCTTTGACCTGAAGTTCTCGATCATTCTCGACAAGCTGCCCAACCTGGTCGGCCTGCACCTGGCGCCCAACGGTTTTCTGCAAGGTGCGGCGCTGACGCTATTCCTGTGCCTGTGCGCCATGCTTGCGTCATCGGTGCTGGGCTTTATCACCGCGCTGGGGCGCCTGTCGAAAAGCGCGGTGGCGTTTGGCATTGCCAGTTTCTACGCCTCGTTCTTTCGTGGCACGCCGCTGCTGATCCAGATCCTGCTGATTTACCTGGGCCTGCCGCAACTGGGCCTGGTGCCGGGCGCCATCGTCGCCGGGATCATCGCGTTGTCGCTGAACTATGGTGCCTACCTGAGCGAGATTTTCCGCGCCGGCATCCTCGGCGTGCCCCATGGTCAACGCGAGGCCGCGCTGGCCTTGGGTATGCGTGACAGGGAAATTTTCTGGCACGTCACCCTGCCCCAGGCCATGCGCACCATCATCCCCCCGGCCACCAACCAATTCATCTCGATGCTCAAGGACTCGTCGCTGGTCTCGGTGATGGGGGTATGGGAAGTGATGTTCCTGGCACAGTCCTATGGCCGCTCCAGCTACCGCTACATCGAGATGCTCACCACGGCGGCAATCATTTATTGGGTACTGTCACTGGGACTGGAGCTGATCCAGGCGCGCATGGAGCGGCATTTCGGCAAGGGGTATATTCACCGCAGTTAAAGCGCAGCACCCGTTGTATAGCGCCTTGGTCGGCCAAACGCAGATGGGCTTTTTATCGCACCTGACTAAAGACAACTCCCGCAAACCAGCGGTCAATGGCCTGACAGTTATCCGCCTGTGCCCCCGCTACATTCCCGGCCTCATTCATCAGAGGTCGGTAATTCATGCCCTTTACACCGCAAAGAATCGCAGCATTTATCAGTCTTGTAATTGCCCTCAGTGTGCAACCTGCGCACGCACGAGGCGATATTGAATACAGGCCTCACCAACCCTATGATTCGCTCGACGCTGAGGGAGCCTTCAAACCTGAAGTCGATACGCCGCCAATCCCTGGGCCCTACCCCGGCTACTTCATTGGCCAAGCCTCCACCTACAATGGCGTGCAAGTGGCCAAGGTGCTGGAGCCCGCACTGCTTGAACTGCTCAAGTCCGGCGAATTGACCTCGGAGAAGCTCAAGGAGCTGCAAAAGGTAAATGACGCACTCGCCGCACAGCCCGGCGGCATCGGCGCAGCCCTGGAGCAATTGGCCGGTAGCCAAAACGCGAACCTGCTCAGCGCCACGCACGCCGTCACCAGCCACATCAGCAGCCAATTGCTCTCGTCCCTGCGCAACCTGCCCGACGATGACAACGGTCGTTTCTGGGTACAAGGGGTGAGTAACGGCGGCCACCTCGACCAACGAAGCGGCAGCGCCGGACTGAAGCACGATAGCAAGGGTCTGATGCTGGGCGCCGACTGGGCAGTGGATAACGCCTGGCGTGTGGGTGTTATGGGGGCAAAATCCGCCAGTGACCTAAAGGCGCAACGCTTCTCTACCGAACTGGACAGCTTGCACCTGGGCGCATACGCGGTGCGTCAGGACGGCCCGCTGGCCCTGCGCCTGGGGGCGATTTACAGCAGCCATGCCGGGACCAACCGGCGCGACGTCAACCTGCTCGTTTACAAGGACTCGCTCAAGTCTCGTTACGATGCCCAAAGCCAAACGCTGTTCTCTGAGCTGGGCTATCAATTGGGCAGCCAGGACCTCCACATCGAGCCTTTCGCTGGCCTCGGCTACCAGCGTCATCACCGCGACAGTTTCAAGGAAAGTGGCGGCCTGACCGCGCTGAACGTCGGCGCGCAGACCCAGCAGAACCTTAACAGCACCGTTGGCCTGCGCTTGGCGACGGTTTACAGGTTCGATGATCAGGTCAGCCTCACGCCTCACCTCAGCGCCGGCTGGAAACACCTCTACGGCGCGGTTGACAGCCAGGTGCACCAAACCTATCGCAATGCGCCCGTTGCGCTTGATGGCTTCACCATTACCGGCACGTCCCTGGACCGCAATAGCCTCGACGTAAACTTGGGCGTTGATCTTGCGTTATCCAAGCAACACACCCTGGGCCTGGCCTACAGCGGCCAAGCTGGCACCCATAGCCGCAACCAGGGTTTGAAGGGGCAATGGACGATGAGCTTTTAACCGAGCATCGTCAGACGACATCCCGACAGCGAGCCTTCTTACAATCATCTGCTCTGCCAGCCGACATCTGTCGGCTGTTACCTGCGTTAGTTTTCGACCTCAAGCACACTTGAGGTCGAAACCCAATGTTACGAGTACCCCACCAGCTTGCGGCCTATATCCCCCTGCCTGGCTGTTCGGCAGCAGCCCCTGTTTATGCTGAAAAAAGTAACGCTATCGAACTCGCCACCGGCGGTCATTTTACCAACTACGGGCACATATCCACCGGGCCTTCCACGCGCTTCAAGGAGTCGTATAGCGGCATAAGCGCGAACAGCGCAGCAAGCATAATCGTCAACCACGGAGCGGTAGCGGGTGGCAGCAACGGCATCAAAGCCACCGACGATGTGACGCTGATCAATCACGGCGTAATCATCGGCCATAAAGGGGCCGGTCTGAAATCCAAGGGCAATGCAGACGTCGTCAACTACCGCATCATCAGGGGCGCGGATGCCCAGCGATCCAAAGAGAATGATGGCGACGGTGATGGCCTGGACATCGACAAACGTGCACGCGTGCACAACTACGGGCTCATTGAAGGCACCGGGGCCAATGGCGCGGACAAGAACGGAGCCCCCAACACCAGCGAAGGCATCGCCATGGGCGGCGGCGAAATCTATAACCGTGGAGTTATTCGCGGCGCACATCATGGGGTGCTGGTGGACGATGGGGACTTGGGCCCGGCCTACGGGAGCACCTCGCTGATCAACGAGGGCATCATCACCGGTCGCAACGGCTACGGCGTGAGGCTGATCGGAGAACACAATGACCAAGTCACCAACGATGGGCTGATAAGCGGCACCAAAGGCATCGCCATGGATATGGGGGGTGGCGATGATGTGTTGACTGTGCGCGGTAACGCTCAATTCAACGGCAAAGTAGACGGTGGCAGTGGCACCAATCACGTCGTGCTGGACGATGTCCAAGGTGGCACTTTCAACGGCGCCCTTCGTATCCAGCACCTGTGGATAGGCAGCGGTGCCTGGACCCTCGACGGTGCGCTGGACGCCAATCAGCAAGGCCGAGTCTCTCGCGGGGCAACGCTGATCAACCAGAGTTACATCGGGGGCACAATGACGATTGATGCAGGCGCAACCTACACCGCAGGCACGGTAACCAATCTTGACGTTGCCGGCACGCTGCTGCTGGACCCTGCGCTGAAAAGCCAGACGCGAATCAAGCACGACCTTGACCTGGCAAACGGGTCGACCCTGGCCTTCACCCTCGGCATGGGTGAAGCGCACAGCACCTTGAAAGTCGGCAACAGGGCCCGCCTCAAGGGCACAACACTGAATATCCAGGTCGAACACGAAAACGACGAACTGCTTACCCGCCAGTTACGTGTTATCGACGCTGCTCAGATTGAGGGACGCTTCAACAGGATCACCAGCAACCTTAAAACCTTGACGCCGAGGCTGATCTACACACCCAGCGGGGTCTTTGTCAGTTTCAGGCGCAAACCCTCTACAGAGGCCTGAGTTTCAGGCAAAAAAAAGGAGGGCACCTGCCCCCCCGAGGATTAAGCGGTAGTGTCGAAGGCTGTTATCAGCCTTCGATCTCAATCAGGATCTCACCCGGGTTGACCCGGTCGCCCTTGGCCACATGAACAGCGGTCACCTTGCCGGCAATCGCGGCCTGCACTTCGGTTTCCATCTTCATGGCTTCGGTAATCAATACAGCCTGGCCGGCCTTGACCACATCGCCTTCCTTGACCAGCACGTCGACGATATTGCCCGGCATCGCCGTGCTGACATGGCCGGGTTCGGTGGCGTGCTTGCGCTTGCTACCGCCGCTGCTGACGAACTCGTTGAGCGGCTCGAACACCACTTCTTCCGGCATACCGTCGATGGACAGGTAGAAGTGGCGTTTGCCTTCAGCCTTCACGCCGACACCGGTGATGTCTACACGGTAGCTTTCGCCGTGCACGTCGATGACGAATTCGGTCGGCACGCCTTCACCACCGGCACGGGCCACACCGCCTGCCTCCGGAATCGGCAGCAGGACTTCAGGGGCCAGGGTGCCTGCGTCGCGTTCTTCAAGGAATTTGCGCCCGATATCCGGGAACATGGCGTAGGTCAGCACGTCTTCTTCGGACTTGGCCAACGCGCCGATTTCACCGCGCAGCTTGGTCATTTCCGGCTTGAGCAAATCAGCCGGGCGAACGTCGATGACCTCTTCGCTGCCGATGGCCTGACGGCGCAGCTTTTCGTTCACAGTGCCCGGGGCCTTGCCGTAGCCGCCTTGCAGGTAGAGCTTCACTTCGTTGGTGATGGTCTTGTAGCGCTCACCGGCCAGCACGTTGAAGAACGCCTGGGTGCCGACGATCTGCGACGTCGGGGTCACCAGCGGCGGGAAGCCGAGATCTTCACGTACACGCGGGATTTCGGCGAGTACTTCGCTCATGCGATTGAGAGCGCCCTGCTCTTTCAACTGGTTGGCCAGGTTGGAAATCATCCCGCCCGGTACCTGGTTGACCTGCACACGGGTGTCGACCGCCGTGAACTCGCTTTCAAACTGGTGGTACTTCTTGCGTACCGCGTAGAAGTACAGGCCAATTTCCTGCAGCAGCTCCAGGTCCAGGCCGGTGTCGAACTCGCTGCCTTTAAGGGCGGCGACCATCGACTCGGTGCCCGGGTGGCTGGTGCCCCAGGCGAAGCTGGAGATGGCGGTGTCGATATGGTCGGCACCATTTTCGATAGCCTTGAGTTGGCACATCGCAGCCAGGCCCGCGGTGTCGTGGGAGTGGATAAAGATCGGCAGGTTCTGCTCGGCCTTGAGCGCCTTGACCAGCTCGCCAGTGGCATAAGGAGTCAGCAGGCCGGCCATGTCCTTGATCGCGATAGAGTCGCAACCCATGGACTCCAATTGTTTGGCCTGGGCCACGAATGCATCGACGGTGTGCACCGGGCTGGTGGTGTAGGCGATGGTGCCCTGGGCATGTTTGCCGGCAGCCTTGACCGCTTCGATGGCCACGCGCAGGTTACGCACGTCGTTCATGGCGTCGAAGATGCGGAACACATCGATACCGTTGACGGCAGCCTTGGCCACGAAGGCCTTGACCACATCGTCGCTGTAATGGCGGTAGCCCAGCAGGTTCTGGCCACGCAGCAGCATTTGCAGGCGCGTGTTAGGCAGCGCGGCGCGCAGTTTGCGCAGGCGCTCCCACGGGTCTTCTTTCAAAAAGCGCACGCAGGCGTCGAACGTTGCGCCACCCCAGACTTCCAGGGACCAGTAGCCGACTTTGTCGAGCTTGTCGCAGATCGGCAGCATGTCGTCGGTGCGCATACGAGTGGCCAGCAACGATTGATGGGCGTCGCGCAGGATAGTGTCGGTTACGAAAATCTTCTTGCTCATTCTTATATTCCTCACAGGCCTGCGTGGGCGGCGATGGCGGCGGCGATGGCCAGGGCCAGCTCTTCGGGTTTGCGCTTGATCGAGTAGTTGGTCAGCTCAGGGTGGCTTTCCACGAAACTGGTGTTGAACTGGCCGCTGCGGAATTCCGGGTTGCGCAGGATTTCCTGGTAGTAGGCGGCAGTGGTCTTCACGCCTTGCAGGCGCATGTCGTCCAGGGCACGCAGGCCGCGGTCCATGGCTTCTTCCCAGGTCAGCGCCCACACCACCAGTTTCAGGCACATGGAGTCGTAGAACGGCGGGATGGTGTAGCCGGTATAGATCGCCGTGTCGGTGCGCACGCCGGGGCCGCCGGGTGCGTAGTAACGGGTGATCTTGCCGAAGCTGGGCAGGAAGTTGTTCTTCGGGTCTTCGGCGTTGATACGGAACTGCAACGCAAAGCCACGGTGCTGGATATCTTCCTGCTTGACCGAAAGCGGCAGGCCCGAGGCGATGCGAATCTGCTCGCGGACAATATCGATGCCGGTGATTTCTTCGGTGATGGTGTGTTCCACCTGCACCCGGGTGTTCATCTCCATGAAGTACACCTCGCCCTCGGCGAGCAGGAACTCCACGGTACCGGCGTTCTCATAGCCCACGGCCTTGGCCGCACGCACCGACAGGTCGCCGATGTAGGCGCGCTGTTCAGGCGTCAATTGCGGGCTGGGGGCAATTTCGATCAGCTTCTGGTTGCGACGCTGGATCGAGCAATCGCGTTCGAACAGGTGCACCACGTTGCCAAAGCTGTCACCCAGGATCTGCGCTTCGATGTGCTTGGGATTGACGATGCATTTTTCCAGGAACACTTCCGCCGAGCCGAACGCCTTGGTGGCCTCGGAAATGACGCGGGGGAAGGCTTGTTCAAGTTCTTCGCGACTGTTGCAACGACGGATACCGCGCCCGCCACCACCGGAAGTGGCCTTGAGCATCACCGGGTAACCAATGCGGTCGCCTTCGGTCAGCGCTTCGTGGATATCCGCGACGTTGCCTTCGGTGCCGGGAGTGACCGGCACACCGGCCTTGATCATGCTGCGGCGCGCTTCGGTCTTGTCGCCCATGCGGCGAATCACTTCGGCCGAAGGGCCAATGAACTTGATGCCGCGCTCGGCGCAGATATCCGCCAGCTCGGCATTTTCCGACAAGAAGCCGTAGCCGGGATGCAGCGCGTCGCAACCGGTTTCCACCGCCAGGTTCACCAGCTTGCGCGGGTTGAGGTAGCCGGCCAGGGGCTCGGCACCAATGCTGTGGGCTTCGTCGGCACGTTTGACGTGCAACGCGTGGCGGTCGGCGTCCGAGTAAACCGCGACCGAGCGAATGCCCATCTCGGCGCAGGCGCGCACGATTCGTACGGCAATTTCACCACGGTTGGCGATCAGGATCTTTTTTATCACTTGGAAATTCCCTTGAGCCGATTGCTGCGTTCTTCGACCCGCTTGAGGTGGGTCGGCGCGTGACCAAATGTTTCATGACAGTCGCGAGACACACACTAAGCCCGCCAAGGGATTAACAAAAATCAATAATTATTGGGTCATGCATAAGGAAAGACTTATAGTTGCCGGTATGGCCAGGGCCGAGAGGGAATAAATAATGCGTAAGTCGTTGATGAGGCTGACATTAAGGCAACTTCAGATCTTTCATGAGGTGTGCGATTTGCGCTCTTACAGCCGTGCCGCCGAGGAAATGTCCCTCACGCAACCGGCCGTCAGCCTGCAAATCCGCCAGCTGGAAGAACTGATCGGCCAACCGCTGTTCGACTACGTCGGCAAGAAGCTCTACATGACCGAGGCCGCCGAAGCCCTGCAACGGGCCAGTCGCGATATTTTCGGGCGTCTGGAAAACCTCGATATGCAGCTATCGGATATGCAGGGCTCATTGCAGGGCCAACTGAAGCTGGCGGTGGAATCGAGCGCCAAGTACTTCGTGCCGCACCTGTTTGCGGCTTTCAAGCGCCAGCACCCGGAAGTGCAACTGCACCTGACCGTGGTCAATCGTGCCCAGGTAATCCGCAGGCTTTCGGATAACCGCGATGATCTGGTGATCATGTCCATGGTGCCCCAGGACATGGGCCTGGAATTCCTGCCGTTTCTCAATAATCCAATTGTCGCGGTGGCGCTGCCGGATCATCCGTTGAGCCTGCAAGGGCCGCTGCGCCTGCAAGACCTGGAGCCTTACACGCTACTTATCCGCGAGCCGGGTTCCGGCACGCGGCTGGCGTGCGAAGAGTACTTCAAGGAAAAACGCGTGCACTTCACACAGACCGTGGAAGTGGCCTCGGCCGAGGCGCAACGAGAGTGCGTGGTCGCAGGTTTGGGTGTGGCGCTGCTGACGCGCCACGCCTTGAATCTGGAACTGGCCACCGGCGGGCTCAAAGAGCTGCCGGTGGAAGAACTGCCGCTGTACCGCAGTTGGTGCCTGGTGCAGGCCAAGGCCAAACGCCTGTCACCGGTGGCCCATGCGTTCCTGGGCTTTATCCGCAGCGAACGGGTGCAGATCAGCGCACTGGCTGAGCGTTTCGCTGGGCAGCCACGGGTGCCTGCCAATGGAGTTCCGGGTAGTCACTGATGCTCTGGAGCAACTGGCGCTCTTCGCAACGGTCTTCGATGGCGCGACGGAACGCCATGCGGCGCTGGTCTTCCTGCTGACGACGGGTCTTGACGGTGCTGTTGCTGTCTTCGTAATGCCGAGTCATGTGGAGTCTCCCAATGCGAGTACGGGGGAGTACAGGATGGGCGCGACGGATGACGGGGGGATGACAGCCTCATGAAGATTCTGGATGCATGGAGAATCTAATGTGGGAGGGGGCTTGCTCCCGATAGCGGAGTTTCAGTCACAGACTCATTGACTGACCTACTGCTATCGGGAGCAAGCCCCCTCCCACATTGAGTTCTGTGTGCAGGTATTTAGTCGTCGAGGGCTTTGACGGACTTGGGTGACAGACGCAGGCTGCGCAAACTGCGTTTAACGCTCTTGAGGTGGTTGACCAGACTCGGGCCGCGAGCCATCGCCACGCCCATCGCCAACACGTCGATCACCACCAGGTGGGCAATACGCGAGGTCAGCGGTGTGTAGATTTCGGTGTCTTCATGCACGTCGATCGCCAGGTTAACCGTGGACAGCTCCGCCAATGGCGTCTGGCTCGGGCACAGGGTGATCAGCGAAGCGCCGCTTTCACGCACCAGGTTGGCGGTGATCAGCAGGTCTTTGGAGCGACCGGACTGGGAAATACAGATGGCCACGTCAGTGGGCTTCAACGTCACTGCCGACATCGCCTGCATGTGCGGGTCGCTGTAGGCCGCGGCCGTCAGCAGCAGACGGAAGAATTTGTGCTGGGCATCGGCAGCCACCGCGCCGGAAGCGCCAAAGCCATAGAACTCGACGCGCTGGGCCTGGGACATCGCGGTCACAGCCTTTTGCAGCTCCACCGGGTCGAGCTTCTCGCGCACTTCCATCAGGGTGTGCAGGGTGGTGTCGAAGATTTTCAGGCTGTAGTCGGCGACGGAGTCGTCTTCATGGATGGCAAACTGGCCGAAGCTTGCGCCGGCCGCCAGGCTTTGCGCCAGCTTGAGTTTCAAATCCTGAAACCCGGAGCAACCAATGGCGCGGCAGAAGCGCACGATGGTCGGCTCGCTGATACCCACGCTGTGAGCCAGATCGGCCATGGAACTGTGCATCACGGCCGCAGGGTCAAGCAGCACATGATCGGCAACCTTGAGTTCCGATTTGCGTAACAGGTGGCGCGACTGGGCGATATGTTGCAACAGGTTCAAAGGGCAGGACTCTTGTTATTGGCAGGTGCCAGGGATGTAGCAAGCTTGTAGTTATACTACAAGAATTGTCGTTTTGCCCGTTCGATGCATCACTAAATCGCCCTGCTCCCCTCTGGTTTCAGCAGGCAGACGCCATGTAGCCATAAAGGCGGCCAACGCGGCGTTAAGAAAAATCTGCATTTTTGCGTAACAAATCCGCCAGCCCTTCGGCGTGCATTGGCGGGCTGATCAGATAACCCTGCACCTCATCGCACTGTTCACCGCGCAGAAAATCCAGCTGCTGCTGATCCTCCACGCCCTCGGCCACCACCTTGAGCGCCAGCCCATGGGCCATGGCGATGATCGCCCGCGTGATAGCGGCATCCTCACGCGCCTGACCGAGACCACGGATAAAGGCCTGGTCGATCTTCACGTAATCCACAGGAATACGCTTGAGGTAACTGAGGGACGAATAACCGGTGCCAAAATCGTCGATGGCCAGCTTCACCCCCAGGTCACGCAACTGCTGGAAAGTGGCGATGATGTGCTCAACGCTATCGAGCAACTGGCTTTCGGTGAGTTCCAACTCAAGGTATTGCGGGTCCAGCCCGGTCTCTTCCAGAACCTGACGCACCAGGCTGACCAGCTTGCCCTGACGCAGCTGATGCACCGACAGGTTCACCGACACGCGAATCGGCGCCAGCCCCTGGCGCTGCCACTCGCAAGCTTGCCGGCACGCCTGGCGCAGCACGAACTCTCCCAACGGCACGATCAAGCCGGTTTCTTCAGCCAGGCCGATAAAGTCCCCCGGCGGCACCATGCCCCACTGCGGATGCTCCCAGCGAATCAGCGCCTCGGCGGCATTCAGCTTGCCGGTCGCCAGGCACAACTTCGGCTGGTAGAACACGCTCAGATGGCGCTCCTCGATCGCTTTGCGCAGGTGGTTTTCCAACTGCAGACGCTCCAGGGTGCTGGCTTGCAAACTGTCGGTGTAAAACTGGAAATTATTGCCGCCCAGATGCTTGGCGTGCTGCATGGCCATATTCGATTGGCTGACCAACGCAGAGATCTCCCGCGCATTATCCGGCAGCAAGCTGACCCCCATAGAAGCACTGACCACCAGTTCGTGCCCCTCCACCGTTACCGGTACCCGCAGTTTCGCCAACAGCCGCGTCGCCACGCGCGCCAGGCTCGACAAATTGCCGTAGGCATCGAACAGCACCGCGAACTCATCGCCGGACAAGCGCGCAATGGTGTCGGCTTCGGGCAGCGCATTGATCAAACGCCGGGCCATTTTCTGTAACAACTGGTCGGCCACTTCATGGCCCAGGCTGTCATTGAGCAACTTGAAACGGTCCAGGTTTATATGCAGCAGCGCCAGGCTGCGCCCGCCCTGGCGCACGCGTTGATGGGCTTCGTGCAGCCGTTCGCGAAACAGCGAACGGTTGGCCAGGCCGGTCAGCTCGTCATAGTGAGTAAGGTAGCGCATACGTTCTTCGGATTCGCGCCGTGCCGACAGATCGGCGAAAAAGCCTACAATATGACTGACGTTTCCCCGAACATCGCGCACCACATTCAATTGCAGCCACTGCGGGTAGAGCTCGCCGTTCTTGCGCGTTTCTACCAGCTCGCCCTGCCAGGTGCCATGGCTGAGCAGGGCCTGGCGGATCATCGGGAAGTGGCGCCGCGCATCGCGACTGCTGGGCAGCTCCACGACATTGCGACCAAGCATGTCGTCGATGTCAAAACCGGTGACACGGCTGAACGCTTGGTTCACCGCGATCAGCGCGTACTCGGGATCAAGGATCACGATGCCTTCGCTGGCCGCCTCGAACACCGTCGAGGCGAGCCGTTGCTGTTCTTCCAGCGCCTTGCTGGCACTGATGTCGCGGCGCGTGCCGAGCATCCGCACGACGCGGCCATTGGGCGCACGTTCTACCGCACGCCCACGGTCCTGGATCCACATCCAATGTCCATCGCCATGACGTATCCGGTATTCCACCTGATAATCCTCACTGCGACCTTTCAAGTGCTCCACTAGCGCGTGCTTGAGCAATGGCAGGTCGTCGGGGTGCAGGCGCGGCTTGAGGTGGCTGAGCATCGCCTTGACGTATTCAGGCTCCAGGCCGAACAGCTCCTTGAGCTGAGTGTGATGGACTTCGTCGGTTTGCAGGTTCCAGTCCCACAGGCCCAGTTCACTGGCTTGCAGGGCCATGGCCAGGCGCGCTTCGCTGGTATTGAGGGCGAGGCTGGCGGCATCCAGTTCCTGGCTGCGTTGCGCCACGCGGTCTTGCAGGCCGATTTGGGCTTCGCGCAGGTCCTGCTCGACCTGGCGGCGCTGCTCGACTTCACGCACCAGCTCCAGGTTCAGCTGCTCACTGCGCTGCCGGGCCTGCTGCAGGTGCTCGATCAGGGCCTGGTTCTGGAAGCGACGCAACAGCCCGCGCTGGATCAAGCGGTTGACCTGCCACGCCACCAGGCTCAGGGACGCCAGCAGGATCAGGCCAAGCACGCCCCAGCCCTGCTGCTGTGGGGTGCCATTGCAGAAAAGATAAATAATGGCCGGCAACAGGCAGGGCAAGGCAAATGACAGGAAGGCCCAAAGGCTCACGGCATAGGCCACGCTGGCCGACAAGGTAGCGGCGCCGATCAGGCCGAACACCCAGGCCTGATGCATGAAACTGTCGGCGGGTACCAGGGCGATGGCGGCAATGGACAGGGTCAGGCCGCTGACCGCTGAGCCGAGCATGAACATACGCCGCCACACCGGTTGGGCCTGGCGGCTGGGCATGGCCGAATCAAAAGCCGCCACCTGGATCACGCGCATCGCCACCAGAGCGAGTAACCAGAGCAACCAGAGACTGTCGAGCAGGTAGTGCTCGGGATTCCACAGCAACCAGGCGCAGACCAGGCCATTGACCAGCATCAGCAGCGTCGGCAGCAACGAGCCCTGATACAGCAGGCGTGTGCGCTCGACCGCCATTTGGGTTGCATAGTGTTTGCGGATGACCTGCGCGGGCGCCACTGAGGGGCCAAACAGATCAGTGCTAAGGGTCATAGGCGATGTTCTTATAATGGTGAGCCCGAAACGTCGACGGAGCATACACAAGCAAGCGCCTGGGCCAAACTGCCCCACGTCATAAAAAACCGCCTGCAATGGGCCGCAAACCTTTGGCCCAGACAGCTCGAGCAAGACGCGGCGCGGGCTGCGGCCCATGACCAACCGGTCATCCCGCACGACAGAATTTTGCCCGCTGGGTGGTGTGCGAAGTGTTTTGCGTCGACCACCGGGCATTGGGATTTGCCCGAGCCCCTTTAGGCCCATAGAATGCGTCGATGCGCGATGATCTCTCTCTTTTGCTGAACTCCCTCAACGATGCCCAACGCCAGGCCGTAGCGGCCCCCGTTGGCCGTCAGTTGGTCCTGGCCGGTGCTGGCTCCGGTAAAACCCGAGTGCTGGTGCACCGTATCGCCTGGTTGATCCAGGTCGAAAACGCGTCCCCGCATTCCATCCTGTCGGTGACCTTCACCAACAAGGCCGCTGCCGAGATGCGCCATCGCATCGAGCAGTTGATGGGCATCAGCCCGGCCGGCATGTGGGTGGGTACCTTCCACGGCCTGGCGCACCGCCTGTTGCGAGCCCATTGGCAGGAAGCGGGGCTGAGCCAGACCTTCCAGATCCTCGACAGCGATGACCAGCAACGCCTGGTCAAACGGGTGATCCGCGAACTGGGCCTGGATGAACAACGCTGGCCGGCGCGTCAGGCCCAGTGGTTTATCAACGGCCAGAAAGACGAGGGCCTGCGCCCGCAACATATCCAGGCCAGCGGCGACCTGTTCCTGGCCACCATGCGCAGCATTTATGAAGCCTACGAGGCGGCCTGCGTACGCGCCGGCGTGATCGACTTCTCCGAACTGTTACTGCGCGCGCTGGACCTGTGGCGTGACAACCCCGGTTTGTTGGCCCATTACCAGAAGCGCTTCCGCCACATCCTGGTGGACGAGTTCCAGGACACCAACGCCGTGCAGTACGCCTGGTTGCGCCTGCTGGCCAAGGGCGGCGACAGCCTCATGGTGGTGGGTGATGACGACCAGTCGATCTACGGCTGGCGCGGCGCGAAAATCGAGAATATCTATCAGTATTCCGAGGACTTCCCGGACGCGGTGACCATCCGTCTGGAGCAGAACTACCGCTCCACCGCCGGGATCCTCAAGGCCGCCAACGCCTTGATCGCCAACAACACCGGGCGCCTGGGCAAAGAGCTGTGGACCGATGGCGGCGAAGGCGAAGCGATCAACCTGTATGCCGCGTTCAACGAACACGATGAAGCACGCTACGTGGTGGAAACCATCGAAAGCGCGCTGAAAACCGGGCTGGCCCGTAGCGATATCGCGATTCTGTACCGCTCCAACGCCCAATCGCGGGTGCTGGAAGAAGCCTTGCTGCGCGAGCGTATCCCGTACCGCATCTACGGCGGCCAGCGTTTCTTCGAACGTGCCGAAATCAAGAACGCCATGGCCTACCTGCGCTTGCTCGAAGGCCGTGGTAACGACGCGGCGCTGGAGCGGGTGATCAATATCCCGGCCCGCGGCATTGGCGAGAAAACCGTTGAAGCGATCCGCGACCATGCACGCCATGCCGATGTGTCGATGTGGGAAGCCATGCGTTTGCTCATCGCCAACAAAGGCTTGACCGGCCGTGCGGCCGGGGCGCTGGGTGTGTTTGTCGAGCTGATCGAGAACCTGGCCGCCAAGTGCGCAGAAATGCCCCTGCACCTGATGACCCAGACCGTGATCGAGCAGTCCGGCCTGATCGCCTACCACGAGGCGGAAAAAGGCGAGAAAGGCCAGGCCCGGGTAGAAAACCTTGAGGAACTGGTCAGCGCTGCCCGCGCCTTTGAAAACACCGAGGAAGATGAAGAGCTGACGCCGCTCGCCGCCTTCCTGGGTCATGCATCACTGGAAGCCGGCGATACCCAGGCCGATGAGCATGAAGACAGCATCCAGTTGATGACCTTGCACAGCGCCAAGGGCCTGGAATTCCCCTATGTGTTCCTGGTGGGCATGGAAGAAGGCCTGTTCCCCCACAAGATGAGCCTGGAAGAGCCCGGCCGCCTTGAAGAAGAGCGCCGCCTGGCCTACGTGGGCATTACCCGGGCAATGCAGAACCTGGTGATGACCTACGCGGAGACCCGGCGCCTGTATGGCAGCGAGACCTACAACAAGGTGTCGCGTTTCGTACGTGAAGTGCCGAAAGGCTTGATCCAGGAAGTGCGCCTGTCCAACAGCGTCAGTCGCCCGTTCGGGGGCGGCCAGCAGCAGAACTCCAGCACTATGTTTGCCGGTTCCGAGATTCCTGAAACCCCGTTCAGCCTTGGCCAGCAGGTCAAACATGCGATCTTCGGCGAAGGTGTGATCCTCAATTTCGAAGGCGCCGGTGCACAGGCCCGGGTGCAGGTGAACTTCGCCGAAGGCAGCAAGTGGCTGATGATGGGTTACGCGAAGCTCGAAGCGGTCTGAAGCGAGCTGTTTGTGGCGAGGCAGCTCGCCCGTTTTTTGGGGCTGCTGCGAAGCCCAGCGGGAGCAAGCTCCCTCGCCACAAGAAACACTGCGTAACATGAAGATTATTGGCCCACCCTTGTTTTAGAAGAGCACGGGCCAATATCTGTAGTTAGTCCTACAGACCCTTCGGATTTGGTCTTACGCAAAAGCCCGAAACATTATGCCGCTAGCCACTGCCACGACACCTGTGCAACATGGCGCGCGTGCAATCCACAAATGGGAATTCCCTTTATGAAACGTTTTCTTAGCATCGCCATGGCGTTGTGCATCGGCTTGACGATGAGCCTGGACGCCAACGCCAAACGCTTCGGTGGCGGCAAAAGCTCTGGCGCAGCGCCGACTCACCAAACCAGTCAAATGGCTCCCTCCGCCGGTGCCGGCGGTGCTGCCGCAACTGCGGGTGCAGCCGGTGCGGCTGGCGCTGCTGCCAAGGCCGGCGGTGCTTCGCGCTGGTTGGGCCCTCTGGCCGGTATCGCCGCCGGTGGCCTGCTCGCGTCCATGTTCATGGGCGGCGGCTTCCAGGGCATGCAGATCTTCGACATCCTGATCCTGGCCGTCATCGCTTTTGTGATCTTCCGCTTTATCGCTGCCCGTCGCCGCAAGCAGCAGGAGCACCTTGCTCCAGCCGGCGCGCCGATGCAGCGTGAAGTGTTCGAGCAGAAGCCAGCCATGGGTTCGATCTTCGGTGGTTCGGCAGCACCTGCCGCCGCCCGTCCGGTGATCAATGCTCCGGCCTGGTTCAACGAAGAGCGTTTCGTCGAAGCGGCCCGCAGCCACTTCCAGTCCCTGCAACAGCACTGGGACGCTAACGAAATGGACAAGATTGCCGAGTTCGTGACTCCGCAACTGCTGGAGTTCCTCAAGCGCGAACGCGCCGAGATCGGCGATGCGTTCCAGTCGACCTACATCGACGACCTGCGCGTACAGCTTGAAGGTGTGGATGATCGTGCCGACAAGACTATCGCCACCCTGACCTTCAGCGGCGTGTCGAAGTCGTCGCGTTTCGACCAGGGCGAAGTGTTCAGCGAAAGCTGGAACATGGAACGTGCTCAGGGCGAGAACCAGCCATGGCTGGTCGCCGGTATCCGCCAGAACAGCTGATACTCACGCGTTTGAGCAAGCGGTAACAAAAACCCCGGACATGTCCGGGGTTTTCTATTTCACGGTTGCACTTATAGCGAGCTACTGTATAAAACGCCCCTATAAACCGCGCCATCTAGCAAGAGGATCCCGGCCGTGGAAGAAATCATCGAACAATTGCGTGAAGCCAACGAACCGGTCCCGGTTCCTTTGGAGCTGCCTGACGAAGACCAACTGGTGGAAGTTGAAGAACAGCTGTTCATCAATATTCCGTTCGTCTTTAAGGAATTCCTGCTGACCGTCAGTGATGTGGTGTACGGCAGCTTGGAGCCAGTGACCATTACTGACCCGGGCTCCCATACCTACCTGCCTGAAGTGGCTGCAAACGCCTGGGACCTTGGTGTACCTCGTGAGCTGATCCCAATCTGCCAAGACGGTGACGACTACTACTGCGTCGAAGAAGACGGCACCGTGGTGCTGTGGTCTGGCGAAGAAGAAATCGTCACCGAAGAATCCTGGGAATCGGTGTGGCACTGGGCGCGGGACGTCTGGCTGGAAAGCTGAGTCCCACACCCAACCTTTAGTGCTCCGGCGTATCCTTGTGGTTATCTAATGTTTCCAACAAGGCCACCTGCATCCGCGTATGCACCCGGATAAACCAGCGCCAGAGCACCGCAGCCACTGCCGCCGTGACCACGGCGATCAGCACCAGCAACTTGTTGGTCGGCAGAATGCTGGCCGACAAGGCTGCCAGTAGCAGGAAGATCACCAGCAGCGAGAGCAGCGGAATCAGCTCCGCGATCACCCTTCGCACACGCTGGGTATGCCGCCCGGCCATCTCCGGCTTCACACTCATCTCGGCCAGCAACATCGACAGTGCCTTGAGCTTGCGATACGCCGCAATCAGGAACGGCAGCGACAACAGCAGCGCCCCGCCCCAGATCAACGCCTTCTGCCAGCTCTGATCACTGATCCAGCCTTCCAGATACCCGCCGATGCGCGCCGCGAAAAAACTGCCGGCGAAGAAGATCGCGATCA
This sequence comes from Pseudomonas sp. HN8-3, assembly GCF_020790195.1. NCBI lineage: Bacteria > Pseudomonadati > Pseudomonadota > Gammaproteobacteria > Pseudomonadales > Pseudomonadaceae > Pseudomonas > Pseudomonas sp. HN8-3. The sequence goes on from NZ_CP086206.1 coordinate 5,963,495, forward strand.
CCAGTGCCAGATTCACCCCGACTTGCAGGATGATCTTGCGGATCATCGACGCCAGCATTGCACCCTCGCCCTGGGGCTGGATGCTGCGCAGCCATTCGCCATACAGTCCGAATACCCGGCTCATGCGCTTGGGCATTACCGCTGCGATCTTCAACGACAGCGGGTCAGCCCCGCGAATCAGGTAGGGGGTGAGCAAGGTCGTGATTGCCGAAACAGCCACGGCCACCGGGTACAGGAAGTCGCTGGTCACCTGCAAAGTCATCCCCAGCGCTGCGATGATGAAAGAAAATTCGCCAATCTGTGACAGCCCCATACCGACCCGCAACGAAGTACGACCATCATTGCCCGCGATAAAAGCGCCCAGGCCACAGGAGAGCATTTTGCCCAGTACCACAGCCACGGTGATCACGGCGATCGGCCACGCGTATTGCAGCAAGATCTGCGGGTCGATCATCAAGCCAATTGCCACAAAGAAGATCGCGCTGAACATGTCGCGAACGGGTTCGATCAAGCGCTCAATCTTAATCAACTGACGGGATTCAGCCATGATCGCGCCAATCAGGAAGGCGCCGAGCACCATGCTGTACTCCAGCTTCACCACCAGCAGGCAGAAGCCGAAACACAGGCCCAATACGGTGATCAGCAGCATTTCGTTGCTTTCAAACTTGGCTACGTAGGCCAGCAGGCGCGGCACCAGCAAAATGCCGATCACCAGCGCGACGATCATGAACAGTGAGAGTTTGCCGACCGTGGAGAACACTTCGCCTGAGCTGACCGTGCCACTGACGGCGATGCTCGACAGCAGGGCAATGATGCCGATGCCGAGAATGTCCTCGACGATCAATACCCCGAAAATCAGCTGGGCGAAACGCTGGTCTTTCATCTTCAGGTCATTGAGGGCCTTGACGATGATGGTGGTCGAGGAGATCGCCAGGATCGCGCCGAGGAACAGCGAGTCCATGGTGCTCCAGTCGAACCAGCGGCCAATCTCATAGCCGATCCAGATCATCAGGACGATTTCCAGGAAGGCCGCGATAAACGCCGTGGCGCCCACCTTGAACAGCTTGCGCAGGCTGAACTCCAGGCCCAGGCAGAACATCAGGAAAATCACCCCTAGCTCAGCCAGGGTCTTGATCGTGTCTTCATCGTGGATCAGGCCAAACGGCGGGGTATGCGGCCCGATAATAAAGCCAGCGACGATGTAGCCGAGCACCACCGGCTGCTTGAGGCGGTGAAACAGGATGGTCACAACCCCTGCCACCAGCATGATCACGGCCAGGTCCTGGATAAAGCTGATGGCGTGCATGGCGAGGGACTCCTTGAGGTACCAGCGCTTTTCCCACTTCCGGCCGCCTTTGTACGGTCGCAAAGAGCGGAAGGAAAAGTCTGCCTTGATCGTAAGAAATGCCCTGAGATGGGCTTTTGAAGGTTAACACCGCGACTTCTGCTGAAAAGCCGGTGCAATATATGGAAACAGATCGATGCACGCGTGACGGCAAGCTGCCCACCAGCGTCCCGTTAGGGATGGCGCTGCAAAGACTCCAGCACCCGCAGAGGTGCCCTCCCCCCAACCAATGCCTACAACCCGTGAGTGTGCTATGGAACCCGGAAACGCCCAGCTGTCGATGACGGTACTGATGACCCCTGACATGGCCAACTTCTCAGGCAATGTCCACGGCGGCACGCTGCTCAAGTACCTCGACGAAGTGGCCTACGCCTGCGCCAGCCGTTATGCCGGTCGTTATGTGGTCACGCTGTCGGTGGACCAGGTGATTTTTCGCGAACCGATCCATGTCGGTGAACTGGTGACTTTCCTCGCGTCGGTCAACTACACCGGCAATACGTCGATGGAAGTGGGCATCAAGGTGGTGACCGAGAACATCCGTGAACGCTCGGTGCGCCATACCAACAGCTGTTTCTTTACCATGGTGGCCGTGGACGACCAGCGCAAACCTGCCGCCGTGCCGCCGCTGCAACCGCAGAACAGCGAGGACAAGCGCCGCTTTGTGCAGGCCCAGCAGCGTCGGCAGATTCGTCAGGAGCTGGAAAAGCGTTACCGGGAGATCAAAGCCGACGCGCCGTAATTTGTAAACCCACGGGCTCCCTGTGCTTACAAACTGATCGGTGTGGCTTCGAAGCGCACACGAGGGTGGGCAATACGGTCCTGGGCCCGCACCAGTTCCAGTTCATAACTGGCGCAGGCCTGGGTCTCCAGTAGCACTTCATGCACCGCTGCGGCGGTGAATTCAAAGGCTGCCACCAGGCTATCGCCCAACAGCACCCGCGCCAGGAACAGGCCCGACGTCAGGTCGCCCACGCCCACCGGCTGACGCGGGAACGCCAGCAGTGGCCGACGCAAGTGCCAACTGCCCTCAGCCGTCACCAACAGCATTTCAAAACCTTCCGGCAGTTTGCCTGGGTAATCCAGGTGCTTGACCAGCACCGCTTTGGGCCCGCGGGCCAGCAACGCCTTGGCCATGGCCAGGCAATCAAACAGCGATTGCGGCTTGCGCCCGGCAAAGCTGTCCAGTTCCAGTTGGTTGGGGCACAGGAAATCTGCCATGGCCGCAGCCTCATCGAGCAGGAAATCGCTGACCTCCTGGGGCACGATGCAACCCTTTTCCGGGTGGCCCATCACCGGGTCGCACAGGTACAGCGCCTTCGGATTGATCGCTTTGATACGGGCCACGCCGCTAAGGATTGCACGGCCCTGATCGGCGCTGCCCAGGTAGCCGGACAGCACCGCGTCACAGTTGCCCAGCTCACCAATCGCGGCAATGCCTTCTACCAGGGCCGGAATTTGCTGCGGCGCCAACACTTCGCCCGCCCACTGTCCATACTGAGTGTGGTTGGAGAACTGCACCGTATTGAGCGGCCAGACATTCACTCCCACACGCTGCATGGGGAACACGGCGGCGCTGTTTCCGGCGTGGCCAAAGACCACATGAGACTGGATCGCAAGCAGATGAGGTGTGCGTTTCATGCGGGAGATTTCCGTAAAGCCGTTGAAATTCTGGCCGCGCAGTATGCGACTAAACGCAGCCTGTACGACAGACCGGCGACGCAGTTAAGCTGCTCTCACTTTGTTGGAGTTCATGGAATGCTGACCCTGGGAAACATCTTCGTGCTGATGCTGCTGGCGACTGGCGCCGCCTGGGTTTGGCACAACCACGGCCTGCGTGAGCGGGCACTGGAGCGGGTCAAGCAGCATTGCGCCAAGCTTGATATCGAATTGCTCGATGGTGCGGTTGCGCTCAAACGCATTGGTTTCGTCAAGGATGCCAATGGCCGGCGGCGCCTGGCACGCGTCTATAATTTCGAATTCACCGTGACCGGGGAGACCCGCCATGCCGGGACGATCACCCAATTCGGCGCCCACAGTGCGCAGATCGAACTGGCACCCTACCCGTTCGAAGCCAAGGAGCCACTGCCTAGCGCCGAAGTGATCGAATTGAGCCAATGGCGCCAGGACCACGCCACCAAGAACCGTCAGTAGCGGCAGGCTGCCAGCGCCGCCTGCAATGCGGCCACGTCCCGTGGTTCGCTGAAGATCAATTCGATACGTGAATCCCGTCGCCATTCGCTAGGTTGCCAGGTTAAAACGCTGTTATCCACAGCGTTGGCCGAGACCCAGTCTTCGCCGCTGTGGATAACCAGTTTGGCACGATGCCAGTCGAGGCTTGATAGCCAGCGATGCAGACGGCTGACATCAAATTGCTGGCTGGGGTGCCATCGCCAGCCGATACTCCACCCCCCCTCCTGGCCCTGGCTCAAACAGATGGGCAAGGCAGGATCGCTCCAGATGGCCGGCATTTGCGCGAGGCCTTCAGGCGCCGCCAAGTTATCCACAGCCGCTTGGGCCTGCGCATTCAAGCCCGGCAACTGGTCGATTGGCAGCTGAGCCTGGCGTGTCCAGTAAATCGCGCAATCGGGTAACTGCCGTTCAATCGCCTGACGCTGCGCGGCATTCAGGGCCTCATCCTTGTTCAACACCAGCAGGCCAGCACTTGCCAGCGCCGCTTGCTGCGCCTGCGGCAAGGGCTTGCCTGCTGCCAACGCCTGGGCATCCAGCACCAGCACGCTGGGCTGCACGGCCAGCACGTCTTGCCATGGCGCTTCCCGTAGTTGTTTGAGCAACTGCGCGGGATGACCCAAACCCGAAGGTTCGATAAACAGCCGATCCGGTTTGGCCTTACGCAGCAAACGGCCCAGGCCTACCTGGAACGGTGCACCATTCACACAGCACAGGCAGCCACCCGCTACCTCGCCCAAGGCGACGCCGTCAGCGTCTTGAGTCAACAAGGCAGCGTCCAGGCCGATCTGGCCAAATTCGTTGATCAGCACCGCCCAACGCTCGTTGGCCGGGCGCTGAGCGAGCAGGTGCTTGATCAGGCTGGTCTTGCCGGCGCCCAATGGGCCGGCAATCACATGGGTTGGTATGTTCTGCAACATTGGAAACATCATTCTGGCCGTGTAGAGCGTTTGATCCTACGCGGTTACGCCAGCCAATCCAGCGTCAGGATCAACCGGCGCTCATCGGCCTTGAGCGCTGGCGAACGATGGATCAGGCCATGCCCTTCGTTACCGTGCCATTTGGTGCCCTTGAGCAGCGCCACCTCACCGCAGTGGATCTGCTCGATACGCTCGGTAGGTTCGGCGTCCGCCTGGCTCAGTTTGCGGCGATCCATCACACCTTCGCGCAACCATTGGCTGCCGATACCGGCATAGGTGGTGATCAGCCGAACCGGCACATGATCAACGTGAAAACGCGGGCACATGGCCTTGTCCAACAGCCGCAAACGTACGCCAATACGCTTGGCGCCGAGCAGGCAGGCAAATGCACTGACCAGCCATGACACATCGGCGATAAAACCTTCGTAACCCTCAAGATCGCGACAACTGGATGCCAGGCCCTGCAAGTTCGGCACAGCGTCCTCGTTGTCGAGCTCAATCACCAGGGATTCGGCGAGCGGCTCATTGAGCGCCACCAGCAAGGCGCCGAACTCGGCGATATGCAGGGGCAACTGACGTTGCCACAGCGCCAGGTTGACGCCATCTTCGAGGATATCGGACAGTGCCAACGGAGTTTGCCCACACGTCTGGCGGATCACGGGGCGCAGGGGGATAACCGGGGCCAGCATCAGGCGACCTGCTCATACCAAGGGCCGAAAGGATCAGGCAGCTGGCGCCAACCTTCGACACCCAGGGCCATTTCTTCATCATTGAGCAAGCAGGCATCCAGTTCCGCACGCATCAGGTTGAAGTCGATGTTTTGCCCGATAAACACCAGCTCCTGGCGGCAGTCCCCCGTGCTCAGTTGCCAGTTGCCCATGATCGCCGCCACGCTTTCCTCGTCCTGGGGCCATTGGCTTTTGGGCACAAAGCGCCACCAGCGTCCGGCAAAGCCATGGCGCATCAAGCCACCAGCCTGGGACCAACTGCCGGCGTCCTGATGTTTGCTGGCCAACCAGAAGAAGCCCTTGGAGCGCAACAGTTTGCCGTTCACCCAAGGGCGATCGATAAAGTCGAAAAACCGCTGTGGATGGAAGGGGCGGCGCGCACGGTAAGCGGTGGAGGCAATACCGTATTCTTCGGTTTCCGGTACATGCTCACCGCGCAGCTCCTGCAACCAACCCGGCGCCTGGGCAGCGCGTTCGAAGTCGAAACGGCCGGTGTTGAGGATCTTGTGCAGCGCCACCTCGCCCATGACCATCGGGATTATTTCCGCCTGGGCGTTGAGGCGCTCGAGGATGGCCATCAATTCCTCACGCTCGCGGCTGCTGATCAGGTCGATCTTGCTGATCAGGATGACGTCGGCGAATTCGATCTGCTCGATCAGCAGGTCAGTGATGGAGCGCTCATCTTCTTCGCCCAGGGTTTCGCCGCGGGAAGCCAGGCTTTCGGCGGCCTGGTAGTCGAGCAGAAAGTTCATGCCATCGACCACGGTAACCATGGTGTCCAGGCGTGCAATGTCGGCCAGGCTTTGCTCGTTTTCATCGCGAAAGGTGAAGGTTTCGGCCACGGGCAGCGGCTCGGAGATACCGGTGGATTCGATCAGCAGATAATCGAAACGCCCTTCCTTGGCCAGCTTGGCGACTTCTTCCAGCAAGTCTTCACGCAAGGTGCAGCAGATGCAGCCGTTGCTCATCTCCACCAGTTTTTCTTCGGCACGATTGAGCGTGACGTCGCGCTGCACCTCGCTACCGTCGATGTTGATTTCACTCATGTCGTTGACGATCACCGCCACCCGCAGGTTGTCGCGGTTGCGCAGGACATAGTTGAGCAGTGTGCTTTTACCGGCGCCGAGAAAGCCGGACAACACGGTCACGGGGAGACGATTGGGCATCAGGTATTCCTCATCAGGGTTGGCCGGTCAAACTGCCCGTTTATGGCGTTCGCGCAGCTCTTCACGTTCTTTGGCTTCGATACACAGGGTTGCGGTGGGGCGCAGCAGCAGGCGTTGCAGGCCGATGGGCTCGCCGGTTTCACGGCACCATCCGTATTCACCGCGGGCCAGCAGCTCCAGGGCATCGTCGATCTTGTCCAACAGCTTTTTTTCCCGCTCCAGTAGGCGCAACTGCCACTGGCGCTGCTCTTCAGCGCTGCCGATATCCGCCAGGTCGCTATTGGTTTCCTGCTCGCGCAGCGCCTGGAACTCAGCGTCGATACGCGCTTGCAGTTCATTGCGCTGAGCCAGCAGCAGCTCGCGGAAGAAGCGCTGTTGGGCTTCATTCATGTAGTCAGCAGCCGGTTGGGCCAGCAATTCTTGTTCGGTCATGGGAAACGGTTCACGGGTGGGGCTGTGCATTTATGTTATAGTATAACAATACAAATAAGCCAACTTCCCTTGCTCCTCACGACGAAGGGCGCAATGCTTGATCACTTTCGCCCCCCGAGAAACACGATGAGATACGTGCTGTGCGCCCTGCTATTGGCAACCGCAGGACCTGCCTGCGCCCAAGTCCCAAGCCCGTTGGCCAACTGCACCCGCAGCGCCACCCTGCTGGCTTGCGTGGACCCGCTGGGCAATGCCTACAGCGTGGCGACTGCGGGCAACATCACTTACCTGCGCGGTTTCGAAGTGATCGGCAAACGCTATTGGGCACAGACCAATAGCCGCTACGGGCAACTGACGTTCTTCACCGGGTTGGCATCGGATGGCGAGGCGTGGGTTGGCTACACACGTCGCGTGGGCTGGACCACCATCAACCGGTTTTCCAGTTCAGGCGGCGCCAGCGCCAAGTTCACCTGTAACCGAATGAACGGCTGTTAAGCCTGGGTTTTCTGCTGTTCCTGCACCCAAGCCATGTAACTGTTGATGGGCGGGTTCTTCTGGAAGTACTGTTTCAACCCTTCAAAAAGCCGATCCGCCACCGCTTGTTGATGACGCGCCGTCACCAGCCGCTGGGCGTCCCGTGCATTGGAGATAAACCCGGTCTCCACCAGGATCGAAGGCACGTCCGGTGACTTGAGCACCGCGAACCCTGCCTGTTCCACCCGCTTCTGATGCAGGCTGGTGATGCTTTGCAGGCTGCCCAATACCGCGCTGCCCAGTTGCAGGCTGGAGGCGATGGTGGCGTTCATGGACATGTCGAGGATTACTCCGGCCAGCATCGGGTCCTTGTCCTTCAAATTGAGTAACGTCGTGGCGCCCAAGAGGTCTGCGCCGTTCTCGCGCTGGGCCATGAACCGCGCCGTGGCAGAGGTGGCACCGCCTTGCGACAACGCATACACCGAAGCGCCCGATGCAGTAAGCCGTGGCGCGGCGTCGGCGTGCACCGAGATGAACATATCGGCCTTGTGCTTGCGGGCGATGTCCACGCGCTTGCGCAGCGGTACGAAGAAGTCGTCGTTGCGCACCAGCTTTACGGCAAAACCTTTTTCACGTTTCAAACGTTTCGCCAGCAACTGGGCGATCGACAGCACCACATCTTTTTCGCGCTGGCCCTTGGAGCCGACGGCGCCCGGGTCTTTGCCGCCATGGCCGGGGTCAACCACCACAATGATGTCGCGTTTGGGATGTGCCTTGTCCGCCGGCACCACCAAGGGCGCCGGGTCAGCAGCGATTTGACGGGGCGCGTGCGTGGCGTTGGTCAGGTCCAGTACCAGGCGATGGCCTTGGCCATCCTGGGGCGGCAGCACAAAACTGTTGAGCTGCATCGGCGCGACCAAATCCAGGACGATACGCGTATCGCTCTTGCCGAAATGCCCGGAGCGGATCGAGGTAATCCCACTGTTCTTCAGCGCCAGTTGGGAAAAGTCGCCGCTGAGGCCGGCACCACTCAAGTCGATGATCAGGCGGTCCGGCGACGTCAGGGAGAACGTCTTGTATTGCACCGGGCCGCTAAGGTCGAACACCAGCCGCAGCTTATCGTCCGAACGCCACAGCCGCGCATTGCGGATCTGCGTGGCGTAGGCGCCCAAAGGCAACGTGAACAAGGGGCTGACAAGCAGTAGGTTAAGGAGCTGACGTCTGTACATGACATATACCGCAGATAAAGGAGCATCCCTACTCGACAGGACTGAACAAAGGCTGGGACAGAAATTTCATCGTGGCAGTTATTGTTATACTATAACATGACCAATCATTTCCAACGATGGACCTGCTCATGAATGCGCTGACTCTGCCGGATATCGCCGCGCAGGCTTCACGCCAAGCCTTGCCACTCGACTGGGTGGGCATGTGCGGCATTGCCCTACCTGTGTTGCTCGGCGGCCAACACCTGGCCGCTACCGCCGATGCGGGCGTAAGCCTGAACGACGGCACGGCCCGTGGCATTCATATGTCACGCCTCTACCTGGCGTTGGAAATGCTCGAACAGCAACCCCTTACATCTGCACTCTTGCGTAATGTACTGCAGCGTTTTCTCGACACACATGAAGATTTATCTAAGAACGCCTACCTGCGTATTCACACAAATCTGTTGTTAAAACGCCCAGCGTTGGTCAGCCCTTTGGAGGGGTGGAAAAGCTATCCGGTCAGCATCGAAGCGCGTCTGGAAAATCAGATGTTCCACGTGGAACTAAAAATTGACGTTACTTATTCCTCAACCTGCCCTTGCTCCGCTGCCCTGGCCAGACAGCTAATTCAGCAGCAGTTTCTCGAAGATTTTGCCCACACATCTCTGCAGCGTGAAGACGTGTTGAGCTGGCTGGGCAGCACCGACGGTATTGTGGCCACGCCCCATAGCCAACGCAGTACCGCGCAGTTAAACGTTCAACTGCAGGGTGACGATCTGGCGATAGTCGACTTGATCAATGCTGCCGAAGCAGCTCTGGGCACTGCCGTACAAACCGCGGTGAAACGTGCGGATGAACAAGCGTTCGCCCTGGCTAACGGACAGAACCTCATGTTCTGCGAAGATGCCGCTCGCCGCTTGAACCTCGCCTTGAAGCGCTCGGATGCCGTCAAAGCCTTCCACCTCAAAGTGATCCACGCTGAAAGCCTGCACGCCCACGATGCGGTGGCTGAAAGCCGTTGGACGAGAGACTTTGCATGATTACCTGCCATGCTTTGCGCTGGGGCGCCCCCGGCCAACCACTGACGCTGGCGCTGAACCTGACGCTGGAAAAAGGTAGCCTCACAGGGATTATCGGCGCCAATGGCACCGGCAAGAGCAGCCTGGTCAAAGTGATCGCCGGGTTGCAAAAGCCGCTGACGGGCAAGGTGCGTGTCGATGTTCCACGTCGCGGCGGCTTGTCGTTCTTGCCCCAGCAACAGCACCTGGATCGTCAGTTTCCGATCAGTTTGCAAGAGTTGGTGGCTGCCGGCTTCTGGGGCACCCAGCTGAATTCACATGAACGCAACGAGCGCCTGCACGCCGTATTGGACGACTGGTGTCTCAGCGGTTTGGAACAGCGCCCGCTGATGGCGTTATCCGGTGGCGAACTGCAACGCGCCCTGCTCGCCCGTATGAGCCTGGCCGACTCCCCCATCCTGCTGCTCGACGAACCCCACGCCGCCCTCGACGAAGACGGCCAGGCACTGTGCTGGAAACACATCCATACCTGGCACAACCAAGGCCGCACGCTGGTGGTCGTCTGTCATGACTTGGCGTCCGTGCGTCACCACACCCAGCACGTGTTGCAGCTTAAAAACACCGGCTGCGTGTTCGGCCCCAGCAAAGAGCTGATCCGCCCGCAACCACAGATGCAGGTGGCCTGATGCACCTCACCGCTCACCTGTGGATGCCATTTCAGGATTTCGTGTTTATGCGCCGCGCACTGATCGGCGGGTTGGTGCTTGCATGTAGCACCGCCCCCTTGGGCGTGTTCCTGATCCTGCGACGCATGAGCCTGATCGGTGACGCCGTGGCTCACGGCATTCTGCCGGGCGCCGCACTGGGTTTCTGGTTCGCAGGGCTAAGCCTGCCCGCCCTGACCCTCGGCGGCCTCGGCGCAGGCCTGAGCATGGCCGGCCTGGCGGCGTGGATCACCCGCCGCACCGGCCTGCGCGAAGACGCCAGCCTCGCCGCCATCTACCCCATTTCGCTCGCGGCCGGTGTATTGATCCTGGGCATTGCCGGCAAACGCCTGGACCTGCTGCACCTGTTATTCGGCTCCGCCCTGGCCGTGGACGAAACCACACTGACCGGAATGCTCTGGGTGTCCAGCTTCAGCCTGATCGCCATGGCACTGATCTACAAACCCCTGCTGCTCGACACCCTTGACCCGCTGTTCCTGCAAACCGTCAGCCGCCTTGGCCCACTGGCCCACTGCCTGTTCCTGACCCTGGTGGTGCTGAACCTGGTGATCGGTTTTCAAGCCATCGGCGCACTGATGGTGGTGGGTTTGATGATGCTGCCGGCCATCGCTTCACGCTTCTGGAGCCGACGCCTGCCGGTGTTGATCGCGGTATCGGCGGTGCTGGGATGCCTGTCGGTGTGGCTGGGTTTGCTGCTGTCGTTCTACTACTCACTGCCCAGCGGCCCGGCGATCGTGTTGGTGGCGGGCGCTGGATATGTGTTGTCCGTGGTATTCGGTCCGGTGCATGGCTTATTGCGCCGCCCACCTTTGCCTACATTCTCATGAGGTGTTTCCCGATGCGCGCTCTTCTTGTGTTGTTCAGTCTATTGCTGCCGCTGTCGATGGCTCACGCCGCAGACAAACTCCAGGTAGTCACCAGCTTCAGTATTCTCGATGACATCACCCACCAGATCGGTGGCGACCATATTCAGATCAGCAACATGGTCGGCCCGGACGCCGATGCTCATACCTATGAACCCACACCGGATGACGCCAAAGCGCTGCTCAAGGCCAAGGTCATCATCAAGAACGGTCTAGGTTTCGAGCCGTGGCTGGATCGCCTGGTCACCAGCACTGAAACCACCGCTACGGTCGTCATCGCCAGCAAAGGCGTGATCTCGCACACCATGGAGGAAGACGGCGAGACCATTCCCGACCCACACGCCTGGCACAACCTGGCCAACGCCGAAATTTATGTGAGCAACATCACCAAGGCATTGGTGACCGCCGACCCTGCCAATAAAACCGACTACCTGCGCAACAGCCAGGCTTACCTTAAGCAAATCCACAGCCTGCTGGCTGAGGCCAAAGCCAAGTTCGCTGCACTGCCTTCAGGCAACCGCCGCATCGTCACCTCCCATGACGCCTTCGGCTATTTGGGCCAGGCGTATGGCATCCAATTCCTCGCGCCCCAGGGCTTGTCTACCGAGCGTGACCCGTCGGCCGCCGAAGTCGCCGCGCTGATCACCCAGATCCGTAAAGACAAGGTCAAAGCCGTGTTTATCGAAAACATCAAGGACTCGCGCCTGCTCAAGCAGATTGCCGATGAAAGCGGCGCGCAGATAGGCGGCACGCTGTACTCCGACGCCCTCGCCGCTCAAGGCCCGGCCAGCACCTTTATCGGGCTGTTCGAATACAACCTGAACACCCTGTGCGCGGCGTTGAGCAAACCATGATCCGCAAAAACCCTTCAGGTGACCTGCCGATCATTGCCGAGTCAGCCTACGTCGACAAGACCGCGATCATCTGCGGCAAGGTCATCATCGGCGAGAACGTCTTCGTCGGCCCCTACGCCGTGATCCGCGCCGACGAAGTCGATGCCAGCGGCGCCATGGACCCGATCACGATCGGCGCGAACTCCAACATCCAGGACGGTGTGGTGATCCACTCCAAGTCCGGCGCGGCGGTGACTATTGGCGAGTTCACCTCTATCGCCCACCGTTCCATCGTCCATGGCCCCTGCACAGTTGGCGACCGCGTGTTCATCGGCTTCAACAGCGTGCTGTTCAATTGCGCCGTCGGCGATGGCTGCGTGGTGCGCCACAACTCGGTGGTCGATGGCCGCGACCTGCCCGCGGCCTTCTACGTGCCCTCCACCACCCGCATCGGGCCTAACACCGACCTGTCGCAATTCCCGCCGGTGAGTGTCAGTGCCTCGGAGTTTTCCGAAGACGTGGCACGCACCAACGTCGACCTGGTGCGCGGCTACAAAGCCTTGCAAAACGAGTTCTGAGCCATGAGTCGCCTGCTGATACGCAACGCCCGCCTGGTCAACGAGGGCCAGGTATTCGACGCCGACGTGCTGGTCGCCAATGGCCGTATCGAGAAGATTGCCGCCAGCATTGAAGGCGCTGACGAACCGGTGGAAATCGACGCCAAAGGCCAGTGGTTGCTGCCGGGAATGATCGATGACCAGGTGCATTTTCGCGAACCCGGCGCGCCAGACAAAGGCAGTTTCTACAGCGAATCCCGTGCCGCGGTGGCCGGCGGTATCACCAGCTTCATGGACATGCCCAACACCCAGCCAGCCACTTTGAACCTGCAAGCCTTGGCCGATAAGAAGCACCGTGCTGCGTTGCACTCAGTGGCCAACTACGGCTTTCACTTTGGCGTAAGCAACGACAATCTGGATATCGTCGCCGGCCTCGACCCCTGTGAAGTGGCTGGAGTCAAAGTGTTCATGGGCGCCTCCACCGGCAACATGCTGGTGGACGACCCACGTATTCTGGAACGTTTGTTTGCCGACGTGCCGACCATTCTGCTCGCGCACTGCGAACACACTCCGAGCATCCTGGCCAACGAGCAACGCTTGCGCGAGCGCTTTGGCGAGCGCATTCCCGCTGTCGCTCATCCACTGATCCGCGACGCCGAAGCGTGTTATCGCTCGTCATCGTATGCCGTGGAACTGGCCCAGCGCCACGGCACGCGACTGCACGTGCTGCACCTGACCAGCGCCCGTGAACTCGCGCTGTTCGAAGACAAGCCCCTGGCCGAAAAACACATCACCGCCGAGGTCTGCCTGCATCATCTGCTGTTCGACGACCGCGACTATCACCGCCTCGGTCATCAGATCAAATGCAACCCGGCCATCAAGACACGCGCCGACCGCGACGCGCTGCGCCTGGCGTTATTAAGTGATCGTCTGGATGTGATTGGCACTGACCATGCGCCGCATACCTGGGCGCAAAAACAATTGGGCTATCGTGAAGCACCCTCGGGTTTGCCCCTGGTGCAGCACGCCCTGCCGGCACTATTGGAGTTGGTGGCCGACGGGCATTTGCCTCTGACCACACTGGTGGCGAAAACCAGTCATCGTGTGGCCGACCTGTTTGCCATTCCTGATCGCGGTTACCTGCGTGAAGGCTATTGGGCCGATCTGGTGTTGATCAAACCTGAGCCTCAGGGCAAACCGGTCAGCAGCCAACCGATTCTCGCCCGTTGCGGCTGGACTCCCTTTGCAGAGCGCAGCTTTCGTCACAGCGTGAGCACCACGCTGGTGTCCGGCCACCTGGCCTGGCACAACGGCCAGGTGGTCGACAGTTGCCAGGGCTTGCCCCTGCATTTTCTGCGTTAAGCGCGGGGTTTGACCGTACCGCAATCGTTGCCCAGCCACTGAGCGTGGCTGTCCAGGCTGCCCTTCTGCTGGATGCCGGTGGCATTGAACGTACCGTTGACGGTGGTGGTGAATTCCTTCTGGCTTTGGAAGGTCGCTACACCAGTGCCCTGGGCTTTGGGGCAGCTGAAACGGAACTTCCATTGGTTGCCGGTCTTGTCAGTCACTTCCTGCTTGCAGCCCGATTGCGGGTCGGTCAGCGGGATGGAATCGGTGGCAACCTGGGCTGGGGTCAGGCACACCTGCACACCCTTACCGGCCATGTTGATGCCTTGCTTTTCGAGCATGGCGCGCTGTTCAGGAGTCATTTGTTGCTTGAGCTGACCGAGGATCAGCGACAGGTCCGGCAGGTCCTGGTTATCGACTTTCATATTGCTGGTGGTCAACTCCCACAAGCCCGGCGCCAGCATCTGCGCCTGCGCCGCCACCGGCAGCGACAACCCAACAACCATGGCCAAACCTAGCAGACGAGCATTCATCGGGTAACTCCTGGGTAATTGTCGGCGTTAGACGTCGTAAAGCGGCCAGTGTTGCACGGCAAATAAAATAGCGACATTCGCAGCGGTTCATGGTCTGTTACGCACTGGACTGCCTGGAGTTACGTCGTTCATGGATTTCTTTGGCCCGCACCTGCTCGCCTACTTCATTGCCACGCTGCACGTTCTCGGGAGCCTCGCCGCAATTCACGCGGTACTGACCGTCCGCACCGCCCAAGGCTCGATCGCCTGGGCCTTGTCGCTGATGTTCATGCCTTACCTGACGCTGATCCCTTACCTGATCTTCGGCCGCAGCACCTTCGACGCGTACATCCAGGCCCGTCGCCAGGCCAACCAGGAAATGCACACGGCGATCGCCGAACTGAATTGGCGCCCGTGGGTAGAGGAAGCGCTCGCGGCGCGCAACTCCAGTGCCTATGCCTCCCTGCGAGCCATGCCCAAGCTCGGGCGCATGCCGTGTCTGGCCAATAATGAAGTGCGCCTGTTGATCAATGGCGAGGCTACTTTTGGCGCGATTTTCGAGGCGATTCGCAACGCCAGGACCGCCGTGCTGTTCCAGTTTTTCATCATCCATGACGATGAGCTTGGCCGCCAATTGCAGGTGCTATTGAAGGAAAAGGCCGCCCAGGGCGTCGACATTTACGTGCTGTACGACCGCATCGGCAGCCACGCCCTGCCCCATCGCTACGTACAATCGCTGCGCGACGCCGGGGTGCAGGTCAAGGCGTTCGCCACCCGCAGCGGCTGGCTCAATCGTTTCCAGGTCAACTTCCGTAACCATCGCAAGATCGTGGTGGTGGACGGTATCACCGGCTTTGTCGGCGGGCACAATGTGGGCGATGAGTACTTGGGCAAAAAACCGCCGCTGGCGCCATGGCGCGATACCCATGTACAGGTCACCGGCCCAGTTGTGGCCTGCCTTCAGGAGTCGTTTGCCGAAGACTGGTTCTGGGCGGCGCGGCAACTACCGCCACTGATCCTGCCGGATGCCTACCCCGAAGACGGCGTGCTCTGCCAACTGCTCGCCAGTGGCCCGGCAGACCCCTATGAAACCTGCTCGCTGTTTTTCGTCGAGGCCATCCACGCCGCGACCGAGCGGGTATGGATTACCAGCCCGTACTTCGTCCCCGACGAAGCCGTATTCGCCGCACTGCGCCTGGCGGTATTGCGCGGGGTGGACGTGCGCCTGTTGCTGCCATCGCGGCCCGACCACCGCATCGTATATGCCGCCTCCAGCCTTTACGCCATCGAAGCCGTGCGCGCAGGTGTGCGGGTGTTCCGCTACAAGCCCGGGTTTCTGCATCAGAAGGTGGTGTTGGTAGACAGCGAAATCAGCGCCATTGGCAGCGCCAACATGGACAACCGTTCGTTCCGACTGAATTTCGAAGTGATGTTGCTGACAGTGGATGAGGCTTTCGCCAGCCAGGTTGAACACATGCTGCTGGACGATTTTGCCCTGTCCCATGAAGTCAGTCAGGAAGAAAGCCGCGAGACGCGACGCCTGCAACAGTTGGGGATGCGGGTGGCGCGCTTGATCTCACCGATTCTCTAACAGACAACGCAGGGAAAATGTGGGAGGGGGCAAGTCCCCTCCCACATTTGGATCTTCAGTGTTCTGGAAAATCGGGTCAGCGGTAGAGATCTTCCCGCGTCCACGGCAGTTCATGACCACCATCGGCATGGGGTTTGACCGCCAAGATCTGGTGCAAGTTGATCCAGCCCCGGGCAAACGCATAAGCGCAACCGGCCAGGTACAGCCGCCAGATGCGCAGCGCCTGCTCCGGCACCATCTTCGCCGCCGCTTCCAGATTGTCTTCCAGGCGCTCGCTCCAATGGTCCAACGTGCGGGCGTAGTGCAAGCGCAAACTTTCGACATCCACCACTTCCAACCCGACCTCGCTGATCTCGGCAGTCATCATCGCCAGGTGAGGCAGTTCGCCGTTGGGAAATACGTAGCGCTCGATAAACTCCCCGGCGCCTCGGCCTACCGGGCGGCCATCGGTATGTTTGGCGGTAATGCCATGGTTCATCACCAGGCCGCCTTCACGCACGGCACCGAACAGCGTCTGACAGTACTGTGCCAGGTTGGCGTGGCCGACGTGTTCGAACATACCCACGCTCACCACTTTGTCGAAGCGGCCATCCTGGGGCAGGTCGCGGTAGTCGAGCAGTTGCAGGTCGACCTGATCCTCCAGGCCTTCGGCTTTCACCCGCTCCCTGGCCAGCGCCAGCTGTTCCTTGCTCAAGGTGATACCAAACACCTTGACTCCGAATTCCCGCGCCGCAAACCGCGCAAGCCCGCCCCAACCACACCCAACGTCGAGCAGGTACTCGCCCGGCTGCAGCCGCAGTTTGCGGCACAGGTGACGGAATTTGTCTTGCTGGGCCTGGTCGATGGATTCGCTGCCGGTTTCGAAATAACCGCAGGAATACGCCATGTCCTGATCCAGCCATAGTTGGTAGAACTCGTTGGACAGGTCGTAATGGTAGGAAATGGCCGCCGCGTCGGTGGCCTTGTCGTGGATCGAGCGCACCGGACGGCTGCCTTCGTCGTCATCGATCAAGGCGTGGCTCAACTCGTCACATACCCTGATCACCTCGGTGATGGAGCCTTCCAGCTCCAGTTTGCCTTCGACGAAGGCTTCGCCCAGTGAATCGAGCGTTGGGTGGGTCAGCTTGGACACCATCGTGGGGTCCTTGACCACAATCGTCACACTGGGCTCAGGACCCAAGTTGAATTCATGGCCGTCCCAGAGTCGAAGACGCAACGGTAGCTGAAGATTCTGTAAGGCCGGTGGAAGTTGCGCGAGCATGAGTAATCCCCCCTTGTTTCAGACGTCTGGAGTGAGGGTAGACCATCCGAAGACAAAGTAGGAGGCTATCGATTTAATAGCACGTCTCTATGGGGCTCGGAGTTCAAGCAAACCGTCCTGGATCCACTGTTTCAGCCATGTGGCCGCTTGCAGCGACGCACCCTCTGAATAAGTGACTGCCAACTCTGCGCACAGTTCTGAAAAATTCCAGCCGGTAGTCACCATCCCTGCCAGTGCACAGGCCTCGTCCGGCTCCAGGCTGCGGTAGTGACACACATTCTGATGACGCCATACCAGGCAGATTTGCATCGGGTCCAGCGCCTTGCTGCCGGGAAAACCCGATGCATCCTTGCTGGCTCGCCAGATCGCCACCGTGTTGAAACGGCACAGCAAATGCTGCACTGAAGGCGCCAGGCTTACCTGTAGCGCCGGCCAGTCCCCAGGCGCCAATTGCGCCATGTCATTCACGGTCAGCGGCGTACCCTGGGGTGCATCGAACGCCAGGGTAAACGCCCACTCCAGGCGCGCCAACTCAGCCAGCGGCGCACTGTGTTCTGCGACCAAGTGCTCAAGGATAAACATCGAAAAGCGCTCACCGAGCCAACGCAGGCTGTAGTGGGCCGAGGGGTAACGGCGAATGTAGGCTTCGCTCAGCGCGGCAAATTCATCATCCCCCAGCCAATATCGGATAGCGCTGAAGTCATGGCACAGCACTTCCTTCAATCGCGACAGATAGGCGTTGTGGTAAATCGCCAGGCCGGTGTCCACATCCAGGGTCGGCCCCCCCAGCAAGGTGGCGGCAAAGCTGCTGTTGGCCGCGCAAGGTTCAGATAACAGGTGCTCTTCAAAAGCCAATTGCCAGTCGATCAGGCGCATAGCGATTTCCTGGCCAGGGCACTGGCTGCCAGCTCGCGGGCCTTGCTCAACTCAGTGAGCAATTCTTCGAACGGCGGGAAATGATCATCGCGCTCCAACAGCGTCGACACCGGCCCCAAATGCTCCAGGGTCTGCTGGTAAAGCGCCCACACCGGGTCGCACACAGGATGGTCGTGGGTGTCGACCACATAGTCGCCGTAGTCCATATGCCCGGCCAGGTGCAGTTGGCGGATGCTCTCGGGCGGCAGGTTGCGGATAAACGTCCAGGCATCAAAGCCATGGTTACGCGCACTCACATACACATTGTTCACGTCCAGCAGCAACTGGCACCCGCTCAGGTGGGCCAAAGCGTTGAGGAACTCCCACTCGGTGAACTCATCAGCCTTGGAGCGCACATAGCTGGAGACGTTTTCCAGCACCAGCGGGCGCTGCAACACGTCCTGCACCTGACGCACACGACCGGCCACGTGATAGAGGCTTTCTTCGGTGTAGGGCAGCGGCAGCAGATCGTGCAGCTGATGCGCGTTGCCGCGGCTCCAGCACAGGTGATCGGAAATCCAGGCCGGCTGGATGCGCTCGGAGAGCTGTTTGATTTGCGCAAGGTAATCGGTATCGAGGGCATGGGGCCCACCGATGGACAAGGACACCCCGTGCATTACCACGGGGTAACGCTCGGCTATCGCATCCAGGTAGTACAAGGCTTTGCCGCCCTGCACCAGATAATTCTCGGAGATCACTTCGAACCAATCCACGGCCGGCGACTGTTCGAGGATCTGCTGGTAGTACTCACTGCGCAGCCCCAGGCCGTAACCGAGGCTCGAAAAAGAAGTGGGCATAAGACGCTCCAGGAAAAGTGTCCGCAGCGACGGGGGGCGGTCGCTGCGGTTGCACTCGGTTGCCGTTACTCGCCGACGGTACCGCCCTTCTCGTCGCACATCGCCTTGCTCATGGACAGGAAGCCCTGGCCTTTGCAGGAACCTTGACCTTTGCACGCGTGATCTTTGGTCTTGCAGTCGTTCTGCCCTTTACAAGCGTTGACGCCATAGCAATGCACAGTGGCATCGGCTGCGTGTGCCTGGGTGGCCACACCGGCAAACATAGTGGCGGCAGCCATCGCGAGGGCGGCGCCAGCAGCAGCGGATTTAATGCTCATTGTTGTATTCCTCATGATCAGTGGTGAAGTCGGTCCGAACGGATTGTTCAGTCTCGACACACCACTAGAGTGAGGCCCCCCATCGGCGTTACAGCCGTGTGCAAATATTTCTGAAATTATTCATCAAGCTTCAACAGCGGCTCCTGGAAGCGTAATAACCGCCCAGCGTTACCCAGCACCAGCAAGGTACTGAGGTTATGCAGCACCGCCGCAATCATGGCACCCGCCGCGCCCAGCCAGCCAAAGGCCGCGAACACCACAATGGCCAACGTCCAGCCCAGGCCGATGATCACGTTCACCTGCAACGTCTGCCGGCACTGGCGGCTCAAGCGCACGCAGGTACCCAGGCGGCGCAAGTCGCTGCCGATCAACACCACGTCCGCCGATGCGAGTGCGATATCGGCACCGCCCGCCCCCATCGCCACACCAACCACACCGGCCTTGAGCGCCAACGAATCATTGATGCCATCGCCCACCACCATCGGCCGGAAGCCGCTGCTGATTTCACCCAGCACGCGGTTGAGCTTGTCTTCCGGCAAGGCTTGGGCTTCGACATCACTGATGCCCACCTCCAGCGCCAGGCTGTCGGCCACGCTTTGGCGGTCGCCGGTCAGCAGCAACTGGCGGCCCAGGCCCAAGTCACGCAACTCTTGCAGGGCCTGGCGCGCCTCCGGCTTGACGCTGTCGGCCAGCAACAGCCAGGCCAGGAAATCGCCGTTCAACGCCAACCCGGCAATAGGGCCGTCATGGTTGGGAACGCCGCTGGTGACGATGCCCAATTGTTCGAACAACTCCGGCCGCCCCAGCGCCGCTTCGCCCTGTTCGGTCTGTGCGACCACGCCCAGGCCCTGACGCTCGCGAATGTCGGTGAGCGCCAGTAACTGCTCCTGAGTCGCCAACCCCGCCAACGCTCGGCTGACCGGGTGACTGCTCGCCGAGCCGAGGCTGGCCGCCAGGTTCAGCAGCTCCTGGCGATCCGGTGCGGTGGTCTCGATGGACTGCAAACGCAGGGTGCCAAAGGTCAGGGTGCCGGTCTTGTCGACCACCAACGAGGTCAGGTCAGCCAATTCTTCGAGAAACGCCGAGCTGCGAATCAGAATCCCATGACGCGCCGCCACGGCGATCCCGGCAATCGCCGTGGCCGGCGCCGACAGCACCAAGGCACACGGGCACGCCGCCACCAGCACCGCCAGCATCGCCTGCGCATCGTTGGTGACGAACCAGGTGACCGCCGCCAGCAACAGCACCAACACCATATAGCTACCGGCATAACGCTCCAGCAGCCGCGTGATCGGCGGCTTGGAGCGCTCGGCGTTCTGCATCAGTGCGATGACTTTGCCCAGGGTCGATTCGTTGCCAGTGCGCGTCACTTCAAGGCGCAGCAGACCATCAAGGTTGATCGCGCCACCAAACACCTGCACACCCGCGCTGGCTTCCAACGGCACCGACTCACCGGTGATTGGTGCCGTGTCCAGGCTCGCCTGGCCGGACAGCACCACGCCATCGGCCGGCACGCGGTCGCCGGCGCGCACTTCGACGATATCACCGGGGTTCAGCGTGGCGTTATCCACTTCGGTGATGGTTCCGTCAGCCTGTACCAAACGGGCGTGGCTGCGGGTGAGTTTGCCCAGGGCATGGATCGCCTCCTGGGAGCCGATCACGCTGCGCTCTTCCAGCACATGGCCGAAGATCATGATGATCGGCAACAACGCGGCGGTGAGCAGATCGCCGGTGGCCCAGGCGCCAAGCATGGCCAGGGCAATCAGTTGGTCAGTGATGCCGTGCAAGCTGGGAAAGCGCAGGCTGTACCAGGCCGAACGCATCACCGGCACCGCCACCAACAGCGATGCCACCCCCAGCAGCAATTGGCTCACACCGTTCTGGTCCGGCGCCAGCCAGCGCCACACCAGGCCCAGCACGAGCAACCCAAGGGCGAGCATGGCCAGGGTCAATTGCCGGGCAGCGCTGCGCTGTTCGGCCGAGGTCAGCATGGGTGCGCTCATTGTTCGGCTCCCTGGATGATCAAGCGGGAGTCGTCTTTGGGGTCGACGGTGGTCACGGAACCCGCCTGGCCGAGAATCTTCGGCAGGCGTTCGCGGTACAGGCGCAACAGCAAGCCGGGGTCTTTGACCTGGGCGAGGCTGGCGACGGTAGCGGTTTGCGCCTGGGCATTGGCCAAGCGTTCGCTGGCCTGGGCGTGGGCGACTTGCACCTGGCGGTCAGCCTCCTGATTCGCGGTCTGGGTGAGTTTTTCCGCTTCGGTGCGGGCGTTGGCCACCGCTTTATCCGCTTGCTGGCTGGCAGTCAGCACTGCGTTGAAGGCATTCACCGCCGGGCCCGGCAGGCTCGATTGCACATCGACACGGGTGACTTCGATGCCCAGGCCCAAACCGCTGGCGGCCAAATCGGCCAGGCGTTTATTGATGCCTTGCACCAGATCGCCGCGCAGGCGCTCGCGGCGTTCGGCGGCGCCGTTGTCGCTGCCGATCAGTTCCGGGCGTGCTACCAGGATGGTGTCCAGATCCCGCGCTGCCGTCAGGGCTACGGCACTGCGCGTCACCAACCGATCCAGCGCGGGCAACACGTGGTCGCCCTGCAACACGAAGGCATAGGGCTCGGTCACCTTGTAGAACACCCGCACATCCAACTGCACCACCCCGGCATCGCCGGTCAGCAGGTAGCCGGAACCGGCCAGGGCATCGCTCAACGGCGTAGCGAAACTGGCCACGCGATCAGCCTGCAACGCCGCATCGGAACGCAGCAGGTTCTCCACTCGGCGCTCGATCACCCGGTCCGCCGCCGGCAACAACACCACCTGCTCGAACGGCTGCGGCCAGGCCAGCAACAGCCCGGCGTTCTGAATGCGATCAAGGGCGCCGAAGTGCAGGACCACCGCGCGATTCTGCGGGTCGATCTGGCGCACATTGGAAAAGGCCCAGGCCAACGCCGCCAACACAGTGACCGCATACAGCGCCAGGAAGGTCAGACGCCCGGCCTGAATCCAAGGGCTGTCGGGACTGCCGCGTTCGCTCATGGCTGGATGTCCTTCGGCCCATCCACCAGGGCGCGGAACGGCGCGGCGTCGGTGCGCAGGATGATTTTGGTACCCGGCGTGACCACCGTGCCCAAGGTATCCAGCGAGCGCAGCAGGTTGTACAGCTGCGGATTACCCGCGTAGGCACGGCCATAAATCTGCGCGGCTTCTACCCGCGATTGCGCTTCGATATCGGCGGCTTTCACCGTCGCATCGGCCTGCACAATGCGCGCATCACGCTCGGCAGCGGAGCGGATTTGCGCCGCTTCGCGCTTGCCCACGGCGGTGCGTTCAGTGGCGATGGTTTCCCGCTCGGCGCGCATACGATCAACCGTGGCGGTGAGTGTCACCGAAGGCAATGTCAGGCGCTCGATGCCGACCTGCGCCACGCGCACGCCGTAGGTGGCGAGCAATTGTTGATCAATCTGCTGGCGCAACTGCGCTTCAAAATCGGCGATGCGCACTTGGCTGGCGTCGGTGTTGATCAAGCTGGACAGGTCAAAGCTGGCCGCCGTGGTTTCCAGCGCCGAGCCGACGAAGGTGCGGATCTGCCGCGCCGCTTCGTCCGGCTGGTTCTGCACTGCGCGCATGAAGCGCTGCACATTGTCGGCATCGCCCTGCACCTGCCACGCCACATAGGCCTGCACGATAATCCGCAGGCCATCGCGGGTGCCCACATCCTGCAAGCCGCTGGACGTGGTGCGCAGGCGCAGGTCCACCGGGATCGCCGCTTCGAATGGCGCCGGCCAGCGCCAGCCCAGGCCCGGCTCCAACAGCACTCGCGCGGGGTTGCCGAAGCGGGTAATCACCGTGGCCTCGCCGGAGCGCACCTGCACCAGGCTCGCCGCTGCCACGGCAAACAGCACCAGTAACGCCGCCCAGGCCATGCGCCGCCAAGGGAAAGGCCCGGCCGCTTGTTCATCACCATGGTGGTGATGGTGGTGGCCGTGATGATGGTGATGACCGTGATCGTGAGAATGAGCGCTCAACAGACAGACTCCTTATTGAACGGCTTTGCGCGGCGCCAGTGGATCGGCGGGCAAAGTAAAAGAACGCAGATCAATCGTCGGCGCACTGTCGGCGCCCAAACGATGATCCAGAATAAGCAGCTTGGCGTGGGCCAGGCCCAGGCTCAGTTGGCTCAGGTACTGTTCCAGCACGAAAGCCTGGCCCGCAGCGGCATAGGCTTTTTGTTCGGCGGCAAAGCGCAGGTTCGCCGCTTGGGCGCCGGCATTCACTTCGCGGGCGCCGGCCTGGGCCTGATCACGGACGGTGCTGGCTTGCAGCAGCGCCTGGTTGGTCTGCTCGCTGGCCGCGCCACGTTCACGGGCGATCAGTGCCTGGGCGCCGATCTGGGCGGCTTGCACACCGTGGTAAGCATTGGCGGCGCCAGCCGGTGGGTGGATCGCTTCAACCACCGTGGCGAGGATTTCCACCCCGCTGTCGAGGGTGTGCAGGTCTGCTTGCACCGTTCGGCCAATCTCC
Organism: Pseudomonas sp. HN8-3; assembly: GCF_020790195.1. Classification (NCBI taxonomy): domain Bacteria; kingdom Pseudomonadati; phylum Pseudomonadota; class Gammaproteobacteria; order Pseudomonadales; family Pseudomonadaceae; genus Pseudomonas; species Pseudomonas sp. HN8-3. Next base: position 5,987,211 of record NZ_CP086206.1, read on the forward strand.
TCGGCGAGGCTGGTGCGTTGTTCACCGAGCAATTCGTCGAGGGTGCGCGAGGCAAAGTCATGCACCAGGATGCGGCTGGCGGTGCTGCGGATCAGGGTGGGTATGTCCGCGCTGTTGTAAGTGGCGGCAAGCGCAGCCTGGTCGGTGAGGCCGATGCGGTAGACAAATCGCACGTCCATGTTGACGATCTGGAAGCCCTGCTTATCGCCGCTGCTGCTGGCGATGACCTGGGATTTGTCATTCACATGGCTGGCGTCCCACAGGCGGTTGGCAATCAACGGCGCCGGGCCTTCGGCAGCGGCCAGCTCCGGTGTGGCGGCTTCGCTGACGCTGGTCGCCAGCTCATGCACCACGCCGTTCTCCACGTTGAGTACGCGACCCAGCGGCCACGGCAAACCCGTATGCAGGCCGGGGCCGAACACCTCGACCGGTTTGCCGAAGCGCTCATAAATCCCACGCCCTTGCAGGGGCACTTGATGCACGCCGGTCAGCGCCCAACCTACCGTCAGCACCACCAGCAACACCGGCAGGAAAGCCCGGCGCATGTAGGTGAAGGCCCAGATCTGGCGCAGGTCGATGCCAAAACGGTTGTGCAATTCATGCTGCAACGCCAGCAACGGTTGTGGCGGCCAACGCAGCAGGCCGGCGATAAAACTCTGCGCCATCAAGCGCGGCTCAAGGCGCGGCTGGCGCGGGCTGAACAGCGACAGCACGCCCCGCAGCAGGAACTCCAGCGCCACCAGCGCCGGCAACAGGCCGACGAGTGTCGCCAGACGCAGCGGCCACACCGACTCGGCATTGGCAAACAACAGGCAGATGGCACTCAGCACCAGGCAGATAATCGCCACCCGACTCAACTGCGCCAGCTGTGAAGCTTCCGGCCACTGGGCGGCGGTTTCCTGGGCCAGGCGACGCTCGAACACCAGCAAGCCAAAAGCCAGCCCCAATGCCAGCGCCGCACCGATGCTGGCGGACTGACCGATGGCCGCAGCAGGCAAGGCCAGGTTCCAGAACTGGATAACGCTGACCAACGCCAGCAACGACCAGCCCGCCAACCACAGCACCGGTGCGCCAACCTGTGCCAGCAGGCCGTTGCCAAAACGGTTGATCAGCCCCTTGTGCCAGGCAGTGGGCTCAATGGGTTGCTCAATCAACTCAGCGCTTGGCACCTCCATCGCCTGGGCACGCCAATCAGCCACCCACCAGGCCGACTGCAACCCGGCCACCAACAGCAGCAGGGCCGAAGCGCAGTTGATCAACACCACCGGCCAGATCGACAGTGGCGCAAACAACGCCACGAACAGCGCCAACACCCATCCGCTGATCGCCAGGGTCGTCAGGCTGATACCCGCTTGGCGTAACCGACGGGCATGGAACAGCCCTTGCTGAAAACGCGCCAGGCCTTCTACGGAGGCGCCGTCAGCTTCTAAATCCACCTGCATCCGCTCAATGCCCACTTGTACACAATTCGTTACGATATAACACGAAGCGTGAAATTTTTGTTCGCTTTTGCATCCACTCTGAATCCCTTGTGGGAGGGGGCTTGCCCCCGATAGCAGTGTGTCAGTCGACTGATTAGTTACTGATACACCGCAATCGGGGGCAAGCCCTCTCCCACATTTGTTTTGCTGTGCTCTCTGGAGTGTGACTAACCCCCTATAAACACGAGCCATCACTGGTGTCGGCTGCGATTAATCGGCACACTCCGAAACAGCTTTTCGCGGGTTCACGGACAAGGAAGCGCCACCCCATGATTTCCATCTACCAACTCAAACCGCGGTTTCAAAACCTGCTGCGCCCGCTTGTGCAGCGCCTCTACGACAACGGCACTACCGCCAACCAGATCACCGTGCTAGCCGGCGTTATTTCCCTGCTGGTGGGGTTGTTGATCGCAGGCTTCGCCCAACACCTCTGGCTGTTTGCGTTGATCCCTTTATGGATGATCGTGCGCATGGCCCTCAACGCCATCGACGGCATGCTCGCTCGAGAATTCGGCCAGCAGTCACGCCTCGGCGCTTACCTCAATGAACTGTGCGATGTGATCGCCGACAGCGCGCTGATCCTGCCCTTTGCCCTGATCCCCGGCGTGAGCCCGGTGCCGGTGGTGCTGGTGACACTGCTTGCGGTCTTCAGCGAGTACGCCGGTGTGATGGGGCCGATGGTGGGCGCATCGCGTCGCTATGACGGGCCGATGGGCAAGAGTGATCGAGCTTTTGTACTGGGTGTACTGGCCACCGGCGTGGCGCTGGGCTGGCTCGGCGCCGGTTGGGTCGAGGCGGTGATGTGGCTGGTCGCCGCCATGCTCGCCTATACCTTGGTCAACCGGGTGCGCCAGGGCCTCAAAGAACAGCCACAAACTCCCCCTTCTGCATAAGGAATTTGCGATGCGCGAACAGCAAGAGCACACCTTCAGTACCCATGATGGCGTCGAGCTTTTCTACCGGCACTGGCCGGCCACGGCAGACGCCGGGCCGCGCAAGGCAATCCTGTTGTTCCATCGCGGCCATGAGCACTCCGGACGTATTGCCCACCTGGTGGATGAACTGGACTTGCCGGGGTTTGATTTCTTCGCCTGGGACGCCCGCGGCCACGGCCAATCCCCCGGCGAGCGCGGCGACAGCCCCAGCTTTGCCACCAGTGCCCGTGATGTGCAGACCTTCTGCGACCATATCGGCGCCACCTACGGCATCGAAGAGCAAAACCTGGCCGTGATCGCCCAAAGCGTCGGCGCGGTGATCGCGGCCACCTGGGTTCACGACTACGCGCCAAAAATCCGCGCCCTGGTGCTCGCCTCGCCGGCCTTCAAGGTCAAGCTGTACGTGCCCTTCGCCCGCCCGGGCCTGGCCTTGATGCGCAGGTTTCGTGGCAACTTTTTCGTCAACAGCTACGTCAAGGCCAAGTTCCTCAGCCATGACCCGGAACGTGTGGCGTCCTACGACAGCGACCCGCTGATCACCAAAGCCATCTCGGTGAATGTGCTGCTGGGTCTGTACGAAGCGGCCGACCGGGTTGTAGCCGACGCCCAGGCGATCCAGGTGCCGACCCAGTTGCTTATCTCCGGCTCCGATTTTGTGGTGCACCGTAAACCCCAGCAGCAATTTTTCGACCGCCTCGGCAGCCTGAAAAAAGAGCTGCATATCCTCCCTGGGTTTTTCCACGACACCCTCGGTGAACGTGACCGAGCCGTGGCCGTGAGCAGCGCCAAACGCTTTATCTTGCAGAACTTCGCACACCCGCTGGACCGCGCCTCTCTACTGGACGCCGACAAACTTGGCGCCACCTGCGCCGAATCCGAATCCCTTGCCGCGCCACTGCCACGCAATTCCCTGCGCGACCTCTACTGGCGCATGACCCGCGCCAGCATGGGCCTGGGCAAGAACCTGTCGGACGGCGTGAAACTGGGCTTCGACACCGGTTTCGACTCCGGCAGCACGCTGGACTACGTGTATCGCAATAAGCCTACCGGCAAGGGCGGGCTGGGGCGGATGATCGACACCAACTACCTCAACTCCATTGGCTGGCGCGGTATTCGCCAGCGCAAGCTGAACGTCGAGGAACTGCTGCGCCTGGCCATGACCAAGCTGCGTGACGAGCACCGCGAGGTCCGTATCGTCGATATCGCCGCCGGCCACGGCCGTTACATCCTTGAAGCCTTGCAAGGCGTATCGCCGTTGCCGGAGTCGATCCTGCTGCGCGACTACAGCGACATCAACGTGCGCGATGGTGGCGCGCTGATTCGCGAGAAGGGCTTGGGGGACATCGCCCAGTTCGTCAAAGGCGATGCGTTCGACCGCGCTGACCTGGCCGCCCTGGACCCCAAGCCGACCCTGGCCGTGGTGTCTGGCCTGTATGAGTTGTTCGCCGATAACGCCATGGTCGGTGGTTCACTGGCGGGGCTGGCCGACGCCGTGGAGCCGGGGGGTTACCTGGTCTACACCGGGCAGCCGTGGCACCCGCAGTTGGAGCTGATTGCCCGCGCGCTCACCAGCCACCGCCAGGGCCAGGCCTGGGTGATGCGTCGGCGCAGCCAGGCGGAAATGGACCAGTTGGTTGAAGCCGCGGGCTTTCGCAAGATCACCCAGCGCGTGGATGAGTGGGGCATTTTCACTGTGTCCCTGGCACAGAAGATCTGAACATGCGCGAACCCGGTTTATTGAAACCAGCGGTGCTCTGGCTGCTGCTGTTGGCGCCGCTGTTTTTCAGCACCTACGGCTTCGCCACCTGGGTCACCAGCCAGCGCAGCGACGTCGGCACGCTGGTGTTCGGCTGGGAAAGCCATATGCCGTTCTGGGCCTGGACCATCGTGCCCTATTGGTCCATCGACCTGCTCTACGGCTTCTCTCTGCTGCTGCCCAATACACGGCATGAGCTGAAACAACATGCACTGCGCCTGCTGAGTGCGCAGGTGATTGCCGTCAGCTGCTTCCTGATCTGGCCGCTGCGCTTCACCTTTGAGCGGCCAGAGCTGGACGGGGTGTTTGGCTGGCTATTCGCGGTGCTGGCCGGTTTCGACAAACCGTTCAACCAGGCACCTTCGCTGCATATCGCACTGCTGGTGATCCTGTGGGTCATGTACCAGCGGCACATCCAGGGGGGCTGGCGCTGGGTGGTGCACGGCTGGTTTGCGCTGATCGGCATCTCGGTGCTGACCACTTATCAACATCACTTTATCGACTTACCCACAGGCGCCCTCGCGGGGTGGCTGTGCGTGTGGTTATGGCCAGTGGAGCACCCGAGCCCATTGTTGAGTGCGCGGTTGACGCGGGATACCCAACGCTGGCGCCTGGCTGTGCGCTACGGGCTGGGCACGCTATTACTGCTGGCACTTGCCCTGGTACTGGGCGGCGGCTGGCTGTGGCTGCTGTGGCCAGCGGTTTCCCTGGGTTTGATCACCGCCAGCTACCTTGTGATCGGCGCGTCGGGCTTTCAAAAACGTGCGGATGGCCGCCTTACGCCTGCAGCCCGCTGGTTGTATGCGCCTTATTTAGCGGGTGCGTGGGTCAATTCGCGGCTGTGGACACGCAAACATCCACAGCCGGACCTGATTGTGGATAACGTCTGGCTGGGGCGCATTCCTACGGCCAGCGAGCAGGGCTCGTTCAGGGCCATTGTCGATCTGTGCGCCGAACTGCCGATTAATCCACTGGGCCGCGCTTATGCCTGCGTGCCGGTACTGGACCTCGTCACCCCGACAGCCGACGAATGCCTGAAAGCCGCACACGCCATTGAACGCCTGCGAACGAGCGGCCCCTTGCTGGTGTGCTGCGCCCTCGGTTACTCCCGTAGCGCCACTGCTGTCGCCGCCTGGCTGCTGAATACTGGCCGAGCCGCCACGGTCGATGAAGCACTGGCTATTATTCGTACAGCACGGGCCACTGTGGTCCTGCACCCCGCACACCGTAAAGCGTTGGAGGGTTTGCACCATGCACCCTGATATGGAACTCCAGATAGTTGCCAGCCTGCTACGCCGTGGCCGTTCCCTGGATCAGTTATCCACAGGCCTGACGTTGCTCGGCATACTGTTCGGCCTCGCCCAATTGTTGTTGGCCAGTATCTCGACGATCTGCCTGCTGCTGGCCCTGTGGATGATCGTGCTGGGCCTGCTGCAAAAGTACTGGGCGCTGCGAGTGGCCTTCGACGCCGACCTGTTCGCCATGCTGGCCCGCGACGTTACCCGCACTCCAGACCTTGACCAGGCCCTGCAAACCCTCGGCCTGCAATCGTCCAAGCGAGCCGGTCGGCCGTGGACCGAACGCCGCCGTGGCGCCCTTAAACTGTTGCGTAAACAAGCCTGGTTGCTGGGCGCCCAAGCGCTGCTGACCTTGGGCGTCATCCTCGCCAGCCCTTGGCTGCCTTTCGCCGGATAAGGAATTCCCATGTTCGAACCCGTGGTCGCCACGCTGATTACCTCCATGGCCCGCACCGTCACCGGCGCTCGCAGCCTGTGGCTGGGGTGCGCGCCAGTACCGGTGCAACGCATCTATTTCGCCAACCACAGCAGCCACGGTGACTTCGTGCTGGTGTGGGCGTCGCTGCCGCAGAACCTGCGCAAATTCACACGCCCGGTGGCCGGCAGCGATTACTGGAACAAGAGCGCGCTGCGCCGCTACATCATCAACCGGGTGTTCAATGGCGTGCTGATCGACCGCGAGCGCAAAGAGCCTGTGGATAACCCATTGCTGCCCATGCTCGCGGCTCTGGAAGGCGGTGACTCGCTGATCATTTTTCCTGAAGGCACGCGCAATCTGGAGGATGGCTTGCTGCCGTTCAAAAGCGGTTTGTATCACCTGGCAAAAAGTTACCCACAGGCCGAGTTGGTCCCCGTGTGGATAGCCAACCTCAACCGGGTCATGCCCAAGGGTCGCGTATTGCCACTGCCGTTGTTATGCACAACCAGCTTCGGTGCGCCCCTGCAATTGGGGGAAGGTGAAGACAAAGCCGCATTCCTCGCCCGTACCCGCGATGCCCTGCTCGCCCTCGCCCCGGAGCACTCCTGAAATGGATAGCCAAACCCTGATGTTGTTCGGCGGCATCGGCGCGATCCTGGTCATCGCCTCGCTGATCGGCCTGATCCTCAAGCTGCGCACCCGTGGCAGCCCCAACGCAGTCCTCGACAACCTCAACGCCCGCATCAACGCCTGGTGGGTGATGGTGGTGGTGATCGGCATCGCCTTCTGGCTCGGCACCGGTGCGGTGATCCTGCTGTTCTACGCCGTGTCGTTCTACGCCCTGCGTGAATTCCTGACCCTCACCCCGACCCGGCGCAGCGACTACCCGGCCCTGGTGGCCGCGTTCTACCTGGCCCTGCCGCTGCAATACGTGCTGATCTACGCCGACTGGTATGGGCTGTTCTCGATCTTCATCCCGGTGTACGTGTTCCTGCTGCTGCCGATCCTCGCCTCCCTTGGCGGCGACAGCACACACTTCCTGGAACGCGCCTCGAAGGTGCAATGGGGGCTGATGATCGCGGTGTTCTGCGTGTCCTTCGTCCCTGCCCTGCTGACGTTGGACATCCCCGGCTACGAAGGCCGTAACCTGTTGTTGATCGCTTACCTGGTGATCGTGGTGCAACTCTCGGACGTGCTGCAGTACGTATGCGGCAAGCTGTTCGGCAAACACAAGATCGCGCCTAACCTGTCACCGTCGAAAACCGTGGAAGGTTTTGTCGGCGGCATCCTGTTGTCGTCACTGATCGGTGCAGCGCTGTGGTGGACCACGCCGTTCAACCCTTGGCAGTCGTTCCTGATCGCGCTGCTGATCAACTTGCTGGGCTTTGCCGGCGGGATTGTGATGTCAGCGATCAAGCGTGACCGCGGCGTAAAAGACTGGGGGCACATGATCGAAGGACACGGCGGGATGTTGGATCGGCTGGATTCGGTGTGCTTTGCGGCGCCGATTTTCTTTCATCTTGTGCGGTACTGGTGGACCTGACCCCATCCCTTTTTCAGCACCAATGAAGATCAAAATGTGGGAGGAGGCTTGCCTCCGATAGCGGTTTGTCAGTAACTGCCTATGCTGGCTGATACACCGCAATCGGGAGCAAGCCCCCTCCCACCTTGGACTTGTGGTGCTTTCAGGGTTTAAGCAAAGTCTGAAACTGGTGCAGCAGTGATCTCGACATAGCTAGACTCCCCTCCGCCTATCGCACCCGATAGCCAGCCCCAAACGAAACTCAGCGTGGTGCGCCCGGCGTGATCCACGCCTACCGTGCCACGTGACCACCCCGCGCGCAGTTCACCTTCCAGGGTTACGCACTGAAATAGCAGCTCGATGGTCTCTGCACCGGTCACCCGCCCGACCTGCGTGCCCACGCGAATCCGGCCACCGTGGTAAGTGCTCGAAATCACGCCATCTTCGATTTGGTAATGAAACACGGTGCCGGTGCCGGACACCCCTTGGGCGTTGTTCGCGACCGCAAACCGACGATCGTGCAAACGTGCGTGGACAGTAGCAGAAGGGTGTTGCATCAGTACGCATCCTTGAATTAAGCGAATCCAAAACGTAAAAAAGGGGCTGTTGAAAACAGCCCCTTTTGGGTACGTCAGTAAGCCTTACTCCACCGTCACCGACTTAGCCAGGTTACGCGGCTGGTCAACGTCGGTGCCCTTGAGCACGGCGACGTAGTACGACAGCAATTGCAGCGGGATGGTGTAGAGGATCGGCGACAGCGTGTCGTGGATATGCGGCATGTTGATGACGTGGGTGCCTTCACCGTTGGTCATGCCGGCTTTTTCATCTGCGAAAACGATCAGTTGGCCACCACGGGCGCGTACTTCCTGCAGGTTGGACTTGAGCTTCTCCAGCAGTTCGTTGTTCGGCGCCACGGTGACCACTGGCATGTCGTCATCCACCAGGGCCAACGGGCCGTGCTTCAGCTCGCCGGCCGGGTAGGCTTCAGCGTGGATGTACGAGATTTCCTTGAGTTTCAGCGAGCCTTCCATCGCCACCGGGTACTGCGCACCACGGCCCAGGAACAGGGTGTGGTTCTTGTCGGCGAACAGCTCGGCGACTTTTTCGACGGTGCTGTCCATGGCCAGGGCTTCGCCCAGGCGGGTTGGCAGGCGACGCAGTTCTTCCACCAGGGTGGCTTCGACACCTTCGGCGAGGGTGCCGCGCACTTGGCCCAGGGACAGGGTCAACAGCAACAGGCCCACCAGTTGGGTGGTGAAGGCTTTGGTGGAGGCCACGCCGATTTCGCGACCAGCCTGAGTCAGCAGGGTCAGGTCGGATTCACGCACCAAGGAGCTGATGCTGACGTTGCAGATGGCCAGGCTGCCGAGGAAACCCAGCTCCTTGGCATTGCGCAGGGCGGCCAGGGTGTCGGCGGTTTCGCCGGACTGGGAGATGGTCACAAACAGCGTGTCGGGCTGCACCACCACTTTGCGGTAGCGGAACTCGCTGGCGACTTCGACCTGGCAGGGGATGCCGGCCAATTCTTCCAGCCAATAACGCGCGACCATACCGGCGTGGTAGCTGGTGCCACAGGCAACGATTTGTACATTGCGCACTTTGGCGAACAGTTCGGCGGCTTGCGGGCCGAAGGCGTTGACCAGCACCTGGTTCTGGCTCAGGCGACCTTCCAGGGTGCGTTGCACCACGGATGGCTGCTCGTGGATTTCCTTGAGCATGAAGTGGCGGAACTCGCCTTTGTCGGCGGCTTCGGCACCGTCGCGGTATTGCACGGCTTCACGCTCGACCGACTGACCGTCAACGTCCCAGATCTGTACGCTTTCACGGCGGATGTCGGCAATATCGCCTTCTTCCAGGTACATGAAACGGTCGGTCACCTGGCGCAGGGCCAGTTGGTCGGAGGCAAGGAAGTTCTCGCCCAGGCCCAGGCCGATTACCAATGGGCTGCCACTGCGCGCGGCAACCAAGCGGTCAGGCTGGCTGGCACTGATCACGGCCAGGCCGTAGGCGCCGTGCAGCTCTTTGACTGTGGCCTTGAGGGCCGTGGTCAGGTCACTGTGGTCTTTGAGCTTGTGGTTGAGCAGGTGGGCGATCACTTCGGTGTCGGTGTCCGAGGTGAACACGTAGCCCAGGCCCTTGAGTTGCTCACGCAGCACTTCGTGGTTTTCGATGATGCCGTTGTGCACCACCGCCAGGTCACCGGAAAAATGCGGGTGGGCGTTGCGTTCGCACGGCGCGCCGTGGGTGGCCCAACGGGTGTGGGCGATACCCAGGCGACCCGCCAGAGGCTCGCCGGCCAGAGCCTGGTCCAACTCGCTGACCTTGCCCGGGCGGCGCATACGCTCCAGCTTGCCGGCGTTGGTGAAGACGGCCACGCCTGCGCTGTCATAGCCGCGGTATTCCAGGCGCTTGAGGCCTTCGATCAGGATGGCAGTTACGTTACGTTCGGCGACTGCGCCAACAATTCCACACATGGTGTTTCTCCTAGATGACTGCCGCGCATATCAGCGTAATGCCGCGGGCTTGGATCTGGTCGCGGGCCTCAAGTGGCAGGCGATCATCGGTAATAAGGGTATGGACGCTGCTCCAGGGCAGCTCCAGGTTGGGAATCTTGCGGCCAATCTTGTCGGACTCGACCATCACCACCACTTCACGGGCGACCTCAGCCATCACACGGCTCAGGCCCAGCAGTTCGTTGAAGGTGGTGGTGCCGCGCTGCAAGTCGATGCCGTCGGCGCCAATGAACAACTGATCAAAATCGTAGGAACGCAGCACCTGCTCGGCGACCTGCCCCTGGAACGAGTCCGAATGCGGGTCCCAGGTACCGCCGGTCATTAACAGCACCGGTTCATGTTCCAGTTCGCTCAGGGCGCGGGCCACATTCAAGGAGTTGGTCATAACCACCAGCCCGGGTTGATGACCGAGTTCCGGAATCATGGCGGCGGTGGTGCTGCCGCTGTCGATGATGATGCGCGCATGTTCACGCAAGCGCACCACGGCCGCACGCGCGATGGCACGCTTGTAGGCCGAGATGGGCTGGGCGGCGTCGCCTACCAGCTCTTGGGGCATGGTGATTGCGCCACCGTAGCGACGCAGGAGCAGGCCGTTACTTTCGAGGGCGGCCAAGTCCTTGCGGATGGTGACTTCCGAAGTTTCGAAACGCTTGGCCAGTTGGTCCACGCTGACTTCGCCCTGCTCATTGAGCAAGGTGAGGATATTGTGGCGCCGCTGGGGAGTATTTCGTTTCGACATGGCAGTGATAAGTTTCGTTCCGAAAGATAACGAAGGCAATCAAAACCTATTGGCGAAAGATCGTCAAGCTGGGGCGATAACTATTTTTCGAACAACACCGGCAAATGTGGGAGGGGGCTTGCCCCCGATGACGGTGTGTCAGTCACCTGATGAGTTGACTGGTCCACCGCTATCGGGAGCAAGCCCCCTCCCACATTGGAGTTTTGACGCTGCCAAGGCTGTGGATAACTCAGGTCTTCTTGATTTTGACCGGGCGTTTCCAACCGTCGATATTGCGTTGACGGGCGCGGGCTACCGCCAGCTGGGACTTATCCACATCCTGGTTGATGGTCGAGCCTGCCGCCGTATTTGAACCATCGCCAATGGAGACGGGAGCAACCAGCGAGTTATTGGAGCCAATGAATACATCTTCACCAATCGTCGTCTGGTACTTGTTGGCGCCGTCATAGTTGCAGGTGATGGTGCCGGCACCAATGTTGGTGCGGGCGCCGATGACGGCATCGCCCAGGTAAGTCAGGTGACCGACTTTTGCACCTTCGCCGAGGTGTGCGTTTTTCAGTTCGACAAAGTTACCCACATGGGCCTTGGCCCCCAGCTCGCTACCTGGACGCAAGCGCGCAAACGGCCCTGCATCGCTGCCCTCACCCATCACGGCACCGTCGACATGGCTGTTGGCCTTGACGACCACGCCTTTGCGCAAGGTGCTGTCCTTGATCACGCAGTTCGGGCCGATGACCACATTGTCTTCAATGATCACCCGGCCTTCGAGGATCACGTTGATATCGATCAGCACGTCGCGGCCTACTGTTACGTCGCCACGCACATCGAAACGCGCCGGGTCACGCAGGGTCACGCCCTGGGCCATCAGACGCAGGCCTTCACGCAACTGGTAGTGACGCTCCAGCTCTGCAAGCTGCTTGCGGTCGTTGGCGCCCTGCACTTCCATCGGGTCGTGGGGCTGCTCAGTGGCGACCACCAGGCCATCGCTGACGGCCATCTCAATGACATCGGTGAGGTAGTACTCGCCCTGGGCATTGTTGTTGGACAGACGGCTCATCCAGTCGCCCAGCTTATCGGCAGGTACGGCAAGAATGCCGGTGTTGCCTTCGGTAATGGCGCGCTGGGCTTCACTGGCGTCCTTGTGCTCGACGATCGCGGCAACCTTGCCGTCGGCATTGCGCACGATGCGGCCATAGCCGGTAGGGTCGTCCAACTCAACGGTGAGCAAGCCCATCTGGCCAGGCACTACGTGCTTGAGCAGTCGTTGCAGGGTTTCTACTTCAATCAGCGGTACATCGCCATAGAGGATCAGCACCGTGTCGGCGGTAATGAAGGGCACGGCTTGCGCGGTAGCGTGGCCGGTGCCCAGTTGCTTGTCTTGCAATACGAAATTCAAGTCGTCCGCAGCCAGACGCTCACGGACCACGTCTGCACCGTGGCCAATCACCACATGAATACGTTGCGGGTCCAATTGCCGGGCGCTGTGGATAACATGACCCAGCATGGAGTTACCCGCGACCGGGTGCAGCACCTTGGGCAGGGCTGAACGCATACGGGTGCCCTGGCCTGCGGCGAGAATGACGATTTCAAGAGACATGAATGGCTACCAATCCTGGGCGGTCCGGGTTCAGACCAAAGAAGTGTTTTGCAAAAAAAGAAAAAGGGTAGCCGAGGCCACCCTTTTTAATCAATCACGCATGAAGTGTAACGGCAAGGCCGCTTACTTCTTGCGGATCTGCTGGAGCGTGCGCAGCTGAGCTGCAGCCTCGGCCAGACGAACTGCAGCAGCGCTGTAGTCGAAGTCTGCGCCTTTTTCGTTCAGGGCCTTCTCGGCAGCCTTGACGGCTTCCTGAGCGGAGGCTTCATCCAGGTCGCCAGCACGTTGCACGGTGTCGGCAAGTACCTTGACCATGTTCGGCTGAACCTCGAGGAAACCACCAGAGATGTAGAACACCTCTTTTTCCCCGCCTTGCTTGGTCAGAGTGATCGGACCTGGCTTCAAGCTTGTGATCAGCGGGGCGTGACCCATGGCGATACCAAGATCACCCAAGTCGCCGTGCGCTGTTACAAACTCGACCAGACCGGAGAAAATTTCCCCTTCCGCGCTGACGATATCGCAATGGACTGTCATAGCCATCTGATTGCCTCAACCTGATGAGCGCCCGTTGCCGGGCGCCTGGATTACAGTTTCTTGGCTTTCTCGATCGCTTCTTCGATGCCGCCGACCATGTAGAACGCTTGTTCTGGCAGGTGGTCGTAGTCACCGTTGAGGATGCCTTTGAAGCCAGCAATGGTGTCTTTCAGGGAAACGTATTTACCCGAGGCACCGGTGAAGACTTCAGCCACGAAGAACGGCTGCGACAAGAAACGCTGGATCTTACGAGCACGGTTTACCAACTGCTTGTCGGCTTCCGACAGCTCGTCCATACCCAGGATCGCAATGATGTCCTTCAGTTCTTTGTAACGCTGCAGCACGTACTGAACGCCGCGAGCGGTGTCGTAGTGCTCCTGGCCGATCACGTTCGGATCCAGCTGGCGCGAAGTCGAGTCGAGTGGATCGACCGCTGGGTAGATACCCAGGGAAGCGATGTCACGGGACAGAACGACGGTGGCGTCCAAGTGGGCGAAGGTGGTGGCTGGCGACGGGTCGGTCAAGTCATCCGCAGGTACGTATACCGCTTGGATCGAGGTGATCGAACCTTCCTTGGTCGAAGTGATACGTTCTTGCAGAACGCCCATCTCTTCAGCCAGGGTCGGCTGGTAACCTACTGCAGAAGGCATACGGCCCAGCAGTGCGGATACTTCAGTACCGGCCAGGGTGTAACGGTAGATGTTGTCGACGAACAACAGAACGTCGTTACCTTCGTCACGGAACTTCTCGGCCATGGTCAGGCCAGTCAGTGCTACGCGCAGACGGTTTCCCGGCGGCTCGTTCATCTGACCGTAAACCAGTGCCACTTTGTCCAGAACGTTGGAGTCCTTCATCTCGTGGTAGAAGTCGTTACCCTCACGAGTACGCTCACCCACACCTGCGAACACGGAATAACCGCTGTGCTCGATGGCGATGTTACGGATCAGTTCCATCATGTTTACGGTCTTGCCTACACCGGCACCACCGAACAGACCGACTTTACCGCCTTTGGCGAACGGGCAAACCAGGTCGATAACCTTGATGCCGGTTTCCAGCAGGTCGTTGCCGCCCGCTTGTTCTGCGAACGAAGGTGCTGCGCGGTGAATGCCCCAGCGCTCTTCGGTAGCGATCGGGCCAGCTTCGTCGATCGGGTTGCCCAGTACGTCCATGATCCGGCCCAGGGTCGCTTTACCGACCGGTACGGAGATGGCAGCGCCAGTGTCGACAACGTCCAGACCGCGCTTCAAGCCTTCGGTGGAACCCATCGCAATGGTACGAACTACGCCGTCGCCCAGCTGTTGCTGAACTTCCAGGGTAGTTTCCGCGCCTTGTACTTTCAGCGCGTTGTAGATGCTCGGTACGCTGTCGCGTGGAAATTCCACGTCGATAACGGCGCCGATGATTTGAACGATACGTCCGCTACTCATAGCTGGATCCTCTGAATATTTGAACCGTTAAACCGCGGCAGCGCCGCCGACGATTTCCGAGATCTCTTGGGTGATCGCAGCCTGACGCGCCTTGTTGTAGATCAGCTGCAAATCGCTGATCAGATCACCGGCGTTATCGGTAGCGTTTTTCATCGCGATCATCCGCGCCGCTTGTTCAGCTGCGTTGTTCTCGACCACCGCCTGGTACACCTGCGACTCCACGTAGCGCACCATCAAGCCATCAAGCAGCTCTTTGGCGTCTGGTTCGTAGAGGTAGTCCCAGTGGTGCTTGAGTTCCTGATCCGGAGTCGCCACCAGTGGAATCAATTGCTCCACGGTTGGCTGCTGGGTCATGGTGTTGATGAACTTGTTGGATACCACGGAAAGGCGGTCAATACGGCCTTCCAGGTACGCATCCAGCATCACCTTCACACTGCCGATCAAATCATTGATCGACGGCTCTTCACCCAGATGGCTGATAGCTGCAACGACGTTACCGCCGAAGTTGCGGAAAAAGGCCGCACCCTTGCTACCCACCACACACAGATCGATCTCGACGCCGTTTTCGCGGTTTACCGCCATGTCCTTGACCAGGGCCTTGAACAGGTTGGTATTCAGACCACCGCACAAACCACGGTCACTGCTCACTACCACATAACCTGCACGCTTGACGGCGCGCTCGATCATGAACGGGTGGCGGTATTCCGGGTTGGCGTTGGCCAGATGCCCAATTACCTGGCGGATACGCTCCGCATAAGGACGGCTAGCAGCCATGCGCATTTGTGCCTTGCGCATTTTGCTGACCGCCACTTTTTCCATGGCGCTGGTAATTTTTTGCGTGCTTTTGATGCTCGCAATCTTACTGCGAATCTCTTTTGCGCCTGCCATGTAACACCTATCAGGTTAGCAAGCGGGAGCCTTGCGGCTCCCGCTGCGGCTTACCAGGTTTGGGTGGCCTTGAACTTCTCGATACCGGCTTTCATGCCAGCGTCGATATCGTCATTGAAGTCACCCTTCACGTTGATCTTCGCCATCAATTCGGCGTGATCGCGGTTGAAGTAAGCAATCAGCGCTTGTTCAAAGCTGCCGACCTTGGCGATTTCAACGTCGGTCAGGAACCCACGCTCAGCGGCATACAGCGACAACGCCATGTCAGCGATCGACATTGGGGCGTATTGCTTCTGCTTCATCAGCTCGGTAACGCGCTGACCATGCTCAAGTTGCTTACGGGTCGCTTCGTCCAGGTCAGAAGCGAACTGGGCGAATGCCGCCAGTTCACGGTACTGAGCCAGAGCGGTACGGATACCACCGGAGAGCTTCTTGATGATCTTGGTCTGAGCGGCACCACCCACACGGGATACCGAAACACCGGCGTTCACAGCAGGACGGATCCCGGAGTTGAACATGGCCGATTCCAGGAAGATCTGACCGTCAGTGATGGAAATCACGTTGGTCGGAACGAACGCGGAAACGTCGCCAGCCTGGGTTTCGATGATCGGCAGTGCGGTCAGGGAACCGGTTTTGCCGGTCACTGCGCCGTTGGTGAACTTCTCTACGTATTCTTCCGAAACGCGGGAAGCGCGCTCCAGCAGACGGGAGTGGAGATAGAACACGTCGCCTGGGTAGGCTTCACGGCCTGGTGGACGGCGCAGCAGCAGGGAAATCTGGCGGTAAGCCACTGCTTGCTTGGACAGATCGTCATAAACGATCAGCGCGTCTTCACCGCGGTCGCGGAAGAATTCACCCATGGTGCAACCGGAGTACGGTGCCAGGAATTGCAGCGCAGGAGATTCCGAAGCACTGGCAGCCACGATGATCGTGTTGGCCAGGGCGCCGTTTTCTTCCAGCTTGCGAACCACGTTGGCGATGGTCGATTGCTTCTGACCGATGGCTACGTAGACGCAGAAAATGCCGCTGTCTTTCTGGTTGATGATCGCGTCGATCGCCAGAGCGGTTTTACCGATCTGACGGTCACCGATGATCAGCTCACGCTGGCCACGGCCGACCGGGATCATGGCATCGACAGCCTTGTAGCCAGTCTGTACAGGCTGGTCTACCGACTTACGCCAGATCACGCCTGGAGCAACTTTCTCGACCGCGTCGGTCTCGGTGTTGCCCAGTGGACCTTTACCGTCAACAGGGTTACCCAGTGCGTCGACTACGCGACCCAGCAGTTCCTTACCAACCGGAACTTCCAGGATGCGGCCTGTGCACTTGGCGCTCATGCCTTCAGCCAGACTGGTGTACGCGCCCAATACAACGGCACCTACGGAGTCTTGCTCCAGGTTGAGGGCCATACCGTAGACGCCGCCCGGAAACTCGATCATCTCGCCGTACATTACGTCGGCCAGACCGTGAATCCGCACGATGCCGTCAGATACGCTGACGACAGTGCCTTCGTTACGGGCTTGGGAGGTCACATCGAGCTTGTCGATGCGGCCCTTGATAATTTCACTTATTTCGGAAGGATTGAGTTGCTGCATTGCTCTGCTGCCCCTTCAAACTCAAGATTTCAATGCTTCGGCAAGTTTCGCGATTTTGCCGCGAATCGAGCCATCGATAACCAGGTCGCCGGCACGGATAACAACACCACCAATCAGGGATGCGTCCTCCGAAGCTTGCAGGCGCACTTCCCGATTGAGTCGTGCACTGAGAACCTTGGCGAGTTTGTCTTGCTGTTCTTGGTTCAATGCGAAAGCACTGGTCACTTCAACGTCTACCGATTTCTCTGCTTCGGCCTTGTACAGGTCGAACAGAGCGGCGATCTCCGGCAATAGCGGGAGACGGTCGTTTTCGGCAATGACGTGGATGAAGTTCTGCACCTTCACATCAAACTTGTCGCCGCACACTTCAATAAAAGTGGCGGCCTTGTCTGCGCTCGTCAGGCGCGGGGCCTTGAGCACGCGCTGCATGGTGTCGTCTTGCGACACTGCTGCAGCCAGGCCGAGCATGGCTGACCAAGAGGCCAGCTGCTGGTGGGCCTGGGCGTGCTCGAAGGCTGCCTTAGCGTAAGGTCGGGCCAACGTGGTCAGTTCTGCCATGATCGCCCTCGCTTAAATTTCAGCAGCCAGTTTGTTAACCAGCTCCGCGTGCGCGTTTTGATCGATTGTGGCACCGAGGATCTTCTCAGCACCGCCGACCGCCAGAGCACCCAGTTGGGCACGCAGCGCGTCTTTGACGCCGTTCAGTTCCTGTTCGATCTCGGCATGAGCCGAAGCCTTCACACGGTCAGCTTCGACGCGGGCTTTTTCAACAGCCTCTTCGACGATCTGGTTACCGCGTTTCTTGGCTTGCTCAATGATCTCGGCTGCCTGTGCTTTAGCTTCGCGCAGTTGCTGACCCACTTTCTCGTGGGCCAACTCCAGGTCGCGAGCTGCACGGCTGGCAGCGTCCAAACCATCCGCGATCTTCTTCTGACGTTCGTGCAAAGCCGCGATGACCGGAGGCCACACGAACTTCATGCAAAACACTACAAAAATGAAGAACGCAACGGATTGGCCAATCAGGGTTGCATTAATGTTCACGCCAACACCTCGCTCATTCGTTGTCCATCACCCCAATCACTCGAAAATTCGAGTGATTAGCCAGCGAGTTGACCAACGAAGGGGTTCGCGAAGGTGAAGAACAGTGCGATACCAACGCCGATCATGGTCACGGCGTCGAGCAGGCCGGCGACGATGAACATTTTAACTTGCAGCATTGGGACCATTTCTGGCTGACGCGCTGCGCCTTCCAGGAATTTGCCGCCCAGCAGGCCGAAACCAATGGCAGTACCCAGGGCGCCCAGGCCGATCAACAGTGCAACAGCGATAGCGGTTAGACCAACTACAGTTTCCATCTTTCCTCCCGACTTTTACGTCGTATGGTTTAGGTTTTTTAGATTTTAAAGCGGTAAAACAAATCGTTTCATAGCCCTGTTGGGCCACCTTCCCGTTTGACCGGGAAGGACATCAGACTAGTCGAGACTGGTCTTAATGGTTCTCTTCGTGCGCCATCGACAGATAGACGATGGTCAGCATCATGAAGATGAAGGCCTGCAGGGTAATGATCAGGATGTGGAACACAGCCCACGCCCACTGCAGTACTACGCCCAGGCCGCTAAGCCAGAGCAGACCGCTGCCGAACATCACAGCGATCAGAATGAACACCAGCTCGCCGGCATACATGTTGCCGAACAGTCGCAGAGCCAGGGAAATCGGCTTGGCGATCAGGGTCACGAATTCCAGCAGGAAGTTCACCGGGATCAGCAGGGCTTGAACGAAGATGTTCTTGCTGCCGAACGGGTGCAGGGTCAGTTCGCCGATGAAGCCGCCGATGCCCTTGACCTTGATGCTGTAGAAAATGATCAACGCGAACACCGACAGGGCCATGCCCAGGGTAGCGTTCGGGTCAGTGGTGGATACGGCACGGAATGGGATGTGCGGATCGCCGGAGATCGCCATGGCCAACTGAGGAATCCAGTCCACCGGGATCAGGTCGACGGCGTTCATCAGGAATACCCAGACGAAGATGGTCAGTGCCAACGGTGCAATCACCGGGCTACGGCCATGGAAGCTGTCTTTCACGCTGCCATCGACGAATTCGACCAATACTTCAACGAAGTTCTGCAAAGCACCTGGCTGACCGGAAGTCGCCTTCTTTGCCGCCATGCGGAAAATCAGGACGAAGATCAGACCCAATGCGACCGACCAACCCAGAGTATCCAGGTGGAAAGCCCAGAAACCCATTTCTTTGGCTTCTGCTGCGGTGTGGGCAAAGCCCCAGCCGCCATTAGGAAGCTGACCGAAGGTCAGGTTCTGCAAGTGGTGCTGGATATAGCCCGAAGCGGTTGTTTCTGCCATGGTTGCCTCAAACGCCCTAAGGTTTCGAAAGTCTTGTTTTCATTAGCAGGGGAGCGAACCAGCTGACCAGTTGGGTCAACACGAAGACGCCGAATACAGCCAGCGGCGCCAATGGCTTCACACCTGCAAAGGTCAGTGCAAACAGCACTGCCGTCAAAATCAGTTTCCCTGCTTCGCCGGCATAAAAAGACCGCACGATAGCCTGGGCTGCTCGGGCGCCGGAAAACCGAAAGGCCCTGTGAGCAAAATACATATTGGGCAGCAAGGCTATCAGGCCTCCGCAGAGTCCTGAATATCCGGCTACGACTCCATGCCAGTACCAAAGCGCCAAAGCGGCGATCAGCAAAATGACAAATTGAGCCAACAAAACCGGAAAAACAGCCAAGCGATGGAACGGCAACGTGTTTGGCGTGCGGGTTTCCATCACTCTTGCTCCTCAATGGTCGGCTGCCGGAAATCAATAACTTGGCATAATTTGTGCCGACAAAATGCGCGCAGAGTATAGGGGCGGTTCTGCCCCTATTCAACTGTCGGGTAGTGATTTCCGATCACGCGCTACATAAGCAAATGTTTCAGCGGATGTGGGCAAGGACGCCCTGAAGCTCATCGAGGGAGTTATATCCGATGACCAGTTGGCCTTTGCCCTTCTTGCCGTGGCGAATTTGCACCGCAGAGCCTAGCCGCTCGGCCAGGCGCTGCTCGAGGCGCGCGATATCCGGATCAGGTTTGGCGGTTTCAACCGGTGCAGGTTTACCGCTGAGCCACTGGCGAACCAGGGCCTCGGTCTGACGAACGGTGAGCCCTCGTGCGACAACGTGTCGCGCCCCTTCAACCTGTTGATTTTCCGGCAAACCCAGCAAAGCACGAGCGTGGCCCATTTCCAGATCGCCATGGGACAACATGGTCTTGATGACTTCCGGCAAGGCGATCAGACGCAGCAAGTTGGAAACCGTGACACGGGATTTTCCGACCGCCTCGGCCACTTGTTGCTGGGTCAGCTGAAATTCCTGCTGCAAACGCTGCAACGCGATCGCTTCTTCGATCGGGTTGAGGTCCTCACGCTGGATGTTCTCGATCAACGCCATGGCGATGGCAGTTTCATCCGGCACATCGCGCACCATCGCCGGGATGGTTTCCTTGCCTGCCTGTTGGCTGGCGCGCCAGCGACGTTCACCGGCGATGATCTCAAAGCGACCGCTGCCAATTGGGCGCACCACAATCGGTTGCATCACGCCCTGGGCCTTGATCGAGTTGGCCAGTTCTTCCAGCGCCTGGGGATCCATGTCCCGCCGCGGCTGGTATTTGCCGCGCTGGATCAGATCCAGGGGCAAGTGCTGCAGCTCGCGCTCGTCGGCCTGCACCGCTTGTTCTTCAAGCGATGTGACGGTAGGACCACTCAGGAGTGCATCCAGTCCACGTCCGAGACCTCGTTTCTTGACGGCCATGGGGATTCCTTAAGTTGGCTGGGCTGCAGCGGTGCGTGAATTGCGGCGTTGACGACGAACCATCTCGCCAGCCAGCGCCAGGTAGGCAATGGCACCACGCGAGGATTTATCGTACGCCAGCGCGGGCATGCCATAGCTTGGTGCTTCGGCCAGGCGGATGTTGCGTGGAATCACGGTGTCGTACAACTGATCGCCAAAATGTTCCTTGAGCTGCGCCGAGACATCGTTCATCAGGCTCAGGCGCGGGTCATACATGGTCCGCAGCAGGCCTTCGACTTTCAGGTTCGGGTTGAGCAACTCAGCGATACGCTTGATGTTATCCACAAGGTCGCTCAAGCCCTCAAGGGCGAAGTACTCGCACTGCATGGGGATAATCACCCCATCGGCGGCAACCAGCGCGTTGAGTGTGAGCATCGACAGCGACGGCGGGCAGTCGATCAAAATGTAGTCGTAATTCTCGCGGATAGGTGCCAAGGCGCTGCGCAGACGGCTTTCTTTCATCTGCATTTCCAGCAACACCACTTCCGCCGCGGTCAAATCGCGGTTGGCCGGCAGCAGTTGGTAACCACCGTGCTCGGAATAGTGCATGGCCTGGGCCAGGTCACATTCACCAATCAGCAAATCGTAGACCGAGTTTTCAAGGCCGTGTTTATCCACACCGCTACCCATGGTGGCGTTGCCCTGTGGATCGAGATCGATCAACAGCACCCGACGCTTGGTGGCGACCAGGGATGCTGCGAGGTTGATACAGGTGGTGGTTTTACCCACACCACCTTTCTGGTTCGCAATCGCGAATACCTTAGCCATTCTTGCTTGTGTTCCCAATCATGCCGTGCGGCGCAGTATCAGCAGATGGCGTTGGCCTTGGCAACCGGGGACGGCCAAGGCGTGTTCGCTATCGAGGTGGAAGTCTGCCGGCAATGCTAACAGCTCGTCGCTTGGATGGACGCCCTTCATTGCCAGCCAGCGCGTGTCGCGATCGCCTAGATGGCGAGTCCAGTTGCTGAAGTTCTCCATGCTGCTGAACGCCCGGGAAACAATTCCGTGGAAAGGCTGTTCAGGCGTAAAGGCTTCGACGCGACTGTGGATAACGTGCAGGTTGTCCAGCTTGAGTTCGAGTTTGACCTGGGTCAGGAAGCGGGTTTTCTTGCCGTTGCTGTCCAGGCAGGTCACTTGCGACTCGGGAAACAGGATGGCCAGCGGAATACCAGGCATCCCGCCGCCGCTGCCGACATCCAGCCAGCGACCGTTTTCGATGAACGGCATCACACTGAGACTATCGAGCAGATGGCGCGAGACCATTTCGTCTGGATCACGCACTGCGGTCAGGTTGTAGGCCTTGTTCCATTTGATCAACAGGGCCAGGTAGCCCAGCAGTAACTCATGCTGGACCTCGGTCAACGCTACGCCCAACTGGCGCGCCCCTGTGGATAACTCTTCGGCGTGTTGCGAGGTGACCAACGAACTCAAGCGCTTTGCTCCAACTGACGGCCCGCGCCGCGTTTTTTCAAATGAATCATCAACAGCGAAATAGCTGCTGGGGTCACGCCAGGGATACGTGAAGCCTGCCCGAGTGTTTCAGGCCGAGTTATCCCCAGCTTGCTTTGAATTTCTTTCGACAGCCCGGAAATCCCGGTGTAGTCAATATCCACAGGCAGCTTGGTGTCTTCACTGGCGCGCAGCCGGGCGATTTCGTCCTGCTGGCGATCAATGTAACCGGCGTACTTGGTCTTGATCTCCACCTGTTCGGCGACTT
Organism: Pseudomonas sp. HN8-3; assembly: GCF_020790195.1. Classification (NCBI taxonomy): domain Bacteria; kingdom Pseudomonadati; phylum Pseudomonadota; class Gammaproteobacteria; order Pseudomonadales; family Pseudomonadaceae; genus Pseudomonas; species Pseudomonas sp. HN8-3. Next base: position 6,009,473 of record NZ_CP086206.1, read on the forward strand.
GTGGGTCTTCTGCGCCCTGGCCTGTCACTTCAACCAGACCAGCGTAGTCGATTTCCGGACGAGAAAGCAGGTTGAGCAAGTTGTACTCATGGGTCAACGGCGTGCCGAATTTTTCCGCGATCGCGTCGCCCTGCTCGGTGCCTGGGCGAACCCAGGTACTTTTCAGGCGTTGCTCTTCAAGCGCAATGCTTTCACGTTTTTTGCAGAAGGCAGCCCAGCGCGCGTCATCGACCAGGCCCAACTCGCGACCTTTTTCAGTCAGGCGTAGATCGGCGTTGTCTTCGCGCAGGATCAGACGGTATTCCGCGCGGGAAGTGAACATGCGGTACGGTTCCTGGGTGCCCAGGGTGATCAGGTCATCGACCAATACGCCGATGTACGCTTCATCACGACGCGGGCACCAGCTGTCTTTGCCTTGTGCACGCAATGCCGCGTTGGTTCCGGCCAGCAAACCTTGGGCGCCGGCTTCTTCGTAACCGGTGGTCCCGTTGATTTGGCCAGCAAAGAACAACCCCCCGATCACCTTGGTTTCCAGGCTGTATTTCAGATCACGCGGGTCGAAGTAGTCGTACTCGATGGCGTAGCCGGGACGCACGATGTGCGCATTTTCCATACCGCGAATCGATTGCACGATCTGGATCTGCACATCGAACGGCAGCGAGGTGGAAATCCCGTTGGGATACAGCTCGTGAGTGGTCAAGCCTTCGGGTTCGATAAAGACCTGGTGGCTTTCCTTGTCGGCAAAGCGGTGGATCTTGTCTTCGATCGACGGGCAATACCGCGGGCCAATGCCTTCGATCACCCCGGAATACATCGGCGAACGATCAAGGTTCGCGGCAATGATTTCGTGGGTACGGGCGTTGGTATGGGTAATCCAGCAACTGACCTGTTTGGGGTGCTGTTCTTTGGAACCCATGAACGACATCACCGGGATCGGCGTATCGCCGGCTTGCTCGGTCATCACCGAGAAATCCACAGAGCGCCCGTCAATGCGTGGCGGGGTACCGGTTTTCAAGCGGCCGACGCGCAGCGGCAGTTCACGCAGACGTTTTGCCAGGGCAATCGACGGCGGATCACCAGCGCGACCACCGGAATAATTTTGCATACCAATGTGGATAAGTCCGCCGAGGAACGTCCCTGTGGTCAGTACTACCGAGTCTGCGTGAAAACGCAGACCCATTTGCGTGACGACACCGCGTACCTGGTCCTGCTCGACGATCAGGTCATCGGCAGCCTGCTGAAATATCCACAGGTTCGGCTGGTTTTCCAGGGTTTCGCGCACCGCTGCCTTGTACAGGATGCGGTCGGCCTGGGCTCGGGTAGCCCTTACGGCCGGGCCTTTACGGCTGTTTAGCACGCGAAATTGAATACCACCTTTGTCGGTGGCCATCGCCATTACACCGCCAAGGGCATCGATTTCCTTGACCAGATGGCTTTTGCCAATCCCGCCAATAGCGGGGTTGCAACTCATGGCACCGAGGGTTTCCACGTTGTGCGTAAGCAACAGGGTTTTTACGCCCATGCGTGCTGACGCCAGTGCTGCCTCGGTACCGGCATGACCGCCGCCGATGACGATCACTTCAAAACGGGAAGGGAAATCCACCACGCACCTCGTGCCTGCTTATGTAGGTAATCAGGAATTGTCTGTTGAAAGAGTTTTGGAGCTATGGCGGCAAGTATAGGGACTTCGCCCTTCCTAAAGAACCCTTTGCACAAAATTTAACCAGCTGTGGATGAATCACAGACAATAGAAATTAAAAGAGAGAAATTTATTAAATCTTTGTTTTTATGTTTATTTCTACTGAGCAACGTTTCTGTGGATAGATCTCTACAGCCCTTTATATTCAATGTGTACAGCGATTCAAAAGTCTGTGGTCATGTGCCAATGAGGCCCTTGGATAAGTGCTTTAAGCCTGTGGATTAAAGTGATGGTTATCCACAGGCGGGTTTTTACTCAGGTTTCAAGCCCTGTTATCAACTGGGCACAGGCGCGGTTACTCACAGGGTTTAATCCACAGAAAAGTACCAGCCGAGGCGAATAGCGCGCACGGAAAAACACCGATTGCTCGGCGAGTCAGTCAAAAAATGATGGGGTTGCCCTGAAACGGGCTGAACAGACAGGCGCGAATGGCCTGTCTGTGGACAACGAAGGTCTATTTACCGATGCAGAAGCTGGAGAAGATCCTGCCCAGCAAATCGTCCGAGCTGAACGCGCCGGTAATTTCTCCCAGCAGTTGCTGTGCTTGACGTAAATCTTCAGCCAGCAGCTCCCCAGCACCCGCCAAGGTCAGCTGCGCCCGGCCGTGCTCCAAGGCGGCACTGGCATGGCGCAGTGCCTCAAGATGCCTGCGACGTGCACTGAAGCTGCTTTCCGAGGTCTGTTCATAGCCCATGCAGGCCTTGAGATGCTCACGCAGCAATTCCAGGCCGTCACCTGCCGCTTTGGCGCTCAGGCTGATAGTGACATGGCCATCCTCACTGGTTTGCAGGGCAATCGCTTCACCCGTCAGGTCGGCCTTGTTACGAATCAAGGTGACTTTGGCCGGGTCAGGTCGTTGCTCGAGGAATTCTGGCCACAGCGCAAAAGGATCCACAGCTTCCGGTGCCGTGGCATCGACGACCAACAACACACGATCGGCTTCCCCGATAGCCTTGAGCGCGCGTTCCACACCAATTTTTTCCACCTGGTCGTCGGTGTCGCGCAGCCCGGCGGTGTCGACGACGTGAAGCGGCATGCCGTCGATGTGGATATGTTCGCGCAAGATATCCCGGGTAGTGCCGGCAATCTCGGTGACGATCGCCGCCTCGCGCCCTGCCAGGGCGTTGAGCAGGCTGGATTTACCGGCATTGGGCCGCCCGGCAATCACCACCGTCATACCATCGCGCAGCAAGGCTCCCTGCCCGGCTTCACGCAGGACTGTGGATAATTCCTCACGGACCTTATCCAACATTGCCAGCACATGGCCATCCGCGAGGAAGTCGATTTCTTCTTCGGGAAAATCGATCGCCGCTTCAACGTAGATACGCAGACTGATCAGTTGTTCGGTAAGGTTATGCACACGCAGGGAAAAAGCCCCCTGCAATGAGCGCAAAGCGTTACGTGCAGCCTGTGCAGAACTGGCTTCGATCAAATCCGCAATCGCTTCGGCTTGGGCCAAATCGAGCTTGTCGTTCAGAAATGCCCGTTCGCTGAATTCCCCAGGCCGTGCCAAGCGGCAACCCAGTTGCAAGCAACGCTGCAGGAGCATATCCAGGACCACAGGACCACCGTGCCCCTGTAATTCCAGGACATCTTCACCGGTGAAAGAGTTGGGTCCCGGAAAATAGATCGCCAAGCCCTCGTCCAATACGCTTTGGTCAGCATCCAGAAACTGGCCGTAATGGGCATAACGGGGTTTCAGCTCTCGGCCACTGATTGCCATGGCCGCAACGCCCGCCAAGGGGCCGGAAATTCGAACGATACCGACTCCGCCTCGGCCCTGAGCGGTGGCGACAGCAGCGATGGTTTCACGAGGAGCGCTCATCAGCAGGTTCCAGAACAAAAGTGACGGAAAGCAAAACGCCCCACTAGGGGGCGTCTTGAGTGGTTATCCACAGAGTAAATTACGCCTCGGCTTTTTTGGTAGCCGCTTCGATCTTACGTGTGATGTACCACTGTTGAGAGATCGACAACACGTTGTTGACCACCCAGTACAGTACCAAGCCAGCAGGGAACCACAGGAAGAAGAAGGTGAAGATGATTGGCATCATTTTCATTACCTTGGCCTGCATCGGATCCGGCGGGGTTGGGTTCAGACGCTGCTGGATAAACATGGTCGCGCCCATGATTATCGGCAGGATAAAGAACGGGTCCTTGATCGACAGGTCAGTTATCCACAGCATGAACGGCGCTTGGCGCATTTCCACGCTTTCCAGCAGTACCCAGTACAGCGACAGGAACACCGGCATCTGTACCAGAATAGGCAAGCATCCACCCAGCGGGTTGATCTTCTCTTTCTTGTACAGCTCCATCATGGCCTGCGACATTTTCTGCCGGTCATCGCCATGTTGTTCTTTCAGTGCCGCCAGTTTCGGGGCAACGGCACGCATACGCGCCATCGACTTGTAGCTGGCTGCCGACAGTGGGAAGAAGATCCCCTTGATCAGCATGGTCAGGAAGATGATCGACCAGCCCCAGTTGCCGACGATGCTGTGGATATGTTGCAACAGCCAGAAGATCGGCTGGGCAATGAACCACAGGAAGCCGTAATCCACAGTCAATTCCAGACCTGGGGACAACTCTTTCAATACGGCCTGGCTTTTAGGACCGGCGTACAGGGTAGCGCTGGTTTCAGCCTTGGCACCTGGAGCGACGGTCAACGCCGGGCCAGTGAACCCAATGATGTAGTTGCCCTGGCTGTCCTTGCGGGTTTGAACCAGGTTCGCGTCACCCTTGTTCGGAATCCAGGCGGTCACGAAGTAGTGCTGCAGCCACGCTACCCAGCCACCCTGGACGGTTTCTTTCAGCGTGCCCTTGTCGATATCTTTCATCGACACTTTTTTGTACGGCTCGTTACTTGTCCACAGGGCGGCGCCCAGGTAAGTCGCGGTGCCGGTGGCGGTGCTGGAAGACGGATCGGAACTGGCGTCACGCTTGAGCTGGGCAAACAGGTTGCCGCTCCAGGCTTTGTCGCTGGTGTTGTCGATCAGGTAAGTGACCTTCAGATCGTACAAACCACGGGTAAAGCTGAAACGCTTGATGTAGTTGACGCCGTCGAGGCTGAATTTCAGGTCGACGTTCAACTGGTTCTGGCCGTCTGCCAGTTGATAAGTCTTTTGCTCGGTCGAATAAACCGGACGACCGGTAGCACGTGCATCCGGACCATTGGTGCCGGTCAGGCCGCTTTGCGCCAGATAAGTACGTTCACCGCCGTTATCGAACAGCTGGAACGGAACATCCGGATGATCCTGGCGACGTGGATAAAGCGGCAGCTTCAGCTGTGCAATATCACCACCTTGTGGGTCGATAGCCAGGTCGAGCACATCCGTTTTCACGTGGATGAGGTCTTTGTTGGTGACCACTGGCGTTTCTAACGGGGCACTTGTCTCGCCATTCGCGCTGGGAACATCGGCACTCGCGGACGCATTGTTACCCAGCGGGGTGTCCGGAATAGCCGGCGCAGCCTGATTGGTAGCAACATTCTGAGTCGGCAGGGCAGCCTGGCCGTAGTCCTGGTTCCATTTAAGGACCATGACATAGGACACGATTGCCAGGGCGACGATCAGGATTGTGCGTTTAATATCCATGATTACTCGGCCATCGAAGAAGAACGGGAGGTAGGGATAGGTGGAACCGGGTCATAACCACCGGGATTCCACGGATGACAGCGACCTAAACGACGAAAGGTCAGCCAGCCACCGCGCAGAAGACCATGATTTTCTATGGCCTCTAACGCGTAGCAGGAACAACTGGGGTAGAAACGACAGTGGCTGGCCATCAGAGGACTAATGGCATAGCGATAAAACTGGATCGGAACGATTGCCAGTTTACGCATCAAGGCTGTCTACCCCTACAGTTTCGGTGCTGACTACTGGTGCTGGCTTGTGGGTACGAGCCAAACGTTTCCAGAGCTTGCCGAAATGCTGAATCAATTCGGGGTTTTCTACATCACCCAAGCCTTTGCGCGCGACGATAACAATATCCCAACCAACCAGAGTGTCCTGGTGGAGGCGAAACGATTCGCGCATCAGACGCTTGAGGCGATTGCGCTCAACGGAGAGCTTGACGCTCTTCTTGCCAATCACCAGCCCGAGACGGGGGTGATCAAGATCGTTGTTACGCGCAAGGAGCAGGAGATTTTTCCCCGGAACCTTGCCGGTGGGGGAGTCAAAGACTGCCTTGAAATGCCGGGGGGTAAGCAGACGCTTTTCCCGACTGAAGTCCTGACTCACCACCAGTACCGGATTATCAAACTGCCAGACGCGCACGACCTTTGGCGCGGCGACGCGACAGGACAGCACGGCCGTTCTTGGTAGCCATGCGAGCACGGAAGCCGTGAGTACGGGCGCGTTTGATGGTGCTTGGTTGGAAAGTACGTTTCATGGCGTTGTTACCTGGTTCGTCCACAACGGGCCGGAATGGCCCCCGTTTTAAGAGACCGGCGATTCTAGAGAAAGCAAGCCTCTAGGTCAATTTCCAACCAGCTTTTCCTTCAATTAGATCTTTGCCGCCTTCCGAGCCGTTCTGCTTTCATCCGCCATGCCATAGATATAAAAATAAAGAAGGAAGTTATTTAAAGCTTTTCTGTAAAGCTTATAAAAGCTAGCCAGGCGATCATCTGTGGATAACTGCCTTTAGCCCTTATTCTGCGCGCTGTACAGAGAATGACAACACGGGGGAGAAGCAGTGCTCTGCCTGTGCTGCGCTATCGGATAAGCTGTGCGTGGAATGGGTTGTTATCCACAGGCCGGTTACCCACAGACTTTTGCCCCCACTTGTGCAACGAGCTCAGGGTGGTTTATCCACAGAGCTTATGCACAGACCATTGGTCGCCTTTTCTGCGGTTAACACATTGATTTTGGGTGCCCTGTGAGCAACCTACATGTGGATAAGTGGGCGGCTGGTCGCTACAATGGCGGCTGTTTTTGCCTCACCGGCTTTCAACTTAGGGGATATCC